>JAIQFH010000081.1 GCA_020073385.1 Terriglobia bacterium | reverse complement strand
CCAAGTACGTTTTGTGCAATGGGGATGAGAGCGAACCGGGAACCTGCAAGGACCGGCTGATTTTTGAGCATGATCCGCATTCGGTGATCGAGGGCGTGATGATCGCCGGGCTGGCTGTGGGCGCGAAGAGCGGGTACATCTACATTCGCGGCGAATACCGGTACCTGTCGAACATCATGCAGAAGGCGATCAAGGATGCCTATGCCAAGGGATTCGCCGGGAAGAACATCTTCGGCAGCGGCAAGGATTTCGACGTTTACTGGCATGGCGGCGCGGGAGCTTACGAGGTCGGCGAAGAGTCGGCGCTGATGGAATCGCTGGAGGGCAAGCGCGGAGTACCGCGGATTCGGCCTCCCTTCCCTGCTGTGGTGGGTTTGTGGGGCGGGCCTACGGTCATTAATAATGCCGAGACGCTGGCCAATGTCCCGCACATTATTCTTGGGGGAGCGGACTGGTACGCGAAGCTGGGTACGCCGAAGAACGGTGGCACGCGGCTGTTTTGTTTGAGCGGGAATATTGCCAAGCCGGGTGTCTACGAACTGCCGATGGGCTACAACCTGAAAAAGATGATTTATGAGGTGGGCGGCGGTATTCCGAATGGACGGCAGTTGAAGGCGGTTGTGCCTGGCGGGTCGTCGTGCCCGTGCCTTACCGCGGACGAAGTCGATGTGGCCATGGATTTTGATTCGCTCGCCAAAGCCGGATCGATGCTGGGCTCAGGCGGCGTGGTCGTTATTGATGACGCGCAGTGCATCGTGAAATTCGCGCTACGGACGATGAAGTTCTATCAGCACGAGAGTTGTGGATGGTGCATCCCCTGCCGTGAAGGCACCGACTGGTTGAAGAAAACGCTGGTTCGGTTCCATGCCGGCGGCGGTCTGAAGAAAGACATCGACAACATGCAGTACCTGGCGGAGAACATGCTGGGGCGGACGTTCTGCCCGCTAGGCGATGCGGCGGCGATGCCGACGATCGGATTCGTGAAGAAGTTTAGAAAAGAGTTTGAGGATCATTTGGACGGAAAGCCTTGCCCGTATGAGAAGGCGGGGACCGAAGAACAGATTCCTGCGCTTATTGAGTAAGGACAGGGAGGATTTGTGCATGCTCAGTCGACGCTCGGTCTGATTAATCATATCGGGTTTGCCGTTCTCTACTTGCTGCTGGTGTGGTTTGCGTTAACAAGGCCCTCGCACTCTACGCTGATGCGTTGGAAAGGGGACCCTGAACCGGTTCCAGTACCGATGCACATCGGAACGCGCGTGTTCTTAGTCTTGGGTGGAGGACTCTTGGCTGTTGCGGAGATTCTTATCGCTCTAGGAGTACTGCGGTAGCACTGCGGAATACCGTTCATGATATGGCTGACGTAAATCTCACTGTCGACGGCAAGAAAGTGACCGCTCCCGCGGGCACGCTGCTCATTGAAGCCTGCAAGAGTGTGGGCATCGAAGTGCCCTCGTTTTGTTATTACCCCAATCTTTCACTGCAGGGCGCTTGCCGCATGTGCCTGGTGAAAATTGAGAAGATGCCCAAGCTGCAGACCGCCTGCACCACGGTGATCAGCGAGGGTATGGCGGTGACCACCGAGGGCGAAGAGATCAAGCAGGCTCGCAAGTCGATGCTGGAAATGCTGCTCGGGAACCATCCGCTGGATTGTCCGGTCTGCGATGCCGGTGGCGAATGCGAACTGCAGGACATGACGTTCTCCTATGGCGCCGCCGAGTCGAAGTTCATGGAGGCGAAGAACCACAAGGAGGAGCAGCAGTGGTCTCCAGTGGTGTTCTTCGACCGGCCGCGCTGCATCTTGTGCTACCGCTGCGTGCGCGTTTGCGGCGAGGGCATGGACGTTTGGGCGCTGGGTGTCCAGAACCGAGGCGTGAGTTCGCTGATTGCTCCTAATAAGGAAGATCATCTCGAATGCGAAGAGTGCGGGATGTGCATCGACATCTGTCCGGTGGGTGCACTCACTTCGGGGGCTTATCGCTATAAGACGCGCCCGTGGGAGATGAAGCACGTCGGCACCGTGTGCACACACTGCGGTGATGGCTGCAAGACGACGCTGGGCGTGCGACGCGCCGATACCGGCATGGAAATTGTCCGGGGCGATAACCGCGACAAGAGCGGGACCAATGGAGACTTCCTCTGCATCAAGGGACGGTATGGCTTCGACTTCGCGAATCATGAAGAACGGCTGACGCAGCCGCTTATCCGAAAAAACGGGAAGCTGACCCCGGCAAGCTGGGAAGATGCGTTTGAGTTGGTGGGGAAGAAGTTTGCGGAAGTGCGCGACAAGGACGGCGGGGCGGCAATCGGCGTCGTCGGTTCGAATCGCACTACGAACGAGGAAGCTTACCTGCTCTCGAAGTTTGCGCGCACGGTGCTGAAGACGAATAACATCGACCATCACCGGACGGCAGACTTCTCGGCTTTCGCGGCAGCTATGCGCGGCAAGGAGAATGCCACGGCCAGTATGGCGGACGTCTTCAGCGCGCCTGCGATTCTGCTGATTGGCAACGATCCCACGGAGCAGCATCCGCTACTCGCATGGCAGATTCGAAACAACGTGCGGCTACACCGGGCCAAGCTGTACGTAATCAATTCGGAGTCAATCAAGTTGCGTCGGCAGGCGGCGAGCTTTACGCAGATCCCCGCAGGAACAGAAGGCAAGGTCGCTGCTTTCCTCGCTGGGGATGAGGCGGCCGCCGATGCGCTCGGGAATACGAGAGACGCGTGGATCGCAATGCGCGACAAGATCCGCGCCGAACAGAATATCGTCATTATCTTTGGGGCGGAGATTCGCGGGAACGACGTCGCAAACCTGGTCTCGTTCGGCTGCGGCATTTCAGGCGCAAAATTCATTTGCCTCGGAGATTATGCCAACTCACGCGGTGCGGCGGATATGGGTCTCTACCCGGATCTGCTCCCCGGCTATCATCCTGCAAACGCGGCGAGCGAGTTCCACGAGGAATGGGCGGAGATTCCGCAACAGGCCGGACTTGATTTGCCGGGCATGGTCGAAGCAGCCAAGGCGGGCAAACTGAAAGCGCTTTATGTGGTGGGATCGAATCCGGTCGGCCGTCTCGACATCGATCCATTTGCCTTTTCCAAGAGCTTCGTCGTAGTGCAGGACATGTTTCTCACCGAAACTGCCGCAATCGCTGACGTCGTTCTGCCTGCCGCCAATGCTTACGAGAAAGCGGGCAGCATGACCAACACCTGCGGCGACGTGCAACTGGTGAAGAAGGCGGGAGAAGTCTCCGGCACGAAGCCGGATTTCGAGATGATCGTGCGCACTGCCGATGCGATGGGTGCGGACATTCGCCAACTGGTCCCGTTCGGCGGCGGAGTGCGCGCGGATATGGGACAGTCGCGCGGAGCACAGTCGGGTGAGGCCGACCGCCACGCGGTGTGGCTTGAGAATCAGGGACTGGAGCCGAAGTTGAGCCCGCTCGAACCGATGGCGATTCTCGATGAGATCCAGCGTCTTGTCCCTGGATATGGCGGTTCACGCGCGAATCTTCTGGCGGGCAACAGCGAGCATACGTCACTAGCAAAGGGCGGCCCGGGCGTGGCGCACCCATCGGAATCCATTCAGCCCGCCAACGATACCCTGTTCACTTCGGGCACGCTGGGACGTTATTCGCGGGCGCTGAGGTCGGTGATGGAGAGTCATGAAGTGAAGCCCCCGGAAGTCGCGGCGGACTGATCTGGCTGTGAGCGATGGGCAGTGAGCTGTGAGTAATGCGCTGATCGGCTTTGTGTTCCACAACTGATTCGAGAGAGGACGTGGGGCGGTGCCAATCTGGATTTACATTGTAGCGACGGTGATCAAGTCAGCGATCGTGTTGCTGGTGCTGCTCACGGCTGTCGCCTACACTGTATGGCTTGAACGCAAGGTCGTGGGCCACATGCAGAATCGCTGGGGACCCACACGCGTGGGACCGTTCGGACTACTGCAGCCTGCGGCGGATGGTATCAAGTTCCTTTTCAAGGAAGACCTCACACCGCCGCATGTGTACAAGCCGCTTTTCCTGGCGGCGCCGCTGATTGCCGTCATCTTTGCACTGACGTCGATCGCGGTGATCCCGTTTGGCAACGCAATCACACTATTCGGCTACAGTTTTCCTCTGCAGATCACCGACGTGAACATCGGCCTGCTGGTGATTCTCGGCGTCACCTCCATCGGCGTGTATGGGGTCGCGCTAGCCGGTTGGTCGTCGAACAATAAGTATTCCCTTCTTGGCGGATTGCGTGCCAGTGCTCAGATGGTGAGCTACGAGATTTCGCTTGGACTTTCGCTGGTGGGTGTGCTGATTCTGTCGGGTAGTTTCAGCCTTCGCGAGATTGTGGACGTGCAGGGCGGAACTTTCTTGGGATTCATTCCGCGATGGAATATTTTCCTTCAGCCCGTTGCGTTCTTTTGCTACCTGATGGCGGCATATGCGGAGACCAACCGCATCCCGTTTGATTTGCCTGAGGCCGAGACCGAACTCGTGGCCGGGTATCACACCGAGTACAGCGCCATGAAGTTTGCCATGTTCTTCATGGCGGAATACGCGAACATGATCACGGTGGCCTCCCTGGCGACACTTTTGTTTCTAGGCGGCTGGCACGGGCCGATTTTTGGACCGCCGATTTTGCAGGCGCTTTTGCCGGTCTTCTGGTTTGGCGCCAAGGTTTTTGCATTCCTGTTTCTGTATATCTGGGTGCGTGGGACGTTGCCGCGCTTCCGTTATGACCAACTGATGGCATTTGGCTGGAAGTTCCTGCTGCCGCTCGCGTTGGCGAATCTGATTGTGACCGCGATCGTGGTGGTGGTGAAGTAGTAGAGGTCAGAGTCTAGGGGTCAGGGTTCAACATCTCGAGAACCAGGCATTCAAACTGGCCCCTAATCCCTAGCCCCTGACCCCTAAGTACTGACTTTTCATGCTCAGCGTTCATTTAATTCTGTTTCTGGCGTTCGGAGCCGTCTGCGTAGCGGGCGCGGTAAATCTGCTCGTGCAGCGGCATCCCATCAATAGCGCGCTGTCGCTGATCGCGGTAATGGCGGCGCTGGCAGGAGAGTATCTGCTGCTAGGCGCGGAATTTGTGGCGGCGCTGCAGGTCATTGTTTACGCCGGCGCGATCATGGTGCTGTTCGTGTTCGTCATCATGCTGCTGAATGCGGGAGTCGAAGAACGCACGCAGGGCAGCCGGGTAGCGATCATCATCGGGATCCCCGGAATGCTGATCGGGAGTGTACTGGTGGCCTGGGTCGTATTGCGGCATTCGGGTACGGGGGAAGTTGCGGTCGGCGCATTACCTGGACCTCCAAAAACGATCGGGGACATGCTGTTTCATGAGTTTCTCTTGCCCTTTGAAATCACTTCGATCCTGATACTGGTGGCCATCATGGGTGCGGTCGTGTTGGCTAGCAAACCTCCATCGTCTCCGGCAGAGGGGCCGACACAGAAGGTGAAAGACTAATGGTTCCGCTTTCCTACTATCTGGTGCTCAGTGGAATCCTGTTCGCGTGCGGCGTTACGGGATTTCTGATCAAGCGCAACATCATCACCATCTTCATGTCGATTGAGTTGATGCTTAATGGCGTGAATCTGTCGTTTGTCGCGTTTGCGGCGCACTGGCATGTGCTGGCGGGGCAGATCTTCGTCTTCTTTGTGATGGTGGTGGCCGCGGCCGAAGCGGCCGTGGGACTGGCGATCATCATTGCCGTTTACCGCACGCGGGAGACCCTGAACGTAGACCAGGTGAACCTGCTCAAACTATGACGCAGAATCCTTATCTCTGGCTGATTCCGACGCTGCCGCTGGCTGGGGCGGCGATCAACGGATTCCTGGGCCGCAGGTCGTCCAAGAAGGCAATCACCACGATCGCATTGACTTTTCCCGGTCTGGCCTTCGCATTGGCGTTGAAGATTGCGCTGGGATTTTCCTCGGCGGCCGCGCCTTACGTTTTCAATCTGGCACACTGGATTCGCTCCGGTAGCCTCGGGCTTCCCAACTACTTCACGGCGGACTTTGCGTTTTATCTCGATCAACTCTCGCTGGTGATGCTGCTCGTAGTGACTGGAGTCGGGTTCCTGATTCACATCTACTCCGTCGGCTACATGTCGGACGATCCCGGCTATTACCGATTCTTTAGTTATCTGAACCTGTTCATGTTCTTCATGCTGACACTGGTACTGGCAAACAACTATCTGGTGATGTTCATCGGGTGGGAGGGCGTGGGACTGGCGTCGTACCTGCTGATCGGCTTCTGGTTCACGAAAGATTCGGCAGCCTCGGCGGGCAAGAAGGCATTCATTGTCAACCGGATCGGCGACTTTGGATTTCTGATTGGGCTGTTCCTGATCATCCAGCATTTCGGATCGCTCAACTTCACCGACGTGTTCGCGAAAGTACAACCGCTGGCAGCGGAGACCACCGGCGCCGGACTTTTGACCGCGATTGGAATCCTGCTGATGGTTGGGGCCTGTGGCAAGTCCGCCCAGATCCCTCTTTATGTCTGGCTTCCGGATGCCATGGAAGGTCCCACTCCGGTTTCAGCGCTGATTCATGCTGCGACTATGGTGACTGCTGGCGTGTACATGGTGGCGCGGTCGCATGTCATCTTTGAGCGTGCGCCGATGGCGTTGACGGTAGTCGCGATTATCGGAACGCTTACCGCTCTGTTTGCCGCGACCATCGGCATTACTCAGACTGACATTAAGAAAGTCCTCGCCTACTCCACCGTTTCGCAGCTTGGCTACATGTTCATGGCCTGCGGCGCAGGGGCGTTCTCAGCCGGCATCTTTCATCTGATGACCCACGCCTTCTTCAAGGGACTGTTGTTCCTCGGAGCCGGGTCGGTGATTCACGCCGTTGGTGGCGAACAGGACATGCGCAAGATGGGCGGACTGCGGTCTTACATTCCATGGACGACTGCGACCATGGGCATTGCCACACTTGCCATCGCGGGAATCCCTCCATTTGCGGGCTTCTGGAGCAAAGACGAAATCCTCTGGAAGGCGTACCAGGCGCATTGGGTGTACTGGCTGATCGGGGCGATCACCGCCTTGATCACTTCGTTCTACATGTTCCGGCTGTTGTTTATGACATTCGCCGGCGATTATCGCGGAACGCAGGTGGATTCCCACGGGCATGCTCACTCGGCCCATGGAGATCACGGCCATGGCGAACCGCATGAGAGCCCGGCGGTGATGCTGGTGCCGCTGATCATTCTGGCATTCCTTTCCCTGGTGGGTGGACTCGTCGGCATTCACAATGGATTCGAGCACTTCCTCGAACCAGTATTTGGCTCAGAATTTCCAAAGACCATCACCGAAGGTTCCGGCAATACAGAATGGCTGCTGATGGGGTTCTCTGTTCTCTTCTCCTTCACGGGGCTCATCCTCGCGTATGTTCTCTACGTCAGCAAGCCGTATCTGCCGGCAAAGATCGCGGCCTCGCTGGGCGCTTTCTACGATGCGGTGCTGAATAAGTATTACGTGGACGAGATTTACGCTAAGGTCTTCGTCAAACCATTGGTGGATGGCTCGACCAAGATCTTGTGGCAGGGGGTCGATCGAAAGGTCATCGACGACACGGTGAACAACGCGGCTGATGGAGCACGCCAGGTGTCGGACGAGGTTCGGCACATGCAGTCCGGCAATGTGCGATCGTATGCCGGCTGGATTGCATCAGGAGCGGCGGTCGTGATCGCCTACATGATCTGGTGGGGGACGCGATGAACACCGACACACTCAGCCCCTACATTCTGACGCTGGTCACGTTCGTACCGCTTGCTGGAGCGTTGCTGCTGACGGTTCTTCCGCGACGGGATCGCGATATCCGCGTGATTGCGTTCCTGGTGTCGCTGATCACGTTCGGTCTGTCGCTGCATCTGCCGGTATATTTCCATCGGGTAATTGGCGGATTTCAATTCGAGATCGACAAGTCCTGGATTTCGAGTCCGAACATTCACTACCACATGGCGATTGACGGGATCTCCATGTGGCTGGTGGTGCTGACTACATTCCTCACGCCGCTCTGCGTGCTGATCTCGTGGAAGACGGTACATGACCGGGTGAAGGAGTTCTTTATTCTCCTGCTCATCCTCGAAACCGCTCTGATCGGGGTCTTCACGTCTCTCGATCTGTTCCTATTCTATTTCTTCTGGGAAGCCACGCTGATCCCGATGGCACTGCTGATCGGCGTGTTCGGGCATGAACGCAAGGTGTACGCGGCGGTGAAGTTCTTCATGTACACCATGATCGCGTCGGTGTTCATGCTGGCAGGGATCCTTTGGCTGTACGCTCACACCGGCAGCTTCGATTTCGTCGTCATTCGTGACCTGATCTCTCGGGGCCAGGTATCAAATTTTCCGGCTGCAGCGCAGTGGCTCTTCCTGGGTTTCTTTATTGCATTCGCGGTGAAAGTTCCGTTGTTCCCGTTCCACACATGGCTGCCGGATGCGCACGTGGAGGCGCCGACCGCGGGGTCAGTGCTGCTGGCGGGCGTTCTGCTGAAGATGGGCACGTACGGAATGCTGCGCTTCAATCTTGGGTTATTCCCCGAGCAGTCACGGTCTAACGCTTCCTGGATCATGGCACTGGCGCTGATCGGCATCATCTATGGCGCGTTGGTGGCCATGGTGCAGCCCAACATGAAGAAGTTGATCGCTTACTCTTCGGTCAGCCACCTGGGCTTTGTGGTGCTGGGGATCTTCAGTTTCACGCAGTCGGGACTGAATGGCGCCATGTTCGTGATGCTGGCTCATGGCATCTCGACGGGCGGACTGTTCATGTTGGCGGGGATTTTGCACGAACGCCGGCACACCTACGAGATCTCGGAGTTTGGCGGCTTAGCGACTCCGATGCCCGTTTACGCAACGTCTTACCTCTTTATTGTGCTCGCGTCGGTGGGGTTGCCGCTGCTCAACGGATTCGTAGGCGAGTTCCTGGTTCTCAATGGCGCGTTCCAAGCTAAACCGATTTACGGAATTCTGGGCGCCACCGGTGTGATCTGGAGCGCGTGCTATCTGTTGTGGATGTTCCAGCGGGTTTTCTATGGCAAGGTAACGCATCCGATAAATAATGGCCTGGCCGACATGCTTGGTTTTGAGAAGGCCGCAGTATGGCCTTGCGCCATCGCGGCTATGGTGATGGGCGTTGCTCCGATTCTCTGGCTGGCAGCGATTGATCCGGCGGTGCAGGCGACGCTGAATGCATTGCCTCAGATGGTCAGCAAGGTGGTCGGCCAATGATGCCGTTGGCTCAAATTCAGGCCATTCCACAGGGCGCGGATTACATACGGATCCTACCCGAGCTGGTGCTGTCCATCTTCGGCATTGTGATTATGGTCCTCGATCCTTTGGTGGATGAGGAAAAGAGCCAGAAGACGCTTGGGCTCATTGGATTCATTGGAACGCTGGCCGGGCTGGCTTCGACGTGGTACATGGCGCGGCAGCCATGGGGTCTGGCATTCTCAAAGACCATCCGGGTTGACGGCTTCAGTATCTTCTTTAACTACCTTGTCATCGCGATTGCTGCCGTAGTGATCTTGAGTTCGTTCGAATACATGGCAGTGCAGAAGATTCGGGCGGGCGAATATTACGCGCTGATCCTGTTCAGCGCTGTCGGCATGACGCTGATGTCATCGGCAATCGAATTGGTGCTGATCTTCATCGGGTTGGAGATCTCTTCCATTTCCACCTACATTCTTGCCGGATTCCGCCGGAATGAAGCCTCAAGCGCCGAATCGTCGTTGAAGTACTTTCTGCTGGGATCATTCGCAACCGCATTTTTCCTGTATGGCGTGGCGCTCATGTTTGGGGCCACGGGATCTACCAACATCGACATCATCAGCCAACGGCTGCAATCCAGTCCTGCTGAGATGCTGGTGTATACGTCGATGGCGCTGATGTTCGTTGGTCTAGGCTTCAAGGTCGCCGCGGCGCCGTTCCACGTCTGGACGCCCGACGTGTACGAGGGCGCACCGGCTCCGGTAGTGGGCTTCATGTCCACGGCACCGAAAGCCGCCGCATTCGCCGTTCTGTTACGTGTTGTGTTTTCCATCAACGTGCCGGGACGCTTCTGGTTTCTGTGGGTGGCAGCGGCCCTGTCGATGACGTTGGGCAATGTTGGCGCACTTGTTCAGAACAATGTGAAACGCCTTTTGGCCTATTCCTCGATTGCGCATGCCGGATATCTGCTGGTGGCCTTCGCCATGACAACCCCGGACACTTCCCTGAACGGCATCTCAGCCGCCATGTTCTATACTGCGGCGTATGCGGCCATGAATGTGGGGGCGTTCGCTGTAGTCAGCCATCTGGCGAACGCTGGCGAGCGCTATGTCAATCTGGAGGACTATGAGGGTCTGGGCCGCAGTTCCCCGCTGCTGGCCGCGACACTCACGGTGTTCCTGCTGTCGTTGATCGGCATCCCGATGACCGGGGGGTTCTTCGCGAAATTCTACGTTTTCAGCGCTGCGTTGCGGGCTAACCTGATCTGGCTCACGATTATCGGCGTACTCAACAGCGCCGTCGGGGCTTACTACTATCTTCGTATTATCGTCGTCATGTACATGCGGGAGTCGCGGAAGGAAGTTCCGGTCGGCCCGGTGTCGCTGGGCCTGGCGCTGGCGCTGGCCATCACTTTTGTGGCGACGCTTTATCTGGGCATCCTGCCTAACCGGGTCTTGCAGGTCGCCCAGCACTCCGCCCATGACCTGCTCCCCGCTGCGTCAGGCGCTGCCGGAGTTGCTCAGAACCCGCGTCCGACTGGCAATACAAACTAACTGGGTTTCTTTTGCGGGTATTCAAACTGCATTTGACAAGCGGCTTGTACCGCGTGCATCATGGTCAACACTAGTTCCGAGGTCGGTCCCTGATCTCAAGAGGGAACCCGCCATATAGCCGTGGAGGAGAGCCAATGTTGAATGTGATTCGCAGGCTGTGGTCGGAGGATTCCGGGCAAGATATCGCCGAGTATGCTGTGATGCTGGCCGTGATTCTGGTTCTGGTGGTCGGCACCGTGCGTCTGATCGGGTCGAACGCCAATAACGCGTTCTCGAGTGTGGCCAGTTCGCTGCAGTAGAAGGGGTATCAAGGTGAGGGGAGGCCGGACTCTCTTCAGAGATTAGGATTCCAATGACACGATTTAGTCCAAGCCGTCGATTTGCCGCGTATTACCGATTTATTCGGTTTGCGGCTGCGGGGCAGCTTGGAGTATGGACGGGCCACTGAACGGACTTCCAGACGAACCGAGTTTAGCCGCAAGCCGCGATTCAAGATCGCGGCTTTAGTTTTTTGCGCCGAAGGACAAACAAGGAGAAACCAAACCCATGATTGTGAATATGTCGGAAAAGGCTACGGAGCAGGAAATCAATCACGTCATCGAAAGGATCCGCGAGGCGGGATATCAACCGCACGTCACGCGCGGCACAGAGCGCACAATTGTCGCGGCGGTTGGGAGCGGACGGCGCCACGAGATTGAGGCCCTGCAGGTTGCTCCCGGCGTCGATAATGTCGTAGCGATAGCCCAGCCCTTCAAGCTGGTCAGCCGGCAGGTGAAGCCTGAGCGCTCCGTTGTGAAGATCAATGGCGTTTCGATTGGCGGACCCCATGTGGTGGTGATTGCCGGTCCCTGCTCGGTGGAATCTCGTGAGCAGTTGCTCGACACCGCGCATGCCGTCAAGCGAGCGGGGGCTTCGATGCTGCGCGGAGGCGCCTACAAGCCGCGGACTTCGCCCTACGATTTTCAAGGACTCGGGATTGAGGCTCTGAAGATCCTGCGCCAGGCGAAAGAAGAAACAGGTTTGCCGGTCGTCACCGAGGTGATGAGCACCGAGGACATCGATATCATCTGCGAACACGTTGACATGCTGCAGGTGGGGGCGCGCAACATGCAGAACTTCGCCCTGCTGCGGCGCTTGGCAACGATTAACAAGCCGATCCTGTTGAAGCGCGGGCCATCCGCCACGGTCAAAGAATGGCTACTCGCGGCCGAGTATCTTCTCTCTGGAGGGAACCATCAGGTGGTGCTGTGCGAGCGGGGGATCAAGACCTTCGAAACCGAAATGCGGAATACGATCGATCTGGCGGCCGTTGCACTTGCCCGCGATCTGTCGCACCTGCCGGTCATTGCTGATCCTTCACACGGTACCGGCAAGCAGAGCCTGATTGCTGCGGTGTCTCGCGCAGCGGTTGCCGTGGGAGCTGACGGGCTGATTATTGAAGTACATCCGTGCCCTGAGCGAGCGCTGTCGGACGGAGCACAGTCTCTCGACTTCGCGGGATTCGGAAGGGTCATGCGGGCGTTGGCGGAACCGCTGCGGCAGACTGCGGGTTTGCCATTGGCTATTTCAACTGCGTCCTAGATTCCTCGATGCGCATGAGTCCGGTGGAGGCTGAGCCAGATTTCACCACGGAAACTGTTCTTCAGTGAACGGTCAAATTAGGCTGCTTAACCTTCATCGCCGGATCACCGAAGAGGACAAAGGTCCGGCGAACATCGGGATCCGCGATATTCGACTTGGCTTTGACGATAGCGTCGCCCAGCGCCATGCCGTTCGCGCCGAACGCACTCTGAACCACCATCGCGTCGAGATCGGTCTGGGGAGCGGGTTGGTTCAGGCCGCTTGATGTGAGTACAGCGACACCACCACCATTGGGCGCCAAGATCAGAGAGACCCCCAGCGGCTGAGCGTACACGTCCTGGAACAATCCGTTCAAGCAGTCCATGATCAGGAACACCGGCAGCTGCGAACCGTTCGTAAGCGAACTCACGGTGTTTTCATCGAATATGTCGGGGCCGGCCCACTGTTCCTCAGAACCATGCCCCAGAAAATTGACCAGCGCCTGGCCCGAGTTGATCGAGTTGGCAATTTGTCCACGCGCTGATGAGACGCCGACGTTGTCCACAAAGATATTGCTGATCTGCATCGTAGCCGGCAACCCAGCCTGCACGGTTTGGGTGTCCTGGGTGAAGCTTTCTGTGTCATCCTTGTCGGCGACGAAGAGGGCATTGGAGGTCCAGGGACCATTCGTCGACTGACCTTCATAGGTGGAAATCTTCTCGGCCACGACTTTCGCTTCAGGGATCGTGCTCACTGGCAAGCGGCCCGTGGCAATCGTCGGCATGCCGTTGCCCTTGAAATCGGAGAACCAGTCATCCGAAGCAGTCATCAGACTGGAGCTTGGAACGATGCGCGTTGGGACCAGATCCAGGTTGCCGAAGCCAAGATAGTTGCGGGGATCGAGCGAGGCGCGGCCGTTCAAGAGCAAGTAGGCTGGCGGCCTCTTCCAATTCTTCAAGGCTGACTTCAGGAATTGTTTGATGGCGAAGGGACTGTGCTCGCCGAAATTGAATTCATCGTACAAATTGCCCACGGGTATAACAGCAGAGGTCTTCCCTTCCGCCGTATGGGCTCGCACCAACGGAGCCAACGCACCGGCGAATTCTCCATAGGTGACCATCGCGATATCAGCCCCGGGCTGAGGGCTGTGCCAACGGGAGGGATGATTGGCCACGACACCGGCTGGCAAGGAGACGCGATCGTCCGCCACCGCGAGCAGCGTATGCCGCAATATAGATTGAGAGTTCGTGGTCGTGAATGGCACCTGAACGGCGATCTGATACTTACCGTCTTGCGATGTCACGTGCGGTGTCAGTTGCACGGGCCGGTTCGGGTCGGTGATGTCGAGCACGACCGGCGGGGTAGCGAAATTGCTGACTGTGATCTCGTCGCCTGCTCTCCCTGTGAACTTCAAGTGATCCGAGTCCGCGACATAGCGGTGCGGGTAGGTAATACGGATATAGTCGACCAGGCTGGTATCGTAGTCGCCATTCTGGGCCGTCAAGGTAATGGTATTACCCCACGGCCTGAGGACACCCGGCGGAACATCGAACGTCAACTTCCCCTTGTCTTGGCCGATAAAGGTCACATCACCAAGACTCGTTCCGTTCAGCGACACGGCGACATCATGCGGGAAGCCCAGGATGACTCCTTGCAGCGAAAGCTCCAGCCGTGCGACCTGTGTGGAGTTGATATCGAGGTTTGGCGTCCCCAGTATTTGATCGACTGGTGTAGAGGAGACCAGCGCACCGAAGAAGTTTTCGCCATCGGATGTGATGAGGGCCGAGAAATAGATCGTGTGTTGCTGCAACTCCACGGTGGCGGAGTAGTTGGCCGGAGGCTGATTCGAGCCTGATGAGCCAGCAATATGCGGAATGCGCGCACCGCGTCCCTCGCCGGCCACCAACCAGTAAACCCTTGTTCCCGAGAAAACGGTGTTGATGCCAGTACCGTAGAAGTTGATCGCCGCTTGCGGACCGAAACCGCCCGGTCCTGCGGCTGCGCCGGTGATCTGAATTGGCTGCTCGACGGCCTCGGCATACAAGTGCAGCATCGCGGGATCAACGTTCGGATCAAGTCCGGCCTTCACCAACTGTGCCTGTCCGACTCGATACCAACCCTCATGGCGAACATTCATCTTGATCGCCGGATGCGATGCGAGCTCAAATTGCTTCTCAATCTGCCAGAAAGCAGGTGCATCCGCTGTGGCGAATGCTTCGACGGGATGGCTGTCATGGCTGCCCGGTGTTGGTGGCTGCGCCTGATTCATCTGGCTGAGCATTCGGCTTTCCGACGGAGTGGCATCCGCGGCTGATTGCAGTCCGGCGGCAAAGACCGGGCCGTGCATGGTGCGAGTGCCATTCACATCGATATCTTCAAGCCAATAACTGGTTCCCGAGCCAGGTGCGGAGGGATCAATCCAGGCGTAGCTCTTGGCCGAATGGCGTGATAACGCTCCGTTCATCATTAGCGCAGAACCCGCAATGATCGAGGGATTCATGCGGACCCTGTTTCCATTCAGCTCACGATAGACGTTAAATCCGAGGTTGTGCGACTCGCCTCCGGTCTTCCAGATCAGCATCACCCGGTTGGCGCCGTTCTTATCGGTGCCATAGCGCGCCGAGAAAGAGCGCAGCGTAATTCTGGTAGGTGCGACTACGGTTTCGTTTTGTGTTGACGTGTTGTTCGCCAGGATTGGATCCGTCTGATCGGCCGTAATGGTGGCTGTGTTTGAAATGACACCCGGCTGCCCCGGAACGGTCAGAATCGTGATGGTCGCGGTGCCGGCATTCGCCATGGTTCCGAGGAGGCATGTCACGATGCCGCCGGCTTCCGAGCATGTTCCCAGGGTGCTTGTCGACGAAAGATAGGTAACAGAAGAGGGCAGCGTGTCGGTGACCGTCACATTTGTCGCTGAAGCCGGGCCGTTGTTCGTGACTGCGAGTGAGTAGGTGAGCGGCGTTCCTTCGGTCACCGGATTCGGAGTAGCCGTCTTAACGATCACCACATCTGCACTGTTGGCGTTGGCGACGACGACCGTAGCGCTAGCCGTGTTGGTCGTCAGATTGGGAACTATGTTAGTTGCGGTCGCGGTTGCCGTATCGGTGATGCTTGTCCCCGAAGGCGTGCCCGCGTTTACCTGTAAGACAAGGGTGAAAGTTCGAGTGCTGTTCACGGCAAGAGTAGTGGTCGCGGTACAGGTGATTGTGCCCGTGCCGCCTACGGCCGGCTTAGTTCCGCAAATCCATCCCGCAGGAGGAGTGATCGACCGGAAGTTGGTGTTGGGCGGAGTAACTTGGGTGAAGGTAGCGCCGGCGGCGGCGGCAGCAGGCCCCTTGTTCGTAATGGTCTGCGTGTAGGTTACGTTGCTTCCGGCTGCGAGGGACGTCGGGGAAGCAGAATTAGTGACGACAAGATCTGCCTGAGCCGCGGTCGCAACCACGTCCGATGCAGTTGCAGTGTTGTTCGATGTATTCGGGTCGGCGATTGCAGAGCTGACGCTTGCGGTCTGGTTGATCGCAGTGCCTGGTGCCGTGCCAGCGGTAACGAGTACGGTGTAGGTGATCGTCGCCGAGCCTGCGGCAAAGCTGGGATTCGTACAGGTCAGGGTCCCAACATTACAGGTCCATCCAGCGGGCCCGGTCAGCGTCTGCGCAGTCGTACTCGCCGGGACCGTTTCGGTAAGGCTCACGCTGGTCGCCGCGCTTGGACCGCTGTTGGTCACGACCTGGGTGTAGGTGATCGTGCCAGTGGCCAGAACCGGAACAGGACTGGGCGTGTTAGTCACCGAGAGGTCGGCGGTATCGGCCACCAGCGTATTCACGGTAACGCTGTTGTTCGCGCTGACGGGATCGGTCGTAGTCGAGGAAACGGAATCCGTCTGCGGCAAGGTTGTTCCATTCGCTACCGTCGCACCGACTTTTACAACGAAGGTGAAGTTCGCCGTCGTATTCGCCGGCATCGCAGCAGTATCAGTGCAGGTAAGAGTCGCGAGCACGCAGGTCCAACCCGCGGGACCAGACAGAGATTGTGCCGTCGTTCCTGCGGGAAGGGTCTCAGTAAACACCGGGGCGTTCGCCGAGGCCTGACCTAAGTTCGTCACGCTCTGCGTATAGGTGATGTTGTTTCCTGCCGTGACCGGATTCGGACTGGAGCTGTTGGTGACGCTCAAATCAGCCCGTGTACCTGAAGCCACCGGGATGGTCACGGTCGCGGAGTTATTGGCGGCGTTCGTATCGCGCGTAGTGGTAGCAATGTTCACCGTATCCGTGATGAGCGTGCCGCCGGCCGTTCCTGCCGCCACCCGGTATATCGCCGTGATGGTAGCGGTTGAGCCAGGTGGGACAGTGGCACTGCTGCAGGCTACAGGCGCCGTATTCGGACATGCCCATGTCGCGCCACCCGAGTTGACCACGGCCACCGATACGAAGCTTGAGCTGTTCGGGGTGGGTTCGTTGAGAGTTCCCGTGCTGCAACTGCTTGGCCCCGAATTGGTGATGACCTGCGTGTAGGTGATCGTGTTTCCTGCGGTGACCGGGCTCGGAGTTCCGTTGTTGGTGACGGCCAGGTCGCAAGCCACATTCACATTGGTAGTGACGGTTGTGCTGTTGTTGCCGCCATTGGGATCCGAAGTGGTGGCCGAGACCGAAGACGTCGCAGTAATAGTGCCGATCGCGACTGTGGAAGGTACGTTCAGCACAACCACCATGTCAGCAGAGGTTCCGGCGCCGAGATTGGCGGTATCGTTGCAGGTGACGGTGCCAGTAGCGCCGACAGCGGGCGCCGTGCAAGTCCATCCTGCCGGAGCCAGTACCGATTGGAACGTGGTGTTCACTGGCGTCGCTTCAGTAAACGCGACGCCTGCCGCCGCTGCTGGACCGTTGTTCGTCACGCGTTGCGTGTAGGTGATGCTGTTTCCGGCGTATACAGTCGCGGGCGTCGCAACGGTGCTGAGAGCAACATCAGCCTGAGTCGCGGTTGCAACCACGTCGGTGGCAGTCGCGGAGTTTGCGCCGAACGACTGATTTGTTGCGTTGACGATAACCGTGTCGGTGATTAGCGTCCCAGCCGCTGTGCCCGCGTTCACTCGATAGACAACTGAGAAAGTTCCTGAAACGCCGGCGCCGACGGTCGAGGCAGTACAGGGGCTTGCCGGGAAACTTGCACATACCCATCCCGCCGGCGGCGTGATGGACACGAAAGCTGTGTTCGCGGGCGTCGCCTCGGTAAAGGTACCGTTTGTAATTGCAGACGAACCGGTATTAGTCACGACCTGCGTGTAAGTGATGGTGTTCCCGGCCTGCACCGGATTGGGAGAGGCCGTGTTGGTGACCGACAGGTTTGGCCCGGAAGATCCCACGACTGTGGTAACGGTGGCGGTGTTATTCGACAGAATTGGATCCAGCACCGACGAACTTACTGTTGCGGAAGCAGTGATCACAGTTCCGTTCGTGGCGCCGGTAGCCACGTTCACCACGAACGTGAAAGTTGCCGATGACAATCCGGGCATGTTCGCGTTGGTACACACTACGTTGCCCGTCCCGCCAGCGCTGGCCGTGAGGCAACTCCATCCCGCGGGAGGAGTAAGCGAGGCAAATGTCGTCCCGGTCGGTACGGGTAAGACAAGAGTGGCATTATCGGCGGCGCTTGGGCCGGTGTTGGTTGCGACGACGGTGTAAGTAATGCTGCCATTGGTGGCGACCGGATTGGGAGAACCGGAGTCGGTGACGCTTAAATCTGCGCTCGATATAACATTCGCTAGGTCGGTGGCGGTGTCGTTGAGAGGACTCACGTCCCCTCCGCCACTCACCGTGGCCGTGTTGGTCAAAGTCGCCGGGGCTGACTGTGAAACGAGGGCATTCAGAGCAATCGCTGGATAACTCGCGCCGGCCGACAGCGCGTCCGATCGGGTGCAACTGACCGTCTGTCCAGAAACTGAGCACGCCCAACCGGTTCCGGTTGCGCTTGTGGGCGTAATTCCTGACGGCAGCGTGTCATTAACCGTGACCACGCCGCTCGTAGCGCCCAATGAGCTGACGTTGGAAAAGGACAGAGTGTAGCTCGCGCTTGAGCCGCGCGTGAAATTCACTCCGCCGTGACCCTTGGTGATCGTCAGATCACCCAACCGAGTGCACAGTTCCAGGGACTGCAGTCCGGTCACCTGCGAGAGCGTGGCAACCGTCGAACTGGTTCCGCCGGAACCCGGGGTTGCGCCGTATGCGACACCCGGGGTGAGTGTCGTTCCGTTGCCACCACCAGTCACACTCACGCTGGCTGGCGCTCCGGAGACGAACACGATGCCGCCGCCGCCACCTCCACCGGGTCCGTGACGATCGGCCAAGCTATAAGGCTGAGTGTCCCAAGCGTCGCCACCCCTGCCGCCATTGGCCTGCAAGGTGAGTCCGCCCTCGCCGCCGCTCGCCGCAAGCATAACGATGGTTCCACCCGCTCCGCCGCCGCCACCGGCATCATTTGCGGTGCCGATGTAGGCGCTGGCGCCGTTTGCCGTCAGAGTTGCCGTGCCCGTGAAACTGAATGCGCGAATAAAGATGATGCCGCCGCCGGCTGCCCCGCTGCTGGCCTGGGCGTCTCCAGTCGAGTTGTTTCGAGTGCCCGCCCCACCGCCACCACCAAGGGTAATGCGGTCAATAGTTGCGGGGAATACAGCTCCACCTTCACCACCCGAACTCAAATTTGAACTCCACGAATCGCCACCGTATCCGCCCGTTCCGCCGTTGCCGCCTCCGCCCCCGCCAGCATTCTGATCATTTCCGACAGGATTCGCACCATTGGGATCGCCATCGGTCGCGCCTCCCCCGGCGTTGGCTGGAGCTCCATGAGCCATACTGCCGTCAACTCCGGCTGTGCCGCTGGGATAGCTGGTATTCGTCGCCAGGAATGTCGCGCCGGATTCTACAAATGCAGGCGTACCAGCGACGCCTTCGCCCTTGGCTGCATCCCAGCCAGCTTCGGCGGCTCCGGTGTAAGCTGCCGGAGCGGGCTGAACGAAGTCAGTATTCGCGCCCCCGCTGCCCTGCAACTGCATGCCCGCGCCGCCACGAAATCCTTTGCCGTTGACCGATACAGTGGCGCCACCCAGATTCAGCGCCGAGCCTACATCGAGCGCGAGAATTCCGCCGGTGCTTCCGTTCCAGGCGGCAGCCGTCACGCTGCTGCTAAGGGTGGCGGTTGCGTACTGCGGCACCAGGACAACCTGATAGGTGCTCTGCCCCTTGGTAGCGGAGGCCGCCGCGGCCGTGTATCCGAAGACCAAGCCCCCGCCGGTTCCAGCCCCGAGAACCGGCACAAGGCCACCGCTGACCAGACCGGTTGCGGTTACATATTCATAGTTGCCGGCGTTGTTAATGGTGGTAAATCCCGCGCCGGTCGAGCCATTTCCGTAGGCAACGCTATTGGAGGTGTTGATGCTCGCATCCTGCATCTGAATGACGAGCAATTCGCTGCCGGCCACAATGGTTCCACTGCCGTTGGCCGCTCCGATGGGAATCGACGTGGCACCGGCCGCCACACTGGCCGTTCCGGGAAAATACGTATTCTGCACGCCGGTCAGCGTTCCGCCGTTGGGCGGCGTACCTGTGGCACATACCACGCTGACCACGGGCGCGACTGCCACATACGTGTTGTTGCCGGTGTTCGGATCAGGCGGGGTGCCGGAATCGGTGATGGTTGCCGTGTTCGGATAAAATCCGGCCGCGGAAGCATTCACTACAACCGCGACGGTTGCGCTCACGCCGATCGCCAACGAAGCCGGAAGCGTACAAGTGATCGGCCCGGTACCCGAGCAACTGGTTCCTGCGCTCGGCGTGACCGAAACCAGAGTCAGCCCGGCGGCCAGAGTGTCTGTCAGCACAGCATTGTTTGCCGCTGAGGAACCGCTGTTGGTGACCTTGATGTTGTAGGTGGAATTCTGTCCGAGGGCTACGGCGCTCACACTGGTGGTGACACCAATGTCTGCAGCCGAGGGGTTCACCGATATCGCGCCGAGCGACCAGTTGGATGTACCGCTGAAGGCCTCAGAAATGGGGACGTTCGGCGCCCCAGTTCGAGATGTGCCCGTAGCTCGTACGCCGGGATTTGTATTGGCGGAGCTAACAGCATTCCATTGCGATACTTGCGGCCCCGGGACCGTAACCGTGCGATTCCCGCCGATCGCCAGCGTGTCGAGAATCATTCCATTGACCACGCTCGGGACATCCAGTTGGGAATTCGTTGCAGTAGCTCCGTCCGCCGAGATGAACGTTCCCATGGGAACCGTTTGATCGACTCCGGTGAACGTCGTCACACCCGCCACAACGCCGATCTGTACCGCGGATGGAATATTTACCGTGACAACTACGTTCAATGCGCCGGTGGCCGGGGCGAGCAAGGACCACATCTCCACCCGCCGAGAAAGGCCGGCGTCGTTGTGCGCCCCGACGAAATTCAGTGGCGTGCCGTTCCATGTCACTCCTACGACGCCGGTGGTCGAGGCATTCGTAATGTTCATGGACACGCCGACCAGCATGAGGCGGTTTGTGCCGCTGGTCGTATGAGCAATAGTCAGGGACGAACTTCCAGTGCCAGTGAGGGTTGTGGAATTGGAGGTGGAGGAATCCACTGCAACCTGGGCGCTCAGCGAGATTGCGAACAGCAGACAAGAGCCCGCAATCGCGAGGGAAGAACCATTTAAGGCCACCGCTCTTGCCAGCAACTTGCGCGAGACGCGCTGTATCCGCGCCGCCGACCGCAGCATCCACCCACCCACACCTCTGAACCCAGCTTGCACAATATTCCGTCCTACCCGCACTTCTTTGGCTCGGGCGAGCCCGAGAATCTGTTCCGCCTTCAGTGCCGGATCGTTTTGCTGGCCGCAATCCCCGCGCGTGATGAACACGTCTTTGCCGGGATCTGCAGCGACGATCCGATGAAGCCGGAAGCCTGCATTAGATTTTGCTAAGACGATATCGTCCTTTCGTAATTTGGTAACGATTACGGCAGTAACTTCGACCACCTCTCCGTCACGTATCGCGGGAGACATGCTGGCCCCGCGCGCTTGAAAACGCACGCTCAGGCCCTGCTCCAGCAACGGACGGACGACCTCTTCAAAGAGCTTCGAATCAGCAAACACCTTCGAGTCGGCTCCGCCATCAATCATGGAAGTTGCGAATCTTCTCTACTGCGCGCTGGTCGGGTTCGAATGCATAGCGATAGACCGGGACTGCATTCGCCAGTTCCTCGAGGAAAACCAACGCTGAATCGACATATTCGTGCCGGTGAAAAGGCACAAAACTCCGGGCGAACAGCTCGGCGACGGCCTGGCTGGGAGTCAGCGGCGTAATGACGTTGCCGTGCCCGTGTTCGAGAACGAAAATGCGGGCTAACGCTGCGCTGTTGGGGGAGGCGTACATCGCCTCGCCGTGCCAAGGAGTTCCATACATGCGCATCTTTCCTTTGTCATTCCGAGAGGAGCCATGAATCTGCTTCTCAGCTCTGTCATACTGAGCGGAGTGACCGATCGGCGAAGCCGAGCGGTCACGCAGTCGAAGGATCCCTACGCCGTCCGCTGCGCTCGCGACTCTGAGAGGGGTTCTCTTCTCTGCCTCCACACGCAACTCTTCATCCCGCCGCACAATAATCCGGTCATCGCTCAAAATCTCGACATCCTCGCGCTCGGTCCAAAGCCGCGTAGTCGTACTCTTTCCGGCTCCTGAGTGGCCGACAAACAAGTTTCCGATCCCATCCTTGTGAACAATGCCGGACGCGTGGAGTTCGATCGCGCTCTCATACGCGAGGTAATGCATGACGAGCAACTCGTCCAAGGGATAGGACAAGGCAACGCCCGGGTAAGAGCTGCGCTCAGCGCAACAGGCATTCAACTGGATGGTCGCCTTGGTAAAGCCACCATTCACCCAGAGCCTCCGGTACGGTTGCTTTCCATAAAAGGGCGCACTGAAGTCAAAGTGGAACCTATCGCCTCTCTCGTAGAGTCGCCAAGTAGCACCCGAATCGAAAACGGTGCGACCGACCGGGCGAAGGTCGGCGACCCACTCGACTTGAATTTCAATATCGGGACGTCCACGCTCTGAGCGAAACAAAGCTAATGGAGCGACCATCGCGATATCAGCATCACGCCCGCCCCTTACAGCGACAGAAACGCCTCCAATCCGGAAGCTGCTGTCGCATTCATACGCGCCAGTCATGCACACATGCGGGCTGTCGACTTCGGTTCTGGTGCGCATTGAAGGTCAGGAGCCGACGCTGTTGCATATGCCGACGGGCTGACAGCTCCCAAACGTCGAGTTGCCCCCACCGCTCGGCGACTTGCAGTGTCCCAAGACGGCTTCCTCCGGGCGCAGGCTGATCGTCGCCAGTCGCGGGGGCTCGTATGATTTCTTGCCGTCGCCTTGCTTCGATTGTTGA
Source organism: Terriglobia bacterium (assembly GCA_020073385.1). GTDB lineage: Bacteria > Acidobacteriota > Terriglobia > Terriglobales > Acidobacteriaceae > Sulfotelmatobacter. Next base: position 3,967 of record JAIQFH010000081.1, on the reverse strand, counting down.
CTCATTCAGCCTCCACACTCTTCTTGCCTCATTGGTTTCCGCAATTTCCGCAACCGCCCGCCGCTACTGTCATGTTGTTAAGGATCGGGAGAATCTGCCCGGCGCCCGCCCAGCTCTCGACATCGATTTCTTTTTCGACGATCCGCCTTGCCGATTCCTTCACCGCCTCGTGCTCACAACCGTCTGCGCAAAAGGCGCAGTCGCCGTGTTTCGGAACGTCGACTCCGATCACCGCCGCCCGCAAATGTGCCGCGTGGCAGAGGAACTCCACCGGACTCTCCTTGTCGCCGTTTTCCATCTCTCCATTTGCAGGGCACATCCCGCACAAGGACTGGATCCGACACTGAACGCATTTAGTCACGCGCTGGCGCTTGCGATTGCGCAATTGCAGGAGTGAATCTTCCCAAACTGTCTTCACTCCGACCCCTCGGACGCTGAAAGTCTCTTGCTGCGAAATCACGCAAATGCCAATCTCACCGTAGGGATTAATCGCAAAGGAATTCAAACCGCCGCCACAAAAATACGTCGTGTCAATCTGGGCAAGGTTTGCGGGCCTCTCCAGATCATGATTTGCTAGTCTGAGGTATTCGCTCTTTCCCTTCGGCGAAGCCATGTCCAACGCAACAAGTTCCTCCGGCGTGAGCCGCACCGCCAAGGGACTCTGCGAGCAATCAATCCGGGGATTGATTTGGCCATCCATCTTGAACTCGACTCCGAGTTCATCTTCCGCAAAACGTCGCATCGCCATCACTTCATGCTTGTTGATGCTGGTCGCAACGGTCTTCAACTTGAGCGGAAGCCCTCGCTCCTTGAGCAACTTGATTCCGCGCAGGCAGCGGTCGTACGATCCCGGAACCGCCGTCAGCGCCTCATATGTTTCCCGAGTGCGGCCGTAGAGCGTGATCTCGATGGCGAACGGCGGCCACTCCTTCAGGTAGTCGGCGATCTGCTCGTTGATGATCGTGCCGTTAGTGAACAGCGTGATCAGAAACCCTTTTTTCTTGGCGTAGGTGTAGATCTCGAGGAAGTCTTTGCGGGCGAAGATCTCACCGCCGGTGTAGAGAATCCAGAAGCAGCCCATCTCGACTAGTTCGTCGAGTACGCGGAAGTGTTCTTCTTTGGTCAACTCCCGCTGCTTGGCGTCCACGTCGCCCATGGGCAGGTTGTTGTAGCAGTGCAGGCACTCAAGCGGGCAGCGACGCGTGACTTCGATGGAGACCTGCAACGGCACACGCTCGCCAGCCTGGCGCTGGTGTAGATCTGCGCTGAACGCGCCGTAGCTTAGCTGCTCCAAGAACCCCCTCCATTCTGAAGGCAGCGGACGTGATCTCACACGCCCGCTGCCGGTCCTTGCCCGCCCCACTGGTCGCTATCTTTCAGTCCCCGGCCATGGCTAGCGCTGGGGGGACCTCGACCAGACCAACCGCCTGCATCTCACCCACAAATTCCGTCACATCGCGCTCGGCCTGCGCCGGCTCAACTTCATATTCCTGCGCCACAGCCGTCGCGAGTTATGCTACCGTTTTCGGCGACTCCAGCAACTTCCAGATCAGAGAGCCGGTGCCGTTGAAACTGTAGATCGATGCCAGGTCTCCAACCCTGGCCCGCACCGGCACGATCAGCGTTTCGCCCGCGACCACGCGCGCGACCACCGACTGGGAGCGAACAAGAACTTCATTTGTCGCTATAATTGCCAAGTTGAAACCTCCCCCGCTCCGGATTTCGTAACAAACGGTGCTCTTCGAAACCTCAAACGGTTTCGTCCCAGATTGAGATTACGGCAAAACGCTCGTTGTCATGCAATCGGAATGGAGGGCAGGTGCTCGATTGGTTATCACCCCTTGTGGTTCCCAACTCCGCATAAGAAAGGGGGTTACAGGGTTGACTCTCGTCCGGTGGGGGTCTGGGCTGGCTCCCCGCCAGCATCGGGCGGCACGGCGACCGACGCTTACGATCCTCAATCTTTCCAGTGGACAAACGAAAGAAAACGCTATAAAAAGAAATCTGCATAGAAACAATCGGTCTGCCACAGATTCGCCTCAGAGCGAACTCAAGTGCTCAACGAAGAACGCCGTCGCGCCATTCTCGATCTGTTAACCCACCAGGGACGAGTTTTAGTCACCGAACTCGCCGGCCAGTTCGAAACCTCACAGGTTACGATTCGCAAGGACCTCGAAATTCTGCACGCCCACGGCCTGGTTCACCGTACTCACGGCGGAGCGTTGCCCGCGCGCGACGGTGCGCTCGAGGACCCGACACTCCGGGAAAAGGAAAAACTCCATCGCCAGGAGAAGCTGCACATTGCGGAGAGTGCCGCCGCCAAGGTGAAGGAAGGCCAGGTGCTGATTCTTGACTCCGGCACCACCACCACGGCCATTGCCCGCGCCCTGCGCAATTTCAAGAGCCTCACGATCATCACCAACGCCGTGAACATTGCCGCCGAACTGGCAGGAACTGCCGTCGAGGTAATCCTCACCGGCGGCACCCTGCGCAAGAATTCCTTTTCTCTGGTTGGGCCCATCGCAGAAGAAACACTGCGCCGCCTCAGCGCCGATCTTCTCTTCCTTGGGGTCGATGGCTTCGACGTGCAATTTGGATTGAGCACACCAAACTTGCTGGAGGCGAAAGTCAATCGAGTGATGGTCGAGGTGGCAAGAAAGACTGTCGCCGTGTGCGACTCGAGCAAGTTCGGACGCCGCAGCCTATCCTTGATCGCTCCGACATCGGCACTGCAGGAAGTGATTACCGACCGCGGCGTCCCGAAGTCCGACCTGCGCGTGTTGAAGCAGGCGGGAGTTGAAGTGACGCTGGTCTGAATATGAGCGATTTATCAACCAAGGCTGTCATCCTGAGCGAAGTGGCTGGTTCGCGAAGCGAAGCAGCCACGCAGCCGAAGGATCCCTACTCCACCCATCCCTCCCCCAGGAAACCAAGGTGTTCTCCCCGTGCAGTGGGCGTGTTGCTTCTACAAGCGCGCTGTCGGACCAACTGAACAATTCCCATGCCACGTTTCGACGTCACCATCGCCGGCGAACTGAACCTCGACCTTATCCTCTACGGTCTGCCTGAGCAACTTCCACCGGAACGTGAATTGCTGGCCGATCGCATGATGCTTACCCTCGGTTCGTCCTCGGCGATCGTAGCGCACAACCTGGCGGCGCTCGGCAGCCGGGTTGGATTTCAATCGCGCATCGGCGACGATCCACTGGGACAGATCGCACTCGATCGCCTGCAGCAGGGGGGCGTCGATGTGTCGCTTGTGCGCCGCGTTCCCGGGTCTACCACGACCGGGCTCACCGTGATTCTGCACCACGAGAAATGGCGCAACATCCTCACGTACCCCGGGACCATCGCGGAGTTGAGTTGGGACGATCTTTATTTCGAGTATCTCGCCGACTCGCGTCACTTTCACTTTTCTTCGTATTACTTGCAGAAAGGCTTGCGACCACGAGTGGGCGAGCTATTCCAGCGATTGAAATCGGAGGGGCTCACGATTTCTCTCGACACCAACGACGATCCCGACGACCGGTGGGAAGGCGGCCTTCACGAAATCCTGCGCTACGTCGATGTTTTCCTGCCCAATGAACGGGAAGCCTGCAAAGCGGCAGGCACGAATGACGATGACGTGGAAGCCGCGATCAGCAAGATGTCTGCGTTGGTGCCGCTGGTAGCAGTGAAACTCGGTCGCAAAGGAGCGCTGGCACAACGCGGCGCCGAACGCGTGGTCAGTCCAGCGCAAGAAGTCGTGCCCGTGGATACGGTCGGAGCGGGCGACAGCTTCGACGCCGGCTTCCTGCACCAGTATGTGCGCGGCGCCGACTTGGCGACGTGTCTTGCCAGCGGGAATAAAGCTGGCGCGCTCTCCACCACCCGTCCCGGCGGCACTGAAGCATTTCGGGACGCAGAGTATCGACAGAAGTTTCTTCGACGGCCTTAGATGCTCATGTGGCGATGGCCGCCTCGGCCG
>JAIQFH010000080.1 GCA_020073385.1 Terriglobia bacterium | reverse complement strand
GAAAACCAAAATCAGGTTTTCCACCCTTTCCACCGCCCTTGGAAATCGCTTCGCGATTCCCACATTCCCACAGCTTCGACGACTGCCTATATATAAGGTGAGGCAAAAACAGCCTTGCTAAGGAATCAATAACTTAGGGTGGGCCAAATTAAACCGCCGAACTGGGCCAAGGGAACTTGCCAAACGCAAACATGGGATGGAAAAGTAACTATAAACGAACCAGAGAAACCCGTTCCGATCGTTGTCACGTTCAGCACCGATTACCGTTCGACTGCGCCGTTCTACGCGGCACTTCAAATCAATGGAGGACCGTGCGTGTTCTATGGACCGGCATCTCTGTCTCCCTTTAGCCCCGAAGACGGGACATTCAACTCGAAAACCTTCCAGTGGGTGATCATGCCGGGAGACTATGCGCTGATGAGAGGGCCGAACCTCTTGCAACTTTGCGGCGGCGCGGAATTGTCTGCGGATGAGTCACTTACCCTTGGGTTCTATACGCTCTCCGCGCGATTGCAGAGATAACACGAGATTCATAACAACGTAAAACTGTGAACACCCACATGTCAGAAGCGACTGTGGGTGTATCACCTTCCGACATTGCCTTGATCGCGTTATGGCTTGTGACGGGCAACTTCGGGAGATCACCCGGAATCGCCTTCGAATCAGCTCGGCTTCCTTAAGGGTAGGTTGCGGGACTTGAGTGCACGTCCCATTCCAGAAATTCCCCTAATTCTTCCAGAAACCTCCGCCAGGCGGGTTCATCTTCGAGCAGGAGGTGGTTTTCGCTGGGCAGCGATACGTAACGTGCGCCAGGAATAGTTGCCGCGATGTACCGCCCATGTTCGGGCAAGACTACCTTGTCGCCATCGCAGTGCAGGACCAGCGTGGGCACGCTGATCTGCGGAAGCATTTTGCGTACGTCTATGTTGTCATCGGTTTCCATCAGGCGAGCCGCGTTTTCGGCCGAAGTCGAGATGCGCTGCAGCTGATCGAACCATTGTTCGTGTTCGGGCGTAGCTTTTGGAATGAACCGGCAAGTGAACGTTCTTGAGAATCCCGGGTTATTGTGTCCCCAGCCAAGCCGCATCAGCTCGATCAGCGCGGCCCTGGCCTTCAGGTCTGCTGGCGATCCACCGTGGTTCAGGCCCGCCGAAAAGGCACCGTACAGCACCAACTTGGTTACGCGTTCAGGGTGGCGCACCGCATATGCGATGGCAATGGGGCCACCCCGCGAAATGCCGATGAGCGGAAATCGCTCCAACCCCACTGCATCGACCACCGTCTCCAGATCCTGTACCCAAGTATCGAAGCTGATACCAGAGATGTCACGCTGCGACATTCCGTTGCCGCGTTCGTCATAGCGAATAACGCGGTGGTGACGGCTCAGATCGGACCACCAGTGCCGCCAGATAGGGCTGTCCCATTCGTAGTCGAGATGGGTGAGCCAGTTCGAAGCTTTCACCAGTGGCGGACCGTCACCAATGGTTGCATACGCCAATCGCACGCCGTCGCTCGTGGTGCAATACCGGATCTCCTGCCGGAACCGCGGCGACGCAGGAACTTGCGCCGGTTGCGGGGCATCGGGTTGAACTGCTGCCGCGAACCGATAACCAACACGAGGTACGGTCTCGATATATGTCTGTCCCGTGAGCTTTTCGCTTAGTGCCTTTCGCAGCACCGAAATGTTGTGGTTGAGATTGTTCTCTTCGACAACGGTACCGGGCCAGATCGCCTGCAGTAATTCGTCTTTCGTCAGCAGCCGGCCGGAATTTTCCACGAGCACGCAGAGCGTGTCGAAGACCTTCAGGCGGAGAGGGATATCGGTGCCGTCGCGCGTTAGCCTTCGTTCGGAAATGTCGAGCCGAAAATCACCAAACCGGTAGCAGCGGACAGGAGGGGCTGCAGACGCCATGGCGTTCCTCAGAAAAGTTTAAAAATGGTTTCAGGTCGCCCAAAGGACGCCGCACCTCGGTCTGCGGCGTAATAGCGCAGTCGATTGCGGATCCCCACACCCATTGATTGTAAATGGAGGTGGTGAGAGCGGCAGTAGAAATCAACAAGGAGATGAATGCGATGCCTCAACTGCTCCCAGACCAGACCTTCTATCCCTCGCCGAAGATGGCCATACAAGCTCCTTCGGAAAAGTTCGCGTATGTCGCTTTACTGAATGCGGATCCCGGTGCCCCAGACGCGATGGCGGTCGTTGATCTCGACTCCTCGTCGGCGAACTACAGCAAGATCATTCACCAGCTCAACATGCCGAATGTGGGGGATGAACTGCACCACTTCGGATGGAATGCGTGCAGTTCTTGCCTCTGCCCGTATGCGCCGCACCCGCACATGGAACGAAGATTCTTAGTTGTTCCGGGGCTGCGGTCGTCTCGCATTCACATCCTCGACACCAAGCCCGACCCGCGACGACCAAAGCTGTTCAAGGTGATCGAGCCCGAAGAGGTCAAGAGAAAGTCTGGCTACAGCCGGGCGCACACCTCCCATTGCGGGCCCGATGGGATCTACATGAATGCTCTCGGAGCAGTGGACGGCAAGGGGCCGGGCGGAATCTTCGTTCTTGACCCGCAGACTTTTGAGATCAAGGGAGCTTGGGAGGCCGATCGTGGACCCCAATACCTAAGCTACGACTTTTGGTGGCATTTAGGTCACGACACCATGATCACGAGCGAATGGGGAACGCCAGACATGGTGGAAAACGGCGCGAATCCGGAATTGCTCCTCGCCGGGAAGTACGGCCACGCCCTACATGTGTGGGACCTGAATAAGAGACGGCACCAGCAGGTCCTGGAAATGGGTCCGGAGTACCAGATGGCGCTCGAACTGCGACCCGCCCACGATCCAACTGAGGCGTACGGGTTTGTCGGCGTCGTAACGTCACTGAAAGATCTTTCAGCGTCGGTTTGGCTGTGGTATCGCGAGGGCTCTAACGGGAACGGGAGTTGGAAGATCCGCAAAGTGATCGAGATTCCCGCCGAAGCGGCTGATCCGGAACTGCTCCCGCCACTCTTGAAGGGATTCAAGGCGGTTCCACCATTCGTGACCGACATCAATCTCTCGCTTGATGATCGATTTCTGTACGTTTCGTGCTGGGGTACCGGGGAATTGCGGCAGTACGACGTATCCGATCCGTTCAGTCCCGTCCAGACCGAATCGATAAGGCTTGGCGGCATTGTACGTCGTGAGCCACACCCAAGCGAACCCGAACACAAGCTGAACGGCGGTCCACAAATGGTCGAAGTCAGTCGGGATGGAAAGCGCGTTTTCGTAACTAACTCCCTCTACCGCGCCTGGGATGACCAGTTCTATCCGGATGGAATTCAAGGCTGGCTGACGATGGTGAACGCTGACCAGAGTGGAGGCATGAGCACTGATGGCGGTTTCTTGGTTCAGACGGATGGTTTCCGTCCCCACCAGGTTCGACTGCAAGGTGGAGATGCGTCCTCGGATTCCTACTGCTTCGCGTGAGGTTCGACAACATGAATGAAACGACGATGTCGTGGGCTGTGTTGCTCGGGCTAGGAGCATTTCATGGCCTCAACCCCGGCATGGGGTGGCTGTTCGCGGTGGCGCTGGGGATGCAAGAGCGCCGCCGCGGAGCAGCGCTCTCTGCACTTTTGCCGCTGGGACTCGGCCATGCCCTGGCCGTGGGTGTTGCTGTAGTGATCGCCCTTATTGCGGGAGTCGTCATTCCCATCAATTGGCTTCACTGGATAGTAGCCGGGACATTGATCTCTCTTGGCGTAAGCCGACTTGTTTGGCATCGCCATCCACGTTGGGCCAGTATGCGGGTGAACGCAGGCGCACTCACATTCTGGTCCTTCTTGATGGCGTCGGCGCACGGTGCTGGTTTGATGGTCGTCCCCGTGTTTCTAAGTTTGCCGATGGCGAGCGCCCACTGTCACGCAATGGCCGGATCAACCATGACACTAATGAATGCGCTGCTCGCCACAATGGTGCATGCGCTCGGTTATCTGCTGGTGACAGCAATCATCGCAGTACTGGTTTTCGAAAAGATTGGAGTCGGCGTGTTACGCAAGGCGTGGTTCAACCTCGATCTGGTCTGGGCAACGACATTGCTGGGAACTGGCTTGGTATGTGTTTTCCTGTAGCAGCGAGCCAACAAAAAACAGGGTGTTTCTCGGCTGCTATGCGCGTCGGCACCAAGATGCTAGGCAAGGAGGACGCTTGCGGATCTTCGCGCAGCGACACGGATGGCTCTCTGAAGCGTTTAGAGCAGTGAGAAACAATTGTTGGACCATAAATGGGCCATGAGATCTCTGGATCTCGGGAGTTCCGCCGTTTACTCGGCAACTGCCCGTCGAAACCAACTTGGCATGTTTCAGCATTGAGGAAATGCAGCGCATCGATAGGCGCCTTGAATAAGGTGTACTTTAGTCCACCCGCGGTCCCACAGAGCACAAGTAATACGGATAGCCCTGGGTGACGAGCGAGTGTGCTAACAGCCATTCCCCAACTGACCAACGTTAAGCAGATAATACTGCAGCGGATGGAGAGAGATGTCCTACGTACTTCGTTGGAGAGCGAATCAGGGTGTATGGTCCCAATGTAATATGCATCGGTGGGGCGGTCCGGCCGGTGCCGCCCAGGCGCTAGAACGACTGTGAGAATCGAGTCTCCAGGAACTCTCCCAATTTCGCCGTCGCCTTGAATTGCGGGATGGGATCCAGTTCCTTGAATGCGGACGTAAAGGCATTCGACAGACTCCAGATGGTACGTGAACGAAATTCCTCGTACTTCGGCTCGAAGTACAGGTCATGCACGCTGCGAGCAAGGTGCTTGGGAGCTTCCAGTCTTCCCTCCACAAACGCCTCGTAGATGAGGACTTTCGCCGCGACATCCGTCAACTCGCTTCTCTGCCAAGCTTCGACTTGCTTCCGCATCGGTTCGAAGTTCCGCTGCATTCGGTCGACGCCTACGGAGATGCAATCAATGAGCGAGAACGACTTCGAGTGTTTCGCCAAGACCGGCGTAAAGTCTCCGCTAAGAGCCAAGTGGCCCTAGCTGGCTGAAGATTTGGTGATTCCTTCGAGAAGTGTGTCGAGAATGTGCCGCTTCATTCGAATTCCTACTCGCCAAACAGCTTGTTTTCAGTTGTGCTGATAAGTGCTTCCGCTGCGTGCCTGGTTTGAGGCAAGTCGTTGATCAAAAGTGAAGTTGCAGCTTGATTCTTCATTAGGCCGAAGAATCGGCCGTCAACCGTCCTAACCTTCCAACAGCAATGCATTTGTCGGGAGATTGGCAGGAGCGACGGACTCGAATCTGCGGCCTCCTGCATGACAGGTAGGCGTCCTACTTTGAGTGAACCAGCCCGTATCGAATGTAGGAGAGAATTGGCGGGCTAAGAGTGTGCTCTGCAAGGAACAGCAGATACTCGATGGATTGTGTGTCGGAAGTCGGTGACAGGGCAGCGTTCTAACCGGATACAGCGACAGTCGGCGACTGAGAGTCATTGATGGCTTTTTCCGTGGTATTGAAACGACACCTCACAAGCCCTTTGGGATCGGCTCATCACATAAATTCCTGTACTGCGGATCGGCCAAAAGCCGAGGCGTGACCAGAAGGATCTCAGCTTCCGAATGGCCTCCCCTTCGCTTACGTCCGGAAACGCAAGTTGTCTTAATGCTTTTGGGTCGTTCGCGATGGACGGGGTGAACTGCAACGGCCAAGGCCTGCACGCAACCAACCCGCACGCCGTACCGAAAATGCCGATCATACGGTGAACCGCTGACTCTGCGATCCCTAGTCCCCGAAACTCTGGATGGATCACGATCTGGTCGATGATCAGGAGATCGAGGTCAACCGCCTCGAACTCATTTTGTATCTCTTCTTTCGGGTGGCCAGTCTCCGGGTCGAAAAGATGTTCCCAGTATTCTGCGATGTCGCCCGAGATGCCATCTCCGAGTCGTTCTGCGCTGATGCCATGGTCCAGCGCCTCGCTGAACTGAATGAGTGAGGCTCGAATGTAACCGGCGTCCTCTTCTCCACGGGCTTGCGATTCGGCAATAATTCTTCCGTTAATGGAATGGACAAAATCCGTCTCAGTCGGTTCGTGCAGCTCAGCGCGGAGGACGAACTCAATACTCGTAATGGCACTCGTATTGGAACCGCTCTTTTCACGCCTACCAGTCAACGCCTTAGCCGATTTCATCGTCCGTTACCCCGCTTTCCTGAGCTTCCTGTGCACGCGTTGAACAACACTTTCCGGGATACGCAGTGTGGTATAGCCTCGCTTAAACCGCGTTTCAGCGCTCTCCCACTTGATTACTCCGGGTTCGTCGGTGAAGATGCGCCGGATTGTCCGTTCGCTTAGGCCCCACAATTCAGCGACTTCGTTTACGCAATAATGTTTTTCAAATGCCGCACTGGCCGGCATCGCTGGTTTGCTTGGAGGAACGTAGTTTGGCTGGGGAGAAAGGTCTGTTGCCATAGGGCACCGTGTCTGATGTATCTAGTACGAGATCGAAATCTCGTCAAACGGAGGATTTCCGAGATGCAATAGACTTCAGCGCCGGAAAAGAGCGGAGAGATCGTTTTCTTATGGTTAACCCTTCAGTGGCGTTGGTAGGTTCAATTCGGCTGTGACCACAGAATGGGTAGTGACATGAACGCAGCATGAACAGCGGAATTGGTAAACCGGAGAAGGACTTTTGCACCAAGAACGAGCGGCGCGTCTCACGACTTTGCCGAGGCGCCCATCCGCTATATTGATTACCGGGGTTGCGGTGTTTAGACCCATTGTGGACCATGCCGTGCGCACGCTCGTCGCCAGCCTCTGTTGCCGCTCAAGAACCCACGGAGCATAGTGCTTCTGCGTAATCAGCACACTGGAGTGACCCAGTAAACGCGAAACCTCCTCCAATGGCATGCCCGCAAGGAGATACTCGACCGCAAAAGTGTCTCGGAGCATGTGAAGATGCGCTGGCCTGGAACTGCCATCAACCTCCAGAAACAGCTTGGGATGTGCTTCGGTGGCCTTAGCCAGAATCTTCCCAAAGATTTTGATCCAATTCGAAACTTCGCTCTTACGTTTGCTGCGCCCGCTCCAAAAGAAATAGCTCGGATGTGTGTAGGCGCTGCGCGGCACCTGCCGCAGTTCCTCGGCAACATCGTGTGGCAGTAAACCATATACCGCAGAACTTGCTTTGCCCTTGACTTTCTTCTGGTACAGGAAAAGGGAATCATCGTCCCGCAGTTTGTCCCTGGACAGACACGCGGCGTCGCCAGCCCTTAGGCCGCTCCAGCGCAACAGTTTCAAATATGTGCGCGCGCGGCGAGCGTTCACTGTATCGCCATTCTTTTTTCCTTCGCGACTGTCATAGAGCCACGTTGCTTGAATCAGCGCGTCATATTGTTCGCGGGTAAAAGGCTGCGTCTCATCCTGCTCCGGGGCAACCTTCTTGATCTTCCTAGCGGGATTCTCTTTGACCCATCCTTGTTCCATGCAAAAGAAAAAGAAAGTGATAACTCGCTGGTGCTGATTGTGCCGTGTAGTGGGGGCACCGGGCCATGAGTGGATCCACCGGCGCATAGTTTCAACGTCCAACTCGGAAAGCCGAGCGACCGGGGGCTTCTGTTGTGCACACCAATTCAAGAGCCGATCTTCAAGACTCAAACGGTATTTTGCCCGGGTGGCTTCTTCTCGGTTCAGACGTTCCACTTCTTTCAAGAAAAGCGCAACCGCATCCGAGATCAGTACCTCGCGGGCTTCGCTTTTCCGGACCCTTTCTTCCAGTTCGCGCTGAAGGGCCTTGAGGGGACTCCACGAGTCACGGATTTCCTGCGCTCGTTCTTCTGCCTTTTCCCAACTACGTGTCTTTGCGCTGACCTGCCGCGAAGTATTCTCCCTGTAAACGTAGAGGTACTTCATGCAGTGACACCGTTTCCAGTACGGCTCGCCGTTCTTGGGGCAGGATTCTTGGTGGCGCGTGTAGACGGTAACGGTTTGAGTGGAAAGCGAGGCCGCCGGATTGGTTTCCGTCGCTGCTTCTAGACCGATCGGATGGGACCCCATCGACTCAACTCCACAGACTGAGTTTGAAGAGCAGCCTCTTGTAACGCGAAGAGCCGAATCTGACAAACGGCCATTCGCTCAGCCGAACTCTCAATGTCGCAGAGTCTAGCAAAATCCTTCATTCAGTTTTCATTCAGTTTCGGGAGGGCTCTGTGGAAAAACTTGGGTTTTGTGGAGCTTAAGGTTGGTTGCGGGGGGTGGATTTGAACCACCGACCTTTGGGTTATGAGCCCAACGAGCTACCAGACTGCTCCACCCCGCATCTCGATCATAGCAATGCCGGTGGGTGTCGTCAAACCTCGTGCACCCGCGCTAACCTTTTTGATGGCCACGTTTCTAAGGAACTGTCCAAGAAACTCACCTTTAGCTCCGCCGACCGGTCTGCATGGATTTCTTTCTGGCATCCAGCTGGGGAATGTTGCATCCAACGCGTGTAGGTTTCTTTCGCATCGAATCGCGTCACAACTGGGGAACAAAGATTCGCTCGACATCAGGAGGTTTTTATGCCGAAGAGGGACGGTACTAGCCGTCAAACCACAATCAGTGCACAGCCTCGCATTCATCAGCACGCCCGCGAAATCCAGGCCTACGGTACGGTTTCGCACGCGCTACCCCTGGAACTCGAAGAAGATGTCCGCCTGGAAATGACCGAGCAACTCAACCTGTTGCTGGCCGACACCATGACCTTGCGCGATCTCTATAAGAAATCCCACTGGCAGGTGGCAGGACCTACGTTCTATCAACTGCATTTGCTGTACGACAAACACTACGAGGAACAAGCCGAGATCGTCGACATCATTGCCGAGCGGGTTCAGTTGCTGGGTGGGATTTCGCTCGCCATGGCGGCCGACATCGCCGAGACCACCCGCATCGAACGTCCGCCCCGCGGAAGGGAGGAGGTGCCCGTGCAGATCTCGCGACTGCTCGATGCGCATCAGATCATCATTGGCCATTGTCGCACCCTGGCCAAGCGCGCATCGACCGTCGGCGACGATGGCACCAATGACATGATCCTCAGCGACGTCTTGCGCCCCAATGAACTGCAGGTGTGGTTCATTAGCGAGCACCTCGTCGACATGCCGCTGGTACACGCTGTTGATTCAGAGATTCAGAAGGCGAGCTAATCCGGTGGTCAGAAGAGCTGCGGTCCCGAACTGCGAGGCCACAGCTCTCATTTATTTCGTTCCGGCCACGTTCAGCTTGTCGTGATCGTAATACTCATAAGCTGACATGGGCTTGTCTCCGCCCTTTTTCCAAATGCGGGAGTCTTCCGGAATCTTGTTGAGGACACGTGCCATCTCGCGTATGTGCATAGCCACTGTCCCGCAACATGCACCGATGAAGTTGATTCCCATGTCGCGAGCCTGTACCGCATAATCCGCCATCTCCTTCCGCGTTAATTGCAGTGGATCTAAGGCGTAAGGAAACTCGGGAAGGCTGGTGAAGTCCGGTTTTTCCTTCGGTGTGCGATAAGCAACCGGCTGGCACGCAAGATATCCGGATACGGCCTTGCGCATTTGCTCCATCGGCCCAAGAATGTGTTCCGGAGGTCGCAGACAATTCATTCCGACAATGTCTGCTCCTGCATCGAACAGAGCCTTTGCCGAATCGGCGGCGCTCTTTCCCTCGGCAGTTTCGTCTTTGTTCTCGAAACAGATCGTCACCATTACGGGGAGCCCGGTCCTTTTCGCGCGTTCCACGGCGATCAGCGCCTCGCCTAGCCACGAAAAAGTTTCGCCGATGATCAAGTCCACACCCTCATCGACCTGTACTGCCAGCTGTTCGTCAAACGTTTTGCGCACTCGGTCCGCGGCCGATGGGCTGCCTGGCTCATACATCCACGTCAGGCTGAGATTGCCCGCGACCAGGCACTGATCACCTGCGACTTCGCGTGCCACGCGAACTGCCGAACGATTCAGTTCCTCCAGTCGATCTTCCAGACCCACCGTAGCCAACTTGTCGCGACTGGCGTAAAAGGTGAGTGCCTGCAGGACTTCGGCGCCCGCCTCGCGAAACTCCACATGCAGTTCGCGAAGTGCATTGGGATACATCAGCGCGACTTCCGGAGTAAACGGACCGGCGCGCACCCATCCGCGCTTTTCCAACTCGAGCAGATAACCACCATCGCCCAGAACCGGGCCTTCCTTCAGCCGTTCGAGAATCCCCTTCTTCTTCATGTTGTCTCCTGCGAGCTAATCATCTACGTATTCATATTCCGCTTTGATCGGAGCATTCTCTGCGAATCGATTGGGGCGAAACGGGTTGATGTCAACCGATCTTACTTTACCGTCGAGTACTAGTTCACTCATCACCTGCCCGATGGCCGGCGAGATCTTGAAGCCCATGCCAGAAAATCCAGCACACACGAAAAGGCCGCGGATTCCAGGAATCTCGCCCAGGAGGGGGCGCGAATCAGGAGTCATATCGTAGACACCCGTCACGCCACGCATTACCTCTGACCCTTCCAGCTTGGGAACGCGACGGCATGCTCGCTCAATGATTTCCTCCAGAGACTCGTCTGAAGCGCGCTGCGGGAAATTGTCCGGATCTACGGGCCGCTTTCCATAAAAATCGCCGACAAGAAATTTGTCGTGCGCATCCGAGCGAAAATATGTTGCCGTCACCGAATCAATACAGGCGCAACCCCCACCCCTCATGCCGGGAGCGTTGCGAAGAATCGCCACCTGGTGATACTCGCATTCGATCGGAACGTCGTATCCGACTTGTTGCATGAGCGGTCGCGTCCACGGGCCGGTAGCCGCGATGACAATCGGCGATGAGATAGCTCCCTGGTCCGTTACAACGCTGCGAACGCGATCATCATTGACGTGCAAAGCTGTTGCCTGCGTGCGCGACGCATAGATCGTTCCCATGTCACGCGCGGCAGTAAGAAGATCTCCCGCCACGCCAGCGCCGTCACCATATCCCGAGTCTGGTTCGTAAGCAGCCAACTGCACGTCGTCAACGTCCCAGTCCGGCTCAAGTTCGTGCAACTGACGCTTATCAATGAGTTCGACTGTCGCCCCAAGCCTGCACTGCATTTCGACGTTGAGCTTCAATCGCGCGGTTTCGTTCGGGTGCACAATGCGGACAAATCCGGTTCTCCGGAAGTTTCCTGGCGCTCCCACAACGTCCTGCCAGTTCTGAAACATCCGCAAGCTGATCAACGCTAGCTCCACTTCCGCCGGAAAACTGTAGTGCATACGGACTAACGCGGACGATCTGCCGCTTCCGCCGCGCCCGACGTGATCCTTATCGAGGACGACAATCTTGCCAGCCTTCCGCTTCGCCAGATGAAAGGCGATCGACGCACCCATGACGCCGGCGCCGAGAATGACGACATCGGCTGTCTTCGGCAGTGAGCTGGAATTCAAAAGAGTCATGCTGCCTCTCGATATCGTCCTTTCTTCCAGTCACGCAGCGCCTGATGTGCAGCGTTTCGCCCCGGGGCCCCAGTAACGCCGCCGCCTGGATGCGCTCCCGCTCCGCACAAATACAGGCCGTCGATCGGTGTTCGGTATTGCGACCATCCCGGCACCGGCCGCATAAAGAAGAGTTGTTCGAGTCGCAGATCTCCGTGGAAGATGTTCCCTTCGGTCAGTCCGTACGTGCGTTCCAGGTCGAGTGGCGTCAGCACCTGCCGCGCGACGATCGCCTCCGGCACATTCGGCGCGTATTCGGCAATCTTCTTTACTACCCGATCGCCGAGCAACTCGCGCTTCTCGTCCCAATTTCCTTGCCGCAGGCGATATGGCACGTACTGGACAAAGCAGGTCAGAATGTGTTTCCCCGGCGGAGCAAGTGAGGCGTCGGCATTCGACGATACGACGCAATCGACCCAAAGCTCCTCGGGAATATCTCCAAATTTCGCGATGTCGTAGCAGCGCTCGGCGAACTCGAGCGAAGGCACGAGCGTATAGAACGTGCGCTCCAGCGGTGTCGCAGCGGGTGAGGTCCCGGTGAATCGCGGCTCTTCGGCCAGCACCATGTTCACCTTGGCGCAAGGCCCGTCCATCTTGATTCCACGCACCGAAGAAAGAAAATCTTCCGGAAGCTCCTTGGCATCGAGAAATCCCAGGAATGTACGTTTCGGATCGGCGTTCGACAGCACTATGCGACCACGAAGCTCAGTGCCGTCGTCGAGAACCACAAACCGGGCCCGTCCATCGCGCACATCGATGTGAGCGACACTAGCTGCGGTTCGAATCTCGGCGCCGAGCTTCTTTCCCGCCGCAGCCAGTGCTTGAGTGATCGACCCCATCCCGCCCATCACATGTCCATAGAAACCCTGCAGTTCATGCTCGCCGCCACTCAGCAGGTGAAACAGCAAGCCAATCGCCGTTCCCGGCTGATATGGCCCGCCATGTTTCCCATACACATTGTTGGCGAGAAACATGGTCTTCATCTTTTCGGACTCATAGTTCTGATCGAGAAATTCACCGAGGCTGCCAGTCAAGAAAGAAACTAGTTGTGCAATCTCTCGGTTGGAGATTCCCCGAAATCGTTTGCCGGCGCGAAACAGATCGCTCCATCCCTTGAAACTCGACGTGTCGATCTCTGGCGGAGGCTCTAAGAAGAATGGCTGCAAATAGCGCGCCAGCTTCTTCAACTGATCATCGACCTGCACGAAGCGCGCCGCATCTTTAGCGGAAATCTTCGAGAACTCGTCGCGCGCCCGCTCACGGTCGGCCCACCAGGGAACGATATGGCCGTCAGGGAAGGGAACCTGGATCGCCGGATCACACGGAATCATCCGCAGGCCGTGCTCGGCGAGGCGAAGTTCCGAGATCACCTCCGGTCTCAACATGCTCGCGATATACGAAGTAGTCGAGACTCGGCACCCCGGCGCAATCTCTTCCGTCACGCAACAGCCGCCGACAATATCGCGCCGCTCCAGCACGAGCGTGGAAAGGCCGGCGCGGGCCAGGTAAGCGGCAGCCGTCAGTCCGTTGTGTCCGGCGCCGATCACGATGGCATCGTAGATCCTTTTTCCACTCGATTGTATGGCCTGACTTGAGGTCACGATTAGCGCCTTGAATCGAATAACACTATCGCAAACAGCCTATCAAAAGAAGTTGAAATCGACTTGAAGCTCCTATATGCTAGCATGACTGAAAGTCATTATTATGCCTGGAATTGCCAGCAATCGCGTCGCTCCCCCGCTCTATCAGCGTCAGCCTAGAGTCCGCCCTCGTTCCGAAGCCAAGCGCGCGCGCATCGTCGAAGCCGCCACCCAACACTTCGCCGAACATGGATATCACGACGCCCGCGTTGGTGACATTGCCACCGCCCTGGGCATCGCCAAGGGTTCCATCTTCCAACACTTCGGCAGCAAGGATGGTCTATTCTTCGAAGTTTATAAACGCGCCGTCCGGTCTTTCTCGAAATATCTCGACGTACCCGCCGAAGTCCGCCAGGAAGGATTCTTCGCTGTTCTGCGTTACTGGCTAGCCAGCACCGAGCATTTGGTGCACGAAGACTGGATTCCATATCGGATCTCTCTTCTCGGTAACTACGGTACCGACCTGGTTCTCAAGCGCGAGATCAATCGCTTCCTGATCAGCGAAGATCCTTATGGCACGGTGAGTTTCGTGCGCTTCGGATTGGAGCGCGGCGAGCTTCGCGACGATCTCGACATCGAGATGATGGTCTCGATCATCGACTGGATGGTCGAGCGATTTCAAGATGCGCTCCTCACCGCCGAGCTTGACCCGGGACTCTTCCGCCGTCAAGGTGAATTGGCCGAGAAGAAAGAAGCGAGAATCCAGCAGTTTCTTGCCATGTTGCAGCGCGCCATCGGAGTTCCGCCTCCGGCAGCCGTTTCTCGGCAGAAGAGTCGATCGAATCATCGCCGCTGACTTACCGGTTCGCGTGATACTTTGGTTTCAGTCTCAAATTCCCAGCGAGAGCGAAAATGCCTGCATCCATCGAGCAAATTCTGTCCAGCTACAACGACCGCGCGCCTTTGTCTGAGGCATTCACGATTCCCGCCTCGTGGTATGTCGATCCGCGCATCGCAGAATTGGAGCGGCTGAACGTATTCAGCAAGACCTGGCAACTCGTCGCCCGCACATGCCAGCTCCAGAATGCTGGAGATTTCGTCGCCACTCGAGTTGCAGGCGAACCCATCGTCGTTGTGCGCGGCGCAGATGGCGTCCTGCGCGCGTTCTTCAACGTGTGCCGTCACCATGCCGCCGCCGTAGTAACCCAGCCTTGCGGTCAAGCCTCGATCCTGCAGTGTCCCTACCATGGATGGAAGTACGGTCTCGATGGCTCGCTGAAAGGCATGCCGGAATTCGAAGGCGTCGAGAACTTTGACCGCGCGCAGAATGGACTCATGCCAATTCGCGTGGAGACGTGGGAATGCTTTGTCTTCATCAACCTCGATCCCAAAGCCACGTCGCTACTTGAATTTCTCGGTGGACTCGTCAAACGAGTTGCTCCCCTCGGCATCGGCAAGCTCCACTACTTTGACCGCCGCACCTACGACATTCGTTGCAACTGGAAGGTGTACGTCGATAACTACCTCGACGGCGGATATCACGTTCCCCATCTGCACAAGGGATTAAGCTCAGTCCTCGATTACAAGCAGTACACAATTGAAAACGAAGACCGCTACTGCCTGCAGTCGAGCCCCATGGTTGCCTCCGACGAAGACGCTGCGACCGGTGCCACGCGCAAAGGCGATCGCGCCTGGTATTTCTGGCAATATCCGAATCTCATGATCAATTGCTATGAGGGATACATGGACACAAACTATGTGATCCCGGTTGATGCCGATCACTGCACGGTGATCTTTGATTTCTACTTCAGCGACGTCAGCGAATCCCGCCGCTCGTATAACACGGAATCAGTAAATGTCGGCAATCGCGTGCAGGATGAAGATCTCGGCATCTGCGAAGACGTGCAGCGCGGCCTGAAATCACGGGCCTACGCTGCCGGCCGGCTCTCGGTTCGCCGCGAAGCCGGCGAGCAATTGTTCCACCGCCTCCTGGCCGCCGACCTGAAGAGCTAGCGCAGGTTCGAAGTTACTGTGGGAAGCGAACAAACTAATGTGGGGACAGCCGCCCCCGGCTGTCCGGCGGAGCGAAGCTCCGCAGCCTCTGTGCGACACGCGTCACTGATGATCCCGCGGAATCGTCTCCTCCCAAGTCTTTGACTTCAACAACCGCCCATCCTTCATCAAGTCTCTCGTGTACTTGTAGTAGAAATTCTTCTGATCCGTGGTCACTAGAAGATGTCCCCGCCACACCAGCGTTCGTCCCTTCAACGCGAAAACGCTCTCTGCCTCCCCGCGCACCGAGCAACTCTCAGGATGCGCATCATCTCCCTCATACGTGAGACTCTCGAAATCATCTTGCTTTCCCCACGGGTAGGCGTACCCGTCTTTTCCCTTCCAATGCACGATCGTCTTTTGATGCGCTTCGTCGCGCTCCACCGTCCACTCTCCGGGCCAGGGGAATCCTTCACTCTTGATATCCGTGCGTTCCTCCAGCGTTTGCGGCGCAGCAAATTCCGGAGCAGGTGTTCCATGCACCGGAACCACCGGTAAGACCACTCGCGACGCATCACTCCCGCCGAGCACAAGCGACGTCGTCATCGCGTAAGGCGTCGGCAAGACCATCGGCCACAACGCATTCGAAATCGCCACCCGTATGCGATGTCCCTTCGGAAACACCCAGGAAGTCAGGTGCATTTCGATATCGAGGGGATAAACCTTACCTGGTTCCAGATCGCGCGGTTCGCTCATCGATTCGCGCTGCGCCCCGTTGATACCCGCGCCCGTAATCTGCGTAACCGTTCCGTCGGGTCCCACATCAGAGAGTCGCGCAAACCAGTTTGCCAACGGAGCCGTGGCCGATGCCCGCAGCAATGCGCGAGGCCGGCCGAGAATGGCCACTTCGTTTTCTAAAGGTGCCGAGTCATAAACAAGACTGAACGCATCCACAGGCCGTGGATCGCTCAGCAACTCTCCCCACCAGAAGCCTGCCTCCACGCCGATCGTTGGCACGTACTTCAGTTGATGTGTGTCCGATCCCGCGATCGCATCCGACAACGTGTGATTCGCCTGCAGGAATAAGGTCGCATTTGTCGCGCTCGCCGGAGGCCACGCATCCTCGCGCCGCCACTCACCAGGCACGCTCTCCAGACTCGGGTCCGGCGGATGCCAGTGCTGCATATAAATGACCAGCCGCGGATCATCTTTCACTCCCGTGTCGCGACCTTTGAGCCAATAATCAAACCAGCGCACCGCCTGATCGCGCCACTCGACCCGCGGACCAAAGTCCGCATCATTCGGGAAAGAATGGTTCCACGGCCCCACGATGGCTTTGATCGGAGCCTTCGACTGCATGAGCATGTCTGGAACGTTATCGCGATACCCGTCTTGCAAGCCGCCGATCAGAAAACTCGGAATCGTGATCTCGCTGAGCGGGCGCACGCGATCTCTCCAAAATGGCCCATCATGCTGATGCTTCAGATAGAGCAGCGACCACGGCGGCGACTCGAAGCGCGGCCCCAGGACCTTTTCATCGAGCGAATAATCCGGCGCACCGACCCAGCCCTCGGCCATATCCATGTTCAACTCGAATTCGTCGATGTGTGCCATGCCGTCGATGTAGTGAACGTCGTCGTGAAATAGTTCCGCCGTGGCATCGACCGCGATGATCGCCTTCAATCCAGGAGCGTGCCGCATCGCCATTTGCAATGCCGTGAATCCACCCCACGAGATGCCAAACATGCCCACGTTGCCATTTGACCAGGATTGATGCGCCAGCCACGAGATGACTTGCTCGCCGTCTGACTGCTCCTGCTCGGAGTACTCGCGTTCCGGTGGAACGCCCTCGCTGGCACCGAATCCGCGTATATCCACGCGTACGCTTACGTAACCGCGCCGCGCAAAATACGTGTGCTTGGGATAGTCTCCCGCCGCCGTTCCGTCGTCTTTCCGATACGGCAGGTATTCGAGAAGAGCAGGGAACTTCTCCCCGGGCTTCGCTCCATCTGGCAGATACAAAGTTGCCGCGAGCTGCACGCCATCCTTCATCGGAATCCACGTTCGCTCCATGCGGACTCCGTAAGTGGGCGCCGAGGGAGGTTCCGTCGCTGAGAGAGATAATGGCAAAAGGAAGATGAAGCAGAGGATCCGAAAGTTCTTGGCCAAAGCACGCTCCGGACGCAGGCTCTATATATTGACCCGGAGTCAGTCCGACGCATCCTGCTCCCGCCGCAGAGCGCGCAAATCGATTCCGAGTTGCTCCGCCTTCTTATACAGGTGACTGCGTTCCAGTCCAAGCGATTTCGCAGCCATGCTCATGTTGTGGTGGCTGCGCTTCAGTTCCGCGAGAATGACTTCACGCTCGAAAGATTGCACCCTATCCGCCAGCGGACCGGCACCAGTTGCGGCCGCCGCATTGGCCCCGCCTGCCGAGTTCTTGGGTAGCGCCATATGCACAGTCGCCAAATCCACTTGGCCTTCAGTTGCTAGAAGCATCAACCGCTCGACCATGTTGCGCAACTCGCGAACGTTTCCCGGCCAAGAGTACGACTGCAGCGCCTCCATGGCATCATCGGTGAAGGGAACCGGCTTCCAGGAATTCTGCGCGCACACTTGGTCTGCGAAATGTTGGACTAGCGCGGGGATATCTTCGTGCCGCTCGCGCAGCGGTGGCAGCGCGAGTGGAAAAACATAGATACGATGAAACAGATCCTGCCGAAATTTCTCCTCGCGTACGCGCGCCTCGAGATCGCGATGGGTTGCGACCACCACGCGCACGTTCACCGCGATTGGCTTGTCGCCCCCGATGCGTTCGACTTCTCCCTCTTCCAGCACCCGCAACAACTTCGCCTGCATGTTCAGCGGCATATCGCCGATCTCGTCGAGGAAGATTGTCCCCTGATCGGCCTGCTCGAATTTCCCGACGTGTCGTCCCGATGCTCCCGTGAACGAACCCTTCTCGTGCCCGAACAATTCTGACTCGATCAGTTCCGCCGGTACGGCCGCGCAGTTCAGCGTGACAAACGGTCCCGCCGCACGGGCACTGCGATCATGAATGGTGCGTGCGACCAACTCTTTTCCGGTGCCGGTCTCACCTAGAATGCACACGCGCGATTCGCTGGCCGCGACCCGCTCCAGTTGTGCCATTACCCGCCGCATCGCCTCGCCCTTCCACACGATCTCGTGCTTCCCCAAGCGCTGCCGAAGCTGCCGGTTCTCGTTTTCTAAACGCTGCAGCTTGAGGACATTGTCCACCGTGAGCAGAAGCTTGTCCGACGAGATGGGCTTCTCCAAAAAGTCTAGTGCGCCCAGTCTAGTCGCGCGCACTGCCATCTCGATGTGTGCCTGCCCCGACATCATCACTACCGGTGTCGTCACTCCCTGCTGCTTCAACTCCTCGAGAAGAGTCAATCCATCTTTGCCAGGCATGACCACGTCAGAAAGAATAAGATCAAAGCTCTGCGCCTTGGCCAGTTCCAGCGCGCGGCCCGCGTTGTCGCACACTGTTGCCTCGTGCCCGCCGAGACGAAATGCGCGAGAGAGCGATGCCAGTGTATTGGCCTCATCGTCGACGATCAGCAGATGCGCTTTGTGCGGCAACAGTCCTCCTCCTTCTTACACTGGCAACTTCCCGGCGATCTCTTCTTGCGACAACGTGGCTTGCGGAAGCGCGCCCACATTGCTCGGCAACTCGATCACGAATGTTGTGCCCTTGCCCGGTTCGCTTTGCACGCTGATCCTTCCCCCGTGATCGCTGACGACAGATTGCACGATCGCCAGCCCCAGTCCGGTCCCATGCTGTTTGCTGGTGTAATATGGCGTGAAAATGCGCTCGCACTCTTCGCGAGTCAAGCCGGATCCAGTGTCGCAGACCTCGATCACCGCCTTGCCATCGTCCCGGCGCGTGCGCAACGTCAGCGTGCCGCCATTTGGCATCGCATCCATCGCATTGAGCACCAAATTTGACAGTGCTCGATGAAGTAGCTCTGGATCAGCCGCGACCGGATCAAGATGCCGATCTAGTTGCATCTGGCAGTGAATCGGCTCGCGTCCCTGAGCAATAAATTGCGCTTGGAATAATCGCGCAACCGCCTCGGCGATCTCATTTACCTGCACGCGCTGCAATTGAGGTTGCGGCATCTTCGAGAATTCGCTGAAGCGGCCAATGATCCCTTTCAGATTGGAAATCTCCGCAAGCAAGGTCTGCGAACTCTCACGGAAAATTTCCTCGAACATTTCCGGACTCTGTTCTCGGGCGCGAATCAGATTCTCCACCGTGAGTTGCAGCGGGAACAGCGGATTCTTCAGTTCGTGCGCCAGTCGCCGTGCCAGTTCCCGCCACGCCGCAACCCGTTCGGTTTGCAGCAGTCGCTCTTTCTGCGCGAGCAGTTCCGAAGTCATGCGATTGAACGACTCAGCAAGTTGCGCGACCTCGTCGTGTCCCTCCACCTGCACGCTGGCGTTCCAATTTCCGGACGTGACGTCTCGCGCCGCGCGCGCCAGTTGCTCCACAGGTCGCGTGACTCTCGCTGAAGCCCAACTGCTCAGCAGAATCGCCAGCACAATCCCCCCGCCGCCAACCAGCAGCGCCGAGTCCCGAATTCGCCGCTTCAATTCCACGTACGATCGCCGAGAATTTCCGATCAGCAGTATCCCCAACAGCGGACGATCCTTCCCCACTCCGCGCAGCGGAATCGCATGAAACACCTCTTCGTCAGCCCGGTCCGAAGTCCAATCCACGAGGCCGCTGATTTCCTGGTCGTACTTGCGAACCGCATCAATCAACGGAGCGAACTTCTCCGCGGGACGAGCAGGGTCGGCAACACTCGTGCCGGCGCCTGGGTCCAACAGCAGTTCGGGAGAAAAATGATCGCCCCGATTCTGATACAGCAGCACCCGTGTGTCTGCCGGCAAATCCAGTGCCAACAGGAAGTTCTTGTCGAGCCTCCGGCCGCCGACAACATAAACGGAACGGTCGCCCGCGTGGATCGCGTGCGCGGCAAAAAATCCCATTGCGGTTGAATCCTGCAACTCTTCCAATTTCAGAAACGGACTTTGGTCGTTGGAGGTAGAGATGCTTTCAAACGCCGGCTCCGGGTACCCGAACTTCGCCGGCCACTGCGCCGAAGAAACGATCGTTCCTCGTGCGTCGACCATTTCCAGGAAATCCAATTGATGACTTTCCGCCATCACCCGGGCCAGATCGAAATACTCTGCGAAGTCCGAAGACGTTCCATTGAGCGCAGTCGCCATGCGCGTGATCGAATCAGAAGCCGCAATCGCCTCTACTCTTTTCGCAACATCGTCCCCGCGCCGGTTGAACTCCCGTTGAAACTGCGTGACCAGCGCTGCCGTTCGCAGATTTTCGGTCTTCTCGAATGCATTTCGTGTGACCCATTGCACCAGCAATGCGACGCTCGCCACCGACAGGAACACCGTCAAAGCAAACACGACGAGAAGCTTGCGGCGGAAAGTCATTTCGCAGCCCCCAGCCAGGCATTGGCCAACTCGACGCTTCCATCGGCTCGGAGTGACCAGTCTCTCAGCCTTCCGCTGGCAGCATAAAACACGGGCAGATGAAACAGCGGAACCACTCGCTGGCTCGCCAGAGCTGCCTGCTCCGCGGCAAAAAGCTCTTCGACCGTTGCCCCATTGTTCTTGGCCTTGGACAAACCGGCCTGCGCCGCAATACCTTCCAGTGCGGTCCACGCGTCGGACGAGGCCAGCGGAATTCGTATCAGGCGCAGGTCGCTCGCGCCCACCGCCGTCGGCACCAGCGACAGTCCTGCATCTTTCGCGTTCAATGCGATCCTTTCCACCAATAGCCGGGCCACCGCATCGGCCCCGTCGTATCCGATCGTCCAAACTCGCGCCGTGTGGACCTGATCCCGCAACTGACGCGCCTTCTGCAAATCGGCTTGTGATGAGAACACGAAACCGAAGCCGCTGATCCAAGTCGGCAGCAGGCTCCCCGCCGGCTGTCCTGCGCCCTGCAGAAGCACGCTGTGAATCGATCCCCGATCCACACTCAGCTCTAACGCCGCGCGCAGCAACTTCTCATCCGGCGAAGAAACATCTCTCGCGAAAACAAGGGCCATCAATTCAATGGGAGCTGAATTCACGAGCCTGCCCCTCGCTGCCGGAAAATGATGAGCCTGCTCCGGTGCAATTTCCACCAGATCGGCCCTTCCTACCTCGAGAGCAGTCGCCTGGTCCCGAAAGCTTCGGCCCATCTCGATCTCCACGCCGTCAAGAAATGGCCGTCCGCGCCAGCAATCCTCCTCCGCCGCAAGCGTCAGCTTCTTTCCCGGTTGCCACTCCACAATGTGAAACGGCCCCGTGCCGCTCACCTTCTCTTCGCTATCTCTTTTCACAATCGCATTTCGTGGCAGCGCTACTTCCGCCAGCATTTCCGGATTCGGCTCGTCGCAATCGATGACCACCGACTCTCCTTCGGCCCTGACGCTCCACGCTGGATTCGCGAGCCGCAACGAAGCCGCCGCGATGTCACTCGTGAGCGCCGTTCCATCGTGGAATTTCACTCCGTGGCGTAGTCGGAATTGCCAGCGTTGATTTCCCTTCGAAGACTGCCATGATTCCGCTAGACCGGGTTGCGCGTGTCCCGTGTTCCAAGTCACCAGCGTGTCAAAGAGAAGGGAAGCCACGCTTCGTCGAGCGAACGAATCGGGAACTCTGCTATCGGCCGGATCGAGTGTTGCCGGCGCCGCATACATCGTCACGCGCAGGGTTCCGCCGTACTGCGGCCGAGTTTCCGCCCGCGCCAGTAAGCCTAGGAACAGACTACTGACCGCAAGCCAATGAAAGGCGAAATGCTTCATAATTCCCAGTGTCCCGATTTCTCGCGATGGCGATGGCGCTGTCACCCCTGGCCTCCGTCCACAATGCGGACACAGACCCTGGAAATTCCACTGCTGCGCTCACGGCGACTGGATCACGATCTGGAAACTCAAACGCCCGAATCGAATCCTGCGCTTGATCTCCCGATGCTGTCGCAAGCACCTGTGACCCGGCGCCGCATCCGGTCTTCACCGCTGCAATGTCACTGCCCCACTCGAACGAGGAACGCTGATCGTTCATGCCGTCCACCAGGTGCACCTTTCCATCGCCCGACGCGAACAGCCAGAGCGTGTACTTCTCTCGCGGGACGAAGGCCGCGGTGTAAAACTTTGGCACGATACTGAACTTCCCGACTGCCGGGCTCAGCACTCCGGTGAAATAGTTCCGCGTCGAGGTGAAGAATCCTGACAGTGGAGGAACTGCCACCGAAGTTGTTGTGCTCGACCCTGCACTGGGAAATACGGAATTCAGATTCATTGTCGCTGACACGATCGGCCACGGATCGTCGCTACCATGGCACGTGATGGTCGAAGGCGCCCCGGTGACAGTGACGCGGCAAATCACGCCCGGCAGGTATGCGTTTAGGCTGTG
Organism: Terriglobia bacterium; assembly: GCA_020073385.1. Classification (GTDB taxonomy): domain Bacteria; phylum Acidobacteriota; class Terriglobia; order Terriglobales; family Acidobacteriaceae; genus Sulfotelmatobacter. The sequence goes on along the minus strand of JAIQFH010000080.1, from coordinate 4,321 downwards.
ATCGATGGCAGGTACTAGCCTTCCCCGCAGATCCAGCGGCCATGGCCTGGTGTGGCTGATCTGTAGCGTCTGTTCCATCTGCCACTTTCCATTCTGAAGCCGGATTATGGACAGGTCTTCCGCACCGAGTACCGCAATACGCGACGGTGTACCGTTTTCCTCCAGAACCGCTACATCGAGAATGCGCTCGTCTTGCGACCAAAGCGGAACCTTCCGCAACGCGATTGGCATGGATTCGTATGCGGTACCCGAACGTCCTGAACGCGGCACCGAAACTATCGCGACCTCAGATTCCCCCGCGCCTTGCTGAATCTGCGCTACCCAAACGTAAGAGGTTTCATTTTCGGACAGAGTCAAAGCAACCGATGCCGCGGCCTGATCACTTTTGACGAAATGGATCCCTGCCTGTTCCAGCGCGCTCCGGAGTCCGTTTTGCACCAGGTCGCTGTCGCGCCTTCCCAGCGACGAGCGATTCTCCACCGTCAAACTCAAAGTGCCCGGTCCCGTGACAGCGACAATCTTTTTCGCCAGTTGCTGCTCCGCCCCGCTCCAGTCCGCCGCGAAAGCGGCAGTTGACAGAAGCAGAACAAGCAAGGCACAGCAGAGGCGGGAGGCAGTAAAAGAAGACCCGTTCACCGATTTCAAATTGGCCTTGGGGATAGCCAAATTATAAATCGCTTTGCGCATGCGACCGTTCAGCCCTCTGTACTGTTTGGACACCGCCGTAACCACAACCATCCGGGTGCCCCACCCTTGTCTCGCGGGTTTTGCGAGACAGGGTGGGGATTTTGACATTGTTCTCTGCGTGCCGCCTGGCTATCTCTGTTGTGTTTCTGCTGTTTCCGTTCCCCCCGATTGGCCGGAGGCATTCGCTGCCGTCATGTTCCGCAGCACATCATTCATGAAGAACTTTCCATCAGCCGGCACCATCATGATCTGCAGCTTGTCTGACAATTTCTCTGCCACGATTTTATTAATCAGCAGCGGATTCTGTTTCAGCACCGCCGCCTCGCTCTGCATTCGCTCGGCATCGGCCGCGGCCGTCAACCGAATCCGATCAGCCTCGGCCTGGGCCAGCAGCTTCCGCCGCTCCGTCTCTGCCTTGCTGTCGATGATCTTAGCCTGTGCCGAGGCCTCCGCATTCTGTATGGTCGCTTCCTTGCGCGCCTCGGCCTCGAGTTTGCTCTGCTGAATCTGCTTCTCCTTCAACGGCAGCGTGTACTGCATGGCATCGGCTTCACCCTTCGCCTGCAGTACGTGGACTTGCGCCTCTCCCTCCGCCTGCTTGATCTGTTGCACCTTGGTGGCTTCCGCTTCCAGTTCCGCGATCCTGACCTGCTTCTGCTTGAGTTCCGTCTCCACGCTCATGCGGTCATTTTCCTGCTCCTTCAGTAGCAAGGTCTCCAGTCCTTTGGCGTACTCCTCCGGCAGATGAATGTCGCGCAGCATCACTTCCTTCACGATGATTCCGTCCGCAGCGAGTTTTTGCGTGATCATCCCGGCCGCGCGTTGCCGCACTTCCTCACGCTTGGCGGAAAACACATCCCTGACGGTGTAGTTGGGAATCAGTTCGCGCCACACGCTCGCCACTACGGGAGGAACAATTTCCTTCTCCACGGGATGTGGCAGGTTGCCCTGTATGTAGTCCAGCCGTTTGGGATCGAGATGGTACCGTACCGTAATAGCCAGTCCCAAGTTGAGTCCCTCTTTCGCCTGAACGTTGAGCAGTTGCGATTTGCCCGCAACGTTTTCCGCCGCATTCTTCCCATCCTCTGCCACTCCCGTCGTGAACACCTGATCGCGCGTATCAAACAGCGCCACGTCTTCCATCAATGGCGTAACCAGATGGACGCCCGGATAGAGTGTTCCCGGAACCGTGCCGCTGGTCTCACTGACCCGAACGCCAGCCGTACCGGTCGGAACCACGACGATGCTGAACGCCAGCAGAATCGGTCCCCACGCCAGGAGGACCAGGGCGAGAGACGTCCGCCACCGCCAATGCGGAACCGCAGGCACCGCCGCCCCCGGGGTGCCTAGCGCCCTTCGATACAACGCTTCCTCGTACAAGTCAAAGGCCAAAATGCCTACCGCCGCGAGAATCATCGCGAAGCCACCGCTCATCAGCAAGTACTTCAATGTCAGCATGGTCGTCTCCTTACTCTAGAACAGCTGCACAATTGCTATTCGCCTGATAGGGCGCGGCTTTTTAGCCGCGCCGTCCGAGCCAGAAAAGCCTCTAGGCTTTAGCCCCTGAGGAATGTCTAGCTCCTCTAGCGCTTCTGCCCCGATTTCATCGCTGCCGTCTGCCGGGCAAAGAACAGCCGGAACACTTGCCCAAAAATCAGTTCCTCCGCTAACAGAGCAACCGAGAGTGAAAAGACCATCCCCGCCACGACTGCCATGAATGTGATCGCCATTTGCATAAAGCCCTCCTGAGATTCCGTTTCTTAGTTGCCCATTCCAACCGCGCTCTGCGTTGCTTCTTGTTGTCCATTGCTCTGAGCCGGGTCCTGTGCGCTGGCCACGACTGTCTGATCCGTCTGCCCGCCGAATACGCGCGCGACCTGCTCATCACGCTCGCCGTGGATCTGAACCGTGTCCCCAACCCGCAACATCGTGAACAGCCGTTCCATATCGCGATTGCGCAGGCGAATGCATCCATGCGAAGCCGCGCGCCCAATCGATCCCGGAGCATTCGTGCCATGAATGCCGTAACCTTTCAGCGTGAGACCTACCCACCGAGTTCCGACAGGATTGTCCTTACCAGCGGGAATCACCGTTCCGCGGTGGTAGTAGGTAGGATTGGTAACTCGGCTTACGATGGTGAACTCTCCGGTGGGGCTGGGACTGACAATAGCTCCGACCGCAACCTGGAATGTAGCGATCACCACACCGTTGTCGATGACTGCCAGCTTGCGGTCCACCAGGCTGACGAGAACGACTCGATTCTGCTGCTCCCCATCGCCGGCAACAGGATTCTGTGCCCAGCAAGGAATTGCCGCAGCCAACGCGAGCACTGCCAGAAAGTGTTTGCTTCCCGTGTTCTCAGCCCAGCGAGTTACTCGGTTCATCTCCGCCCCCTTCTGCAATAGCCAGCGCTATCTCAGAAAGCAGACAGAGAGCCATAAAAAATGTCTTGTGGAATCAATAACTTAAGAGGTCGAAGCTCCGGATTTTCGTGGGCATGAAACCACGGCGTGTTCGTACACACACACCACCCCAACCGCGAACTCAGAACTGAGAACTGAAAACTCAGAACTGGGAACTGGTAACTGGGAACTGGGAACTGAGAGCTGAAAGGGGGAAGGTTGCCGCTTTCTTTAAAGCCTTAACGCCCGGCTCCCGCCGTCTGGGGTAACGGCTTGTGGGGTTCTGTGGGTGGAGCCGGGCGATCCTATGACTAGAAGGCCTAGTTCAATTGTGCTTAATTTAGCCCTGTCGCCCGCGCATTTCTGTGACCGCCGTCACAGTTCATCGTGATTTCTATCATCATGAATTCGGGCCCCGCACACGCCCTCGGAAACCGGGCTAAGGCTCATCCGGTGCTCGCCGAAGCACATTCGCATGTGACCAAAATCACCGCCCAGCTCCGCCTACTCCTCTTACTCTATTTCTGAGCGAGCCGGAAGTGCTCATTCCAGGAGACTGATTTCATCATGGCCTACGTAATTACTGATACGTGCATTAAAGACTCCCTCTGTGTTGAGGTTTGTCCGACCGATTGCATACATCCCAAGCAGGACGAGCCCGGCTTCGAAGCCGCGACCCAGATGTATGTCGATCCCGAGGGCTGCATCGATTGCGGGGCCTGCATTCCCGCTTGCACCTCCGACTCGATCCATGCGCTAGAAGATGTTCCGGAAGAGAAGAAGGAATTCATCGAGAAAAACGCTGCCTATTACAAGCAGTAGCGATCGTCCATTTGCAGTTGCCGGGCTTCGGACTGTAGAGGTGTCAACCAGCCCTCTCCGATGCCCGGTGACTGTTTTTGCGGGTGACACTGTCTCGGCGGACGTCGCAGGAGATTGGATAAGTAGAGCCACTACTACAATCTCATCCACCATTCTTGCCGATACGAGTGGCTTTACCCTTCTAGTGGCCTGTCGCAGTGAGTTCGTTACTGCGGACGCGGCGGGAGGGGTCGGAGTATTTCCACTGGATGGGGCGAGCATTGGCGGAGTAGGCATTGATGTAGCGGCGGAGTTTGCGAGCTAAGTCGGGAACCGAGGTGAAGATGCCCCGTGCGATGACCTCGCGTTCGATCTTGGCGAACCAGATCTCGACCTGATTGAGCCAGGACGAGTAAGTGGGCGTGAAGTGA
>JAIQFH010000079.1 GCA_020073385.1 Terriglobia bacterium | reverse complement strand
TCGGATCGGCAGCTCCACTCGAGAAGCCGGTGACCATGGAGATCAAGGGGAGAAGCCTCATCGAGGGTATCCCCAAGACAATCACAGTGGACGACAGCGAAATCCGGGAAGCATTGAACGAATCCGTGGCGGCCATTGTCAGCGCCATCCGCGTAGCCTTAGAGCGCACTCCGCCAGAACTCTCCGCCGACATCAGCGACCGGGGCCTCGTGCTCGCGGGGGGCGGTGCGTTGCTAATAAACCTTGATAAACGGATCCGAGAAGAGACCAGCCTGCCGGTATGCGTTGCCGATGATCCCTTGTGCAGCGTGGTGCTGGGCACGGCAAAGCTTCTCGAGGACTTCAAGCTGTTGCGTCGCGTTACGGTCGATTGAACGTCGTCCGACTAAAGTACAGCGATTGCGGGAACTGGTTGGCGCGCAAGCGAAACCCCGTTCTTCTCGAGGACGCAGAAACGACACGTCCTGAAGAGCTAGGTTGTATGGCACTTGATGGTACTTGTCTTGCGCCAAGTCGCGAGCAATCAGGTATTAGCGAGCCCGCGAAATGAGCACCGGGCAGTGTGCACGGCATACCACTTGACCCGCCATCGGCCACAGGAGTTGCGCCGCATCCCCTCGGGCACTCATTACAATCATGTTTGCGCGCAGGTTTGCCGCAATCTTAACCAGTCCCTCCGCGCGATCGCCCTCTTGAACCGCGTACTCCGATTCCTGCAGGTAGCTTCTTCCTGAAGCAGTCAGGCTCTCCAGCCGTTTCCGAAAGCCCCCAATTCTTGAGTTCCCGAAATGAAAAGGACCAAGGGTAGTCTCCTCGGCGACATGTACAAATTTGAGCTGGGTGTTGTGGTCCTGGGCCAAAGCAAGCGCGTACGGCAAGCCGTCCAAAGAACTAATCGTGTAGTCAGTCACATAAATGATTCGCTCAAGCTCGCCCTTCGCCAGTTCCATTTGGGTAACCTGTGGGCCGATGATCAGCGTAGGACACGCCACGCTGCTCAGAAGTTCCCCAACCGCAATGTCCAGATATGACTTCCGCGGGTCATGAGCATGTGTCCCGATCACCACCAGGTCGACCTCTTGATTCCTGACTATCTCGCCAATGGCTCTGGGAGAGGCCGCGCCCGTCAAAGACATCGTTGAGCCGTAACGACGGGCGAGACTGACTGCGTAAGACAGGATCGCAGGCGAAGGCTCGGAAAAGACCGTGGCTAGCAATATGTTCTTGATCGAAAGACGGGTTTGCTCCTCGACAAAGGGCATGATTAACCTCCCTGGCAACGTGTGGAAATTCAGACCGCCTGCGGGAAAGCTGCGATGCGACCTGGCCTGACGAGTCCAAAGATCCGGATTGATGTGGAAGCTGGTCTCCAGTTGGGGTTCGGAGTTGAACCGAACCCCGTGAGGAAATGGCGCATGCGCCCCGCTTCTGTTTGTGATCGCCTTGCACGTTCTCAAGCCGCTTGTGGCAGCCACTGCCCCTCAAGCAGCTTTTCCGGCTGTTCAGATGGTCCCTCGAGACGCTGGATGGTCTCCACCAGCCAGCTCTGTAATGTCTGCTCAATTTCCTCGTTTGTTCGAAGGTGGAAGGTTGCGCCCGTGAGCGATTGCGGGTATCCAGTTGTTGACGATCTATTCCCCAGAGAGTGCCGGCGAGAAGCAACTCTCGGAAAACCGTTGATTGACTTGTTGCTGGGCTTATACTCTCTCGCGCAGCGAAGTTTCAGTGACCGTAGTCACGAATTCGCAGACTGCGTGTTTGCATCGATTACTAAGGCAGGAGGGTCGCACATCCGCCGTATGGTTGGGGCTCCGTCGGCAATTTTTGGTTTAGGCGTTCGGGTTTCGTCCGTCAATGCCGCGTTTCCTGGGCAATCCTGAGGTGGAGGGCGACCCTGACTGTTCCGCTCAGGGTGCTAGGCTCTCACCTGTTCAGACTAATGTGCATTGACTTGAGGAACTCGATGTCCTCACGGTTGAGCCCGGACTCTGCCTTGCCATTCGTCCGAGTCCGCAAGCTGATCTCTTCTTCGTCTCGCTTCATGATCGTGATCGTGGAATTGAGGAACAGCAATACGTCGTTGCTGCCACCCCCGATTTGCGCGATCAACTCTCGAATCCGTTCCGACGTAGAAACCGACTCACTAATTGCCACACTAACTTCTTGAAGGAGGCGTTCTAGTCTGACATCCATGGTTCCCCCTTTCCGGGCCTGTCTGCCGAATCCGATGTCAACTTCACTGCGTCTGTCGTCAATCGCAACCGTAAGAGATTAGGTCACTGCCGCTTGCTATGGCTCAATTGATTCTCATACCAATTCTATGATTCAGTACAACCGCATTCTGTGACGTGGCGCACGGTGATGAGGGGCTGCTATGCTACAGGAATTGGAACAGCAGAACCCAGTGGAAGAACCGTTGCATGAGCAAGTGCCGGGTATCGACCACTGATCCCCATTCCACCCACGCCAACTGCATCAGATCCTTCCCGCCTGCTAATGCCCTCAAAGCGGCGTGAGCGGCGCTCCATCTTCTGCTTCTATGTCGCTGCCATGCGCTTTCGCGGGCCACAGGCCCGAGCTGACACCCACGCCTGTTAACGTCAACCCCCTACGGCCACGCCAAACGGCAAGCTGCCTTCTTGTGATGCGCATCACGGCTATTTCCCGCAGACCGCCCTAGCATTATGTTAGGCGAGGTGGGATGTCCCAAATCGTGCGTGCAAGTGTCCTTCTAGTTGCTCTGATCGTAGCGCTCTTGCTTGACAGTTGTGCCAGCGGACTCAGACTGCCCCATTCTGACCAAGTGACAGTGACCGTCGCGCCCGCGCAATCGACCGTTCCAGTCGCGGGAACGTTGGCGTTGAGCGGGAATGCCACCGGATTCACCGAGACACCAATTGTCGAATGGTGGGTTCAGGAAGCACGCGATGCTGGCGGCAGTGACGACTGTGGCTATCTGCAACCTCCGCTCATGTCACGTTGTGAATTTGGGTTCGTGATTTTTGGTTCGGTCACCCAGCTCCCGAGTTCAGCAACCTACTACGCACCCCTCACGCCGGGAACCTATCACGTCACTTTTGAGGCCACCCAGTTTGCCACATCCGATCATGTGAGCAAGACCGCGACCGCAACGATCACCGTGACGCCCTAGCATAGCATTTTGTGGCGTTACATCCGTTTGCAGTCATTGAAACGGAGGATCATTGAATAATCATCAACTTGCTTGTCATCACGCTCAATTCGGGGTGATCGGTTCCGCACGAGAAGGAGGCTCGGTGGCAGCGCGTTGCGCCCGTGCCTCTTCTAGCGCCTCCATCGCCTCCCGGCTATCTGCGCTGCTGACCATGGCGTAACGCCGGAACATCGCCGGAGTTTTCCATCCCTCCGTCGCCACGATGACCGACTCGGGCACTCCGGCGCGGCACGGTGTCTTCGCTGCAGAGCGGCGCATCTCGTAGGGATCAGGCCTTCGTAGCGGAAATCGTCACGGCTCGTTGTCTTACAATTTGGGCACTGGTACAGCGCGTCCAGTTTAGGTCCGGCTAGACGCGGCACTCGGGAAGCAGTAACTCGGACGACCAAACCAAAGCGGACGGTTCAGCGGCAGGCCGTAGGAAAATCGCAGCGGCCCAACGTGCACGGTGGGCAAAGGTTCGGGCGAAGAAGGCCGCCTAGGCTACTCGTTAGGTTCTGTTACGACCGGTAAGGGTTCACTTGCCAAAAGGCGTAAAATGGCTTCAGAAATACGAGAAACTGGCTGGCCCGACGGGATCTCCACTCGAAATCTGAGGCTGGCTCGGCGTTTTGACCACGTTCAGAACCTCGTCCTTTACGAAGTACTGCCTCGGCCTCTCCTAGTCCACTAGGAGGTGTAGGACATGGCGGGAATAAGATCGCTTTCGTTCTTGCTTCTCGTTCCACTTGGGCGGTTGTTCCTGTGCCTCCGACCACCTTGTTCATTGTATTCACTGTCGATTTATGAAAGGCCAAAGACTTGCTGCTCGCGTTTGCGAGACGGCGAGAAGAAGTCTGAAAGACAGCGACGAAGTTCAGAGATCATTTGGGGCACTTAAACGGCCAGCAAATGAGTCGCAGAGAGTGCATGGTTGTTGACAGATTTGTGAATGATCAGAATCAACATAGCGAACGTTTCGGCTGCACACCAACTGTCTGGCCGGGACTAACATCATCGTGACAAACAACAGCATGTGTGAAGAAGGAGGTGGTCATGGATACCATTGAACGCATCGTTACGCAGCATTCTTTCTTCGCAGGTATGGACCAGGCGCTTCTACACCTCGTCGTTGGCTGCGCTTCCAATATGCGATTCGATGCCGAGAGCTACATCTTCAAGGAAGGCGACGAGGCCAACGCATTCTACTTGATTCGCGAAGGCAAAGTGGCACTGGAGATATTTGCGCCGCAGAGAAAGCCAATCGTCTTGGACATGCTGGAGGTAGGAGACGTGCTGGGGTGGTCGTGGTTGCTGCCTCCCTTTCATTGGAAATTCAACGCCCACGCAAAGACCAACTTGCACGTGATTGCGTTGGACGGAAGGTGCCTGCGAACCAAGTGCGAAGAGAATCACGATCTTGGCTACGAGCTGTTGAAAAGGTTTGCACTCATCATCGAGCGGCGACTCGAGGCCACCCGATTCCAGTTGCTGGATGTCTACGGCGGACGAAAAAGGGCATGACGACCTCTCCGCTGGAAGGAACTTAGTGGCAAAATCTCTCCCCGCTTGAAAGCGCCCCGCGAACGAACCTGGATGGTGGGTGTGAGGACAGGCGAACGCGCGGGTTTGGAAAGAGCCGAATCTAAAGTCGATGTGACACAGACCATGGTTGTCCATGTTGTGTGACCTGCGTCACGGACAGTGGTAGCCGTTGGGTGTATGCCCATAGCAAAGACGAAAGGACTTGCCATGTTGGCCGTCCCAACTGCGTGTCCCTTTTGCTCCTGCGGCTGTGGCTTGTATCTCTTGGCAAAAGATGGACAACTGGTTGGCGTCGCACCCAGCGAAACTCATCTGATATCCGAAGGAAGGCTTTGCGCCAGGGGTTGGGCCGCGCATGAGGCCGCCCGCTGGGGAGATCGGCTACGGCAACCTTTGCTTGGGCGCAACGGAAAGCAAGAGCCGGCTTGCTGGGACGAGGCTCTCGATTACGTTGTCACGCGTCTCAAGAAACTCCTGAATGCAGGCAAGCCGGTCGGCGTCCTGGGTTCTGCTCGCGCAACCAACGAGGAAAACTACTTGATGGGCCGGCTTGCAAGGGCAGGTCTCCGCACTAACAACATCGATTTCGCCTACCGCTCCGTCTGTAGTCCGATATTGGACGGCATTGAGGAAGTGTGTGGCAGGCTCCCTCCCGCAATTCGTCTCAATGACATCGCCGCAACTCACGTGATTTTGTTGGCTGAGGGGAATCTGGCCGAAACTCACCCCCGAGTGGCCTCCTTCGTCCTGAGGGCGCTGGAAAGTGGCGCCCACCTTATAACCATCGGCTACAGAAAAACCCAGATGACGCGCTTGGCCTCACTCCATCTGCAGTTGAGGCCTGGAAATGAAGGCGTGGTGATCAATGGCCTTCTGGCAGCGATGTTTGATCTGGATTTGAAGGAGCGGCTGTCCACAGTAATCGGAGTTGAGGCAATTCGGCGAGATCTGGACCAGGTGGAGAGGACGAATGAAGTGCGCCAGGCCGCGGAATGGATCGCCAGCGCGGACCGGGCGGCATTTCTAATTGCTCCGGGTTGCGGTCAAAGCGATCAGCGAGACGCAGCCACCACCTTTGCTGAGCTGGCTGCGATCAGCGGACATTTGAACAGATCTGGATCCGGACTCCTGCCGCTAGTGGCACGGAGCAATGCGTGGGGCGCATGGGACATGGGAATCGCGCCGGATCGCCTGCCAGGTCACGATTTGTTGGACGGCGCACGTTCTCGACAACGCGTGGAAGATCTCTGGGGCAAGAAACTGCCTACGGCTGAGGGATTGAGCGCCGAAGCTCTCCTGCAATCGGTTAGTGGACTAATTGTCGTGGCCGACGATCCGCCATCCGTCATGCCGAGGCGACAAGACGCGATGGCCGCAATGGGAAGGATTGAGTTTCTTGTCGCGCTGGACGCGTTTGTCACGCCGACCACCCGCGTTGCCCACGCCGTACTGCCGATCACCAGCTTCGCCGAGACTGACGGAACGTTCACCAACATGGAAGGGCGGGTGCAGAAACTCCGTGCGGCGAGCAATCCGCTTGCAGAGGCGAGGACCGGCTGGCAGGTCTTGGCTGAACTTTGCGCAAGGTTCGAGGCAGGCGCTTCCTACAGCTCGGTTTCTGACGTGCTCCGCGAAGTCGGTCAGGCAGCGCCTCGTTATGCCGGGATCGAGCGCAAGCTGTCCAAGGACGGATGGGGCGGAGCGATGATCGAGACCATCGATAGCACGAAGTTCGCGCTTCAGCCTTCCAGAACCACCGTAATGGAAGAGTTGACCTCCGCCGAACGCCCGTACCTGCTGATCCGTGATGGGACGTTTGACTGGGGTTGCGACCCACTCATTTGTTACTCGCCGACCCTCAGTCGCGACTACCGATCAGAACAGAAGCTGTTTCCTACCGGCTTCGTAGAAATATCCCAGGGCGATGCGAGCTCGCTCAAGCTGGGCGCGGGACGCCGCGCCAAATTGAGTTCCGTGCATGGTGATGCCATTGTTCCGGTTTTGGTGAGCAGAGATCTTGAGCCCGGCGTGCTGTTTGTACCTTACGGGTTCCGCGATCACGTTTCCAGTGTGCTGGGCGCCCATGGTGTAGCAGCTGTCAGCGTGGAACGCGGATGAGAGGCCATTTATGGCCCTCGCAATAGCGAAAGAAAACGTAGCGAGATGGCTTGAGAAGTTGCTGCAGGCCGGAGAAGTAGTCGCTCCCGTTCGCAGTTCGTGCGGAGACGTACTTTTTTCAACCATTACTTCTGCCGAGCAGGTGGTGTGGGATTTCCCGAACTCTCTGCATCCACCAAAAGAGCTTCTCCTGCCTCAAACCGATCCAATCGTCAGGATCACGCGTAGGGGACAACACCACGAAGTAGAGCCGATTATAGACCGCACCCGCCGCTTTCTCTTCAATGTGCGTAGCTGCGATGCCAAAGGAATCGCGTTTCTGACCCGAATGCAGGAGATGGAGCCGGCGGACGCTTCATACCTCCGTCGTTCTAACAACCTGACGGTCATAAGCTTGGCATGCACGACTCCATGTCAGCTGGGTTTCTGTATCTGCACCGATTCAGGTCCTTTTTTGCGCGACAGCTATGACGCGCAACTCACCGATTTGGGCGAGAGCTACCTCGTAGAGGTTGCCAGTCCAAAGGGTGAGGCTGCAGTAGCGGAAGCGCAAAGCCTGTTCCGCGACGCCACCGAAGGTGAAGTAACGCAACGCCAGAAACTGGAAGACGCGGCGCGACGCCACTTTGGCGAAGAGACCTGCCATTTTGCTTCGGCCATGAGGCGCATTTCCACGTGCCGCGTGCCAGACGCCTTGTGGGAAAAGATGAGCGACTGGTGCTTGGAATGCGGAGGATGCAGCGTGGTTTGCCCTACTTGTTACTGCTTCAGTGTGAAGGATCTCGGTTGTGATGGCACGTGGATTCGTTGCCGCGTGCGGGATTCCTGCCAATACAGCGCCTTCACGCTTGAAGCCTCGGGACACAATCCGCGCGCGCAACGGAAGGACCGGATGAAGCGTCGCTTCTTCCACAAGGTGAGCGCGCAGTATTACAAACGCGATGGGGCGGTTGGCTGCGTTGGCTGTGGGCGGTGCATCAAGGTGTGCCTGGGCACGACGCATATGCCGGCGGTGGTAGCTGCCATCCGGAAGGGGAAATGGCATGAATGACGTGTTCCTTCCTGATATCGCGTGTCTAGCGGACGTCCGCGACGAGACTCCCGACACCCGGACGTTCCAGTTGCTCTTCCGGGATTCGAAGAAGGATTTCCATTTCTTCCCGGGACAGTTCTTGGAACTGTCAGTGTTTGGCTACGGAGAGGCGCCGTTCTGCATCGCGTCGAGTCCATCTCGACCGGAGGCACTTGAGACGACGGTCCGACACACCGGGCTATTAACCGACGCTCTGCACAAACTTGGAGAGGGGGATGAGGTAGGCATTCGTGGTCCCTTTGGCAACGGATTCGACATGGAAGCAGCGCGCGGGAAGGACTTGCTGTTTGTGGCGGGAGGTATTGGACTGCCGCCGCTCCGCAGTCTGATTTGGAACGTTTTGGATGAGCGCTCCTGCTTCGGCAATGTGACGATTCTCTACGGCGCCCGGACGCCCACGGACTTGGTCTACAAGGAGGAACTCGACGATTGGGCAAAGCGTGCAGATGTCGAATTTCATGTGACCGTGGACACCGCTTCGCCAGGCTGGACGGGAACCGTGGGTGTGGTCCCATCGTTGTTCAACAAGGTCACCTTTCATCCGGAGTCCACCCTCGCCTACGTGTGTGGGCCGCCCATCATGATTCGAATCGTAATCCAGGATTTGCTTGCCCGCGGGTTCAAGGAGGACTCGATTATTTCAACCTTGGAACGCATGATGCAGTGCGGCGTTGGAAAGTGCAACCACTGTGCCATCGGCCACCGCTACGTGTGCCGCGATGGCCCGGTTTTCAATTACGGTCAGATTAAGGAGTTGGTCGAGTAGAGGATTTCTAGCCAGACGATGAGGGAACGAATAATCGTCGCCAGAGTTGGCAGTATGAATCTGCGAGAACAGCTTTTCGATGCGCTGCGAGGCAACCTTGTCGTGATCGGCATTGGCAATGCTTGCCGAGGTGACGATGCGGCGGGGAGCCGGATTGTCCAGCAGATCCGCAGCCTTAGTAGCGTGCATGTGATCGACGCCCAGGAGGTTCCGGAAAACTATCTGTGCCGGATCGCGGAGCAACGGCCCGACACAATCCTGCTGATTGACTGTGTCGATCTGAAATCTGAGCCAGGCTCGGTGGCGCTTTTCGATGCGGATCAAACCGCCGCGTACTGGCCGAGCACACATCGCGTGCCCCTGAGTCTGCTCGTGGAATTTCTCAAGCGGACGACCCGTGCACGGATATGCCTGATTGCGATTCAGCCGCATCAAACGGGTTTCCTCCAAGCCATGAGCGCTGAGGTGCTTGCGAGTGTCGAGAGCCTGGCGGACATGTTGAACGATATTCTTGCAGGCCGGAAAACATCCGCCCGCGCTGATTGCGCAAGCCCGCAGAGAGGAGAGGTGCTCGCATGATCAGCTCTGTCGCCGTGGTCATGCTGATCCTCCCCGTCGCAGGAGCTCTTCTGTCAGTAATGTTGAAGGGCCGCGCTCGCCCTGCTGCACTCGTGACGGCAGCACTGTCAACCGCAGCGGCTGTGTGGCTCACGGTCGCCAAATATGGCTCTGTTTACACGAAAATGTTGTGGCACGTTCCCTGGCTGCGCGGCATCGTGGATGTGCCTGTCCTCGGCTTTCTTGTCGATCCTTTGGCTTCGGTGATGTTGCTGGTTGCCGCGCCCATCGGATTTCTTACCGTTCTGTTTTCCACCGCCTATCTTACGGATAAGAATCGCGAGCACCCTGTGAAGAGTGAACATTACGGGCGATATTACTTTTGGCTGCTGCTCTTCATTGCCAGCATGGTGGGGTTGGCAGTTTCACCGAATTTCCTACAGTTCTTCGCCTTCTGGGAACTCACCACTTTGTGTTCTTGGGCGCTCATCTCGTTCTACCAGACCGAGACCAGCTTACGGGCCGGGTTTAAAGCTCTATTAATGACTCATGTCGGGAGTGGCTTTTTTCTCCTGGCTATTCTGATTCTGTTCGCTCGCACTAGTTCGTTCGATTTCTCGGCTCTGGGCATGTTACCCGATGGCTTGAGAGCGGGCGTTTTCGTCCTTCTCCTGATCGCGGCCTGGGCAAAAGCGGCACAGGTTCCCGTGCAGACATGGCTGCCGGATGCCATGGAGGCTCCGACGCCGATTAGCGCCTACCTGCACGCGGCCGCAATGGTCAAGGCGGGTGTCTACCTGATGGCCAGGACGCTGAGCGGCGGATGGGGATTTCCTGCGAAGACTGTATTGCTCATGGCCGGCATGGCGCTGGTCACGATTCTGGTCGCCCTCTCCTTCTATTTCGTTCAGGACGACCTGAAGCGGCTGCTGGCTTACTCGACGATCGCGCACCTCGGCTATGTGTTACTCGGCATCGCGGTCGGGGGACTGGGATCAACCCTGGGTCTTCGCGGCGCCGTTTTGCACATCATCTGCCACGGTTACAGCAAAGCCACTCTGTTCTTCTGCGCCGGCGTTGTCTCCTACGTCACTGGGACTCGCAGCATATCGTCGCTGCGGGGCTTGGCCAAAACCATGCCGCTCACCGCTACAGCATTTTTCGTGGGCGTGCTGAGCGTCACCGGGGTGCCGCCACTGGCCTGTTTCTGGAGCAAGTTCATGATCCTTTCCGGCGCTATGCGCCTTTCCGGTGCGATCGGACCATGCATCGTCATTTTCATCCTTTGCGAAACCCTGATCTCTTTCGGCTGGATGCTATATATCGCTCAGAAAATTTTCCTCGGCGCGCCATTGGCGGCGGCGCAAGTGGCGGCCGATCCGCCTCTAGCCATGAACGCTACCTTGGTCATCCTCATGATCGCTTGTGTCGCAGCCCCATTCGTGGGAATGCCCTTCGTGCAATTGATAGGGAAATAGAATGACCACTGCGGTTCGCAACATCGAAGCAAGCATTGTGATCCTGATCGCGGGGTCGCTGGTAAGCCTGCTTTTTGCCCGCTGGCGGAAGTTGTGCGGTTGGGTCAGTTTCGCCATCGTGTGCGCGTCCAGCGTATGTACCGGGCTCGCGGTTGTCCGTACATTCGCAGCCGCTTCCGACGAGCGCACGATTCTGTCCTTGCCTCAGCTGGGCTCTCGCCTCTCGCTGCGGATTGATCCTCTGAGCGCTATCTTCCTGGCCATCGTTGCAGTCATCGCACTTCTAAGTGCGCTGTACTCCGTTCGGTACATGGAACACTACGCACACGACAGCGTTGCAAAGTTCTTCCCGATTCTTCTCCTCTGCATCGCCAGTATGACGGGAGTTCTGGTATGCACGGATTTCCTGTTTTTTTTGATCTTCTGGGAGTCGATGACACTGACTTCCTACTTCCTGGTGACCTTCGAAACTGAGAATGCGGCAAGCCAGAGGGCGGGCCTGAAATACTTCATCATTACGCACGGCGCCACGCTGTGTATGGTCGCAGCGGCATTGCTCGTCTGGAGGACATCCGGATCATTTGCGTTTGATGCGATCCGCCAATCCCTGTCCGCATTGTTAGTCGCTCAACCGCTGCTGGCTCACACCATCATCTTTCTGTTCTTTTTGGGGTTTGCCACGAAGGCCGGCGTCCTGCCTATGGGCGATTGGCTTCCTGACGCCCACCCGGTTGCACCTTCCGGGATGAGCGCCATTCTCTCGGGTGCGCTCGTCAAATTAGGAATCTATGGTTTGCTTCGCGTTTTCTGCTCGTTTGTGGTTGCACCCGCATCGCTCAAGGGATGGGGCATTGTTCTCGCGCTGGCAGGCACAGGATCGCTCTTTGTAGGGACTTTGACCGCGCTGCGGCAGACCGACACCAAGCGGTTGATGGCCTTCCATACCATCGGGCAAATCGGTTACATCTGCCTTGGCCTTGGTGTGGGGACCTATTGTCTCGGCACGCATCCGGCTCTCGCCACAATTGCGCTCGCGGGCACAATTCTGCACGCGATCAACCATGCCTGCTTCAAGTCCTGCTTGTTCCTGGGAGCCGGCTCGGTGCTCTACCGCACCGGCAATCGCGACATGGACCAACTGGGCGGTCTGGCGCACTCCATGCCTTTCACCACCGGCACGACCGCCATAGCATCGTTGAGTATCGCGGGCGTGCCTCCCCTGAACGGATTTGCCAGCAAATGGCTCATCATCGCTGCGTGCCTGCTGACCGGAATGCGCTTCCCATTGTTTCTGCTGCTGGGACTCATTGCGCTCTTCATTTCGCTTGCCACGCTGGCTTCTTTTCTGAAAGTTCTCGCATCCGTTTTCCTCGGTAAGGCGGATGAGAGCCGCGCTGTGGAGGAAGTACCGATATCCATGATCGTACCCCAGGTAACGCTTGCCGCCCTGTGCGTGTTGCTGGGCATCTTTCCGCAACTTGTCTTGCGCTTTGTTGGGCGTGCAATCGAGGGAGTCACGGCCATGCCGCTGACAGGCGTGGGTGCACCGGGGATGTGGAGCGGCCTCCAAATAATCGACGGATCAGCGGTCGGTTTCTGGTCGCCCATCGCCATTCTGGCAGCCTTGGCAGTCCTGGCGCTGCTCAGCTACGCAATTCAGCGGGCGGGCGGGGCACAATCCAGGTCCGTGCCGGTCTGGTACTGCGGTGAAGAGCATACGCCGTCCACCGTCCGCTACCCTGCCAGCAGCCTCTATCTGCCTTTCAAGCACGCGTTTCAGGGAATCTATCCCAGCGGAAGAATTCCCGTGCCGCGGTTCCCCGCTTCGCTCCGCCGCGCACTCGATTTCGACCGATGGCTGTACACACCAAGCGTCAAAGCTATCGACAGAACTGCGGACCGCGTAAGCCGAACGCATGTCGGTATCCCACAAATCTATCTTTTGTGGATCGTCATCGGAGCCATCGTGGTGACTGGAATCTTGCTGTGGTTGAGGACTTGAGGAGACCGGTATGAGCACCGTGGATCAGGCAGCCGTTACGC
Organism: Terriglobia bacterium; assembly: GCA_020073385.1. Classification (GTDB taxonomy): domain Bacteria; phylum Acidobacteriota; class Terriglobia; order Terriglobales; family Acidobacteriaceae; genus Sulfotelmatobacter. The sequence goes on along the minus strand of JAIQFH010000079.1, from coordinate 14,178 downwards.
GAGTTAAAGACGCCGTTGCCGCGCGGGGGAATGGCGCTGTCCTCTCAGCAACGCAGCCCCATCCCGATACCCTCCGATTCGTGATTGAGAAGAACGCCATGCGGGCTGCCGTCGCCGGGCTGGTCAAGGAGCTGCGTGCGCGCTTCCTGATTTCGGTGGGAACGGACCAGAGACCCTTGACCGGAGATTTCTCGATTCTGCATCTGTTCTCGCTCGATCAAGATCATCTCTATGTTCTGCTTGAATCTTCCGTGTCGGAAAAAGACCCGTGGATCGAGTCGATCACCGACTTGGTTCCAGGAGCGAATTGGGCAGAACGGGAATTCCGAGATGCCATTGGCGTTCGTCCCGACGGCCATCCGGATCCGCGACGGCTGTTGTTGGCAGACGACTGGCCAGAAGGCGTGTTTCCCCTGCGCAGGGATTTTCCCTACAACTACAAGCCTCCGCGCGCCGAGAATGTGCGGCCACAGATGCTCGAGCCCCCTAAAGGTGCGAGCGTGCTGCCGATCGGTCCATTCTTTCCTGTTCTAGAAGAACCGGCTTACTGGCGCATGTTTGTTGAAGGCGAAACGGTGGTGGGATGCGACACCCGCATCTTCTACAACCATCGAGGCATTGAAAAGCTTGGCGACAGCGTGATGACGTACAACGAAATTCCGTACTTGGCCGAGAGAATCTGCGGGATTTGCGGATTCATCCATTCCACCTGCTATTGCCAGGCGGTGGAAAAGGCTGCCGGCATCGAGGTGCCGCGCCGAGCCAGATATATCCGGACCATCATGTTGGAACTGGAACGCATCCACTCCCACCTGCTCTGGCTAGGCATAGCGGGACACATCATCGGCTTCGAGACCATCCTCATGCAGACGTGGCGGGTTCGTGAGCCAGTGATGTGGCTTTGTGAAGAGATCTCCGGCAATCGTAAGACATACGGAATGAATACGGTTGGCGGGCTGCGGCGTAATCTGGCCAACCAGATCATGCCCAAGCTGCTCGAGACGCTGGGCCGGGTGGAGAAAGAAACGGTAGCAATTCGCGACGCTGTGATAGGGGATACGACGTTGCAGGCGAGGACGAAGGGAGTCGGAACTCTGACGAACGAATGGGCCAAGCAGGTGTGCGTCGTCGGCCCGCCTGCGCGAGCTTCCGGAGTAGCCATCGATGCGCGGGTCGATCATCCTTACGCAGCCTACGACGAGATTCCTCCGCGTATCGCTACGGAGGAGGCGGGTGATACCTGGGCGCGCGTTCTGGTGCGCATAGCCGAATTGCTGGATTCAATTCGGCTGGTGCGCGATGCCCTTGCCGCCATCCCTCCAGGACCCATTTGCGCAGATATCAAAGAAGAGATACCGCCAGGGCGATTCGGCCTCTCAGTCGTGGAGGCGCCCAGAGGCGAGGCAGTCCACTTTGTGCTGACCGGCGGCGACAACCGGCCTTACCGGTGGAGGGTGCGGGCTCCGACTTACCCGAACCTCCAGGCTATGCCGGCGATGGTTGAGGGAGCCAACATCGCGGACGTACCGATTACATTGGGCAGTCTCGATCCCTGCTTCTCATGCACCGAACGCCTCGAGACGATTGATCGAACGACAAATGAAGTCCGCGTTTATTCCGGCGCTGAACTTCTGGAAATGTCGAGAAGGCGCGTCTGCCCGGGAGGGGCACGATGACAGCTTGGCTGTTCAAAGTCTTCCTGCTCTGCTTGCTGAACGTGGCGGTCGCTCTGCTTCTGGCACCCCTTTGCGAAGGCCTCATGCGCAAGCTGCGCGCCGCAATCCACTCTCGAATCGGGCCCCCGATCACGCAACCTTATTGGGATCTCCTTAAGTTGCTGGGCAAGGAAGATCTTCGGAGCACGCGGGGCAGCGTCTATGCGGCTATGCCAGCACTCACTCTGGGCTCGGCGTTGCTTCTCTCCGCCCTGATTCCGCTAGCGGGGATGCGAGCACCGTTGGCCTTCGCGGGCGATCTGATCGTGGTGCTGTATGTTGCGACCATAAGCGGCGTACTGATCATGCTGGTGGGGTTCGCCAGCGCCAGCCCTTACGCTTCGATCGGAAGCTCGCGCGAAATGATGATGCTCTTATCGGTCGAGCCTATCCTGGCTGTGGCTCTAACAGTCGGTGCGTTCAAGGCCAAGACCTTGACGCTGGGCGGCATCATCAACTGGCAAGTGCAGAACGGACCGAGCATCAGCATGGCCATCGGGGGCGTGGCATTCTTCCTTGCTCTTCAAGCTGTCGCCGGAAAATTACCCTTCGACATTGCCGAGGCAGACCAGGAAATCATGGGAGGTTCTCTGGTCGAGCAAAGCGGCCCGCGCCTGGCTTTGTTCCGCTGGGCGATGTGGGTCAAGCAACTTGTGCTCGCGCTCTTGCTGGTGCAAGTGTTCTTTCCCTGGCCGCACTTCGGGATTCCCCCGGTCGACCTGGTCACAACAGCCGTGAAGGTGCTCCTTGTTCTGATACTGGTTGCGGTAATTGATGTCGTCAATCCCAGGCTTCGTATCGATCAAGCCATGGGCTATTTCATGCGTGTCGGGGTTTCGTCCTTGGCGGCCCTGGCCTTTGCGGTAATTGGAAAGTAGCGGGAGGTTGAGGTGTTTCTCAGCAAACTGCGAGAAGCGCTGATTTGCCTGAAAGCCGGGCGCGTCACTCTTGATTACCCTCTTGCGCCCCAGGAACCGAAACCCGGGTTCCGCGGCAAGATCACGATCGATGCTGACTTATGCTTCGGATGCGGTGGATGCGCGAACGTCTGCCCCGCCAACGTGATTGTGCTGTCGGATACGGAACAGCACAGGAGAACGATCGAGTTCTACTGGCGGAGGTGTACTTACTGTGGTAGGTGCGAAGAAGTTTGCCCTGAAAAAGCCATCCGGCTCAGCCAGCAATTCGAAACCGCTACCAACGATCCGCAAGATATGTACATGCGACTCGAGGTTTTCATGGGGCCGTGCCAGAGGTGCGGGCGCTGCTTCCCGCCCCCTACCGCGCTTGATCGGATGATGAACACTGGTTTCAGGGAGGGTCCGAGGGGAGGAAGAGCATGAACCCCGAAGCCTTGCATACAGGTTTGATCGAGACCCTGAGCCTGACCCTGGTGATCACTTCCGTAGCTGCGGTGGAACTGCGAAGGCTGAGGTTTTCAATCGTCGCTTATCTTTGCCAGGCGCTTCTGATTGTGGGGCTGCTTCTGAGCTTCGCTTCGATCAACAAGGCTCTGCTCTGGTGGGCCGCGACTGCCCTGGTCACGAAAGCAATTCTGACTCCGTGGTTCCTTTTCCGCGCGGTCCGTGCGGCCGACGATCGCGAAATGAAGCCGGTGATCGGTTTCGGCCCCTCAGTCGTGCTGGTCGCCTTGCTGATGGTCGGCTTCTTTCGCCTCACCCACGGTACCGTCGCACTTCTGGCGCCGACGGGGATCGGACAACTCGAGGTGTTTAGAACGAACCTGGCAGTGGCATCCACGGTTTTCGCATTGGGATTGTATGCGGTGCTGACTCGTCGGGATGCGATCAAGACGGTGATCGGTCTTTGCCTGCTGGAGAATGGAGTTCATTTGAGTCTGGTGAGCCTGGCTCCCGGCTTGCCCGAGACGGCCCTCTTTGGAGTTGCATCGGAAGTGGTGGTGACAGTCTTCTTGCTCTTGTACGTCATCGGCGGAGTGCGGCAGGTGTTTGGCTCCACCGATACGTTCAGGCTGCGGGAGTTACGGTGGTGAGCGGTTAGTCCGGAGGATGTTGATATGCCCGGAGAAGCTTTGACAGAGACGTCGGCGCTACCTGCGGTGGTATTTCTCTTGCCGGTGTTCGCGGGCGTGATTGTGATCGCGGCAACGCGCACCAACCGGGCTCTGCAGCAATGGATTTCGGTACTGACGATGGCCTTGGTCACCGGTTTGGGCAGCTGGATGGCGTACCGGATCCTGCGGGGCGCCGTACTTACAACCTGGCGGCGCGAACTCCGTGTCGACGCGCTGAGCGCTCTCATGGTTGTCATCATTGGCGGTATCGGGTTGCTGGCGGCGGTCTATTCCACGCGATACATCGAAGAACGGATGGCTAAAGGTGCGGCCCAGCGCGGTACGCGCACCTTCTATGGCCTTCTGCTTTGGTTTCTGGGAACCATGTTGTGGGGATGCGTGACCAACAACGTGATCATGCTTTACGTCGCCATCGAAGCCACTACGCTCACCTCTGGCCTCCTCGTGGCTTTCTACTGGGATCGGCGTGCGCTGGAGGCGGGTTACAAGTACCTGATGTTGCTGACTATTGGGATTACCTTCGCCTTGTTTGGCTGCGTCTTGCTGTATGCCGGCGCGGCCTCCACAAACAAACTCGGTGGAGGTAGCGCATTGCTGATCAGCGACATCCGCAACGTAGTTCAATTCATACCCTTAGGCACGGCGGCCCTTACGATCGCGTTTCTCTTAATCGGATTCGGAACCAAAGCCGGCATTGCGCCGTTCCATCCATGGCTCCCCGACGCCCACGCGGAAGCGCCGACCCCGATCAGTGTGCTGCTATCGGGCGTGATGATAAAAATGTCGCTCTACGCCCTCGCTCGCACAGTGAGCATGTTCTATCCGGCGTGGCCTCAGGTCACCATCTTCATTGTGGCGCTGGGCACTTTTACGATGCTGCTTGGCATCATCTTGGCATTGAGTCAAAACGACCTCAAGCGGCTTCTGGCCTATTCATCCGTAAGTCAGATGGGCTATGTGCTCGTTGGAATCGGGCTTGGCACTTACCTGGGATGTTATGGTGGCCTTTATCACCTTCTCAATCACGCGGTATGCAAGTCTCTCTTGTTCATGTGCGCCGGCGCGGTGATGTATGCCACGGGCGCCCGGCGAATTTCTGAACTTGGCGGACTCAGTAGTCGGATGCCTATTACAAGCGCATGTTACTTCTTGGGAGCGCTGGCCTTGGCGGGCTTTCCCCCGCTGAACGGCTTCTGGAGTAAGCTCACGATCTATCTCGCCCTCGCGAGGGCGGGGTTGTGGTGGGCAGCAGGCATTGCTATCGTGGCCAGCATTTTGACTATGGTGGTTATGGTTCGTGCCGGATATAAGGTGTTTTGGGGGACCGCGCCTTTGAGCAATTCCCTGCCCACCAACGTGAAGGAGGTACCCGCGGGGATGTTCGTCCCCATGACAACGTTAGCAGCCTTGTGTGTCTTACTCGGGGTTTATCCGCAGGCACCATATCGCATCCTGAACCGTGCCGCAGACGTGTTGGCAACCATGGGAAAGTAAGTGGAAAGTGAGGTTCTCCAATGTTACGGGCCCTTTGTAGAAAGGCATTCTGCAAGGCGTTATGGGTGTACCATGCAAATACCGGTGCGTGCAATGGGTGCGATATCGAAGTCATCAATGTTCTGACGCCCTACTATGATGCCGAGCGCTTTGGAATCAAGCTTGTCGGGTCTCCCCGGCACGCGGATGTTCTTCTGATATCCGGTCCTGTCACCCGGCAGGTCACTCCGGCGCTCAAGAGATTAGTGGAAGCTGTTCCCAATCCTAAGCTGACCTTCGCGATCGGCTCCTGTGCGACGGGAGGTGGTTGTTGGTTCGACACTTATAACGTGCAAGGAGGCGCTGACAGCGTGATTCCAGTCGATTTTTATATCCCAGGTTGTCCGCCTCGACCGGAGGCCATTCTTTACGGAGTAGCACTTGCCCTGGGCTTAGTCCCAAAGAAGGTGGCTGAGGAAAAACTGCGTCAGGAAACGCTCGAAGAACTGGCGCAAGGCAAGTGCGTCATCAATCGGGAATCTTCCAAGACGGCCCTTTGAGCGTTTTCCCAAAAATCGGCACTCAGTCTCACAATGAGCCGGCGAACGGAATGAGATCGGCTCGCGAGCGATTGAGAAATCTACAAGTCGTCCTGTCACACGCACGCCAGCGGGCGTGACACTTTTTATATTTCTTACCTGAGCCGCATGGATTTTGAACATCCACGCTCGCGGAGATGAGCTTCTGTTTCTGCTCTTCGCTCACTGGCAGACCACTTCCACTTTACCGTGCTCGCGATCACGGTCAAGATGTAGAGAAGTGTGACTGACCGGCGGATGCAACCTGGTTTTGTAGACGCCTGCGAGCCGGTAGAACTCGAAGTAGTCCTTCTCGTCGAACCAACGCTTTTGAACATCTTGAGCGGCAAGTGGGTCCGCCGCGCGAGCGCGAGAGCGTAGATGGTCGTCTGCACGTGTGCGTGTTTTTCCTTGCGAGCCTCCGGTTTGTAGTCGAGGACGTGCAGGCACCCGTTCCTGAACATGGTGGAAGTCGATGTGGCCGGTGATTACTTCGGCCTCGATGGAAAGGTCGAATCTTCTACTTCTGTAGTAGGCGACATCCTCGCGCGTGAGGTGCACGGGGATTTCGACCGCGACCGTCACCGAGTCGTTGATGAGCATGAAGCGCTGCAGCGTCTCATGGCGCTTCCGATTGCTGGGGCTCGTCGGCAGCGCGAGCGCCGCCATTCTCGTGGCGTGGTTTTCCTTTCGCGCGTCAGTCTTTATCGGGTGCCGCGCGGTGGACTAAGCGTCAAGCCGGTGGCGTAGCATGCCCCGGATTATTCGGGAGATTCGCGACGCGAGTTTTGCGCGCGGGTACGTTTTTCTTGGCTTGCTGATTAGCTTTTCTTGGCGTGGTTAGCGTGTTTTGGTTCACGAGAACGGGACTCAGGTGCTCTGCCGCTGGCGCAGCGGCGGGATCGGATTCTTGCGGGTCAGGGCTTAGGGCGGCTGCGGCGGCTTTGGGATTTCGACGAATTGGTACTCGCCCTCCTTTGCGTATCCGCTTCTGAACGCATCTTCCGAGACACGGTACGGCCGCATGCTGTCTTTTCTGAACTCCGTGACTTCGGGACAGGGAGGCGTGCACTTGAGCCGGTACATTTCCGCCGCTGACACGCTCGGCTTGATGGCGCGGGAGGTGGCTACGAAGTACAACTTGCGGCAGCTCTCGCACATGATACCCATGTGAATCGCCATAGTCCTTCTCGGATCGGGCGTCGACGCGCTCGCCGCCCCCTCTCGCGTTGAGTGCCGTCTCGCTCGGACGACTCCGGCCTCCTTCTTCTAATCCAACTTATTCCACCACATTGCAGTGATGGAAAACACTCGAAGCGTCTTTACCTGCGCGGTATCTATCGCCCCTGCCTTGTGGCGGTTTACATGAAATGGTAGAGCCTCCGCGCCTGAGGGCGCGAAGGCGGTTTTCGTCCAAGCAGTTACTCGCGTTTCTTTTCGCTCGGCGGAGTGGGAGGCGGGCCGGTCATGCCTGGAGCATGGGGTCCCATCATACCGGGTCCCATGGATTCCATGTGGTTTTGCATCCGGTCGAGGTGATTGACCACTGTTTCCCACATGTCCACGTTGTTTCGCCAGCGCGATAGCTCATTCGGCTCCCTGATCGTGAGAATGTTAGCCTTCATCTCAGCGAGCGAGGATTTCAGTTTTTCGATGTCGGCTTTCATGGCCTCCATCTCTTTTTTATGCATCTCCACCATTTTCTGGCGATGCTCGGCCCGCATTTGGTTTGCACCGCCTGGGCTCGGAGGTGTTTGTGCAGGTTTTTCCTGTGCGCACAGTAGTGGCGTCAGGGCGAATACCAGGACCAAGAGCAAGCTCTTCACCTTCATTGCAGCTCTCCTTTCTGAAAGGTCTCTGACGATGAGTATAGACCGGATGCGTCGAGTGGGGGTGCAGCCCATGGGTCGGCGCGCGAGTGCCGAAGACCTTTTTGTAGATCTTTGCCGGGCGTCGCCGGGCTTCAGCCCGAGCGGTTTGCGCTGGGGTTGAGTGCTGTCTTTCGGACGACTCCCGGCCTGTCTTCTTCTTAGCTCAACATGCCTTGAATGGTCTGCTCAGCAGGGCAATCTGAAGAGCAACCGGACCCGAAAAAGCCGAGTGTTTCTGCGAGGAGCAGTTGGGGTTTGGAACTGCGAAAGCGGTGATCGCATCAAGGGCTGCGACGGTACATGCATCCACGCTGTTGCTCTCTCGCAGGAGCTGGCGGCTGGAGCATAACCAATGTCGCAGCCTTTCCTATTTTTCCGACCTGATCTCGCGTAGTGGGACTTTTTTTCGGAAGGCGCGAATCGACGCCAGCTGCTCCGATCTTCTTCGTTGCGTTCTCCCGGTTTTCAACACGAATTGTGGATAAGCATGTTCATGATGCGTGCGTGAGCCCGTCATGCTTGGTTTGACCGGTTTGCACCACGAATGGGCGACTCCGGGCGATAAAATGCAGTGGAATGGGAGTGACAATCGAACTGTAGAATCTCGGCGATGCTCAACTGTGCAGGGAAATTACTGCGTGCATCGAACACGCATTTGCCGACCGAACGAGGCGACTGGCGAGTGTCCATTGTCGGATCGCGCCGTGAACCAAGACTGGGAGATGCGGGTGGAAGGACCGAATGCTTTTGAGCGGAGGTACACTTTGGCTGGCGCTACTGGAGAGCACGAACCTGAGGCGATTCGCAGACTCGTTCTGCAGTTGATACCGGCCAGTCCCGCGTAACTGCTGTTCTTAAACTGCAACTACACTGCCACAGGAATGAGCCCGTCTCAACAGACTGGCTGCCCAACCCAGGACCTGCTGATGCGCTAACTGCCAAATGCAAATTGTCGTCTCGACGAACACGTACGGCGAGTGTTGAACAAGATCAACAAAACCGAGCACTGCTGAGGAGATAACCGCGTTGTTGAATCGGGAGCTCGGCCCCGGGGATCGACCTTTTCAGACAAAAGAAGTCACCGTTTGGTTGCGCAATGCCGGCGACGCGGTCTTGAATTTGTGTTGGCTTGAGAACCGTCCCCGCAGGTAGCCCTTCGCGTCCTTCGCAGGGCGACAGCTCGTGAGAGCGGGTCTGATTTACCATTATCGGTGTCGCAACACACCTAAGAAGTGAGATTTCAGGAGGTGCTCCGTGCCAGTTCCGAAGGTTTTAGTTTTGACGGGAGATGCTGCCGAGTCCTTGGAGGTCATGTATCCCTACCAGCGCCTCAAGGAAGAAGGCTATGAGGTGCATATCGCAGCGCCAAGCAAGAAGAAACTTCATTTCGTCGTGCATGATTTCGAGCCAGGCTATGACACGTACACTGAAAAACCCGGCTACAGTTGGGACGCGGATATCGCCTTTGCGGACGTGAATCCTTCAGAGTATGCGGCCTTGGTGATCCCGGGAGGTCGGGCACCGGAATACATTCGCAACGACTCAGCCTGTCAGAAGATCGTCCGGCATTTCTTTGAGAATCAGAAACCTGTTGCTCAGCTCTGCCATGCTGGACTGGTGCTGGCTGCATGTGGGGTTCTGAAGGGCAGGCGCACTGCCGCCTATCCAGCGCTGGAGTCGGACATCAAAGCGGCAGGTGCGGAGTTCGTTAATTCAGAGGCCGTGGTTGACGGAACAATGGTTTCGGCACGCGCTTGGCCTGATCATCCGGCGTGGATGCGGGAATTTGTCCGCATCTTGAAGCAGAAAGCGCCGGTTCGTGAGTTGGAGACCGCTGCGTAGATCCGGCCCTGCGGGTGCAGTCGCTGAAGGTCACGACCCTGCTTCAGGCGACTTTGCGGCGCGCTAGTCTAGGCTCGATCACGGTTCTGGCTTGTCCAACGCTGCTGACTGACACACCTTCACTCGAAGAGAGCCGGTTGTGACTGAGTCTCTTTCGCTTCCCGAAAGTTGCTCAGACCCACACCAACAAGCCGGTAACGTTGGTGTGGACCGAGATCCACTCGTTCGCGCAACTTTACGGCGATTTCCGTCAGTTCTTCGCAAGAAGACGGAGGACAGTCTGGCGTGTGGCTGCGCGTGAGGATCTTGAACTGGCTCGTCTTCAGCTTGAGAACGACTGTCCGCGGAATTCGCGATTCTTTACGTGAAGCAGACCAGAGCTTTTCTGCCAGGCGCCTGATCATGGGCTCGGTTTCCGAAAGCGGGACGTCATGCTCGAACGTTTCCTCGACAGAGATCGATTGCGTGGGCCGGTTCGGAACGACCGGACTCTCGTCGATCCCTCGCGCAAGTTCGTACAGGCGGACACCGTAGCGGCCGAATTCATCTTCCAGCTTGACTCGCTCTAGACTTCGCAGGTCGCATACCTTCTTTATTCCGAGTTTGGCCAGCTTCTCTTCGGTGACTTTTCCCACTCCGGACAAGCGTCCGACCGGCAGGGGCAGCAGAAACGCATCGACTTCTTCTGGCTGGATCACGAAAAGTCCATCAGGCTTCCGCCAGTCAGACGCGAGCTTTGCCAGGAATTTGTTGGGCGCAACGCCAGCAGAGGCTGTGAGGTTCAATTCCTCGCGAATCTGCTCCCGGATCGTGCGAGCCACAAGCGTCGCCGTGGGCAATCCGGTTTTGTTCTCGGTGACGTCCAGATACGCTTCGTCGAGCGACAGTGGCTCGATCAGGTCTGTATGGCGCTTGAAGATCTCCCGCACACTCTTCGACACGGCCCGGTAGCGCGTGAAGTCCGGCGCGACGAAGACCGCAGCGGGACACAACCTTTCCGCTCGCGCGGCTGGCATGGCTGAACGCACGCCGAAAGCCCTCGCCTCGTACGAGGCCGCGCAAACGACCGAGCGATTGCCCTTCCAGGCTACGATAACGGGCTTGCCGCGTAGTTGCGGATCATCCCGCTGCTCGACCGAGGCATAGAACGCATCCATGTCGACATGGATAATCTTCCGCACAATGCTCGGGTCAATACTATTCTGAATGTGGCATTAGGGCTAAGTGTCCAGCCTTCATTGCTATCGGCCTTGATGTTCTGTACCCATCTGCCGACTCGGATGCCACTCAGGCTAGACCGAGTGCTCGCAGCCGATCACGATGGGCCCGCACGAACCATTCCGCCAGCAGTGGCAGGTACTCGCGTTGGATGTCGAGGGGAAGCAAGAAGAAGTCCCCCACCGTGGTACCTCTACACCGCGCTGCACCGCAGTGGCAGGGCCAGGCTGTACCTCCCGTGATGTTGATGTTGTAGTCGCAGGTAATCTCCTCGCCCGCCGCGATATCGCGGCGTGCCATGAGAAACGAGCAACCGCCCTCGTAGAGGACGTACGCGTTCGGGTCGCAACTGTGATTGACGTGTCGATCCGGATAGCCGAGCAGGACAACCTTGCCGTTCGGGTAATCGCAGTGATCGGCTCGCTCACCTAGTTCTTCCCGCAAGGGCGAGGTGGGCGTGACCTCCCTCAGCACGTTAATCCGGCGAATGCGTTGCCCGGCCGAGAACGGTCGAGTTGCAAAGAGTCCAAGCCCCTCAATTGAGGATGTCCTGGTCTCGACATCGCTCATGGGAGCAAGTCCTGCCGGGTCATACGCGGGGGACGCTTTGTCAGAAGGGCTCTCGCCATTTCCATTTCATCGATAATACCTTCAACTTGCGCCTGTCGTATGCCGAAGATTTAGGCCGCAGGTCCAGTCGAGACGGAGTTCCGCGAAATGCATGCAGCTTTTCTGACTTCAAATTTCTATTCTGCAATGGCCGTTTGCGTCCTCTTGCTGCACGCGCTTTTCATTGTGTGGGTGGTCTTCGGCGCTTTCGTGACGCGCTCTCGCCCTGTGCTTCGCTGGATGCATATCGCTTCGCTAGTCTGGGGAATCTTTACAGAACTGCTTCCTTGGCCTTGTCCTTTAACTGTGCTTGAGAACTGGCTCGAAGCCAAGGCTGGCGTCCAGCCGTATCAGGGAGGCTTTCTGCTCCACTATCTGGACAAGCTTGTCTATCCCGACATCTCCGCAACCGTTCTGACGGCTGGAGGCGTCCTCGTCTGCGTTCTTAATCTTGCGCTCTACGGGCGGCAGATGTGGATCGCTCGCAGTCGCTAATTCCGGATGCTTCGCTCCTATCCTGCCTGGCGAAACGAGACCAACTCCCACTGTCCATCCGGTGTCGATGTCTGTTGTCGAAGGATATAGAGATTCCCGTCATCCGCGCGGACCTTGTAGAAGACGCTTTCTGGGTCGTACCACTGATCGAGCACGGCCTCGACCTCGAATTGCCCTTCTCCCAACCGGAACCGCACGGGTCGCTCATCGGCCTTGCGGCCCGAATAAGATTCCACAGTCAAGAGTTCCATTCTAGTTCCGGGCAAAGCATCCTCAGTCACCGATCACGGTGACTACAACCGTTCGTTGGCGTCCACGGACGTCGCACTCCAGATGGAAAATTTGCTGCCAGGTGCCAAGCACGAGCTTTCCCTCAGCGACGGGCACGGTCAGCGAGTATACGAACCGCTACACAACAGCAGACGAACGACAGTGGCTGCAGCCGCGTAAAACAAAAAGGCAAAAACAATCGCAAAACCGTTCAAGAGAAAAGACAAAGCCCAAAGCCGAGTTCCGGTGACTGCGTTAATCGCCTGGCCCGGGTTCCACTCTGCAAGAGCAGAACCACAGGGCGAAAATCAGATGGCAGCACCGGCTGAACCGAGAACGCCCAACATGCACCGAGCGAAGCAATCGCTCCTCGAGAGTGCGGATGGAAGCATGGCGACAGTGGCAACTCGACGGGAGAAAAACCATGTTCCACAAAGCCAGAACAGAATCGACTTGACGCCGACCGGCCTTCTCATGGAAAGCGATTACACGCAATATAAAAAGGCGCCCACTTTTGCGGTAGGTTGAGAATGTTCGCACGACCAGGCTAGCGAAAGGAGCGCCTTTATGAGTCAAGAAAAGTATATCGGCATGGACGTTCACCAAGCAACGATCTCAGTTGCTGTCATGGAGAGTTCGGGCAAGCTGATCATGGAATGCATCCTGGAGACCAAAGCGGCCACGATTCTAGAGTTCGTCGCTGGGCTACGCGGAACTTTATCGGTAACCTTTGAAGAAGGAACTTCTGCCGCCTGGTTACATGACCTGCTGAAGCCTCACATCAGCCATCTTGTAGTCTGCGATCCGCGAAAAGCGGCTCTGTTGAAAGAGGGGAACAAGAGCGACCGGATCGATGCGCGAAAGTTAGCAGAGATGTTACGCACCAACCAACTCAAGTCGGTGTACCACGGAGAGCATGGATTACGCACACTTAAGGAGTTGGGGCGTAGCTATCTGACGATCACCCAAGATGTCACCCGTTCCATGAATCGGATCAAAGCGCTGTACCGAAGCTGGGCCATTCCCTGCAGCGGCAACACCGTGTATGCTCCCCGTCATCGCGCCGAGTGGCTAGCCAAGATCGAGCAACCTGGAGTTCGGATTCGAGCCGAGCGTTTGTACCAGCAACTTGATAGTTTGCAGCCGCTGCGTTTGCAAGCCCGATGCGAACTCCTGCGGGAGAGCCACAAGCATGCGGCAGTGCGGTTACTTCGTGAGATTCCCTCGATCGGTCCGATTCGCTCGGCTTTGCTGGTGGCACTGCTGCAGACACCGCATCGCTTTCGTACCAAGCGCCAGCTCTGGGCCTACAGCGGTTTCGCCGTGGAGACTCACGATAGCGGCGAGTACCACTCAGTGCGCGGCAAATTGCAACGCAACCGTGAACGCATCACGGTGCGCGGTCTAAATGACAATCACAACAAGGATCTCAAGAATCTTTTCAAAAGTGCTGCCATCTCGGCCAGCACCCGTCCGGGGCCTCTGCAGGACTTCTATGTCGCTCTGGTTGCCAAAGGCATACGGCCGACGATGGCCCGGCTCACCCTGGCCAGGAAGATTGCCGCCATCACTTTAACCATGTGGAAGAAAGGAGTGAGTTTCGACCCCAAACAGTTGCATCGGCAAGCAGCTTGAGCCTCTCCGGTGAAGCAGGCTTTCCCATCTTCGCGGATTCTCTCCGATGGTGGGCAGTCGGGTTCTGGAGATGCTCAGTTCGAGAGGAGTATCAGTCAAAACGGTCTGGCCCTGCGTGCCTCGGCACCGAGTCACCCATTTACACTCTATGCCCTCTCGGATAACCAGAAATAGCCATAGGCCACGAGCCTCGGATAGAACCATGGTTGCCTCGGAAGCAACCAGCTCGCTTGCTGCTCTCTTTAAACTCGACGGCGGCGTCACCAGCAGCAGAGAAACTCACGAAAATGGACAACAAGCCAAACTTCTCCAGAGAAGTGAAACTTCAGTGGGCTGGATCTCGAGAAAGAAATCTCGCCTCCAGTCGAGGCGGAGCTTTTTTTCTTGACATCCCTTTTTATAGAACGTTTTGACCG
>JAIQFH010000016.1 GCA_020073385.1 Terriglobia bacterium | reverse complement strand
GCCAGAAATGCGAAGAGTGGGGGTATCAAGTCACCGAGGCCGCCGCGGGAGAACCCGGCCTGCGCCTCGCGCAACAGGAGTCTCCCGACCTCGTCCTGCTCGACGTCCGCATGCCCGACATGAACGGCATCCAGGTTCTGGAGCAGATCAAGAAGGCCTCCGACGCTCCGCCCGTCATCATGATCACGGCCGATCCCCAGCTCGATGACGTCAAGAACGCACTTAAACTCGGGGCTTATGATTTCGTCGGCAAGCCGCTCGATTTCGAGGAGTTACGCGTCACTATTCAGAATGCGCTCGAGGCCACGCGCCTCCGCACCGAGGTGCAATCGCTTCGCGGCCAGGTCCGCCGCCACACCGGATATCACGAAGTCGTCGCCGTTTCGCCGAAGAGCGCCGAGCTGATGAGCTTTGTCCAGAAAGTCGCGGCTAGCGAGGCCACGACCATTCTGATTCAGGGCGAGAGCGGCACCGGCAAAGACCTCATCGCCAAGACGATTCACTACGAGAGTTCACGCCAGAATGGTCCGTTCGTCGCCATCAACTGCTCGGCTATTCCCGAAACGCTGATGGAAGCCGAACTCTTCGGGCACGAAAAAGGCGCCTTCACCGACGCCAAGGCTATGAAGAAGGGCTTGTTTGAAACGGCCGACGGCGGCACGCTCTTCCTTGATGAGATCGGTGAACTCTCGCCGTTGCTGCAAGCCAAACTGCTGCGCGTGCTTGAAGACCAGGTGATCCGGCGCATCGGGGGTGTGCGCGACATGCAAGTCGATGTGCGCGTCGTGGCCGCCTCAAATCGTGACCTGGAAAAGGCCGTCCGCGAAGGCCACTTCCGCCAGGATCTCTATTATCGACTTGCGATTATCGCCATCTTCATTCCGCCATTGCGCGAACGCACCGAAGACATTCTGCCGCTCGTCGATTTCTTCATCGACTGGTATAACCGCAAGTTCAAGAAATCCGTTCGCGGCATCAGCCAGGAAACGCGCCGCCTGTTGCTGGCCCACAACTGGCCGGGAAATGTGCGGGAACTGAAGAACTCCATCGAGCGCGCGATGATTTTGGAGGACGAACCGATTCTCCGTCCGGCGTACCTGCCATTCGCCGTTGGACAAGCCGCCCGCAGCGGCTTGACGGCATTTGAGGCAAGCAGCGCACCAGGCACCGATGGAGGCGGCAAACATCTTCCCAACGGCCGCGTGCTGCCGCGCCTCTATATCCCCGAAGAAGGAACGTCATTGGAAGAAGTCGAGCGCGCCATGGTCGAACTTGCCATGCGCCAAGCGAATGGCAATCAGACCCAGGCCGCCCGCTTGCTCGACATCAGCCGCGACGCGTTGCGCTACAAGCTAAAGAAGTTCGAACTGGTGCCAGTGGGCGAGGAAGAATCGACGGACTCGGTTCCGTCAGAGAACGCTTCCGGGTAACCGAACTCCTCGCGGACTAATCAGGACATGGAATCGTTGCAGTTGTCCCGGCGCAACGTGCTGCCGGACAAAGCGGCTGCGAGTTCAGCATCTGCGTATCGAAAATTTGTCTCTACATTAAAAAACCCGGGCTCCCTTGCGGAAGCCCAGGAGCGCCCAAAAAGGTGGGTATGAAAAGGCGCCTATATATACCGTGATCTCTAGCCCCGGTCGGCGTGCTCCTTGGCCTTGGCGATGTATTGCTCCACCTGCTGCTTCTGCGGATAATCGGGATTGGCTGTCAGCAATTTCTGCCAGGCCGCGACCGCGCCTTTCGCATCAGCCTTGCCCTGCCACTTGACCCAGCCGAGATTGAACAGCGTCTGCGGATGCCCCGGCTTGTATTTCAAAGATGTCTCCATCTCTGCGAGCGCTTTGTCGGCGTTCCCCGAATACCAGTACGCTGTACCCAGGTCGGTGCGGACGTCGGGATTCTCCGGATGAATCGCCAACGCCCGCTCGTAGTATTGGATGGCATTCGGAAATTGCTGCCCGTCGTAGTAGAGGTCGCCGAGTTTCACCAGCGCATCGTAGTCGGCGGGATTCCGGTTCACCGCTTCCAAAAGTGGAGCCACCGATTGCTGCAACGCAGCCTGCGCCCGCGTGTTCTCCGGCCGAACACTCGTGCTCTGCGTGGCAGCCGTAGCCTGCGGCACAGAGGACGCTGATCCTCGAAACAGATATCCCAACGCGACTCCCAGCACCAGGCAAAATGAAGCCAGTAGATAGGCCTGCACGCTGGTCCATGATGGCGCAGTGTCGGAATTAGTAGTTGATGGCAACCGCTGTTTGTTTTGTTCGCTCATCGTCGTCCCTCTTCGATCTGGTGCCGGCAAGCGCCTGTTGCGGCGATTCCAGGTGAAACAGTCGCGTGACCGCTCTTGTCATCTGCTCCTGTTCTTCCTTCTCTGGAAGATCCTTGAGCTCGCGAGCCAGGGAGCCGGCAATCTTATGAATGACTTGTGCTGTGATTGCGTGAAGCAATTGATCCTGCTCCCGGGTAAACGGCCCGCGCTCTTTGACGAAGGACTCCAGTTCTTGCCGGCAAATTTCTTCCATGCGCTGTTGCAAGGCCACGGCTGTGGGAGCCACCATCTGCGCCTGCATCCGACTGCGGAAGGCTTGCACCTCGGCAGCCACAATCTTCTCGATCTCAGCCTGCGCCGCCGGACGTTCTGCGCCGGGCCCATGAACAGTCCGCTCCAGTCCGTCGAGGTCATAGAGCAGAATGCCATCCACGCGGCGCACTTCCGGATCGATGTCCCGCGGGAGGTTGATGTCTAGAATGAGTAGCGCTACACGATTGCGCTCCGCAGCAATTCGTTCCGCTTCCTGACGCGTCAGCACGTAATGCGGACATCCAGAAGCACTGATCACGATATCGGCTTTCAGCAGACAACCCCAGCGGTCCGTCTGGGTTGCGACCGTCGCGCCCAGCTTCTGCGCGGATTCTTGAGCGAAGCTCGCGTTCTGATCGATCAAGACGACCGATCCGGCGCCGTCTTCGAGCATCAAGCGGGCGGTATTTTCCGCGGCAGTTCCGGTTCCCAATAGAAGGACTCGGCGTCCTTCGAGCGTTCCGAAGACTCGCCTGGCCACATCCCGGGCCATGCTGGCAAGGCAAACGGGAGTTTCACCGATCCGTTTTTCCTTGCGAATTTTCTCTGCCACTCGAAGCGCCTGCTCTACCAGCGCGTTCAAGGATCGTCCCACCGCGCCCACGGTGCGCGCCTGCTCCCAAGCAGTCGTCAGATTTGCCACCACATCCGGACCACACAACATCTGGCAGTCGAGACCGCAGGCCAGGCGGAAAATGTGAGTTAGAACGGCATCGTCCAGCAACCGGTAGAAGTGCTCCCACTCGCTCAGCTTCAGGCCATGCTCGTTGGTCAGATATTGGAGAAGAGAATTGGCGGCCAGAGTCGGCTCGCTCGCCCAGACCAGGAATTCCGTGCGGCACCGCGTGGAGAGAACCAGCGCTTCTTCTACGCCTTCGGCATCCTTCAGTTTGCGCAGGACTTCGTACCGGCGGTTTTCACCGATCCAGAATCGCTCTCTCATGGCCAAGGGTGCGGTTCGGTGGTTGAGCCCTATAACCATGAGTGTAGGTTCCACGTCGAACACCTCGGCGCAAGTTGCACCCTTGGAATCGCAAGCGCCGTGCCAAATGCGTTTCCGCATGAGGAATTGCTGCGATTGTTTGTTTTCAAGGATTTCCGCTGCTTCGGGAGAAGAAGCGAGTGTTTGATTTCCCATCACTGCGGCATATCACGCGGCAGCAGGAGTTTTTTGGCGCGATCCCCCGCGGCCTCAGCCACTTAGAGGCCGACCGCGATCACGACTGGACGTGATTACAATCACTGACCATCTGCACGCTTTCCATCGAAACTGCTAGACGTTTGAGGGTATTCATCGAGTCTTGAGGCTCGTCCGCGCGCTCACTTCGTTCCCGGACAAAGCTGGCAAGACATTTGCAACGAGGAAAACGCAATCATGAAAACTACGAAGCTCGTCATTCTCATTATGATGATCGCACTGGCACTGTTCCTGATTCTGCCCAATCTCTCGTGGGCGCAGGATGCCGCGACCGTGTACAAAACCAAGTGCGCTGCCTGCCACGGCGCCGATCTAGGCGGAAAGCCAGCGGCTAAGATTCCCAGCCTGGTTTCCGATGATGCCAAGAAGTTGTCCGACGCCGACCTGACCGACGCGATCACGAACGGCGGAAAAGACAAGAAGGCGTCGCATGCGTTCGCCAATAAAGGCGTTACGCCTGACCAGGTCAAGATGGTCGTTTCTTATATTCGCGAAGCGCAGAAGAAGTAAAACGCTTTTTCGGATTTTGTAGCGCACGAATTCAGCAGTTGTTTTGAAAGGCACGCCTTCGGGCATGCCGCTAAGAGCGTCAAACGACCCGGACTTTAGCCTCTTGACGGCAGACTCCGGAAGTCGCTGATCAGCAGCCCAGTTCTGCAGCAGTATTGCTGTTCCCTGAGGCGAGGTCGCGCCACGCAAAACAGTCTGGCGTGACCCACAGGAGAGTGAGTGATCCGCTCGCCGGTATGATCTGGCACATCGCCGGACCGCCGGATTTCCTCTCCGTACGCGCGGAACAGCCAGCCCGGGTCTAGGTGCTCACCCCCAGACCCGGGTTCTTGTTTGCCCGCCACCTACGGCAGATCCACGTCTAGCGCGTAAACGTCCTGCGTGCTCAGGTCGCGCGTGAAGATGCGCGAACCATCCGGAGCCTCGCCGCTCCAGGATCCGAAGATCCCAAGATAGCGATGCAGATCCTTTATGGCGAACAAGTCCTGGGCCTGATGTTCGCCGACTTTGATCCGGCGGCATGCTGGGTGGGCTGTGCCGAAGTTATCCCATGAAAGATGCTGGCTGTCAGCCGACCATTCCTGATAGTTGATGTTGTTCGTTTCCGTATACCAATCAGACCATTGTTTCACCCGGAAATCGTAGAGCATCAGCTTGGTTGACCCTTGTACTCCGATCGCCGCCATGTAACGGCCATCAGGAGACCAGC
This sequence comes from Terriglobia bacterium, assembly GCA_020073385.1. Taxonomy (GTDB): domain Bacteria; phylum Acidobacteriota; class Terriglobia; order Terriglobales; family Acidobacteriaceae; genus Sulfotelmatobacter. Next base: position 115,667 of record JAIQFH010000016.1, on the reverse strand, counting down.
GTGGCGAGAAGAATCCATCGGATCCGGGCAGAGTCGACGCGGTATGACTCTTAACGTCCGCGACCTGAATGTTCACGCCCCTCATATCCCCGGTAGCCAGGCGCCCGAAGGCAATCTGATTTCCGTCCGCCGACCAGGTCGCATCCAACTCGTGCGCATTCTCCGGCAGCAGTTCCTCCGGCGCCCCTCCCTGTGCGGAAATCAGAAAAATTTTCCACGGCTTTCCGAAATCCGCGGTGCTGTAGGCGATGCGTGTTCCGTCCGGCGACCATCGGGGCAAAGCCGCGGCCATCGGCGGATACGTCAGTTGCAACCGTTCGCTTCCATCCACCCGGCTGCGCCACAACGTGCAGTCGGGAACGGACACGTAGGTGACCCATTGGCCATCCCGCGAAAACGCCACGTCAGTCGCCGATACTCCACCAAGAAAAGGGAGGTACTGCTGGGTTCGCGCATCGTAACGCACCAGTTCTCCGCGTTGCTGCGTGCCCTGCACAAAGAGCTTCTTCCCGGAGAGGTCGGGCAGAAGGGTTGAATAAAGAAGAGGACCGTTCGTCAATTGCACAGGGGCGCGCGACCGTTTGGGGAAGATACCGGTCGACTCCGCCACAGCAAATATGTTGCTTTCGCGACTGGTAATATACTGGAACAAGTAATAATACCGTCCGTTGACCACGCCCCACAGCACTCCTCAGGCGGGGTATGCCATCCTGCAAACAACTGGTGCAGCCCGGATCCATCCGCACGAACTTCCCAAATCGAGCTGCTGTTGTTCTCATCCGTCAGCGTGAAGCGGATGCGGCGTGAATCGGGAGAGAAGCTCGGACCGAACGGAACACCTTTCACTGATAGAAGACGGCGTGGAGAACTGCCATCAGCCTTGGCGAGATAAAGATCAGACCCGGTGACAAAAACCAGGCTCTGTCCATCCCGGGACCAGGAACCTCCTCTTGCCAGGATGTTCCCCAGTCGCCGCGGCGATCCCGCGGGCAGAGGCACCGACCACAAGGGTGCGTCCTGCGTGCCCGTCACCACCAACTTTCCGGCCAGCAGTTGCGAATGATCGGTAGAGATATCCCAGAGCACCATAGATTCGATGGGAACCGGAATGGAGGAAGTCTCTCCGCCGCCCGCCGCGACCTGAGCCAGAACGAGTCCCTCGGGGCGCCACTGCGTGAGGTAGATGCGGGATCCGTCGGTTAACATACCGCCGACCGGAAAGCCATCGTGCGTGATCTGGGTCGTCCCCGTTACCTTCGGGATGCTGACCGGCATCACCAACCAGGCCAGGGCCACTACAACCAACACACTGACTGCAACCACAGGCCACAGCCACGGGCGTCGCATTCCCTTGCTCACCGACTCCTGCGTCGCCGTAATCTGCATCGACCCAGAGGTGGTATCGCGCTTCAGTCGCCTCAGGTCGGCCCGCATCTCGGCCGCGCTCTGATAGCGAATGTCACGATCCTTTTCCAAAGCCGTACGAATGATGCGTTCGAGTTCCGCCGGTACGTCCGGATTCAGCCGCATGGGAACAGCGGGCGTCTTGTTCAGAATGGCATCGAAAATCGCCGCGGAGGTCTCGCCGCGGAACGGCAACACTCCCGTCGCTGCCTCGTACAGCACGGTGCCGAACGAGAACAAATCTGTACGCGCGTCCACCTCTTTTCCGAGGGCCTGCTCGGGCGACATATAGGCCACGGTTCCCAGTGTGCTGCCCGCGCTTGTCAGATGCTCTTCGGTTACAGTGGGCGCCGAACTGCCCTTCTCCGGCACCAGCGGATTGATCTTCGCCAATCCGAAATCGAGGACCTTGGCATGTCCGCGATCGGTGATGAAGAGATTCGCCGGCTTGATGTCGCGATGAACGATGCCTTTGGCATGCGCGGCATCGAGAGCGTCGGTGACCTCGATGCTGAAGTCGATCAACTTCTGCATCTCGAACGGCCGCCCGAAGATCGCTTCTTTCAGGGTCTTGCCATCCAGAAATTCCATCACGATGAACGGACGCCCCAGGTGCTCGCCGATCTCGTGAATGGTGCAGATGCTGGGATGATTCAGCGCCGAAGCCGCCCGCGCTTCCCGTCGAAAGCGCTCAAACGCCTGCTGGTTGCCGGCGACGTCGTCGGGCAGGAATTTGAGTGCGACGAACCGTCCCAGTTGCGTGTCTTCGGCTTTGTACACCACGCCCATGCCGCCGCCCCCCAGCTTTTCGACAACGTGGTAATGCGAAATGGTCTGCCCGATCATTCGGTTGCCATGTTAGGGAAGGTTGCTCGGGCAAGTCAATCGAACTAAGCGATCCATCCGCCGACTCACCGATTGGTCTCAGCGTCCTGTCGCTTATGCCTCGCAGACAAAGACGTGATAGGTTGCGGCTCCCAGGCGTTGTGAGTGCCGATGAAGAGCAGCAGCAACGCTAGACTCTTCAGTCCACAATCGTAAGGAATACTCTGGCAGGTGAACGAGAAACGTTGTTAGTAGACGGAGAACTCTGCTCGACCGGGACGCTTGCCCCAAGCGTCCTGTTAACACGTTGTTAAACTCGCATGTCCCCACTTGGCCTAGTTCTGCCCCTGCGATATCCTTTCCTTAACGTGGGGTTTCGATTGCCCGGCTTCACTTGAACCCGTCTCTTCTAAAACGCCCGGCGGCCGTTTCCACTTCCAGTTTTCCCTAGCCAAACCAACATCATCGTTGAGGAGGAATCTATGAAGAGACGCGAATTCCTGCGACATACTGCCACGATGTGCGGCGGTCTAGCTTTTTCGAAAGCAGTTTCACTGTGGGCCGACACCCCGGCATCCAGCGGCTGGCGAACCTTTGAGGTCACATCCCGCGTTGAAGTCTTGAAGCCTTCCGGCGCCACCCACATATGGCTTCCGGCAGCTCTCATCCGGGACACGCCATTTCAAAAGACGCTCTCCAATAAGTTCAGCGCCGAGGGCGGCACCGCCAACCTCACCGAGAGCACGCAGGATTCGCTTGGAATTGTGACCGCGATCTATCCCGAACACGTAAAACCGAGTCTCACCCTGACTAGTCGTGTATCGCTGAAGGATTACGCCGTCGACCTGGCCGCAGTACATCCCACGCACGCCTCTCGGACTGAGCTCGAATATTTCCTCCGGCCCAGCAAGTACGTACCCACAGACGGAATTGTGAAGGAAACTGCTGACAAGGCCACGAAGGGTGCTGCCACCGACATCGACAAGGCGCGCGCTATCTACGATTGGGTCGTGGAGAACACATTCCGCGATCCCAAGGTTCGCGGCTGTGGGCGCGGTGACATTCGCTTCATGCTGGAGTCCGGAGACCTGGGCGGCAAGTGCGCCGACCTCAACACCCTCTACGTCGGCCTCGCACGCGCCGCCGGCTTGCCCTCGCGTCACATTTATGGCCTCCGTATTGCGAAATCCGAGTTTGACTACAAAAGTCTTGGCATAGCCACGGACAAGGCGACCAAGGGTCAGCATTGCCGCGCCGAGGTCTATCTCAATCAATACGGATGGGTTCCGGTCGATCCCGCCGATGTGCGCAAGGTCGTCTTGGAAGAACCGCCGGGTAACTTAAAGCTGAACGACGAGATGGTAGCAAAAGCCCGCACCCGCCTGTTCGGCTCGTGGGAAATGAACTGGATGGGCTACAACTACGCCCACGATGTTGCGCTGCCCGGATCAATTGGACAGGCGCTTGTCTACTTCATGTATCCGCAAGCCGAAACCGCGGAAGGGCGCGTCGATCCATTCGATCCAGACAACTTCAAGTACGAGATCACCACGAAGGAGACGAGTTAGGTATTCGCCTTCGCGGATATCAGGCGCGAACCATTGCCTCTCAGCGATCGGGCTGATCGTCGTGTCTTCTGTGCCTCGCGACAAAGACGTGGTAAGTAGCGGCGTCCCAGGCGTTGTGAATGCCGACGAAGAGCAGCAGCAACGCAGCCGCCGCAACGCCAAACATCGGCCCGCGTGCATTTGCTCGAGCCACGCACGCCGATGCAGCCAACGTTGCATATGCAGCGAGAGGCAACAAAGCATGAAACAACCAGTCTTCGAACACTGGCTGGTATGCGGTTTGCACTCGCAGGCGTCGAGCCACGATCAGAGCATACACAACTCCAGCGAGACCCAGCAGTCCCCAACACACAGCTGCCGCGCCAATGCCATGCCATGGAGCGCATAGGGCCACCGCGAGGAACAGCACGGCGCCGAAATGAACAGTGTTGGGCGTAGCGAACGCGTTGCCGGCCTGCGCCTGGCTCGGTGTGCGGGGCAAGTCAGCGACGAGGGCCATGACGACGAACTGCAATCCAATCAGCGCGCCGGCAGACGACCCCACGATGACGTAGAAGTTCTGCCAACCGCTGAGAGGCGTCATGCCTGTCATGCTGAATTGGGTCATGCCCACAGTCGAGTCTCTTGACGCAACTTGGCGATGTCTCGGGTCGGCGCACTGCCGAAGAAACGGCTGTATTCCCGGCTGAACTGTGAAGCGCTCAAATAGCCCACGCGCTGACTTGCCGCGCCGGCGTCCATCATGGTGGACAGCATCAGACGCCGTGCCTCCTGCAGGCGCAGTACCTTTTGATAGTGCAGCGGGCTCATCGACGTGACCGACTTGAAGTGCTCGTGAAACGAGGAAACGCTCATATGCACCAGTTCAGCCAGTCCTTCGACCTTCATGGGTTGAGAGAAGTTCTCGCGCAGCCAGGAGATCGCCTTTGCAATGCGCTGCACGCTCGACTCGGCGAAACCCATTTGAGCCACTCGAACACCGATAGGGCTGCGTAGCAACCGGATCAAAATCTCATCCATCACCAGCGGAGCCAGGAGTTCAGCATCGCCGGGTTGTGCCAGGCATTCGATCAATCTTGTGGCAGCGTTGACAACGCAGTCCTCAACCGGAGTGACGTAAACCGCGATTCTCTCCTGAGCCGGAGGCAGGCCGTGCGGAAATACCTTCAATGCCAGCTCGGCAATCTTGTGCGGATCGAGATCCAGTTTGAGAGCGAGGTAAGGTTCGGCATGGCTAGCCTGCGTGACCTGGGCAGCAACCGGCAAAGCCACAGAGAACACGATCATGCGCGTTGCATCGTACTCGAACAAATCCTGCCCCACGATAAACGTCTTCGCTCCTTGTGTGGCGATGCACAACGAGGGCAAGCTAAGAGCATGCACACACTCCTGGTTAACGCGCGAGAAACGAATCGCACGTACGCCAGGGATCCGCAGATCGAAGCTGCCATCGTGCGGCGCATAAGCGGCGATCAGGCGGGCCAATTTTGCCAGGTCGGGTTGGCTCGACCCGTCTGCTTTGGCTGCCGGCCACGCAAGTGGGGCTTTGCCGTTGGTTTTCATGTCCATTGAGAATACTCCATTTCCGAGGGGTTTCCGATTGACGCAATATGGTGATATCACTATAATGGAGGCGTGACCGATGACCCGCCACTCAAACCGGTGATCTGGGTCGGAACGAGTCTTAAAGACCTTCGTGAATTCCCAGCGCCAGTGCAGGATCACATGGGTTATGCGCTGTACGTCGCTCAACGTGGGGAGAAGCATCAGGACGCGAAGGTCCTGAGCGGTTTTGGCGGAGCGGGCGTGGTGGAGGTAATCAAGGATTATCGTGGCGACACCTTCCGTGCCGTTTACACCGTGAAATATGCGGGGAGGATTTATGTCCTGCACGCCTTTCAGAAGAAGTCGAAGACGGGGCGAGCAACGCCGCGACATCGAGTTAATTCAGCAACGGTTGCGCGAGGCCGAACAGATTGCAAAGGGGAAAAGTCAATGAGAAACAGGAAGAGATACGAAACCGGAAGCGGCAACGTGTTTAAGGACCTCGGCGTACCCAACGCCGAAGAGCACCTGGTCAAAGCGCAGCTTGTATTCAAGATTGACACGATCCTTAAGAAGCGCGGCCTTAAGCAGGTGGAAGCCGCTGACTTGTTCGGAGTCCGCCAGCCCGATGTATCGAAGATGCTGCGCGGCGAGTTCCGCCAGTTCTCTGTCGAACGCCTGCTGCGATTTCTGGTGGCACTCGATCAGGACGTCGAGATTGTGGTTAAACCGCATCGCAGTCGGAACGAGGCGGCGGCGATGCAGGTGGTTTAAGCCATACGTTCTCGACCGAGAGACCAATGTCGCTTAACTCTTCAAAACCTCCTGCACATAGGCGGGCTTCATCGGAAGCCGCCGCATCACCTTCCCGGTTGCGTCGTGGAGGGCCGCCGCTATCGCTGGCGCAGCAAGTGCATTCGCTGCTTCCGAGCCTCCGCCGTAAGCACCGACTTTCGGATTATGGAGCAGCACGACCTTGATCTCAGGAATATCAGCCATCGTTGGGATGGGATAGGAATTCCAGTCCTCCGTGGTGATTCCGCTCTCGTCAAACATTACTTCTTCAAATAGAGCATGGCCGATTCCCATAACTGCGCCGCCTTCGACGTTCCGCTTCAACTGCATCGGGTTGACGACAATGCCGGGATCGACGGCGACGGTGTATTTCTCAACGACAATCGCGCCGGTACTGGGCGTGACCGCGATCTGGCAAACGCAAGCCCAATAACTCCCGCTGCGCAACATCAGCGAGACTCCGCGACCCCCCACCGGCGTCTCTCCAGTCGAGACAGCATCATGCCGTGGCGATGGGCGCGTGTCCCAACCGGACGCATCGCGGACCGCTTTCAGCACACCGATGGCCCGCTCTTCGCTGGCGTGGTCGATTCGGAACTGGATAGCGTCCGCGCCTGCAAGCGCGGCTGCCTCGCTGATTGCGAGTTCGCGCGGATAGTTCTGCTGAAACTGCCCCGGCGTCCGCATGCTGTGATCGCGCAGACCCACGGCGATCGGCGAAGCTTTCTGTCCCACCTGAAAGGTGCCGTGGCCGCGCTCGATCACGTTGGGAACAGGAGCGTAGATCCAAGGATCTTCAAGGCCGTTAACAGTGGACGTTACGCCACCAGAATGGACATCGGGTGCAGACATGGTTGGGAGTCCCGCGAGCACCGCCCCGACCGGCCGATCATCCTGCATGGCGGGCATGTAGTGGTCGATCTGATACGCGGCCATTTTTCCCTTTTCATCGATGGCAACTTGAACGTCGGAGAAAGCAGCCGCAGCCTGCGTGGACCACTGCATATCGTCGGCGCGCGTCCACTGCACCCGCACCGGCTTGCCGACAGCTTTCGACAACAGCACCGCCTCGTCTTCCGCGCCTGAGTTCCCGCCGTTCGACCTGCCGTAGTGGCCCGGTCCGGGATACGAATGCACGATCACATGGTCAGGCGTGGTGCCGAGCATCGTTGCAATTTCGCCGCGCAGGGCCTGCGGATTCTGGTTGTGCACGTAAATGTGCACCGTGCCGTCAGACTTGACATCAGCAACGGCCATCGTCGGGCCAATCGGCGCGTGCTTCATGTAAGACAACTGATAGGTGGCGGAATGCTTCTTGTGAGCCGACGCCAGCGCAGGTCCTACATCGCCTTTGGACTCCTTGCTCTTCTCGATGGGCGCGGAAGTCCAGTCAGCTTCTTCGCGAAGATGCTGATAGAGCTTTGCGTTGCCCGGCAGTCCCTTCCAGTCGCTCCATTTCGTCCCGGCAGCGACCTGATCAGCAGCCTGAATCGCTTCCCACTCCGTAGGCGCGACCACTCCGACGAGGTTACCCTTCACGATCACTTGCGAGTTCGGGAACTTCGTCTTGTCGACTGAACCAGCAGACACGAGACTCGAGCCAAGCGTCTTCGGATGTACCACCCGCGCGTGCAACATGCCCGGCAGGCGCACATCAGTCGCCCACGTTTCCTTCGCAGCAACCTTCGTGCTGATGATCGAATTCTTGAACGACTTGCCGATGACCGTGTATTCGCTGACCGGCTTCATCGGCGGATTACCTTCGATGGTCAGCCCAAAGATGCTGGTGAGGTCTCCCTTCACCGGGATGGTGAGCTTCAACTGCTGGTTCTTGACGAGATCGCCGTAGGAAATGCTCTTGCCGCCTCCCGAGACAGTACCGTCCTTCACGGAAAGCTTGTCCTTCGGCACGCCGAGTTTCTCCGACGCAACATCGAGCAAAGCCTGATAGGTATACGCGGCGGCCTTGCGGATATTGGGCGTTCCATGGCCGAGGAAATCGAAGGCGCCGCTGCCATCCGGGGTGAGATCGGTGTGTCCGGATACAACTGTAGTAATCGCATCGAAGGGCACGCTCAACTCTTCGGCCACAATCTGCCGGTAAGCGGTGAAGGTTGAACCCTGTCCGAAGTCGCTCTTCCCGGTGCGAATCAAAACGGTATTGTCCGGATGAATCTCGATCCAAGAACTAGGGAGCGTGGGATCGAGAGAGTTCTTGAATGTGGTTGGTTTCGCGCTATCGCCCCTCAGAAGTTCCGGGTCAACGAAGCTGAATCCCACCACGAGGATGCCACCGGCTTTGATGAATCCACGTCGAGAAAGCGTCGGGCCGATGACATTGGCTGGTTTTTCGCTCATGGTTGCCATCGCTTATCTCCCCTTCGCCATGATCGTGGCGGCATGTTGTACAGCTTCAATGATCGCCACGTAGGTTCCGCAGCGACACAGATTCGGCGATGGCCCAGATGTGGTGAAGGCCTCTTTGATCTGCCCTAAAGTTGGTTTTGGATTGCTTTCGAGCAGTTCCGTAGCCTTGATCATCATCCCGTTCTGGCAAACACCACACTGCGGAGTCTGCTCTTCGATCCAGGCTTGCTGCACCGGGTGCAGCGTGTTCTTCGCTTCCGCCGCCGAGAGACCCTTTTGCTTGGCCCACCGCGCCGGCAGACCCTCAAGCGTGGTGATTTCCTGGTTAGCGACGCTCGCAACCGGCGTAACGCAGGACCGCGCTTCTTTGCCGTCGACCAGAACGGCACAAGCTCCGCACTGTGCGAGCCCGCAGCCGAACTGCGGACCGATCAGTTCCAGATCATTGCGCAACACATACAGTAGCGGAGTGTCGTCAGGCGCTTTTACTTCGTGCCGGACTCCGTTCACATTCAGCGTAACCATAGAGAACCCCCTTCCAAACTTTCCGAGTTCGGATAACTCGTATGCTGAAAAAGCCTGCTTCAATCGGACCCCAGTCCGTTATGGCAATAGTTCGTGTGGGCTTGTATCGGACATCTTAACTCGCCGATCGTGATGACGCACGATCAACCGATCTCAGCCACAACGGCAACGTCGAACTTTGAATAGTATTTCTTTACATCGGCCCCGTACTTGGCACGGAATTTATCGACCACGGACGCAACCTGCGCGGGATCAGTGATGGGAGCGGCCTGAAGATCAGCCTCTTCGCCCCGCGCATCGATCCCAATCGACGGCCTCTTGACCATGTTCTTGTACCACTGCGTATCCGACCCCTTCACCGGCAGGAGGTAAACCTTATCTCCGTCCAAAACGAACCAGACCGGGTTCGAAATGGTGCGTCCGGATTTCCTGCCGGTCACAATGATGTTGATCTCGCGAGATCGGGAAAGCCGGTCCTTCAGAGCATTGCTCCCTTTGGCCATGCGCACTCCTCACCCAAACTCTTCGCTTGAAATTTCTTACTCTCACGCCTTGGAGAACACCTCTTTTGCCACCATGATGGCGCTCATCGCATTGGGCCAGCCCGAATAGAACGCCAAGTGAGTAATGACTTCAATCAGTTCTTCCTTCTTCATTCCGTTCTGCACTGCATAGTTCAGGTGAAATCGCAGCTGATCCGGACGGTTCATCGCAACCAGCGCTGCCACACTGGCCAAACTACGATCACGCTTTGAAAGCTCCTGACGTTCCCACACCTCGCCGAAAAGGACTCGATCCGTGAGCTCAACCAGTTTGGGTGCGAAGTCGCCGATCATCTTTTGGGCGGCTGAAGGCTCTTTACTCATGGCTTGCTCCTTCCTGTGGATTGTTCGTCGGTGACCTTCTCCATCCAGTCGGTGCTGTTGCCGTCTAGCTTTGCTCCGATGGCAGCGAATCTATACGCGCTGGATTTTTTGCGCATCGCCTCAGCGGCCGACCAGTTTCTGCAGCTCCTCCGGGTATCGCGCTCCTTGCACCGCGATCTTTGAGGTTGCGATATCGAGCTGCCGAAGATCCTCAGGCGTAAGCTCGACGGCAACCGCCCCGATATTCTCTTCCAGTCGATGCAGCTTGGTCGTACCCGGGATCGGAACGATCCACGGCTTCTGCGCCAGCAGCCATGCGAGAGCGATCTGTGCCGGCGTCGCCTTCTTCTGCTGCGCGAACTTGCCAATCAAATCGACGACCGCCTGATTGGCTTTCCGGTTCTCGGGCGTAAAGCGCGGAACGATATTGCGGAAGTCAGTCTTGTCAAACTGCGTATCTTCTTTGATTGCTCCTGTGAGGAAGCCCTTGCCCAACGGGCTGAATGGAACGAACCCGATGCCGAGTTCCTCGAGCGTCGGGATCACCTCCGCTTCAGGCTCTCTCCACCAAAGTGAATATTCGCTCTGCAGCGCCGCGACCGGCTGCACCGCATGTGCCCGACGAATGGTCTGCACGCCGGCTTCCGAGAGTCCGAAGTGCTTGACCTTGCCTTGCTGGATCAGGTCCTTTACGGCACCAGCCGTATCTTCAATTGGCACATTTGGATCGACACGGTGCTGATAGAGCAAGTCGATGACATCGGTTTTGAGACGCTTGAGCGAGGCCTCGGCGACTTCCTTGATGTGTTGTGGACTGCTATCCAGCCCGGCCTGCTTGCCTGTGTTCGGATCAATGTTGAACCCGAACTTCGTCGCAATTACCACCTGATCGCGAAATGGGGCAAGGGCTTCGCCAACGAGCTCTTCATTCGTGAACGGGCCGTACACTTCGGCGGTATCAAAGAACGTAACGCCGCGCTCGACAGCGGCCCTGATGAGCGAGATCCCTTGCTGCTTGTCCACGGCCGGGCCATAGCCAAAGCTCAGCCCCATACAGCCCAGACCGAGAGCCGAGACCTCCAAATTACTTTTTCCGAGTTTTCGCTTTTGCATTGTTTCTCCTCAAACGGCCGAGAGCAGGGTAAGCAATCCGGCCTTGAACAGAATAGGCTCCCGGCGCTCCGCCTATTTGCCTGTTTCAATGAAGTTCTTGCCCGATTCTCCGACAGTTCATCGACCAAGGGATGGTGGAATACCTCTATGCGTGACGAGGTACACAGCAAAGCTACCCAGCCAATGGCCGCCCTCGTAATGCTCTCCAGTAACCGCCGCCAATCCCGCTTGCTCGTGGGCCTCGGCAGCCGCCCGGATTGATGGCAGCCGCTTGTCGTTCGTCGGCAAGGCCGAGGCGATGCCGTTCAGCATCCATGCCCGGCTGAGGTTGAGACCGTCCAGGTGCGCCAACTTCGGATCACTTGGATCGGGCGATACCACGGGTTGCAACCACGCAGCGCTGCCTGTCGTGGAAATTTGCGGCATGAATGTTTGCAGCCAGGCCGCAAACTCACGGCTGGGCAGAACGCGCCGCATCTGGTCTGCCTCTCCGATGCACGGCGACAAAAAATCTTCGCCGGAAGGTTCATACTCCAGCGGACAGTTCTTATCACTGAGATAAAACTGCTTCGATTTGGACACCACCAGCTCAGCAAATTTCTGGTCCCCTTCGCCCCGCGCATAGTCCAGCATCAAGCCGAGCCCGAAAGCAGTCTGGTCGTGCTCCCCGATTCGCACTGGATTCGAGAGTTTGGGCAACCAGCTATTCAACCGCTCCAGCGCAACCCGTTCCAGAGGGCGAAGATTGGCCGCCATTTCTTTGGCTTGCGGATCGTCCCACTCACGCAACTCAGCCGTGAGTTGAAGCAGCCAGGCAAGCCCATACGGACGCTCGAAGCTGGCGCGTCCTGCTCCCCGAAGATACACGGCCTCCTGCGTTAGGTTTTCTGCTGTCAGGCTCTGCCGCAAGGCATCGCGCGCCGCTTCCACGAACAGGGCGTCAGGAAAAGTCCGGACCAGGCGAACCAGCAGCCAATGACCGTGCACCGAAGAGTGCCAATCGTAGCAACCGTAGAATGCGGGTGTGAGTTTACGCGGCGGCGCCACGTCGGCATCGCTGCTCAACGTGTGGCTGATGTGATTTGGATACTCTTTGTGGACGCAGGCAAGCGCCAGATTGGCAAACCGTTCAGCTGTTTTGATGTCGAACATGGGAGTACTTGGATGTTCTTGAGCGCGAGCCTCGGACACACTCGACAGCAACAAGAGGAGACAGAGAACGTGTTTCATTCCCAGATACTCTAAATCAATCCGAAACTTCTTTATCCTTTGCTACTAGTGGACTGTCGCCCAGAAAGCCTTCGTAGTGGAAACGCGGTGGTCCTAATTTCAACAAACTCACCCACGGTAAAAGCATTTTGCTTTTCTCAGCGCTCTCTGCGGACCTTCTCAGCGACCTCCGCGGTCTAAGCCTCTGTTTTCCCCAAAATCCCAAAACGCAGAGGCCGCCGAGAACCCCCGCAGAGCTCGCGGAGCAAACCTCTCTGACGATACGGTTCACCCTCTGCAAACAGGCAACAGCTCGAATCTACCAACCAAATCTATGCGACAGGCCACTAGCGCGAAGACTTGGGACCTAAGCTATTCTCAACTCGTTAGCTTCAACTCGCGGACCGCATCCCCCGCGCCGCTGAGGTCCGCAAGACGCATCTCGGAATACTTGCGAGACAGGATCACACCGGGCGCGCCCGCCCGGAACGCCGACAGAACTGCTTGCTTCACGCTTTGCGGCGTGCACTTGCTGTGACTGGGCTCAGTCGGGATGTCAATATCGATGCCGGGCCAGATGAGAGTCTTCGTGCCGGCGACGCCCTCCAATGCGCGTTTCGCCTCGCGATAGACGTAATCCGACGAAAGCCCGGTGTGCGGAATCTGGTCATAGCTGCCCTCCTTCAATCCCATCACGGCGTAGTTGAATTCGAGCAACCCCTGCTTTGAGAGATCGCCGTAAAGTGTCGAACCGGCGTTGTCGGCATAGAGCGCCATCCGCTCGCCGCCGCAGTTGTTGTACATCACCACTTTTATGAAATCCGAATAATTCGAGAGCTCGTGCAGGTCCTGTTCCGCGCGGTAGATCGGATTGAAAGAATTGTTGTGCCAGATGTGCCAGCCCACCGGCACCGTCGGCTTGGCGGTCTTCACCGTTTTGTAGATCGCGGCGTAAGTCTCACGCAGGCTGTCGGTCCACAGCATCTCCCACGCAGCGAGTTCCGGATACCGCAATAACAGCCGCCAGAATTGGACGAAATAACCGTCCACGGGGCGCTTGCCGCTTCGTGCCGAGCGAACAAATTTTTCCAGCTCCAGGAATCCCTGCCGGGCGCGATCTACGTTAATGCCGCGCTCTCTCGCTTTGCTCTGACAAAATTGGCAGAAACAAGTCACGTTCCCCGGATCAACCGGTGGCGTGTCATGCGTCGCACCCAGGCTGTCGCAAAGCGCACCCTGTCGTTCCGATCCCCACATAATTCCGTCAATGTCATACGAGCGGGCATAGTCTTCTACGAGACCGGTCAGAAAATTCCGGTAGTCCGGATTGTTGACGCACAGCGTGTCGGCATTCCGTCCATATAGATCCCGTTCCTGCACCTTCTCGACATTCGGCACGTCTTTGCGAAATACGTCCTCGAGCCAGCAGATCACTTTCATGCCACGCTTCTTCGCGGCAGGAAGTACTTCGGCCAGGATATCCAGGTCGCCATGGTCGGGCGCACGCGTGTCCTTGAGAACCGTGTTTTTGTAGTACTGAGGATGCGGCGTAGCGAAGTTTCCGCCGTGAAAATTGAGGTCGTATTCCTGCTTGCCGTGATCGGGCAGCGGTTGTCCCGGAATCTGCCTCCCCGCGATCCCTCGACCGTAAGTGAATACCGCAAGGAAAAGGGTATTCACGCAGCCGCGTTCCTGAAGCACATCCAGGACCTTCTCGGTGCCCTCATCCACAAACGAAACTGCACCCACTTGGATACCGATCATTTTGGAGGAGACAGCAGGACGCCCGGGAGTTGGCACAGTCAGGGCAGCTCCGGCGCCTGCGGCGATCTTCAGGAATTCGCGGCGATTCACATCTAGTCCCATGGATTACCCCTTTGTTCTTGATGGCAGCCGATTCCGATGTTGGCAAGGTTTGCTCAAGGCACTTGCGCTCCCTCTGTGCCTACGTACACCGCATAAAGCGACTGGCTGGCCGCCATGAACAGCCGGTTTTTCTTAGCGCCGCCGAAACACAGATTGGCGCAAGTTTCCGGTAGATGAATTCTGCCGATCAAGACCCCGTCGGGCGCGAATACGTGCACTCCACTGAATCCGTCGGGGCCCCATCCCGCGGCAGACCAGACATTGCCATCCACATCGCAGCGAATGCCATCCGACGATCCGGGGGCCATGTTCACAAACATGCGCCCGTTCTTCAGCTTCGTGCCATTTTCAACGTCGTACACACGAATCGGCCGAGGATCGCCGGGATGTTTGGGTTCGCCCGTATCAACGATGTACAACTTCTTCTCATCGGGCGAGAAACAAATGCCGTTCGGCTTGTCCATATCGCTCACCACCACAGTTGCTTCGCGCGTATTCGGATCGAGACGGTAGACGTTCGCCGGCAGTTCAAACGCCGCCTTGTGCCCTTCGTAGTTCGACATAATGCCGTAGCCCGGATCGGTGAACCAGATCGCTCCGTCCGAATGAACCGCCAGATCGTTCGGGGCGTTGAATGGTTTGCCTTGAAAGTGGTCCATCAGCACCGTGATCGTGCCGTCATGCTCGGTACGGGTGAGCCGCCGCGAATCGTGCTCGCAAGTGAGCAGCCTTCCCTGCCTGTCTCGAGAGTTGCCGTTGCCGTAATTCGAAGGATTGCGGAAAACGCTCACTTCCCCCGTATCTTCCAGCCATCGCAGCATGCGATTGTTCGGAATGTCGCTGAATAGAAGATAGCGCCCGTCGCCAAACCAGACCGGGCCTTCCGCCCAACGCGTGCCCGTGTACAGTCTTTCGACCGCGGCGCTCTGGACTCTGTATTTCGCGAAGCGCGGATCGACGACCTCCACCGCCGGATCGGGATACGCCACCGGAGTCTTCGCCTGTAGCGCCTCCCGTTCATGCCCCGTGGCGCGCGCCAGGGGATCGAATGCCAGCGCCGTCACCGCGCCAGCCGTCATGTTCATGAATGTGCGTCTTTGCATGGTTCTCGCTCTGGCGGAATTCCGCCCGAGGCACCTTATCACGTTCGTTCATGCTGCGGAAATACTCGTCGTTTGCGATGACTCGGACGCTCATGCTATCTTGCCGCCACTTCGAGTTGGGGATTCTCATGACGCACAAGCCGCATCACCATGACCATGTGCACAAGCATCCGCTCTCAACAGGGCCGACGCGCCGCGATTTTGTCTCCTCATTGATCGGGGCTGCGGTTCTCGCTCCCTGGGTGATGGGTCAGCAAGAAGCCCAGAGCCCATCCGAGATCGCCGAGCGGTTTCGCAGAATGTCAGAGGACTACGAGAAAGAGGGCCTGGCCGCACCATTCAAGGGGATCACTACCAATGGCGAAGTCATGCCCGGCCTCTTCGAAATCAAGCCCACCGGAGTCTCGACCGAACCGGTACGCAATGCCGCGGCGGCGTTCATCGACGCTCTCACGCCCCATCAATTGGCCAGAACCATATACCCGGTGGACGACATTGAGTGGCGCAAATGGATGAATCAACACTTCTACGCGCGCCAGGGCGTCTGTTTCGCCGAAATGACGGATCGCCAGCGCGAAGCCGCCTTCGGGTTGATCCGCGCTTCCCTCAGCTCGCAAGGGTTCGAACTGACGCGCAACATCATGCGCCTGAACGAAACCCTGGCCGAACTGGCCGAAGATCACGACTTCCTGGGAGAGTGGCTCTACTACATCCAGATTTATGGCAAGCCGTCAGCCACCGATCCATGGGGCTGGAAGCTCGAAGGCCATCACGCCATCATCAACTATTTCGTGCTCGGCGATCAGGTCGTCATGACCCCTTTGTTTATAGGCTCGGAGCCAGTGAAGGCTCCGTCCGGCAAATACAAAGGCATTGAGATCCTTCAAAAAGAACAGAGTGATGGCCTGGAAATGCTGAAGGCTCTCCCCGACGCCCAGCGCAAAAAGGCGATCCTCGAATTCTCCAAAACCGGCAACAACAACCTGACCGAAGCCTTCAAGGACAACGTGGTGATCGACTACGCCGGATTGCGGACCAACGAATTGGCCGGTCCAGCCCGTCAGCGCCTGCGCGACCTGATCCACCTCTACGTCAGCAACATGGACGAAGGCCATTCCCGCCTGAAGATGGACGAAGTGGACCGCCATCTCGACAACACGTGGTTCACATGGATCGGCGCCGCCCAACCGGACAGTGTCTTCTACTACCGCGTGCAGAGCCCGGTGATCCTGATTGAATTCGATCACCAGCGTCCCGCAAATCTAAGAAAGCTGGCCGCAGATCCGACGAAACCCACTCAGCAGCACATTCACTGCGTGGTGCGCACGCCCAATGGAAATGACTACGGCAAAGATCTGCTGCGGCAGCACTATCTGGCGCATCCGCACACGACTTAAGAGGTTGCGGAAAAACTCTTGAATGCCGATGGTAATGTGGAAGAGCGGCGCTTTAGCGCCGCGTAAAGCGCGCAGAATCAACAATGGGCTTCAGCCCCAATGGCCGCCTATCGCGGCGATCGGAGTTTTTCCGTAACCTGTTAAGACGACATTTTCACGTTCAGTGGAAGCGTAGAGATGCGCGAGGCACCCGACCAACACCTGCTTAACGACCTTTTAGACTCCTGGGACCGCAACAACACCATCCTCGTCAACTTACTCCGTGCTCTCCCCGCGGGCGCACTCAATATCACGCCGATGGAGGGCAGCCCAACCATCGCCGAGCTTTTCACCCACATTCACTATGTGCGATTGGTGTTCATTTCCGAGGACGCCCCCGAGTTCGCCAAAACCCTGCCCGAGAAGGAGTGGGCGTCTGAGGGTGATACGAATCGCATCGCGCAGATGCTGAACGACAGCGCAAAGGTCGTGCGGGAAGCGGTAAAGGGCCGCGTGGAGTCCGGCCGCGAAATGGAGCTTCACTACGACCACCCAATCCTTTTCCTCCAGCACATGATCTGGCACGAGGGATACCATCATGGCCAGATCAAGCTAGCCCTCAAACTGGCGGGCCATCCAATCACCGATGAGGAAGCCGGCCCGGTCACCTGGAGCGTGTGGATGCGCAAGAAGTAAGCGGCGTCCGCGTTAACAGGTGCACACACGAAAAGGCGGGCATCGGCAGGACGTTTCCCGAGAAACCAGTCGGGGAACTCTGAATGAGTGAAACGCAGTGGTCTAATTTCGACGGTTACGCGACTCGCCCGGAAGCGTTCGCTGCTTTCGCATCTCTCTTTTCGCGCGAAAACATGTGCGGCCGCCCATTCAACTCTTCCAGCCGTCTACGCATCTCCTCCCCGCACGTCAGGCGAGCCATGCAGTGATCGCAGTCTGGTCGGTGGATTCTCAGAAGGGACATTACGTAACAGATTCGAGTCTTCATTTCAAAACTCACGAATTGGCGTCGGAAATGATGAATTCTGAGAGTCTCACCAGTCAAGAAAACTTTCGTCGGCTCTTCAAAAATCCGACGACGACTGTTGAATTTTTCAACTCACATCGTCAGAGAACGAGTTCCTATTCGACGTGCGGTGATGTCGCGTAACAGTTACTCACCGTCCCTTATCGCTACATTCGCATAACCCAGCGGCCGTAAGAGTTCAACGTCCCCCGAATCGATATGCGATCCCCGTGGAGGGCCCGCCCGTCAAAAGCGGGCCATTCCGCGCGCCTGCGAGCCCGATCTGAAATTCAAAAACCCGCCAGACCAGCCCCCGGGTCAGCCGAATATCCATCCCTCCACCGCCCAACACAATTCCCTTGCCGGTCGTGAAATGAACGTTCCCCGAATTTACTGTCCACCGGTACGCCCCCACCAACCCTTCGCCGAAGAAGCTGGTTCGATAGTGTTCATCGGAATAAACCCGAAGGCCCACCATGAGAGGCGCGAGTGAGGTCGACCCGGTGCGGTCGGAATACTTGTGGAATCCGAGATCGGCGACTAACCCGACGTTCTCGTGCCGCCGCACGAAGCCGGCCCGCGCGCCGGAGGCAAGCCCGCTCGGAGTGAATCCGAGAGGCGAATTAGGTCCCGGATTCACGACGACTAGAGTACCGGTGGCGTCGACCGTCTTCAGGCCAGATGCCAGGCCATACACTTCGAACCGCGGCGGAGAGTCTTCTGCGTATTGTGCGTATGAGAGTGTCGTCAGGCCTCCGACGATCGAGAAGAGGAGTAGAAGTCGTGGCATGCACAACAAATACCGCAAGCAGCGGGAACGAGGGCGCAGAGGCACGACACTTTCTCAAGTGCCACACTCAGAACTTGTCTCATAAGTGGTCTTCGAGAGGGCGCGGGCTTCTAGCCGCGCCGTCCGAAGCCAGAAAAGACGCGGGCTTTTAGCCCTTGAGGGGCACGTCGGACCAGTGTCCCTGAGTTGATTTCACCTATGGTAATTCTAGGATCGCATGTTGCAGGAGGGATGGGTAATCGGCGAAATATCGCCACCGCATTCATCAACTACTTTTTCCCCGCCACCAGCCGCATGTACTCGCTCAGCGTGACAAAGCGGTATCCCCGCGCCTTGAGCTCAGTAATCAACTCCGGCATCACCGCCGCCGTCGTCGACAGTTCATGGAAAGCAAGAATGTGCGTGTACACCCCGTGCTTTTCCCGCTGCTCGATCTGCTTCAGCACTCCGCCGGTCAGAGAAGGCTTGGGGCATCCCGAGGGATTTCGACCGGCGCAAAGATAATCGAGCGAATTAATGTCACGTAACGCAATCGGATTCTCCGACGAGATAGTCAGCAGTTGATAGCCTTGCCGCTCCAGATCGTGACGCGCATCGTCAGGAATGATCCAATCTGGAGGACGCAAGTAGCGCGGCGCCGTGCCCGTAACCGCCCTGATCGCTTCCGCTCCCCGGTTCACGTCGCCCAGCACCCACTGCTCTCCCTTTTTCCGCTCCGCGCTGCGCAGCTCGACGTGGCTATAAGTGTGGTCTTCCAATTCGAAGCCGTGCCGCACCAGTTGCTCCGCCGCGTCGAGGCACGTGATCCCGACATTCTCTTCGGCGCGCCGCTCTCCCCACGTCTTAGGCGTGAGCCGCCATCCCACGACGAAAAACGTCGCCTTGACGCCGTTGCTGTCGAGCACGTTGACCAGCCCCGGCCCCGGATGCTCCCCCTTCGAGCCGAACAGGACGTAGGGCCGTGGCCCGTCGTCAAAGGTTAGTGCAATGAGTTTGTCGGTTGAAGAAGCGACGCCGGCAGCCAGTAGCAGCGCGAGAAGAATGATGACCTTGGAGGAGCGCATCCCCATACCCAGTGTGATTTTTGACACCGCTCCTTGATTATTGGAGGCTGGTACCGCTGCCCGCTAATTACCATTGTCGATGGCCCTTAGGAAAGCCAGCCAAGAAAAGTCGGCGGTTTCCCCAGATTTTCTCCGCGCGCTCTGCGAAACCTCAGCGCTCTCTGCGTGTAAGCTTCTTCCATTACCCGGAATTCACAGAATGATCCCCAAAGAGAGCAGAGGTATGTCGTAGACTCAGCCTATGGCTGTGACGGTCGAAATGCACAATACCGGTGATCCGACACTGCAACGGGAGTTGGAAGCCATCATCGAGCACATCTTCGCGGATCGCTCCGGCGACTGGCGGGTCGTAATCCTGGGCTCGCAGGCAAATGATCGCTGGGAAATGAAAATCACCGGGCCCAACGCCTTCGAGCGCTCCTACACTCTCGAAGGCGAGCTAGGCCAGCACGAGCCGCCCGTAGTGGCCGCGATTGTTTCGAGGATGGTACCGACTAAGACCTGATTAGTCGCATTTTCACCAACCACTCGCCATTTCAACCTTCCTGTCGCTCACGGATGAAATGGCCTGTGGCTCTTGAAAAATTCGATCCGGAAAAACTGGTCCAGCGTCCACCACGAGCCAACGTCAGTCATCACTTCGCGTTGGTTTCGATCGGACCCCTTTCGGCGGATGTCATCCGGCCATCGATCTCCTCAAGCCACCAGCATGCAGCAGCGGCTGCAGCGGCACAGTCCCCAATTCTCATCATGTTCTCATCATGCTCTCATCTCGGAACATTCCAGGACTCCTAGACTCAACTTGTATCTGCCACAGATGCAGAGTTAAACACATTGGAGAAACGAAATGTCAGAGAAGAGCGCTACCACCTACACCGTCTTG
Organism: Terriglobia bacterium; assembly: GCA_020073385.1. GTDB lineage: Bacteria > Acidobacteriota > Terriglobia > Terriglobales > Acidobacteriaceae > Sulfotelmatobacter. The sequence goes on along the minus strand of JAIQFH010000016.1, from coordinate 95,347 downwards.
CACCTGCGCTTCAAGTTGCGGGTACCGCCAGATGTTTTGCTTGCCCGGAGCCGAGAAGCCGCTATCGTCATTGCCTCGGTAGAAGGTCTGATCTGGAAGATATGGGTCTTCCAGGAGGAGGAGTTTGAGATGGGAGGCATGTATCTATTTGCCAACCGTGAAACCGCCAAGGCTTACCTGAACCACCCGGTAGTCCAGGCCGTGCGCAACAATCCTGCTGTAGTATCCACCCAGTCCCAGCTATGGGATATAGAGAGTTCCCTCTCGGCTCTCACGCGGGCTCCTCTGCCGGATTTTTGCGTGCAATATTCAGAACCAGACGCCCTGATGGCAGGAGGTCAGTAATGCAGAGTCCCAGTTCCAATCCCATCAGGGAAGACATGCAGCGGAGAATCGAGCAGTTCGCCGGTCAGGTGGTCACCGATCTCGCAGCCGCCATGGCTGGTGTCATGACCAACCTTGGGCACAAGCTCGGCCTTTACCGGGCCATGGCAGAGAGTGGTCCCATCCATTCGGATGAACTGGCACGCCGCACCGCCACCAACGAGCGCTCTGTCCGAGAGTGGCTTAACGGGCAGGTCGCGGGCGGATATGTGCTGTTCGACACTGACACCAACCAGTACTTACTGCCACCTGAACACGTTTTTGTACTGGCGAATCCGGATAGTCCCGCATTTCTTACGCCGGCTTTTGACGTAGCGGCTTCGTTGTGGCATGACGAAGACCAAATCCTCGCCGCTTTTCGTTCTGGCAAGGGAATGGGCTGGCACGAACACAATTGCCGGCTGTTCACCGCAACGGAGGCCTTTTTTCGCAACGGATACCGGGCGCACCTGACTCAAACCTGGATTCCATCTCTCAGCGGTGTCCAGGAGAAGTTAGAAAATGGCGGATGTGTAGCCGACGTCGGCTGCGGGCACGGCGCCTCGGCCATCCTGATGGCGCAGGCTTTTCCGAAGTCCAAGTTCGTGGGAATTGACTACCATGAATCTTCGATTACCGTGGCGCGGGAACGAGCGAAGCAGGCCGGAGTGGCCGATCAGATTCGCTTTGAGGTGGGAACCGCGCGGGTGCTTGCGAGCAGCAAGGAGAGGTTCGACCTGGTCTGCTTCATGGATTCATTCCACGACATGGGTGATCCGCTGGAAGCGGTCTGGTCTTGCCGGCAGGCAATGGCCCCCAATGGTGCACTCATGCTGGTGGAACCGTTCGCAAAGGACCGGGCTGAGGAAAATGTCGGCCCTGTAGCAAGGATGTACTACTCGGCTTCCGCTGGTTTCTGTACCCAGAACGCCCTGTCGCAAGGAGGACGCTATTCACTGGGAGCGCAGGCTGGCGCTACCCAATTGCTTGCAATCCTCAAGGATGCCGGGTTCCGAAGCGCGAAGGTGGCCATGGAAACGCCGTTCAACCTGGTTATTGAGGCTCGCCCCTGAACTACCATTCAACCCCGTGCGGGGAGCGCAAGTTCAGGTTGTTGGCCGATATCGGTAGCCAACTCCCCGCACCGTCTCCAGCGCGTTCCGGTGCGCTCCTAGCTTCTGTCGGACAGAGCGCACCACCGTTTCAACCACGTTGCTGGTTGACGCTTCCTTTCCATATCCCCAGACTGCCTCCACTAGTTCGTAGCGAGCCACAGCCCTGTTCGGCCTGGCCACAAGATATGCGAAGACTCCGAACTCAAGCGGGGTCAGGCCAATTCGGCTTCCGCTCACCACTAACTCACGCGCTTGCTCATCCAGCAATGGCGAGTGACCCGCAGCCTCGCCTGTTGCCGTGCCGGTTTCCTGGGCAAGTAGGTTGCCAAGCCAGCCATCGACTGAATCCACTCCCATGTCGAGACGAAATGTGTGTTGCATAACCCTGTCGAGGAGCGGGCGGCCTTCGTCCGCCAGCCGGAATCCCAATTGCTCGAAGGAGCGGCGATATAGCTCCGCATCACAGTAGCAGGTATAGACCCAGCGCAGCCGCGGACGCAGTTCCAAATAAGTACGTTTGATGTCGAGCCAGCAGGCCGCCTGGCCAGATGACGGCCCTTCTCCCGTGTCGCGATCCAAGGAACGCCGCAGCCAGAGAGTGGCGGCCCTATCTTCTGAACGCGGTAGGTCCCTGGCCCAGCTTGCCGCAAGCGGGTCTCTCCCAATCACATTTTTGTGAACCTTCGATGCCACAATTGCCTGGTAGAAACCTTGCACCCCGCCATGTTCATCCCGCACGACAAAGAATGACTCCGGATGGTAGTGCCACCATTGCTCCAGCGCTTGCCGCGACTGTGGCCCATCGAGGCTGTGAATGATCGCTGAAATGGATGTCCAGTCGTCGGCGCGGGCTGGTTCGACGGAAACCGGGCTCTCCGTTGTGGGGAAGAAACCTTCGCGTAGGTTCTCGTTTTCCAGCAGGTAGAGCACATCCGCCGTGCAACGCCAGTGGTCGGATCGCGGTGCCTGCCTGTATCGGTCACGCACAGCCTGCGAAGCTGCGCGGCGGTACGCCTGGTATCGCACGGGATCACGGGACTTGAGCGCAGCCGTCACCGCCCCGCGAACGGCTTCATGCACCAGCAGTCCGTGAGGACCTACCCTAACAAACGGCAGCGCACGCAGCCGGTCCAGCGCCTCATCGGCCGGGATATCTGGCAGCATGGCCGCCAGTAGCGGTGCGGTGGCTGTTCGGACCAGGCAGGCGGCCTGTACGACTTGTCTGGTTGCCGAATCGGCGTCCTCCAGAAAGAGCTCCGCCATATGCTCCAGTACCTGATGACGAGTAGCCGCGCTCCCACGCACCTGCCCGCCCGCGAAGTAGAGTGCCGATCCCAGGGAAAGTGCCAACGGATGCCCGCGCGCAACCCGATTCAACTCCCGCGCGCTGCCCTCCGGCACGCCCTCCGCGGTCAGATACTCTAGAGCCACTTCCGGAGAAAATATTTCCAGGAGCATCGAATCAAATAGGCCTCTCCACGCCGGGGCAATACGCCAAGCTGGTCGGGGTGGTTCGCGACTGGACAGGATGGTGCGCACACTGTCGCCGAGCAAGGGCAGAAAAACCTGCCTTAGCCAGGAGTCCAGCAGACGGAAAGATTCGTAACTGTCGAGCACCAGGAGAGTTCGCTTGGCCCCGTCCGAGAGACTCTTTGCCACTACTGGGGATTCTTCAAACTCCGGGGCACCAATCTCCCTGCAGATCGCTCGGCACAAGGCCGCCGGGGAAGGCTCGCACCAGCGGGCGTCGATCCGCACTACGAAAACGCCCTTTCCGCCCATACTTGCCGCCAGCGCATTCAGCAGGTGAGTTTTTCCTATGCCCGGGATGCCCTGAATATGCATCACCAGCGGTTCATCTCCTAAGGCAAAAGCCTCCAACCGCTCGAGCTCTGCGCGGCGGCCAACTAGTGCTTCAACCGCACGCCGTTCCAATCTCTCTCCTAGGGGCATGGGCACAGTTTACGCTCGAAATTATTTGGAGTTGAGGCCCTTGAAAAAACACACCAACGACAACACCCTGCAGTACAACGTTGTCCCCAATAATGGGTTGAAATCCAAGTCTGGAACGCGCCAAGTCAATGAATGCTGCGAGGCTGGCTGCGTTTCAACAGGATGGTGAAGTGCAACATCTCTTTACGCTCAACTTCTTCCCCGAACCGGGTTTTGAGCGCTAGCGCCCTATTTTCACTCGTCGTTCCAGGCCGCGTCCTTAGCGCGACTTTTTCCACAGAACATTCTTCCGGATGTTCACTTAACCTTGACTGAGAAATCTCACTCCGTAATAATGGCACAGACGATCGGAAATCGATGATCGGCTGTAAGTCACACGGGCTCAAGATTTTGCCCGCAAGTGATTAAAGCCCAAGATCTTATTTTCGATTTCCCCCTAACTCCATGATTCCAATAGACCGGGAGGGGGAGGGGGTATTAATCAGTGACCTTCTCAGGATGGTCCCGACGAACTGAGAAATGAGAACCGGGTGCCAAGTACTGCCCCTTCTGCGAGACCTGTCACGACCCCCTGTGATTCAAATCACAGCCTTTTTACAGACCCGAAACTACCCTAAGACTTGCTTGTGGGTGTTCTTTCCTAGCTAGTCGCCGAAGGGGGTTCGTCATGGCAGTTGTTGCAGGCACTACTCCAAAAATGGGCCATGTGGCTCATGATTTTTCCAAAAATCCACTGCTCGTCTACTGGGAGATGACCCAGGCTTGCGGCTTGGCCTGCAAGCATTGCCGCGCCGAGGCGATGCCCACGGCGAATCCACTGGAGCTCAGCACCGAGCAGAGCAAGCGCTTCCTGAACCAGTTGGTCGAGTTCGGCAATCCCCTTCCCCATTTGATTCTCACCGGAGGCGATCCGCTTAGCCGCCGCGATATCTATTCGCTCATCGATTACGCCAACGGATTGGGGCTCGAAGTCTCGATTACTCCGAGCGCCACGCCTGAGTTGACGAATGATGCGATCGACAAGCTGAAGGCTCATGGAATTCAGAGCCTCGGCCTGAGCCTCGACGGCTCCTGCGCCGAGAAGCACGACGCGATTCGCGCCGTTCCCGGAACGTTTGACCGCACCATGGAAGCCGCACGCCATTGCGGACGCCTCGGTCTCCCGATCCAGGTCAACACGCTCGTTGCCGAAGAGACTGCCGATGATCTGCCCGCGATCAACGAGTTGCTGTCCCGCGAATTTCCCGTCATGCGCTGGAGCCTGTTCATGCTGATCTCCGTCGGACGAGGTAAGGCGCTGAATGAAGTATCGCCCGCAGAAGGGGAACGCATCATGCGCTGGGTGTTTGAGCTATCGCAGCACTCACTTTTCCAGGTCAAGACAACCGAAGCTCCGTCCTATCGCCGCATCGCGATTGAGACGATGCGTGGGTCGGGAATGCATGCACCGGAGATGAAGTCGAGCTCGGTGTATCACGGATTCCAGATTCGCGACGGACACGGCATCGTTTTCGTCTCGAACCTCGGCGAGATTTATCCTTCGGGATTCCTGCCGCTGCGCTGCGGCAACGTGCGCGTCGATTCGCTCGTCGACATCTATCGCAACTCCGAGATCTTCCGCGGATTGCACTCACCCGATCAGTTCCACGGCAAGTGTGGCGCGTGCGAGTACAGCCACATCTGCGGCGGATCGCGCGCCCGCGCCTTCGCCTACACCGGGGACGCGCTCGGCACCGACCCGTTCTGCCCGTACGAACCGACTTCGACACCGCTCGGGGCGTGAAGAATTACAGCGCTAAGCCCAGAACACTTCGGGATTCTGCGTTGGCCCATCGCAGTGGCCAACCAGGCGCTTCTCCAGGCCCTCGCGGGATCCGTTGAGTTTCTGCCTTAGCTGGTCTTTCTCCTGATCGTTGAGAGCCGAAAACGACCGTGCGGTCTCGACGTTGTGGGCCAGCATTTCTGGTTTCGGCATTCCCACGACCGCGGTCGTCACGGGCAAGCTCATCGAATAGCGTAGCAGCGAACTCATGTCGGCCTTCCCTGCTCCTTCGCCCACAAGAAATTCCTGCCCAGTTACTTTCATCGCGATCACGCCCAAGTTCTTAGCGTTGGCCGCTGGGAGCGCAAGCTCTTCGAACCGGCCGTTGCGCGATGCGTTGAGCGCCATTTGCACGCAGTCGAGGTCGTGCCGCTCGATTGCCTTAGCCATCACTTCACCGTTGGTGTGGCTGGTCATGCCGGCGAAGCGAGCCATTTTCTGCTCGCGAGCTTCCATCAGGCCCTTCAGTGCACCGTCTTTGGCCTCGATCTTCTCGAGATCATCGGCCTGGCCGAGGCTGTGGATGTGAACCAGATCGACATGATCGGTCTGCAGGCGTTTCAGACTGGCTTCCAATCGACGCAGGAATTCATCGCGGCTGCGATCGGGAATCTTCGTGGCCAGCCAGACGTCTTTGCGGCGCGTGGCCAACACGCGGCCGACGCGGGTTTCGCTCTCGCCATCGCCGTAGGCGTACGCCGTGTCGAGATAGGTGATACCCAGATCGATCGCGTGATTAAGGATGGCTGTGGCGCTGTCGACATCTTTGTACATCAGGAAGCGGCTGCCGCAACCGAATGCGAGGATCGAGACTTTGGCACCTGTTCTTCCTAATGTGCGTGAGGGAAGGACGTTCTTCGCCGGTTCAGCGCCGGCGATATCCTTCAGCAGCAAAAGGCTGGTGCCAGCCGCAGCACCCATTCCGACGTTCTCGAGAAATTCCCGGCGAGAGATTTCCTTACTCATGGTGGCCTCCGCAGTCGATAGGCAGCATCTTACCGCGTCCCACGTCTAGTGAAAAAAGAATCCGCATACGGTACAACTCGCGAGCTATCAAAATACAGGTCAAGGTTCCTCGCAAATCTCAATCACATTGCCTTCGAGATCTCGGATTTCGAAATAGGTTGTGCCTTGTGCATCTCGTTCATTTGGGCCGAGTGTGGCTCCACGCGAACTTACGTAGTCCCGGGCCTTCTGAATGTTCTTTGTGAAGAGAATAGGTCTGAGTTCTTCGGTGGGCTTGCCTGGCGGTCCGAGTTCAACGATATATTCGTCGTCGGAGAAGCCAAGCGCAGTGCATCCCTCGGAGTCATCCATTTCGAGGTCGATTTCGCGCAATCCGAGCTTGTCCTTGTACCAAGATACTGAAGTTGCGAGATCGCGGACGCCGACATAATTTGCCCCGCCCGAAGAAAATGGTCGCGCCATAGTTCTTCCTCCGCTGGGAGGGATTGTAGTGGAATCGATCCGGCTACGAATACAGCTTGATTGGCTGCACGACGCGGGTGATGGCCCCTGTGGGGCTTGGTTGGTCGGGCTTGAGACCGCAGCGGAGGGAGGCGAACAAGCCGAGGAGTTGGCCGAGCATCACGTCGAGCACGGGACGGTAGCAGTCGGGAAGATCCATGGGGCAGTTCAGAGGCAGGCGGTAGTCAGCGAGTTCCGAGACGTCGGCGCCGTCTCCGGCTGTCACCACCAGTCGGACGCGGCCGAGGCGCTTGCGATCGATCTCGCGGAGCAGATCGAGTTCATAGCCGCGACGACGGGCATCGCTGGAGAGAAATGCAACGAAGAGTGTTTCCCCGTCCACACTCGACATGGGGCCGTGACGCAGGCCCAGCGGAGTTTCGGCCAGGGTGGTCACTTTCCCGGCGGTTAACTCGACGACCTTCAGCGCACATTCATCGGCCACGCCGCGCAGCACTCCCGATCCCACGAAGCAGGCGCGCGCACATCCCAGCGAAGTGACTTCGGCCGCAGTTTCGGCTGCGATGGGAAGAAACTGACGGCCGCATGCGGATAAGCCCGAAACGACCGCACCGAATTCTTCGAGATCATCGAGATGCGCAACGCATTGGCCCGCGACCAACATGTTGGTGAAGGAACTGGTCATGGCCAGGCCGCGGTCGTTGACCGCGTCGTCAAGCACGAGTGCCAGCGCGCGCTCGGGATGGCGAGCGCAAAGTTCCGCCATCCGTCCTTTCTGGTTGCAAGTAATCACCAGATGGTGAATCGCACCGCTCCGCTGCAGCGCACGCTCGAGAGCTGCCACGCCTTCCGGACTATCTCCCGAACGAGAAAATGAAATCCAAAGATATTCTTTGCCGGCAGAGTGGAACTGTTCGAAATCGGTAAGCAGAGTAGTCGAGGGCACAGCCCAGGCATCGCATCCCCAGCGTCGACGCAGCAGGGGCGCAAGAGCACGACCGGCATAGTCGGAGGTGCCTGCGCCGACCAGGTAGACCGTCGGCGACGCCGTGCCGCGGCCGATTCCCGCACGCCGCAGAGCCTCATTCAGCTCGCGCTCTCGCTCAGAGCAGATGCGGAATGTCGTGCCCCACGTGTCCGGCTGCTGCCAGATTTCGCACGGCGTATGTTCCAAGCCGCGATCGACTCGCTCCTGTTCCGGCAAGTCCAGCAGCGCGCGCAACGGATTTCCCAATCTTATCCTCCACGAGAAGACACAGTAGTCTATTACAGTGGACGTTGATTGAAAAGGTTTCGAAAGAAAAAGAAATACAGTTCGGAAGTAAACGCAGGCGCCGCCGCCTGCCCACGCCCCTGTGCGAACGGGCTTCTCCGATCGTTCGCGGCATAAAATTCCATGAAACCGAAGTTGCCTTCTCAGCAACTAATCCGCCTCACAAGTGTTTCTGACTGCAAAGGGGAGGAACCATGAGTTCAGGTTCGCAACCGTTCCGGTCTCTGTTGCTGGCTGGCGCGCTGGCTTCGTCGTTGGCGGGAATCGCCTGTGAGCATCACTATTACCGGGTGTACGACCCGTACTACACGGACTATCACGTTTGGAACGATGACGAGGGCGTCTACTACCGCCGCTGGGCCGACGAGACGCATCGCGACCGGGGCCGCGACTTCCGCAAACTTCGTCCCGAGGAGCAAAAGGAGTATTGGACGTGGCGGCACAACCATGGCGACCACGATCGCGACGACCGCGATCGCGGCAGGCACTAGACGGCAGGGATGGAATTTCCCTCAGCGGCTAAAGCCGCGAATAGGTTGCGTGAATTGCGGCGCGGCTGAAGCCGCGCCCTTTCAAAACTTAGGTGTCGAAGTCGTTTGCAACTTATCCGCATTGCAGTTTTTTAAGACTGCGGCCTCGGCGAAAACTGCGCTTTCAAAGCTCCGTCCAAATCGAAGATTTCGAGCGACCTGCCAAGCATAGAGAACAAGCTCACCGTTCGAGGGCGGCGAGAGCCTTATCGGTGGTCGTTAGTCTTGCCCCGAGGCGGACGAACTCAGCAACTGCTTTTTTGCCTTCTTCTGTTTTCAAAGTCTCGATAGCATCCGTGACCACGGCGACACGGCGACCGCGTTCGAGCAGGCCTTTGACGGCGAATCTCACACAGTATTCGGTGACCACGCCAAAGACGACGAACTCTGCTTGATTCCCCAGCCTTTTCACCAGCGCATCAGCATGGCGGCTTTCGAAGATGCTCAATGTCTGCTTTTCCAGCAGGATCTGCTGATACCGGGTGAGATCATCGGGGAGATTCGCGTCCGGCTCGTTGGCAACGCGTGCGACATTCTCCGTGATAGCCTCGGGAACCAGTTCGGAGCCGGGCGTGTCTTTCACGCAGTGAGGCGGGAACACCTTGAACTCAGGATCGTTCGGAGTATGGAAATCTCCGTGCGAGACAAGAAAGACTTTCCCCTGCCGCGCGGCATCGGTAAGGCGACGAATGTTTGGCAGCAACTTCTCTGCCCCGGGCACATACAGATTTCCGCCGGGCAGCACGAAATCCCGCTGTACGTCCACTTCCCAGAAAATGAAGTCACGAGAAATCATAGTTTACCTTGACTTGTGAGCGTACCATCCTTGTCTCAGCAGCTACAATTGCTCTCGAATCGGCTGCAACGTAGTTGGATACGCCGAGCTATCGCCACGATTCAACATGAAAAAGCACGCAGCTTTTCTTGCAACTTTCCTGACCGCGCTGACGATGGCGGCGCAAACTGCCATCCCGGAGTGGTGCCGCCCCCTTCCAAGGGCGGAATACAAAACGCTTGAGCGCGTCAAAGTGAGCGACCCTTGGTTTGAGGTGTACAAACCTGCGCCGGGCGTGTTCGCGATTTACGAGCCACACCAGGCTGAGGAGGTCATCAGTTATCTGATCCTGGGCGAGAAGCGTGCCCTCTTGTTCGATACCGGCATGGGTATCAGCGATATCAAGAAAGTGACCTCGGAGCTGACAAAGCTACCGATTGTGGTGCTGAACTCGCACACGCACGATGATCATGTCGGAGGCAATTGGGACTTCGCCGACATCTACGGCATGGATACGGACTTCACGCGGAAGAATGCCATGGGATCGCGGGAAGATGCGCAGGCCGAAGTCACGCCCGATCAAATCTGTGGGACGCTGCCCGCCGGATTTGATCCAAAGACTTACGTCACCCGCCCGTGGAAAATCACAGCCATCGTTCATGACGGTGACCGATTGGACCTGGGCGGCCGCAAGCTCGAAGTTGTGACGACACCTGGGCACACTCCCGACGCAATTACATTGATCGATCGCGCCAATGGACTACTGTTTACGGGGGACACGTACTATCCGGCGCCCATTTGGCTCTTCCGTCCGGAAACAGACCTGGCTGCGTATGCGGCATCGATTCGCCGCCTCGCAGCTTTGGCGCCACAAGTCAAGCTAGTGCTGGGAGCGCACAACATTCCGGTAGCTTCCCCAACTGTACTCGCGCAGTTGGTTTCGGCGTTCGATAAAGTGCAGTCGGGAAAGGTTCCTGCAGTGCCAGATTCGCCCGGCAAAGTCCTCCACAAGGTTGATGGCTTTTCGTTTCTGATGCGTGCCGAGAGTCGCTGATTTGGCGGGTTTGGAGTGCCCCTTTTTGGGGATACGGCACATCCGAGGGATTGACTTCAGCAGCAAACTCTGGCAAAACAGTTCAACTATGTCGCGGTGGAAGGTCAAAGGCCCGACGCTCGTCATGCTCAGCTGCCTTGTGTTCATCATGCTGTTGATCGTGGTGCTGCCCGACGTTGATCTGCCCGACACGGCGTTCCATCAAGGGACTGCTCCATTGGTGGTGCACGCCCGGGGCACGACGGCACCTCCTGCAGTCGCCGTAGCGGCGTTGTTCCAGTTTCCCAAGATCGCTCAGTTCTGGCATCCAGATCTCGAGTCCGATGTCGTGTTCACACATCTGGATCCCAACTTCCGGCCCATTCTTTTTCGTTCCATCCGGCGCTAAACCTGACGGCTGGCTGCACTCAAGCTTGCTTCGCGTGTGCGAAGCAGGAAGGGGGGCAGTCTGGCGAGTACTCTGGGCTCCCGGGGGGGATTTCCCGTGTGTCTCGCCCTGCCCCTCTTTATCACCGACAACCAACAGATTCCAGGAGCACGCAATGAACTTTTACCGCAGCCAGGCGACCGATTACAGCGACCTTCTTCAGGAAGCCGCGGCCAGAAGTGGTTTCAGCGCTTCTGAAATGCAGGAGTTGCTGGAGAGTGAACTTGATATCGATCACCTGCTCGACTACATCACTGCCGTAGTCTCGGACCGCATGAATTGATCCGTCTGATCAGCCGGGAGTCATCCTGCCGCTCTCGACTCCCGGCTTTCTTCCGCTTTCCGCCAAAGTGAGCACTCGGAAATTTGCCGCGTGTGTGTTCTAATCTCGGCGTCTTCAGCTACAGACACACTATGGGAAAACATCATCTGCCCCGCACCTTCAAATGTTTGTTCGCCTTGCTGAGTCTCGGAGTTTCGATGTGGGCACAAACTGCCGCCGCGCCCAGCGCGCCACCGGGGGATCTCGACGGATACGTTGCGAATTCGATGAAAACGTTCGACGTACCCGGAATGGCGGTCGCGATTGTGAAAGACGGGAAGATCATTGTGGCTAAAGGCTACGGTGTGCGCAAACTCGGCGATCCGACGCCGGTTGACGAATTCAGCATGTTCGCGATCGGGTCGAACACCAAAGCGTTTACCACTGCGGCGCTGGCGACGCTCATCGACCAGGGGAAGCTCTCATGGGATGACCGCGTCTACGAGCGCCTTCCGGGTTTTGTGATGTACGATCCCTACGTTTCGCACGAGATGACGATCCGCGATCTGATCACTCACCGCAGCGGCATGGGACTGGGAGAAGGGGATCTGCTGTTCTGGCCGCATACCACCTACACCCGCGATGAGATCATCCACAAGCTGCGGTTCATGAAACCGCAGTCCAGTTTCCGCAGCCACTACGCTTATGACAACCTTCTGTATATGACTGCCGGACAGATCATTCCGGCAGTCACCGGAACATCATGGGACGACTACGTGCGCCAACGTATTTTTGAGCTGCTGGGCATGAAGCATTCGACAGTCAGCAGCAAAGATTTCAAGCCCGGCGATGATTACGCCTATCCGCATTCGCGCGTTGACGGCAAACTGCAGGTCATTCCGCTGGAGGATCTGGATAATGTGGGGCCGGCGGGTTCGATCAACTCGTGCGCGGCCGACATGGCCAAGTGGGTGCAGTTACAGTTGAATCGGGGGAAATTCACTGATCGGGATGGACGCTTGTTCACGGAACAGCGCTCGCGGGAAATGTGGTCGCCGCAGACGATTCTCCCGACGGGGGATCCCCCGCCCGCGTTGGCCGGACTCAAGACCAACTTCGCCGACTATGCGCTCGGCTGGGGACTGCGCGAATATCACGGGCGCAAGCTGGTAGGGCATACCGGAGGAGTGGGTGGATTCGTTTCTCGCGTCATGCTCGTGCCGGAGGAGAACATTGGAGTCGTAATTCTCACGAACGCCGAGGAGGACGGCGCATTCGATGCGATTCTCTTTCACGTTCTCGATCACTATATGCAACTGCCGTCTACGGACTGGATCGGTGCATTCAAAGCCGTGAAAGACCACCAGGAGAAAGAAGCTGCGGAGGCGATGAAAATAGCCCAAGGTGCGCGTGCGGCCAACTCCAAACCCTCGTTGCCTCTCGAGAAATATGCGGGAACGTACAACGACGCGTGGTACGGGCCTATAACGGTACGGTTCGAGAATGGTGGGCTGGTGATCAGCTTCGATCACACGCCGAGCATGGTCGGAGACCTACAACCCTGGCAATACGACACCTTCAAGGCGCACTGGCGAGTGCGCACGATTGAGGATGCATTCGTAACGTTCTCGCTAAAGCCCGACGGATCAATGGAGAGCGCCAAGATGGCAGCGGTCTCGCCGCTGGCTGACTTCAGCTTCGACTATCAGGATTTGCTGCTGAAACCCGCCGTAGCAGCAGCCGGGAAAAATTGATCGCAAGTCAAAATCCCCACCCTGTCGCCACAGATCGCGGAGACAAGGATGGGGCACCTTCTTCAGACAGATCGTGCCTATCACTGAGAATCCGTCGCTCTTGCAGGCAGAGGCCGAAGTTAAAGTCCACAGTTCTGCCCTCCGCAAGGAACTCGGGCTCTGGGACATTGTCTTAGCGCAACTGCTGATCATCATCGTTGCCGATTACATGGGAACGGCGGTGAAAGCGGGCTCCTCTCACGTTGTCTTCTGGATTCTGGCGATCGCGACGTTCTTTATTCCCCAAGCTCTCGTCGTCATGCACCTGAACAGGCGATTGCCGATCGAAGGCGGATTGTACGAATGGGCGCGGCTCGCATTTGGTGACCAGGTTGGCTTTATGGTGGCCTGGAACTTATGGCTGTACGCAATTATCTACGTCGGCATTGGCGGACTGTTGACGGTCTCGTTCCTGCCTTATGTGACCCCGGCGGCGGCATGGATCACGGCCAGCAAGGCCACGACCATTGCCGCGTGCGTGCTGATGATTGCAGCCACCATGGCAGTGGCTGGACTTGGACTAGGGATTGGCAAATGGATCAACAACGTGGGGGCGGCAGTTTTTCTGATCACCATTGCCGCACTCATCGTGATCCCGTTTGTTAATGTGTGGCGCGGTACTCTGAATGAGTATCATCCGTTGCGGCTGGTTGCTCCGCCTCTCACGCTCTTTAGTCTGAGCGTTTTCACCAAAATGATGTTCGGGGCTCTGACGGGCTTCGAGTACGTCGCGGTTTTTGCGGGAGAATGCCGCGATCCTGAACGCCACCTGCCTCGCTCAGTTTGGCTGGCGGCGCCCATCGTCGCGTTGATCTATATTCTCGCTACGAGCGCGATCCTCGCTTTCGTTCCACCTTCGGCCGAAGATGTGGTTGCACCCATCCCGCAGGCACTGAGCCGCGGCTTCCACGCTTTGGGCGGGGACACGATTGTCATGCCGCTGGCGGTGCTGTTTCTGTTGATCTACTACCTGGCGACCTTCTGCGCCTTTTTCACCGCGAGTACGCGGCTTCCCATGGTGGCAGGGTGGGATCATTTGCTGCCGGAATGGTTTTCGCGACTGCATCCGCGATACAAGACGCCGGTAAACTCCGTCCTGTTTCTGGGAGTAGCGACGCTGGTGGTGGCGATCGCTTCGCTCATTGGAGTGGGTCATGATGAATCGTTCGAACTGCTTCTCACCTGGAGCTTTACCTTCTATGGAATCGCTTACCTGGCGCTGTTTGCGATTCCTGTGCTGGCGCGGCGGGAGCGGGGACTGCGTGCGAGTCTGGGCGTCAGAGTGGCTGCAATCTCGGGGTTTCTGGTCACGCTTCTGTTCGTGGTGCTCTCAGTTTTCCCGATTATTAATGTGGGGAACTCTGGGCGCTATTCGCTGAAGATTGCGGGAGTGGTGTTGGGAGCGAACGTGCTCGGGTACATCATTTACCGCGCGAACCCTCGGGAAAGAATGTGAGAGCCGAGCTTTCGCTCGGCGGACAGCCGAAGGCGGCTGTCCCTACGTTCTCGCTTTCCCGATTTGCTCATTCCGAGTTAGCGCAGAAACACGTGCAGAGCGTCTTCTACCTTCACGGTCGACTTCCGCCGCGCCCCGGTTCCTACGTTGTACGCGACCAGCATGTGATTTTCGATGATCAGCAACTCCTTGTCGTTGAGCCATCCGACCAACGCCGCGTGCGGAACAAACGCTAACCGCCGCGGAGTGTCCTCCACGCTCTTGACCTCAACGGCCGGCAGATCAAGCAATGCTTTACGAATGAGCTGCGACTCTTCAGGATTTGCCTGTCCCTGTTCTGATAATTGAATCGGCTTGTTGCTTTGTGCTGTGGCGGCGATGGTCATTGCGACGCGTGCCGCGTCGGGGGACAAGCGGGCGTTCATCGTGAAGAAACTCACGTCATAGTCGGCGTTCTTGTATGTCACCTGCTCGTCGAAGATGGTGTGAGTCTTGCCGTCTGTCAGCACAAGGGTTTGATCATTGCTCTGGTTCGACCATCCGCAGCAGCCGGTGTCGGGGATCGCTTCCGCAATCATGCTCCCAGTCAAGTTTGCATCGAGCACGCCCTGCAGCGGTTCGGGCAGTGCGGTCGCAGCCCATTTACCGCCTTCGAATTGATATCGGGTGCTCTCCTTGTACGTGGTTGTGGTCTGCCCAGCCACGATCTGCGTGGTCAGAAAGAAATTCTGGACGCCGCCCTCAGGCGTCCAAGCGGCGAACATAGGGCAGCTCTCTTCGCATGTTCCAGTCGGACAGCGGCAATCCGGCAGTTTCGTGGAGATCACTTCCTCTCGCGCCTTGCCCTCGAGATCGGTTTGCCACGCCTGAAAAGTGATGGTAGTGGAAAGATCGACCTCTTCGCGCTGCAATCGCCGCGTTTGGTTGGCAAACCAGAACAGATGGTTTCCGTCCGCGGAAAGATAAGGGACTGCTGCCGATTCGGTCACTGCCTGATTCGAACCGCGGTCTTCCGTCTTGTGCTCGACGGGCTGATCGATCGAAGTTGGCGCGTGACCATTCCAGATCCATAGCTTGTGCGGGCTCGCGGTGTCGGCCTCGGAAAGCGGCAGAGAGATGGTGGTCGCAAATAGAATCTGGCCCTGGCCGTTGATCGAGATATTGGCGGGCGATTTTACAGCTTCTGCGGGAAGCTTGACGCGCAGCTTCGGGGCGAATGTCGTCGGGGCGTATTCGACCATCTCGCCGGACGATTGCAGAACCCAGAGACGCTTGCTCTGTGCGAACAGGGGAGTGGACATCAGCAGCAGAGCGATGACGTATCCGACGTTCTTCCGCATGCAGGAAACCTGATTGGCTGGTGCCAGGGTGCCGTCCGCTAAAGCGGACTCGCTTCGCTTTCCCGGCACTTCTGTGCCGCGCTTTCACATTCCGCCGCTTCGCGGCTGTATCGAGTTTCGTGTAAACCACGTAATGTCGAGGTGAGGAGATCCATTCGAACCGCCCCGACCTCACTTCATGTCCGCTACTGGTAATTCGATGAAGCTGGCCTGATCGGGCGAATGGTACACGCGCTGTACGGCTTTCTTGTAGTCTCCGGGCTTGGCCCAGAAAATGTTTGGCACAAATGTCTGTGGATTGCGGTCATAGAGCGGGAACCAGGATGATTGCACCTGCACCATGATGCGGTGTCCCGGAAGAAAGACGTGGTTCGCGGTCGGCAAGGTCCACCGATAGAGCAGCGGCTTGTCGGGTGCGATCGGCTTCGGCGTCTCGAGGCTCTCACGATAGCGGCCGCGGAAGATGTCTGCCGAAACCATCAACTGATATCCGCCCATCTCTTCCTGGTCTGCAACCTCATCGGGATAAACGTCGATCAACTTCACAACCCAATCTGAATCGGTTCCGCTGGTTGAGGCAGTCAGATTCACCACTGGCTGCCCGCTGATCTTCACCGGCTCTTTCAACACATCAGATGCAAACGCGAGGACATCGGGACGCCCCGAGGCTTCGCGCTGATCGTCGACCAGCCACTGTGGCCAGGTGAAACGGCCGCTGTATCCGACCGGCTGGCTCGGGCGCGCGCGATACGGCACTGGCTTCGCCGGATCAGAAACGTACTCGTCGAAAGCGGCGTCGCCGGCTTTGGGAGCGTCAAAGCTCACCTTGAGTCCTGCTTCAAGATACAGCGGCTTGGCATGGACCGCACATCCTGACTCACATCCCGCAGGCCATGAGGGCAACCGGCGCCAGATATTCGTTCCTGTTTCAAATGCGGTTACCCTCGCTACGTCAGCCTTCGGCGCACCATCTTTCAAATACTGATCCAGAAATGGTTTCAGAATGTTCAGGCGGAAGTATCGGCCAGTATCACTGCCGAACTTCAGCGCGCCCAGAGAACTGGCATCTTCAATCTCCTGCCCGTGATGCCATGGGCCCATGACCAGGAACACTTTGTCGTTGCCTGTGTCCTTCGGCTTCAGCGCCTTGTATACCGCCGGAGCGCCGTAGATGTCTTCCTGGTCCCAGAGGCTGTCGACCAGCATCGTCGGGACTTTGAGGGGCTGAGCTGCGAGGATCTTGTCCATCGCCTGTTGCTGCCACCACGAGTCGTAACTCGGATGCTCCAGCAGCTTCCGCCAGAATCCGACCTGCTCGAGGCCGTGACGCCGTCCTAGCTCGCCCGCCGATCCAGCTTCCATGTAGACGTCGTAATCGTCAAAGTGATTTGTCCACCAGTGTTCGGAGTTCGAGCGAGTCGCTTCCTGTTCGTAGATGTAAGGCATGTTCTGCTCACGAAATGCGCCGTTGTGGAACCAGTCGTCGCCCATCCATCCATCCACCATGGGATTCATGGGCACCGCGACTTTGAGCGCGGGATGGGGGTTCACCAGCGCCATCAATGGCAGAAATCCATCGTAGGAAATGCCCAGAATGCCCACCTTCCCATTGCTCTCGGGAACGTTTTTCACCAGCCAGTCGATAGTGTCGTAGGTGTCGGTCGAGTGATCGACGGGCGTTGGATTCAGCGACCCATGCAGCGGGCGCGTCATGACGTAGTCTCCCTCTGAGCCGTACTTGCCTCGGACATCCTGCACAACCCGGATGTATCCGCCTTCAAGGATCACTTCCAGGGCGTTGTCATATCCGTTAAGAATCGGGCCAAGATGCGAACTCGCGGCGTGACTGAGCTGCGCATTCGCGTTGTAAGGCGTGCGGGTCAGAAGGATCGGTGCGCTCTTCGCGCCCTTCGGAATCACGATCACGGTGTGCAGCTTGACTCCGTCGCGCATCGGGATCATGACGTCGCGCTTAACGTAATCGAAGCTGTCGGCGACCGACTCGAACCTCTCCGGCGTCTCACTCGGCAAAGAGGCGGCTTGTTGCGCTAACGGGTGTGAAGCAGCGAAGAGAAGAGTGAAAAGACACACCGCACGAACGTCAAACGAAACTCTCATGAACAGGTCCTCGGAAGTGGACGATGTTAACTCGTTCTGCGGGGACTTGCCAAATCAAGTGCTTCCACGAGTAACCGTTCGCTGATTACCTGCAGCGGTTACTTTGCGTGTATTCGTAAGGTGCCCCTTGGTAACGCGAATGCGCGGGTTGAGAAAAACTAAACTTCTTCGCGGGGGTTCAACGAGTCACATGACCAACAAAATCACGAAGTCGCTCTTAGTTCTTGCGGCGAGTGGCTTGATGTTCGCCGGAGCCGCTGCTGCGCAACAAGACAAGACCTCTGGCGCCGGACCCGGTAAGGTCGATCCCGAACATCCACGCGTCAACCAGGTCAACCGGCGTGAGACGCACCAGCAGAATCGCATTGCAAACGGCGTAAAGAGCGGTCAGCTCACGCCTGGGGAAACCAAGCGACTGGAGCGCGGCGAACAGCGCCTTCAGCACAACGAAAAGAAAGACATGGCGAAGGACAACGGCCATCTGACCAAGCAGGATCAGCACAAGCTCAATCGCGAAGCCAATCACATGAGCAAGCGCATCTACAAAGACAAGCACAACGCGAAAACGAACTAGTGTCCTCGGTTTCAAGCCGGTCAGAGGAGAGAGCCGCAGCAGTCGCGGCTTTTTTCTTTTCATATAAGAACCATCGAGGTGTTCAAACGACTTCCGAAAGTGGTAGGCTACACAATTCTTGTCTGGGTCTTGAGATGAACGCAGAATGTGCGTTGATAGGCTCCGTTATAATGACGGTGAATTCCACGGAGTCTTACCTGATCACAAACTCATCCCAGGTTCTGCCGCTCGCACTTCCTGTTTATGCCGGTTGATTGCATTCACCCCAAACCCGGACTCGAAGTCGCGAGCCTGACTGACATCGGGCGGCAGCGCGTCAACAATGAGGATTCGCGTCTTTACTGGGAGCCCGACTCGGACGAGGAATTCGCACGCAAGGGCAGGCTGGCTGTGATCGCCGACGGGATGGGCGGTTATGAGGGTGGGCAGGAGGCGAGTCGTCTCGCGGTCGAAACCGTCCGCTTCGTTTACGACCGTGACTTTAGCGATGACCCGCAGAACGCTCTGGTGACGGGACTCCGCTCCGCCCACGACACGATTCAGCGTTTTGCAGCCCAACATCCTCAATTCACCGGAATGGGCACCACCTGCACCGCCCTTTCGATCGTCGAACGCCAGCTCTATTTCGCCCACATTGGAGACAGCCGCCTGTACCTTCTTCGCGGCGGTGCCACTTCGCGGCTTACGCGTGATCATTCCTACGTTGGGCGGCTGGTGGAAAGCGGCATTGTCCGCTCCGAAGACGCCGAGTCGCACCCACAACGGCACATCCTCACCGCCGCGCTTGGATCTGGCCACGAGGTGATCCCTCATACTCCAGAGCAGCCTGTGCCGCTGGAAACGGGCGACGTTCTAGTGCTGTGCACTGACGGGCTCTGGAGCGTTGTGGGGGAGGCTGAACTCAGCCGCATCGCATTGGCCGAGCCTCCGCCCGAAGCTTGCCTGAAGTTGGTGAATGCAGCATTGGAGCGTGGCGGCCCCGACAACGTCACAGTCATCATTCTCCGCGTCGCTAGCAATTGAAGATGCTGGCTCCCTGGCGCGTTGCAGAAAAAGCGTAAAACTGCCTGATTTTTCCACAAGGGCCACGTCCACGCCGGGAGAAAAACTGCAATGACTTGCACACCAGCCTTTTTTGTCGAATGTCTCCCTGCTCCTAAGTTGCTGATTTAGCGATCCGCATGCCTAGCCAGCAACTCGTGGCAAGTGGCAAATGGTTTGCTTTACCCCCTACGTTGATAATGTCTATTATTTTAATTATGTTTATGGGATACTTTGCCACAATGAAGATTTTCCAGAAATATTCGCGAGCGCTGCAGAGACTGCTTCCTGGCTTCCTGTTATTGCCTGCGCTATCGATTTCAGGGTGGGCGCAAGGAAACATAACAACCATCCGGGTTGGCGCCTTTCCGAACATTACCCACGCGCAGGCCATGGTGGGAAAAGCCAACGGTTGGTTCGACAAGGCGATGGGCCCGAGCGTCGGGATTCAGTGGACCAGTTTCAACGCCGGCCCTTCTGCGATTGAAGCGCTATTTGCGGGCGCGATCGATATGACGTATGTCGGTCCGAATCCTGCGATTAATGGCTACGTCCGGTCCAATGGAGAGGCGCTTCGGGTGGTCGCCGGTGCGGCCAGCGGGGGAGCATCGCTGATCGTCCGCAATGATGCCGGAATTCAAGGGCCGCAGGACTTTCACGGCAAGCGTGTGGCATCGCCGCAATTCGGCAACACGCAAGATGTCGCTCTGCGGAATTGGTTGAAGAAGAACGGCCTGAAGACCAACGACAAGGGTGGGGACGTGCAGATTATCCCCATGGCCAATCCCGACCAGTTGACGCTCTTCCTGAAGAAGGATCTCGATGCGGCGTGGGCTCCTGAGCCGTGGGCTACGCGACTCATTCGCGAAGGCAATGGCAAGCTTCTGGTCGACGAGCGCTCGCTTTGGCCCAATGGACAGTTCGTCATCGGATTGCTGGTAGTCAACACAAAGTTCCTGAAAGCGCATCCCGATCTGGTGAAGAACTGGATTCGAGCTCACATCGAATTGACCGACTGGATCAATGTGCATCCGGCCGAAGCCAAGAAGCTATTGAACGAGCAGATTCAGCGTGAAACGAACAAAGCGCTGCCTGCCGACGTTCTCAACGAGGCTTTCTCGCGATTGCAGATCACCTACGATCCGCTGCACGCTGCGCTGAATACCGCTGCCCAGCAGGCTTTCGAAGACGGATTCCTGGGCCGGCAGATGCCGGAACTTTCCGGACTCTACGATTTAACGATCCTGAACCAGGTTCTTGCAGAGAAAAAGCGAAAGGCGATGCAATGAGCACTCATGCACAGGCTGTTCCGCACCGCTATCCAAACGCATCTAAATCGCACGTGCCAGCGCGCGCCGTGAAGTTGGGCCCGGTTTCTGTTGCTCCTCCGGATCGTGCACGATCCACGCAGGTATCGAAGGTAGGCCTCAGAGACATTTGTCTCAGCTATCGCACACAGACGGGCGAACGACTTCTCGCGCTGGACCACATTAACCTGGAGGTGCGGGCAGGAGAGTTTCTCTGCATTGTCGGTCCGTCTGGTTGCGGCAAATCGACGCTGCTGCATCTGATCGCTGGCCTGCAAGCGCAGACATCGGGAGAGGTGCTGATCGACGGCCGTCCGGTAGAGGGGCCTGGCACCGATCGCATCCTGATCTTTCAGGAGCATGGACTTTTCCCATGGCTGACGGTCGCCGAAAACGTTGAGTTCGGGATGAAGATGAAGGGAGTGCCCAAAACTGAGCGCCAGGAAAAGATGCGGCACTACTTGCGCCTGGTGCATCTGGCAAAATTCGAGAGGAGCTACATTCACCAACTCTCGGGAGGGATGCGGCAGCGGGTTGCGATCGCCCGTGCTTTGGCAACCGAACCTGACGTCCTGCTGATGGACGAACCCTTCGCCGCGCTCGACGCCCAGACCCGCGATCTGCTGCATGATGAACTGGAGCGCATCTGGAGCGAGACGGGACGAACCATCATTTTCGTCACGCACAACGTACGCGAAGCGGTTCGCCTGGGCGATCGCGTGGTTCTTCTAACCTTCCGGCCAGGGCGCGTGAAAACCGAATTTCCGGTGAGCCTGCCCCGTCCGCGCGCCCTTGAAGATCCTGAGGTTGCCCTCGCCGCGCGCGCCGTGCTCGACGAACTGCGCGATGAAATCAACCGCTCGCTCGAAGCCGAATACTCGGCCGGTGTGAAGCCACACATTGAACCGGGAGACCATGCATGAAACGCGCCGCTCGCTACGTAATCTTTTACGCCGCACTGCTCGCGCTCTGGACGCTGCTGGCTGAACTGAAGATTTGGCCGCCGTATCTGTTCCCTACCCCGTGGAGCGTGGGCGAAGCGCTGTATGCCGGGTTCCAGGATCACACGTACTGGATCGCCATCCGGGTCAGCATGACACGGGTGCTGATCGGCTATGGGATTTCTGTCGTGCTAGGCATGATTCTGGGTCTCGGTGTCGCCAGCAACAAGTTCCTTGAAGAAACCATGGGTGGCCTGCTGGTCAGCCTGCAGAGCCTGCCGAGCATCTGCTGGTGGCCGCTCGCCTTGCTCTGGTTTGGACTGAATCAGAATGCGATTCTTTTTGTCGTCATCATGGGATCGCTGCTGTCGGTCACGCTGGCCATGGAAGACGGCCGCAAACAGATGCCGAAAATCTTCGGGCAGGCCGGACGGAATCTCGGCGCGAAGGGATTCAAGCTGTTCTGGTATGTCCTGCTGCCAGCGAGCTTGCCTTTCATTGTTTCGGGACTGAAGCAGGGATGGGCCTTTGCCTGGCGATCGTTGATCACGGCTGAGATGCTTTACCTTAGTCTCGGCCTGGGCCAGGTTCTGATGATGGGCCGTGACTTGAATGATATGAGTGCCGTCATTGCCGTCATGCTTCTGATCATCGCGATCGGGTATGTCGTCGACGGCGTGGTGTTCAAAGGGATGGAGCGGCATTTGCAGAACAAGTGGGGATTGGCTCCAGCTAACTAAGGAAGACGCGGAAGTAGTTCTTCCCTGCTTCCGCTCTGTAAGAAATTAACGTGGCGTTAACGATCAAGAACAGATCCTGATTGAATGTCTACTATGTTTATAGTATTACTTACTAGACAAATGATTACCAAGCATGCAGGTTGTCAGCACCACTCGAAATCAGAGAGATTTCTTTCCGCCTGTTGAGCGACTAGAAATCCCCAAGTTGTCTCCCCTAAAAACACAAATGCAACACACCTAAAAGGAGAGGACCGTATTTCCATGAACGTAACAGGACAACGATTCTTCACGGCTCTGACTTTAGCCGCACTGACGGCGGGAGCGTGGGCACAAACTCAGACCGCTTCGAACGCGGCGCCCGCAACCTCCTCGGCCGAGGCGCCCATTACTCCGGTACCCACGCCGGACCAACAACTCCGTTCAGAACTTGAGCAACTGAAGCAGTTGGTCCACGAGCAACAGCAGCGGATTGACGCCCTGGAAACGGGGCGCAAAGCGGAGCCGGAACCGGCGATGGTGGTCGCATCGGTGGCGCCGATGGACGGCACGCCTGCCTCCGGCCGAGCTTCGAGCCCGAAGCTGCAAGCAGACGCTCCTCAGCCGCAAAATGCGTCCCAAGCCCAGACAGTCCAGGCGGGAAGTTCCGACGAGCACATTCGCAACCTCGAACGCCAGATCAAGGGCCTGGGCCCGATCTCGTTCAGTGGTGATGTCCGCCTACGGGCAGAACCTTTCTTTGGCGGCCCCGCTGATCAGTCGATGGACCGCGCGCGCGCGCGCGTTCGCGTGCGTTTCAACGCACTCGCCACGCTCGGCTCGCAGTTCCGGACCGGCATCACGCTTGCCAGTGGCGACATCAATGATCCCACGACCACGAACCAGACCCTGACAGGCTTCTATACGCGTAAGCCTATCGCGCTCGATCAGGCGTTTGTGGAATTCACCCCAGACCAGTTCAAGCACCTGACAGTTGTCGGCGGAAAGTTTCGTTACCCATGGTTCAATACCGAACTGACTTGGGATAAAGACCTGAATCCCGATGGTGCGGCTGAAACGCTCGGATTCAAACTCAATACGCCGATCCTGAAGCGGATTGCTCTGGTTGGATTCCAACTGCCCTTCGCGGAAGTAGCTGGCACATCGTCAACCAACAAACGCATTGCCCAGCAGATCACTTACGGTGGCCAGTTGCAGACAGCCTGGCAGCTTGGTCCGCGTGTCACCTTGAGCGCGTTCTCCGGATTTTACGACTATCGCGGCACGGACTCGATCGCGCTAGCCTTGGCCCGCGCCAGTTCGAAGAATCCGCAGACTCCTCTGACCGGCCTGCTCCCGCTGGGTTCGGGCAACCCGGTGCAAGATTCCACTTACACGACGACTGCGTCCACCATCATCACGGTAGACGGAACGGCTTATCCGACAGGGGTCACTTCCGTCACCAGTGCACAGTTCGCGTCAAAGTTCGCTTTGTTCGACAACCTGGCAAAGATCGACATCAACACCGGAAACGCCCGCTTCCCTGTGTCCTTTATCGGTGACTATGTCCAGAACACGCGGGCTTGTGCCAATCTTGCCAACATTGTTGTGGCCCCGGCGAATACCGCAACACAGACGTTTAAACAGACTCTGAACGTGCCCTGCTCCTCGAATCAACGCCGCGGCTACTGGGCGGAAGGGAGAGTTGGACGGTTGCTGGAGAAGAACGACTTCCAGTTTGGCTACACACGCATTTATATCGAACGCGAGGCCGTGCTGGGGAACTTCAACTACAGCGACATTCGTCAGGGAACGAACGTCAGCCAGCACAGGGTCGACATGTTCTATCAGTTCGACAAGAATGTGCAGCTGGGATTCACGGCCCTGATCGGACGTCCGTTGGCCAGCACCGAGCCTTGGCTCACTCGCTTGCAGTTCGACACGATCTACATCTTCTAGTCGAAAATGCAACAAAACCTTTCTGAAGAGACGTTTCTTCAGCCGCGTCGTGCAAATGGCTGGCGGAAATCAAAGTCCTGGAATCGGAATTTGTGGGTAACTTCATGAGTCCGGGTTATCGTTTCCCGAACCAACTGGTTAAGCCTGGCGATTCGGTGAAGCCGGAGGATACGCACGTGGTCACGGGATTGAACGTGAAGTCCGTGATCTCCGGGCCGCGCGATGGAGCGAGTTTGAAGTCGGGCAGGACGACGCTGCGCGGCGCCGCCTGGGCTGGCGAAGCCGACGTTGTAAAAGTGGAGATCTCTACTGACAGTGGCGCAACCTGGAATCCCGCGGCGCTCGGGCACGAACAATCCCGCTACGCGTGGCGCCTCTGGACTTACGCCTGGAATGCCCAACGAGGAGATTACGTCATACAGTCTCGCGCTACCGATGGTCAGGGTCGCGTGCAGCCGACCGAAGCGGTTTGGAACCCGAGCGGTTATCTTTACAACGCCATCGATCAGGTGAAGATCCATGTCACATAAAGACTCAATCATAATTCTTGTGCTGATTGGCCTTACCAGTCCGGCGTTGATCCCTGCTCAGAACGGTGCGCAACCCAACGAGGAATTGCCTGCCGGAACTATGCAGCAGAAGGCCACGACCGCGTGTCTGGAATGTCACGAGGCGCGCATCATCGTGCAGCAACGACTGAGCAAAGCAGTGTGGAGCAAGGAAGTCGACAAGATGGTGAAGTGGGGCGCGGTTGTGGATGCGAACGATCGGGATGCGCTGATCGATTACCTGAGCGGGAATTTCAGCCCGGAACGCCCTATGTACGACGCTCCGCGCACCGCACGGGAAAAAACTCGCGGCAAGAATACGACAGGGAGAGACACCCACGAGTAGATGGCAAAGCGCTACCGACCCAGAGTCCTGCAGGGCTTGCGGACGCTACGGTAGCGCTGCTGACGCAAAACCTTGAAGTTTACGTCAAGAGTATAAAGACGAAGATGCACCAGTAATAGTGCATCGGTAGATACTGGGGAGTTGGGAAGTTAAACCTTCGCTCCCACCATCAGTTGGGTGTGCGCGGTGAGTTCTTACGCCCCTCCAGGGCTTGTTCCATTTTCCAAAGTGCACCTACGGCTGCCGCCGTGGGCTGCATTCTTTCGCCGCTTCGCGGCTTGAACCAACTCGCTTCACCGCAAGATTCGCCTGCGAAGTTACTCCGCTATTTCCTTCCCCCCGCGTCCTCTCCGTCCTCTGCGGGTTTGGGTTCGCCGGGCTTTTCGGGACGCAGCAAGGGGAACAGGATCACGTCGCGGATGGTGTGCTGGTCGGTGAGAAGCATGCACAGGCGGTCGATGCCCAAGCCAACTCCGCCGGCAGGAGGCATGCCGTAGGAAAGTGCGCGGATGTAGTCTTCGTCCATCTGGTGGGCTTCTTCGTCGCCGCGCTCGCGTTCTTTCAATTGTGCTTCGAAGCGACGACGCTGGTCTTCAGGATCGTTGAGTTCGCTGAAGCCGTTGGAGATTTCCATTTGTCCGGCGAAGATTTCGAAGCGCTCCGTCCAGTCAGGCTCGTCTGGCTTCTGCTTGGAGAGCGGTGAGACGGCAGTGGGGAATTCGTAGATGATCGTCGGCTGGATCAGATGTTCTTCGGCTGATGCTTCGAACAGCGCGGCAATCGTCTTCCCTGCCGGAGCGTTGGGATCGTACGGCATGTGCGAGTGTCCGGCGTTGAAACGCTCGACCAATTTCTTGACTCCCTCGTGCGTGGCAAAGTCGCCCATCTCGGGCTTCGCGCCGGCTCGGTCGGGCCAGAATTTGATGATGGCTTCACGCATGGTCAGACGCTGCCAGTTTGCCCAGTCGAGTTCGTGAGCGGCGCCCTCTTCCAATATCGTCCACGTCGATTTTGTGCTGCCGTTGACGGCCTGGGCTGCCTCGGTGATGACCTCCTGCGTGACGTTCATGATGCCTTGATAGTCGGTATAGGCCTGATAGGCCTCCATCATGGTGAACTCGGGATTCCAGCGCCATCCCAGGCCTTCGTTGCGGAAGTTGCGGTTGATCTCGTAGACGCGGTCGAGGCCGCCGACAACCAGCCGCTTCAGGTAGAGTTCAGGCGCGATGCGCAGATAGAGATCCATGTCGAGCGTATTGTGATGCGTCACAAACGGGCGCGCGACGGCACCGCCTGCGATGGGTTGCATCATGGGCGTCTCGACTTCGATGAAGCCGTGGGCGTCGAGCGTGCGGCGGACCGACTGCACCAGCTTGGTGCGTTTGAGAAAAACCTCCCGCACCTCGGGATTCATCACCAGATCGACGTAACGCTGGCGGTAACGCAGTTCGACATCGGTGAGGCCGTGCCATTTTTCCGGAAGGGGCAAAAGATCTTTACTCAGAAACTCGAGTTGTTCGACGTGAACGGACAGTTCTCCTGTGCGCGTGCGGAAGAGGTATCCGCTGACGCCTATGTGATCACCCAGGTCCAGCAGTTTGTAGAGCTCAAATGCCTTTTCGCCAACGGCATCTTTCTTCACGTAAATCTGCAGCTTCATTCCGCCCTGTTGGATATGTGCAAATCCCGCTTTGCCCATGAGGCGGATCGCCATGATGCGTCCGGCGACACGGACGTTGATGCGTGCCTGCTCAAGTTCCTCAGCCAACTTGGAAGAGTAGTCGGCCAGGATTTGCCCCACCGAGTGGGTGAAGTCGTACTTCGTACGGTACGCGGGCTGACCGAGCGCTTCAATTTTTTTCAGCTTCTCGCGCCGCAGGTCGTAGATGTTTTCGTCTAGTCCCAATGGAGGTCCTTAATCCTTGCAAGGAAGGGAGATTATAAACGGGCAGGGCAGGTAGTTGCCTTTTGATCACGGAACCAGGGGGGATTTTTTCAGATCCATCCGCGGACTTCGCTTCAGAAGTAAGATCGAAAGGGAACGGAAATCTTCGTGCAGATCCTTTACTGAGGCAAAAATCGCAGCGAAATTATTACGGCTTGGCTGGGCTGGCTGGATCGTCGTCTTTGATCAACACCCATGTGGTGATGCCGAGCGCGGCGGCACCGGCAGCCCCGATCGCAATCGGGGAGTTAAGAATTCCACCACTCGCGCCAGGAGTCGCCCCGCCCTCCCGCTTGCGATTCTTCCGTTTGCTTTTATCGGAGGAGTTGTCCGAGGACTCGTCGCGTGTGGTCTCCTGACCCTGAGCGAGCGTGACAGTTCCTTTTCCGTCACTGACCGTAACATCGCCCTTGCGGGCGGCGATCCGCACGGTTCCGTCGAGATCCGTTACATTGAACTCCGTCCACGCACTCGAAGCCGGCACTACTTTGACCTCGCCAGCCACAGTTGCCATTTCCTTGGAGGTGGAAACCGTAACTCCGCCATGATCAATTGTGACTGAGTTTCCTTCAAATTGAACCAGGGAATCGGATAGTACGCGGACCGTGGAGCCGGGTTGATTGATATTCGCGACAGAATCGGAGTGCGTTTGCAGAAGGTCGCCAGAGAAAATTGCGGAAGAAGGACGGGGAACGTGCGCGCCATTCACCCAAGCGTGTCCGCTCGTATAAAGCATAGCCGCATTGGAATCGGCCGCGAACAACGAAAACGGGAACAGAACCGCCAGCACACAACTGACCATACCGCGAAACGCGGACCTGCCCATTCCCACACTCCGTTAATAACTATGTTGATGACCGTTTTGGGAATCGTACCCTCGTAAGGAGTTGCCCGTCAATGGCTTTTGTGCTAGCCGTCGAAGTTTTCGGTGGAAAACTTATGATTGAGAGCAGACGAGTTTCCGCTCTGGACAAGCTTCCTGATCACCACCATCGTTCGACGGCGTTCCACCAAATGGTTCGCAGCCACTCACCAGCGCAGGTCTTTGCCCACTGCCGGTGTGTCCACCAACGCGAACCGAATTCGGTTGAGTTGTGTGCGGCGGCGACGGAGAAGGACTTGCTCGGGAGCTCATGTCGGAAGATGCTGAGCGCGCGGCGCGTATGAAAGTCGGACGTCACAATTAGAATACGAGGGCCGCTCTCGGCCGTGAGGCATTTTTCAACATCGTGAGTCTCCTCTCGCGTCGACAAGCCATGAATGGGACAGAGGCTCACCGAAGCCGCGTCGGGGAGATCCCGAACGTACTTCTGCGCCAGATCAAGTTGTGAGAACTCGTAGATCATGGTGTCAGCGGGAACATCGATCAGCACATGCTTTCCATAGCCTTGATGCAGCAACTCAAGGGCATGCGCGGGACGACGATCCGTCTCTCCAGCCAGCACAAGGATCAGGTCGGAGGGCTGGGGAGCGTCGACGACGAGTATTCTCCCTGCTACGAGCGTAAATGTGATCAGAAGCAGAGCCGCTAGACCACCAATTGCGAGCCGCACACGTCCTCTTCCCGTCCAGTTCGTAGGCAATGATCGAGCCTCGTTCGTAGCGTTCAGAATTCTGAGTTATCCCCCACTTTCGTGGCGGAGTGGAGTGGAGGAGTGGGTGCTAAAATTGACGGTTTCTTACCTTTCATCCCGTTGCTGTCCCGGAGGCTTCATGACGACCTACTCTGCCGCAGATGCGGCCATTGATCAACTGAAGAAAAAGATTGAACAGCGAGAGGCCCGCGTGGGAATTATTGGCCTCGGTTATGTCGGGCTCCCTTTAGCCCTGCTGTATAGCGAAAAGAAGTTCAAGGTCACCGGCTTCGATGTTGATAAACGCAAGGTCGACACTCTGGCCAAAGGGGGATCATACATTTATCGCATCGCCCCTGAAGAGATCCAGGCGGCACAAGCTGTTGGCTTCGCAGCTACCGCAGACTACGCACATCTGACAGAGATGGACGCCATCATCATCTGTGTCCCCACCCCATTGGATGAATATCACGAGCCCGATCTCAGCTTCATTACCAGCACTACACATTCCATCGCGCCTCATCTGCGGGCCGGACAACTGGTGGTTTTGGAAAGCACCACGTACCCGGGCACTACCGAAGAAGTCATGATCCCGATCCTGGAGAACGAGAATAAGGCAGGGCTGAAAGCCGCGCGGAACGGCATGTTTACGGGAAAAGAATTTTTCGTGGCATTTTCGCCCGAGCGGGAAGATCCCGGCAATACGACAGTGGCGCGTCCTGACATTCCCAAAGTAGTGGGTGGACTCGACACTCAGGCCTCGGAACTTGCGCGTGCGCTTTATGGCTCGATCTTCAACCGGACGGTGCCCGTCTCTTCTCCAGCCGCGGCGGAAATGACCAAGCTGCTCGAGAACATCTATCGCTGCGTCAATATCGCTCTGGTCAACGAACTGAAACTCCTGTGCTTGCGCATGGGCATCGACATCTGGGAAGTGATCGAGGCCGCATCCACCAAGCCCTTCGGATTTCATCCCTTCTATCCCGGGCCTGGCCTGGGCGGACACTGCATCCCGGTGGACCCCTTCTATCTTTCATGGAAAGCGAAGGAGTGGGACTTCCGCACGCGTTTCATTGAACTTGCCGGTGAGATCAATACCAACATGCCTTATCACGTGCTGGCATCCGTCAGTGGGGCACTGAACACTCGCAAGAAATCGGTGAACGGGGCACGGGTACTCGTGCTGGGGGTGGCCTATAAGAAAGACATTGACGATCTGCGGGAATCGCCTTCGCTCACGATCATCGAACTCTTGCAGAAAGATGGCGCGCAGGTCAGTTATCACGATCCCTACTTCCCCTTTATTGGTAAAGGACGGAAGTATGACCTGCAGATGAAGTGCGCAGAATTAAAGGATTTGGGACAGTACGACTGCGTGGTAATCGTGACCGATCATTCTGACTACGACTACAAACGCATTGTCCAAGAGGCGCAGTTGGTTGTGGATACCAGAAACGCCACGCGCGGGATTGAGAGTCCGAAGATCGTGCGCTGCTAAAAAGAGGTGAATTCTAGTCGGGCTGCCTCGGAAAATCTATCCCGCGAGTAGTGTAGATTTTTGCATGGCAGCACCCAGCGAACTTTCCTCAGGTGAGCGATGACGCTACAACTACTTTAATTTGAACTATTTACTGGCATCCAAAAGCGGCTCAAAATGGCCTCTCCCGTGCATACTGTAGGTTGGAAGAGTACACTTTCGTTTTGGTATCCCTGCCAACCCAGGTTTCCTCTTTTGAGGCAGGGGAAAAACTTTTGCAGTGTCCTCAGGGTTTAGAACTTGAGCATTAGTGTGACTATGAGTCCGTCGTCGCAAGAGTCCATCTTGTTTTCTTCGTTGCCCAAGTGGCGAGCACCGTGGTCTGAGTTCTTCCTCAGCTATGGGGCACAGGTGGTCATCATTGGAATCCTGGTCTGGATCCCGGTTTTGCATCCCGAGATTCTGGAACCACCGAAGAAGGACTATCACGCGATCGAACTGGTTCCGACGCCGGTTCCGGTAAATCACGCGCCTCAGCGTCAGCTTCCGAGGCCAGTGCTGGCAAAACTCGATCCGATTGACCCTCCACCGTCGGCGCTGCGTTTGCCCGCTCCTGCGCCGCAGCCCAAGCCGAAGGTGGAAGATGCGCCGGCTCCAGAAGTCAAAATCGACGCCAAGAAACTTGCCCCAGTGCCAGTCACCAGCGCGCCTGTAATCCCGCGGACGATCAAAACGAACGTGTTTTCGACGGGAAGCTCGGCGCCGCAGACGATTGAGCGCGCGCCACAGCACGTGCAGACTGGTGGGTTCGGTGATCCGAACGGAGTACCGGCCCGCACTACTCAAACGCAAGCCGTGAATATTGCGCAGGCAGGCGGATTTGATATGCCCAGCGGGCCAGGCTATGGAAATGGAACCGGAGGGGCAACCGGCGCTCGCGGAGTCGTCGCCAGCACCGGATTTGGCAACGGCGTAGCCACTGGAAATGCCCGCACTTCGTCTGCTGGAACGGTAAAACAGGCGGGGTTTGGCAGCGCAGATGTTCCCGCTCCACCCACCGTTCAGTCGCGAGCGGCACAACCGGCACCGGCAAAAGTTGTGCCGGCGGAAATCCTTTCCAAGCCGACACCCATCTACACGGATGAAGCGCGAGCTAAGCGCATCGAGGGCGAGGTGCTTCTCGAAGTGGTTTTCGAAGCAAGCGGAAAGCTGCGGGTAGTTAGAATCGTTCGCGGTCTGGGGCATGGTTTGGATGACTCCGCGGTTCGTGCTGCTGAACAGATTCGCTTCAAGCCCGCATTGAAGGACGGCGAGCCCTCGGACTCGACAGCGGTCGTCCATATCATTTTTCAACTAGCGTGATCGACTCCCAGAAGGTTCTTATGCACATGGTTCGTTCGGGCTCGGCATTGGTGGTTATTTTCCTGGCTTGTCTGTTCGCGGCGGGGCAGGACTCTGCTTCTTCACCCCAGCCATCGGCATTGGATAACAAGACGACACCGATGCCACCGCCCTCCGCGGCGCCCGCCCCAACGGAAGGAATGCCTTCTGCCGCGCTCTCGCTCAACGACGTTATCGATCGAGTCGTACAGCGCGAGCACTATTTCATGGCACAGATGCGACACATGCATCCCATGGTCGAAACCTATCTTCAAGACTTGAAGAACGATCCCAACGGCAACGCGTCTCCGGTCAAGGACCAGTATTTTCTCGGTCGACTGGACATGAGCGATGGGCTTGAGGACGTCTCTTTTGTGGGACAGCCGGGTTTCGGACACCGCATGGTGAGCAAGCTGACCGGCGTCTATTCCCTGCATTATTTGCCCATGGGATTCGCCCAGATGGTAGTGCTTGATAGCGACTTCCAGAAGCGCTATTACAAGTTCAACTTTGTTCGGCGTGAATTTCTGGGTGAAGTGCGGTGCCTGGTGATCGATGTTCAGCCCCGCGAAGGTGAAAAAACAGCACGCTTCCTGGGCAGAATCTGGGTCGAAGATCAGGACTACAACATTGTTCGTTTCAACGGAACTTACTATCCCGCACCAAAAATCAATTTCTTTTTCCATTTCGAGAGTTGGCGTCTGAACATGCGCCCCGGGACATGGCTTCCGGCATATGTCTACACGGAAGAGTCGAACCTGAAGACCGGACTGTCGAAAACCCTTCACTTTAAGGCTCAGACTCGGCTTTGGGGATATGACTTGAAGGGGCTCAGCAAGAACGAAGAGTTCACCCAGATTCTGGTCGACGCTCCCCAGTCAGTCAGAGATCAAAGCGATGCCGCCGCCGATCCGAGTCCGGTCGTGGCCCAGCGTATGTGGGAGAAGCAGGCAGAAGATAATGCAGTGGAGCGCCTGCAGAAAATAGGACTGCTCGCTCCTCCGGGCGAGGTCGACAAGATTCTGGCGACGGTTGTGAACAATCTGCTGGTGACTAACAATATCGACCTGCAGAGCGACTACCATTGCCGCATCCTCCTCACATCCCCACTGGAGTCCTTCACCATTGGCCACACGATCGTAATAAGCCGTGGACTTCTGGACGTTTTGCCGGATGAGGCGTCATTGGCCATGGTCATGGCGCACGAACTCAGTCACATCGTGCTCGGCCATCATTTCGACACCAAACTGGCATTCAATGACAAGCTCTTCTTCCCGGATGAAGAGTCGTTTCAGCGTCTCGATTTCAAACGAACCACAGCTGACGAAGAGGCCGCTGACACCAAGGCGCTGGAACTGCTCAAGAACTCGCCTTACAAGGACAAGCTTGGGACTGCGGGATTGTTCCTGAAGGCGCTTGAGCAGCACGCTCCCGATCTGCCGAAGCTGATTCGGCCGCATCTCGGGAACAGCCTTGCTGGCGGTAAGAGCATGCGCATGTCGACGTTGCTAGCCTCAGCTCCCGCACTCGATGAGAAGCGTTTGGATCAGATCGCTGCATTGCCGCTGGGCGGACGGATCAAGGTCGATCCCTGGACTGATCAAGTCGAACTCTCCAAGTCCAAGGCCGTGCCACTGACTTCGGCGCGCGAGAAAATGGAATTTGAGATCACGCCGTTCTTCCTTTACCTCACTCGGGTGACAACTGGAGGGACGGAGAAGATGGCGCTCACAACGACTACGCCAGCAGCGGAAACCACCCCGAAATAAGCTTGGGCGAATTAGGAATTCGACTGGACGAGAAGGTATCTAGAGGAATTGTTTGCAGGTGCCGCTAGAGTTCTGCTGAAGTAATGCGGCAGGCGTTACTGGATGGCGCTGCCGACCTGGGAGAACACGTTATTGGCATTCGATCCGATGAGTCGAATCGTGCCTACAACGATGACCAGAATCACAGCCAACATAACTGCGTACTCCGCGATGTCCTGACCCTGCTCATCATTCCACAGCTGCTGTAGAAGTTTTGCCACGGGGCTCCCCTTATAATTCCCAAGATTCATAAAAACTTGGGTGCAACTGCACTCGCATTTATAAACTGGTCCTTAAGGGAGAACTATAGTCGCCGGAAACCGCTGAGCCAATGGCACGTAAGTGCCACTCGCAGGTGACTTCCGTCACGTAATCGGCTTCAGCGGAAGCGCCTGATTTACGGCAAACAGGGCGAGTTCCAAACGCGTGGAGACACCTAACTTGTCGAAGATGTTGCTGAGATGGTGTTTCACGGTATCTTCACTGATCTTGAAGTATTCGGCGATTTCCTTGTTGGAATAGCCGGCCACGACCGCCGAAACGATTTCCAGTTCACGGGGAGTAAGACCGAACTTCTTCTGTCGCGCTTCGTCGTGGGTCGACTGCATGAGCGTCCGCAGATACTGCACCAAGTTCGAAACGCTCTCCCGGCCCACCCAATACTCTCCGGCCATCACCGTCTGTATAGCTTTGAGTAAAAGCTGGGTCGCTGAATCCTTGAGAACGACTCCTCTGGCTCCCAGTTGGAGAGCCTCGACAATCTGACTCTTTTCTGCGGCTGCCGTCAGCAGGATTACCCTGACCGGAGTGGCGTTAGCCGGCATACTCAACTCGCGCAATGCTTCCAAGCCGGGGTGCTTGGGCATCGCCAAATCGAGCAGAAGAATATCGGGTTTCAATTGGCGGGCCAATTTCACAGCTTCGGCACCGTCCGATGCTTCCCCTAAAACTTTGAGATCTGATTCCGCTTCGAGCAACCGCCGCAGGCCATCGCGGAAGATCGGGTGATCGTCGGCGATTACCAGCCGAACTTGTTGTGGCTTTCTAAAATGCATGCGGCAAGTCCCCGTTCCTCGGCACCATAATCTCCAGGCGCGTTCCTTGTCCGGGATTTGATTCTACCGTGAGTTCCCCGGCAATCAAACTCACCCGTTCCCGAATGATCATCGGTCCCTTTCCAGCTTCTTCCATTTGTTCCGTATTGTAACGACCAGAGAACGAGAGTCCCTTCCCGTCGTCCTCCAAGGTCAGGCTCCACTTGTCGCCCACGGATGCCAAACGCACGAGCGCATGGCGAGCCCCGCTGTGCTTCCGTACGTTGACCAGGCCTTCTTGCACAATGCGGAGAATTTCGCGACATACGCGTTGCGGCATATCGAGTTCGTCGAGATCGGTGACAAATCGGGCGGTGATACCGGTCTCCCGCTGAAAGCGCTCAACTGTGTCTTTCAAGACGCCGAGCAGGCGCTGTGAGTCAACGTCGATGGCCTTCATCTGTTGCATCAACTCCCGCAACTTGAGGACCTCTTCCCGCAGAAGACTCTGGATTCTCTCCAATTCTCCACCGATTGGTTGATTCGCCTCAGCCTGCCGTCGCAAAACGTCTACCTGCATTTCGACAGCAATCAGTGACTGCACCGCGCCATCGTGGAGTTCACGCGCAAAGCGTGCGCGTTCGGCCGCTGAGGCCCGGCGCCGCAATCGATGCAGAAGGTAAACGTTGTAAACTGCCGGGCCTACTTGACGAACCAGGTCCTGCAGAAAACGGAGTTCCTCTTGTCTCTCGCCACGCCACGATGGATTAAACAGGAATACGCGGCCTCTCCAATCACCACCGAACAAGAAAGCCACCGTGACCAGAGAATCGAACGGTTGCGCTTGTCGCAACTGCGCGAGCGGAGCCAAGTTGCTCAATGGCACCTGGTGACCCGAATCATCCAGCGCCAGGGTCGTCCAGCCACTTCGATCAGCCGATGCGTAGCACACTTCCCCAGCGAAATTCTCGAGGTAGGCCTTGGCATCGCGCATCCCCGACTCGAGCCAGCGAAACTCCGGGCGCGCATCTCCGGTGGGCTTGTTCATTTCGCCAGCAAACACTCGGTGGCTGTGGGTTTCCTGGGAAGTAATCATCACCCGGGAAGCACCATACATCGACATGATCTCGTTGAAGATCTGCTCGATGGTGCCGGTCAGTCCCGCCTCTACACGCACGCGGGATAGTATGCCGGTGACCAACGCTTTCTCGGCCCGGAGGTGCTTTTGCTGCTCCGCCAGGTACCCCAGGAGCAATCCCATCACGAGCAGGTAAATCGAGAGCATGAAAAGCCGCTGCGGATCCCCCAAATCCCTGATACTGACATTCAACCCTGTCAGCGCGCGCAATCTCTGCGAGCCTCCGGCCCCCAGCCATATGTGAACGATCACCAGGCTTTCGAACCATAACAAGGCGACTTCGGCCGCCGCCGTACCCAGAGTTTCCCACAAGCCCCAGCGGTACGCGGCGGCGGCGAGGGCAAAGAAGAAAAAGAGAAAAAATGGAGTCCTTGGCCCCTCGGCAAAAATCGAAATCAGCGCCGGCCATGCGATATCGCCCGCATGTACCAAGACTCGAAAAGCCGCGGTCGACTGCTCCCTCCGTCGCAGCAGCATCATGATGAGGATCCCATTCGCCATGTAGAAGACGAACAGGCCATAGGCTGCCCAGGAGTGTCCCAACAACTCTGTTGGGTCCATTCGAATCGCGACCAGGGTTGACACCGCCAGAAACACGCGGGCGGTCGCCAGCCACCGTTCGATGCGGCGCGTCTCACTCGGATCCTGAGGAATTCTCATTCTCCAGGATTGGCGATAGCGGTCAATGCGGTAATGCAAATGTTCACGTCCCCTGGCGCGATTATAGCTGCATATTATTGATAAAGAAGGATACTGGCAAGTTGACGCGGTTGATGGAAGAGGCAACAGCAACGTCTGATCTGCGCCCACTAGGTTACTACAGTAACCGAGGTACGCCGATCTTCCCATCTAGAATAGCTGCGGCGGGAGAGTTTGTGAGCAAGAGTTCCACATTGTGGTTGGCGGCGGTGGCAGCCTTGATGGCGGCCGCGATTCTGGCCGCTTCGTTTCTGCCACGATCTTTTGGGTTGACCGCTTTCAGCGATATCGTCCAGTCGCTGCTTTTGCTGTCGGGTGCGGTGGCGTTTGTGCCCCTCGCGTTACGCTCTCGCGGACGCGTGCGCCTGTTCTGGTCCCTCATTGCTCTGGGGGTGACGTTCTGGCTGGCGTATCAGATGTTCTGGACGTACTACGAGGTGTTTCTACGCCGGGATGTTCCCGATCTTTGCGCCTGGGACGTCGTGCTCTTCCTGCATATGGTTCCGCTCATGGCGGCTCTCGGCATCCGCCCTCAGTTTTCGCGCGATGAGTACTCTGCTCGCGTGGGGCGTCTGGATTTTGCTCTGCTGTTGGTGTGGTGGTTCTATCTTTACGTTTTGCTTGTGATGCCGTGGCAGTACGTCGTTCCCGATGTACCGGCCTATAATCGTCACCTCAACGATGTCTACGTTGCCGAAAAACTGGTGCTGCTGACGGGGTTGCTAGGCTCCTGGAGTGCGAGCAAGGGCGAGTGGAAAAGGATATACGCTTGGCTGTTCGGCATGAGTTTCTGCTATTCGGGGGCTTCCACCCTGTGCAATTGGGCAATCGCGCGGAAAACTTACTATACCGGCAGTTTTTTCGATATTCCTCTGTTCGCGGCCATGGCCTCTTTGACCTGGATCGCTCTCAGAACCAAGGCTGAGAAACTCGAGTCCGATGCGTGTGCAGGATCTTCTGCGTACGGCCTCTGGGTTGCTCGTTGCAGCATGATCGCCGTATTCTCGTTGCCGTTATTCGCAGTTTGGGCAATGTTCGACGGTCAGGTTCCTTCGAGAGTCCGACTGTTCCGCGTCTCTTTAACGCTCCTCGCGGCGTTCTCGATGGGGATGATCATTCTGGTGCGGCAGAGAATTCTTGACCGCGAACTGGTGCGCCTTCTCGATCACTCGTGCGAGGCAATCGAGCATTTAAAGCGCCTGCAGGCACAGATCTTGCATACCGAGAAGCTGGCGTCAGTTGGACAGCTTGTCGGAGGAGCGGCTCACGAACTCAACAACCCAATCACTGCGATGCTGGGGTACTCCGATCTTCTCCTCAACACGCCCCTGACGGCCGAGCAAAAACCGATGGCGGCCAAGATTGGGCAGTATGTTCGGCGAACCAAGTCGTTGGTCGCCAGCCTCATCAGTTTTGCCCGCCAAGCGCCTGCTCCGAAAACGCCTCTCGACCTCAATACTCTTGCAAGGACCGCAGTCAAGCTTACTGAGCCTCACTGGAAGGCGCTGGATTTTGATATTCAAACCCGTTTCGACGTTGCCCTTCCTAAAGTTTTGGGAGATTCGAATCAGCTGCTTCAGGTCTGCCTTCAACTCATCGGCACCTGTCTGCACGTATCGAGCGAACTCGGCGGCAACGTCCTAACGGTCAGCACGGAGCACAATAGCGGCACCTGCATGCTGCAAATTATCAGCCAGGCTCTGCCCACCGTTGGTACTGAGCAACTGCCCGTCTGCTCGCCCCTGGATCCGGAAGATGCCTTGGGGCTAAGCGCGTGCCAGGGAATTCTGCAGGAACACCGCGGCCGCGTCTTCCGCGAACGCCGGGAAGACGGTTCGCTATTGCTATGCATGGAGTTGCCGGCTGTGGCTGCGGCAAACGCGAAGGAAGCTACGGTATCGGCGATGTGGCAATCTCAACCGTACGCTTAAGTTGCCCGCAGGCAGCGAAGATGTCTCGGCCTCGAGGTCGCCGCACGAACGTCGGGATTCCGGACTTAATCAAGACATTCTGAAAAGCCGATACCCGGTCGGCTGCGGGAATAGAGAAGTCGATCCCAGGGCCGGGGTTCAGGGCGATCAGGTTCACTTTGCTCCTAAGCCCGCGTAACAAGGCTACAACCTCCTCCGCATTGGTGGTGTCATCGTTCACACCATTGAGAAGCACGTACTCGAACGTGATCCGTTCACGATTGCGTAGCGGAAAATCGCGCGCCGCCGCGATTAAGCTGTCCAAGCTCCACTTTCGGTTGATTGGCATCAGCCGGGTGCGGGTCTCGTCGTTCGACGCATTCAACGAAATGGCCAGTTTCGGGCGAATCACCTCCAGACCGAAGTCGTGGATCCGCGGAACAATGCCTGCCGTCGATACCGTCATGCGCGACTCTGCAATGCCGACTTCTTCGACAAGTAGTCGTACCGCCTTCATGAAATTGTCGTAGTTCAGGAAAGGTTCACCCATCCCCATAAAGGCAAGGTTCACCCTATCCTGGGGCGGTGAAACGTTTTGATCGGTGAGCACCCTCAGCACCTGACCGACAATCTCCCCGGCGGTTAGGTTTCTTTTCACCCCTAACAGAGCCGTCAGGCAGAACTGGCAATCCACAGCACAGCCCACCTGGCTCGACACACAGATCGTAGCCCGGTCCCATCCGCGGCTACCGTTCTGACTGGAATCGCCGGCCTCGGTGCCGTCTCCTGCTTCCCCGCCATCTCCCTCCGGCATCCAAACGGTTTCCACACTTTGCCCATCCGGGAACGCGATCAGATACCGAACCGTGCCATCCTTCGACACGAAGCGCTTCTCGACGGCAGGTGGACTGATTGAACATCCCTCGCCCATGAGTTTGACTCGAAGCGGCTGAGGGAGTGTCGAGACTTGGTCGATGGACTCCACCCGCTTTCGATATATGGCATCGAGAAGCTGTTGGGCGCGGTAGGTAGGCTCGCCGATGCGTTCGACCAGCGAGACCAGTTCCCCGCGGTCCAATCCGAGCAACGAATTGTGGGCTAAATGAGTCATATACCGCTGCGTCTACGTGATGTGGAGGCGCCAAACATCGATCATAATTCCGACGTCCGCCACGCTCGGCAATACTGCCATAACTCATTGATTATAAAGACTTAAAGTTATTTTCGCACTCTCGCCTGCCCTATGTAAGAATAGTAACGGTCCTTCTAACGCATATCTACTCTGGGTTCTAATAGGGATTTCAGGAAGTATCTCATGGCTCAAGAAGTCCGCAACATTCGCCGTCAGAAACTGGCCAACGGTCTGACGGTGATTACAGAACAGATGCAGCACATTCGATCGGCATCGATCGGAGTGTGGTTGCAGACCGGTTCGCGGGATGAGGATCCCGAGTGGAACGGGATTTCGCACTTCATCGAGCATATGGTCTTCAAAGGGACGAAGCACCGTACCGCCGAGGAAATCGCCCGTCAGGTCGATTCCTTTGGCGGCAACATGGACGCCTTCACTGCCAAGGAATGCATTTGCTTCAACGTCAAAGTTCTCGATGAACACGTCCCGGTGGCGCTCGATATTCTGAGCGACCTGGTGCTCAATCCCGTATTCGATGCCGCCGACATCGCCCGGGAACGCGGCGTGATCATGGAAGAGATAAAGATGGATGAGGACAATCCGGATTACCTTGTCCATGAAATCTTCACCCAGAACTTCTGGAAGGATCACCCGCTGGGCAAACCAATCCTGGGCACCAAGGAGACGGTAAAACGCTTCGAACGTGACGCGGTCCTCGACGCCTATGCCCACCGCTTTGCGCCGGGGAACATTATTGTCTCTGCTGCGGGGAATCTCGACCACGATCGTTTTGTCCAGCTGGTTCGCGGTCACTTTGAGCACATGAAGCCGATGACCAATGGCTTCCATTCGTCGGCTCCCAAAATCTCGTCGCGCATCATTCTGCGAAACAAGAAGGCGCTGGAACAGGTGCAACTTTGCATCGGCGTCCCGGCACACCCTATCGCCCACGAGAAGCGTCATGCGGGATATGTTCTGAACACCCTGCTGGGTGGAGGTATGAGCTCCCGTCTATTTCAAAACATTCGCGAGCGGCAGGGGCTGGCTTACTCCATCTACAGCGACCTGAATCCGTACCGCGACACTGGATGCCTTGCGGTCTATGCAGGGACCTCGCTGGCATCGGCTTCTAAAGTCGTGCAGTCGGTGGTGAGCGAATTTCGCAAACTTAAGACCGAGTCCGTACCCGAAGAAGAACTGCGTCGCTCGAAGGCTCAACTGAAGGGGAGCCTGATGCTGTCGCTCGAATCGAGCACCTCTCGCATGTCGAACCTGGCGCGCCAGGAGATGTATTTCGACCGCTTTTACGATCTCGACGAATTGATCGAGAGAATTGAGGCGGTCACCGCCGAGGACCTCACCAGCCTGGCGAGCGAATTCTTCAAGCCCGAATCGGTCGCTGTCACAGCTCTGGGGAACCTCAACGGTTTAAAGCTTACGCGCGATCAGCTTGCTTGCTGAGGGCTTCTGGTCCCATTTTCATATTCCAGTTGTAACTTCCTTCAGCCTTTCACATCCCATCTCAGACCCGCAGGTAAGAACCTGCTGACAAGATCGAGATTCGATTAAGGAGAAAACATGAAGAAGATTTTCGGCAGTTTGACGCTGGCGTGTGCCCTGATGGCTTCCATGGCGGCCTTCGCTCAAGATCAAATGAAACCAGACGACATGAAGAAGGACGACGCCCAGCACGACACGATGAAGAACGATCAGATGAAAAAGGACAAGAAAAGCAAGAAGGCCAGCAAGAAAGATCAGATGAAGCACGATGACATGAAGCAGGACAACATGAAGCACGACGATATGAAAAAGGACGATATGAAGAAAGATGAGATGAAGAACAACTAAGTACAGAAGTTCAAGGCGCGGGTTCCGAGCCCGCGCCCCATTTCATATCTTCACTCCTGCAGGCCGCCTTAACCAGGTTTTGCCGTACAAATCGGAGTGCTGGGTTACTCCCGCGGGGGCCAGTGCCACGTCCTTTTTCGCTTTGAACGGCGTGCCTAGATCCGGATCAACGGCTACGAGCACGATCCTCAGCCTCAACATTTGAGCTCAATTCGGTCACCAGTTCCGACGAAACAGGAGAGGTACTCGCGATCTGCAGGTACTTCCGCATGCATCTCACGCAGGGAACATAGCCTTCGCGGATCGCTTCTTTAGCCGTCAGGGTCCGAATCTTCTCTTTGTTATGAATTACGTCGCATCCGGGGACGTGGAAATCCTTGGCCCCGGCCGAGACGACGACCACCATATCGGGAGGTATGTTGCTTCCAGGTTGAGCGTGTTCCGATTGGAGCGGATGCGGCACAGTGAGGGAATCGGCCCAGCGCAATCCTCCGGCAATCAAGGCCAGGGCAGCAACCGGAACCAGCCAGGCAGACCACGTGGACCAGGTACCTTTGCGACTCCTCGCTCCCTGCGCCAGCCTCCGTTCCAGCCTGCGTCCGAACCCTGTGGGCACTTCGATCATGCGCTCATCGCCATACAACTGAATCACATTCCGAGTTCCGTCCAGCACCGACTTGCATCTCGTGCAGGTGCTGAAGTGTGTGTCCATAGCCGCGCGCAACCCTGCATCTACCTCGCCTTCGACATAATTCGAAATCTCCTTCCACACCTGTTGGCAATTGACTACCATGGTTTGGTTCCCTTCTCGAAGGGAAGCCGGCTGAACCAGCCTTGCTCCCAACCTCCGGCGAGCAGATCTCGCAACATCAGGCGAGCCCGCAACAGCCGGGTCTTCACCGAGGCCACAGAGATTCCAAGAGCCTCGGCGGTCTCCTGAATGTTCAACTGCTCCATATCTCTCAGCACAAATACTTCACGATATTTTCTGTCCAGCGAAGCCAAAGCCTCTGCCAGTTTCTGTCGCACTTCCTTGCGCTCCAGGGCTTCGGAAGGAATTTCTCGCCAGTCGGCAAAGTCGCGGGGCGTGTATTCTCCCTCGTCATCGCGATGGTCGTCGATGGCTTCGGTCATCCGCGTTCGCTCCCTTCGCCGCCGCATGAGAGCCTCGTTGACCGTGATCTGGATCAGCCAGGTACTAAAGCGCGCCTCCGCCCTGAACTGCCGGATGTTGGCCAGCGCCTTCAGCATCGCTTCCTGCGCCGCATCCTCAGCATCACTCTCATTGCGCAAAATCGCCAGCGCGGCCGCATACACGCGCCGTTCGTAGGGACGGACTAGCTCATAAAAAAGCTCGGCCTGGCCGCGCTGCACCTGAGCGATCAACTCCTGCTCGCGCGTCGTGCCCTGTTCCGGATTGCTCAAGACAACGTTCAACTCGGCCATCCTGCCCCGCTGCAGTCAGTACTCAGGATCTTTTTTCCAACCCGTCAACATGGAGACGAAGTTGTTCCACCCGTGCAAGAGCACCATCACCAGATGTCCGAAGACGAATGCCAAAATCGCCCACATCACAAGGAAGTGCAGCAGGCGGGCCCAGTGAAAACCGCCCATCACCCAGGCCAGCCAGGAGAATTGCACTGGCTTCCAGACGGCGAACCCCGTAAGCACCGAGAGCACGCCGAGAATGATCACGCTCGTGTAGGCATGCTTCTGCAAAGGGTTGTAGGCCTCGTGCTGCACCGGCTTGGGTCCAAAGAAAAAGTAATGCTTCACCATGGGCCAGACGCCGCGGACGTCGCGGTGCGTAAACAGGACCTGCCGGTAGTTGCCGCTGAAAAGCTGATAGCCGAGATAGACCAACCCGGTCGCGAGGTAGATCCACATAAAGGTCAAGTGCCACTGGAGAGCGCCGCCAAGCCAGCCTCCGATCGCAAAAGCCTTCGGCCAATGCAGCAAATCCGTTTGCGGAATCTTGGCGCCGAAGCTGGGAAATGCGCGGAATATCTGCAAGCCGCTACCCACTAATACGAACAGTGCGATCGCATTCACCCAATGACACAAGCGGACGACCAGCGGATGCTCGTAAACTGCTCGGCCGACAACTTCGGTCTCTTCGCCGTTCTGGCGGACAATTTCTATCGCGGTGCTGCCCATGCGATCTCCAATTCCCTACAGTCCGTAAAACGACGAATATCCTTGATCCTCCCAATACCCAATCTTGTCGAGGACGTTCGTCACTGTCAGGTCTGTCAGATACTTGGCCTGCTTATACCCAACCTTCGTTGGAACATTCAGCCGCAAGGGCGCGCCATGCTCACGCGTCAGCGGTTGGTCGTACATCTCGTAACACAGCAGAGTTTGGGGATGGAGGGCCGTCTCCATATCGAGGGATTCGTAATAGTCATCGGCGCAGCCCACGGTGACAAATCGAGCCGAGGTATCAGCGCCGATCATCGCAAGAAAATCGGCGAGCCGTGCTCCGCCGAAACGCCCGATGACATCCCAGCCTTCGACGCACACATGACGCGTGTTCTGCCGGATCCGCGGCAACGCCTGAACCTGCGCCAGCCTGTACTCCCCTGGCTTCTGTACCGCTCCGCCGACGGTGAGAGTCCAGTTCTCGAAAATTACCCCCGGATCGTCCACGTCGTAGTCGTTGATCGGAAACTTCTCAAGTGGCGTCAACTCGGAATCTTGAAATGTAGGAGCCAAATGCCCGCGACGAAACAACTGTTTTGAAGCCCAGTCACTGAAGCCCAGTCCGTGCTTGAGGAGTGACTCTTGCAGGCTTGGAACGGCGAAGGCTCCCAGCACCAAAATAGGTGCAACTTTCAGCAGTTCCCTGCGAGAGAGGCGAGAGAAACCGGCCTCGTTCACGCGAGTGGGAAGAGCCATACGCTCCGCCACGACCTGTTCTTGCCTGGGAGCGGCAACGGGGGCAGCAGGCTTCGAATCGCCGCCGACAACCGACGGTTTCTCGGCTTTTTCGGTTTCTTCAATCCGGTCGTTGTTGCCGTGTTCTTGATCCATGATCTCTCTTAGCGACGGACAGCCTTAACATGGGATTCAGAGAAT
This sequence comes from Terriglobia bacterium, assembly GCA_020073385.1. Lineage (GTDB taxonomy): Bacteria > Acidobacteriota > Terriglobia > Terriglobales > Acidobacteriaceae > Sulfotelmatobacter. The sequence continues at coordinate 51,183 of JAIQFH010000016.1, read as the reverse complement.
CCCACAAAGTTACGTCAAAGGTCGATTCTCGTCCAGACTTCGCGGCCGCAGCACGTATACCCGAATGCGTGGAGATAGAATATCGCTGGTCTTTACGCCCTAAGCCGGGGCATACTAGGTGGAGACTGGGGTAGTTTGTGTCTATGCTTGACCAGAACACGGGAGTTCCAAAATCCGGCCAGCATCTCCTGCCCGGGGCATCTTCAGAGAATCCGTCCCGGCAGCGGCGACTGATGCTCGTGGCGCTGGGATTACTGCTGATATCTTTGGTTTTCGTGCTCTATCGAGACCGCGATTTTTGGTTCCCTGACACACAGGAGGCTGACACGCGACCCTTGTCGCCTTCGGTTGCGCAAGATAGTCCGCCTAACGCATCTGCCAATTTACCTGCCGTTGCCGCCGCCGTGGCTCCATCACGAAAGAAGCCATACGTGCCTGAGGCTGCGAGGAGGAACTCGCAAATCAGCAACAATTCTCCGAATCCAGTGGCGCCCGTGACGACCACCAGGACCGCCCTTCCTCCGCTGGAAGTAGAAGTTGTGGCCGGCGACGCCCACCGAACCGTTCGCCCAGGCAGTAACGCTGTGCACGTCGATTTAGAGCGTGCCCCATCGAGACAGGACTTGGCGTCCGTGACCAACAATGTAAGTCAACCTGCCTCCAGGGTAGCGACTCCGGCCGCCGAGCGGACCAGTATCTCGGCCGATGCGGCAGCGAGTATGGTGACTCGATCGGTACAGCCCGAGTACCCCATGCTAGCGCGGCAAATGCGAGTTCAGGGCTCAGTTATCCTGCAGGCGTTAATAGGGCGGGATGGCTTGATTCAAGACCTGCGCGTCCTCAGCGGGCCGCCCATTCTGGCTAGTGCGGCGGAGGAAGCGGTGCGGCAATGGCACTTCAAACCGCATTATGTGGGTGCACAACCGGTGGAGACCCGGGCCAGCATCACCGTCAATTTCATGATCTCCACGAACTGATGAATGCAGGGCGGTTTACCCAAGAGTTTGCACTAGGAGATCCGCCAGTGTTTATTGTGCGGAAAGCGTGAATTCGAAGTCATAGGAGTGTTTGCCATCCGTGGCAATCATGATCGTCATCTTCCCGGTAAGCCCCTTCAGTTGACCCGTTCCAGAATCAGGCACAACAACGATGGTCAGTTGGGGCGGCGCGTCCTGCGCCATCGTTCCGGTATGCTGCAGGACGAAACTTCCGCTGCGTCCCTTGAGAATACCGGTGACTCTCTCAATGGCGACATAGGCACCCGAGCCTTTGACCTCCGCACCGGCGGTCAACATTTGCCCCGTGCCTGTGGCGACCAGATCCCCATGATATTGCTTCTCGAGCGTCATGCGGTTGAGCAACGGGTCGCCGGAGTTGTCGTCCTGCGGAGTAATTTTGACATCAAATGGCCCGGCAGCATGCATTGTCGTAAGTGCCTCTTTGGGAGTCGATTGTCCTTGAATCATTGTGGATGCAGTCACGGTGAACGTGACGAACGCGATTGCGGAGATCACAAAGCACTTCGTCATCTCAGAGTCCAGGGATGCCCAAGCCACCAAGCATGCCACCAACGGTAGACTGCATTTGTGCGTCGATTTTGCGGCCCGCCTCGTTGACCGCCGCCAGGACAAGATCCTGCAGCATTTCAACATCACCAGATTTCGCCTCTTCAGGATCGATACGCAGGCTAAGAAGCTGCTTGCGGCCGTCCATCTTCACTGTAACGACGCCTCCGCCCGAAGACGCCTCGACCACAGTCTCCTGCATTTTTCTCTGCAAGGACTCGTACTGCGACTTGGCCTTGGACATCAGGTCCTGTAGATTGAATCCGCCCATAACACCTCAGTTCAGTTTTGAAGGAAATGAAGACTGAACAGTGACACACCTCTTACCGCTTGTCGCGGTAGTCGATCACAGTTCGGATTTCTGCCCCGAACTTTTCCCGCATGCGACGCACGATCGGGTCCTGCTCGGCCCGACCGCGGCCTCCTACGCCGGGCGACGATGGGGGACCACCATTACGTTTCGGTTGAGAAACAACGCTCGCGCCGGGGACCACTTTTAATTTGACCGCCCGGCCCAGCACTCCACTAGCGGAACCGATGGCCAAGCGTTTGGCATCATTCCCCAGAGACATGTCAAGCACCGTCTGTGATTCGGCGATCTTAATGACGAGTTCGTTGCCCTGAACGCTCCACTCGCCGCCGGAGAGTAGGGAGGCGAGGAAGTTCTGATTGCCATCGCCGAGGGCTTGCAAGACTGCAGCACGGAGTTTTTCGATCTGGTCTTCCGACGTCTGAATTGCAGGCGACGGCTGAGGCTGCTCCGCCAGTTGTGGAGTTTGAACTGCGACTGTGGCGGCGTCGGCAGAGACGTAGCTAGCTACGTCTCTACGATCAGATAGGGGCTCTGCATCGGGCTGTGGCGCTGTTGCCGGTGCGGCCGAACCCATGATTACGGGCTCTGGTTGGCTCGCCTGCGCCAGGATGCGCGGGCCCGGTGCCGGGACAGTAAGACCGGAGTCTTCCTGGCGCGGCGTGCCTTTGCGCGCGGAATCGGCGGCAAAAGGGCTGACATAGTTCGGGCGTCCGGGCTGTTCTGTTCGTGTCCCCGCCGGCGGTTGACTGCCAACGATTGATGGCTTTGCCAACGGCCTTTGCGCATTGGCAGGTGGGGCGGCAGAAACGTCGCTCAGCAACTGTTCGATAGGAAGCAATTTCTGCGCATGCGCCATTTTCAAGAGGCCGAGTTCGAGATGGAAACGTTGTTCCTGCTTGTATCCGAGCTCGCCATGAGTGCGGAGCATGATCTGCAGGTGGCGGGTGAGGTCTTCTTCCCCAAAAAGATCCGCCACCCGCGCGACGCGTTCGCGCTCCTCGTTGGAAATCTGCAAGAGTGTCGAATTTTTCCCTGCGATCTTGGCAACTGTAGCGTTGCGCAGGAATCGCACCATCTGACGCGCGAAATGAGTGGGGCTATGGCCTTCGCTGATGAGATGGTCGACCTGCCGAAGGATCTCTTCACTCTTCGATTCCGAGACGGCCTGCATGACCTGCTCAAGAATATGAGCGGGGGCGGCGCCGACCAGGTTGCGGACCGAATCTGCGGTCAGTTTGCCCGTAGATGAGGCGATCGCCTGATCGAGGATCGAGAGTGCGTCGCGCATCGAGCCATCACCAGCTTCGGCTAAGAGCGCGAGGGCATCATCGTCCGCATCGATCTTTTCCCGCGTCAGCAGATCGCGAAGCTGGGTGACGATGTCGTCGAACTTTACGGCGCGGAAGCTGAAGTGCTGACAGCGGGAGCGGATCGTCTGCGGGAAATCTTCAGGCTGCGTCGTCGCCAGCATAAACACGATGTGATCTGGCGGTTCTTCGAGCGTCTTGAGCAGCGCGTTGAAAGCAGCGTCGGTAATCTGGTGAGCTTCGTCGAGAATGTAGATCTTGAAGCGATCGCGCGCCGGTCGATAACGAGCAGCCTCGCGGAGTTCGCGGATTTCATCAATACCGCGATTCGTCGCGGCGTCAATTTCGATCACGTCAACGGCGTTTCCGGCGCGGATTTCGGTACAAGACTCACAGACCCCGCACGGCTCCGGAACGGGATGATCTTTCGATCGGCAGTTGAGGGCCATAGCCAGGATGCGGGCAACCGTGGTTTTGCCGATGCCGCGGTGGCCGCTGAAGATGTAGCCGTGGGCCGTTCTTCCCTGCTCAATGGCATTCTGGAGTGTCCGGGTGACGTGCTCTTGGCCGATGACCTCGGAGAACTTCTGCGGACGGTATTTGCGGGCCAGGACGGTGTAACTCATGAGGGCGAAGCATCGATTATACGTGATGGGAGATTGATGCGTGACGATACGAAAATCACAAAGACCGATCGCCCTTGTAAATTGATTCTGGTGGCGTCCATTTGTCCTACGCCTTGTGTCCCAAGGGGCGTGCAGTTGCGAGGCCGTAATCGCGGCCCTTGCGAAGGCGTGTGGCACGCGATAGGCTGGTGCGATACCAATTATGGCGGATGCGGCTGGCGCCGCCGCGGAGGAGGGGTCTCAAATGCAATTGAAACTTACCAGGAGAACAGTTGACGGAATTCTGGCGATTGAGTGCAGCGGGCGTATTGTGTTCGGCGAAGAGTCGTCGCTGATACGGGACGAGGTAAAGAAGGCGATTGCCGATGGCAGCAAACGCATTGTGTTGAACCTCGGTGAGATCAGCTACATCGATTCGGGCGGCTTGGGAACTCTCGTGGCGCTGCACACCACGGCGCATAACGCCGGCGGAACGATCAAGCTGGCAAATCTGACGCGCAGGGTCGGAGACTTGCTGCAGGTGACCAAGCTGTTGACGGTGTTTGAGGTGCATGACTCCGAGTATGACGCGTTGGAGGCGTTTCGAACGGCGGCTTGATTTGGCCGACGTCGCCGGAAACTCAAGAGTCGAAGATCCGACCCTGTCCCGGAGTCGAACCGGCCTGTTGTGCTCAGCAATGAAGGGAGCCAGGAACAAGACGGAACAAACGGGAACGATGCGGCTACGGATCGAGCAGGCGATTCGGGCGATACCACGCGGCAAAGTATCTACATACGGCGGAGTGGCGAAGATGGCCGGATATCCGGGCGCGGCCCGGATGGTCGCGCGGGTCTTACGCCGTGGCTTTGGTTTGCCCTGGCAGCGGGTGTTGGGGGCCGGAGGCGCTATCAAATTAACTGGAGATTCCGCGATTGAGCAGCGGCTTCGCCTTGAGGCGGAAGGTGTGCGATTCCGGGGACGAAAAGTGGATCTTAGAGCACATCAATACGCGGCAACCCGCCGGAAAACTCGATCGAAGAAAACCTCCTGACTCAGCCGACAACGCTTTTCCGATCTAACGACTTACTTCCTGCCGACTCGCCGATACTGCGTACTGATGGCATTTCCGGAACATGTCCGCCCGGCAATAATTCACGGAGCGCCCAGTCGATCCGCTCGACGCTGTGTTCAATCGTGCGAACGCGTCCCGCATCGAGGTGTTCGAGCGATGCGTATAGAATCTGCAATTCGTTGCGAACGTAGGCATTCATCTCGCGGATCACCCGGAGCTTTTCAGCCAGCAATCGGCTGCGTTCCCTTTCGTATTGATAAACCACAAGCGCGGCAAGTGCAGCGAGGATCAAATCGTCAATGAATATCCATGCGGGATGCCGCACGAGGACAACTTCAGCGCCATAGCCAAGGACCAGCACAGTGAAGAATGTGACGGATGCAATCAGCAGACGGTGACGGGCATTGGGGACATTACTCATACCAAGCCGATCGTATGGATAGGTCTCTTCTGAAATGGTAGCGCGAATCAGAGGCTGCGTGCTACCGAAAACACGTCTTCGGGGACGAGGGGCGAGATCGTCTGCGTTCTACTTCTTGAATTGCGGGTCGATTTCGACCTGATATCCCGTGACCATTTTGTTGGTTTCATTTGCCATGCCAATCACCGCCATCAACTCCTTGAACATGGCGTCCGTCATACCTTTCTTTTGCGCGGACACTGTGTGCGAAGCGATGCAGTAGTGGCACTGGTTTGTTACGCTGACAGCGACGTAGATCAGTTCTTTAGTCAGCGGATCGAGGGCGCCCGGAGCCATAATCTGCTTGATATCTTCCCAGGTGCGTTTGAGCGTGGCGGGATCGTGGGCAATCGCCTTCCAGAAATTGTTGATCCAGTCGGTCTTGCGCGTTGCCATGATGTCGTCATAAACTGCGCGGACTTCGGGGCTTGCATCCTTATATTCGATCAGGCCTAGTGTGGACATTGGGGTCTCCGGAATGAAGTCGATTTCAAGACATAACCGCAGAGGGCGCTGAGAAAATCCGCTGAGATCGCGGAGAACTCGCTCCGCCTTCCGGGGAGCATTCTACGGGAGTTCGCCGCTCAGCAACTTTGCGAGCGATGCCGCGGGCACCCGTACACCGACATAGAAGTGTCCGAAAAGTGCGTAGACTGCGCTGACTTCGTCGAATCGCATTTCGTAAATCAGTTTTTTGAAGACCAGGGGATTATCGGCAAAAAGGTCGACGCCCCACTCCCAATCGTCGAAGCCGATTGAGCCGGTGATGATTTGTTTCACTTCTCCGGCATAGCGGCGACCGACCAATCCGTGATCGTTCATCTGGCGGGCACGCTCTTCGATGGGAAGTTTGTACCAGTTCTTGTCTTCTCCTCGGCGGCGGTCCATGGGATAGAAGCAGGCGTAACGGTTCGGCGGAATGTCCGGATAAAGGCGAGGCTTCATGGCCTCTTTGTGGCGATCGAGCTTGCACTCGATCTCTGCTTTCCATTGGTCAGAATGGGGCTCAATACCCTGGTCCATCAGTTCTTTGTAGATCTTCAGTGTCGACTCGTACAGTCCCAGTTCGATGATGGACAGATAGGAAGTGGTCGGCTCGAGGTAATCGCTCAGGCGTAGATTGGCGAGTTTGAGCTCGGCCTGGTTCAAATCAGCGAAAGAGTCGCGGAAGTGAATCAGCATGAGGTCGCCTTTGTGCCCGATGAGCGAGTAGAGGGCGGATTGCCCCGGGGAATGTTTCTCCATCGCGAGCAACGCCTCCGAGGCTTCCTGGGCGATCGCGGATCTCTCCGGAGCGGGCAGTGCACGCCATGCCGGCCAGCGGAGGCGCAGCATCTGGTGCAGAACACTGTAGCCTTCGGTGGTGAGTGGCACTGCTGGAACTTCCGCAGCGGCCTGGGGACGAGGAGCGTGAGTGGTCGTCATTGGGGCCTCTTATGGGACATTACACAGCCTGGAACCGAGCCTTTATTGTATCGCGGCACTGACTCCGAACACCCGCCAGGAGGACCGAACTATCTTTATAGTTCTTCAGCATGGAAGGACCAAATACCCGGACCTGTTCCTTCAACTACAAGGTTTTCCGGAATGACAGCCGGTATCGCGACGCTTACGCTCCAAGAAGAAGAGAAAGGATGAATCAGCCATGAAAATAGACAGGTTTGTGAAATCGATTTTGAAGTCAGTTGTTTACATCATGGACGAGACAGCCGACCGAGTGGATCGTGTATCGGATCGAGCATCGCGACTCGCCGATAATACACGGAGCGTGATCTATCCGAGCGAAGGGCAGACTCTTCGAAATATCGCGAGTTTCGCCGCCGGCATCGGGGTCGGGGTCGCGGCGGGAATGTTGCTTGCGCCGTCGAGCGGTGCGGAATTGCGAAACAGCATTAGCGACAAAGTGCAGAACATCAGCGACAAAGTAAGAGGACGCGCCGAAGCTTACGCGACGGGCACAGACATCCGCTAGCTTCCCTGCAATAACATCTTGCAGTAACATAAATGTAAAAAGTGGGCCGGATCAGTTTTCCGGCTCTCTTAGTTTTCCCATTCAATCCAATCAGAAGGAGCTTCATGAATCCACGAAACGGCATTCTCGCAGCTTCTTTGCTGCTTGTCCTGATGAGCGGCGGCACTGCTTTAGCACAAGATATGCAGAGCCCGAAGCAGGATATGAAAGATGCGGGACAATCCATCAAGGACGCTGCCAGGGACGTTGGGCGCGCAACCAAGAAGACCGCCAAACAAACGGAACATAAAGTGAAGCACGAGACGAGGAAAGCAGTTAACAAGTCCGCGGAAAAGACGCGGCAAACCGCCAAGAAAGTCGAAGACAAGACCGGCTCGAAGTAGATCGTATCACCACTTTTTTGCCGAGCAACCCAGCGGATTGCTCGGCATTTTTTTGGTGCGTTGCTCCTGTTGAATCTCCAACCGCAGGGAAAATCATTAGTTATGTAATGCACCAGTACTTTCGTAGTACTGGAGTACCAGTTCATGCGGAATCATCGATAGTACGTTATCGCGGCATTATGGCTCTTCATTGAACCTTGTGATTCTGCAGTATTCCCTCATAATCCAATTCGTCGAGCAAGGGGAGAGCACTTTTGAAACGCGTGCGCGTCCTGGTTGCGAACCGGCCTCGCCTGATGCGGGAGATGTTAATGGCAACGATTGCAGACCAGTCGGACATTGAGATCGTCGGGGAGGTCGTCAAGGATGAGGACCTGAATGAAGCAGTCGAACAAACGCAACCTGACGTCCTGATCTTGGCATTGGAAGAACCGGAGCGGCCGCTGGGTCAGTGCGGGTTTCTCCTGGGGCGGTATCCGCGGATGCGGATACTAGCCCTGGCGCCCGAACAAAATCGCGGCGTTTATTACTGGGCAATGATCGACATACGGAATCGGCCGGTCGAGAGTTCCGAAGCTGGGGTCTTAAGTGCAATACGAGAAAAGCCCGGCTTGGTGGGACTGGGGAGAATGTAGGCGCAGCGCGCGCGTTGCAGCGTCGACAGGCCCGCTGCTTCGCAAGACAATTCGAGCACGGGGAGCAACGCGGTTGAGCAAGCAAACAGTGGTGCGATGTGCGAGGTTGAGTAACACCCTTACCGCTCGAGGGCGAAACGCAGCGCTGTGTTGTGCTTTCGCGCTGGTCAGCACTGCTGTGCTGTCACAGACGCGACCGCAACAAATTCCACAATCAGAGTTGGACCGGCAGAACATGGCGCGGGTCGCGGCTTCGGTCGGTCAGTTGGTTATGATTCTGCACAGAGATCCAGGCCTGATGGTCGAGTTAAAGCGCTGGATCGCAAAAGACGCTACGGAACATGGCCAACTCATTGCAGATGCCGATCTGACGGACGAAGCGATTTTCGATCGTCTGGAAAATGATGTTACGTTTCGGTCTTTGGCTACGACGCTGGTTCAGAAGTATGGGTATATCAAGCCAACCGTAAACCCCGAGTCGCCCATGGGGCAGGAGCAACAGTTCTTGATCCGTGAGCGGGCGAAGTGGATTGCTCAGGGCGAAGAAGCGTCACGGGCACGGTCGCGGCAGCAGCAAAGAGAACTGGAGAAAACGCAGTACTGCGATCCGCTGGCCCCAAGCTGTCCGACGAGCACTGCCAACGGTTCTTCGATTGAGGAGGTGCCGGCCCAGAGGCCCGGCACGAATGGAGTCCCCGGCACTACGGAGCCCGAAGGTCCAATGCCAGTTCCGCCCACCATGCCAAGTGAGCCCGTGTCACCTGGAAACAACACTCCTGGATTGCTGCGAACGAGCGGGCAGGATTCGGAATTGACGGACGAGGCGGAGTCTTCCAGTAGCCAGAGCTTAGACGGGCATGCCTTACAGAGCCGGGGTCAAGCGCCGTCGCAGCAAGACTTGAACCTGAGTTCGGACTTCATGGGCGAGAGTCGCAGTCCGGAATCAGGCGGAAATTCATCAGACGCATCCGGAACCGCCAACTCGAGTTCTTATCTCGACACATTGAACGCATCAGGTGCTAACGATGCCAACTCGGACACGGACAGCCGCAGGCAGCAGTGGAGCGCGCAGCGCGCACGAGAAGCGGTGAGTCCTACGCAGAGGATGGTGCGCAGGCCGAACCCCTACGAACGGATCCCCTCCCTGTATGACATGTATCTGCAGGCCGTACCGCGGCCACCCGCGCTGGAACGCTTCGGGATGCAGATTTTCGAAAACGGAAAGCGCGATCTGCAAATGATTCCCATGGACATGCCCGTTGGTCCTGAGTATGTGCTCGGGCCCGGCGATGGGATTTCCATCGATTTGTGGGGCGGCGTATCGCGGAAATTCAACCAAGTGGTCGATCGCGAAGGCCGTGTGAGTCTGCCGGAAGTGGGCCCCGTACTGGTGGCGGGCAAGTCGCTGGGCGAAGTGCAGCAATCGGTGCAGAAGAACCTGCGTACGCAATTTCAGGATGTCTCGGCAGATGTTTCCTTGTCGCGGCTGCGGACGGTCCGGGTGTACATCGTCGGCGACGTGGTACGGCCTGGAGCGTACGACGTTAGTTCCCTTTCGACTCCATTGAACGCCCTATTCGCCGCAGGAGGGCCGACGGGCCGCGGCTCGCTGCGAATTTTGAAGCATTATCGCGGCAACACTCTGGTGCAAGAGGTGGACGTCTACGATCTGCTGTTGCACGGTGTGAAAAACGACATGCAGCATTTGGAGAGCGGCGACACAGTCCTTGTTCCGCCCCTGGGCCCTGAAATCACGATTGAGGGAATGGTCCGGCGGCCTGCGCTTTACGAACAGAGAGGTGAAAAATCGCTAGCGGATGTAATCGCCCTCGCAGGTGGACTACTCCCCACTGCTGCGCTGGGACACATCGAGGTTCAGCGAACGATTGCGCATCAGAAACAAACAATGATTAGTCTCGACGTCCCTTCAAATGATTTGAGCAGCGAAGCTATCAAGCAGTTGGAATCGTTCCAGGTGCAGGACGCCGACAAGATCCGAATTTTCCCAATTGCTCCGTATAACCAAGACGCCGTGTACCTCGAAGGACATGTCATCCGGCCGGGCAAGTACTCCTTTCACGAGGGTATGCGAGTTACGGACCTGGTGGCTTCCTACAAGGACTTACTGCCGGAACCAGCTTTGCAGTACGGGCAAATCGTCCGGCTCAGTTCGCCGGACTACCGGCCTCAAGTGCAGAGCTTCAGTGTGGCAGATGCTCTGGCGAATCCTGCGGAATCTCCTGAGTTGAAACCTCTCGACACCGTGGAGTTCTTCGGACGGTATGACTTTGAGAATCCGCCTGACGTTTCCGTGTGGGGCGATGTACGCGCCCCTGGCACCTATCGGACCAAGGGAGACATTCACCTCAGCGATGCGATTCATATGGCTGGTGGATTGGCCCCGGACGCGGCGGAGGGTGATGCCCAAGTCTTTCGATATCTGCCCGATAGCACGCTGAAGATCGTGAATGTGAAGCTGAGCAGTGCCCTTGATGGAAATCCCCAAGACGACATTGTGCTGCACTCGCGGGATCGAGTGCTAATTCATAAAAATGCGGCGGCGGTTGAACCGGCGACCGTTTACGTGCGCGGCGAAGTGGCGCGGCCGGGACGCTACCCATTGACCGCGGAGATGCGTATTTCTGATCTCATTCGTGCAGCTGGAGGACTGAAACCAAGTGCTAACACGAAAACAGCTGACTTGACTCACTATTCGTGGCAAGACGAGAAAGAGGTCACAGGTAATCAGGAAAGTATCGTCTTAGCGGATGCGATGGCCGGAGCGCCGAAAGAGAACCTCGAATTGAACAACGGCGACGTGTTGACCGTTCCGCAGATTGCGGGATGGAACGATCTCGGGGCGTCCATTTCGATCCGTGGCGAAGTCGTGCGTCCGGGTAGCTATGGCATTCGTCCGGGAGAACGGTTGAGTTCGGTGCTCACCCGCGCCGGCGGCTTTGCGCCCGCTGCGTATCCCTACGGTGCAGTCTTGCTGCGATCGGAAGTGCAGAAGCTCGAGCAAAGGTCCCATGGCGAGCTGGTGCAAAGAATTCGCGAACAGCAAACCGCTTTGAAACTAACCGCAGCCAGTACGAACGACCCAGATGAAAAAGCTTCCGCAGGGTCGGCCCTTGTGCAATGGCAAACCGCACTTGACGATTTGATGACCAGCCCTCCGGTCGGCAGAGTGACGATCCAGGTCTCATCGAACTTCAAGGAATGGGCGAACACACCGCGTGACATCACGGTACGGGCAGGAGATGTTCTTGTCGTTCCAAAGCGTCCCAGCTATGTGATGGTGCAGGGACAGGTGTACGGCGCAACTGCCGTGGCGTATCGGCCGGGTAAGAGTGCGAAGTGGTATCTGATGCAAGCCGGAGGACCCACGAATCTGGCCAACAAGCGAGCGGCGTTTGTTATTCGCGCGAACGGAACTGTCTTGGGGAACCACGGTTCGTTCTGGATTTCAGGGGACGGCATGAATGTGCCATTGCAACCCGGGGATATGGTGGTCGTGCCGGAACGGGCTCTAGGAGGGCCGCCGATTTGGAAGACATTGTTTCAGAACGCTCAAATCCTGAGTTCCATCACGACCAGTGCCATCCTCGCCGCACATTACTAAAGGAAGACTGTGAAGCGATTTGTGGAAGGAACGTGGGCCAGGATCATCGCGACGTGTTTGTTCGCCGGTACAACGGTGGGGCTTGCGCAGACGGACCGATCCGCGTCTTCGTTTGACGCGGGCGGCGACTCTTCCGCGAATCATCATCAGAGCCAGCCTCACGTTCCGGATGGTGAGATCCTTCCGGATGCACCCGCCCCTAAAGACACGCAAAACAAACTCGCAACCCTTCCATTCGCTCTATTCCAGGATCAGGTCGGTTTGTGGACAAGTCCGGCGAAGGCGCGGTTCTCCGATGCCACATGGCTGGTTCCGCTCGGAGGATTTGCAGCGGCATTGCTGGCGACCGACAGCGACACCAGCCGACACCTCTCAAACGATCCCAACACCCTTACTCGCTATCGACATCTTTCGGATTACGGCGCGTATTCGATGGCGGGCGGCGCCGGTGGACTCTATCTTCTCGGGCTACTGACACATAGTCAGCGCCAGCGTGAGACGGGATTCCTAAGTGGGGAAGCGGCAGTCGATTCTCTGATTTTGGTTGAAGGGCTGAAATTTGCGACGGGTCGCCAGCGACCGCTCCAGGGAAACGGTACTGGGCCATTCTGGAGTTCGGGATCTTCGTTCCCCTCGGAACATGCGGCGGCGACGTGGGCGATCGCGGGGATCGTGGCGCATGAATATCCCGGCCCGTTTATGAAGTTCATTTCGTACGGAATGGCGACGGTGGTGAGTGCGTCGCGGATTACGGCGAAGCAGCACTTCCCCTCTGATGTTCTGGTCGGCACAGCTCTCGGATACCTCACCAGCGAGTACGTTTACCGCAAACATCACAATTACGAATTGCCGGGATCGACATGGGAGGCTCCAGGGATTCATCCCGAACGGACTTTCCACTGGCAAGCCAAATATATGGGGTCGCCGTATGTGCCGCTCGACAGCTGGGTGTATCCAGCGTTGGAGCGCCTGGCTGCGCTGGGATACATCAACAGCGCAATCGCCGCGATGCGCCCGTGGACGCGCACCGAGTGCGCCCGGCAATTGAGCGAGGCTGGCGATCGCATCACCGACGACCAAGGAAACAGCGAAGCCGCCACGCTCTATCAGGAGTTGATGAAGGAGTTCGGCAATGATGTGGAGCTTCTTGGAGGTGGCGACAATGGCGAGTTCCGCATCGAATCAGCTTACACGCGGGGCACCGAAATTGTCGGCAAACCCTTGACGGATGGCTATCACTTCGGACAGACGCTGTTCAATGATTTCGGGCGTCCGGAACAGCAGGGGTTCAACAACATTTCTGGATTATCGGGCTGGGCCACGGAAGGTCCGTTTGCGATCTACGTACGCAGTGAATATCAACATTCATCTTCTGCTCCTGCATTGCCGCTCACAGCACGCCAGGCTATCTCGATTGCAGACTTCAGCCACGACATTATTCCGCCGCCATTCCCGGTGCCGCCCGACTCGCCGACTCCGTCGATCAGCCGCGGTCGCCTGCTCGATGCCTACATCACGATGAATCTGTCGGACTGGCAACTCTCGTACGGCAAGCAGAGTGTGTGGTGGGGACCGGACGAGGGCGGTGGAATGATGCTCAGCGACAACGCCGACCCGCTGACGATGTTCCGCATCAATCGCATCACGCCATTTAAGCTGCCTTGGATTTTTGGGCTACTCGGACCGATGCGAGTGGAGTTTTTCCTCGGGCAATATTCCGGCTACCAATTCATGTTTACACCGCTGGGGTTGGTTGGGCAGTACGGGGCATCACTGCATCCGGAACCCATCGTTCATGGAGAGCGATTCAGCTTCAAACCAACGCCGAACTTTGAATTCGGCATGTCGCGGACTACAGACTACGGCGGGCCGGGATACCCACTCACATGGCACACGTTTCTCCGAAGCGTTTATTCGACGGACAACACGAATCCCGGGCAACCGAATAAACCGGGGTCGCGCCGCTCCGGCCTCGACTTCAGCTACCGGATCAAGCATGCGCTGACGCTCTATGCCGACGGGTTTACCGAGCACGATGCGATCAGTCCTCTGGTCGCACCGGATGTGGCTGCGTGGCTGGCCGGAATCTACATTCCGCGACTGCCGGGGCTTTCAAAACTCGACTTCCGCGCCGAGGGTGTTTATACCGATGTCCCGATCGGCGGCAACATCGGCTCAGGTTTTTTTTACTACAACCCTACGTGGCTATCTGGCTACACAAACTCAGGCAATTTAATGGGAAATTGGGTCGGGCGGGAAGGTCAGGGTGTACAAGCCTGGACATCGTACTGGTTGACCCCGCGAAACAAACTGCAGTTTGAGTTCAGGCATCTCAAAGTCAGCCATGAATTCATTCCGAGCGGCGGCACGCTGGCGGACGCTAGTGTGCGCGCAGATTTGTGGGTTCACTCCAGCGTCAGCGTTTCTGCGGCAGTGCAGTACGAGGCATGGACGTTTCCAGTCATCGCGCCCACGAGGCAGTCGAACATCACTTCATCGGTGCAGTTGACATTCTGGCCCAAAAGTCTTTTGCGCAAGCACGCGCACGAACAGCAGTAGACACGAGGGGCCGGGAAGATCATGGCAACGCGAAACATTATCAGGCGGCAACCGAGGTATGAGGAACCCGAGGTCGAGCCGGAGTTAATTACCGCTTCAGCGGAGGAGGAGCGGAAAACCGTTGAGCGGCTCAGAATCCTTTGGGATCACCGGGCGGTTCTCTACCGATGGGCCGCGATTGGACTGGCGGCTTCCACAGCGATCGCGTTCCTGATCTCTCCGCGATATACCACGACGACGCGGCTCATGCCGCCCGATCAAGCTGGTCAGGGGCTGGCCACGATGGTCGCGGCGCTTGGAAAGTCCACGGAACTGGGGTCGCTGGGAACGGAAATGTTCGGCATAAAGACCTCGGGAGATTTGTTCGTCGGCGTGCTCAGGAGTCAAACGGTGCAGGACGCACTCATCAACAAGTTTGATTTGCGCAAACAGTACGGCGAGAAGCGCTATGAGGATACCCGGCGGCGCTTGGAGAACCGAACTGACATCACGTCCGATCGGAAGAGCGGAATCATCACGATGAGGGTAAGTGACACAAATCCGGAGCGGGCTGCAGAAATGGGAAGAGAGTACGTGGAACAACTCAACCGAGTTGTTATCGCGCTCGACACCTCGTCCGCGCATCGTGAACGCGTGTTCCTGGAGAGTCGTCTGAAAGAAGTGCAACAGGATCTCGAATCCGCGGAAAAAGAATTCAGCCAGTTCGCCAGCAAGAATGCTGCGCTGGATGTGAAGGAGCAGGGCCGAGCGATGATCGGTGCCGCGGGGACACTCGAAGGCCAACTTATCGCCGCACAGACCGAGATGGAGGGTCTGCGACAGATCTATACGACGAATAACGTCCGGGTGCGTTCTTTGCAGGCACGTATCGATGAGTACAAAAGGCAGTTGCAAAAGATGGGAGGACAGGCGCCGGATGCGAGTTTCGGCAGCGGCGCTGAGAATCCCAGCAGTGGCGACCAGGATCTCTATCCATCGATCCGCCGGCTACCAATCCTGGGCGTCACCTGGGCTGACCTCTACCGCCGCACCAAAGTGGAAGAAGCCGTCTTCGAGACTTTGACAAAGCAATATGAGATGGCGAGAGTCGAGGAGGCTCGCGAGGTTCCTACGGTCAAGGTACTCGACGTCGCGGCTGTACCGGAGAAGAAATCCTTCCCGCCGCGACTGCTGTTCATGATCGGCGGAACTTTTATGGCACTGGCTGTGGGTTCCGTGTGGATCATCGGCTCTGCGCGTTGGGCGCAAATCGAATCCGGGGATCCCCGAAAAGTCTTGGCGAATGACGTCCTTACTACATTCAAGAAGAAGTTGCATAACAAAGCGTTCACCGACTCCCAGAAAGCTAATCATGAGCCGGATTCATATTCCGGTCCCTTTGACTGAACATGACAACTACTACAAATCCGGAGTCTGTCTCTAATACCCGTATCTCGGTCGTACCTGCGCCAACATGCCCACTGTGCGGAGCAGAGGGAGCGATGCTTTATGAAGCAATGTCCGACTGGCTATGGGGAGTTCCTGGAAACTGGCGACTGCGTCACTGCACGTGCGGCCTGGCATGGCTGGACCCACAACCCTCATCTCAAGATATCCCAAAGCTGTACGCCAGGTACTACACACATTCTGGCGTCGAACATCGTCGTCTGGAGCACCTTCGTCGAGAACTCACGAAATGTGTTCTCGCGAGAATGGGTTATCCCGTTCAGCCGTCGCATAGTTGGCTGGCAAGACTTTTGTCGCATGTACCCTCGATGGCGCGTGCACGTGCGCTGGAGGTGTTCGATCTGCCAGCATCACAGATTGGCAGGCTACTTGACGTAGGTTGTGGCAACGGACAGTTTATCCGCCAAATGCGCTCGCTCGGATGGGACGCTTGCGGCGTCGATCCCGATCCTGCCGCAGTGGCCTGCGGATTGAGTCAGGGACTCAAGGTTTTTCGGGGCACAATCTCGGACGCCCCGGTTTATCCCGGCTATGACGTGATCACCCTGAATCACGTCATCGAGCATGTACCGGATCCGACTGCCCTCCTGCTTGAATGCAAGAAACGACTCACTCCACGTACAGGCCGAATCATGATCACAACTCCCAACCTCAATAGTCTGGGGCATCGTTGGTTCGGCCGCTATTGGCGCGGGTTGGAGACTCCGAGACATTTGCTGATCTTTTCCATCCCTGCTCTAAGGAACTGCGTCTCACAAGCAGGCCTCTCTGTGAACGCACTTAATACAGAGACCCGTCTGGCGCGCATGATTTACAGCCCGAGCGCATACGCGAAAACCGGCGAAACACAGATTGGAAGCAGAACGAATTTCAGGCCGGTAACTAAGGCTGCCGCTCTTTTGTTTCAGGCAATTGAAGAGCTGTCGATACTTATCAGGAAAGATGTGGGTGAGGAACTTTTTTGCGTCTGCGACACCCAATAGCATGACTCAAGGAAACATCCAACTCGAAGCCGAAGTCGCACAGCACGTAGTCAACGGCTATTCAACAGGCTCCTTCCCCGTCAATCAAGTACCGACGATTCATTTGGCTCGGAGTGTAGGGATCAACACCCTTTATCAGATCGGAGCGCAATTGGCGCCCGCCCTAGCGGCTATTGGTGCCATTCCCATTTTGCTGCGGCACTTGGGTCCGGAAGCCTACGGGGTTGTGACGCTGTTCTCAACAGCATTGATCTATTTTGCAATGCTCGACCTCGGGTTGGGGCGAGCGACAACACGATTCGTTGCTCAAAGCACAGAAAACGGGTGCTCCAAAGACGTGGCGCGCTATTTCTGGAGTTCGCTACTTCTACTGACCGGCGCTGGACTCATGGTAGGCCTCGGTTTTCTTTTTGCAGTTCCGGCCGTGGTCTCGCATTTCCTGAAAATCCCTCCAGCCTATAGCCGGTCCGCAATCGAATCCTTTTACCTGATATCCGTCACGATCCCGCTCGTCACGATGATGGCGGCTTTGCGCGGCTTCCTCGAAGCGGCAGGACGATTTCCCTTTCTGAGTGCAGTTACGGCAATCACGGGCGCCGGCATGTACATCGTGCCCGCGATTGTGGTGGTCGCGGGGGGAGGGTTGGTGTCCGTCGCGGCCAGCTACGTCGCTCTTCGAGTTGCCATGACAACTGCTTTCGGCATTGGCTGTCTCCGTGTAAAGGACAGACCCAGCCTCCGTCCAACCTTGGATTGGGACGCACTACAAAGGATGGTGTCCTTCGGCGGGTGGCTGTCGGTCTCCAACGTCATTGGCACCGCGATGGTTTATGGAGATCGCTTCCTGCTGGGATCATTCCTTGGAATGCTTGCCGTCACAAGCTACTCGATGCCTCTTGACGTGATCGGCAGAATTCAGATCGTTATCAGCAGTTTCTGTGCCGTCCTTTTTCCTCTTCTCAGTCGCCTCGATGGCGCGGACTCCCAGCGTTTTAAGCCTGTCTACCGCGCAGCCATGGCATTCGTTCTGTCCTTGATCACACCGTTGGCGGTATCGGCGATTCTCCTCTCACCGTTCCTCATGAGATTGTGGCTTCGCGAACGAACTACACCAGAGGCCGTTTTTGCAGCCCAGGTTTTCCTTGCGGGATCCATCGTACAAGCCATGGCGTCGATATCCTTCACTGCGCTGCACGCGCGTGGCCGCTCCGATCTGACAGCCTGGGTACACGTGGCTGAGTTCCCCCTTTATTGCGGTGTGTTTTTCTGGGCTGCGACTCACTTTGGAGTCCGAGGCGCTGCGCTGATCTGGTTTGGAAGAGTGATCGTGGATTTCGCATGCATGGTCTTCTTGCTGAAGGTCCAGGAACGAACGCGCGGCCTGCTGGTCACTCCTGAGTTAGCTGCAATTCTCATCTCCGTTCTCGTTCTGATTACTGCGGTTGTTCGTCCGGCTAGCACGATTCTGATCGGAACTGCCATCTGTCTGTTGACGTGGCTCTGGACTTGGCGAATGCTGCTGGACCCGAACCTTCGCACACGCGTCGCCAGCGCTGTCACTTCGCCGGTGACTACATTCACTTGGATTCTGGGAGCAAACCGAACTCGTTAACACTTCACGCGAGGCGCTCGGAGAAGGTTGCTGATGGATATGGAGACACAAAGCAGAAAAATGGCGCCCCGCGTATCTGTGGTCATTGTGACCTATCGATCGGGGAACGAACTGCCCGGCTGCATGCACAGCCTGCTGCATCAGTCCGTGCCCATCGAAATCCTCCTCATCGACAACGCCTCACCCGACGAGACCGCTCAAATGGTGACGGATTACGCCGAACGCTTCAGTAACGTACATGCGATCCTGAACCGCGAAAACCTTGGATTGGCGGCCGGCAATAACTGTGCACTTGGGCGTTGTCGCGGCGACTACCTTCTCTTCCTGAATCCAGATACCGTGCTGCCCGTCGACAGTCTGGAACGCATGATTGATTTCCTCAATGAAGCTCAGGATGTTGGCGTGTTGGGTCCACGATGCGTCTATGAAGATGGAACGCCTCACGTCAGCTCTCATCGTAATTGGGGAATCCTGGACGTTATCGCCTGGCGGATTCTCCCTTACCGATTTGTGCGGAGATTGTACGACCGTTTATCTCGCTATGAATCTCAGGATGTGTTGTTTGTTTCGGGAGCCTGCCTGCTGATCCGGCGGCAGATCTTCGAAGAGATAGGCGGTTACGATCCAGAATATTTCCTTACCGTTGAAGATGCCATTGATCTTTGCATTCGTGCCCAAGAAACTGGAAGCCGCGTCGTGTTCTTCTCCGATGCGCAGGTCGTCCACTATACCGGACGGAGTGGAGCGCAAGCTCCCTATCTCGTCGTTTGGCAGGGAATCCGCGGGACGATTTATCACTTCCTGAAGCACAAAGGAAAATTCCAGGCATTGCTCATCTCAGGGTTGTTGGGATTGTCTTCGGCTGCACGGGTTCTGGTTGCCGGCATCTTCGGTATCGTCCGGCCGCGCTATCGCGCCGTCGCTCACATTTATGGAAAGGTCCTGCGCGACCTCTTCCTCCAAAACCCCATTTTCGTCGGGCGGGCGGGAACTCGTAATAAGATAACGGCCCCACAAGAGTCTTCGATAACACGACGACTTGCGACTCACTTGACACCCAGAGTTCACGTTGTCGTACTGAACTGGAACAACTACCCGGACACTGCCTCGTGCCTTTCTTCCCTTCGCCAACTCCATTACGACAACTGTGAGGTAGTCGTTGTAGATAACGGCTCAACCGACGATTCCGCTTCACAAATCCGAAATGAATTTCCGGAAGTCACAGTCATCGAGACCACCAGGAACATGGGATTCGCAGGAGGCTGCAACGTCGGAATCCGCTATGCGCTCGGGCGAGATTCGCACTTCATATGGCTGTTGAACAACGACACCGTCGTTGACCCCGGGGCGTTACAAACATTGGTCGACAAGGCTACCAGCGACGACCGGATGGGCGCGGTTGGATCTGCAATCTATGTGATGGACGCTCCAACGCGTC
Organism: Terriglobia bacterium; assembly: GCA_020073385.1. Classification (GTDB taxonomy): domain Bacteria; phylum Acidobacteriota; class Terriglobia; order Terriglobales; family Acidobacteriaceae; genus Sulfotelmatobacter. Next base: position 31,210 of record JAIQFH010000016.1, on the reverse strand, counting down.
TTGCGGCCTGGGGCGGCGGCCACATCAACTTTTGGCTCGGGCGCTCGCGGCATATTCTCATGCCAGTCCCCGAGAGTTCCGTCGACTTCATCACCGGTGCAAGCATGCTCATTGCGCGCGAAGCCATCGAGCAAATCGGCCTGCTCAGTGAACGGTTTTTCATGTACTGGGAAGACGCGGACTTTTGCTACCGCCTTCGCGAAGGCAATTGGAAAATCGGTGTCTCCGGCAAATCCAAAGTCTGGCACAGGGGATCGGCCTCAGTTGGGAAGGCGAGCGTATGCCTCGACTCGTACTTCAATGCGTCGGCGGCACGTTTTTTTCGTAAGCATGCTCCGATCCCATCTTGGACGATATGGGTGGGTAGCGGTCTTCGTCTGGGGAAGCGGGCGCTACAGGGTAATTGGGAAAAGGTTCGTGCAGTGCTCGCGGCAGTCTTGGAAGCCGATGACGAGAAAACGCGCTCACGCAAAGATCGGCCGACAACTCTGGAAGCGGACCACAATCGCGGCTAGAAATCTATTCAGGGAGACTATGATCTCGAACTCAGCTGCCGACGTTGTAGTAGTGCTCTCCCTGATGGTCTCGCTGGGCGCATACGTTTTTGTGAGTCAACGCGAAGGCTCTTATTTGAACATCCTGACTCCTGCCTACTTGACTGGGATTCCCGCTTATTACCTTCTGCCTATATTCGCAACGCACCTCTTCGGCAATGATGCCAGCCCGTACTCCTACACCTACGTGTATGTCACTTTGGCCGCAGAGAATGTTGCTTTTGCGTACGCATATTTGCATTCAACCAGCAAATTGATGCGACTCCCCTTCCGCTACTCCTACCGAAACTTCGGAAGTCTCTCCTTGGTGTTCCTCGGCATCGCAATTCTGATGTACGTTCCGATATTGCTGGAGTTTCCGGAATACATTCTCGATCCTCGCCAGATCTATGAGCACACCAGAGTCGGCTTTGGAATCAACTACTACGTCTCCAGCACTCTGGCGTACCTCTCCGTCATTTTGATTGAATTCACCGAATATCCAGGCTGGGTGCGGTGGGGCGTTTCATTGGTCGCGGCTGCGCTTCTGTCTCTACACGGGAGTAAAGGCCAGGTCCTTTCTTTGTTCTTGGTACTCGCCCTTTTTGAGGTGTACGTCCGCGGTCGAAAAGTCCGCCTTCTGCCCTCCTTGATCGTGGCGGGGGGCTTGAGCCTGTTGGTCTTGTTGCTCTTCGTAGCCTCTATGGCGATCGACAAGGATCCACTCGAAGCAGTACGGACAATTAGTGAGTACTCGGACTACACCCGCAACGCGATGTTGGTGATCGATTCGCATTTCCCCTTGCAATATGGGCGCCTGACGATGGAGGGACACCTCTACGGACGCACCCCTCGATTCCTGATGCCCGACAAGCCGACGAATTTCGGCGCGCTGTATCTTGACGATCAGTTTTTCGGCGCGTCCTTGGATGACGAAAAGGGGGCTCCTGATTTTGGCATTGGATTGCAGTACACCGACTTCGGTGTCTTCGCGATTGCTTATCTCGTCTTCTTTGCGCTGGTCAGGGGCTGGTTGGCGCGAATGTTTGTTCGACGGCTAAATGGGACCCAACATCCAGCCGACTTCTTTATGGTTGCATTTCTGGCGAATGTGTCGCTATTTCCTGTTGGCGCCGTCGGCTGGTTGCTTCCGGAAGCGTTTCTTGTCGCCTTCTTTGTCCGTTTTGCCTCAAGGGTGGGCACCGGTGCGGTCTATAGAGATCAGATCAGGATTCGAACGCGCCGGGCGCCGCTGGGCGGAACGGCGACCTTCGACGGCTCGGAGGCTCCTTTCGCATGAAAAACCTCCTCTACGATGCGCGCTGGATCGGCAACCATGGAATCGGACGATTCGCCGATGAGTTGGGACGAAGGCTCTCTGGACTTTCATCGTTTCAGCGACCGCGAAGACCATGGCATCCACTCGACCCCATTCTGCTTGGTTCCGAACTGTGGAGCAGGAGTCCGGATTTGTTCTTCAGTCCCGGCTACAACTCTCCGGTTGGGTGGCCGGGAAAATTCATCTTCACCTTGCACGATCTCAATCACCTCAGAGTTCCGGACAACTCTAGTGCTTTGAAACGCGCATATTACCGTTATGTCATCCGGCCGGCATGCCGCAAAGCAACATTTGTCTTGACGGTCTCGGAATACTCCCGGCGGGAGATCGCAAACTGGGCAAACATAAGTGAAGAGAAGATCATCAATGTGCGTAACGGAGTTGGTCCGCCGTTTGGTGCCAACGGACGGAGATATGATCCGGGATATCCATATCTGCTTTATGTGGGCAACCGGAAGCCACATAAGAACTTGCCTCGCCTTCTCCGGGCGTATGCGCTGTCCGGAATCGCGAAGGAGTTGTTGCTGGTCATATCCGGCGCACCGGATCAGAACACGGTGGCAGACGTTCGCAGACTTGAACTCAGCGACCGTGTGATCTTCTTGCCACTGGACTCTACCGAACTACTTGCAGACGCTTATCGCGGAGCCACTGCGTTTCTGTTCCCCTCACTCTACGAAGGCTTCGGGCTGCCACCATTGGAGGCGATGGCTTGCGCAATTCCTGTTTTGACGTCAAAGGTGTGCTCTCTTCCTGAAGTAGTTGGGGATGCTGCTGTCTTAGTCAATCCACTCGATGTCGAAGAGATTGCACATGGAATACGGCTGATCGTGAATGATTCTGCGTTGCGGAAACGACTTCAAGACGGAGGTCCGCGACAAGCGAACAAATTCTCATGGGAGGAGACCGCCCGGCGAACGAGCGTTGTTCTCGCGATTGCGGTTGGCGCACAGACTGGTGCGAGTGAGTTACGAAGGAGGCGAGACGAATCATTCGCAGATTAGCTTGAACTTGGAGAACAGTACCGTGACTTTTGCCATGCCAACGGTGTTGGAGGTGCTCAAGTGTAGAGCCCGCGCAGTGATTCTTGGCCGAAAATAGCCGCAAAGGTAAGTCTTGAATGAAATAGGAGCCAGCAATCGCTGGGTCAGTTGCATCTCAAAGAGAGCGCATCTTAGTACCGGCTGATGTATGGGAACGATATTTGGCGAGGATGTGATGGTTGAAGTCTCAATCCTGCTTCTAACTCGGAACGGACAATGCGACCTTGAGCGCGTTCTTCCCGCAGTGTTTCGTCAAGAAACAACTGCTGGGTTTGAGGTGATTGCTGTTGATTCGGGATCAACTGATGGGACGCTGGAACTGCTGCGCGCATTTCCGGTACAGGTGAAGCAAATCCCTCCGCAACAGTTTCATCATGCTCGAACACGAAATCTTGCGGCGGGCCTTGCGAAAGGAAGAATTCTGGTTTTTCTCTCGCAAGACGCGATTCCCGCATCGAATCAGTGGCTCGCGACGATGATTGCGAACTTCGATGATCCAGGGGTTGGTGCCGTCTATGGGCGGCAGTTTCCGAAACCGGGATCGACACTAGAACGCCGAGACGTATTCGATGCTATTTACGGAGACGACAAGATTATCAAGGATCCGACGCACGATAACCGCATGGGCTACCGTTTCTACCATTTTTCGAACGTCAATGCCGGCATCCGTCGTTCGGTGTGGGAGATGAATCGTTTCCCTGAAGAACTCAAAGTGTTTGAAGATCTAGGCATTGCAAAGCTGATCCTGGATGACGGCTGGAAGATCGTGTACGAGCCGAAGGCTGCCGTGTTTCATTCTCACACGCACAATACTGTGGCCCTGTTCAAACGTTACTTCGACATTGGCTACACATTGAAGGTGCTGAGGATCTGGGACAAGCCGGGTACCCAGGAGTCGCTCATACATGATGGCTGGAAAATGCTGCAGAGAAAGATGCGACAGGCGGGTCGGGCGAAGATGAATCGTTCCGTCCGGTACGCCATTACCCAGGATGTGGCAAAGTCCGTTGGGTTATTTCTGGGCTTAAACCAGAATCTCTTGCCTTTGGCGGTGAAGCGCCACTTGAGCGCGTTCGGCGTATTTGGCTAAGTTCGACGCAAGGACAGTTCGCGAGTGGTGTTTCTGTCCGTAGAAGTCAGAAATCTGAAGTTGGTAATGATTCGCAGCCGTCTCAGTTACGTACGTTATTATCTCAGACTTCTGACGCTGCTTCTCCCTGCCTGCGCTTTCTACATCGCCGTCAAGGTACGTTTCGGATTCAATCTTTTCTTCCCGCGAAGCGCCCCGTCGGGTCTGCCTTCCTACTGGGCCATCATGCTTTTAACCACTATCGTGTGGGCAATCACGGCCGAAGATTCCGGGCTTTGGAACGTCGAGGATCTCTACGCGCCCGCCAAGAAGAGCCGGCGACTGCTGGAGACGCTCGCATTCACCTATGCCATTGTCATGGCACTGGGCTTCATGTACCGCGGAGCAAGCTACTCAAGAATGGTTGTCGCCATCAGCGCTGCCACGCTCTTTGTCCTGGCAACAATCGCGCGCATCGTTTTTCGGGTCGTCATGGAAATGCTGCGCCGCCACGGCAAAAACGAAGTCAAGATTCTTATGGTCGGCACCGACCGCTTCGCCCGCAGAGTGGCAACGACACTTCTCAACGGAGAGGTACTTCCCTGCCGCGTGGTTGGGTTTGTGCGGCTACCGGATCAGGAGATTACTGTCGAAGGCCCAGTCTATGAGGTCGATCACATTCCGAATTTCTCGAATGGCCACTCAATCGACGACGTCATCATCGCTCTACCTACGGGCCGTCTCAGTGACGTGCAGAAGGTTGCACCCGCGCTGGAGAAGCTATGCGTGCCAACGCGAGTGGTGGTCGACCTGGGAGAAGGCGTGAGTATTCGGGACCGGTTGATTGACGTGGGCGGAATTCACATGCTGGATATGCGGCCGACCCTTGCCGAAACGGGTCCGTACTTGTTTGAAAAGAGGATATTCGATATCGCTTTGTCGATTCTTATCCTGCTTGTGATGCTGCCGTTAAGTCTGATCATTGCGTTGACGATCAAGCTCAGCAGCCCCGGACCGGTATTTTTCGCACAGGACCGAGTCGGCCTTAACGGCCGCTTGTTCCGTATGTTCAAGTTCCGGACCATGCGCGTAGGAAGCGAGCAGGAAGGAGATACTCGCTGGACCTCCACCAACGACCCGCGGCGCACCCGGATCGGAACTTTTTTACGCCGGACCAATCTCGACGAACTGCCCCAGTTCGTAAACGTGCTCAAGGGCGACATGAGCATCGTAGGTCCACGGCCGGAACGGCCCCATTTTGTGGAGAAGTTCTTGGATGAATTTGACAGATACAACTTCCGCCACACCTTCAAGGCTGGAATCACCGGATGGGCGCAGGTGAACGGCTGGCGAGGAGACACATCGATCGCAAAACGAGTGGAGTACGACCTTTATTATCTCCGCAACTGGAGTCTCACGTTCGATCTACAGATCATTACGCTGACGTGCTTACGCCTGTTCAATAGCAAGAACGCGTACTAAGCTTAATTTCGTGTGCAGAGTTCCCTCTATTTTCTGCGAGGCGGCGCATCCAGTTCAGTTCGCGGCGACTCTCAGTGGCGCTGTTCTGTGGCGGTGCCTCAGGCCTGCACACAATGCTGCCGCTGGCGTCCCAAGCTATCGATCTCGAGCTCGACTATGTCACCTGCTTTCAGATACCGCGGCGGCTTCATCCCGAGGCCCACACCGGGCGGAGTCCCAGTGGAGATCAAGTCTCCGGGTTCTAAAGTCATGAACTGCGAAACGTAATGGATGAGGTGAGCGGGTCCAAAGATCATCGTTCCCGTGTTGCCATTCTGGCGAAGTTCGCCGTTAACCCATAGCTTCATCCCGAGTTTCGTCACATCGCGGATCTCGTCGGGCGTGGAAAGCGAGGGACCCAGCGGATTAAATGTGTCACAACTCTTCCCCTTACTCCATTGGCCACCGCGCTCCAATTGAAATTCACGCTCGGAAACATCGTGAGAAATACAGTAGCCAGCTACGCAGTCGGCAGCCTGGTCGAGCGACGCTAGATATCTCGCTTCTTTCCCTATGATGACTCCTAGTTCGACTTCCCAATCAGTCTTTTCGCCGCGCCGCGGAATCAGAAGATCATCGTTTGGGCCAACGACCGTGTTCGTGGCTTTCAGAAAGAGAATCGGCTCCCTCGGAATCTCCATCCCGGATTCGCGCGCATGATCGTGAAAGTTAAGTCCAATACATACGATCTTGCGGGGACGAGAGACCGGCGCACCCCACCGCGTCGACTCTGGGACCTCGCGGAAAGACTCCGGAGATCGATTGCGGAGTAAGGCGCGCAATAAATCGAGCCCAGCGGACGAAAAGAACGCACTGTCCCAATCGCTAAACTCTTCAGATAGGTCCCGGCGCGTGTTATTGACCAATACTCCTGGCTTCTCGCTTCCCCGTTCCCCAAATCGAATCAGTTTCATGTGTCTCTGGAGAGTGCACGTTTTTCGACATGGCTGTATTGCCCAACGGTTGACGGCCGGCGCACACACCCAGCAAGGGCGTCAGATCGTTAGAAACAGATCGCGTCTGCGATTGTCACCGCACTCTCTGAGCAGGATACTCGAAACAGCTGCGCCTGTATCGCCAAGTCTCGCCGTGTTGCACCAGGGATCTCAATGGAGGGTGCTCAAACTGGAGGGTGCTCAACAGGATCCGACAGTCGTAGAGAGAATCCAGCTAAGAGACGCGCAAAGGCGGGATGTTCGTCGCCGCCCTAGCAGCACACTATGCGGCATCACGACGAACGATTTAGGACTTTACGAGGGCGACGTCAGAGATGTCGCTACCGCAACAGACAATTCTCGGTACCGGGCTTTGCGAACAGTGTGAGTGAGCCCCCAATACCCCGGCCCCATAAAGCACGTCCGCCCAGCGGGTGAATGACATTGCGGGCACTCGATAGTTAATTCGGGATATCCCCTCCGAATGCCTTTTCTCGCTTGCTTAGAGTTCGGTCGAAGTTGTACACGAGATGTACCCATTTACTCCTCCTATAAGTGTATTACTACCGACGTACTTGTTCTCTTGACCTACTGTGATTACATGTTTAAGCCCCATGTAACACTTTGCACCCAGCAGCAAGTTTGGTGAGAATATCAGCGGCAGAGACGACTATAGACATGCGTTGACCTGAATTTGCAGTCAATTCACAAACTTAACAATCAGCAATGATGGGCCAGGTTCGCAAGGCACACAGAAGAGCGGACCGCGTCATGCCTTTGCTTACGCGGCTCTCGCGGCCTAATGAACTAGGGCTGCGGGGATTGCCTTTCATCGGCACAACGCAGGATCGATTGCGTCTAAATGTGTTGTTTACAATTTTTACATTTATGGCATAGCTGGCTTTGTTTGTTAAGTTAGTGAAAGGTCAGCAAAATCAATGCCACAGAGCCTCGATATTTGCTGCTGCACAAAATCAGTAACTATCAACACGAATAAGCTCGGCTCACTTCACGACTAGAAGTGCGAGTCGTGAGCACGGCGGCACGCGACGCTCCCCCCTAATGCTGACGCGGCCCGCTGACTGAAGTAGTGGGGATTAATAACAAAGCATTGTGAACGGTAAGTCAGACTGGATGGGCCACTACGACTCAGGCACATCCGAGCCATCGCTGACTCTGTGGTCGGTCCCGGCCCGGAATGTCGCCGGAGTTTTGCAGCGGTGGCGGCGCTTACCATCTCGAACGCAGTTCGCGCCCGAAAGGAAGTCAGGAGGCTACACGGTCATGAGGAAGATGTCACCACTCTATCTCTCCCTAGTTCTGGTCGTGGTTACGACGGTCGCTGCAAGCGGCCAGTCGTTCCAGGTGCAGTGTCCAACCGCCACGATTACGCACCCATTTCATGCAGCCGCGGGCGTCGCTTGCAGCCAAAACCCAACCGCGCCAGGGTGCAACAACAACGAACCTGCCTACACAGCTGCAACGACACTTACTGCAGGTGCCAACGGATATTTGGTGCCGACTGCTAACGTGAACGGCGCGATCAAGTGTCAGCAGATTTCTGGTGGTGACGGTTTCGCGACTATGGGCGATGGCAGCCAGACTTATCTGTTTGCCTTCGGTCCCCTGTCCGGACTGGCGGACATGTCGAACGGGCTGCCCGGCACACAGTTTCCGAACGTCTTCAATGACGTCGCCCCTCCGTTAGTACCCGGTGATCCTGCCACGACTGATGGCGCAAGTCAGGCGCCCTATTCCTTAGGCGATCCATCGGTTTTCACTTACAACGGCGCCGTCGGACTTGCTTCCGACCTGGATGCCATCGCGAGCGGCGCTTGCACACCGGACGCCTTGGGTCGGTGTCTAGATGGGCACGTCGACACGCGCCAGATCATGGATGTAGGCGTCTTGAATGGCAACATGCCAGCGCCCCTGATGGCGATTGATGAAGATGACGAGTTCTTCCTTACGCTCACGAACGTCGGCCAAGTTATGCGCCCGGACCTGTTCGAGCAGCACACGGTTCACTTCCACGGCTATCCCAATGCTTCCGCGTTCTATGACGGCGTTCCTGACGCGTCGGTCGCCATTAACATCGGCGGCAGCTTCACTTATTACTATCTTGCTCCCGATGCCGGCACTTACTTCTGGCATTGCCACATTACTCCTCCGGAACATTTGCAGATGGGCATGGTGGGTCAGCTCTATGTGCGGCCGCGTCAGAATCGAGTCCCAGGCGGTACGTCGCTTTATGCCGCACTCCAGACGCAGCAAGCGGACCTGCGCACGAAATGCGATTCCTCAGACATCCTCTGCAGCAACCCGTTGCCAGCTGTAAATACGGGTGCAACGGGGGGGGCCAAGTACGCTTACAACGATGGCGACGGGACGACCAGATATGACGTCGAGTATCCCATCCAGATCCACGGCTTCGACCCCAATTTCCACTTTGTCGGCATGACCTTCAATCCGGAAGGCTTTACGGAGATGAAGGACAAGTACTTCTTGCTGAACGGACGCAGTTATCCCGACACGGTGCATAACGGTCCGCTGGCAACGCAGACGACGGATGGCGTCATGCATTACTCGCAGCCGATGTCTGCAATCATCAACATTCCCGCAGGCGGAAGGGCACTTCTGCGCATCGCGGACCTGGACGTTACGGAGTATCAGACGCTGGCCTCCCTGGGAATTCCGATGCAGGTAATCGCGCTCAATGCCAAGCTGCTGCGGGATCAAGCGGGAAACAACCTTTATTACAACACCAACTCGATCACTTTGGCAGGCGGCGAATCACTCGACGTGATTCTGGATGCCAGCGACACCACCAAGTATCCCTCCGGAAGCGTCTTTTACCTCTACACCCCAAATCTTGACCACTTGTCAAACGATGCCGAGAACTTCGGTGGCCTGATGACCGAAGTCCGCATTAATTAGGAGCGCAGCAATGAGGGCGATGAACATGAAAAAAGCGATCTCGAAAACACAACTGCTTTTGGCGACGGTGGTAGCACTGACCCTGTTGCTTACGCCGGCCGCTTTTGCTGCGGCTCCTGGGATAACCGGCCCGACATTTAACCTGACGGCGCGGCCGGCTTACATCAGCCAGCCCGACGGATCAGCCGTTTATTCCTGGGGCTACGGCTGCAGTGTGGCGCCCAGCGGCTTTGCTCCGGCTCTCACCGGCGCGACGTGCCCAAACATGCAAGTTCCCGGGCCGACGCTGATCGTCACGGAAGGACAGACGGTCGTCGTTAACCTGACGAATAATCTGCCCAATCCAGCCGGCAACACATCGATCTTGTTCCCCGGATTTCAGGTGACCGCAACCGGCGGTGTAAATGGTCTGCTAACGAGAGAGGCCGGACGCGCGACGACTAACAATGTCGTGCATTACACCTTTGTTGCCTCGACTCCAGGCACACACGCTTATTACAGCGGAACTCAGGGCGACCTGCAGGTCGAGATGGGCCTGTATGGGGCAATCATTGTCCTCCCCGCTAGCACGCCCGCCGTCTGCGATTCTGGAGTGCACGCTTCCAACTTGACGGCGCAGGGTCACTGGGGCGAAACGGACTTCCGGCTCGCCCACGCAGCGTACAACCACCCGGGAGCTTGCTACGACCGGGAGTATCTCTTCCAGTACTCCGAGATGGACCCCAGGATTCACCGACAAGCGGAAGAGCAGTCTACCAGGACCTGTACTAACTGCATGAACGTTGCCACCGAGCCCTATCTTCCAGCCTACTTCATGATCAACGGGCGCTCGATGCCGGACCTCATGGATCCCAACTATGCTCAGGAATATCCGCACCAGCCTTACAACGGCAATCCGCACATGCATCCGGGTGAGTTGACGCTGCTGCGCATCATCGGCACGGGGCGTTGGCAACATCCGTTCCACGAGCACGGCAACCACGTACGCGTTCTGGCCCGCGATGGCAATTTGATTCTCAGCGCGAACGATCCGAGCAGTCTTGCCGGACCTCTGTTGTTCACCACGACTACGACTCCCGGCGTCACCATGGATGGAATCTACTACTGGACTGGCAAAGGTCTGAACTGGGATCCGTACGGTCACAATGCGGCCTCCGGATCTACGCTGCCTTGCACACCGGACGCTAACGGCTACAACACTGGCGCTCCTAACGCGATCAATTACTTCGAGTGGTGCCAGGATCACAACAAGCCACTGCAGACTCATCCGTTCGGCGACGTCGCAGGCGGCGGTCCGGCAACTCTGCCTGACCCCAACATCTTCGCGAACGGCCCCTGGTTCGGCGGTAGTCCCTATCTCGGTCCGGACGCAACGGTCCGCGCTGTCGGCAACACGGGCACAACGCCACCCTCCGGCACGGTTGCGAATCCACCCGATTCAGAAGCCGGCTTTGCCTTCATGTGGCACTCGCACAACGAGCGCGAAATCACCACCAACAACATTTTCCCAGGCGGAATGCTGATGATGATGCTGGTCGATTCCCGGGAATTTGTCATCGACGAGTCCAACTAACTACTGAGGAACTGAGGAGAGAGTGATGCGATTCAATCATCCCAAAGCAACTTTGAAAACAGCAGTACTGGCGGTAATGGTTCTCCTCCTTGGAGCGAGTTGGGCCGTCGCCCAGCAGCAGATCAATCTGACCGCGGGACCAACCACCATCACCATGCCCGATGGCGCGGCGGTCCCGATGTGGGGCTACAGCTGCGGCACGGTCGTGGCCACTTCAACCGCAACCTGCGCCAAGTCGAATCCGACGGCGGCAGGCTGGTCACCTGTGGTGATTACCGTACCCACGGGAGAGACCCTGCAGATCAACCTCACGAACAGTCTGACCTTCGGTAGCAACAGCGTACCTACGTCGCTGACCATCGTAGGTCAGTTGGGCGGCGGCTTGGGAACGGCGGCGACCCATACACTGAGTCCCGAGCACGCCACGCAAGGCGCCACATGGCCGGCCGCGGACCCCACTACAACGAATGTTCCGCCACCCCAGGAGGTGCGCGTTCAGTCGTTCTCCACGGAAGTGGCTGCGGGAGCGACAACCAGTCTGACGTGGACAACGCCTCGCCCCGGCACGTACCTGCTTGAGTCGGGCACGCACCCCTCAATTCAGGGGCCCATGGGTCTGTACGGCATGGTGGTGGTTACGACCGCGCCCGCAGGAGCCGTCGCAGGCACAGCTTACCCCGCTGTGACTTACAACGCGGATGCCTCATTCCTGTTCAGTGAAATCGACCCGGTCCAGAACACCGCGGTCAATACCGCGGTCAATACGGCTGGGTTCAGCGAGACCATGGTGTGGTCGGGGCAACCCGGCGGTTGCGGCAATCCAAGTTCAGCCACCTACCATCAATGCTATCCGCCGGCCGTGAACTACACGCCGGTCTATTACCTCATCAACGGCGTAGGTTTTGACAAGGGCAATCCCTCGAGTTCGCTGTTCCCGGCTGGGCCAGCCTCGGGACTCACTGGAACCGTATTGGTGCGCCTGGTGAATGCTGGCCTGCGGATGCACATTCCGTCGATTGTTGGCGCCCTGACGGGAACGCCCGCAGCCTCAGGCTTCGGATTGATTGCGGAAGACGGCAATCCCCTCCCTGGCGTTCGCCGCATACAAAGTGAAGTATTCATGGCAGCTGGCAAGACTTACGACGTGATGTTGAACGTACCTGCCGCGGGCGGGACCGCCCTCCCAATTTTCGACCGCGCGGGGAGTTTGTCGGGCAACAAGACTGAGCGCGACGCCGGCATGCTGGCCTACATCAGCGTCAATGGCGCAGGGCTTCCGACCTTGGTTCCTGGACTCGGGGCGGCCCCCGTAGCCAATCCGGATACCTATAACGCCCTGATTGCGGGCAAGACCCTGACGGTATCGGATCCGGCCAAGGGCCTGATCGGGAATGACGTCAATGTTTATGGCGTCAAGGTGTCAGGCACAGCGCCAGCCGGGTTGACTCTCAACACGGACGGCACCTTTACCTATCTCGGGGCCCCGACCAGCTTTACGTATTGCGCAAACAACTCAACGACCGCGTGCGCTCTGGTCACACTTGGCGCGGCACCGATGGAGGCGGCGACGGGCATTACCTGCGTCGCATCTACGTACACATCGAACGTCGCAACAACTTTGAGCATCAAGCCTCCTGGCGTGCTTGCGTTCTGTAAGGACGCAGCCGGCTATCCTCTGACCATTGCCGCTTCCCCTGCTCCCGCTCTCGTAGGCGGAACGGTTGCTATGGATGAGAATGGCGGGTTCACCGCTACCGTTGCTGCCTCGGGCTCGCACAGCTTGACTTTTACTCCACAGAACTCCCAGGGAACCAATGGAGCGTTAGCGACCGCCACGCTCAACTTCCCGGCGGCGAGCAATCTTCAGGTGACGCTGGTCGAGATGGTCAATGGAATCAAGACTCCACTTACCAATCAGGACTACCGTTGGATTATTGAGGAAGACCGCACCTTCTTTGTCGACCCCAATTGCCAAACGAACCCCCTGCCCTCGACCTGCCCTACAATCTCGACCGGTACGAACAACATCCCGGCCATCTTTGGGACGAACTTCCACACCAGCTACATGCCAGTCGTAGCGCAGGGTTGCGTGGGGACGATTTCCTGCGAAAGTGGCCAGTCCGTCCTCGGTGCGTCCGCGGTGTGCGATGTTGGCAATGGTATTTGCAGGCCTGGATCAACCAAGACACCGCTGGATCCCAGCCAGGTCGTTCTGGATCCGACCAAGCACTACTACATCTCGGTGCTGCCGGGCGATGCTATGGACCCGGGACATGCCATGGGCGGCGCTCAGATCGCGAACGCCTGCACACCGGTGCCGCCAGCAACAACGTGCACCGGATCTTTCGCACCCGTAAATGTTCTGGTCGAGCCCGAGAACCAGCCACCAGCCAAAGTCTCGGTGTTCGTGTTCGAAGACGATCATCCGCTCAACGGCGAGCATGATGCCAGCGGCGGAGTCGACACATTGGCGCCCAACGAGGCCGGCTTGGGTGGGTTCAATATCACCATCATTGACCTGGTCGGCATGTCGGGCGACTCTGCCGGACAAATGACCTACGATGAATTCAACCAGCCTTTGTCGAACGCGCTGGCGGGAAGCGTCGATCCGGTCACTCACATGGACGCATGCCCGATCACGGCAAATCCGACGACAGGATTTGACGGTACCCCGAGCGATGCCGGCATTACCGGCGTGATCCCAGTCTGCCCGAGGTACGAGGCAGATGGCGTCACTCTATCGCCACTGGCGGGACAGGCAATCGTTGCGAACATGCCCCCCGGAAGGTACGGCATCATAGCCACACCCGCAGCTGACCGAATTGCGGCCGGTGAGGAATGGCTGCAAACCAACACACTGGACGGTGGCAAGGACCACGAAGCCTTCATCAAGGCAGGTGAGCCGGCATACTTCCAGGAGTTCGGTCCAGGATCATTCCACGTATCGATCGGCTTTGCCAATCCGCAGTTCATCAAAGATCAAGGAACTGCGCTTTGCAACGGCCCCGGTGCCCCAGCGTGCACTCAGACCGTGCAAGGAACGGTCACGGGCGTACATATGAGCCGCCCGTCGGATGAGAGACTCTACGGCGCCGGTACGAACGATACCTTTAGTTACACCCAGTGCTACGTGAGCCTGGGAAGCCCTGACGGCGCTGACATCGCGTTCACAAAGTGTGCTGCCGATGGCACCTTCTCCATGTCGGGGATCCCCGCTGGCGATTGGAGACTCACCATCTTCGACCAGTGGAACGATGAGATCGTCGATGGAATTTCGACACCCGTCCGCGTAGGCTCTGCCAACAGCACTTTGTGTCATGGGCCGGGTTCCTCCGGGTCGATCTGCGACATCGGGGAGATAGCGGTTAACGCTTGGAAGAATAACCTTTCCACCCGGACGTTCTTTGACATCAACGGGGATGGCGTATCGCAGGATAACGAACAGGGGCTCACGTTCGTACCGACCAACATCCGGTACCGCGACGGCAGTATCTCCAACCTCAACAGCACCGACCTGGAAGGTTTCGCCGGCTTCAACGAAGTCTTCCCGATCTTCAACTGGTACGTGATGGAAACCGACTCTACCCGCTATAAGAGCACGGGCACGCACGTAGTCAACGATGCAGGCGGCCCGGTTGACGGCTCCACCGGTCCGTACGGGTGCGGACAAAGCGGCTACCCGGCGTGCGGCACTTCCACCTCAATGCTGAACCTGGCCAGAACCGCCGAAGATTTCCCTCTGCCTGCGGCCTTGCGGATTCCTGGCGCGGTCTATTGCGATAATGCGGACTGCACTGGTTTCTCGATTGCAACCGGGCCGATCGCAAATGGTTCCAGCGGCCCAGGTGGCTCCACTGGCCGAATCGATCCGCCTTGGGCTACCAGTTACGGTTGGCAGAATTTCATGGGGCAGAACCAGTTGCTGGAATTTGGCAAGAGACCTTTTGCGGCCGGTGAGAACGGCGGCATCCACGGCCACGTCGTGTATGCCTCAACCCGTCCGTTTGACGACCCGGCACTGTTGCTCCAGTTGACGTGGGAGCCCCAGGTTCCGCATGTCAAGATCAACCTTTATCAGGAAGGTTTCGCGGCAGACGGAGTCACCCCGACCCTCAAGCTGGTGGATAGCACCGAAACCAGCAGTTGGGACGACTGGGCCCAGGGCTTCCGTTCCGATCACGTTCCCAACATGAACTGCCCGGGACAGGATCCCCTCGATCCCTTCTATTACACGCTGTTGAACCAGCCCAACTTGTTGGATTTCTACAACTCCCAGCACGGCGGGCCCGCCGTCACCCCGCTACCGAACGGCGGCCAGTACAAGTGCTATGACGGCATGCACAACTGGAACCAACTGCAACCGGCTCCTTACGACGGCATGTACAGCTTCCCCAGCGTTACCGGCCTGAATCCGACGACGGGAAAGCCAACCGGCACGAACTGCTCAGTCTGCGTGCCGAATCCGGACGCGACAGATCCCTACCGTTTCGGCCAGCCCATGCTGCCGGCCGGCAAGTACGTCGTCGAAATGATTGTTCCTCCGGGCTACGAACTGGTGAAGGAAGAGGACAAGAACATCCTGCTCGGCGACACGTACGAGGCGCCAGTAACCTCGCAGTTCGCTGGCTTCGGCAACATCTTCATCATGCCGGACCAGGCCGCAGTCGCGGCGAGCTACAACGCCAACAATCCCCTGATCCAGACAACAAACGAGGGTGTAACACCGCGCCACGAGGGTGACACGGGAAGCGTCGAGACCTTCTGGCCGTGCGTAGGCGCGACCCGTACAGTTCCCGACTACATGAGCCTCTTCCCACTGTCGGGGCAGAACGCACCATTTGCCGGAGCTTCGCGTCCGCTTTGCGATCGCAAGGAAGTCTTGCTTGAAGATCAGATGGCGGTGCTGGCGAAGTTCTATGTGTTCAGCTCGACCCACATCGCGGCGCACTACAGCGGCATCATCACGGACGACTTCACTTCGGAATTCGATCCGTTCTCGCCGACCTTTGGCGAGAAGTTCTCGCCCCCCAACCTGCCGGTAGGGGTCAGGGACTGGGCCGGGAACGAAATCGGCCGCGTCTATTCCGACCAGCACGGCATTTTCAACGGCCTGACTTTCTCGAGCTTTTCCGTGAACCCGCCCGACCCGAGCGGTTATATACCCAACACGTTAGACATGTGCATGAACGATCGTGGCAACGGCGCGACCGCCGATCCGTTCTACCAGTCGGCGTACAGCCAGTTCTGCTATGAATGGACCTTCATGCCTGGCCAGACGTCGTACTTGGATACGCCGGTTATCCCCACGGCCTCGTTCGCAGCAGAATACAACCATCCCGACTGCGCCTACCCGGATGCCACCCCGGCGGTCAGCGAGGTGGACGGTGACGGAGTTGGCCCTTGGGTCGCCGCACCCGGAACCACTCACCCCATCACGATCCATTCGTTGGGCGACCAAATCGTGACGAACTACGGTTACTCCGGGCCTTCGTCCACAACGGCTCCGTTCAATCAGAAGACGGTCACCCGTCACTATGGCTTCGGCGCCACACAAGGCACAGGAAGCGTCACCATCGGTGGGATAACAGCTAACGTCTCGAGTTGGAGTGACGACACCATCGTCGTCACCTTGCCGAACACCACGGGCAATCAGGTGCCGACGTGTTCCGTGCAGCAACAACAGCAATATGGAGGCCCCACTGGCGCCGCCAACGGCGCGCGCTGTGGAGAACTGCTCATCACGGCCGGCAACGGCAAGAAATCGGTTGATGCCGTGACCGTAACGATTGGCGGCAAGGCTCCCACGAGACTGACGGCTGGCCAGTCGATTCAGTCCGCGATTGACGCCGCCAAGCCGGGCGACCTGCTCATCGTGCCTCCCGGTAAATACCATGAGGTATTGCTGATGTGGAAGCCGGTCCGGCTGCAAGGTGTCGGCGCTGCCTCCACCATCATCGACGCCAATATGCATCCTTCAGGCCTCTTGCTGAGCGACTGGCGCTTGAAGGTGGTCTGCTTATTCGGACTCGCCCCCACGGGCGTGCCGGAGGGGTATGACCCGGGCTGCGGAAATGGCTGGTTTGGCTTCAAACCAACAACGTCTAATCCGCAGGTCGATCGCTTGCCGCTAGAGGCCACCGTCGGCTGGGACGCGGGGCTGAATGGCAACCTGGCAGAACAACTGCAAGAACCATCCCTGCTCGGAGCATATGAAGGAGCGGGCATTACGGTACTTGCAAAAGGGGTACGTGTCCCCAATGGATTGGACCCGTGGAGCGACGGCGCTGAGCCGGGCGGCTTCCCGGCCGGCACCGCGCTTCTGAGGAACGTTCCCCAGGATTGCGGCAGCGGAAGTGGATCCGGCGGCAATGCCAATCCGTTCCCGAGCAGCTTCCAATGCAACCCGTCGCGCATTGACGGCTTGTCGATCACCAACAGCTCCCAGGGCGGCGGCGGCATCTACGTGCATGGATGGGCCCACAACCTGGAGATCGCCAACAATCGCGTTTACAACAACCAGGGAACACTGGCGGGCGGCATTTCGCTCGGCCAAGGGGAACATCCTGGTGCCTACACTCAAGGCGGTATCAACCCGGACCCCGGCTCTTGCCAGACCAGCAACATCGCGGGCACCGAGCTACCGTTCTGCTTTGACCGGTTTGTGAACATTCACAACAACGCGATCACAGCGAACGCGTCCGAGGGCGATGAATTGTTCGCGGCAACTCCGTCCGGAGCGGGCGGCGTGGCCATCTGTTCGGGCTCTGACAACTACCAGTTCAACTTCAACTGGGTGTGCGGGAACTTGAGCACCGGCGACGGCGCTGGAGTTTCTCAGCTGGGCTTCGTCTGGGACGGCCAGATTCAACACAACACAATTCTGTTCAACCAGGCCACGAACCCAACCACACCCAGCAACGGAGGCGGTCTGCTCATCATGAGCGCTCCGGATACGGATCCCACGTGTCCCGGAGAGCCGGATGCGGATTGCTCCCACGCCTTTGGTACGGTGGGTGATGGCATCGGCCGCAACCTTGTAATCAATGCCAACCTCATCATGGGCAACGCTGCGGAAGCGGGCGCAGGCGGAGGCCTCCGCTTCCAGGGTGTCAATGGTGCGGAAGTGGGCACCTTCCCCAACAACCCGGAACGCTGGTACTCCGTCAACGTCACCAACAACATCATCACCAACAACGTGGCCGGTTGGGACGGCGGCGGCGTGTCGTTGCAGGATTCACTAGTCGTGAACCTGATCAACAACACGATCGTATCCAACGATTCCACCGCGTCGTCAGGATCGCTGTTCGGAGCCTTCTTTGCTCCTGAAGCCAGCGCGCCAACGACCTGCCCACTCGACCCCCTACCCCCCCACGCTCAGCTTCGCTGCGTGCCGCTGTCGGATCCCCAGCCTGCCGGGCTCTCGAGCGCCGGTCACACTGTAGAGTTCCTGGCGTCACTGCCGACGAACATCCTCTGCCCGACTGGACATGGAGTCGGAGGAACTGCTCCTGGTGGACGTACCAATGGCGCTTGCAGGACCGTTTCGTTCCCGCTTCTGTACAACGATGTGCTCTGGCAAAACCGTGCGTTTAACATCGCGGTGACAGTGCCGGGTACAGGAGCCCAGCAGGCTACCGTCGCACTGGTTCCGCCGCTGAATCAAGCCAGCACCGGCCAGTGCGTCGCTCCTCCGAGTGCGCTCAACTACTGGGATATCGGCCTTCGTGGAGACACTGGACCGAACAACCATAACTCAGGGGTCACATTCACACCCCAGGCGTCGGTGCTAACCAGCACCGCCGGCTATACTGGAGGCGGCGCAGGCTTCCGGGCCAACTCGGCTTCCTTCAGCCCAGGCGTTGTCGCGCAGTACTGCAATGGCTCGAAGAGGCCGCCGGAGGCTGGTGCCACGGGATGGTACAACGTCCCGCCGGGTACGAACGAAACCAACGTGCCCGTCCCCGTCTTCAGCTTGACAGCGGGTGCGACCGTGGACGAGGGCAACAACTGGATCAACATCAGTTGGGGTCCATTGTCGATGACCAATCCGTCAACGGGCGCCGTACTCGGCGACTACTCGTTGGCAGCGGGTTCGCCGGCCATCGGTTACATCACAAATGGCAACTCCAGCACGACTTATGCAGCGGCGCCGACGGATGACTTCTTCGGCACTCTGCGGAAGTCGAACAACGCGGTTGACGTAGGTGCGGTCGAGTTCGGGGGCGCTACTGCAGCCGCGCCGACGTTGACCTCGATCGTTCCCAGTGCAGCCAGACGCGGCCAGGCCGTTCCAGTGACCCTCACCGGCACGAACCTGACCGGTGCCACGGGGATAACCGTCTCCGGCACCGGTGTGACCGTCAGCAATCTGGCTGTGGTGAACGACACTACGATCACGGCGACATTCACAATGACGGCTGGCGCTACGGCTAGTAATCGTAACGTCACCGTCAATGCGCCAGGCGGAACTAGCAATGCCGTGACGTTCACGGTACAGCTGCCGACGGTGGCGTCGATCAATCCAACCAGCGGAGCGCGAGGCGCAACGGTTCCGGTGACCATTACCGGCACCGGCCTGAATGGCGCGACCTCGGTAACAGCAGGAGGAGGTCTGACCATAACCATCACCTCGATCGATCCCGCTGGTACTTCGCTTACGGCAAACATCGCGGTCGGTGCTGGCGCGGCGACTACGACCAGGAACGTTCGAGTCGTAACCCCGGGCGGTACGACTGCCATTAACAACGCTGTGCAATTCACGGTAACACCGTAACTGGAGCAACCGTGGGGCCGGGCATCCGTACCTGGATGCCCGGCCTCGCAAACAAAAGAAAGCGTAGGCTGGGACAACAAACACTAGGGAAAGCGCGGGTGATTCCGGAGAACGGTTAGCTTCCTCGAAGGAAATACTTAAAAGAAAGGCGTTGCCGGAGCGAGCTCCGTAAGTTAGCATTCTGAATGCAGAAGGACCGGGTCAAGTACCAAGGGTGATGTCGAACAAATCAGTGGTAAACACAAAGATGGTGCTGACAGCCGTTCTCGCCAGCGTTCTCGTTTTCCCCCCCGCTCAAGCGCAATCGGTTCAAGGCGATGAAAAGCCTGCGGCTCCGGCCGCGACGCCTCCGACGAAAGTGGTTCCACACCGGTATCGGGCCCATCCGATATCCGCTAGCGCACGTCAGTATTACGCCCTCATCTGGGGCGTTGACACTCTCTCGGTAAAATCGGCGGAGTCGGGCGAGATCATACGATTTGCCTACCGCGTGCTTGATCCGGAGAAGGCGAAAGCTCTCAATGATAAGAGGAACGAGCCATCCTTGATCGACCCCGGAGCTGGTGTCAAACTGGTAGTCCCATCCATGGAGAAAATCGGCAAATTACGTCAAAGTGGAACGGCCGAGGCGGGCAAGATTTACTGGATGGCATTCTCGAACAAAGGCCGGCTTGTGAAACCGGGGCACCGGGTAAGTGTCGTAATCGGACAGTTTCGAGCCGACGGCCTCGTTGTCGAGTAGCATCCCCCAATCCCCCACAAGTCACGAGCTATAATTATCAGGAGTGATCGTCAATGTCTCGAACCCTGGTGTTAGTCGGTAGCTTCCTGGCTTTGGCTGTTTCCCTCGGCTTGGGTGCGGAGGCGCCCTCCTCGGCAGCCAATCTGACGGCGGAGCAGATCATCGAGAAGAATGCGGCGGCACGAGGCGGATTGCAGGCGTGGCGGGCAGTCCAGACCCTATCCATGAGCGGCAAGATGGATGCCGGTGGGAATGAGACCCCGACGCGTCCCGTGCAGGGAGTGAGTACTGGTGGTGTGCAACTGCCCAAGCGCCCCACAGAGCAGGTCCAGTTGCCATTTCGTCTAGAACTGAAGCGCGTGCGCAAATCACGATTGGAACTCGATTTTAGTGGAAAGACTGCTGTCCAGGTCTACGATGGCGCCAACGGCTGGAAACTGCGTCCGTACCTTAACCGGCACGAAGTAGAGACGTACACGCCCGATGAGTTGAAAGCAGCCGCGTTGCAGTCCGACGTGGACGGTTATCTTGTCGACCACCTAGCGAAAGGAACCAAGGTCGAACTGGAAGGCACCGACAAAGTCGAGGGCAAGGACGCGTATCGCCTGAAGCTTTCCTTTAAGGACGGACAGACCCTACACCTGTGGGTAGATGCGAATACTTTCCTCGAGACCAAGATTGAAGGCACGCCCCGCCGCCTGGACGGCAAGTACCACCAGGTAGAGACCTATTATCGGGACTACAGGACGGTGAGCGGCTTGATGATACCCTACGTCATGGAGACGAAAGTGCAGGGAGTCAAGCAAACAGAGAAAATCGAGATTGAGAATGTTGCCGTCAATCCTCGGGTGGAGGACTCACGCTTTGCCAAGCTACAATAAGACCTTTGCAGCGAAGCTGCGCAGCTGTTCCCTCAGAGCGCTTTTGTGTCTGGCGCTGGTAGTCCCGGTCCTTTTGCTGAGTGCGCCCGCTTTCGCGCAACGCGGCCACAGACCCACTATTGATGATCGAGTCAAAGTGTTAGCCAGAAGCCTTGAGCTGAACGAGGCGCAGAAGGTTGCCGTAAAGAAGATTTTGGAACAACGGCAGCAGGAGACCCTGCGCATTCGACTGGACTCCTCAATTTCGGGAGGCACCCGGATCGAGCGTTTTCGGGCCCTTCAAGACCATACGGTGGAGCAAATCCGCGCTGTTCTCAACGACGAGCAAAAGAAGAAGTACGATCCGCTCGCGGTGCGAAGAGTGGGACCCGCACCGGACCAAAAGAGCGTCGAGGATTGGCTCAAAGTCACTAACCCAAAATAGGCACTTTTCCCGTCGGCTTCAATGATCAGCCCAGCTCCAAAAACATCTCCCCCATGGCTGGCCGGTGTGAATAGCCATCATTCATTTCGCAGGAGACCAACCGTGGGAATCAAGGCAACAACTTTAATCGCAGCACTTTTCGTCAGTCTGATCTCAACGATCAGCCAGGCGCAGGAGTTCTCCGCAGATGTTGTGTACCTCGACACCAAGAACGTGAACGCGCCAGCCACTGGAAGTGCCAGCGCAGCGCATCCTTCCTCAAGGCTTTACGTCAGCAAAGATAAGATTCGTCTGGAGACCAACGGACTCACTGGCACCATCCTGTTGGCGGATCTAAGGGAGCACACCTCGGTCGCCCTCCAACCGAAGAAGAAGGCCTATCAGCCTCTGGCCACTGCCCCTTCGCAATATTTCCGAGTCGAGAGCGCAGATGATGCGTGTGCCAAATGGCAGAGCGTTGCTGAGCACAAAGTTGTTTGCGAGAAAGTCGGTCCTGAAGTAATAAACGGCCGTGAAACAGTGAAATACCAGAACAAGGGCACATCTGAGACTGCTACGACCGCCGTCTGGGTCGACAAGGCCCTCAAATTTGTAGTCAAGTGGCAAGCCGCCGGCAGCGGCGCAGAATTACGCAATATTAATGAGGGGGAACAAGCGGCAGATTTGTTTACCGTTCCGTTAGATTACAAGATCTCCGCTCCCCAGAAAGCTACCTCCAAGGGCTTTTCCAAGAGGTAGGGGAATCGGGCATGGAGTCGTATCTTCCCAGTTCTTGACAGCCAGAATAGGGCATACGAGAATACGACCAGTTAGCGAATAAGTTAACCGTTGTCGGCTGGAGAACAGCTCCCCCAATTTCGCAAAAGGTCTGCAGGCCGCAAGTGTAGCTTATAGGTGCCGGTCATTCCAGCATCTATGCAGTTCCCTGGCTTTGCACGCTGGGAGTGAGGTGCGCCTCCGTTGACAAAGAGTCCCTCCGACCTCAGCCTCTCGCCCCGAAACCGACCCACGGCAATTCTTAGCTTTTGGCCGCTGATCCTTTCAGGAATGGTGGCATTGCTGGCAGCCCTTGCCTTTCTGCAATACCGGTGGACAAATGACGCAACAGCAGCCTCGGAAACGCGCATTGGCGCCGAACTTGAATCCCTCATGATGAAGTGGCACGGCGATCTGTATGGCGAATTCTCTGCCATTTGTACCGCTATGCAGGTAGGCCCGGATTCTGGCGCGCGAGATACCTGGAACGACTACCTGGAGCGTTATGTGGAATGGAACAATGCGCTCCCTCATGAAACCTTGCCCAACGTCTACAGAAATCCAGACCTGGTTGAGAGTGTTTACATTTGGGACACAAACCTGGATGACCAGCCACAATTGTTTCGTCTGAATGAGGACAAAAAGAAGATCGAAATCGCCGAGGTACCCCAGAATCTTCAAACCCTGCTGGCTCGCCTGCGAGGAAACTCGACAAGCCTGTCGACATCCTTACGCGTCTGGCAACTGCACCGCCAAAAAGAGGGGAACTTATCCGAAGTCGCCCCGGTCTCAAGTTCACCGGGAGTCACCACAAACACGGGATGGCAATTCGACGAGGACGTCCCTGCTATTGTTCATCCTATATTTCAACGTGACGGCAGATCACTCAACAGCCAGAGTCCTGTTGACTGGATGGTGATCGTCTTGGATTTGAATGCTCTGCGGAAACGAATTCTGCCTGACCTTGCAACGAGATATTTCGGTGGCTTGGAAGGACTTGATTATAAGGTGGCTGTCGTCGCAAGGAAGCCACAGCCTGAGGTGATCTACTCCTCCGACCCAGGATTTGGAAGCCAGGACCTCGAAACGGCCGATGCCAGTTTGAACATCTTCGGTTGGCCCGAAGACGAAGCGCAAGATCATATCCATCAAGCCAAGAATGCCCGTTCCTTACGATCCGCGGAATGGCACAATTTCTACGGGTCAGCGTGGTTTCGAGTGATCGAGTACGAGTCTCATCCGAGTCCCTGGATATTTGTGATCCAGCGTCGTGCCGGTCCTCTGCAGGATGTCATCAACGGAGTACGGCAGAAGAACCTGGCAGTGAGCGCTTTCCTCCTTCTGCTCCTCGCTCTCACGATGGCACTGCTTACGATGGCGGGTATTCGGGCGCAGAAGTTTAACAGACTGCAAATGGATTTCGTCGCTTCGGTCTCCCACGAGTTGCGAACGCCCCTGACTGCCATCTTCTCTGCAGCCGAGAATATCAGGGACGGAGTCATCCAAGGCAAATCTGATCTCGCCGAGTACGGTTCGATGGTGATGGGCCAGAGCCGCCAACTCATGGAGTATGTAGACCGCATCTTGCTTTTCGCGTCCATCCGCAGCGGAAAAGATCGTTACAACATACGCCCGCTTCAGATCTCAGAAATTCTGCAGCGCGTTCACAAGAATATGGCGACCCTGATCATCGAAACGTCCTGCACTATTGAACAGGTCATTGAACCAGCCTTGCCGTGCGTGCTCGGTGATCAGCTTGCGGTGTGCAGCTGCCTGGAGAATCTGATCACCAACGCGATCAAGTACGGCGGAACCGATCGCCGCATTCGCATCTCTGCCTGCGTGCAAACGACGGAAAGCGGGAAGGAAGTTGCCATCAGTGTTCAAGACCGCGGAATCGGCATCCATAGCTCGGAGTTGAAGCAGATATTTGAGCCTTTTTACCGCAGTCCAGAGGCCAGGCGTGCCCAGATTCCTGGAACAGGTTTGGGGCTTTCGGTTTGCAAGCACTTGGCCGAGGCCATGGGTGGCAGCCTTTCCGTGAACAGCGAAGTTGGGGCGGGGAGTGTCTTTACGCTGCATTTACTGGCTGCCGATTCTCAGCAGGGTGAACTAACAGCCATGAGTTCGACAAGGGAAAAGGGGACGGAGAATGAATGAAAGCATTCTGTTGGTCGAGGATGAAAAAGCGTTGCGGACCACTCTTAGCGACCGTTTGCGCAGCGAAGGGTACGTGGTGGAAACCGCTTCAGATGGTCGTGAAGGCTTCGACAAGGCCTCGAGTCATCCGTTTGATCTCATCATTTTGGATGTCATGCTTCCCCGCCGCAATGGTCTTGATGTCTGCCGCGATATCCGCGCAGCCGGGATGGCCACTCCGATTCTGCTCCTCACGGTCAGGAATGAAACGGTCGATAAGGTGGTGGGCCTCAAACTTGGCGCCGATGATTATGTGACCAAACCATTCGAGGCGTCAGAACTGCTGGCCCGAATTGAGGTCTTACTGCGACGGGTTCCCATCCATACCGGTCAAGGCATCCATCAGTTTGGAGCCGTTCGCGTGGATGTACGGGAAGGTCAGGTGACGCGGGACGGAAAGCCTATCTATCTCACTGCGCGCGAATTCCAACTTCTTCGCTATTTGATGGAGCGGGCAGGTACCACGGTGCCGCGAGACGAACTTCTCCGGGCGGTCTGGGGCTATGACGCAGATACGTTCACCCGAACCGTCGACACACACATTGCTAGTTTGCGGCAAAAGCTTGAGCAAAATCCCAAGAAACCCGATTTGATTCTTGCGGTGTCTGGAGTTGGCTACCGATTCATGGGTCGAGACGGCAAGTAAAGCCACAGGGCGTGAAACCGATTGCCGATACCTCCAGGGAAAATACCGTCCGGGGCAAGCGTTTCCACGGACATCTGGTTAGAGTCGATCCACAAACTTCAACTTATACTCGCCAAGCCTGCGCGAGTGGACTGTAGTGTACACCACACCACCAACGGTGATGGGAATCCTCCACGACTCACAACCACACCTGAGATACAATTCCTCACTCACCGAATCTTGCAATACGAGCGAGAAGGCTCTTGCCCAAACTCGAAAAGTCGGCGCTTCAGAGTTTGCCGAAGGTTTTGCTCCACGAGCACTTGGACGGCGTATTACGGCCGCGCACCGTGATCGAACTGGCTGCCAGGATTCGTTACGCGGAATTGCCCACTACTGACGCGACGGAATTGGCGGCTTGGTTTCATCAAGGGGCGAACCAGGGCAGCCTGGCGAAATACCTGGAGGGGTTTCGGCACACGATTGCAGTGATGCAGACGGAGGAGGCGCTGGAACGAGTCGCTTATGAGCAGGCCGAGGATCTCAGTCGCGACGGCGTCGTCTACTACGAAACTCGCTTCGCACCCATTTTTCATACTCGCAAGGGACTGACACATCAGCAGGTGGTCTCGGCAGTGCTCCGGGGAATGACACGCGGCCGCCAGGAATTCGGCATCCGCTCGGGACTCATCATCTGTGCGATGCGCAACCTGAATGTCTCGCTCGAAATGGCAGAATTGGCGGTCGACTTCCGTGAGCGTGGAGTCGTTGGTTTCGACCTCGCTGGCGAGGAGGGTGGCTTTCCGCCGAAGAAGCATGTTGACGCCTTTCACTATATTCAGCGAGAGAATTTCAATATCACGATTCATGCGGGGGAGGGATTCGGCAAGGAATCGATCTGGCAAGCGATCCAGTATTGTGGGGCGCACCGAATCGGCCATGGTACGCGCCTGATCGACGACATCGCTATTGCAGACGGAGAGGCGGTCAAACTGGGTGATCTTGCGCAGTATGTGCTCGACAAGCGTATTCCACTCGAACTTTGCCTCCTCAGCAACGTCCACACGGGTGCGACGCCCAGTCTCGAACAGCATCCCTTCAAGATTCTCTATCAACAAAAGTTTCGCGTCACACTCAACACCGATAACCGGCTGATGAGCGCCACCTCGATGACCCGGGAATTTGAAGCTGCTGCCGAAACCTTCGGGCTTACACTCGACGACTTCGAGAAGATTTCTATCAACGCGATGAAAAGTGCGTTCCTGCCCTACGACCAACGCTGTGACCTGATTTACAAGACGATTAAGCCTGGCTATGCGCGAATTCGGGAGATAGCATCAAAATGACAGCTTTGGCTCGACGGGTGCTCGCCGGTCTCTTCTTGCCTACGCTGACCGCCGTTCCTCTGAGTGGTCAATCCGCGGTTCCTGCGGCACCGATTCCGGTGAAGATCGTCGTGGTCACCATGTTCGAAACTAGGAGAGGACGCGGGGGTGTGTTGGGACTGTAGCCTATCCGGAAGGCTCATGGTTTTCATTGCGAAAAGCCCGATCCTCCGCATTCCGGAACGGTCTTATCATTTTCAACGATCCGGCTTATACTCCCTTCTCAGCGAAACGGCGGCGAACGAGTCCATGTCGACCCATTGGCGCGGATTCGCGGTTGCCGGAATAGGCACCGCACGCAGCAACGAGCGAAAACGCATGGATAACCCTTTCATGGCTCGCGCCATTCAACTCTCCCTCGATAACGTTTTTTCTGGTCAGGGTGGCCCTTTCGGCGCCGTCATCGTGAAAGACGGCAACATCATCGCTGAGGGCGTCAATCGCGTCACGGTCACGAACGATCCCACCGCGCACGCCGAGGTTGTCGCCATTCGCGGCGCTTGCGCCCAACTGAAGTCGTTCGCGCTAAAGGACTGCGAGATCTACACCTCCTGTGAACCCTGCCCGATGTGTCTGGGTGCGATCTATTGGGCACAACTCAGTCGAATTCATTTCGGCAACCTTGCCGCCGACGCAGCCAAAGTCGGTTTTGACGACTCCTTCATCTACCGCGAGTTCGCCCAGCCTTTACCGCAGCGCAAGATTCCCATGCTGCAGATGATGCGCGAACAAGCGCTCGCTGCCTTCCACGCCTGGCAGGAAAAGCCGAACAAGATACCATACTAGGCCGCGACCACAACAGTTTCCAGAAATCGGGCAGTTCGATTTTCGCGGTTGACCAATGTCCCTGCCAGACATGCGCTCTACTGCAAGGGCGGCTTGGGGGCGCGCGATGCGCCCCCCCGGCGAGCCAAGAAAACTGACGATTTCGGCTTAGCCGATCCAGACAACAGAAACAGCACGAACTTGACAGAGTTCTTCTTCGCCAAGCTCAGGCAAGGTCGTAGCGATCAAGGTTCATGACCTTGTTCCACGCAGCCGCGAAGTCCTTTACAAACGCCTCCTTCGCGTCGTTACTTGCATAGACTTCTGCCAGTGCCCGGAGCTGGGAGTTCGAACCGAAGACCAGATCGATACGGGTCCCGGTCCACTTGATTTTGCCCGTCGCCCGATCGCGCCCCTCGTATACCCCTTCGGATGTAGAAGAGGGCTCCCATTTCGTATTCATGTCGAGCAGGTTGACGAAGAAATCATTCGTCAGGGTTTCTGGCCGGTTGGTGAAGACGCCGTGTTTAGTCTGCCCGAAGTTCGCATTCAGCGCGCGCATGCCGCCGACGAGAACCGTCATCTCGGGAGCAGTCAGTGTTAGCAATTGCGCCCGATCCACCAGAAACTCTTCCGCCGACAGGATCTGTCCGCTGCGGAGATAGTTGCGGAACCCGTCCGCCACCGGCTCCATTACGGCAAAGGAGTGAACGTCGGTCTGCTTCTGCGAAGCATCCGTTCGCCCGGGCGAGAAGGAAATCTTCACTTTGTGCCCGGCCCTTTTCGCAGCTTCCTCGACGGCTGCGCAGCCGCCCAGCACGATCAGGTCAGCCAGGGAGACTTTCTTCCCTCTGTTCCCGTTGGACTGCGAGCTGTTGAACTCCTTTTGGATCGCCTCCAGCTTCTTGAGAATCTTCGCTAGTGCGGCGGGCTGGTTCACTTCCCAATCCTTTTGCGGCGCGAGACGAATGCGTGCGCCGTTCGCCCCACCGCGCTTGTCGGAGCCGCGGAACGACGCCGCTGACGCCCAGGCCGTCGTGACCAGTTGGGAGATCGACAGTCCGGATGCGAGGATCTTGGCCTTGAGAGCAGCAATGTCCTTCTCTCCGATCAATCTGTGATCAACGGCGGGAACAGGGTCTTGCCATACCAGGGTCTCTTTCGGAACGAGCGGGCCAAGGTACCGCGAGATCGGCCCCATGTCACGGTGCGTCAGCTTGAACCACGCGCGCGCAAACGCGTCTGCGAACTGATCCGGATGCTCGTAGAAGCGCCGTGAAATCTTCTCGTAAGCAGGGTCGAACCGCAAGGCGAGGTCAGTGGTCAGCATGGATGGCGCGTGGCGCTTTGAGGGGTCGTGCGCATCGGGCACCGTACCATTGCCTGCACCATTTTTCGGTGTCCACTGATGTGCTCCGGCCGGACTCTTCGTCAGTTCCCATTCGTAGCTGAACAGGTTGGTGAAGAAGTTGTTGCTCCACTTCGTTGGCGTCGTGGTCCAAGTGACTTCCAGACCGCTGCCGATGGTGTCAGCACCACAGCCTTTGCCAAATTTATTCTTCCACCCTAAGCCTTGCTCCTCAATCGCGGCACCTTCTGGTTCCGCGCCTACATATTCGGCGGGAACGGCAGCGCCGTGCGTTTTGCCGAAGGTGTGACCGCCGGCAATGAGCGCGACCGTTTCTTCGTCGTTCATCGCCATGCGCGCGAAAGTCTCCCGGATATCACGCGCCGCAGCGATGGGATCCGGCTTTCCATTCGGCCCTTCCGGGTTCACGTAGATGAGACCCATTTGCACGGCCGCGAGTGGATTCGAAAGATCACGGTCGCCGGAGTAACGCTCGTCCGCCAGCCACGTGCCCTCAGGTCCCCAATAAATTTCCTCTTCGGGCTCCCAGACATCCGGACGCCCGCCACCAAAACCGAATGTCTTGAAGCCCATTGATTCCAATGCGACGTTGCCTGCGAGAATCATGAGGTCGGCCCAGGAGATTTTCTTCCCATACTTCTGTTTGATCGGCCAGAGCAGGCGACGCGCCTTGTCGAGGTTCACGTTGTCCGGCCAGCTATTGAGTGGAGCGAAGCGTTGCTGACCGGACCCGGCGCCACCGCGGCCGTCGCCGATGCGGTACGTGCCCGCGCTATGCCACGCCATGCGAATGAAAAGTGGCCCATAGTGGCCGAAGTCGGCCGGCCACCATACCTGCGAGTCGGTCATCAAGGCTTGCAGGTCTTTGATCACGGCATTCAGGTCGAGCGTCTTGAACTCTTCTGCGTAATTGAACTCCTTACCCATCGGATCGGACACAGGGGAATGCTGGTGCAGGACCTTCAGGTTCACCTGATTCGGCCACCAATCAACATTCGCGTAAGATTTGCGAGTGCCATGCGCTACTGGGCACTTCGATTCGGTTGCAGTGTTTTTTTCCTTAGCTTCGGGGACAACGCTCCCCGATGAAGTCGCGAGTGTATTTTCCATATGTTTTCATCCTTCGATGATTGATTGCGCACTGCTTGAAAAAACTATTTTTTGGCACTGCAGCTGCGACAGAGGCCAAAGACCTCGATCAACGGCTGCGTCAGATCAAAGCCGACCGGCAGTTGCCGGGATAGCCGCTTCAAATCGATGAAGTCTCCTTCGATGTCCTGCACCGATTTGCAGCGGGAGCAGACCAGGTGATGGTGAGGTTCGAGATTGCCGTCCACGCGCAACGTGGAAGCATGAGGAGTAACCTCTCGCAGCAATCCGCACTCGATGAAAAGCCGCAGATTGTTGTACACGGTGGCGAGAGAAATAGATGGAATGCGACGCCGGACCGCAGCATAAATGTCTTCAGGGGAATAGTGTCCGTGGGAAGCAATGACAGCCTCATAAACTACTTGCCGCTGGTGCGTGACTGCCAAACCATGCTTCGCCGCCAGCTCACGAAACTGCTCGTGGGTGAGACGCATAATTATTGAATAATAATCAGTATAAAATAATGGACAGCAGAGTCAACCGAAATCGTTCTCCTCGACAATCGAAGAGGACGATCGGCACTCACGATGGCTCAGAGTTGGCGCTGGCACGTCTTGATCTGCTATCGCAGGCTGTCTGGGACTTTCTTCCGTTGTTGTTGTAGCCGAAGAACTCGGCCATCATCGGATCATGATCGTGCCGCTGTCCGTATGCACCTGGATTCGCTTGCCTCCACCATTAAAGTCCTGTCGCAACTGGTGGACGTCGGAGTCTGGCTTTGCGATGCCGTCGAGATCAATCTGAAACCTGCCCGTTTCTGTCGAAGCGTCCAGTTCAAACTTAGGCGTTGAGGGAAGTTCGAGTCGAACACTTCCAGCCACTGAGGTCAGATACCAATTGTCGTGTGGTATCGCTTTAACGTGGAGATCTCCACCGTAGGTTGAACCTACGAAGCCGCTCCTGGCGCCACCCACCTCAATTCTCCCGTTTCCCTTCTTGATGAGAGCTGTCGACGGGCCGACGACCATGAGATGGGATGAGAAGGTCGATCCCCGATCACGGATCGCGCTAAGCTACCGGTGATCAAAGCACTCGTAGTGCAATCCCGAAGGATAAGGAGATCGACCCTTGAAGAAGAATAGCAAGTCTGCCATGAAGAAGGAACAGAAAGCGAAGCGGGCGAAAGCTCGGCGTCCAGTGCAGCGAGAAGCCAAGGAAGTACTGGCGGAGCTGGTGGAGAAACTGAGAGGAA
>JAIQFH010000078.1 GCA_020073385.1 Terriglobia bacterium | reverse complement strand
GACCCGAAGCCCCGCGATTTCACCATCGCCACCTTCAAATGCCGATCTACTCTTACCGGCACGCTGCCCACGGATGAGGACCTGTTCAATACCCTCGGGCGCGGTGTGACGAATTCTTTTATGCCGGTCTGGAACACTTTTTCCGATCAGCAGCGTGCTGACCTCGTGGCCTATATCAAGACGTTCTCGCCGCGATGGGAAAAGGAAAAAGCCGGCGAGCCGATCAAGATTCCCGCCGAGCCTGCCGTGACCATCGAGAGCATCGCCCATGGCAAGGCCCTGTTCACGAAGCTGGAATGCTGGAAGTGCCACGGTCCGCAAGGCAAGGGAGACGGTCCTTCGGCGTCTACGTTGACCGACAGCAAGGATCAACCCATTCGGCCCTACGATTTCTCTGCTGGTAGGGACGATTCCCGCTTCAAATGCGGTTCCACGAATCAGGATATCTACAAGATCTTCATGACCGGTGTCGACGGCACTCCGATGCCGTCGTTTGCTGACACCATTCAGCCTAACGATGCCTGGGATCTGGTACATTTTCTGCGTACGCTGCAGGTGCACCGTCACAGCAAGGAAAACGACGTGCTGAAATCGGCGGGGGAAAAGATTCCACCCTACGTGGAGAAGCCGTCGGAGGCGCCAGCCACTCAGCCCTCGAACGGAGCTGCGGGCGGCGGCAAGTAGAAACCATGTTGGACTTTTGAGCCCGAGGAGGCAGCAAATGCGTACGAGCAACCCCTTCATTGCCGTGGCTGCTGTGGTGCTGTGCCCGGCATTGATGTTCGCCGGCACGATCAGCGGCAAGGTCACTTACACCGGTACACCCGTCAAACAGAAACCCATCAGCATGGCTAAGGAGCCGAGCTGCGAGAAGCAGCACGCGACTCCGATCAACACGGAAACAGTAGTAACTGGCGCTAACAACACCCTCGAAAACGTGGTCGTCTATATCTCGGCCGGCGGGGACGATGGCAGCGCTCCCGCTCAGGCGGTCACCTTCACGCAGAAGGGTTGCCAGTACATTCCGCACGTGATCGCGCTGCACACCGGGCAAGAGGTGCACGTGGTGAACGGCGACCAAACTTCTCACAATATTCATCCCATGCCGAAGTCGAATCCGGAGTGGAACAAGTCGCAGCCACCGGGCGCGCCGCCCATCGTGCAGAAGTTCGACAATCCCGAATTCATTTCGGTGAAGTGCCAGATTCATCCCTGGATGCACGGATGGTTCGCCGTACTCAAAACGAATCACTACTCCATTACCGGCGACGGCGGGGCATTCACTCTGCCGAACCTGCCGCCGGGAAAGTACACGATCACCGCCTGGCATGAGGACTACGGAACTCAAACCCAGGATGTGACCATCAGCGGCAACGAAACCAAGTCAGTCGACTTCAGCTTCAAAGCTAAAGCGTATTAAAGAGCGAATGTCGCGGGCTGTTCACCTCCGAATATTGCGGGGGACAGGTAGGCTCTGCGTCGACAGCCCCGATTGACGGGCGAGCGAGGGAACATGGGCGGCAAGATATTTGCTGTTTTGATCGTGATCATTGCATTGGCCTCGGCAGTTCCCATCATGAACCACACGTTCCTGGGCGCGAGCGTAACCCTGCCCGAGGATATCTCGACCCACGGAAAGGCGATCGACGATCAGTTGTCAGTCACCATGAAGGAGGCAGGCATTTCCTTCCTTGCCGCGCAACTTGTGCTGGGATTGTTCGTGTGGCAGTTCGCTAACCGCAAGGGAGCTACCAAGACATTCCCGGGCGGCGCGACCGCGATGGTGATTGTCGCTTTTTTGTTCGTCGGAGCTGAGGTCTTGGCGCTAGGCATGGTTGGCTCGAAGGCATGGGGAATGGTCTACTTCAAACCCGCTGCCTCCGATGCCTTGCCGGTACAGGCTCAGGCCGGACAGTTTGCCTTCTACTTCCGCTATCCCGGCCCAGACGGCAAATTCGGGCAAATCCATCCTGACAAGATAGACGAAGGCAATTCAAACTTCTTCGGTCTGGATCCAGAGAATGATATTCCGGCCCGCGATGACATCACAGCCGGCGAACTGGTTGTTCCCGTCGGCAAAGAAGTCAATTTGATGATGCACGCCAAAGACGTCGGACATTCGTTCTATGTCCGCGAATTGCGCATCCAGCAGGACTTCGTGCCCGGACTCGATCTGTCCGTGCATTTCACGGCGACCAAGATCGGCAAGTACGAGATCGTCTGCACGCAGCTTTGCGGCCTCGGCCACTACAACATGAAGTCGTACTTAAACGTGATGTCGCAGGAAGACTTCGACAAGTGGTTGAAGTCGCAGTCCAATTAATTGCCGTCGTCCTCAGCGTAACGCCGGGACGCGATTGCCACTCCATCGCGAGGTAGGGCCATGTCGGACATGTCGGTACACGCAGCAGTTCACGGAGCACCCACGAGCTTCATCCGCAAGTATGTCTTTAGCCTTGACCACAAGATCATCGGCCTGCAGTACTACGCGCTCGCTCTGGTCGCGGTGGTGACTGGCATGGTGTTGTCGTGGATCATGCGCGTGCATTTGGTCTGGCCGAATGCGCCGATCCCCGGCCTGGGTGCGCTTGCGAAAGTAGGAGCCCCCGGTGGCGTGGTCACGCCCGAGTACTACCTGCAGTTGATGACCATGCACGGCACGCTGATGGTGTTCTTTGTGCTAACCAATGCGCCGTTCGCGGCTTTCGGAAATTACTTTTTACCGATCCAGATCGGCGCCGAAGATATGGCCTTCCCCCGCTTCAACATGATGTCGTTCTGGACGACGTTCGTGGCCTTCTGCATTTTGATTTCGGCTTTCTTCGTGGGTGACGGGCCGCCGCTCTCCGGCTGGACGGGTTATGCCCCACTCAGTGCTGTCGGCAAGGATGCAGGTCCGGGACAGGGAATTGGCCAGAGTCTCTGGGGAATTTCGATCTTTGTTTTCTGCATCGCTTCCTTGCTGGGATCTCTAAACTTCATTGCGACGACGCTGGATTTGCGAACGAAGGGCATGACTCTCTCCCGCATGCCGATCGTCACTTGGGCATGGTTCATCACGTCCTGCATCGCCCTCCTTGCCTTTGCCGTTCTGATGCCCGCCTGCCTACTGTTGATCCTGGACCGAGTAACAGGCACAAGCTTCTTCATCCCCGCAGGTCTGAACGTCGGTGACCATATTCAGCCGCACCAGGGCGGGTCTCCGCTGCTATGGCAGCACCTGTTCTGGTTCTTCGGACATCCCGAGGTCTACATTGCAATCCTGCCCGCGATCGGAATCGTCAGCCACATCCTGATCTGCAACATGCGCAAGAACATGCTGAGCCACAGAGTCCTCATCTACTGCATGATGGCCATCGGCTTCCTCAGCTATATGGTCTGGGGACATCACATGTTCCTGAGCGGAATGAATCCGTTCTCGGCGCTGGTGTTCTCGTTTCCCACGCTGATGATCACGATTCCCGCAACGATTATGACGCTGATCTGGCTGGGCAGCCTCTATGGATCGAACTTGCGCATCAACAGCGCTTCGCTCTTTTGCCTGGGATTCATCTCGATGTTTGTAAGTGGCGGGGTCAGCGGATTCTTCCTGGCTCAGCCGTCCATCGATATTTATCTCCACGCCACCTATTTTGTAGTGGGCCACTTCCATATGGTGATGGGCGTGGCGGCCATCATGGGAGTCTTTGCCGGAACCTACTTCTGGTTCCCCAAGATGACTGGTCGCATGATGAATGAGACGTTAGGACGCTGGCACTTTTTCCTTACTCTCATCGGCACCTATGCCATCTTCATGCCATTCCACTATCTCGGGCTGGCAGGGAATGTACGGCGCTATTCGGCTTTCCAGGACGACTTCCTGGTGCCCCTCATACCAGTGCACAAGTTCATCACGTACGCGGCGTTGTTCACCGGAGCTGCACAGTTGATTTTCATCGCTAACCTGGTTTACAGCCGCTTCAAGGGTCCGCAGGCTTCGCCGAATCCTTGGGAGTGCACGTCGCTGGAATGGTCGACGCCGTCGTCTCCGCCCCCGTTCGACAACTTCGGCGGACAGCATCCTGTAGTTCACCATGATCCCTATCAATACGGCGTGAAGAGCTCAACCGGGGACTACATCATGCAGACGTCCCCGGGACCAGGAGCGGCTTCGTAGCGCAGCAGAAATGGAGTAGTCATGGCAACGATTCTGCACCCGCCACAAACCGAAGTCGAGCGAGGTCGCCAGTTGGAGAACAACGGCGCCGGCGGAGGCTTCCGCAACCTGGCGCCCGAGGGCGGCAATTTACGCCGGGTAAAAGATCCGTCCGGCGAACCAACACGCACAGGCATTTGGGTCGGAATGGCCGCGATTGCTATGTCTTTCGCCGCCCTGACCAGCGCTCTTTATGTACGCGAAGGAAGTGGCTACGCCGATTGGACGCACATCAGCCTTCCCCCGATCCTATGGTTCAACACGCTCTCCCTGGTCCTGAGCAGCATCGCTCTGGAGCGGGCGCGACACCGTGTGGCGACTTTCATGCGAGGGCAGGAGGGTACCCGCTCCGTGCCCATGCTGTGGCTCAACGCGACCATGCTGCTGGGGTTGGTGTTTGTCGTGGGTCAGTACTTCGCATGGCTGAAGCTAAGGTCTGAAGGCCTGTATCTCCCGACGAATCCCAACAGCTCTTTTTTTTATGTGCTGACGGGAGTGCACGTAGTCCACGTGCTGGGCGGTCTGGGAGGCCTAAGCCGAGTGATGCTGAAGTTTCGCAGCGCAACCAATCCCTTGCGCCGCAGCACCCTCGACACCACCTCTTATTACTGGCATTTTATGGGGCTGTTGTGGGTTTACTTGCTGTTCATTCTGTGGTTGAAGCTTTAGGTCAATTCGACGGAGGCAACATGAGTCAGGCCGATCTCGCGATCGAGAGCCTATCACCCCACGGTGCTGAGGCGCATGGCGCAGGCGTGATGGAAGAGAGTCCGTTTGCCATTCCATCCAGCAAACTGGTGATGTGGCTATTCATTATTTCCGACGCCTGCACCTTCGGCGCAATGCTGTTCGCTTATGGTTTCATCCGGAACTCTGCCGCCGACTGGCCTCAGGTTTTTGAGTCTGCGAGCATCTGGAACTCCCTGCTGATGACCTTCATCCTGGTAAGCACCAGCCTGACAGTACTGTTCGCGGTGAAGGCGGCACAATCCGAGGATCGTGCCGGAGCGTTTCGCTGGACCATGGTCACCGCCGCCGGAGGCATTCTGTTCACGCTGCTCCACATCCGGGAATGGCTGAGCCTGATCGGCCAGGGTGCGCGCTTGTTCCAGAACCCGTGGGGATCGCCTATGTTCGGCGCGGCGTTCTTCTCTATCACCGGACTGCACATGGCTCACGTGGTCGGCGGCGTGGTTGCTTTGATCGTGGTCGGGTTGAGCTATCGATCTGGACGCTACGCGGCCCGGCACATCGAGATCTGGGCGCTGTATTGGCACTTCGTCGATCTGGTTTGGATGTTCGTTGTGCCCTTGATCTACTTGTTGAATATGAAACGTTAAGTAACGCAAGCTAAAGGAGATCGGTCATGAGTAAGGCGTCGACATCGGGCAGCATGACATCCACCTACCTTGTTTATGGCGCAATTCTGTTGATTGCTATCGTGCAGGTCATCGCCGCGATGGCCATGGGACCATCCCTATGGCGCATGCTGCTACTGGCGGCGATCCAGGCTTATCTTGCGGTAATGTTCTTCATGCATCTCCGCGACGAGAAACCAACGCTGCGGCTGGCACTGATCCCTGGCACACTGTTTGTGCTCGTCATGATGAATATGATTTGGGCCGATAGTTTCCGCTTGGCCGTGATGAAGCCGTTCGCGAAGTAAGGAGCCGTTATGAAGTATCCGGGAGTCAAACTCGTCCTCAGCGCCAAAGCAGCACTAGTGGGCACGCTGGTACTGGCATCGAACGCTGCCGCCCATGCGCAAAGCTGTGCTCTTTGCTACACCCAGGCTGCCGGCGCTGGACACCGTTTCATTCAGGGCTTGCGCACCGGGATTCTGGTCCTGATCGTTCCTCCGATGTTCATGTCCGTCGCCATTACGGTGCTCGCCTACAAGAAGCGAAATCGGACGAACGATACGAAGGCGGAAAACTCGGCGAACGAGTGGTAGTCCCAGCCAAAAAACAGGAACCACAAAGGACACGAAGGTACACGAAGGAAAACCAGCCTCTGGGGGTTTCTTCGTGTACCTTCGTGCCCTTAGTGGTTAGCGCTTTTGATTTTCCTTCAGAACATCTCTGCGAATTAACCGCTGCGCGTGTCATAATTCCTCGCAAAATAATCCGGTGCACCGATGCGTTATTTCCTAATCGCAGTTCTTTGCGCTTCCACCGTGCTGCGGCCCTGTTCTTCTGGGGCCACTCCTGCCGCCTCCAAGCCGATGCAGATTTATTTCATCGACGTCGAAGGCGGACAGGCCACACTCGTCGTGAGCCCGTCGGGCCAATCGTTGCTGATCGACGCTGGCTGGCCGGGGAATGAAGGTCGCGACGCGGATCGCATCCTTGCCGCAGCTAACCAGGCAGGCCTGCAGCAGATCGACTATGTTCTGATCACGCACTATCATCGCGACCACGTTGGCGGCGTCCCTGGCTTGGTGGATGGGATCAAGGTCGGAACCTTCGTCGATCACGGGCCAAATCTGGAAGACTCTCAGGTAACGCGCACCGACTATGCCGCTTACGAGAAGGCCATCGCCGGGCACGCGCATGTTGTCGTCAAACCGGGGTGGAAGCTCCCGATTAAAGGAATAGACGTTCGAGTCCTGAGTGCCGCAGGCGAGCACATCACGGCACCATTGTCTGGTGCCGGAGAGGCAAATTCCTACTGCAAATCAGAACCGGCAGCCTCGGAGGATGCCACCGAAAATGCGCGTTCGGTGGGCGTTCTGATCACCTACGGCCAGTTCCGTTTCCTCGACCTCGGTGACCTCACAAAGAAGAAGGAATTGGAACTGGCGTGCCCGAACAATCTTCTCGGTACGGTCGATCTGTTCCTGGTAACTCACCACGGTGCTGACCAGTCGAACCCGAAGGCGTTGGTCTGGGCACTACATCCGCGCGTTGCGGTGATCGATAACGGGGCCCGCAAGGGGTGCAGCCCCGCAGCATGGCAGATTGTACACGACGCTCCCGGACTCGAAGATCTTTGGCAACTCCATTACGCGGCGGAGTCGGATCGCGATCACAACATGGATCCCGACCACATTGCCAACGTGAAGGAGAACTGCGAAGGGAAGTACTTCAAGGTTGCGGCCGAATCCGACGGGACCTTCACCCTCACAAACGCGCGCACCGGAAATCAGAAGTCGTACTCCAAGAAGTAGCCACGGCCATGATCGCAATCGTCATGGGGGTTGTGGGCGCTGGGAAGACGACTGTAGGGCAGCTATTGGCTTCGCAGCTTGGCTGGGAGTTTGCCGATGCAGATGATTTTCACCCCCAGTCCAACGTAGAGAAGATTCGTCACGGCATCGCTCTGACTGATGAAGATCGCGATCCTTGGCTTGACCATTTGAGGGAGGCGATCGTCCGCTGGATCGCTGAAGGAAAAAGTGTGGTCCTGGCGTGTTCCGCGCTCAAGCGCGCCTATCGGGCAAAGCTTCTCCCGGGCCCGCATGTGCGGTTTGTCTACCTGAAGGGAAGCGCTGCCTTGATCGCCGACCGCTTGCGTTCCCGCCACGGACACTTCGCCGGCGAATCAATTCTCGCCAGCCAACTGGCAGATCTGGAAGAGCCAGAAAAAGCGATCACAGTAGATATAAGTGACACTCCCGAGCAAATCGTGTCTGAAATCAAGAAAGCGCTAGCGATGGAGTAGAATCCTTCCACCGTAGCGCCGGCGTCCCGCCGGCTGTCGCGCGGGCATCTTGCCCGCGCCTCTGTGGGCCGCGACGGATGTGCGTAGCACTGCAAACACTCTGGGTGATCGGAAACTGCATTTGGAAACCACCACCAACCGCCTCGAACCCGTGGTCGTATCCCGGTTGATGTGGCGCCTGATGCCGTTCCTCTTCCTTCTCTACATCATTGCCTATCTAGACCGCATCAACGTCAGCTTCGGCGTCCTCCAGATGCGCGAGCAACTCGGCCTCAGTGATCGCGTCTACGGACGAGCCGCGGGAATCTTCTTCGCCGGCTACTTTCTCTTTCAGGTTCCGAGCAACCTGGTGCTGGAGAGATTTGGGGTACGCCGCTGGATTTCCGCCTTGATGATCACTTGGGGCGTCATCTCCTGCCTGATGATCTTCATCCGTGGCCCGATCAGTTTCTACACCATGCGCTTCCTGCTGGGCGCCGCCGAGGCTGGCTTCTTCCCCGGCATGATCCTTTATATGAAGCGCTGGTTCCCGGCAAGCGCACGCGCCCGCGCCGTGGCATGGTTCATGACCGCCAACCCGCTGGCTGGAGTCGTGGGAAGTCCGATCTCCGGTGCCCTGCTGGGGCTTCACAGTGGCGGACTTACAGGGTGGCAGTGGATGTTCCTCATCGAGGGCCTACCCGCTATTGTCTTCGGCGCCGCCGTATTCTGGACGCTCGCCGACCATCCCCAGGAAGCAGATTGGCTGAAGAGGGAGGAGAAAGAGTGGCTGCTCGCTAAATTGGCGGCTGAGCAGCGTTCCGAAGCAGCTGTTTCCCAAGCGGATTTCTGGAAAGTTCTCGTCAGCCCGAGGATCTGGTTCCTGTCGATGGTCTACTTCGGGGTCTCCACCACGATGTATGGGGTCACTCTGTGGCTCCCCAGTGTGATCCGATCATTCTCGGGTCTGAGCTACTTCTGGACCGGTGTCATTGCAGTGCTGCCGTTTCTAATCACGGTAGTGGTGATGGTTGTGGTAGGAATCCACTCCGACCGGGCAGGCGAGCGCCGTTGGCACACGGCAGTTCCGGCATTCACTGCGGCTGTCGGAATGGTGATCGCAGCCTATGGCGGCTCGACACTCGTTGTCGTCACTGGTCTCGCCGTCGGCATGGCTTTTGCCGAGGGAATGTGCGGCCCCTTCTGGGCGATGGCGACCTCGCGTATGGCCGGACTCTCAGCAGCCGCGGGTATCGCTGTCATCAACTCGCTGGCGAATCTCGGTGGCTACTTCGGCCCCGACATCATCGGTAAATTTCGCACCACAAATGGCGGATTCAAAGGAGGCCTGCTTGCAATCGCCGCCGTCCTGATCGTGAGTGGCGCTGTGGCCGTTCTGCTCGGAGCGCAGGCGGATCGCTTACCTGGTTCGGCGAACTCCTAGCCACTGCCAAAGCAATATCGCCAATGCTCCCGCTTGAGATCGGGGGCTCATCCCAGGGCTCATCCCTCCAGAGCCTCTGTCTAGAGATCGCTCCGACCTCAGAACAGCAATGACTTGCGTTGATCCTGCCGGGTTAATGACTCAAACTTGAATAGATTGTTTACAATAGGAGTTTCGTTCAGGCTCCGGGTAGTCAGCCATTTGAGGCAACAATAGAATTTTGGAACCGTCAAACCACAACTCCAGTACGGCCCCGACCGTTTACTGGCGGGTCGAGGGCAGCCTGCTAGACCTGACCGTGGTCAGGCCGGTGGCGTTCTTTACCTGGAATGCGCAGACCTTCGCCGAGCGCTTTCGCCGTCGCGGACTCATCTTTCTGATGGCCGTCCTGCGCCCGTTTCTTTATTCCACCAACCGCAAGTTCGCCACCCGGGTCGTCCACACCGTTCTCCGCGGCGTCACCAAGGACCGTCTGGACCTTTTGGGAGAAGAGTATTTCGAGTACAAGCTCAAGCCTCGCCTGAAGCCAGAAGGAGTTCGGGCAGTGCAGGAGTTGGTGCAATCAGGAGCTGATGTCGTACT
This sequence comes from Terriglobia bacterium, assembly GCA_020073385.1. Lineage (GTDB taxonomy): Bacteria > Acidobacteriota > Terriglobia > Terriglobales > Acidobacteriaceae > Sulfotelmatobacter. The sequence continues at coordinate 39,767 of JAIQFH010000078.1, read as the reverse complement.
GGTCAGTCAGGCGCTTGACCACCTGATGCGCCCGCTGGCGCAGCACCTCGGAGTCAAGCGGATTGTGGCCAATCGCCTGGAATTTCGCGACGGCACCGCGACCGGCCGGCTGCTCAAGCCGGTGATTCGTCCCCGCGGCGCTTTCGCTCCTTTCCGCGAGAACATGCCTGACGGACGCCGGGCTCCGAAAACTCTCGCCCGCCATCTCGACATCACCTTGGAAGAGTTGCGGGCCGCCGTCACGCCCGCACTGCGCCAGACCCCGTCTGCCGTGCATCCGGTGGTTCACTTTGAAGGACAGAAAGCTACTCCGGGATTCTCGGTGCGCCGCGCCTTTGCCGGCAAGCAGATCATGCTGATTGGCGTGACCGGATTCATCGGCAAAGTCTGGCTGGCCAATACCCTTCTGGACTTGCCGGAAGTGAAGCGAATCTATTTGCTGATTCGCCGTCAAAAGTCGAATCCGGGCGAACGCCGCTTCGAAAAGATGATCGAAGACTCACCGGTATTCGATCCGTTATTCGAAAAACACGGAGACTTCCTGCCCGAATTTCTGCGCGAAAAGGTCGAGGTGGTCGAAGGCGACGTCACCCAGTCCGGGCTTGGTCTGAACCCTGAAATCGCTCGCTCGTTGCAGAAGAATCTCGACCTGATCGTCAACAGCTCCGGCCTGACCGATTTCAATCCGGACCTTCGCGACGCCCTCGCCACGAATACCGACGCGGCCGTCAACGTTCTAGAGTTCGTTCGCGGCTCCGACCACGCCGGGCTGGTGCATCTTTCCACTTGCTACGTGGCCGGTGATCAGGATGGCCGGGTCAGCGAAAAGCTGATTCCCAACTACAACCCACGTGGCCTGGCTGACTTCGATGCTGAACAGGAATGGCGCTCCCTGCATGAGGTGGTCCGCGAGGCCGAGCAGCGCGCCGAGAGCGAAGAAGTCACCTCCGGTCTGCGCATGCAGGCGCAGTCCAAGGAACATGCGGCGAAGAATCTGCACGGCGCCGCTCTCGAGAACCAGATCCGCAAGGGACGCGTCCGCTGGCTGAAGACTTACCTGACCGAGGCCGGTACCAGGCGCGCCAAGGAACTCGGCTGGCCCAATACCTATACCCTCTCGAAGAGCCTGGCCGAGTCACTCATTATCAAGCACGGAGCGAGACTCCCGGTTGCGGTCGTCCGACCCGCCATCGTCGAGACTTCGGTCGCGAAACCGTTCGTGGGCTGGAATGAAGGCATCAACACCTCCGCCTCGCTCTCTTATCTGTTGGGGACTTATTTCCGTCAACTGCCCTCGAAGGAAAGTAAGCGTCTCGACATCATCCCTGTGGATGCAGTCTGTGGCGGAATGACGCTGATCGCAGCTGCGGTCATGGAGCGTCGTCATGAGCCCCTCTATCAGTTGGCAACTTCGGTAACGAACCCATGCGACATGGGCCGGTCCATCGAATTAACCTCGCTCGCCCATCGCAAGCACTACCGCGCACAGGAAGGACTGGAATCGTGGCTGCGGCTGCGCTTTGATGCCATCTCGGTTTCCAAAGAGCGCTACAACCGCATGTCGGCGCCAGCGCAGAAGGCGATAGTGAAGTCGATTCAGCGCATCATGTCGCCGCTGCCCCTGAAACGTGCTCCACTTGTGAAGACTGAACGAAACCTCGAGCGCGTCGAAAAGTTGATCGAACTGTTCGAACCGTTCATTCTTCTGAACGAACACGACTTCACCGCGGAGAATATCGAGAAACTCTCCTATGCGCTCGTGCCCGAAGAGCGCGAGCAATTCGCTTACGACACACGCTCGCTCGATTGGTGGGAGTACTGGATCAACATTCACATCCCGGCGCTGCGCCGCTGGACGTATCCTCTGATTGAAGGCCGTCCGCTGGAGCCGCGCCCTCCGCGCACCTTTCAGCTAGCGCCCGCAAATATAGACACCATCAGAACTGGCACCAACGGAGCAACGTGGCGATATTCCTGACCGGATCGACCGGATACATCGGCGCACATGTCGCCGCCAATCTTCTACAGGGCTACGGCGCCTCGCTCAACGTGCTGGTGCGCGCGCGCGATCCTCAGGAAGCCCAATTGCGCCTGTGGCGCGCCCTGCAGTTGCATCTTCCGTTTCCAGCTTTCTTCGAATACCTCCAGACCAAGGTGCGAATCTTCTGTGGCGATCTGACTGCTTCCGGTTTCGGCCTGGGACGCGATGAATACGATCGCCTGGTGCATACGACAGATTCGGTCATTCATTGTGCTGCATCTTTGAACCGGAAGTCGGAGAAGACCTGTCTGAATGTCAACCTGCGCGGCACGCTGGAGGTATTGACCTTGGCGCGCCACGCCGAGCATTATCACGGCCTGCGGCGCTTCAGTGAAGTCAGCACCGTGGCCGTGGCCGGGAAGCGCAGCAACGAAGTCGTCACCGAAGATGAGTCGATCGAGTGGGATCGCTCCGACTATGACCCCTACGCCCGCACCAAGAAATTTTGCGAACACATGGCTCGCGTGCTGCTTCCGGACACGCCGAAGACGATTTTCCGCCCCAGCATCGTTCTCGGCGATAGCCGCCATGCAGAGACCACTCAGTTCGACATGGTGAAGGCGTTTGTCTTCCTGGCAGGATTGCCTGTGTTGCCGTTCCGGCCCAATGACAAAATCGACATCGTCAATGTGGACTTTGTCGCCGATGCCATTGCCGCCCTCCACCTTAAAGATCAGCCGAAGTACGACACTTATCATTTGTCGTCCGGCACATCGTCGCAAACCTTCCGCGAACTGACCGGAGCCCTCGCCGACACGCAGCAGAAGCGCCGCCCGGTATTTCTCCCATTTACTGAGAAGCCTTTCACCGGCTCGGTCAATTTCCTCTCGAACCGGAAGGGCCCGATGGGCCACGGCGCATCTCTGTTGAAAGTCTTCATGCCGTACCTTGTCTGGAATACAGTATTCGACAATACGCGCGTGACATCTGAGTTGGGCCGGAGACCCATTCCGTTTTCGCAGTACAGCTTTCCTCTGCTGAAATTCAGCCGCGAGAACAATTTCGAGTACCAGTACCAGCCTTGGCCCGCGGCACGAGGAGGTACCGCCGCATGATGGACTTTGTTCTGGAAGCGTGGGTCAGTGCCAACATCGAGCGCGCCAAAGCACGCTGGGTGCTTGGTGGCAGTAAGCCATGGCAGCCCGGCGAGAAGCTAAAACTCCTTTTCGCCGGATACAACGGCACCCGTAACACGGGCTCAGATGTGCGTGTGGAAGAGATGCTGCGGCAGATCCGCCACATCCTGGGCGCAGACCGCGTCGAGTTCAGCGTAATGAGCCAGAGCTTCGAGCGTTCCAAGGGGTATTTCGACGGCACCAGACAAGTGCATCTGCCTGATATTTTCCCGCCCTTCTTGTCGGATGAAGTTCCCAGGCACCATGGCGTAGTCGCATGCGAAGGCTCGATGTTCAAGAGCAAATTCGCTAATGCTCTAACCACGATGATGATTGGCTCTCTCGGGATCGCCGCCGTCGAGAACAAGCTTTCCGTCGGATACGGCGCCGAAGCTGGCCACATGGATCCACTGGTCGCGAAAATGTGCGCCCGCTACTGCAAAAGTTCCCTGGTCATCACGCGAAATGAAGAGTCACGCGGCATCCTGAGCGAACTCGGAGTCCCCACTCAACTCGGTACCGACACCGCCTGGACCTTCGAGCCAAAGCCAGCAGAATACGGCCAGAGCGTGTTGCGCCAGGTTGGGTGGGACGGCAAGACGCCGGTCCTGGTTGTTTGCCCGATCAATCCGTTCGAGTGGCCGGTGAAAGCCTCCGTCGCGAAATATGCGCTGCACACTCTTACGGGCGCTTATAGAGACAGTCATTACCGAACCGTCTACTTCCATAACTCAGGACCTGCCGCAGATCGCGCTTACCAGCATTACCTGACGTCGATTGCCAATGCCGTCGAAGCATTCCGCAAACAGCGCAACATCTTCGTGATCCTCGTCGCTACCGAACGGCTCGACGCGCGTCCGGCGAACAAGATCTCGGAGAAACTTGGCGGGGTCCCGGTTCTGACCAGCGATCAATACAACATGTACGAATTGGTTAGCATTCTGTGCTCCTGTCACATGATGGCTTCTTCCCGCTATCACGGGATCGTGACGTCTATGCCGTCGCTCGTTCCATCCGCCGGAATCACCATGGACGAACGCATCCGCAACCTCATGCGCGAACGTGGTCATGAGGAACTGCTGATGACCGTGGACGATCCGCATCTCGAAACGAAGCTTTTGGCCGCGCTGAACGTTCTGGCCACGGAAGGCGAGCGTATCTCCGATGGGATCGCACGCACTGTTGTGAAAAATCTGAAAGTCATGGCGCAGATGGGTGTTTTCTTCGAAGAGGAAGTCAAGCGCCGCTATCCTGACTTCCCGACGCGCGCCGGCGAGTGGAGTTGGGAAGATTACCTGCCGCCTATGAACGAGTCGCTACGGCAGTTGGTATCAGCCTTTAGTTAGTCGTCCCCTAGTCCCAGAACTGATCATGCCCTTCGTTGGAGAAATCTTTGCGCAACTCAAGACTGCGCCCGATATCCAGGTCTTGCAGGAGATCCGCGACGGTCAGTTCAGCGGTGTGACCGGGCCCGAGTTGCTGGAGTTGGTCCGCAAGGCGCGAACATTTCTTTCGTCGAAGGGCCTGAAGAAAGGCGACCGCTGCGGCATTCTGGCGCCCAACAGCATCCGCTGGATCGCGCTGGATCTGGCGGCCATGGCTGAGGGCTTGATCGTAGTTCCGCTGTATTTTCGTCAATCTCCCGCTGAACTGGTCGCAATGATGAAAGACAGTATGCCGGTTCTGGTCTGTAGCGGCGACGCTACCCTTCGCGACGGAATTCAGCAGGCATGGCCGCAGTCCTCGCCACTTCCGCTGTTCGATGAAATCTTCCGAGGAGTGGAGGGAATTTCGCTGGCCCGTCCTCAGGTGCGCGACGAAGACCCGGTGACGATCATCTACACTTCCGGCACATCGGAGGAAGCCAAGGGTGTTGTCCTCACCGCGGCCAACGTCGGCTTCATGCTGGGTTGTACATCGGCCAGGCTCGACGAACTCATGGACGGCCGCACCGGGCAAGACCGCATCTTCCAATACCTGCCGTTCAGTTTCTGCGCATCATGGATTGCGGTTCTGACGTTCATGCTGCGCGGAAGCTTGGTCACGCTGAACACCGACTTGACGAAGATCGCAAGCGATATGCCTGCTGTCGCTCCGCATTATTTTCTCAATGTTCCTCAACTGCTTGAGCGCATGCGCCGCGGCGTCGACGAGCAGATCGCGCAAAAGGGAGGACTCGCGCAGATCATCTACTCGCGAGCGAAAGCAGCATGGGGACGCAAAGGCGAGCAACCTCAGACCGGCGATTCGTTTTGGCTCTGGTTAGCGAACGCGCTGGTCTTTCCTGCGATTCGCAAAAAGATGATGGGCGAACATTTGAAGGCTTTGATCTGTGGTTCTGCGCCGCTTACTCCCGAAACACAAGACTACTTCAAAATGCTCGGCATTCCTGTGCTCCTGGTCTATGGGCTGACCGAAACCACCGGCATCTGCACCATGGATGATCCTAAAAATCCCGTGCCCGGCCGCGTAGGCCCCGCGATCCCGGGAATCGACATGAGGTTGGCTGACAACGGCGAAATTATCGTGAAGGGCCCCAATGTATTCCCAGGCTATTGGAACCGCGTCCAGCAAACCGCTGAGGTGCTCCGCGGCGGATGGTTTCACACCGGCGATCAAGGTGAACAAGATGAGACGGGAAGGTGGAAGATTGTCGGCCGCATCAAGAATCTGATTGTCCTCGGTTCCGGCCATAAGATCGCGCCCGAAACCATAGAGGATGAAGTTGCGAAGCATTTGCCCGGAGCGCAGCAGATTGTCATCGTCGGAAATGGCCGGGGGTATCTCTCAGCCATCGTGACCGGGAATGTGAACAAGGAACAGGTGCAAGCGGCCCTCGACGCCGTCAATCCGGATCTCCCGCACTATAAGCAGATACGCGCATTCGTCACGCGGACGGAACCGTTTTCCATCGAAAACGGAATGCTCACCGCGAATGGCAAGCTCAAGCGGGATCTGATCTCGGCGCAAATGAAGAATGAAATCGACGACATATACCGGACGGTGAAAACCGCATGAACGCAGGCATCAGCCGCAAAGGCGAAGCGATGTCGGTCGAGTACAAAGACGGTCTGATCGAACTTGCCCTGCACCGTGATCCCTGCAACGAAATCGGTTCCCAGTCGCTCGAAGAGCTCGAGTCATTTTCCGAAAGCCTGCAGAGTCTGAAGCAGCCTGCGCACGCCCTTGTCATCCACAGCGACCTGAAATGCGGATTCTGTGCCGGAGCCGACCTGCGCGAACTGTACGAGCGCTCGCACGCGATGGTAAAAGACGAAGCCGCCAAAGGTGTCCGCGACTTTCTGGAACGCATTCATCGCGTGCTCAATGTGATCGATGCGGCTCCCATGACCACAATCGCGGCGGTCCACGGCGTAACCTTTGGCGGAGGATTCGAACTGGCTCTCGCCTGCGATCTCATCATCGCCGATAAAACGGCTCGCTTTGCCTTCCCGGAGCTGCGGCTAGGCTTGATTCCCGGATTCGGTGGAATCCCTCGTCTGAAGCGCGATATCGGCAATGCAGTCGTGCGCGATCTGCTGCTCACCGGGCGTAGCTTCAACACGACGAAGGCGCAACAGATCGGGCTCGTGAGCCAGGTGGTCGCTGAGGGAGAGGCCTTGCGTGCCGCTCGCGCCACAGCCGCACAGTTGGCGAAATTCGACCATCAGACGGCCGTGACCGCAAAGCAATTCATCAAGCCGGTTCCTTATGAGGAGCTGAAGCGCGAAATCGACATCTTCTGCGACCTGTTTTCGCGCCCGGCAGTGCAGGCCGGACTCAAGAAGTTCGTGCAAAGCACAGACGCCCAACCCTATTTGCCTTAAGCCAAACTGAATTAGAATGACTGTTTATGCCAACCGCCGAAAAGACGCTAGACGAGATACTCACTCTTGCCGCGGCTCACTTCAAAGTGCCGCGCGAGAAACTCTCCCCTGACGACGATTTCTTCAAGACGCTCGGCATCGACAGCCTGCAGGCGCTCGATTTGCTCACGAAATTAGAGAACCACTTTCGTGTGGAGTTGCCGGACTACGAACTGCAGGGCGTAACCGACTTTCGCACCTTGGCTGGCAAGATCCAGATTCGCCTTTAGAACTCAATCGTAGCTTGCAGCTTGTTGATGGGTAAGGAACACCGCCGCAAAGCCTGTCTGCGGATCCTTCGATTGGCAATCTACAATCTACAGTCAGCAACTTTGGAATGCTCGATCTCCGTCAATACACATGCCTCGGCGCGGCTCTTCGTGACGCTCTCGACCGCTTCTCCAAGGAAGTGTGTCTCGTCGAAGCCGAGCGCGATCGCGAAAAACATCGCCTGACCTACTCCGACTTTAAGGAAGTCGCTCTTCCGCTTGCCCGCGCCCTTGAGGACGCCGACTTCGATCCCAACGATCGCGCCGCCATCATCATGACGAATCAGTCGAAGTGGCTGATCTCTGCGTACGCCATTTTCTACTGCGGCGGCGTTCTGGTTCCTCTCGACTACAAGCTCACGGCTGCCGAACACTTGCAACTGCTGGCTCACTCGAAAGCCAAGATCCTCGTCGTCGAATACCACCTCTGGCGGGCGATCATGGCCGATCCTGGGTTTCAGAACATCGGAACCAAAATTGTTCTCGTCACCGAAGCACCTCTGGGCGCCGATCTCGCGGGCGCATTTCGCTGGGAGGATTTCAAGCGCAAGGGTGCACCCGATTTCGTCATGCGCCAGAAGGATGATGTTGCCTGCATCGTGTATTCCTCGGGAACCGGCGGCCGTCCCAAGGGTTGTGTCCTGACGCACGAGAACTATCTGGAACAATGCCGCTCGCTCACCGCGTGGTACCCCTTCTGGCCGGGCGTGCGCTATCTGAGCATTCTGCCCACGAATCACGCCATTGATTTCATGGTGGGCTTCATCGGTCCATTCGTCTGTGGAGCATGCGTGGTGCACCTGCGGACTCTGCGTCCGGAGTTCGTCCGCGATGCCTTTGTCCGTTATCGCATTACCTACGTCTCGCTGGTTCCAATGATTTTGAAGAATCTGGAGAAGGGCCTGCGTGCTAAATTCGACGAGCTTCCGTCGTGGAAGCGGGGGCTTTTGAACGCAGCCATCGCGGTCAATCGCTCTCTGACTCGTCGACGCCCCAACGTCAAGCTCAGCCGCATGCTGCTGGGTAATATCCACCGTGGATTCGGGGGAGAGTTGCTGGCTTTGATCACCGGCGGAGCCTTCATGGAGCCGTCCACCATGCAGTTCTTCTACGATCTCGGCGTCCCCGTCGTAAATGGCTACGGGCTCACTGAGGCGGGCACTGCGCTGACGCTCAATGATCTGAAGCCGTTTCGGGCCGATACCGTAGGCAAGCCGCTGCCGGGAGTCGAGTTGCGGATCTTAAATCCGGATGCCGATGGAATCGGTGAAGTCGCGGCTCGCAGCAAGACGGTAATGTCGCACTATCTCGACGATCCCGAACTGACGCTGGAAACGATCGTCGACGGCTGGCTCCTGACCGGTGATCTCGGCAAATTCGACGGCCGCGGCCATCTGCAGTTGTTCGGCCGCAAGAAAAACATGATCGTTACCGAGGGTGGAAAGAACATCTATCCCGAAGACATCGAAACCGTGTTCGATGGTCTGCCCGTAAAGGAATACACCGTTTTCGCCGCGAACTATGTCTGGCCCAAGAAAGAGCTGGGCAAGGAAGCGCTGATACTCATCCTACGCCTCGAGCAGAACCAAAGATTCGACAACGTTCTGCAGGAAGACATGGCAGCCCGGAATCGCAAACTGTCTGACTTCAAGCGAGTGAGCGGCTATCTGGTGTGGGAGAAAGATTTCCCCCGCACCGCGTCAATGAAGATCAAGAGGCAGGTTTTGGCCGAAGAGATCGGCAAGGCAGTAGAGAGAAGTGCGGTGAAGCAGTTGTAGCGCCGGCGTCCCGCCGGCTGTCGGTGCGGCATCTTGCCGCACGAACGCTGGAAAGGACCACGGTGCCTTTGTTCTAAACTGGGTTCAACAACTTGGGGCAAACTTATCTAGCGATTGTGAATCCCGCCGCGGGAGGCGGGCGCAGCGCCAAACTGCTTGGCCCGGCGCTAAAACGCCTCCGCGAAGCCGGTCTCGACATCAAAGTTGCCACCACCAGAACTCCGGGACAAGCGACCGAGATCGCGCGTGATGCCTACAGTCGCGGCACCCGCAATTTCATCGCCGTGGGCGGCGACGGCACCTCCTACGAAGTCGTGAATGGCCTGTTTCCGCAAGCCATCGGTAACGAGCCTCCGATCTTGGCCTTCCTGCCTCTCGGTACTGGTAATTCTTTTCTCCGCGATTTCAGCGACCGCGGCGTCGTACATGCAATTGAATCTCTGATCGCGAACAAGATCCGCGGTTGTGATGTGATGCGCATGCGCCACCGCAACGGCGTCATCTACTACATCAACCTCCTCAGTATGGGTTTCTCAGCAGATGTCGCCACACTTCGCGCCCGACGGTTCAGCCGATGGGGAGAGTTGGGATATTTTACTTCCATCTTTCTGACGTTGGCCCGATTCAACCGGCGTCCGTTTCCGGTGCGCGTCGAAGGCCAGGAAGTCTTCGACAAGCGCCGCTGCCTGTTCGTCACCTTCAACAACAGCAAGTTCACCGGCGGCACGATGATGATTGCCCCCAAAGCCGAGGTCGACGACGGCCTGGTCGAATACGTGCGCTGGGGACCGATCGGAAGGCTCGGTCTGATGCGTAATCTCCCCGGGCTCTATGACGGAACGCACATCCAGCACCCTCTGGCCGAATGCAAGGCGGTTTCGCGCGTGGAATTCGAACTGGATGCTCCGGTCGACGTCATGGTCGACGGTGAAGTCTTATCTTTGCACTGCGAAGAATTGGACGTGCTGCCACGAGCATTGAAGGTGGTCGCCTGAATCCCGTGATATAAGAACTGAGTCATGTCCGAAGAAAGACGAAAGCGGCAACAGGTGAGCCAAAGCGACGGCAGCAAGACGAAGAAGGTGATTCTCTACGTCGTCATTGCGGTGCTCTTCGCTGGCGCTTATCTTGCAGGCCGCTATTACAAGAATCATAAGCACGATTCCTTCGCTAGGTGCATCGCCACCAAGAATGCAAAGATGTATGGCCTCTACTGGTGTCCGCACTGCGCCGACCAGAAACGTGATTTCGGTTCCTCGTTTCGTTACGTGCCTTATATCGAGTGCGCCAGCGAAAACGATCCGCATGAGTTGACGCCAGCATGCAAGGCTGCTGGAGTCAAGCTCTTTCCAAGTTGGCAGTTCGGTGCGGACCCGCCAAAAGAAGGCGTGCTCACCTTGCAAGAGCTTAGTCAGAAGACCGGGTGCAGCCTGCCGTGAGCGAGGTGGCGGCGCGCAATCGATTGTGGTTCGCCCTCATGGCAGTCCTGTCATTCGCCGGAATTGTCCTGTCCGCGGTTTCTCTGCAGCGCCACTATGCAAGGTCAGCCAGTGAGTTCTGCGATTTTAGCCAGAAGTTTAGTTGCGACATTGTGAACCGCAGCGAATATTCCGAGGTACAAGGGATTCCTGTGGCCGCAATCGGCGTGCTCGGATACGCAACCTTATTCTTCTTGTCCACGTTCTGGAACTCCCGTGCCGAGACTCCCAACCGCCTGCTGGCAGCCTCCATTGTGGGATTAGTTTTTGCTTTGCACCTGACTTACATCGAGGCGTACGAACTAAAGACCTGGTGCATCTTATGCGTGGCCTCGCAGGTGATGATCTTTCTGATCACCGTTTTTGCCGCTATCGTGAAGCTTCGCCGCGCGAGCGCATGAAGCGGTCTGCCGTTGTATTCTAAGAAAGCGTTTTTTCCTGGATGGGAGAAACCCAGAAAACTGAAATCAGCGGTTCCGGTGTCGCTCCCAGCGTCATTCGCGTGGAGGCGGCGACGGGTGATCTGCGCTTGCACGAGTTCCGTAGCCGTTTCTTCCGTAATACAAGATTCCTGCGCGTCTGGCTGCCTCCCGGATACGACGACAACGAGAATTCTGCAAGGCGTTACCCCGTGCTGTACCTCAATGATGGGCAGAATCTTTTTGAGCCTTCCACCTCGTTCACCGGCGTGGAATGGCAGGTCGATGAAACGGCCGACCGCCTGATTCGCGACGGGCACGTGCCGCCCATGATCATCGTCGGCATCGATAACGCCGGCAGAGACCGCTTCCGCGAGTATATGCCGCATCGCTCGCTCAATCCGATGATGCTGCGGGTGCAGGGCAATCGCTACCCCAACTTCCTGATGAAGGAAGTCATGCCCTTTGTTGCACGAAATTATCGGGTCGCTTTTGGACCGGAGAACACTGGCCTCGGCGGATCGTCTCTGGGTGCCCTAATCTCCCTTTATACCGTGGCCGTGCATCCAGGCTGGTTTGGCAAGTTGCTGCTCGAGAGTCCGTCTTTGTGGGCATCGAATCGCCAGATGATCAGAGACAGCCGCGCCATCAAGCAATGGCCCAAGCGGATTTTTCTGGCGACGGGAACCGCCGAAGCGGGGCGCGAGGATCGGGACCGAAGCGTGGTCGACGACGTTCGCGAACTCGCCGGCATTTTCCGCCGCGCAGGTTTGGACGATCGCCGCCTTCAGGTAATGATCGACGAAGGCGCCACTCACCACGAATCAGCATGGGCACGGCGTTTTCCAGATGCGCTGGCGTTCCTGTTCAGGCAGCGATAGAGACTTGGCTGGCGCCCTGGGAAACTCTGATTAAGTCTCTGTCATTCTCTGTGTACCTCTGTGTCCCCTGTGGTTTAGGTTTTTCCTCGATCCCATCTTCCCGGCATTCTCCAAATCAGGTACAGCAAAGCAGCCATCGCGATGACGGACAATTGAATATGAGTCCAGCGCATGTAAGGCCCCAGCAGTGGCAGCGCGCAGGTCAGGTAAATAAGAGATCCAGTTCCTTGTGGGGCCGACGGATGAGAGATCAGCCAGTCAGTCAACAGAAAAATCGCTGGCACTAGGATCACGAGATCGTAAACCGTGAGATGCGGCGAAACCAAAGCCGTCGCCAGCAGCATCGCAGAGTACTTCAGCGGCAACGATTCCTGGCGTTTCCAGATGGTAATCGTCCCAGCAAGAACTACGATCGCGCTCACGACGTAAAGGCCCAAAGCCGCTCCGCTCCAGGGCACAAGCATCGACCAGAATGTCCGTAGGCAGTGCGTCTGATACGGTCTCGGTTCAAATGAAGGAAGCAGTCCGGGCACGGCCCGCAACGTTCGCAGCCAGGAACGAAATGGGCCGACGCCGTAATAAGCAATTCCCGCCGCGATTTGTGTCGCCGCCGAAAGTGCAGCCCCTGCCACGAGTCTCCATCGTCCGACGACCAGCAACACGACAAAAGCCGCGAGTCCTAACTGGGGCTTGAAAATGAGACATCCAAGAGCGAGACCTGCTGCGAAGTCGCGCTTGTCCCGAAGTAGCAGGAAACCAGCAGTGAAGCAGGCGAGCGCGAGCGCGCTGGTTTGACCCCACGCAATCAAATGAAAGAAGGCAGGGGAGGCGATTGCAACCAGAGCGACAGTTCCGCCGAAGTCACGCAAATTCGGACATACTCGCCAAATCAGATAGCAACAAGCGCCGTAGATCACCGCCGTGCACAACCACCACAATCCGAGCGCTCGACCGTAAGAGAGATGCGCCAGCGGCGCAAACACAAGCGAAACCTGCGGAGGATACAGCGGAAGGTAGTGGATGCCCGCAGTGCCGGGCACGCGTTGCGCGGCCACGTCCGATTGAACCCTCATGTTGTACAAGTCGCCGCCCTGGTGCGCAATCGCGAGGGACCCCAGGGTGTAGAAATGCAGAAAATCCGTACCCTTCAGGTTCCCGTTCCGGTCACGAAGAGTGGGAGTTGCGATCGTCCAGACATAGAGCGACCAGACTGTCACCGCGAGCAGCAAGGCTTGCGCGCGCAAGCGCCGCGCCCCTAGCCAGAGCCGGAGCCGTTGTGAAAGAGTGTCAGTGATTTCGCCCCTCAGTTTTCCGAGTACGATTCAAGGTGTGGCGGGGAATCGTCCCCTAACATCAACCATGCATGGCGACCATGAAAGTATTGGAGTAGTTCCTGGTTTTGCTCTTTCCCCATATCGCGCGCCCAGACGATCCGGACTCGATCAATGTCAGGCGCGTTATAGATCCAGTCACGATCGACATTATGATCCGCTCCGTAGCGCACGATGACAAGGTGTTCTCCGGGAATCTTACTCAGTTTTTCTATTACCCCGATTCGATCGAGATTGCCGACTGGCCAGCGAGGCTCTAATGGGGCATGTGCAATTATCCCGGCCAGACGAAACATAATCATAGCGACGCACACAATCGGCACGGCGCGCACGAGTTGTTGGCCGATAAGGCGTCCTTTGCGACGGAACAAACGCATATGCCGCGCGCACTGGATCAATATCAGATAAACCAATCCCGTAGCCGGCGCGACATAGTGGAGGAATGTCCAGGTCTCAACCAGCCACCCCAGACAGAAGACCGCGCCACCCACGAGCGCGAGTTTCATACGGCGGTCTCGTATGATCCACGGAAATGCGATCAAGGGCAGGGAAAACGCAGGACCGAAATAGAATCGCCAAAGCTGCCCCGTCTTGTTCGCCGTCCGGCGTATGAATCCGCGGATAGTGCGAGCTTCGTCGAATTGCGCTACCTCCCAGCCTGCATAGTAATCCCGCATAACTGCGTGGTGATACTCCGGCACGGGTCTTTTGGAGAAAAACAAGAAATAAGGAACGACGGCGTAGGTTTCGCGGTTGACAGCATAAGTCATTCGAAACGGACTGCCTGTAACCCGCCAGTAGAAATATCCCATTGCGCAAGCTGCCACGATCAGAATGCACGCTGCGGGTAAGAACAGCCGGCGAAACAAGAGCGGCCACGGCGGCAGTCGGCGACCCTTCAGCCAAACCAGAAGGCCTGCTCCAAGGGCGACGCTGAAAACCAACCCTTCGTACGGGCGGCTATTTGCCATGATCACCAGGCCGAAGGCAACCAGAAGACCATCCCAGACACGCGGACGATTCCGTAGCCTCGGAATCGCTCCCAGCACCAGCGCGCCTCCGGTTGCCGCCAACGCGGGGCACCAGTAGCTGTTCATCCAATAGCTGAAGGTGGCGAAGCGCAGCACCGAGAGCAAGGCGCCGAAGAGCGCCCAGTTCGGCGGAAACCATCCCTGCAGCATCCAGCAGAGTGTGGCGCACAGAGCGGCGGTGATCAACCAAACCCCGATCCAGGGATGACCCAACACAACACCGGCTGCGAGAACCAGGCCCTGTCCCGGCGCATACATCGACATATAAGTGGGACGCTCGATGATCTGAAAACTCTCGAAGTGGATCCACATCGGGTGAGTCGGATTTGTCAGATGACCCGATGCAAATGTTTTGGCCGCAAGAAGATGGCTGTATTCGTCATTCCAGTCGGGAAGAGGAATTCCAAGCAATGGGATGAGCGCGAGCCGGATGCTCAACGCTGAGAGACCGACAAAGCATATAGCCAAGCGCTTGCGGTGGGCCAGTCGACCGAAAACGGTTTCCAGGCGCTCAATGAAGTGATTCGGGGGGACGCTGCGGGCACGAAGCGAGAGCCATATTCCACCCAGCACCATGATTGCTTCGGTGATTGTGAGCAACCAAGGTGCTAGATGTCGGTAGAGTTCATTCATGCGGACTGGGCGGGGCCGAGTCGCTCGCTTCGACGAATGAAGTGCTTATTTGCTGGCCACCTTTGCGCCGATCTCTTCAAACAGGCCATCCGCGATCTGGATCATCTCATCATCCACAACGCGATTCTTCGAGATCGCCTCTTTCAGAGTGATCGAGACGATCTTATTCGAACGCAGTGCTGCCATGCAGCCGAACTCGCCGCGATGCGCCATGTCGATGGCGCCCAGTCCGTAGCGCGTCGCCAGGACGCGGTCAAAGGCCGTGGGAGAACCGCCGCGCTGAATGTGTCCCAGCACCACGGCGCGCGTCTCGAACTTAGTGCGGTTCTCAATTTCCCGCGCAAGAATGTTGGCGATGCCTCCCAGCTTGGCGTGTCCGAATTCGTCTTTGCCCATGTCTTGAATCACGGGAGCACCGGCACCGGTGGCGAACTTCGCGCCCTCGGCGACGACCACAATCGAGAAGTACCGTCCGCGCTCGTGCCGCTGGCGAATCGACTCGGCAACTTTGTCGACATCGAACGGCCGCTCAGGAATAAGAATTACATCTGCGCCGCCAGCAATGCCGCTGTACAGCGCGATCCAGCCTGCGTCGCGTCCCATCACTTCCACCACCATCACGCGGTTGTGCGCCTCGGCGGTGGTGTGAACCCGGTCGATGGCTTCGCACACGATGTTGCACGCCGTGTCAAACCCGAAGGTGTAGTCCGTCCCACCCAGATCATTGTCGATCGTCTTCGGCACTCCGACGACTTTTACGCCCTTTTCATGCAGCTTCTGCGCAACGGAAAGCGTGTCATCCCCCCCGATTGCAACCAGGGCGTCAATTTTGTGCGCGGCAATGGTCGCCATGCAGCGGTCGAAACCATCGGGACGCTTGGAGGGATTGGTCCGTGAGGTCCGCAGAATCGTGCCGCCGCGTGGCAGGATGCCGCTCACCGCGTCCAGATCGAGCACCATGCTCTGGTTCTCGATCAATCCCCGCCAGCCCTCCAGAAATCCTAGGAATTCGTCGTCATAATGGAAGATGCCTTTGCGAACCACCGCCCGGATCACCGCATTTAGTCCTGGGCAATCTCCCCCGCCTGTCAGAATGCCAATCTTCATCGTAAGCTCCTCGTTGGAATGAGTTCGGGATGAATCCTCGGAATGCACCCCGAGCGCAGGGGCGTGACGAAAGGGCCCGGCGCGGGATTGCACTCTTTCGGAACTGATAGAGTAACACCAACAAACCCAAGAACGCATCGAAGAAAATCGATCAGGCACGTCCATTCAAGCTTCCCGCGGACATTGCCCGTTGCGCTCGGCTCGCAGATTCGACACAATGCTCGACGGTATGAATAGGCCTCTTTCGATCCTCGTGTGGGGCGTGGTCTCGTTGCTCGCCGCCGGAGCGACTGCCGTTGTAGCCGTGCATCGTTCTGAGCCGATCAACGCGCTGTGGCTGGTCGT
Organism: Terriglobia bacterium; assembly: GCA_020073385.1. Taxonomy (GTDB): domain Bacteria; phylum Acidobacteriota; class Terriglobia; order Terriglobales; family Acidobacteriaceae; genus Sulfotelmatobacter. The sequence continues at coordinate 23,473 of JAIQFH010000078.1, read as the reverse complement.
CGCCGCCACCTGCTGTTACGCCCTGGGATATCGTTTCTACAGCAAGTTCATCGCTGCCAAGATCCTCGCCGTTGACGCTCTCCGCGCCACACCCGCCGAACGCCTGGAGAACGGCCGCGATTTTCTGGTCACCAACAAGTGGGTCGTCTTCGGACATCACTTCGCGGCCATCGCAGGTCCCGGCCCGCTTGTGGGTCCCGTGCTGGCAGCCCAGTTCGGGTATCTTCCCGGCACGCTCTGGGTGCTGGTGGGAGCCGTTTTCGCCGGTTGCGTGCAGGATTTTGTGATTCTCCTGTTCTCCGTCCGCCGCGATGGCAAATCTCTGACGGAGATGGCTAAGGAAGAAACCGGCGTGGTCGGAGGCGTTGTCGCCTACGCCGCGGTGATCGCCATCCTGATCATCCTTCTGGCCGTCGTAGCTCTGGTCGTGGTGAACGCTCTGAAAGATAGCCCGTGGGGAACTTTCACGATCGCGATGACCATCCCGATTGCGCTGCTGATGGGAATCTACTTGCGCCGCATCCGTCCTGGCAAAGTGCTCGAGGTCTCGGCCCTCGGCTTTATCCTCGTGCTCCTCGCGATCTGGGGAGGCCAATGGATCTCACTGCACCCGGGGCCTGCCCACGTATTTACGCTGAGTGCACCGACGCTCGCCATCTCGATCATCATCTACGCATTTGCTGCGTCGGTCGTGCCTGTCTGGCTGTTGCTGGCTCCTCGTGATTACTTGAGTACGTTCGTAAAGCTTGGAACCATCGGCCTACTCGGCATCGGCATCGTCGCCATTCATCCCACGCTCCACATGCCGGCCCTCACACGCTTTGTGGATGGTACCGGTCCCGTGTTCGCGGGCAAGATCTTTCCCTTTGCTTTCATCACCATCGCCTGCGGAGCTATCAGCGGATTCCATTCCCTGATTTCAAGCGGAACGACTCCCAAACTGATCGCTCGTGAAACCGAGACGCGCATGGTGGGCTATGGAGCCATGTTGGCCGAGTCGGCCGTAGCGGTGATGGCGATCATTGCTGCTTGCGTGCTCCAGCCCGGAGTCTATTTCGCCATTAATAGTCCTGCCGGCATCGTCGGACAAACAGCAGTCGCTGCCACGACGACCATCAGCAATTGGGGATTCCCCGTCACCGCAGCCGACATGCAAGCCCTCGCTCACGCAGTCGGAGAGCAAACGCTGTCACATCTACAAACCGCTAGGTCGCACTAGTTGGTATCCGTCGATTATTTTTACGAGCGCCCTGATCGTCGCCGCGTGGGGATTCTTCCTTTGGCAAGGTGTGAAGGACCCATTAGGTGGGATCAACTCGCTGTGGCCCTTATTCGGGATTGCAAATCAGTTGCTCGCTACGGTCGCCCTCTGCGTGGCCACGACCATCATCATCAAAATGCATCGCGCAAAATACGCCACGGTCACGCTCGTTCCACTTGTCTGGCTCGTGGCCATCACGTTCACGGCATCCTGGCACAAAATTTTCGATCTGAACCCCCGCGTCGGATTTCTGGAGCAAGCGCGTGCCCTCGCCTCCGGGCCAGCAACGAGCGCCACCGCGCGCCTGATCTTCAACAACCGTCTAGACGCCGCGGTGACCGGACTTCTCCTGGTGATGGTGACACTCGTGCTGATCGAGTCCGCGCGCCAGTGGGTCGGGGTCATCAGTGGCCGCAAGGAAGCCCGGGTCAAAGAGACTCCATTTGTTATGACCCGCCTAACGGAGGAAAGAGCATGAGGACGGTGAAAATCGCCCTGCGAATCTTATTCTCGGTCCTGCGCGAGATTTTCGACGAAGCCGCCTACACACGCTTTCTCCAGCGAACGAACATGGCCTCGTCAGCGGATGCATACGCGGCCTTCTGGCGTGAAAGGGAGTCTGGTGTCGTCCGGAAAACGAGATGTTGTTAGCCCGAAGCTGTTCCTGGTGAGATCTTGAATCTGCCGGGCCTTGCAGTAGAAGCATCTACTACTTGCGGTATAAGCATCTACTATTCGTCCGCTTCGTCGCCTAAGGCAAGAGAATCCGAATATCTCATCAGGAGGCGTTGCGTCTGCCATGAGTAGCGACCAGGGAAGATTCGCTTTCAATCGTTGGAATAACACAATTTTGCTGGCAGTGCTGGGCTTTAGCTCGTTCTTTGTCGCGTGCGGAGGGGGTTCAACAACTCAGGTACTCCACGTTTCGGTTGCAAACACCCAGAACCCGCTGGTAGCGCAGTTCACCGTCAAGAGTGGATGCACAGGTCAGGTCATGGTCCAGTTTGGTCCGGATACTACGTACGGTCGAAGCACCTCGTGGTATCCGGTTAGCGCCGGCCAGGCTGTGGACATACAGGTAGCGGGAATGCGAGCCTCGAGCACCTACCACATGCAGGCTCAAAGACAGTGCCCAGGTATCGTCGATACCAGTCAAGATCTGACTTTCAGTACCGGCGCGCTGCCCAGTATGCCGTTTCCCGTCCTTCAGGTCAGCCGGCCTGATGCGCCTGCATCCCAGCCTGAAAGTGCTGGCATTGAGATGTTCGACCTGATTGGTCCCACCGCGAATCTGATGCAGGCATTTTTTACCGACCGGGATGCGAATCCGATCTGGTACTACAACGTCGACCCCACTTATTTTCCGTTCACCATGAAACAACTGCTCAACGGGCACATACTTCTCAGTATGACCAGTAACACGCTGTCCCCCGGATCTATCATTCGTGAAGTCGATTTGATCGGGAACACGATCCGAGAGATGTCCATCAACGACCTGCAAACCAAAGCGCTTGCTGCTGGATTCGATTTCGTCCCCGCCGGTTATCACCACGACCTATTGCCACTCGACAACGGCCACCTCATCATCATGGTTAACTGCTTCAAAGATTTCACCGACTTGCCTGGAGCGCCGGGCACTACCACGGTTCAGGGAGATGCGATCATCGATCTCGACCAGAACTGGAACCCCGTTTGGTCATGGAACAGTTTCGACTACCTCGACGTGACTCGGCACCTCGCCGCCATCACCAATGGCACTCTCGACTGGACCCATGCCAACGCTGTGATCTTGTCTCCAAGCGATGGTAACCTTCTACTCTCAATGCGTCACCAGTCGTGGATTTTGAAAATCGACTACAACAACGGTGCGGGCAGCGGGAATATCCTCTGGCGGTTGGGCTATCAGGGAGATTTTTCGTTGACTCAGGCGGGCGCTCTTACGAGTGATCCAAGCCTCTGGTTCTCATTTCAGCACTTCCCATCACTGATCTCGCAGAGCGGCTCGCAGACTACTTTGGCTGTCTGGGACAATGGAGACTACCGGGTTCTGAATTCTGAGGGTGCCGTGTGCCTGATTCCAGGGCCACCGGACTGTTATTCCCGGGCGACAGTTTTTCAGGTGGATGAATCCACTATGATGGCGAACCTCGATTGGGCTTACGCGCCGGGTTTGTTTTCCAACTGGGGTGGCAGCATCAATCAACTGGCGAATGGAAATATCGAGTTCGACATAAACGCCCCGCTTGCACCGCCCGGTCCCAACGTGGCGTCAGAGTTGCAGGAAGTGACCCAGACATCCACTCCCGAGCTCGTGTGGAAAATGGATATTCCGGTTCCGACATTCGCGTATCGGGCTTATCGTGTTCCTAGTCTGTACCCGAGCGTGACTTGGTGGTATTGATCTCGAGTTTCAATTCGACCGCGCGGTGCGCTGTAGTCAAATTCACATTAGGAGCGAACATGCGACATCGTCTGCTCGCCGGGCCTGCGATTTTCTTTCTGACTTCTGTGTCCGCGATCTACTCCCAGACCAACGATTCCCCCGGCCCAACTATGCGCCCCGTCATTCGCGGACGACATGCCGCTGTTGCCTCCATGAAAGCCGAAGCCACGGAGGCGGCGCGCCGGATTCTTGATGCCGGAGGGAATGCCTTCGACGCGGCCGTCGCTGGCCAGGCCGCGTTGGGTGTGACGGACTTTTCGCTCAACGGTGTCGGCAGTGACGCGGTCTTGCTCGTCTATGACTCGCGTGAGAAGAAAGTCTATTCCATCAACGCCGAGCCCCGCGCTCCCAAGCTAGCAACGATTGAATGGTATGAGAAAAACAACGGAGGCAAGATCCCCGAGAGCGATGGCCTACTCTCCGGGGGCATCCCCGGTGTCGTCGACGCTTGGTACATCCTGCTCGATCGCTGGGGCACGATGAACTTCGAGCAAGTGCTGCAGCCCGCAATTGACTTGGCCGAGAACGGATTTCCCCTGAGTGAGCGTGGCGCTTCTTACATCGCCGAGTCGAAAAAGATTCTGAAGTACCCCACGACGGTCAAGGTCTACCTGCCTAACGGACGTGCCCCGAAGGCCGGTGAGATTCTCAAGAACCCCGATCTCGCGCGCACTTTGAAGAAGCTGGTCGAAGCCGAAAAGGTGAACGCATCCAAGGGCCGACACGAAGCTCTCAAAGCAGCGCGCGATCGCTTCTACAAGGGTGACATCGCCCACGACTTAGCAACCTTCTCGGAAGCCAACGGCGGGCTCTTCCGCTACGAGGATTTCGCAGAATACACCGCGAAGGTTGAAACCCCAGTCTCAACCAACTATCGCGGATACCAGGTCTACAAGAATCCCTCTGCCAGCCAGGGACCAACGGAACTCATCGCCCTCAATATTCTCGAAGGCTACGACCTGAAAGCTTTCGGCCACAACAGCCCCGAGTTCCTTCATACCAGCGTCGAGGCGGTAAAGCTCGCCATGGGAGATCGCGAGAAATATCTCGGCGACATGGATTTCATCAAGATCCCTTACGATGGCTTGCTCTCGAAAGACTATGCCCGCGAACGCCGCAAGCTGATCGATCCCGCCAAGGCCTCGCTGGAATTACGTCCGGGCAATCCCGCGGCCAGCACGGCCGATCTCAATCGTCCCGTGCACGAAGTGCTCGATGGCAGCGCCAGCCACAATGGTGACACCAGCTACATCGCAGTCGTCGACAAAGACCACAACATGGTCAGCTTCGAGCCCAGCCTGCACGAACTGTTCGGTACCGGCGTCGTCATGGGCGATACCGGTATTCTCTTCAATTGCCGCGGCGACTATTACTCGCTAGTCCGCGGCGAAGCCAATGCCCTTGAGCCAGGCAAGCGCCCCCGCAGCACCCTGCAGAGCACACTGGTCATGAAAGACGGCCAGCCCTACGCGATCCTCGGTAGCCCGGGCGGCGACGATCAGGTGATGCGTACCATGCAGACGTTGATTAACATGATCGATTTCGGCATGAACATCCAGCAGGCGATCGAGGCCCCGCGCTGGTCCTCGCGCAGTTTCCCTGCGTCGCCGTTCCCGCACACCATGTATCCCGGCGACATGTCGGTAGAGGCACGCATCCCGGAAGCCACACGTCAAGCTCTTATCGGAAAGGGCCACAAGCTGCGCGTCGCACCGCCATGGTCGCTAGGGTCAAACGGTGGAATTGTGATCGACGCGGCGACGGGCGTGCTCAGCGCCGGCGCCGACCCGCGCGTGGATGCCTACGCTTGGGCGTGGTGAAACGAATCACTATAAGCCGTTGGAGCGCTTCAGGCGCCGAGCTTCCTTCGTGTACCTTCGTGCCCTTGGTGGTTCATGATTTGTCTCGACCTCTCTAGGACGCCCGCCGTGTCCGAGGTAAACTGGAGACTCCCATGCGAGTCCTTGGCATCGACTGCGGCGGCGAGTACACCGGCTATGGTGTAGTTGAGATCCATTCCACGGGAAAGCTCTCCTGCCTGACCTGCGGCGCCATCAAGCTCTCGCCGCGAGAGAAACTGCCCATCCGCCTCTCTCGCATCTACATGCATCTCGGAGCCATCATCTCGGAGCATCAGCCCGATGAAGTCGCCATCGAAGACGTTTTTTACGCGCTTAACGTGAAGTCAGCTCTGAAGCTTGGGCAGGTGCGAGGCGTCGCGATGCTCGCGGCCGCCTCCGCCGGCCTCGAAGTCTCCGAATACTCGCCGCTCACCATCAAGTCGTCGGTAGTCGGCTACGGACGCGCCGAGAAGCAGCAAGTCCAGCATATGGTGACGCGACTACTCGAACTTCCTGAGCCTCCGGAGCCACTCGACGCCTCCGACGCTCTTGCTATCGCCATCTGCCATCTGCACACAATCGCAACTCTCCAACGGCAGCGAGCCGTAGCACGATAGTTGGACCCAGGGCACCACCATTAGTCAGTTTTCCTTTGTGCACCTTAGTGCCCTTAGTGGTTATCGCTCTTTGCAGGCGCTACCCGTCGGCGGCCAATCTGATTATTTGGCATAATCTCTAGGTCTGGCCTATGACAGTCAGGGATCTTCGCAACGTCAAACCCGCGGGAATGCAAATTCGGTCGTTGCAGCTCGGGCCGGCGCTCGCCGCGTTTCTCCTGTTCTCGGGAGCTCTGTGCATTGCCGCCGACCCTGCCAGCATTACTTTCTCTCTCGATTTCCCCAACTCCAGTCCCGAGCATTACTCCATCGCAGTTCAGTCGGACGGCCACGCGCACTATGAATCCTCAGGCAAGATCTCTGACGATTCCGATGTGCGCGACGACTATCAGACGGACTTCACAATCTCTGATTCCACCCGCGCCCGCATCTTTGAACTCGCCGCGCAAGCCCATTACTTTTCCGGAAAGATCGACTCCGGCAACAAAAAGCTGGCCTTCACGGGCGCCAAGAAACTTGTCTACAAAGATGGTCAGCGGAATTCCTCGGCCGATTACAACTATTCGCAGCAACCGGCCGTGCAGCAGCTCACCACCCTGTTTCAAAGCACAGCCGCGACCATGGAATTCGGCCGCCGCCTCACGTACTTCCACCGCTATCAGAAACTCGCCCTCGACGACGAACTGAAGCGCATGGAAGATCAGGCCAAGCGCGGCGAGTTGGCCGAACTGCAAGCTGTAAGTCCAGTGCTACAAGATATTTACGACGACAGTTCGGTGATCAACGTGGTGCGCGCCCGCGCCCGCCGCATCATCGAAATGAAATCCATCCCGCCCGGAAAATGATCCGACTGCTTCGGGGCAATGAACTTCCGGACGTTGTCCTCACGTCCAAGGCCTTCGAGCCATCGTGCCCTTGGTGAACCCGGTGGACCCAACTTTTACAACGTCTCTCACAAAACCGTGCTCTAATAGGTACACGTCTCGGAGGTTGTCATGCCTACGCCTTCACCGTCCAGAGTTACTTTCGTTCTGCTTGCGGCCGCAGTCTGCGTGCTCCTCGCGCTGCCCGCTCTCGCCGACTCGCAAGCTCGCATCGTTCGCCTCAGCGATGTTCAGGGTTCCGTTCAGATCGATAAGAACACCGGCCTGGGATTTGAAGAAGCGTTCATCAACCTGCCCATCACGCAGGGGACACAACTGAAGACTGGAGACCGAGGCCGTGCCGAAGTGGAGTTCGAAGACGGCAGCTCTATGCGCCTGACTCCCAACACCACGGTCCAATTCAACAAGCTTGGACTGAGTGACGAAGGCAAGCGCATCTCCGAGATCAACCTCGTGCAGGGCATGGCTTACGTCAACTGGCTGGGCAAGGACGACGTCTCGTTGAGTTTTTCGCACGAGACAATTTCGCTGAACCGCCCCGCTCACTTCCGCGTCGACACCTCTACTCAGGTTGCCGATCTGGCGGTGTTCAAAGGCGATGTCGCGGTCGAAGGCCCGTCCGGCAAACTCGCGGTCGAGAAGAAAAAGACTGTTACATTCGATATCGCCGACAACGACAAGTCCAGCCTCTCCAACAAAATCCAAGAGGCGCCCCTTGATTCCTGGGACAAGGAAGCCATCTCGTACCATGACCAGTACGCGAAGAACAACAGCTCCCCGTACGGCTACGGTGTCAGCGACCTGAACTACTACGGTGCATACCAGAACGTGCCTGGCTACGGCCTGATGTGGCAGCCGTACTTTACCGGCGTGGGTTGGGATCCCTTCATGAACGGAGCCTGGGGCTTCTATCCTGGCTATGGCTACATGTTCGCCTCCGCCTATCCTTGGGGATGGATGCCATACCGCTATGGCAACTGGATGTTCGTCCCCAACTTCGGCTGGATGTGGCAGCCGGGAATGTGGAACTCGTGGGTCAATGTACCGCGCTATACCCCGACTACCCTGACACGCGTAACTCCGCTCACTCCACCGACAGCGGGAACAGTGAAAACCGTTACCGTAGGGAGGGTTGGAACGATGTCACCAATAATGGCCTCCCGCAGCGTGAATGCAGGTTCAGCCGGCATGGGGATTCCGCGTGGCTCGGTGAATAATCTCAATCATCTGAATCGTCAGGTCGTGAAGACTGGTTCCGCCGAGGTGCGACCCGCTCCACAATTCGGCGCCACCCCTGCGGCCCGATCCCAGTCGTCCGCGAGCCGGTCCCAACCGTCCGGGGGCTATGCGCCGTCGCGCGGTAGTTCCATGCCACCCTCGATGGGACACAGCGCTCCAGCCAGCCGTCCCTCCAGCGGCCCAGTGCACCACTAGAAGAATCGGAACGTATTTGCAGCGGGCTTCACGAAAGTGAAGCCCGTTATCTTTTTGGGAGCAAGAGGAAGATGTGGGACAGCCGCCTTCGACTGTCCAGCGAAGGCGAAGCCGAGCGCAAGTGTAGGGACGGACGCCTTCGTCCGTCCCGCGGGCAAAGCCCGCGTTGGGAAGTGTCAGCAGATACGACGACGGGAAGGATCAAGAAGCCAGCAGAACAAAAACACCCTTTAGGCTGCGCAAAGAAACAAAACGATCAGGAATTCCGGCCCCAATCCGGATCTCAAGCCACGATCACGCCCGCATACCCCACAACCATCTCCCGATCCCCCGAAACATCGCCGGAAGTCGCGTACTTCACCAAGTGCGCCGCCTTAGCTCCCAGCTGTCGCGCCGCCGTCAGCATCACCACAGCCGGCCCAAAGCCGCACATGCTGACATTCTGCTGCGTCACCACATCGAAGAGCCCGCGCGCATCCATGGTTAGAATTCTCTCGATGGCGCGGTGATCCTTCGCCCGCGTCACCACATCCGACTCATAGTGGTTCATGTCACTGGAGGCGACGATCAGCACAGGATCTTTCCGCTGAGCTACTACGTCCGCCAAAGCCAAACCCAATTGCTCGAGCACCTCGAATTGCCCAGTGCCCAGAGCGATCGGTACGATGCTCAAATTCGACTGTCGCAACTGCAGAAACGGAAGCTCGACCTCAGCAGCGTGTTCAGCCCGATGCGCTGCAGGGTCGTTATGCAGAGCAGGGAATCGTTGCTGTAAAGCAAGCGCAAATTCAGCATCGATCGGTACTTCTCCCAGCGGCGTCTCCCATGAGCCTTCGTTCATTATGGCGAGGGCCCGGCCCATGCCCGTGTGATTCGGGCACATGACAACGCAAAGCCGGGGGATTTCGATCCGCGAGAACACCGCCCCCGCGACGTGCCCCGAATACACATACCCGGCGTGAGGAGCGATACAACCGATGGCCCTGGTCGGGGCAACCGTGCTGGAAGTGGATTGCGAGAGATATCCCTGCGCTTCAGTGCGCAGGTCGTCAGGATCTCCCGGATAGAAACGTCCCGCAACGGCGGGATGGCGAAGGATGGTAGTACTCATAGGCCCTCCTTTCGGTGAGCCGACCTACTCCGAGACGCCGACGAAGCGCTCAGTGGTGTTCTCAGCGATCTCAGTGGTGAAAGTCTTCATGAGCGAACGCTCTGAGATTATGTTATGAGCCTTCGTGCGGGTTGCGCAAGGCTCGATACACAGCCGCACTCTCTGCCAGATCCAGCGTCTCGGCCCGCGCCGTCGGCTTGACGTTAGCCTGGGCGAGCGCGCGCTTCAACCCCGCTTCTTCGTACTTCCCTCGAAGATTGTTCCACAGCGTCTTCCGCTTTTGACCAAACGAAAGCCTCAGAAAATCGATAAATCCATCTCCGGCTACTCCTAATTTTTCCTGCTGCGGATCGATCGTTAACCGCAATACCGCCGAATGCACCTTCGGAGGAGGTGAGAATGCCCCCGGTGGCACTATAAACAGCTTCTCCACGCGGGCATACAGCTGTGCCGTGGCAGAAAGTATGCCGTACTCGCTGCCTCCCGGTTCAGCCGCAATCCGGTCGGCCACTTCCCGTTGAACCATAATCACAATGCTCTCGAAGTATTTGGAGAACTCAAACAGCCGCAGAAGGATGTCCGACGTTATGTAATAAGGAAGGTTGCCAACTACCCGCACAGGCTGCGGCTTGAACTCGATACCCGGTCGGCCAAGTCCGGGCCTAGGCCCGAACAGTGAATCGAAATCGATCGCCAGCACGTCTGCTTCCAGGATCTCCACATTCCGCGCCATCCCAAACTTCAACCGCAGTTGCGCCGCGAGCACCCGATCCAGTTCCACAGCAATGAGCCGCGGCGTTCGCCGCGCCAGCAGCGACGTCAGAATCCCGCGCCCGGGCCCGATTTCCAGCACCGTTGACTCCGATACGTCCCCAAGCGCACCCACCGTCCGCGCCGCCACGTCGTCGCTGGTTAGGAAATGCTGTCCCAACTTAGGCTTCGTTTTCGGACGGCGCGCAGAAATTGCTCTTGGCACGTTGACCCTCCCTTCCTCCGGAAGTAGACTGGCAGTTCGACATTGGCATCTTAGATAGTTCGAACCCCGGCCTGAGACTTACTTATATTCATCATATCGCGCCAAGATCACACCCGTCGCTGAGGAGGTTCCGCACTCATGAATATCGCATTTGCTGCATCTGAAGGCGTCCCATTTTCCAAGACTGGCGGGCTGGCAGACGTCGTGGGCGCTCTGCCCCGCGCCGTCGCTGCGCTCGGGCATCAAGTCAGCGTCTATCTCCCGCGTTACCGGCAAACCAAACTTGCCGATCCCGCCACTGTAGTCCGCAGCATCACCGTGCCCTTCGATGACGAATATCGTTTTCCTTCGGTCGTTTCGGGGGGCATTCAGGGCGGCGTGCGTTTCTACTTTGTCGAATATCCTCCCTACTTTGATCGGGACGCCTTATATGGCACCCCCGCAGGAGATTATCCTGATAATGCTGAACGCTTCGCTCTGTTTTCCCGAGCCGTGCTGGAAGCATCGAAGATACTCGGCACTCCCCATGTATTTCATTGTCACGACTGGCAGTCGGCCCTGATACCGGTCTTGCTCCGCACGATTTACGCCGACGATCCCGCCTTTAAAGAAGTCGGCACGGTTCTCACCATTCACAATATGGGCTACCAGGGCCTGTTTCCACCTGACACTCTGCCCTTGCTGATGCTTCCGTGGGATCTGTTTACCATGTCGAAGATGGAGTTCTTCGGCCAGGTGAACTTCCTGAAGGGAGCCCTGACCTACTCCGACTACATCACCACTGTCAGCAGGAAATACAGCCAGGAGATCCAGACCGCCGAATACGGATTTGGCCTCGAAGGCGTCCTTCGCGACCGCGCTTCCACCGTGACCGGCATTCTCAACGGTGTCGACTACGATGAATGGAGTCCGCAGACCGACAAGTTCACAGTCACGAAATATTCTCCGCAGGATCTCTCCGGAAAGGCCAAAGATAAGCAGGATCTGCTGGCGGCCTTCGGCGTCGCCAACGCCGATCCGAAACTTCCGGTCATCGGAATCGTCTCCCGCTTCGCCGCGCAAAAGGGATTTGACCTGATAGCCCAGATCGCCGATCGTCTCGCCCGCGAAGAGATGATCATCGTCGCCCTGGGCGCCGGTGACAAAGCCTACGAAGAGATGTTCCAGCGCCTCAACAAACAATTTCCCAACAAGATCGCGGTGAAGGTTGCGTACGATAACGCTATCGCCCACAAAATCGAAGCCGGCGCCGATATGTTCCTGATGCCGTCGCGCTACGAACCTTGCGGCCTCAACCAGATCTACAGCCTGAAGTACGGCACCGTCCCCATCGTCCGCGCCACTGGCGGACTCGACGACACCATCGAGCCGTGGGACGCTCGCACCGGAAAGGGCACCGGCTTTAAATTCACCGAATACAACGGCGAGGCGCTTCTGAAAACGATCAAAGAGGCCCTGCAGGCTTACCGCGACCAAACCTCATGGCAGGCCCTGATGCGCAATGGGATGTCCAAAGATTTCTCCTGGAACGCCAGCGCGCGCGAATACGGCAAGATCTACGAAAAAGTCCGCCTGATGCGGTCACCGGTTTCGGTTGCAGAAAAGTCCATGGTGAGCGTGCCATCCTGAGATGCTAGCGCGTAGACCGCTCGCGTAGGGACAGCCGCCTCAGCTATCCCGCCGAAGCGCAGCGAGCCACATTTGCCCAACAAGTGATGGGGAGCACATCTTTCGCCGGGAAGAGTGCTAACCTGAGCCCACGTGGCAAACTACGGTGTGCAAGCAGCCCAGCCACCAGTTGCGGGATACGCGAACCTTTGGGATATTGTTATGCCAGCTCGCTACGTCATCCACAAGGACCAGCGCCTGGTGGTCAACTACGGCTGGGGCCATCTAACGTTCGCCGACTTCCGCGGCCAGCAGGAAGCAATGATCAAAGACCCGAACTTTGATCCCTCTTTCAATCAACTCGTCGATGTCAGCCAGACCACATCGCTCAACTTGACGGTCGAAGAAGCTAAGACGATTGCCCGGTGTGGCATCTTTCTCCCTACATCACGGCGCGCCGTCGTCGCCACCAACCCAGCCGTCTTCGCCATGGGTCGCCTTATGGACGTCTATCACGCCATGGCAACGCGCCGGGAACAAGTCGGGGTCTTCTACGACCGCGAGTCGGCGCTCAAATGGCTCGGCCTGGAGACTCTGCCACCGGAAGGGAACTAGCTTGATGTTCGCTTACGGAAGGCCGACCATGCGTATCCCAAGGTAAGGCCGAGTGAGCCGTATACCGCCGCGTTCATGGGAGCTAGCAGGAAGAAGATGGCCAGCGGCGACGGATCGAACGTCATCTTCACCAGGTACATCGGGCAAAGCGCAAGCATGAGTTGGGGATTCAGGTTCCATCTGTTTGGGGAGAAATAGGCGAACACCGCCACGAGATAGGAAATCGCGGCAAAGATGCCAAGCACCTTGAGCAGAGCTGAAAACAACCGTTGATCGTCCTGATCTTTCCGACATGCTTTCGCCATCCACGAGCGGGGCAGCACCGCAAGCGTCACGCTGAAAATACCCACTAGCCCCAGCGCAATCACAAATATGACCCATTCGCTCTGCACCGGCAGGCCGACGCCCCGTAGCATCACGTAAGGAACGCCAGTGAAAAGCGAAATGAGCCCGCAAAAAAGAAACGCGATACGAGATGTGGCCCTGAGCGCGCGTCCCGGCATGACGCGGATTCTAACAGCGGCTTCGAGTGCGAGCACATCCGATTGATCCGATCGGACCGGTGCAACAGCTGCTGCTAAAATTCTTGCAGCATGGCTGCTGCCCAACAGCCCGCTTTTCTCCGCACCATCTTCCACGTCGATATGGACGCCTTCTTCGTGTCCGTGGAAGAACTCTACGACCCCTCCTTAAAAGGGAAGGCCGTCGTCGTTGGCGGACAGCGAGACGAGCGCGGTGTCGTCTCTGCTGCGTCCTACGAAGCACGCAAGTTCGGAGTCCACTCGGCCATGCCGCTCCGCACGGCGGCCAAGCAATGTCCGCATGCCATCTTTGTCGACGGTCACCCTGAGCGATATCGCGAGTGTTCCGAGAAGGTCTATAAAGTTCTTGGCAGTTTTACGCCGCAGGTCGAGATGGCCTCCATCGACGAAGCGTATCTCGACATGACTGGCACCGAGCGCCTTCACGGTCCTCCCCTCAGAGCCGCGCACAATCTGCATCAACGCATGAAGGCCGAGACGGGATTGAACTGCTCGGTTGGAATCGGCAGCTCACGCCTTATCGCGAAGGTTTCCTCCGGGCAGGCCAAGCCCAACGGCGTACTCTGGATCCTGCCCGGCGAAGAAGCGAAATTTCTCTCTCCACTCGATGTCCGCGAAATTCCCGGGGTCGGCAAAGTGATGGAGAGCCATCTTCACGCGCTCGGCATCAAGAAGGTTGGCGACCTGGCCAAGCTGGAAGAAGGGGAACTCGAAGAACGCTTCGGCAAATGGGGCTTAGCGCTTGCTGGCAAAGCACGAGGGGAAGACGCTGGGGGATGGTTCGACAGCGAAGTTGCGGCCGAGCACGACGCCAAGTCCATCAGCCACGAACACACTTACAACGAAGACACCGCTGACCAGCCGCAACTCGAATCCACGCTGATGCGTCTCTCCGAAATGGTCGGACGCCGCTTGCGCGAATCCAATTTCCACGCCCGGACCGTGCAGCTTAAGCTGCGCTACAAAGACTTCACCACCATCACACGAGCGCACACACTGCCCAATCCCACGCAGCTCGATACCGAAATCTTCGAGCACATCCGCGCACTTTTCCGCAAGAACTGGAAGAAGGGAATTCAGGTCCGCCTGCTCGGAGTGCACGCATCCTCGTTCACCACGCAGTCCAGCCAAATCGATCTGCTCGAAGGCGGCCGCCAGCAGCGCTGGAAAGACGCCCTCACTGCCGCCGACAAACTCCGTGACAAGTTCGGTGAGTCAAGTGTTGGACTCGCCTCCGGCCTGCGCGGCAGCTTCCGCGAACGCACCCACGAGAACCCCGCTGGTCTGCCAGGAAAGGGCAAGGCGAAGTGATTATCCGTGCCGTTGAGCAATCAGATGCTCCTGACTGGAAGGCGATGAGGCCAGAACGTTGGCCCGAACGAAACCCGGCAGTCAAATTCAACAGACTTAACCACGGTTAACGGCATTTTTGCTTTTCTCAGCGCTCTCTGCGGACCTTCTCGGCGCCCTCTGCGTTTTAGGATTTTAAACACGCCGGCAAGCACACACGAGTTGACCCTCACCCGCCTGCCGCTCTAAGATTCCCCGTCATTCTCCCCCACTTCGGAGCCGACATGCGCAAGCTTCTCTCGCTGATGCTATTTAACGTATTTGTTCTCGCCGCAATCGCCATTGCCCAATCCAACCCTCCCTTGCTTCTGCGCTACCCAACGGTCAGCAAGACGCAGATCGTCTTCAATTACGCGGGTGACCTCTGGATTGTCTCTCGTGACGGAGGCGACGCCCACCGTCTTACCTCCGGAGTTGGAGCCGAGTCGTTACCGCACTTCTCTCCCGACGGCTCCTTGATCGCTTTCACTGGCGAATACGATGGCAATCGCGACGTCTACGTGATACCCGCAACAGGAGGAGTTCCTCGCCGCCTCACCTATCATCCAGCCGAAGAGAACGTAGCTGGATGGACCCCAGATGGCAAGAGAGTTATGTTCAACTCATGGGGCAGCAATTTCATCCACTTCGAGGATCAACTCTTCACTGTGCCTGTCGAAGGTGGCCTGCCGACTGCGCTCCCGCTTCCCATTGTTAAAGACGCCTCTTACTCGCCCGACGGCACCCACATCGCCTATGTTCCTCATCACAAATGGCAGGAAGCTTGGAAGCGTTACCACGGCGGCCAGACTACGCCGATCTGGATCGCCGATCTCAAAGACTCCAGCATCGTTAGAATTCCGCGCGAAAATTCCATGGATCACCACCCGATGTGGGTTGGCGATACTATCTATTTCCTCTCCGATCGCAATGGACCGGTGAGCCTGTTCGCGTACGACACAAATACAAAACAGGTGACTGAGGCGCTGCACAGCGATGGATTCGACTTCAAGACCGCCACAGCCGGGCCCGACGCCATCGTGGTCGAGCAATTCGGAGCGATCAAACTCTACGATCTCCAAACGCACCAGGCGCACAACGTCAACATCCACGTTGACGGCGACATCGCCGCTGTCCGCCCGCACTTCGCCAAGGTTGAACCGAAGCGTATCCAGAATTTCGGAATGTCCCCGACCGGCGCCCGCGCAGTCTTCGAAGCTTGGGGAGACATCTTCACAGTGCCCACGGATAAGGGCGACATTCGCAATCTCACCAACAGCCCGGCTGTCGCTGATCGTGACCCTTCATGGTCTCCTGACGGCAAGTCCATCGCCTATTTCTCTGACGAATCCGGGGAATACGAGCTCTGCGTACGCGATCAGAACGGACTTGGCATCATTCACCACATCAATCTCGGCAATCCCCCGTCATTTTTCTACACTCCGACATGGTCTCCCGACAGCAAGAAAATCGCCTACACCAGCAAACGCCTGCAGTTGTGGTACATCGATCTCGACAAACCGACACCTAAACTCATCGACTCCGACTACTTCGACGGCTTCGGCAATCCAACGCTCGGCCAAACTTGGTCGCCTGATAACAAGTGGATCGCCTACACCAAACAATTACCCAGCAGTCTGCATGCGGTCTTCGTCTATTCGCTCGATCAAGGCAAAGCCTTTCAGATCACGGACGGAATGAGCGATGCGATCAATCCCATATTCGACAAGAACGGAAAGTACCTCTACTTCACCGCTTCCACAAATACAGGATTGACGCCTGCGGGGCTGGATATGACCAGCGATGAGCACCGCGTGACCCGCAACGTCTACCTCGCCGTGTTGAGCAAAGACGAAAAGTCGCCACTGGCACCCGAGAGCGACGAGGAGAAGCCGAAAGAGGAGAAGAAGCCGGATCAGGAGAAGGACAAGGCCAAAGATCAGTCTGCAGAAAAAGGCAAAGCGAAAGACAAGAAGGCGGACGACGACAAAAACAAGTCTGCGGACGACAAAGATAAAGACAAAGATAAGGATAAAGACAAAGACAAGAAAGACCAGCCGGTCGTCGTCAAGATCGACATCGACAGCATCAGCCAACGCATTCTGTCCTTGCCGATCCCCGCGAAAAACTACACCAACATGCTTCGGGGAAAGTCCGGCATCCTGTTCCTTGCCGAGGCCCCATTGGTCGTTACCGGCGACGACTACCCTAACGTCAGTCAGACGATCCAGAAGTTCGACCTCAGCAAGCGCAAAGTCGACAAGGTCCTGGAAGACGTCAACGACTTCGCGGTCTCGTTCGACGGTGAGAAGATTCTCTACCGCAAGGGTGACTCGTGGTCCACTGCTTCGCCTGACGATGCTCCGGGAGGTGGCAGCTCCCCCAAGCCGGGCTTTGGTCCGCTGAAACTCGACGGTTGGGAAGTCTATGTCGAACCGCGTTCAATGTGGAAACAGATCTACAACAAGACTTGGCGCATCGAGCGCGACTTCTTTTATGATCCGCACTACCACGGCCTCGATCTCGACAAAGTCAAAAAGAAATACGCGCCCTATCTTGACGGCCTCGCCTCCCGCGAAGAACTCACCTATCTGTTCCAGGAATGTCTCGGTGAAATGACGGTAGGCCACATGTTCGTCGGCGGAGGCGAAGTAAGTCCCGAGCCCAAGAAACTCAAGGGTGGTCTGCTTGGATCTGACTACAGCCTCGAAAACAACCGCTACCGCGTGGCCAAGGTTTTCAACGGCGAGAATTGGAACCCGGGCAACGAGGCTCCGCTCACACAGCCGGGCGTTAACGTGAAAGCCGGAGACTACATTCTGGCTGTCAACGGCCGCGATCTTCATGCCTCTGACAACATCTACAGCTTCTTCGAGGAGACCGCCGGCAAACAGGTCGTGCTCAAAGTTGGCGCCAATCCCGACGGCAAAGACTCACGCGATGTCACGGTTGTTCCCGTCGAGAGCGAGGAGAACCTGCGCCATCTTGCTTGGATTGAAGACAACCGCCGCCGCGTTGATCAAGCCACCGGCGGCCGCGTCGCCTACGTTCACGTTCCCGACACCGGGCAGGGCGGTTACACCAGCTTTAATCGCTACTACTTCGCGCAGGTCGGTAAGGAAGGTGCCATCATTGACGAGCGCTTCAATGAAGGTGGACAGCTCGCCGACTACATCATCGAATATCTCCGCCGTCCGCTCATGAGCAAGGTGATGACGCGCGAGGGTCACGAGTGGTCCAGCCCGTCCGAAGCGATCTACGGGCCGAAGGTAATGATCATCAATGAAATGTCCGGGTCCGGTGGCGACGCGTTGCCCTGGTATTTCCGTAAAGCGGCGATCGGTACCCTTATCGGAAAGAAAACATGGGGCGGGCTCGTCGGAATCGGAGGCTATCCCGAACTCATCGATGGAGGACGCGTTACCGCTCCGCGCGCGGCTCTCTACGGTATCAACGGCGATTGGGAAGTCGAAAACCGCGGCGTTGCACCGGATATTGATGTCGATCTCGATCCTGCTGCATGGCGAAAAGGCCAGGACGCCCAACTCGAAAAAGCCATCGAGGTGGTCATGCAGCAGTTGAAAGAGCACCCGCTGCCTGAGATTAAGCGTCCGCCTTACCCGAACTATCACGAGCACGACGATTTGGGCGCGAAGTGATCGTTCAGCGGGCCCCATTTCTGCGCTCGGTCGTTGGTGCAAGAAGTGGGGCTTTTGACTTTCACTACGCGCACTCCTACCATCGGGGGTTCGTCCGCCGTGAGGTCAGCCTGTGGCGTCTCGCCCGCTCTCCGACTCCGTCGTTAGCGACAACGTTGTTTCATTCCTGAGGAGTATTCCTCCATTCCAATTTCTCTCCTTGCCGGAACTCTCCAAACTCACTTCGCAGATGACTCTGGATTTCTTTCCAAAGGACACAGTCATCCTTCACGCGGGACATCCTGCCTCCGAATCGCTTTACGTGATCCAGAAGGGCGCGGTCAAACTCGCCCTGCGCTCGCAGGTCGGCAAACAACTCACGCTCGACATGCGCAGCGAAGGAGAGATTTTCGGCCTGCTCTCAATTCTCGGAAAGGATCTCGCGCGGCTCGATGTTACAGCTGCGGAAGACACGCTCTGCTACTGCATCCCTGCGGAACAGATGCAGCACCTCATCTCCTCGAATGCCGAAGTCGCGAACTACCTGCTGCGCACCTCGTTGACGCGCTACATGGATCGCAGCCTGCAGGAACTGCGCACACAAACCGGACTGATGGGCGACACCGAGCGCCTTTTGTACTCGCTTTCCGTGAGCGATGTCCCGGGTTCTGCAACGCTTCTTTGCCAGCAAAACACCACCATTCGCGAAGCCGCACAGATGCTGGCGAGATCTAAAGCCACCTGCGTCTTCGTAGTCAATGAAAAGAGCGAGGCCGTCGGAATCGTCACGGACCGTGACTTCGCTGAGAAGGTCGCAGCTCAGGCGCTTTCGCTCGAACTGCCGGTTACAGACATCATGAGCAAGCCGGTCGTAGCTGTCGAATCGAGCGACCGGCTCTTCCATGCATTACTCGCGATGGTCAGCCGCAATATCCATCACGTTCTGGTTACGCAGCAGGGAAGACCAGCGAGCGTCCTCACTGCACACGACCTGATGGTACTGCAAGGCAAGTCTCCGCTGAATGTCGTGCGATTCATCGAGTCCCAATCGACGGTACAGGATCTGGCGGCCGCGCAGACCCGCATCAGCGGCCTGGTCCCGCTGCTGTTGCGCGAAGGAGCAAAGGCCAGTCATGTGACCCGAGTGCTGGCCGAAGTAAACGACCGGCTGATCGCGAAGATCCTGCAACTCGGGGAAGGACGGCTCGGCGCCGCGCCAGTTCCTTATTGCTGGGTGGTGCTGGGAAGCGAAGGACGTCGCGAGCAGACCTTCAAGACCGATCAGGACAACGCGCTTATCCACTCGGACTTAGCCGACGAGCAAGCACGCGAGTACTTCACGCAACTGGCTGCGTTCGCGCAGGACGCTCTCTCCACATGCGGCTATCCTTTGTGTCCGGGGAATTACATGGCCAGCAATTCGCGCTGGCGACAGCCACTTAGGAACTGGATCCATTACTTCGATACTTGGATCACCGAAGCGGAATTGCATGGCACCGAAGACGCTCTTATCTTCTTCGATATGCGTCCGGTTGCTGGAGATTTCGCCTTGTTCCAGAGTCTGATGACTCAAACCCGTCAGCAGCTGAAGGACGCAGGTCTTTTCAAATCCGTGCTTGCCTGTGTCGCCACAACTCACAAACCGCCGGTAGGTTTTTTTCGGAGCTTCGTTCTAGAGCGAAGCGGAGAACACAGGAATCAGCTCGATCTCAAGACCTACGGCACTGGACCAATTGTCAATGCCGCTCGCGTATTCGCTGTCGATGCGGGCATCGAGCAGACGAACACGGCCGATCGGCTCTCAGCCCTCGCTTCGAATGCCGGCGAACACGCGAATCTGTTCAGCGAATTGCACGAGGCTTTCGAATTCCTGACCTTGTTGCGGCTCGAGTGCCAATTGCGGCAGGTTCGTGAAGGTCAGACTTTGAGCAACTTCATCGCCCCTGATTCGCTGACTCATCTGCAGCGAAGCTTGCTGAAGGAAGCCTTTCGCACGGTCGCTCGAGCGCAGGCCTCGGTTGAAGACACATTCCGGACCGCGATCTGGTCCACACTGGGGCGATAAGTGACGCTTTGGCCGAAGCGAGAGCCGGAATCACGCGGAGAACCGGAGATTCCTCACGATGCACCTCTGGATTCCTTGCGCTACGTCGTGCTCGACACCGAGTTGACTTCACTTGAACACCGCACCAATCGCCTGCTTTCGGTCGGTGCGGTCAGGATGCAAGGTGCGAGTATCCGACTGGGCGAGCAGTTCTATCGCATGGTCAATCCTGAAGTCGAAATCCCAGCCGAGAGCGTTGTGATCCACCAAATCCGTTCCGACGACGTGAAAGGCGCAGAGAGCACCTCGAAGATTTTGGACGAACTGAATCACTTCATACGCGGAACTGTGCTGGTCGGTCACTGCGCGCACATTGACCTGAAGATCCTGCGCAAGGAAATGACCCAAACTGGACACACACTCGAAAATCCTGCAATCGATACCGCTCGCGTGCATCATTGGCTTTTGCGGCAAGGGCGATATTCCGAGGATTTGACACTGCAACTCGAAAAGCTTGATCTGGAAACGGTAGCCAAAGCTTATGGGCTCAATCCGGAGAATGCGCATCATGCGCTCGCTGACGCATTTCTCACGGCACAAGTCTGGCAGAAGATGCTGGTCACGTTGCAGAACAAAGGCATAATCAGTCTGAAGAAGTTGTTGAAGATTGGCGGGGCAAAGTAGCTTTTCAGGCGCTCGAATTTCCCGTTTTGGGAGGTGTTAACTATCTGGTACCCTCCCCTATCCCCTCCCCCGTGTGATCCTTTGGAATCAGTAGTTTAGCGGAAAATGAAAAATTAAAATCTTGGGGTTCAATAACTTAGGGGTAAAATCTTGAGCCCCAAAGGGTTGCAGTTCATTTTTGCGGGTTTTCTGCAAATTCATCACTGGGGGTAGCGGGCAGAACTCTGAACTGAGGATGTGAAGCATGGGGCAGATGTCACATTGAGCGGGAGACGAACGACATTCCGACAGCAGATCGTGAGTGCCATCACTGCGCTCGGCAGGCGCGGCGGCGAGCATGGTTTGCCGAACGAGATCAGAGCTACCCCAAAAGATCGGAGTGAGTATGAACAGATCGGTTCGAGTTTCCATCCTGATAGTGGGATTGCTTGTGCTGACGTTATTCGCACAATCACAGACGGTCCAAGTGACTCTGCGGATCGTGCTGGTGGACCGCGACCTGAACCAGAAGCCGGTGCCATCCTTTCATGTGACCCTGCAGCGAACGGATGTTTCCGGCGCGGAAGCGATCGAACTGAAAACCGCGCTGGACGGCACGCTCCAGAAGTCTCTCCCACCCGGCAAATACAAGTTGACGACGCCGCAGCCGATTGAGTTTCAGGGCAAGCGATATTCGTGGGCACTGGACGTGACCCTGAGCGGGGCGCAGCAGGTGATCGAACTCACCAATGACAACGCCAAGGCGGAAGCTCTGGTCACCGAGATCAAAAGTCCGCCAAGCGGCGGAAGCAACGATCTGAATGTGCTGTTCGAGAAGCTAAAGAATTCCGTGGTGAAGGTGCGCGCCGAAGGCCACGACGGCTCGGGCTTCATTGTGGATCCCTCAGGCCTGGTGGTGACGAATAACCACGTGGTGGAGTCATCCGGTTACGTCGCAGTGCAGTTCGATCAGAAGCGCAAGGTGCTGGCGAAGGTGCTGGCGACCGATACGGACAAGGACATTGCAGTGCTGTGGGCGAATCTGCAGCCGTTTCCCGAAGCCACGGTCCTGAACCTGGTGTCTTCGGACACGGCGTCGCAGCTGGTCGTCGGCGAACGGGTGTTCACGATCGGGTGTCCGCTGGGACGCGAAAAGGTGCTCACAACCGGCGTGGTCAGCAAGGTGGAAACGAAAGCGATTACCAGCGATATCAATATTAACCCGGGGAATTCCGGAGGACCGCTATTCAATCTCCGGGGCGAGGCGACGGGAATCACGCGCGCGGGATTGCGGCTGCTGGCTTCGATTGTGCCGATCGCGGAGGTCCGTCCAGTG
Organism: Terriglobia bacterium; assembly: GCA_020073385.1. GTDB lineage: Bacteria > Acidobacteriota > Terriglobia > Terriglobales > Acidobacteriaceae > Sulfotelmatobacter. The sequence continues at coordinate 1,131 of JAIQFH010000078.1, read as the reverse complement.
ATCGAGCAGGCGCGCCAAAAAATGGCAGGGGGATCGCCGCCCGCTGCTGACCTGCTGCCGGTCGAACCCACCGACTTTTTCCCTTCCGACGCGCTGGTTTCACTGCTGCAGCGACCGGAGAAAATGGATACCAAGCCCTATTTCTTCCCAGTCGGCCAATTTGAGGTGGGAGTGCTGACGCCTTCCGTCCGGTACTATCTCGGCCATAAGGAAGAGATGGACCTCGCCCGCAAAGCAGCGAAGCGATCAGGTAGCGACCCATCACAAACGAAGGTGCCTGCGCAGGCCGTCGAACATGCGCAGGATTTTCCGCCGACGCTGATCGTGCGGGTCGTTCCGAAATTCAGCGTCATGTGGAAAGTAAAGTTCAAGAACGGATTTCAGAAGATGCGGCTGTTGTGTGGCGGGAAGGAGATTGTACCGATTGACCCGGGGAAAACCGAGTACGAGCTTCACGGACCTCGGGAGAATGTAATCGACACCTCTACCCAGGGGCTTTATATCTATCCGCCGGATGCGATCGCGCCGAGTTGCGGCGCAGTGAGTCTGGAAATCTTTTCGGAAAAAGATCCGAACACGCCGATTACGCAAGCGGTGGAGACGGCCACGGTCGAGCGGGTGTGGTCGGATTTCGAGCCGTACCGCAAGGGGAAGAAAGACAAGTAAGAGGGATTGTTTATTCCCGACGGTGCAGGTCCGTAGTTCGCGGCCGCTCCAAACGTCGATCTCTAGGAAAGAGCGACCTCTAGGGTCAGGTTTAAAACCTCGACTTCTTGATTCACATAGTGCTTTGGGTAGGGATGCTTCGACTCCGAACGTGGTCGCTTCGCGGCCTCGTTCTACGCTCAGCATGACACGATGTTCTTGTGTTGCAGCGCGTGTGATTTCGATACTCTAAAATTGGATCTTCCGCACATTTGGTGAAGAGTGTGGGGTTCTATCCCTGAGCGCATGGCGCGGCGGGTGTCGATCAAGCCGTGTGCAACAGGCGAATCCGCAGTAAGTCCAGATTGGCCCGCCCGTACATTTGACGTTTGATCAGTTTCAGGCGATGAATGTGACCTTCGACGGGTCCGGTGCTCCAAGAGAACTTGAGCGCAGCTCGCACGGCGGCTTCATCGCGTTGTAATT
>JAIQFH010000077.1 GCA_020073385.1 Terriglobia bacterium | reverse complement strand
GCGCAATGCCGAGAATTGTGTCCTGCTTCATCCCGAATGCCATGACAGGGTTCATCGCCTCTGTCTTTCTGTTTTCAAACCGCGTCTGCCACTGGCAGGCGTTCGAAGTGCTTGAGCCGGATGACGGGAAACTGTCACGTCCGGTTCTTAGAGGGCCGGACCCCAGCAATGGGGTCCGGCTACTCGGTGATAACTTGGCGGGGCTCATCGAGCCGATGCGGGCAGCGCGCGAGCTTAACCCTCTCGCGCTGTTCACAGAACCGAAAAAGTCATCGGACGATAGACCCCAAGATGCCTTGAAAATCCCCGCCCCGAAGGGGCGGAATCTTACACTAACGGAGAACGCCGCTTCTCCATTTCACGCTGAGCCAAGACAGTACCGTTACGCTCGTAATTCCATAAATCGGTCTATTACACAAGTATTACAGTTCCGCTTTCCCGTCTCCTGATAGCTTAATCAAAGTTTCTTCAACGTCGAAGACAACGGGAAATGGGGACCCTCATTGGATATGGACCTGCAAGATCTCGAAAAACCGCAAGCGGCAAAACACGAAGTCAACTGGATCACGGCGATCTTTATGGCTTTGTTTCACGTCGGAGCCGTCGCGGCACTCTTCTTTTTTACGTGGAAAGCATTGTTGGTCGCGGTGGTGTTGTGGTGGATCTCCGGCAGCCTGGGCATTGGCATGAGCTATCACCGGCTGCTCACACATCGCGGCTACAAGACCCCCAAGTGGGTTGAATATTTTCTGACTGTTTGCGCGACGCTGGCGCTGGAGGGCGGCCCGATTTTCTGGGTGGCGACGCATCGTATCCATCATCAGTATTCGGATCAGGACGGCGATCCGCATTCGCCGATCGACGGCAAGTGGTGGGCGCACATGGGATGGATTCTCATGGGCAAGTCGATGCACCATGACACGACCACGCTGGCGCGCTACGTTCCCGATCTCGCCAAAGATAAGTTTCACGTCTGGATCACCAAATATCATTATGTTCCGCAGATTGTGGTCGGCATTGCATTGTTCGCCATCGGAGGCCTGCCCTGGCTACTGTGGGGAAGCTTCCTGCGCACCGTGGTTGGACTGCACGCGACCTGGCTGGTGAATTCGGCTACACATTCCTGGGGAACACGGCGGTTCGCCACGCGTGACCTATCCACCAATAGCTGGTGGGTGGCGCTGCTGACTTTCGGCGAAGGCTGGCATAACAACCATCATGCGCATCCGACGTCGGCGGGGCACGGCTTCACCTGGTATGAGATCGACATGAACTGGTACGGCATCTGGACGCTGCAGAAACTCGGCTTGGCGTGGGACATCAAACGCGTGAAGCTTGAGGAGATCGAACAAGGGCTGGTGGCTTCGCCGAACGGGCGATTGATCGCGCCGGGCGCGGCTGCGGAGTCTTGGGCAGCGGGAGATTAAGGCGAGTTTGGTAATCGAATGGCCCCGGCCTCGCGGCTGGGGCTTTTTGCTGCGCTTCGAATGCAAGAACGACGACCACGGGGGCTGAAGCCCTCACTCCCCCAGCCTTTTCGCAGCCCTAAAGGGCTGCTCTTCCACCAACTTCCTTCCACCAACTTCCTTCCACCAACTTCCTTCCACCAACTTCCTTCCACCAACTTCCTTCCACCAACTTCCTTCCACCAACTTCCTTCCACCAACTTCCTTCCACCAACTTCCTTCCACCAACTTCCTTCCACCAACTTCCTTCCACCAACTTCCTTCCACCAACTTCCTTCCACCTACGTCCTTCCACCTATTTGGCAAATGTGTCGTCGAAGGGGACTCCCAGCTATTCACACGCGGATGATCATCACTTCGGTGGCTTTGATCAGGGCGGCGACGGTTTGACCCTTTTTCAGCTCCATTTCGCGCACGGCGCCGGACGTGATCAAGGAAGTGATCAGCTGGCCTCCGACCGATAGCGTAACCTGGGCCACCAGTCCGCTGACGCGAACGTCCACGATACGGCCGACGAGCTGATTGCGGCCGCTGATGCGTTGATAGCTGGCGCGGCGTTCTTCTTCATTGTGGCCGCGAGTCCGATGAAGCAGGCGATCGACTTCCGATTGCGGAATTCGGTAATGGCCTCCGGGCGTCTTTACCGCGCGGAGCTTGCGGTGGTAGATCCACTGCTTGATGGTCGGATAACTGATTTGCAGTTGAACAGCGGCGTCGCGCGGACGGACCATCGCTTCGTCCATCCGGCTAGTCTTCTTGTCTTTCATCGATTCAACCTTCGGCTTCGGCCCCTCAGAAAGGAAACCGAATGGAGAGCACCTTCGCATGATTGTACTGGTGAAAGTGCGTGACTGCGATTTGCTCGCCTGCTCCTATGCTCATCCCCAGGCGGTTCCACAGGTGAAAGCGTCCTGCCACCAGCCCAGGAGAAAGAAACACCTGTTTGTCGCCGTCGAGCTTCCCATTCGGCCAGAAGGTGGCATTGATCTCAGCTTCCGGCCACAACTTGCGGAGCACGTGATATTGGAAGGCGGTGTTATACACCACCTGCGTACCACTCGTTTGGCGGCCGCCAGTAGGGATGGTCCAGCCGATCGTGCTCTGAAAATCAAAGCTGTGGAATCCCTTGCCGAACGCGAAGGTGGGAGTAATGCTTCCGTAGCGGCTCGCGAAGTGGCCATAGGGAATGCTGCCGGCCAGGAAAGCAGTCACGATGTAGTTCCCGCGCTCTTCATTGCCGGCGAGGAAGCGATATTTCAAAGTCAAGGGGATGTTGCCGAATCCGCTTTGTCCAGAGGCTGGGGCCTGGTAGGGCGGCACCCCGGCAATGATCTCGGTATGTTCGGTAGGGATCAGTTCCAACCCTTTTCCACCGCCGTAATTCAGGTCGGTGCCGGCGGCCGATGGAGTCCAAGTAATGTCAGAGCGGAATTCTTCTTCCAGGCGGGGGGTGGTCGTGAAGAGAGGGGTGATCCAGTGCGGTTGGGCCGCCTGTGTGCGGTTCACCCGGTTGAACCAGTTAGCAAAGTAGCCGCCACTGTCAGAGTTTTGCGCCACAACAGCAGGAGATGCAATGAGCGGGGCGAGAATCAAAGCGTAAACGGCAGAGGCTTTCAAACTAGGTTCTCCTGAGAGGAATTCGGGACTCTGTTGAATTCGATTCAACTATCAAGTTAGTGTCAAAAAAGTATACGATTTAATATGATTACCGCAATCCCTCAAGCGTCGACGGCGCGCGGTAGAATCACTCCCAAAGACCATGCGCATCTCGAGTCGCCGCGGAACCATCGTCTTCTTCATCATCCTGGGTATTGGCCTGGTGGCACTGGCGGTTGCGCTGAACGTCGGATGGATCATCCTCAACTGGCGCGAGGGCGTGCTGCTGTTCTTCGGCATCATCTTTTTCGCGCTGCTCATCGCTGGAATGGTGGTCAACACCATCTTTCTGGTGCGCGAGGTGCGGCGCAGTGAGCAGCACGACAGCTTTATCAATGCTGTGACTCACGAACTGAAAACGCCGGTGGCATCCATCCGGCTGCATCTGGAAACCTTGCAACGGCGCGAACTGGCTGAGGCGCGCAAGCAGGAGTTCTACAGTTTGATGCTCAAAGATGCGGACCGGCTGACCGAGACGATCGAGCAGGTGCTGCGCGCGGGCCGGGCCGGCGACAAGAAGGCGGGTCGAGAAAAGACGGATGTAGATTTCAGCCAGTTGGTTCGCGACTGCACGGACGCGATTCGAACCCGCTACCACCTCCGGCCCGAGGCTCTGCGCTATGAAGAGGCCGCAATCAATGGCGGCGGAGTGCACGTCAGAGGCAGTCAGGAGGACTTGCGCACCGCCGTTTCCAATGTTCTGGACAACGCGATCAAATACTCCGGTGAAAATGTGGATATCCAAGTGCGGCTGGAGGCGTCGGATGCGAAACGAGTGAGGCTGAGCGTCCGCGACCAGGGAATAGGAATTCATCCGGACGATCTGAAGCGGATTTTCCGGCGATTTCACCGCCTCGCACCCCGCTCTTTGGCTCAGGTTAAGGGCACGGGATTGGGGTTGTTTATCGTGAAATCGATTGCGAAGAAGCATGGCGGCGAAGCATATGCGTTGAGCGAAGGGGAAGGGCAGGGAACGACTCTGGTCATCGAACTGCCGAAAGTGCAGCCGCCATCGGCCGGAGTGGCAGAATGAGCCGCGTGCTGGTGGTCGAGGACGAACTACATCTGGCGGAAGGATTGCGCTTCAATCTTGAGGCAGAAGGATACGCGGCTGAGGTGGTCGGAGACGGAGAAGGCGCAACGGACAAACTGTTGCGGAGGAAAGAGCCATTCGACGTTGTTGTGCTCGACATCATGCTGCCGGGCAAAGATGGATTCGACGTCGTGTCGGAACTACGGGCTGCTCGGAATTATGTCCCGGTGCTGATGTTGACCGCGCGCGGGCGGCCGGAAGACGTGCTCAAAGGATTCGCCGCTGGCGCGGATGACTATCTAGCCAAGCCCTTCGATCTTTCGATTCTTCTGGCCCGGCTGCAGGGCCTATTGCGGCGCAGTGAATGGATGCGCGCAGGGAAGTCGAGAGCGGCTCCGGCGTCGCAGAACAACAAAAGCGACATCGGCGACTTCGGACGATTCTCTTTTGCGGGAAAAACCATCGACTTTGGAGCGCTCGAACTGCGCTGGGGCGGCAACACGATTCATCTGACATTGATGGAGTCAGAGCTGTTGCGGCACATGGTGCAGAATGATGGGAAGATTGTCTCGCGCAAGCAGATCCTGGAAGAAGTCTGGGGACTGCACGAGGATACTGATACGCGGGCGATCGACAATTTTGTAGTGCGGTTACGCCGCTACATTGAGGACGATCCGGGGAGTCCCAGGCATTTGCAGACCGTGCGCGGGGTGGGGTATCGGTTCGTGGCGGAGCCCGGCAGGTGAGAGAGCCTCTTCCGTTTTTGTTTCCGTGACGAACAGAAAGTCAAAATGCCCACCCTGTCTCGCCAAAAGCTGCGAGATAAGGATGGGGCACCCATTGCAGTTTGATGCAAAGTGGGCCAGAGCGTCATGCCCGGCACAACTCAGCCAGTAAGCTTTCCCGGCGCTCGACGGCGACTTTGTCCAAGCGGCGAAGGATTACCACATAAATCGGGATCGAGATCGCAGCGAGGATCAGAAACAATAAGGCTGCGATCCATAAATCGTTGTAATAGTGCGCTACCGCAAATATCGCGGCTCCCAGGCCCACGATCACGATCTGCATGCCGAAGCTCACAAGAACCGTAGTTTGCGAGACATTCTGTCGTCCGAACGTGGAGAAGTCACGCTTCTTGGGAGAGTAGAGCGAAAGTAAGTTTCCGGCTGCGAAATTCAATGGTGCAGCAAAGAGCAGGCCTGCAAGAGTGGCGACGGTCACTGCGAAGTGTGGCGCTCCATAGAGGTATGTAACGGCGATCCAGGCAAACGCCAAGTTGAAGAGCAGCACGCCGGCGTGAGTCAGGTTCTTTCCCAGAAGGATATGGCGGAAGTCAATCGGCGATGCGTAAAAGAACTGCATCCCGCCGCCATCGCCGCCGAAGCTGTTGTACACCAGATTCGTGAGCACGAGCAGCGAGTATGCCGCGGCACCGGGAAACGCCATGTCGGGTGTGCGAGCGAAAGAGGGTGAGTGCCGCAAGGCGTTCATGGCGCCGAAACGAAAGATCAGCAGCATGAAGATGGGCATGATCAAGGTCAGCAGCATGGGGCCGCTCCTCCCCAGATAGCGCATCTCTTTTTCGAATACAGCGGCCACGGACTGCGAGAACCCCGGAAGGCGCCAGCCCAGTTGCATGGGTTGCGTCTGTTTCACCTTCGGACGAGCAGCAGTTTCGTTCAGGTTCTCGCCGCGGAACTGAGCACGGATGCGGATATGAAGAAGTAATCCTACGAAGAGTGTCAACATCGCCAGGAAGAGAAGGGAAGTGAACGCCGCCAAAAGGTGACCTCGAGGGATCTGGGCAATCGCGTCCGTTGCGAAGCCCGGAGGCAGCAAAGCTTGCACGCGGACGGCGATCTGGAGGTCGCGGCGGAGTTCGGGATGAGGTCCTTTGCTGAGCCGACCGGCGATGGGGCCGATGAACTGAAAGCTCAGCATGAAGAGGATGAACAGCACGCCGAAAATTTCGCGGGTGCGGCGCTGCGCCAGCCAGCGCTCAATCCAGGCAAAGATCATCTGCATCAGGACCAGGTTGAACACTGCAAACGTCAGTAGTACAAGCAGCGTCCATGGGAAAAGACTGGGACGGGCGACGCTTACACCGATCAGCACTCCCAATAGACCGACCGATCCCAGAGCGCTGGCGGGATCGAAGTACCCGTAAGCGAGGCGCACCAGGAAATATGCGCGATAGGTGAGCGGGAAACGGAGCAGTTCGGAAGAATCCGGATTGTTCGTGAAGGCCGACGCCATTACCGGGAAGAACTGCCAGAAGAGAAAGACAGACCACATTGGAATGGCGAGGAATTCGGGCCTTCCGTCCGAGACAAAAAACCAGGACATGCCGATCGCCAGAGCGAAGGCACCGACACCGCCGATAGCAAGAACGGATGCGACGATGACGCGCGAGGCCAGTTCCATCTTGCCGCGGCGGGTGCGTAATCCGTTGAGGAACATACGCCAGCGGAGGTCAGCGATGGCGGTGAGCTGCGAGTGAACGCCGTCAGATTTCATCTCGAGTTCCATTCTTGCACAGGAGAGCAAACCAGGGCACCGGCTCAGAAAAAGTAGAAAGCCTTGGGTTTAGCCGTTCGTGCGACGTCAGTGACCTCAAGAACATGCATGGAAGTGATCGCCGTCACTCATGAGAGTGGGTGCGCTCACGTGCAATCGGGAAATGCCGACAGACACTATTAGGTTGGTTCCCCCGAGGTTAATGCAACATGAGGCAGTCAGAAGATACTCCGTTGTGGGACAGCGTTACCCAACGGTTTGCGAGTGTCCTGGATTTCGCATTCGGTTGTCACCATCGAAAACTGAGCCGCGTATTCACGATCGACAATCAGAGCTATAGAGTGTGCTGTCAGTGTGGCGCCACCTTCAATTATTCGCTGGAAACGATGTCTGTTGGGCGGCGCCGGAAGCTTCTGTCAGCGTTGCGCCAGCTGTAGTCCGAAAAGTATTGTTGGCGGGCGCATCGCGGGTTCCAGCCAATCGACTCACCGCCTCACCTAACCAAGCCAGGAAAGTTCCTGCTCCGCAGGGCGGCCTCCGCCAACGATACGCAGGAAAATCTCTTCCAGCGTCAGCTTCTCTCCTGAGGGCTGGGCACCATCGTCAGATCCTGCGGGCGTTTGCGCTTCGACTCCGGCCCGCAATTCTTCGAGCGATCCCTGGGCAACAAGCCGTCCCTGATGAATGATGGCAACGTGACTGCACAGGCGCTCGACGATTTCCAGAACATGGGAGGTGAGGAAGATGGTGGCGCCGCGGGCAATCATGCGCTGCAGCATTGCCTTCAGCGTTCCTGCGGCAATCGCGTCGACACCTTCGAAGGGCTCGTCCAGGAAGAGAATCTTCGGCCCGTGGATCACGGCAGCCGCCATAGCGAGCTTCTTCTGCATGCCGTGGGAGTAATCCGTCACGAGCTTTTTCGGCTGATCAGCCAGTTGCATGAAGTCGAGTAATTCGGTGGCGCGTTTGGCGGCGGTTTCGCGATCCAAGCCGTACATGCGTCCGGCGAAGCTGAGGAACTCCGCGCCCGTCAAGCGGCCGAACAACGCCATACCTTCGGGAACGACGCCGATCTGGCGTTTCACTTCCACAGGGTGAGTATTGAGATCGAGGCCCATGATTTCGATCTGTCCCGAACTTGGGGCGAGCAATCCGGTGAGCATCTTGATCGTCGTGGACTTGCCCGCGCCATTAGGTCCAAGGAAGCCGAAGAACTGTCCGGGGGCGACGCGGAGATTCACGCCGTCAACGGCGACGAGTTCTCCGAAGCGGCGGGTCAGGGACTGGGTGGAGATGCTGGGTGCGAGATCCATCGGACTTTCCGAATCTAGCACAGGAACGGCATCAGGCGTCGGGCGTCAGGCGTTAGGTGTCGGACCGCGCCTTAAGACCTCGGCCTCAGCAGTCGGGCCTCGTTGCAATTCGTGTCTTCTGAGCTTTGGCTTGAGCCCGAAGGCCAACGCCGGATGCCTTACGCCTTATTTCTTCTCCGATTGCTTCTTTTGTGCGTCTTCGGTCCAAGGCGGAACGATCCCGGCGACGCGCGCATAGGCGATGGATTGTCCGAGATGCTCGGCGGTGTGGCGGACGATGAACAGCAAAATGCCGCGCTCTGTATTCTTGCCGCCGAACCAATCCATGCTCTTCTCAAGATCCACATCGGGCATGGCTTTGATCGCCTGCTTGGCGTGAGCAAACGAATCTCTCAGCGTGGCCACGACCTTGGTTTTGTCCGTGGTGGACTTCTCAAGGTTCTTAATATCGATACTGGTAGGAGCCGGTGTGCCAACCAGTTTGTACAAGTTGTAGTTCGCCGCGCTGATGTGCAAAAAGACCTCTGCGAATGAGCGGGTGTCAGCGGAGGGGCGCCAAGTGTATTTCTCCGCGGGGATGGCCTCTGCAAGGCGAGTCAGTTTGTCCTCCTGAACCATCACCTCAGCCATCACTTCCGAGCGATAACCGGTGACACCGGGAGTGCCTTCTTTGTAGGGGTTCACCTGAGCGGCAACTTGCATCGAGCCGAATGCGAAGACAAATACTGCAAACGCGGACAGAGCACGTGTCATTGATAAGTCTCCTTTGGACGGCAACCAGTGTAGCGATTCGACGGAGTCTGTCTAGAATGAAATCAACCTGGCACGGGACTGGCGAGATCAGCGGAAGCGCGTCGTACGCCACAGGGCGACTCCGCAGGCGGCCATCAGCGTGAACATCACGACACTCAGTGCGGCGGCCCAGCCAAAGTTCACTTCCACCTGTGGAGGTTTGGAGATGATGGCCAGGGCGGCGAAGATCGCGGTCGTTACGAGGATCAGCAGCCAGTCGAGGACGCTCCTGCCTTCCGAAGAGGATTCATAGGCGCGGCCCTCCATGCCGGCGCGCACGTATTCATCCTCGACGCCGTACCGGTCGCCTTCCCTCTGAGCGGCATCCTTCCATGAGGAGTGTTCGCTCTCGGTGGCCGACGAGAGCGCGATCGCTACCGCGCCGAGTGCCATCAGAATCGATCCTCCTACGACCTGTTCATAGGTGATGTGGCCGGCCCCTCGCAATTCGTGAAACACCAGCACGCCCCACAAAAGTCCCCAGAGCTGATTGGTGTTCGACAACGGAATGCCCCGGCTGATGCCGACATACTTCGTCGCGTATTGCTGGAAGAGATCTCCGATGACCCACACGAAGCCGCCGAGCATTAGCCAGAACAGGACAGCGTGAGCGGTGCTGAGTTCATGCCAGAGCGGGGCTGCCCCGCGATAACTGATCGCGAGGATCAGCATGGTGACCAGTTCCCCGACGGTGAAGAACGTGATGAACGAAAGCGGGTTCATGCCGGTCAGATACGCCTTGCGATAGGGGATGTACATCGTGCCCCAAAGAATTCCCGCGCCTAAGGCAGCAGCAATTCCGAGCGTCGCTTTGCCAGGTGCCGCTTGGTGTGACGACGCAACCGCGAGCAACGTGGCTCCGGCGAACATGCACAGCGCGCCCCCGATCACTCCCAGCCACCGTTTCCATCCCGCGGCGTGAAGTTCTTTGAAGAGCAGAAATCCCCAAAAGATGCCGAGCAGGCTGTTGGTGTTCCACAACGGAAACGCGATGCTTAGTCCGACGTTGCGAATGGCGTAGATCGTAAGCGTATTGGCGACGGCCCACATGCATCCGGCGAGGATGGCCCATACCACGAGATGGGGGGCCTGACCGACATCCGCGCGTATGTGCGATGTGCCCCGAACCAGGGCGGGCACGCTCCAACGGGCGAGGAAGACGCCGCAGACCATCACGAGCGACACAGTGATCGGAGAGATTTCAGGGTTGACCAGCTTGATTGGCGCCTCGGCGCCGCCAAGCCAGGCTCCGGCTGCGAAACCGCAGAACATGCCCAGTGCCTGAAGAGTCCGCAGACGTGCGGTGTTCAGAGGACCTGTGGTTTGTAGGCTGGCTTGGACTGAATTCAACGCAGCTTATCCAGAAGAAAGACTCCGCCGAGGAGCACGCTCAGAGGAATCCAGAAATGAATGTCGGATGCGATTGCGCGGAACAGATTGCGGGGAGCAGGGTCGGTTGGGTTCGCCAATATTGGGACCTCGGTATGAAGTTCTGAATCGAGTGCCATCTTAGGGATGACAAGGTTAAGAGTCAACGGCCTTGCGGGGAGTTGCCATCGTCGCGAGCGCGTATATGATGGACGGCTGCTCGAGAAATCCCAAGGGGAGTGGAATGAAATTGCTCGTCCCTCATTATTCATTTCGATTTGCAACTACGCTCGCGAGCTTGTCGTTGCTTGTATCGCTCTCGTCGGTGGCTGCAGCACAAGGAAACAATCCGAATTCTCCGACTGCCTCCGTCAACCCCGCTGAGATCGATGCCATCTGGCAGAAGGGGACCGCGACATATGATGCTGCGCGCTCCGCCATTCTGGATCGTGTAGATCAGACCAATGCCCGAGGTAGGTTCCGCGCCGACTGGGAATCATTGCAGCATTTTGAAGTTCCCGAGTGGTACAAAGACGCCAAGTTCGGAATCTTCATCCATTGGGGCGTGTATTCGGTGCCGGCGTTCGGCAGCGAGTGGTATCCGCGGCTGATGTATTCGCCGGGCACGCCTGAATACAAACATCACATTGAGACTTATGGGCCGCAGGACAAGTTTGGCTACAAGGAGTTCATTCCCAAATTCAAGGCCGATAAATTCGATCCGGCGGCGTGGGCGCGTCTGTTCAAAGAGGCCGGCGCGAAGTACGTGATCCCGGTATTCGAGCATCATGACGGATTTTCCATGTACGATTGCGGACTCTCGGATTGGACCGCCGTGAAGATGGGGCCACACCGCGATCTGGTGGGCGATCTTGCAAAAGCTGTGCGCGCGGAGGGATTGCATCTGGGTGCCTCGTCGCACCGCATCGAGCACAACTTCTTCTTTGATCACGGGCGGACGTTTCCGTCAGATGTGAACGATCCACAGTACGCCGGTCTCTACGGGCCGGCGCATCACTGGATGGAGAGTCGCAACGGCACTCCGCTGTCCAACGATTTCACATTCGTCTCCGAGGCGTGGACGCGCGATTGGCTGGCGCGTTCGGCGGAGATCGTTGAGAAATACAAGCCCGAGATTATGTACTTCGACTGGTGGGATGGGCAGCCCTCCGTTCGTCGGGAACTTACCCGCTTTGCCGCGTTCTACTACAACACGATGCAGGAGAACGGCAAGCCCACTGGAGTGATCAATTACAAAGACTTCGCAATGCAGGAGCACTCGGGTGTGCTTGACGTGGAGCGCGGCCAGTTAGGTGGGATCCGGCAGTTGTACTGGCAAACGGATACGTCGGTCGGCAATCGTTCGTGGGGATACATCGAGGGCGAGAACTTCAAGTCTGCGGAGAACATCGTTCACCAGTTGGCGGATATCGTGAGCAAGAACGGCAATCTGCTATTGAACATTGGACCGCGGTCAGACGGAACGATCCCTAACGAAGTGCAGCAGGTGCTGCGGGACGTCGGCGGATGGCTGAAAGCGAATGGCGAGGCAATTTATGGTACGCGTCCGTGGAGAGTCTTTGGCGAGGGGCCGACGAAAGTTTCCGAAGGGGCATTCCACGATACCGAAACGCAGCCCTACACGCCGGAAGACATCCGCTTCACCACGAAAAATGGGATACTCTACGCCATCGCGTTAGCCTGGCCAGCGAATCGAGAACTGGTGATTCATTCGGTAGGGCGAGGGACAGTGGGCGAAGAGAATGTGCAGTCGGTCGAGTTGGTCGGATCGAATCCGCAGCTGTCGTTCCAGCAAAGTCCGGATGGGCTCCGGGTCAGCCTCCCGGAGAAGCCGGATGGAAAGTACGCCTACGTCTTCCGCATCCGCTTCGCGTCCGCAAGATAGAAACGCTCTGGCATCTGCGCCAGAGCGTCTCCATGAAGAATCGTCGGTTATCGCGAGGCAGTCGTTTCGGGTACGGCCTTTGCCGGCATATACTCCTTGGCGTTTGCAGTGGTCGAAAGCAGAGCTCTTCGTCCCGCCAGGCGGACTGAAAGCGCCTGGGTCTCGTCCATGGCGACGGACAGCGGAAGTGGAATCTGTCCACCGTCCAACACCGAGCGGCAGAGGGCCATCATGATTTCGAAGCCTTCATAGGCGCTCTCGAAGTTGCATGGGTGGACGTTGCGATCATCGTCGAGCCAGGCGGCGATGTCCTGAACGTACGGGGGCATATCGAGGTCGTAGTTCATGCAGCCCGGGCCAGAAGACGCACCAGCTTTCGTCACGGCACGCCATCCTCCGCCGGTCAGGACTTCGGCGAAGCCGTCTGTGCCTTGCGCCCCGATCCGGCACTTGCGCCACCAGTAGTCGACTTCCGGGACATCCGGAGCGCCTGCGCCGCACTCGACGATTCCGCGTACTCCATTGGCGAAGTGGATGAATCCGCCGATGTAATCAGGCGAGGGATGCAGATCGTAGAACTTGCCGGACCCGTCGGCCTGTCCCATGACCCACTCGGCCTTGGCTTCGCCGTTATACCAGCGCATGTAGTCGATCAGATGTGACAGCATGTGCATCATCCATCCCGAGGCCGTGCCATACACCGTATGAATGCGCCCAAGGGCTCCGCTGGCGATGATCTCCTTGACCTTGCGGTAGTGCTCGCCGTAACGGTGCTGGTGGCTCACCACCGCTTTCACTCCGCTGGCGGTGAGTAGTTTCTTCACTTCCATGCCCTCGCGACTGTTCAGTGCGACAGGTTTCTCGAAGGCGATCAGGCGTGCGCCAGTCTCGATGCCGATGCGCACCATCTCCACGCGCAGTTTGGGAAGCGTGCAGAAGCAAAAGACGTCGGGTTTGACTGCGGAAGCGACCTGGAACGCGTCGTTTCCTGCGATGCCGCCGAACTTCGCTGCAGCCGCGGCAAGGCGCGTCTTGTCGACATCGCAGACGCCTGCGACCTCAAAGCGGCCGTTGGATTGAAAAGCGAGGGCATGGTGCATGCCACGCTTACCCATGCCCACCACTACGACGCGATATTTGTGGGTCATCGTATCCTCTTGTCCCAGTCGAGCACTCGGTCAATCGTGTAGTCGACTTCTTCTTCTGTCAGTTCGGGGAACATGGGCAGCGAAATGCAGCAGGCCGCGTTGCGCTCGGAGTTGGGGATAGGTCCGGCGATGCGCGCTGGTTTGCCCCAGGGATAGCCTTCCTGCTGATGAATGGCGATCGGGTAATGGCACTTGGCGTCGATGCCTTCTGCGTTCAGGAACGCGAGCAGTCCGTCGCGATGCTGTGCAAGCTTCGTCTCGATCACATAGAGGTGGTAGACATGCCGATAGCCGGGAGTCTCGTAAGGAAGAGCGATGTTCTTCGCGGACGCCAGACCTCTGGTGTAGCGTACCGCCCACTTCCTGCGCAGATCGCTCCACTCGTGTGTGTGTTTCAGCTTGGCGCTGAGCACCCCGGCATGCAGATCGTCGAGGCGGCTGTTGAATCCCGGGCTGTGGCACGAACGTTTGTCGGAGCCGTGGTTACGCAACTTGCGGACGATCCGGTCGACCTCGGCATTGTTTGTAACGACTGCGCCGCCATCGCCGAAGGTTCCGAGGTTCTTCTGAATGATGAAGCTGATGGTCGCCGCGTCGCTGAGATCGGCGATGCGGAAGCCGTCACCGTGAGCGCCAATGGCTTGCGCGTTGTCTTCGATGACGAGCAAGTGATGCTTGTCGGCAATCTTGCGGATCGCCTTCATGTCGGCACATTGCCCGTAGAGATGGACTGGGACCAATGCTTTGGTGCGGGGAGTAATCGCGGCCTCAATCTTTGTTGGATCGATGCAGTTGGTGTGCGGATCGGAATCGACAAATACGGCGGTGGCGCCCGCAATCCAAATGGCTTCGGCAGTGGCGAAGAATGTGTTCGTGGTGGTGATGCACTCATCGCCTGGGCCGATCCCCAGTGCCATGAATGTCAGCCAAAGGGCATCGGTGCCATTGCCCACGCCGATCGCATATTTAGTGCCATGGAAGTCTGCCAGTTCGCTCTCGAACTTCTTTAACATCGGGCCCAGCACGTACTGGCCGCTCTCGAGGACTTCGTGAATGTTGGCGTCGATCTCGGCCTTGATGTTGTGGTACTGCCGCACATGTCCGTAGAAAGCCACGTTCAACTTGGTTGCGAGCATAAGATTCCTCCGCGAGCGCGTTCGGCCTTGGTTCCGGGAGAGCCATCCCCTGAGGAGGCTGTTCGGAGCCGACAATGATTCCGTGCGAATGGTAGAAAAGGGGTTCGTAGAGCTGCCATGATCTTGGTCACGGCTGGATGTGATCGGAAGTGTGCTTTCTCTCACAAAGCTCGCACCGCGAAACGCAGCGACCGCGGTGGATGTGAAGGGCGAAAGCCAGTCGAATATAGCTAGTGGACTGTCGCGCAGAAAGCGCTAGTGGTGGAAACGCGGCTGTCCTAATTTCAACAAACTAACCACGGTAGAGCCATTTTGCTTTTCTCAGCGCCCTTTGTGACCTTCTCGGCGACTTCCGCGATCTAAGCCTCTGTTTTTCCCAGCTGGCCAAAATCCTAAAACGCAGAGGCCGCTGAGAACGTCCGCCGAGTTCGCGGAGAGAAGCTATCTGAGGACGCGGTTCACCTTCTGCCAACAACCCAACCGCTCGAAGCTGACTAACGAAACCTAAGCGACCGGCCACTAGGTCCTCGATTCCATAAGCACCGCTCGGTTAGCAAAACGAAACGCCCCAGCTTTCGCCGGGGCGGTTTCTGGCAGAACTGCAGCAGGTTAGAACAGATTCCAGAGGAACTGGTTGTAGACCTCGTGATGGAATTGCACCTCAGCGGCCTTGACGACGCTTCCCAGCAGCCGCGGGCAGCGGTCGGCGGAAGCCTGTTTCAGATCGGCATAGCGAGCTTTCACGTCTTCGCCTATGAGTTTCGTGGTCCACTCCGCGTTGCGGAAGTTCTCGATCGCGGTATAGATGTTGTCGGGCAGGTAGCGTTCCTTCCCCTGGCGCAGATCCTTGATCTTCGCTGTGGTTCCCTCGAGGCCAGTCTTGAAGATGCCTAGCATCACCAGGTAAGGGTTGGCGTCGGGGGCCACCGCGCGGACTTCGGTGCGCATGCTGCGCTCGTTACCGATCGGAATACGGACCATCGCGCCGCGATCCACGGCGGAGGCCTTCAGTTGGTTGGGCGCTTCGAAGTGAGGATCGAGGCGGCGATAAGAGTTGACACTGGAATTGAAAATCAGACACAAGTCGTTGCCATGGGTAAGGATACGGTCCAGGAATTCATAGCCCAGCTTGCTTAGCTTCTCTTCGCCCTTGGGATCCCAGAACAGGTTCTTGCCGTTCTCACTGATCGAAACATTGGTGTGCATGCCGCTGCCGTTTACACCGACGACCGGCTTGGGCAGGAACGACGCCGTCAGTCCCATGTTTCGGGCAACCTGCCGGCAGATCAGCTTGTAGAGCTGGATTTGATCCGCCGCGGCTACCACTTCGCCGTAGCCATAATTGATTTCAAACTGCGATGGTGCAACCTCAGGATGGTCCTTTTCGTTCTGGAAGCCCATGGAGCGCTGCACTTCGGCCGTCGTGTCGATAAAATTGCGAAGCGGGTCGCCGGGCAGGGAGTGATAGTATCCGCCGGTGTTCACGTATTCGAACTTGGTTGTCTCGTGATAACGGCGCTCGGCCTCGGGGCCCTGGAACAGGAAGCCTTCAATCTCGTTCGCGGCGTTTAGGGTGTAGCCCTTCTTCTTGTGTAAGTCATTGGCGAATAGTTTGAGAACGCTGCGAATGTCGGCACTATAGGGCTCGCCATTTTTGTCGATCACTTCGCCAAAGGCGAGAACCTTGCCGGGGCCGAACACATCCGCCGGTCCCCAATAGAACGCGCCCCAATCGATACCCAGGCGTAAATCGCTCTCCCTCTGAGCAGTGAAGCCGCGAATGGAGGAACCGTCGAAGGTCAGATTGTCGTAGCTTTTGAGCAGGAACTTCTTGTCGTAGTCGAGCATGTGCAGGCGGCCTTCAAGGTCGCTGAACATTACGGTCAGGGCCTTGATGCGTTTCTCGTCAGTGAGGTACTTGATCCGCTCCTCGCGGATCTTGTCTGGCGCGACGCGGCTCCTGCGCTGCTCCTTCGCCTTCAGGTTCAGTTCTTCGAGCTCTTCGTAGGACAGTGCCAGGAAATTGCGCAGTTCAGTGGACATGGATGTCGTTGGTTCTCCTTCGCTCTAGCGCTCTAGGTACGAGATTCGGGCAAAACTACTGCACGGGTTAATGGGAAGTTGAAATGGCTGGTTTCAACGCCGACTCGGAACTCGGAAGAATAGCGCGAGAGTCTGGAGCCATCCAATCGAAAAAGCTGATGTGGGGCATAAAAGGGATTTATTCGAGCGCACGGGTTCGGAGATCGCGGGAGTTGTGAATCAGGTCGGTCGGACTCGTAAGAATGGCATCGGATCAAAAGTGCGGGACCGCGATCGAGGCCGAAGCCCATTCGTGGACTGCATGCTGGCGACCGCAATCGAGGCACTGTGTTGTTGGGTATTGCGTACGACAGTAAGGACAACTGGCGCCGGTTTCGAAAGGATCGAAGGCCTGGCCGCACTGAGCGCATTTCCAGTACGTTCCAACTGGCGGAGCAGAGTTGCAGGTCGGACAGGTGAAGCCCGCGCGACGTGAGAGTTTTGCCATGCGCAAGAGCGCCTGTGCGTGCTTGAACCCTGACCAGCAATTCATCGCCATGTAGAGGGCGATTGCTCCCAGCCACAGATCTTGTCTCCAGACTGCAAGTCCGATGAATGCGACGGCCCCCAGCAGGCCGAGGATGGCGGCTGCCATCAGGCTACGGGCGCGACCAAGCACAAACCACAGCAGCGAACGCAGAATCTGGCCGCCGTCCAAGGGATAAATCGGAAGGATGTTGAAGATGAGGAGCCCGAGGTTGATCCAAAAGACTGATGGGAGCAGTTCGTAGACGTTGGGTCGTCCCGCTGCCGTCCATAACGGAGAGTGGGTGAGTACCGCGAGAAAGCCCAGCGTCGGCACGAGAACAACGTTCACCAGTGGCCCAGCCGCAATGCTCCACAGAGTTGCGCCCGGACGTGGTGGGGGATCGACGTATGCCACTCCGCCCAGAGGCCACAGCACGATGCGATTGGCGTTTCCGCCCACTTGACGACAGGCCAGAGCATGGCCGAATTCATGCAGCAACACGATCAGGAACAGGGCCAGATACTCCAGGATGTTCCACAAAATCGATGAGTATTGGCCCGAGCGACTCTGAATCTCGTACACAGCCACAAGGAACCACGACCAGTGCAGGAAGACATCGATTCCAGCGAAGGCAAACAGGCGAATTGAGCCATCACGACGGGTAGGCATCACGGACAGTCTAATCGAAGGCAAGTCAAAACTCTGTTCAACGCAGGGAAGTTTACTGGCGATGGGCGGAAGCGCCGGCGGCCAGTTCGCGTAGCGTCGTCAGGAAGCCGGCGGCGGTGCGGGGATCGTCGAGAGCGTCCAGAGCGATCGTAGCCGAGAACTGGGGTGACTCGGCTCGGAAGCGGACCTGCAGCACGTCCTGCTGGCGCACCGTCATCAAGGTATTGAGTTCGGGAGAAAGATCTTCCTGCCAGTGGGTGCGGGTCGTGAGCACGATCGGGCCGGGCTCGTAGATGTCCCACTGACGCTGGTCTTTCTTTCGAGAGATAACACCGCGGCTATGAGCGCACCAGCGATGCCGAATCACATCGAGCCGGACGCTGGGAGATCCGCCGAGATCCGCCTCGAACGTCAGAGTCTCCTTTTGCTTGTGTACCCGGCTCAGGATCCAGTTCACCGGCAAAGGCCGCGGCCGGAATTTCATGGTGACGCGGGCGTTTTCGAAACTGCGCGAAGGGAACTGCAGACGGGCGTAGAGACGGGAACTGTTGAGCCAGCGGAAGTCGACGATTCGTCCCTTACCGGCACACGCTGACTGGACCCAGCGAAGCGCTTCGGCTCCTCGACGACGGTTGTAGGCGGCGAAGAAGAAATACCATCCACCCAAAACGATCACCGCGGCGATCGCGTCGATGATAAGCAGGCGTCCCACAGGCGTACTTCGCTACCCCTCTGATGCCGATGGTACGTCCGAGGTTGCGGGTGGGGCAAGAGGACATTAGTCCTACAAAGTCATTTTCTTTGCGCAAGAGCAAACTGGGGCTGTGGAAAAACGGGGTATTAGCTCCCGGAGCAGAACATTACCCCGTTATGCCCGTGCTACCAAATGGCCTACGCCGAATGTTGGAGGCCGAACCCCTTTACAATGTCGCGGTGGCTATTGTCGTTCGCGATTACAAGCCCGAGGATTTCGAATCCCTGTGGCGCATGGATCAGGAGTGCTTTCCGCCGGGGATTTCGTATTCGAAGCAGGAACTCAGGTCTTTCATGCGGCTTCGCGGATCGTTTACGCTGGTCGCGGCCGACGCGAAGGAGGAACTTCAAGGGTTCATCGTGGTGCATTGTGGCGCCACGGGACACGTCGTCACCATTGATGTCGGACCGCAAGCGAGGCGCTCGGGAGTGGGGTCGCTACTGTTGCGAACGGCGGAAGAGCGTATGCGAGCCGCCGGATGCCGGGCAGTCGGGTTAGAGACGGCGGTGGACAATGTCACCGCTTTGTCCTTTTACAAACGACACGGCTATGACGTCATTCGAACCTGGCCGCGCTATTACTCCAATGGCGTGGATGCACTGGTGTTGAAGAAAGATCTGAACTGAGTCCGACTAAGAAATTGCATTCCATGGGCTTCTCCTGTACGTTGCCCTCTTCAGGAAGCGAAAGATGAAAGTTGCTATCCAAGGCGAGCGTGGTTCGTTCAGCCATGAAGCCGCCGAAAAAATGTTGTCACGCTGCACGGTCGTGCCCTGCGCGCGCTCGGCGGAGGTCTTCGATCGCATCGAAGCGGGCTCAGTGCAAGCCGCTGTGATTCCGATCGAGAACACCCTGGCCGGAACGGTCGCAGAACATGCAGACCTGCTCGTTACCAGGGATGTCTTCATTCAGGCTGAGTATCTGCTGCGGATTGTGCATAACGTCATTGCAGCGCCGGGGGTAAAGATTGCGTCTTTGCGGCGAGTTCTGTCGCATCCGGTGGCCCTCGATCAGTGCCGGGATTTTTTCCGGCGACATCCGCAGATCGAGCCGGTCCCTTTTTACGATACGGCGGGGAGCGTCAAGCATGTCACTGCGGATCGCTTGCAGGACGCGGCCGGAATTGCGGGACGGCAGGCGGCGCGCGAATACGCGGGAAAAATCCTGCAGGCCGGAATTGAGGATGACAAACGGAACTTCACTCGATTCTTTCTGATTCGCAGGCTGGGCCCGATTCGTAAGGGGCAAAAACTCCACCCTGTCTCGCCAAAGAGCGGCGAGACAAGGATGGGGCACCCGTTTTCGAATGCCTTCGATGCCGGCTATAAGCGCATGATTCCGCCGAAGGCGAATAAGACTTCGATTGCCTTCCAGGTGAAGAACCTGCCGGGTGCGCTGTTCAAGTCGCTGAGCGTTTTTGCGTTGCGCGATATCAGCTTGAGCAAGATCGAGTCGCGCCCGATGCGCGGAAGGCCGTGGGAATACGTGTTTTACGTTGACTTCCTGCGTGGCGACGACGAACCTGCGAGGAACGCGCTGCGGCATCTGGGCGAGGTGGCTGAGTTCGTCAAGGTGCTGGGAGTGTATCCGGCCGCGTAGGTCGGCGAACCTTTCTTCGCACCCTCGGTAAACCGATTCTCGATGTTGGTCGCAGTCACAGGACCATGTGATGTTGCACACACGCGACCGGCCATCCTATTCATAAAATACTCACAGCACCAACTGGGTGTGAACCCGGTTGGATCATTCTGGAGGAGATACATGCATTCATCGAAGATCATGGCTCTGTTGCTGTGCGTTCTCGTTGTGGTCCCGCTCGCTGTTGCGGGAGGCAATTTGGGCGTCCGGGAAACGGGACGAGTGAATTTCGTTGCGCCAGTCAGAGTCGCTGGAACTGTATTACCGGCAGGAGAGTACGTCGTGCGGCACACCATGGAAGGGCAGGAGCATGTCATGGTGTTTCAGGCAGTGAACCACAAGGTTCAGGACGTGAAGGCGAAATGCCAACTGGTTCAGCTAAGCAAAAAAGCCGACCAAACCCGGACTGTGTATCAACTGAACGCTGCCAACGAACGCGTGCTGCAGGAACTCGTGTTTGCGGGAGATACAGCCAAGCACGTCTTTTAGCGGAGCGCCAAGCCGATCGTTGCAAAGAGCATCCCCTGCGCTCATCTACGGGCGCATGGGATGCCATTGTTGTCTTGTGAGAACCCACGGGGGTTCCAAATTAAGACTTGCGCAGGGGCATCCTGCGCGTTAGCCTCTGCACCTTAGACACATACGGCGCCTGTCGCGCAGCGGAATAGAATGCGAGCCTTGGGGAAGGGCTTCGGGACAACTGAAACTTTTCGCCAAGGGGTATCATCTAAACTTGAGCGAGTTACACTCAAGGAGAATCATGAGCCAACAGACCTCATCAGATCGCTCTCCTAAGTTGAAGGAAACAAACGAGCAAAAGGCATTGCCGGTGCTGCCGGTGAGGGACACGGTGTTGTTCCCCCATGCCGTTTTGCCGCTTACGGTGGGGCGTGAAAGTTCCGTCCAGTTAATCAACTCACTCGGAGAGGATAAGACCATTATTGTTGTGGCCCAGCGCGAAGCCCGCGTTGATGCGCCACAACCCAGCGACCTTTACACGGTGGGCACTTCCGCGGTCGTTCATAAAGTCGTCAAGATGCCAAACCAGAGCCTGTTTGTCTTCGCTGAAGGCCTGGAACGCGTGAAGCTCGGTGAGTTTACGCAACTCGCCCCGTTTATGAGCGCGCATTACTCCGCGCTACCGGAGAGCGCTACCCCGGTAGCGACTTCGCAGATTGAAGCCTTGCAGCGCAATGTTCTAACTCTGTTCCAGCAGATTGTGGCGGGGTCGCCGACGCTGTCAGATGAACTCTCGACCGTTGCCATGAACATCGACGAACCAGGCCGCTTGGTTGACTTCATCGCGTCGTCGTTGCCATCGCTTTCTACGCCGGACAAGCAGGACACGTTGGAAACGCTTGATGTCCACGTACGTTTGGAGAAGATCAACCAGCACCTGGCGAAGGAGTTGGAAGTCCAACAACTGCGCAACAAGATTCAGAGCGAAGTGCAGGATCGCGTACAGCAGACGCAGCGGGAGTATTACCTGCGCGAGCAGATGAAAGCGATTCAGAAAGAACTTGGCGAGCAGGATGAAGGCCAGCGCGACGTCGAAGATCTGAAGAAGAAGATCGAAGAAGCGGGCATGCCCGACGAAGTGAAGAAAGAGGCCTTGAAAGAACTGGGCCGTCTTTCTCGCATGTCGCCGATGGCCGCCGATTATTCGCTGACTCGAAACTACATCGAATGGCTGGCGGTACTGCCCTGGGCCAAGACCTCGGGGCAGGAAATCGAGATTCCGAAGGCGAAAGAGATTCTGGATACCGATCACTACGATCTGGAGAAGGTGAAAGACCGTATCCTCGATTACCTCTCCGTGCGCCGGCTGAAGCCCAACATGAAGGGGCCGATCCTGTGCTTCGTGGGGCCTCCGGGAGTGGGGAAGACTTCACTGGGCAAGTCGATTGCCCGCGCTCTTGGGCGGAAGTTCACCCGGCTTTCACTCGGTGGCGTGCATGACGAAGCTGAGATTCGCGGACACCGCCGAACTTACATCGGTGCTTTGCCTGGGCAGATCATCCAGGGGATTCGTCGGGCGGAGACAAAAGATCCGGTCTTCATGCTCGACGAGATCGACAAGGTCGGGCGTGACTTCCGCGGGGATCCGGCTTCGGCACTGCTCGAAGCCCTTGACCCCGAGCAGAACTCGACGTTCCGCGACAACTACCTCGACGTGACTTTCGATCTTTCGAAGGTGCTCTTCATCACGACCGCGAACATGCTCGATCCGATCGCCGAGCCGCTGCGCGACCGCATGGAAATCATCGAACTGCAGGGCTACACGGAAGAAGAGAAAGTGCATATCGCATTTCAGTATCTGATTCCGCGGCAGATTGACGAAAACGGTATTACAAAGGAGCAGATCGAGTTCCCAGAAGAGGCGGTACGCTACGTGATCCGCCACTACACACGGGAAGCGGGCGTCCGCAGTTTGGAACGCACGATTGGCACCATCTGCCGGAAACAGGCTCGCCGGCTCGCCGAGGGCAAGAACGAAAAGCTACTGGTCAACAAGGAAGTCATTCAGGAATTTCTGGGTGGCATCAAGATCCGCAGCGAAGGCGAGATCGCGGAGCGCACCGAACGACCGGGTGTGGCCGTCGGATTGGCCTGGACTCCTGCCGGCGGAGATGTGCTCTTCGTCGAAGCCAATGCCATGAAGGGCAAGGGCGGATTCACCATGACCGGGCAGATTGGCCAGGTGATGCAGGAGTCGATGCAGGCAGCATTGACGTGGGTGCGATCGAATGCAGACCGTTTGGGTGTGGCGGAAGATTTCTTCGCTAGCCACGACATCCACATTCACGTGCCGGCGGGCGCAATTCCGAAGGATGGTCCTTCGGCCGGGGTGACCATGGCCACGGCTTTGGTTTCGCTGCTGACCAAGCAGCGCATCACTCCGCTGATCGCAATGACCGGTGAAATCACGCTCAGCGGCAACGTGCTTCCAGTTGGCGGGATCAAGGAGAAAGTGCTGGCGGCGAAGCGTGCGGGTGTTCGAGACGTAATTCTTCCGGCAGAGAACAAGATGAACGTGGAAGAAGATCTCACGCCGGAACAGCTTGAAAACTTGACGGTGCACTACGTCAAGACGATCGAAGAGGCGTTCCAGGTTTCATTGCCGGCGGTGGCCGAGAGCGCGGCAGCGAAGATTCTTCCGTCTGCGCCGCCGAAGGATCCGAAGCAGGACTATCGGCCGACGGAGCCAGTGAAAGAGCCGGAGCCGGTGCATGATCGGGTGCTGACGAAGGCTTAACCGCCTGGCGAGAAACAATAAGGCCAGCCTCAACCGAGGCCGGCCTTTTCTTAGGAAAAATTCGGATGCAAAAAAAGGCCGGCCTTTCGGCCGGCCCAACTATTTTCAACATTCCTCGTATCTAGAATTCCAGCCTTAACGAGAACTGCATGACTCGAGGGCCGGCATCGCTAGAGATCACACCGAAGTTGCCGCCGGTGGCGTAGGGCAGGCTGATATCCGCCGTGCCCGAAGAGCCCGGTAGCGTGAAATTCGTGTGATTAAATACGTTGAAGGCGTCTGCCCGGAATTGCAGCTTTGTCTTTTCGTTGATCGGGAAATTTTTTCCGAGCCCGAGGTTGAAGTTCGAATAGTGAGGGCCGCGCAGATTGTTGCGGCTGCCGGCCTGCAACCCCGTGGGGTAACTAAAAGCTCCGACAGCAGCGTCGGGATTGGCGAACAGCTGAACCTCACCGGTTGCAGGATCAAGGTGCGGATTGGTGCGAAGTGCTGACCGATCACCGTTGAACATCGCAGGTACGTTGTTCGCGAAGCTGATCGGGAAGGAATTGGCAACCGTGGTGAAGGCGAATCCCGTGCGCCAGCTGGCCAACCCTGAGATCTGCCATCCACCTACGATTTCATCCATCCATCGAGACATATCTTTACCGAACGCACGTCCCCTACCCAGTGGTAGGTCGTAGATCCAGTCGGCGGTGATGTTGTGGGTAGCATCGAAATCCGAGTTGGCGCGGCAGGTCCGCAGGTTAATTGCGTCGCAGAGAATTCCACCCGCGCCGTTGGCGCCAAATGCGCTGTTGGCAGCTGCGGACATGTTATCGATGGAATGAGAGTAGGTGTAATTCAGGTCGAACTGCAGGCCGTGCGAGTACTTCTTGTGCAGCGTTGCCAGCAGGCCGTTGTAGTTTGAATAGCCCTTGTTGTTCATGTAGATGTCGGAAGCAAATTGCGGAGCCAAGCCGACGCCGGGCAAGAGAAGATTGAAGAAGTCCAGTGCCTGGACGGAATCTCCCAAGTCACCTCGAGTTACGAGCCCGCGACCGGATACAACGCGCGCCACAGAAGTGCAAGTGGGCTCATCGATTCCCCCATTTGTGAGAGCCAACAAATAAGTCTCGCAAGTGAAAGCTCCGGTTCCATAGTTCGCATCCAAAGCCGCCTGCATCTGATTCTCAAAGAATGGCTGAGGTGTAAGACTTGGCGTGGGTA
This sequence comes from Terriglobia bacterium, assembly GCA_020073385.1. Classification (GTDB taxonomy): domain Bacteria; phylum Acidobacteriota; class Terriglobia; order Terriglobales; family Acidobacteriaceae; genus Sulfotelmatobacter. The sequence goes on along the minus strand of JAIQFH010000077.1, from coordinate 3,352 downwards.
CACCGCTCCTGAACTCATTGGCCATGTTGCCGAAAGCAGGAGCCAGGAATTGGCCTGGAGCAAAGCCGGTACCCGTGGTGGTGTCCTTATAGTCGATCACTTGCCCGGCATCGGATTGCGCCAGTAATCGGTGTCCCGAACGGTTGAAGTAGCTTACGTCCAGCAGGAAGTTGCCAGGTAGTTCGCGCTGGATACCCAGAGTGAACACCTCTGAATATGGCGTCTTGAGATGTGGGTCAATCGCGTAGTTGAAAAGACCTTGATTCGAGGCCGTTCCGAAAGGCCCGAATGTTGGATCCACAAATGGCTCGAACGGAACAGATACGGGAGGTGGAGGTGCAGGTGCACCGGAAGGCAAAGCTCCCACCGCCGTAAAGCGTGGATCGTTGATCAGATCGTTGATTGCGTCGCCAGTGGTTCCGTACGGGATCGCCGAGACGTTCTGAAGAACATAGGTGAATTGGTCCTGGAAGAAATTCAGAGCGTTAATTCCGGGATGGTCATAAACCAGTCCGGCGCCGCCACGGATTACCGTTTTTCGCTCTCCGAACAACCGACCGAACCAGCCATCCCGTGCGGACGGGTTGTAAGCGAAACTGAACCGTGGAGCAAAGTCATGGTGCTGAGGAGAATAGAATCCGGGACCGTGGTTCGCCTTGCCGCCCATAATGTAGGCAGTGTTGGGCGCCGTGGGGTTCGTCGCCGTTCCGGGGATACCTTGAGCCCCGTTCGCAATGCGCGGATTAATGATGTCGTTGAAGCCCGTGGTCGGAATAGCCTCGAGACCATTAATCTCGTAAGGCACCGAATAGAGCTGATACCGAAGGCCATAGGTTAGCGTCAGGTTGCTCGTAGCTTTCCATGAATCCTGCGCGTACAGTTCTGTCTCGTAGTAGCGGTACTTGCGAGTGTGACCGGTGCCCTGCGGAAGCGGTTGGAGTTGGGCATTGTTGTTGAAATTGCTGCTAACGTTGGCGAACCTGCCAAGCATAAAGGTGAAGGCAGTATCCCAAAGTTGCACCGACGCTCCGTCTCCAGCGAGGTCGCTAGGCCGCAACGAAGCTTCCGGGGGGGCCGTATCCAGACTGGTGCGTCCTCCCCCTAGTCCTATATTCACGCTGTTGAAATCGCTGACCAGAGTTGCGGTCGTCGTGATGTTCTTGAACGTCCCGCCGAACTGCATATTGTGCTTGCCACGCATCCAGTTAAAGTCATCGCGATAAACCGGGATCGGAACCGTGCGAGCCTGAGATGCGCCATTGGAGTAGGGAGAGGTGAGGAGCGCTCCCCCAACCCCATCACTTCCGAAGGAGCTGTACTGCGTTGTCCCGGTCGGATTGTATGGAGTGGGGAAACCCAGCACCTGCCGCTTTTGGCCGTAAATGAACTGATTCACCTTGGTGGTGCCGATAGTCCATGTATGTCCGAATACATAATCCCAGCTCTTGTCTGTAATCAGATGGGTCAGAGGGTCGCCTGGGAACACAAATGGAGCGGAGAAGTTCACATTGTCGCCGGTCGTGGTTCGCACGATGGAGAATTTCCCCCACAGTTTCATCTTGCTGGTGAGGTTGTAATCGACCCGAGCCAGATAGTTGTTTTCCGTAAAGTGCACAGGAGCATTAAAGCGGAAGCCTCCTGTGTTCAAGCTGTCGGATCCGGGCGAAGCAGTATTGGCGGTGGGATAGCGGCTGTTCAGGAAACCGAGCAACGCCGAGTTCACTCCGGGCTGTCCCGTGTTGGGGTCTGTGCCGGGATCCAAAGCCGCGAGGTCACTCATTGACGCGGTGGAAATCCCCCCGCTGGTGTTGGGATACTGAATCTCTCCCTGACGTAATGTATCGGATGGCACAGTGCGTGTTGGTGTAGATTCGCTGGCCGTCCGCTCTCCTTCGTAGTTGAAGAAGAAAAAGAGCTTGTCTTTCTTGATCGGTCCGCCAATGGCCGTGTCGAATTGATTGCGGATGAGTTGAGGTCGCTGCACACCGGCGAGATTGTTGAAGAAATCGTTCGCTTCGGTAACTGTATTGCGATGATATTCAGACGCCGATCCGTGCCAGGAATTTGTGCCGCTTTTGGTTACCAGGTTGTACTGCGCGCCGCTTCCGCGCCCTTCGGCTGCCAGGGGATTTGCGGTTTCACCATGGAATTCCTGGATCGAATCAACGGGTGCGTTCCCCGTGATGTTGAAAGCAAAACCACCGGCGAAGTCGTTGGCGTCGAGACCATCCACGGTGACGTTGCCCTGGTCCGTGCGCGCTCCCGTGGTCGCGCCATCGCGGCTTTGGTTGCCGTTTTCATTACCTCCGGCCGCCGTCACTACGCCCGGCTGGTAAACCATCAGCTCCGTGGGATTGTCGCGTGCCTGCACCGGCAGATTGTGCACCATACTCATGTCGAAACTGTTGCCGATACTGCTGTCGGTCGTATTCAGTGACACCGCGCTTCCCAGCGCTGAAACCTCCACGGTCTCGGTTGTCTTTCCAACTGTCAGCTGTGCGTTCTGGGTGTGCGTAGTATTCACAGCCAGGTACAGTTTCGAGATCACGACCTTGTCGAAGCCTTCTTTCGTGACCGTCAGCGTGTAACCCGGGCCTGGAGGGAGATTGGTGAACGTATATGCTCCGGGCGCGTTGGTTTTCGTCTCGTAGGAACTGTTTGTCTTGGTGTCTACCAACTTCACCCCTGCGTCGACAACGACTGCCCCAGTGCTGTCCGTAACAACTCCGGTCAGCGAGGCCACATCTTGAGCAGAGACTTGAGACGGCAGCGTGAGACATAAAGCGAGCAACGCTGTTAGAAGGCCGATGAAACTTAGACGGATGGCAGATCTTACTGACATAGATAGCTCCTGTATCGAAAATCGTTGCTCTGAGGTGTTTTACTCGATGTGGCGTTCGACCTCGCCACGTCACTTCTTTGTGGAGGAAACTCGCCGGCCCCTGCAGAACACGTTCGAATCGGAAACTACTACGCGCTGATGGCGTCTTTCAACTAAATAATTCACCTGTGTTTGCACTTTCGTCACACACAATTAGTCAGATATTTTTGTTATGGACGTTCTGTATCGAGATTCGGTCTGATCAGGTCACCAGATGCTTGTGAACGCTGGCACCCAAGGGATGAAATGTTGTCCCTTAACCCGCATTATTCGTGAAGACATCGCGAGCGCCCAGTCATTGGTGCGAAGTGGGTTGCAAATCCCGATAGTTGGGGTTGGTCGAGCAAAGGAGCAAAGGAATCGAAGAGTTCCTAGATCGGGATGTTCAAGTCGCCGGATGGAGAGACAGGGGCGCCGTGACCGTCGTCGGGGTGGAATTGCGTTGAGTGGGTAAACCGGAAAAGGGATTTA
>JAIQFH010000135.1 GCA_020073385.1 Terriglobia bacterium | reverse complement strand
TTGGCCGACTTGAGGGCTTGGTCGAACATGAGCACCAGGGCGTCGAAAAATCCTTCCTCTTGATAGCCGATATCCTGACAGTATCCGGCCGCTTGCTCGCAGTAGAAAACCAGCAGTTCGGTGAGTCCCGCGGGGTCGCCCACAGCCTTTTTGTAATGGGAGATGGCCTGCTTCGCTTTGGAGACGGACGTGTCCTGGTTGCGAAACGGGTCAGGCCAGAGCCAGCGATCGATGGTTTTCTTGTAGGGCTCCAACACGTCCTCGCCCAGGCCAAAGCGAGCGTGAAGGAACGCCTGGTTGTCTTTGTGTGCGGCGTATAGATGGTGCAGCAAGTCCAGGAGTGCGGTCCGGTCAAAGGCGGCCAGCTTGGCTTTGACATCGGTCCAGGTGGGTTGCGATTTCGGCTCACGTTTCATCATAGGATTCTTCGAGGGCTGACCCCATGCGTAACTCTCAAGGAGTTGCCCTAACTCAGAAGCAGTAGCCTTAAATGCAGGCTGCGCATGTGGCTTCGCATCCAGTCGCAAGGACGGGAGTCCCCGGCCAGAGAACTCACGATGCCTTCTCGCTCAGGCGTCGAAGTTCGATTAGTGATCCCCATCGCCTTTTCGCAGATAGTGTGTTCCTGCGAGCAAGACTTTTCGGGCTCATCGAAGATGGCGCGGCGACAGAGTCACAGTATGCCGCAACTGTGCCGTGCCTTCCTTGAGCCATCTCTGGTTTCGCCCCTTTTCTGCGCCCTTCCAAGGTGCTTCCGTGTCGGCTCAGTTAGTCGCAAGTTGTTGATCTCTCAATGTATTCCAAGGCGATGCGAACGAAGAAACCGCGGCGATACTGGTCTGCTCGCCAAACTCCTCGCGGCGCATTCGGATGCAGTCGGGCAGTCTCTTATCGAGAACGGCGCGACTGTGTGTGGGCCGACGGGCAACACGACTGATGACAAGAAGAAGGAGTTGAACAAGAACAAGAACCGGACCGACATAAAATTCGCGAATTGCAGATGTGAATGGGCCAAACGCTCAATTGCGGCGATTGTTTGACAGTAAGGTAATACTGCCTTACGCTGGTTTGGTTTTAGGAGGCAGAATGACCCTTCTCACAATTACCGCTAAAGGGCAGGTCACGTTGAAGCAGGATCTTCTCAAACATCTTGGTGTGAGTCCCGGGGAGAAAATCGAGGTTGACAAGTTGCCTGATGGCCGGATTGTGGTGAGAGCGGTGGCGCAGGATGGCGCCATTACCGACTTTCTTGGTTGTCTAGCACAGCGGCGAGCGCCGAAATTAACGATCGATGAAATGAACGAGATCGCAAGGCAGGGATGGGCGAAGGCCAAATGAAAGTTACCGCCGATAGCAACGTGCTCATTCGTGCAGCTGTTCAAGACGATCTTCATCAAGCCCGGCGAGCGGCAAAGACCTTAGCGGAAGCCGATCTCATTGCTGTGCCGGTCCCTGTTCTTTGTGAATTTGTGTGGGTGCTTTGCCGAGGCTACAAGAAATCCGCAGCCGATGTTTCCGACGCGATTCGTCGCCTCATGAGGAGCGCTAGTGTGGTAATGAATCGACCGGCAGTAGAGGCCGGTTTGTCCGCGCTCGATGCGGGCGGGGATTTTGCTGATGGTGTAATCGCCTACGAAGGGGAGTGGCTGGGTGCCGAGGAATTTGGGTCGTTTGACTCGAAGGCTGTTTCTTTACTGCAAGCACAGGGCAGCCGTGCCCGTTTGCTGACGTAGCACATAGTGGTTTGATATGGTTCAGGGCGTCCGAATGCTTGAGTGCACGAATGTTCGGAGGAATCTCACCTCTTAACGGGAATCGGAGTTCTACATGCGGCCGATCACTCGCGCAACGTTCGAGACTTCGACTTGCTGCAGCAGTTCGATCCTTCGGGAGGGTCATGTTCTATAGAGTGGGTGCTCCGTAAGCGGCTCTGCCGGAAACAACCACCAACATGTAACTCTAGTCTTGGCACTATCTCTTCGCGCCATTGCCGTTCCGTGAGTCAGCTAGTCCTACCAGTCGAGTCTTATGATTCCGGAGACAGCGTCGAAATGGCGGTCGCGACTCAGCAAAGGTAGGGAATGTTGGCGGCATAATGCTGCAATCCAAACGTCGTTCGAAGGGATGGGAGTTCCCGCCTTCTTGAGCTCTCTGCGAACGGCACTATAGGAGATGGTGGTCCGTTCATCGACGTCGAGAATTCGAAAGCTCGGCGAATACTCGGCCAGCCATTGTTCATAGTGAATGTGGTTGCGAGACTGCGAAATCCGTACCGGTATTCACCCAGAACAATGACAGGAATGGCAACTTGCGCTGCTCTGCGCAGAAGGGTTCCAGCCCAGGTTCGCCCTCGGCTAGGGCCGACAGTCCGTTCGTGTCCAAAATCACAGCCGGTCCTCAGCTTCAACATGCTCGAATTCTTCTTCAATAATGCGATTGATTCTGGCCGTCTCCTTGCGCAGACGGCGGAGTTTGCCGAAAGCCGTCATCAAGGGTTGGTCGGAAGGCCCGCGGTTGTGGGCCAGCTTCTCTTTCACCGCTTCCGTCACCAACTCCCGGAGCGGAATTCCTCGCTCGGCAGCGACCGACTTGGCTCGACGAAAGATGGCATCGGGGATCTCCAGCGTGGTCTTCATGTACGTCATGCTCCATATTTACGGGAGGTAGGTCAAGCGATGCAGTCCATCCCCAGCTGAGAACTAATCGGAGGACAGTCAGTTCCTGGAACAGTACCCGGCACGGTTTGCTCTCCAAGAGACTCCATCTTCTTGGCCGGAGCTAGAAACAGTTCACCCGTCGGCTCGTGCAGACCACAGCTTTGCTGTTCGACATGACTCCCCTTGCGACAGTTTCGACTAGTACTACTGTGTCATAAAAAGGGAGCGCCACAAAAAGGACAGCCCGAGAGTTGCCGCAGCAGAACTCTGGCAATGGTTTGTCGAAGGGTGGCGATGGAGCAGGGATTATGCCGCTCCACGCGCACCGGGCGAACCCCGAGGACGGAAGTGGCGTGGCCGTTCGGCAACGGGTAAGTCCACGTGGCCGGCGCGAGCGGAGGGGGAAAAACGGCTCCGTTCGGCCACCAAGAACCCATAGGCCGCAATGCAGAGGGTAGCGTGATGGTGAAAACCGCGCCAGCCTCGTCCTTCATAATGTCCCAGTCCGAGTTCTTGCTTCAGTTCCTGGTAGTCGCGCTCGACGATCCAACGATGTTTGGCCACTCGCACCAGATCTCGAAGTTTCATGTTTTCCGGCAGAGTGGAGAGCCAGTACTTGGTCGGTTCGGCTTCCCCGCGGGGCCACTCGATCAGGAGCCATTCCTCGGCACGAGGTTCACTACGCCAGTCATCGCGATGTGCCGGACGGATGCGAAGCGCGGCAAAGCGAGAGCGCAGCCTCTTACGAGTTCCTTCTCGCCAGCCTACGATCTTCCAAGCTGAGAGAGGCAGGCCCATAGCCAACTCACGAACGGAGAGGGGGGCGTGCCGTGAGTCGCGGCGCAATAACTTGGTTGGTCGCCCGATTCCTTTCCACTTCCGCTTGGGCAGCGGTGCTTGGCCGGGTGCCCACGCGCTCACCGAGGATTGGATGCCGACCGCGTAAAGCAATCCTAACTCGGTGATGCCATCGCGAAACCTAGTGTCGTTCCCATAGGCGGCGTCCGCCAGCACGGGAGCATGCGGCAACTCTCGATCGACCGCCGTGCGGAGTTGTTGTAACGCGATTTCCGGCTTGGTTTGAAAACGGATTTCCGGCGGTATACCCGTGGACACTCGCCGTTTCTTGTCCGCGGTCCAAACTTCGGGGAGGTACAGTTGCCAAGCAATCGGCAGACTCGCTTCCGCGGTGCTCAGCGACAAACTCACGGCCACGCGACAGTTTTCTTGCTTGCCCACCTGCCCACAGTACTGCCGGATCACGCCCACCGAATGCTTCCCCTTTTTCACCAATCCGGTATCATCCACCACCCAGGCGACGATGGGTCCCTGCTTCTGCATCACCGGGAGCGTGTATTGCCGCACCGCTTCCAGAAGCTCTTCGTCACTCCAGGGGGCGTGAGCCACGACATGGTGTAACGATTGATGGGTTTGGCGCACATTGTCGGGGCAAAGACGAGCCGCCATGGGTTCCACACTCTTGCGCTCGCCGGGCAACAGCAAACCCGTGCAGTACGATTTCAGAGGAACCGCGCGATCTAAGTGCCCCGCGGCGTGCGCCAGGCGATCCAGATAAGCCGCGAAGCGTTTTTGCTGGGCGCCTGGCGCAACTGAGTTGGCGCTCATGGCCAGCAACGTAACATTAAAGATGTTCACTCATGCAGATCTTTTTAGTGGCAGGTATATAGTTTATAACACAGTAGTACTAGTCTAGGGGGATCAGTGGAGCGGATCACGCCCCGTTACGTCTTTGAGGCACGTATCCGAATACTCGTCCAGCGAGCTTCCCAGAATCTGGCGATGGAGGGTTGGGCAAGAGATATAAGCGAAACTGGCATCAGCGCCTTTGTTGCACAAGGCTTAATCGTTGGGGAACTTGTAACCCTAGAGATTCCTCTGGCTTCGTCACGCTGGCACAGCATTCCCGCGATGGTCGCCAGATGCATAGGGACACAATACGGTTTTCAGTTCACCGCTTTGACCCCGGCCAGCGGGAGAACATCCGATTCGCAGTTCGAGATCACCCAGAGTTAGGTGCCTACGACCGCGCCACCGAAGCGAAGTTTCGCGAGCACCAACGCGGGGGGGAACGAGACTATCAGCTCGGGAACAGGCAACACAACGGGCCGCTGACACCACGTTCGCAGACCGTGCGCGGATGCTCATAAAGCGAGGATACACACCGAAGGTTGCTGTGGAACTGGTTCTTCATGAAATGGAGTTCGAACAGGGCAACAATTCGAGGGCCATCGAGAAGGCGCGTGCCGATGCCGAGGATTTTCTTAGGAGAGCCCGCCAAGGCCTCATCTGAAACAGGTGCCCGCTTGGGCAGAATGTCATTGAATTGAACTGGCTACGGACGAAAATACGTTGTTGGCGTTGCTTCCGACCAGCCGAATAGTACCAACTACAATTACCAGAATGACGGCTAGCATCACCGCATACTCAGCGATATCTTGGCCCTCGTCGTGCAGCCACAGCTTGCGAAAAAGATGACTCATGTTCGTAACCTCCAGAGGGCGACTGGATTCTACACCCATGTTGATCAGCCTCACGACCTGCATGAGCCGAAGGAAGGGTATCATCTGGCACTCCACCCGATGAGCCGGATCGTGCCCAACACAAAGGCGAGAATTATCGCAAGCATCAGCGCGTAATCGGCAATGTCCTGCCCATTCTCCTCGCCCCAGAGCCTCAATATTGATGCCACTGCGCGGTTCACCGACGCCACTCCCCACGCCCCTATCTGAACTGATTGCACCATGGAGTTGAGAAGGAACGTAATTACCTCGGTCACCTATTGAAATATCGCCGGGGTAACCGAAATGGACGATTGGCGAAAAATCTCTTGCACTCATCGACTGGGCTGTGAAGTTGAGCGCTGCTTGCTTCAACGATCAGGCTTTTTTCAGTAGGCGGGTAATCCACACTAAAATCACCGCGCCAACGAATGCCACAATGATGGAGCCGATCATGCCGCCGCCGTGCCAGATTCCCAACATCCCAAAGATCCAGCCGCCCAAAACGCCGCCGAGAATACCGAGAATGATGTCTACGATTACGCCGTAGCCGCCACCCTTCATGACCTGGCCAGCAAGCCAACCAGCGATCAGTCCAACCACGATCCAAGCGAGAAATCCCATGACGATCCTCCTCGAGTCCGCCTTTTAGCGGGCCGACCGAAATGTACACCCAGTCCAGTCAATGCTCAAGCGCATCGATCGAGCGGGGAATAGATCGGTTTACTGGGGTAACATCCCTGTTACACTCAATGACTCTTTTGGCCGATTCGGTTCCCCTGGATCGAGGCTGGCGCTGGTTCGGGGCCCTGCCCTAGCCAAACTTACCTAACCTAACTTAAATGTTAGGGCCAAGCGCTTTTGTTTGAACCAGTGAATCCCTGGCCGGAGTACCGTCTAGGCGCTACGCGGCGGTTCCTGATGTCGCACGCCGCCGCACGATCTCTTCGTAGAGCTGCCAGAATTTCTGCACTTCGGCGTCGTTCAGCCCTTCACTACGAGCGAGGGCGATCACGCGAGCCAGAGCCTGCTTCAACTCCTGATCTGTGTAAGCGGCTGGGTCTGTCGTTGGATCGGTCATGTGCTGCCTCCTAGGGGGAGAGCAGTTCTCATCCGATGCACTTAGGTGGCCCTCGGCAGCGCGATACGCAAATTAATTGTGTGGATAATTCAGAAAGCAAGTCCGGCAACGCAGGGTCTAGCGCGATGGTGTGCCATTTCCCTAGCTAGCAGACTGCGGAAAAACTCGATTTGAAGCGGATGGAGTACCCCGAAACTCTCTTGTTTCCACAGCACAACCTGATAAGAAGAAAGCATGCGTGGAAAAGACGAGCAGCAGTTGGATGTGTTTAGCTACGTAAGCCCAGAGCAGCGAGTGCCCCAAGACCACCCCTTGCGTCCTCTTCGTGTCATGACCGATGAGGCATTAAGAGAACTGCAACCACGGTTCCACAAGCTGTACGCGAAAACCGGGCGGCCATCGATCGCGCCGGAGAAGTTGTTGCGAGCGCTCCTGCTGCAAGCGTTGTACTCGGTGCGCAGCGAGCGGCTGTTGATGGAACAGCTTGACTATAACCTGCTGTTCCGCTGGTTCGTGGGCTTGAACATGGATGATGCCATTTGGGATGTGACCGTGTTCACCAAGAACCGCGAGCGCTTGCTCGATGGGGACATTGCCGAAGCCTTCTTCCAAGCCGTACTCCAGCAGGCGCGCGAGCGGAGTTTGCTCTCGGACGAACACTTTACGGTGGATGGAACGCTGCTGGAAGCGTGGGCGAGTGCGAAGAGTTATCAACGCAAGGATGCGAAGAACGACGTTCCGCCGGACGATCCTGGCAATGCGACGGTGGACTTCCACGGGGAAAAGCGGTCAAACCAGACACATGAATCGAAGACGGACCCGGATGCGAAGATGGCACGCAAAGGCAAGGGCAAGGAAGCCAAGCTGAGTTACAACGGGAATCTGTTGGTGGAGAACCGCCACGGGCTGATCGTCAACACCGAGGTGTTCGAGGCCAACGGAACGGCGGAGCGCGATGCGGCGCTGGTGATGCTGGAACAGATTCCGGGCACGAAACAAATCACGGTGGGCGGCGACAAGGGATATGACACGGCGGATTTCGTGGCCGAGTGCAGAAACTTAAAGGTCACGCCGCACGTGGCCCAGAACCTGGAGCGACCCGGTGGGAGCGCAATCGATGCTCGTACGACGCACTACGCCGGATATGCTATCAGTCAGAAGAAAAGGAAACGCGTTGAAGAATGCTTCGGCTGGCTGAAGACGATCGCGCTGATGCGGAAGGTTCGGCATCGAGGAATCTTCAAGGTGGGATGGGTCTTCACCTTTGCCGCGGCTGCCTATAACTTAGTCCGCATGAGGAATCTGGCGATTCAAGCGACGTAAGCCAAGTTCGCAGTGTGCTCGCAGGACCGAAAATGAATCCGCGGGACACCAGCGGATGCAGCCAAAACCCTTCCCCAATCACAAAATCACGGAGACTGGAAGAATCTAAGTCGCGGCGTCCCTTTTTCCGCAGCCTGCTAGTACTACTGTGTCATAAAAAGGGAGCGCCACAAAAAGGACAGCCCGAGAGTTGCCGCAGCAGAACTCTGGCAATGGTTTGTCGAAGGGTGGCGATGGAGCAGGGATTATGCCGCTCCACGCGCACCGGGCGAACCCCGAGGACGGAAGTGGCGTGGCCGTTCGGCAACGGGTAAGTCCACGTGGCCGGCGCGAGCGGAGGGGGAAAAACGGCTCCGTTCGGCCACC
>JAIQFH010000015.1 GCA_020073385.1 Terriglobia bacterium | reverse complement strand
CGTGTAGCCTTCGATGAAGTGCAGACGAAGTGTCCGCTGCTGGTCTTCTGACAGGGTCGCGAACACCTTTTGCACGTCTAGTCCGGCCAACATCCTGCTGTGTGCAGCGTCAGGCTCACCAGATCGGGGCTCCACATCCTGGATTGCCTGGTCGTCGAGTTCCACCCGCGTATAGAAATGGCGGGAATGGAGATAACGCCGCCGTGAAATGGCGCGGCGATAAGTCAATTGCAGGATCCAGAACTGCGCCGGGGCTTTTGAATTGTCGAAGGTTCTGCAGAGGCGATGAATCAGTACGAAAATGTCTTGCAGCAGATCCTCGGCTTCGGATGCGTCCTTGAGGATACGTAAGGCCACCCTGCGGACCACACGGGCATGCCGGCGGAATAACGATGCAAGCGCTTCCTGGTCCCCCTGGCAGATAAGGGACATCAGTGTTTCGTCCGAGATGACATCCTGGGCGGCGCGAGCCTGCTCGGAAAGACATTGAGCTTCGCCGTCGCCCCTGGGAAGCCGAAGATTAGGAAGCCGCACTGTGGCTGGCAGACTCATGTTCAAGTTCGCGGCCGGCGCGGTTCCGTTCGGCACGCCCGAGTTCCTCAGCCTCGATTCATCACTTCTTTAGAGTTATTAATCCAGCATATATAACTCTATCGAGTTTGTTATTCAAGCAAAATACACTTCATCGAGTGTGGTACGGGGCGCAATCGCACCCTATTGTTGGGGACGTGGCCTCCCTCACGGACCATCGAGAACGATTCGCAAACCGCCTGCGCTCTCTCAGAGAGGCCGCCGGACTGAGTATTGAGAAAGCGAGTGAGCAAGGCGGTCTTTCAACAAACTTCTGGGGCGGTGTCGAGCGCATGGCTCAAGAGCCCTGTCTTGATAGCATTCTCGGGTTTGCCCAAGGACTAGGAATCTCGGTACGTACCTTGATGACACTGGAAGGAGACGATGCGCACGATCCAGAGCGCCAAGAATTAAACGGCCTTCTCGAACTGCTCAGTCCTGAACAATTGTTGCTAACTCTCAAGATTTCCAAGCTGATCTACAGCTACAAAGCGGAGAAACCACTGCGTTCCGAGCCGCATTCATCCTAGACACGCGCCGCGCCCGGCACAACGCTTTCGAGTGGGAAGCTATCACTCATAGAACGCTATAGGCAACTATTTCGTTCATGAGTAAACTCAATGGATTGTTTTACATAGCCGCGCCACCCGCTATCGTTGTGCGGATGGCTGGTGTGAAACATCGTACCCTGTTTGCGCAACGGATCAGAAGGCTGAGAAAGGCGGCAAAACTCAGTCTTGAGGAAGCTGCCGAAAGAGGCAACATCACCGGCAACTTTTGGGGTGATGTAGAGCGCGGGAAAAAAGTGCCAAGCCTGGATACGATTGTGGCGATGGCGAAGGGGTTAGAACTCCCACCGAATATCCTCCTTCTCCTCGAACGAGAGGAAGGTCCAGGCGACATCCGAAAACGAATCGACACTCTCCTCGCTACCTGCACCCCGCAGCAACTTGAACTGGTGCACCGGATCATCAAGGTGGTCATTCAACCTTAACCAGCATTTTGCATTTGACGGTCCCTGCGGATCGGTAGCGTCACGCCTTTAAGTTCGGGATTCTCCAGGGTGCAAATGCCCGCACACATCTGGCACGCAATCGGCGCTAGATGCCCGACAATTGTCTGATTACCGCGCACCGACAGTCAGCCGAACTGCTGCGCGCCTGTGACTACTCAGATCGACGCGAGAGAAGACCAGAACTGTGTATTACACGTCGCAGAAATACCGCTCCACGCCAATCCTGCGCGCGCTCTTCAGCAACTGTTCGACAAGATCTCGATTTCTTATCCGTTCCGTAAGCTGCCCAGCGGGCCAACCATAACGCGTGAACGCGGAGATCAGGGCTCGCCTCATCCGTTCGCACTTATCCCAGTTCTTGCGCCAACTCAATTCCGGCACGAGTGGCTGCAAAATGAACCGTGAATCATCTCGTAACTGTTCCATTTCGGCCAGCCGGTGGACTCGCTCGAAGGATTCTGAAACGAGATCAAGAGGCGATGGCGGAGCGTTACAAAGTGCCAGAGCGAACACGAGGGCAGAGACATAGTTTGCATCATCATCTCGGTTTTCGCGCAAGGCTCGGAGTGTGCGAAGCCAAACAGTCGAATCGTTATTGGCGATTTGGCTGGCATAAGGTCCGACAACGTGCGCGAGTGCGGCGAGCATGGGAGTGGATTTCTTCTGTTCGATGCTCAGCCAGGCCATTACGTCTGGTAGGTAATATGTGAGAGCTGCGCGACTGTTGTCTGTAATGGAACCGCCGTGAGATTCCATCCAGTCAAGAGCTTCCAACACGGCAACTCTGCTCCACTGCTTGAAAGCCCGTCCGATAAGCGGGTCCGATCTGCTATCCAAGAGGGCATCAACGATCCGCCGCACGAGGTCGGGCTCGATACTTGGCTGCGCGGAAAGAGACTCGAATAGCTCTCGCTTGCGGCCCTCTGCAATCCGCCAGAGCTCTGGAGTCGTTGCCAGGGCAGGATTTGCGCGGAAAAGGGCAGGCAGGAACTGCTGTTGGTCCCGCTGCGAACTCCAGAGCGTCCTCGGGACGCATCGCCAAGATGAGAGCTTTCAATACTTCGTCGCCAATGGAATTTAGGGAAGCTCTAAAAAGCTCACTCAGCAATTGACGACCAACTCTCGGCTGTTCACGTATGAGGCGTGATGCTTGCTCGACGACGGGCAGTTGATCAAGATCAAAACTCTGGTACCGCTCCGTCGTACCCAGTGCGAAGAGGATCGCCTTTGGCTCTAGATGGGTGATGGGGAGTTTGTTCTGACCTCCCAGGAGGACGCTCTTGAGGTGGTGACCGTCTGAAGGACTGGGGAAAGCCTCAGCGATCAATTCCAGAACGTTAGAGAAAGGCAAAGAGTCAGTGAGGCCGTCATAGATCTTCAGAAAAGACTCGAAGTAGGCTCGGGGACTGTGGTTATCTGCGACGCACCAAAGAAAATCTCTGACTGGCTTTTGTTCGCCTTGCAACAGGTCAATTGCAGCCAGAATTGCCCATCGCGGTGAGTCGATGGGGGCAGAGTCCAGTACGACAGGCTGGTCGAACCCAGCTTCGGCGATTTCACGAGACACCTGTCGGGAGGTGGCGACCGGTACGCACTGAACGTCTAGCGGGCGATTTTCGTAAGTTCGAGCAGACAGTGAGCCGGTGCAAAACGTAAAGCTCATTCGGAGCGAGGGCCACTTTTGGTCCCAGAGAGCGAAGATGAGGTCCGCATACTCATCCGAACTAGCCGCAGGAATCACCACGGGCCCCGAATCTTTGCCATAGTGGGCAGCTATGAGCGCTTGTGTCTTTCCTAAATTTCCAGAACAGCTCGAAAGTCACCTGTGGTGACGTCCGTAACGGTTTTGGGAAACAACGGGGATGGTTCCAAATGAAAGTGACGTCCCCACCGCTTCGAACTCGTGATCGACCGGTTTCCTATGCTTTCTGGGGGTCCGGTTATACGGAACTTCAGTTGAGAATTGTCTTTGGGAAGGTAAAGGTAAGGACGTAACCATCGCGCTGCCCGCGACACGAACCAGTCTCCGAGACACAGAATGGCGCGCTCCCGAAGCGCTCTAAAATGGGGTCTAGTGGCATAGCCTATTACGGTCGCCTCGGCTTTGGGCCGGTCTATCAGGAACAGCAATTCGAGTAGCAGAGACAGCAAAGAGTGTCTGGCAGCCTCCTTCTGGCTCGCATCAGAAGTAAAACTTCTAAGAGCAGTTGCCTGCGACAGATACCAATCGCACTGGTCAAGATATTCACTGTGTTTTTCAACGATGTGGCAAATGATCGGAAACATGCGTTGCTGCGGCCCCAAGTCATGCACGATCTCTAGCAAAGCGCCGACCTGCTCGAAGTAGCTAGCTGTTTCAAGTATCGGCTCGCGGACCTCCCTGCCGCGCGAGGGACCGGGGACTGGAGGTTTCCAAGCACGGCACAAGCGCAGAAATCCCGCAAATGCGTCTGAAGCGGAGACCTTCCCTTTGCGAGCACCCCGGCGAATCCAATCGAGGGCAATATATCGCGAGTCCGGGTTAAGCTTTGGCAGCAGACGCAAGAGCAAGGGGAAGGCTGGTTTGCTTTCAACCCAAGGATAGAGCCCCGCGTCCAAGCGGGCGCACAGATCTTGGGCCTGTGGCTCCTTGAAGCCTGCGCTCCAAGTCTCGCCAACGATCCGGCAGACCAAGGTTACCGCTTCGGATGGGGATTTATTCCACGCCTTATCGGCTTCACTGATGCCGGACTGCACGTCACGAAGCAGCGCGGCTCTTAGAGAGGTTATGGTGATGTCGTCATCTGCTTGCATCTGCCTTCGATCATCTCAGTGTGTAGCCGATTATAGTCCCACAAGTGGCGTACGGCGCTCGTTACAGAAGCATGTCTGTGATCATTAACGGCACACGCATTCTGTTCGATTCGAGGCCGTTGTTTCCTAGCCGAAGCTTGTTGCCGGTCAGAGTCAGGCACCATAGCGTTGCGGTTGCTGCCGGAGTGCCCGCATACTCAGTCGCATGAGTACCAGTGGATCCATCTCGTAACATCCAGTTCCTTTGTCCGCGCAGCAATAGGGACGAGAAGGGTGCCAGAGGCCCACCTCTCGCACACTGCTAGGACGGAAAAGCAGGTATTCATTAGTCGATTGGAGAGAGGATGGCTAATGCATAGAATACGGCAAAACGCCGTACTGCTCTTGGCAATCAACCATCCTTGAAGTTCGCGCGGAAGTTGCTGCCTAGAAGCCATCTGCCCTGGGCAGGGTATTATGATGAGCCTAAGTCCAGGAAATAGGTGGGTCGCTCACTGTGGAACCAGCCGATCAGCCCCGCTCGCAACCGCTTCCCGCGGGAACCTCAAAACGAGGCTTTAATTTCGCCTCGCTCGGTCTCGTCGTTGCCCTGGCAGTGCTCTTGGTGGCGATCCGTGTCGCCAATTTTCAGTCTCCGCGAGTGGAACTGGCCCTTTGGATTTCAGTGATCAGCGCAATTCTTATCTTCGTGCTGTTGTCTACCGGCGTGATCCGCCAGATACGCGGCACCGAACGGCAGGCAGAGAGCGTTTCTGAAGACAGGGAGCAGGAATTCCACCAGATGGCCGACAACATCCAAGAAATCTTCTGGGTGATCGACGCCCAAACGAAGAAAGCCACCTTCGTCAATCCGGCATACGAAACCATCACTGGCCGCTCCTGCCAATCCCTGATCGAAGAACCGGCCTCGTATGAGAAGGTCATTCATCCGGACGATCGAGCTCACGTGCTGGCAAAGCTTGAGCAAGCGGCCCAGACCGGACACTTCGACGAAAGATTTCGTATCGTCAGGCCAGATGGTGAACTTCGCTGGGTTTGGGTCCGCGGCTTTCCCCGGAGAGATGCTAGCGGAAAGATCACCCGCCTGGGCGGAACCTCGCTAGACATCACCGCGCTCAAGGAAGCGGAAGATCAGGTTGCGGCGAATCTTGCCCGGGCGAATTCGGCATGGGCGGAGGCGGAGGCGTTGCGCAAGGCGACACTTGCCCTGACACAGGACTTGCACATGGACTGTGTTCTCGACGCACTGCTCCGGTCTCTCTCTGAGTTGGTCCCATACTCATGCGCGCGTGTGCTCGTCCCCGAAGGTGGACCACACTGGCTGGCGCTTGGAGAAAAATCGTGTCCCGACCTCGGGAAGAAGTCTCCTCGCAGGCCCCTGACATTCGTTGCGGACGAATCCCCATTTTTTCAACGCATCTGGTCGGAACGAAAGCATATCTTGATTGCGGACACGCAACGGGAGCAGGGATGGCAGACGTTTGAGGGACATGCGCAATTCCGTTCCTGGCTTGGCGTCCCCTTGCTTGCCTCCGACGAGTTCTTGGGTTTTCTTTCTGTCGGCCACGTGGAACCGAACCACTTTACCGAGGACCACCTCCGGCGCGCCGAGTTGCTGGCTATACCTGCGGCAGTCGCCATTCAAAACGCCCGTCTTTATTCAACGGCTGAGATCTACGGTTCGGAGCTGGAAAAGCGATTGGCAGACCTCCAAAAAGCCGAGCAGGCGCTCGACCAGTCAGAGGCCGGCCGCCGGGTCTCCGAGGAGAAATTTCAGAAGATATTCGATTCGAGTCCTATCGCGTTCTCGATCACTACCCTTGAGGAAGGACGATTTCTAGAAGTGAATGCCGCGTTTGAAAGCCGTTACGGATACCGCCGGGAAGAAGTGCTGGGACGTACCGTGCACGAGCTCAGAATATGGGACGACCCTGCCGACAGAAGACTGCTGTTGACACAGCTCCGTCGAGGCGGTCCGATTCGTAACGTGATCACCCGGTTGCGGACCAAGTCGGGGGAGGTGAAACTTACCGCCTACTCGGCCGATCAGATCCAATTCGAGGGGCAGACCTGCGTACTCGCCGTCTCCGAGGACGTGGTGGTCCATGACCCCAAGCGCAACAACTGACGGGGGTGCCTTCAAACATGAGCCTCGCTGTTAGTCCGGTGGGGCCAGACGACCATTGGAATGCCAGCCGTCCTGTGCTTTCGCTTCGTTCCTGTCCAGAATTCCGTCCACCAAAAATAAATTCCACCACCCGTGCGCGGAAATAGGCCACGATAGTGATCATCTTTTCCGCGAGAAGCCGCTGTGCACAAGAGAAGTGGGGTAGATAGGAAGCCAGTAGTTCAACCAGCCCAACCGAGAAGAGGCCAGACACTCGATCGCGCCTCGTCCGCAACCCTTAACAAAGGCAAGAGTTGGCCGACCACGAAACAGCACCTGCGCCGCGACAGTAGTCCTGTTGCGAGTGTGCTCTACGACGGCCGGGCGAATTGCAGCCGTGGATCGATGTCGTCCCGGAGATTCGTAATGGTGCGAGACTGCGATGGGGGGGCGCTCCGACAGGGCATTTTGTCCGGCTTTCCGACCATCACGACTTCGTCTTTTTCACACCGTCCTATTTCCGGTCCGCGCCCTTTTGTAGTGGCACACCATCGCCGGACTAGACAAATACCTCTGCCGCGCGACGACATTCCTCACATTGCTCGTCTTACCAGTTCAACACCTCCGCCTGGCCCGGATGTGATTTCCAATTTCGGTTTCTAAGTTTTTACTCAAAGGTGTGGTGCAGTATGGCGCATGCAGGGAGAATACTTGTTTGGTGGGACCGGGACGTCGATCGGACAGGAAGGCCGATTCGCCCGGATGTGAGATTAGCAGGCCATGAGATCTGGGAACGCGCGTGTCAGCGGACGCAAGCCCTGCTTGACGATCATGGTCCCGCAGCCGAGCTCATGGAGAACTCGGTAGCACAAGTGTCGCGTTATCTCGACCGTCTTGGGGCTCCTGAATCCTCCGAGAAGCATGGGCTTCTCATGGTGGCCTTCTGCCGCGGGCTGCGTCGTTATGCGGCCAAGTTGAACCGCCTGGAACTCGTGGGAGGATCCGGCGAACTCTCAAACCGCACCTTAGACGAGGGGTGGGTCGGTCAGGTGAACGCCCGTCTGGAACTTGCGAGGATCGTCCGAAAACTTCGCAACCAGAGTGGTGCCGTTTTGATGCTCAGGGCTGCCGGGTACGAATGGGAAGACGTTGGTCGAATATTGGGAAAATCGCCGGCGGCGATCCGTATGAGTTTCTGGCGCGAGATAAACAGAATCAGGCGGACTTCTAGCTGGCGCCGATGACTGTCGCGCGCTTACGGAGTTCCATGTGCACATCTGGGGCTGAAGATCGAACCGGTCGCGCCCAGATTTCTCTCTGGAAGACTCCAAATCCAAACGTGATTTCACAAGGCGGGGGCGGCCCGAGTGCGTCCAAAGAGTTCGTCGGCCGATTGACGCAGCACGCAAGCACAGCAACCAGAGTGCCGGGTCAATGCGCACAAAGATTTTTATCGACACCGGTTGCGAGTCGTGGGATTCTCCCCAAGGAGCAACCGCAAGAAGGTTCGGACTCCATCGTCGACCCGGAGTGCAGAATGGGTTCTGAGAAGGAACTGCTGGAAGCGTTTGAAAGGATCATCCACGAGGACTCCCCCAACCCTCAGCGCGTCGGCTGTCCAGGAGATGAGGCCCTGTTGAAACTTGCGGAAGGAGCCGGGGACGTTCAACAGACACACCTTCTCGCCCACATCCGGCAATGCGCTCCTTGTTTCGACAAGCTGAAAGAACTACGCAGCAGATCGCGGAATCGATCTCCACAAGACATCTGAGATTGGTCGGAAGCCCTTGGCTGATCCGGCGACTGCCCGCTCGCGGCGTTCGATGGCCTGCACTTGCTCGGCCCCAGCTTGCTAGTATGGAGCAATATGCCACCGCTCTCCACTTGAATGAGCGTAAGTGACGGAAAGCGATTCTTCTCGGGACTTCAGGTGCGCGCGAAGGCAAGAAGCGGCTCGAGGTCATGCCCATCGGCGGCTTGAAGGGCTTCGATGTAGCGCTCACGAAAGTCTCCGGCGCGCACCAGATCGGCGCCGCCCCAGGTGAAAACCGGCCTGCCCTGCCTTTGGGCCAACACATCCGCCATCAGACGCGCGTGCCGCCCATTGCCGTTCGCGAAGGGGTGGATCACCACCAGGCGGTGATGAAAGCGAACCGCAAGTTCATCGGCAGCATAGGTTCCGTGTTCCAGCCAATAGCGTGCATCGCCGACCAAGCCGGCCAATCTTTCGCGGATCTCCTGGTGAGGAACGCCGATGTTCTTTTCGCTGGTTCGGTAGACTCCTGCCCATCTCCAGGTCTGATCAAACATGCGCCGGTGAAGATCCCTTACATAGGGCTCGACGAGCGGATCATTCCGGCGGAGATTGTTGGCCGCGAGAGCCCAGGCAAAGGCTTCGAGAATATTCTGTCGTTCCCATTCGTTGAGTTCCTCCTTGGTCGCGAGGTTCGGAATGAGATCCGCTTGTTCTTCGGCGGAGAGGGGCGTGTTTCCCTCGCCCTCGGCAAAGAGATTCACCGAACCCCACGCCTTCGCAGTTGACGTTTGGTCTCCGCTTCCACCGCTTCGTCGACGCGACCCACGGCCTGATCTTCGAGCGCCATCGAATGTTCAACGCCGAGGACGTGCTCTTTCGCATTCGTGCGCGCGCGCTGCTCGGCCAGCTCGCGAAGCGAGTTCGCCCTTGGTACCAGGGCATACACCAAATCGCATCCCAGCGCATTGGCGGCCGCCCGCAGGCTTTTCAGGGTAATGCGGTCCTCAGCTTCGGCTTTTTCGAGCTGAACCGGGAGCTGCCGACTGGTCTTTAGCGTTCGGGCAATCTCGCTGCCGGAGACTCCAAGCGCCTCGCGGATGGCCCGAAGCCAGCCTTTCGGCGGACGAGGACTTTTGGCTGCGGCGCTGAAGAGGTCCAGGGCCCGATCCAATTGAGTTAGCCTTAGACTGCGGAATTCATTGCGCATGGTTAGCTCGCATGAGTGTCAATCCATAGCTTTACGGTGGACGCGTGATGTTAAGCTATGCATTGTCATGAATGTTACGAATGACTATCTATAACTATACGGTGTTTGGTCTTTTGTCAAGTCCCGTTCACGTCCTTAAATTGTACACGGATCGTGAACGATACCATTAAATGAACAAAAAGACGTAAGCCATATAAATAACTACGATATATTCAATACCGTTCACTATTTACATATGTTCACGTAACTTGTACAATGATAATCCAGTGTACGGGATTGAGGATTTGCCATGCCTGAAAAGGGTGCAGAACGACCAGTTCTCGAACGCGTCTTGGAAGCCATTGGCAAAGAAACCGGCCTCGCCGCACGGGTACTCGAGTGGGAGCCCCAATTCCATTGGCACACCCCGGTTCGTCCCGACGCCCTGGTTGAGATCGATACACCGAAACAAGCGGAGCAATTCGCGGTCGAAATCAAGAACGTCGACCGATTCGAAACTCTCCATCAATTGCGGGCCCTCTGGCCACGGCAAGCCAAACCGCCGCTCGTCATTGCCGCCCCATACATTACCCCGCAACTGGCGGAGCGCTGTCGCGATATGGACCTGTACTTCGCCGACACCGCCGGAAACATTTATCTCCGAGCGCCCGGACTCCATCTTTACGTCACTGGCAGACGCAGGCCTGCCGACCTCATCAATGCTCAAGCAGGCAAGCTCACCAATCCAGCCGGTCTTAAGGTGGTTTTTGCCCTCCTCTGCGACCCACAGCTGCTGAATGCCACTTACCGCGAGATCGCGACCGTGGCGCGCGTGGCTCTTGGAACGGTGGGACCAGTCATTAAGGAACTGGAAGCCCGCAGGCACATCACGCCGGCCCCCGAGGGCGCGCGCGCGCCGCGCCGAAGATTCCTCGACGCGCCGCGGCTTGTGCAGGAATGGGTTGCCGTCTATCCCACGGTTCTGAGGCCAAAGCTGAATATAAGAAGATTCCGAGCGCAAACGCCAGGCTGGACAGAGGGTGTGAATCTCGAGCCGTATCATGCCTATTGGGGAGGTGAAGTGGCTGCCAACCGGCTGCTCCATCATCTTGTCCCGCAAACCGCGGTGATTTACGCCAAAGAAACGCCAAAGCAACTCATCGCCGAACACAAGTTGAGGGCGGACATCAACGGAGATGTTGAGATTCTCGATGCCTTTTGGAATGGCCACGTACCGACCACCCGAGATGTGGCTCCGCCCATCCTCGCCTATGCCGACTTAACGGCAACCACCGACGGCCGAAATCTTGAGGCCGCAAAGATGATCTATGACCAATACATCGAACCCGCCTTTAGAAATCCGGCATGACCAGATCGATCCGCTCATTCTAGAAGCGATCAGGAAACTCGACGAGATTGCGCACCGGCACGAAACGCCATACTTTCTCGCGGGCGCCACAGCACGGGAAATCATGCTTCGCCATGTTTTTGGCCGGCCGCCCGGGCGCAGGACTCTCGACGTCGATCTCGGCATTGCAGTGCGCGACTGGGACCATTTCAAGTTGTTGCAAACAGCTCTGGTGGAGCAACGCGGCTTTCAACCTCATGCGCGCCTCGTTCAGCGGATCACCTATCCTTCCAATCCTCCCGTGGTAGTGGATTTGATTCCGTTTGGAGGCGTGGAGACTGCTGAACGAACCATCGCCTGGCCACCCGAAGAAGACATCGTGATGAGAGTGACTGGATTTAGCGATGGGCTCGAATCTGCCGTTCCGGTGCGCCTGGAGCCGAACCTCGTCATCCCTGTGGTTAGCCTTCCCGTCCTGCTTGTCCTCAAACTATTCGCCTGGACGGATCGAAAACACGAAAAGCGGGACGCACCGGACGTATACACGCTCCTGCGGCAATACGGCGACGCCGGCAATGAAGATCGGCTCTACGGCGAGGAGATGAGTGTCCTCGAGGCGGAAGGCTACGACTTTGAACTCGCGGGAGCACGCTTGATCGCCAGCGACGCTGCTCGCGTGGTCTCGGCGGGCACACATAAGCGCCTTCGGGAAATCTTGGAGTCCGACGCCCTGATGGAAGAGCTCACGAACGAGATTATCGTCTCGTTCACCGCGGAATGATCCTGAACACGTCCGCAGGTGCGAGATGCTGATTCGCAAACTCCGTGAGGGTTTTTTGCACGCGGCCTAGATCGAGCAAGAACTGCTCATGCCTGCCCCAACATCCGCCGCCAGACCGCTGGGTTATCCGCGATGCACCGGAGAAAGAGAAATCACAATCCTCGCTCATGCACTCTGTTCCGCCACATTCTCCTCAAAGCCACCTGGATCAGACATGACCGGCTTAGCCGCCGTCACCTTTGACGCCTTGTTGTACGGACCTCGCACCGAGAACAGATCGGCATGAGAGCGCGGGAACACGTAGTCGCGGACAAACGCCAGCCCCTCGTAGCTGAGCCGATGGCCAATCACCTCACGGCCATAGTTCTTGACGAAAGCACAGAAATCGTCTGCGTCGATAATCTGCACTTTGACTCTCTGCGCCTGAACAACCCGACATTGGAGCCAGCCCCGATCGACCCACTTGCGCACCTCGTCACGGCCAATGTGCAAAGCCTGGGCCAGCAGCGATACGGTGAACCATTCCCGGCTCTGGCGGACGCCCAGGCCCAACCGGTGCAGCATGGAACGAACCGATGCAGGGGGACGTCGGAGGACTCGTGCGGCCTCTTCGACCGGAACGTCGTCCATCAATTCAACCAAGCGTTGCCGCTCACGCGTGGTCCACTCCCGATAACTGCGCTTTTCAGCCACGCCGAGGCGACGCAGGAAACGCAAGCACGCGTCGCGTGGATTCCCTGAAACCTGTATAAGTTTCGAGAGGATCTGTGCTTTGTCGCTGCCCCGATAGTTTCCGATCTTCTCAATCCGCCGCCTTTGATCGGCGACTAATTGCCTGGCCTCGTCCGACCAATGGAACGTACGGCGTTTCCCGTTTCCATTACTGCAATCCATGCGGTGTCTGTCCCGAACGAGTGTCCGTTCGCGGTGGATCGAAGTTGCGTGCTTGAGCCGATGGCTCTGCCTTCCAGAATTCCCCTCTACTAATATTTGTCCGTGACTCGGGAATTTGTAACAGGGAGAATTCGGTTTCTTGGGCAAATTCTTCGCCCAAACAACCACTCAGTTGGACCGCTTTTCTTGGTGTGCCAGTGTGAAAGAATAGCGGTTGAGGAGCCAATGCTGCTTGACCCTGAAGATGTACGGAAGGTCGCCGTGGCCTTGGCGCTGGGCGGAATTGCCCGCTCGGCGACGAGACAGGAGACCAACGAAGTCGAGAGGTCTCAAGACGGCAGGCTGATTCGATCCGTTTGTTGATTCATGGCGGAGTGCTAATTGGCACTCCGCCTTCACGATTTGAATGCAGTGACGCCCTGCTATCAGAAGTTGTAGGCCGAGTATTCTCGCGCCTTATTTGATAGTAGCGGCAATCGCATCGTGCGCTGCTACTAATTGTGCTTGGTCATCGAGAAAGAATTCCCAGCTTCCACCGCGCGCAGCGATTCTCAGTCCATTCTCCTGGTACTTGACTTCCTTTATTTCCGTGATGGTAACGCGCTCACAGCGGTTCTTACCAACATCCGGTTGGGTACAGTAATACTGCACAGATCCCTTGTCAATTGTCAGAACCCCGGAACAAAAGGTGATTCCAGCCCCTTGGGGAGTTGAGATAAAGCCGGGTTTATGCCGGTGCCGCACATTGAACCTTACGCCGTCGCCCTGCTGTGCAGACGTGGCAGGTTGGGACTCGCCTTGCTTTACCCAGTTCTTGCTCTCGTCGTCTATCAGAGCCGACGCAGTCGGATCCAGGCCATTGCTCAAACAACAATTGAATCGTCCATTTTCCAGTTTTCCGTGCGCTGTCGCCCCGACCGGCGGGAACCGCAGAGTCACTATGCCGCTGCTGAGCTCATAGCTCCCTGCGAAATCTCGGCCGCCCACTCTCCAAATGAACTTACCGTCGGACGCAAGATCGAGGAACTCAGCGGCATTTCCCTCATTGACATAATGATCCCGAGGCTGGGCGGACGACGGCGGCGCCTTGGCAGTCCGCGGCTCGGCCGGTGGCTGCGCCGAAATACCAAACCGCTTCAACGTGCTATATTCCAGCGCTGCGTCCTCGGACTCGTAACCGTTTCCACCGTTGCCTCCACTCCAAGCAACGATCTTCGGATCAGTGACTCCGGGTTCTGCGAGAAACACATAAGTGGTGCAGCAGAATTTTCCGTCTTCATGAATCCATATTTCGTTTCTAATCTTCACACCTTTGTAATAAAAGAGCCCCAGTTGTTGCGTCGAGACCTGAGAGATACGACTGGATCGAATCGCTGACAAGGCTTCTGAGGACCCCAGATTAACGACCAAACCACGGGTTACGATTTGCTCGGCAACGTCGTTGCGTCCCGCATTCACAGCGTAGACAAACTTCCGTACAACCTGTTCGGCTGCGGCTAGTTGGGGTTGAAACCAATCTGCTGGCGGATCGCCCACGTCCTGAAGCTGGAAGCTGCCACCGGATACTCCGAACCAAAGCAGATATGCTCTCTCATCCAGAGGTTTGAACAGCACGTGTACGCGAACTTCAAAGCGCTTCTGAGGGCGCTCAATAATCGCTTCTACGTAATGAGCTCTGTAGGTAAAGGGTCTGCAAATGGTATCGAGTTTGGCTGTATTGTTGGCTAAGTCAGTCGACATCGATGAACGAACGGAGATCGGGTTCCCTTGGTCCAGAGCGGAATAAATGGTCTGCAACACTTGCGGAATCTGCTTCTTAGCTTCGTCGAGCATGGGAAGGAAATCGCGCACAGCTGCTAGTGTCCTGGTGCCTGCATGTTGCCTCTCAAGTTGAGCTAGCAATTCGCGGTCTGGAGTGAAAGCAAGTCCCCGCGTTTGAATTTCGTGCGCAACCGTCGCGTCGGGGGCGCCGACGTTGATAAGATTACGCACCTGCTCCAGAGTTAGGGGAGCCTGAGCTTGGGCGCTGAGCAAAAGGGGCGTCAAGAGTAAGAAGGGCAAGAGGAACGCGTTACCGGCTGCTCTTCCACAACAGTCGAAACGGACACGCCCCAAGAGCACCACTAAGAATCCACACCTCTGGGTCTGTTCCATCCGAGTTTGCCTCCTCGTCGTCAGTTCTTGCCTAGAATCTTCATGGTTTCTTCAATCTTGGCCTTGAGCTGTGCAGCTTTGGCATTGCTTGGTTCGATGCGCAAGGCAGCATCGCAGCTTTGAACCGCACTTCGATAGTCCGCCTGCTGGAATTGATTCTCTGCACGTGAAAGCCACAGCTCGACCTCTGCTGTTGATCGTGATGCATTCGCATCAGCTGGCTCCGAACCGCGCTGGCCTCCACTCTCAGAGGCGACGGCCGTATCGACAAGATCAAGTCGGATCGACAATGGCTCTTCAATCCAGACCGTACTAGACCGGCTCGTATAACCGCCAAGTGACACCGTGAGACGATGCTGGCCGCGGGGGCCGGCAATGATTCGAGATGAAGACGGCGCGCTCACCGGCTATGTCTATCTGGATCTGAAAACGAAAGACTACGGCGGCTTTGTGGATCAAGCAGACAAGCTGCTCCGCAGCAAACTCGAACTGCCGGCAGGCTACACCTATCGCTGGGCTGGCGCGTATGAATTCGAACTGCACGCGAAAGAGCGGCTGAAAATCATCCTGCCGGTCGTGTTCTTTGTCATTTTTCTCTTGCTCTACATGGTCTTCAAGTCTGCAGCCGAAGCGGCGGTGCTGATCTTTCCGACCTTCTATGCCATGTCTGGAGGACTCATCCTGCAATGGATGTTGGGATATAACTTCAGTGTCGCCGTGTGGGTAGGATATATCGCGCTGTTCGGCATCGCGGTAGAAACCGGAGTGGTGATGGTGGTTTACCTGCACGAAGCCCTTGAGCACCGGCTTGCCATCGGTACACCGTTGACCGACGAAGATGTGGAGAAAGCTGCAATCGAGGGCGCAGTCCAGCGATTGCGCCCGAAGCTGATGACCGTCACGGCCGTGATTCTGAGTCTTGCGCCGATCTTGTGGGAGTCGGGAATCGGGTCGGATATTATGAAACCGATCGCCGCGCCGATCGTGGGTGGCATGATTACATCGACCATCCATGTTCTGATTCTGGTCCCGGTCTTTTTCTTCCTAATGAAGCGCCGGGCCCTGCGGCATGGCACGCTTGCGAAACAAGCAAAACAAACGTGAACGAGTCAAACTTCGAATGCATCGGGACTTTACGCTGGACTGCGCTCCCGATTATAGAATTTGCTTGTGGAAGGGGCTGTAGATCTATTCGACCCGACAATAACAATAAAGAAACTGCTGGACTGTTCCAAACGGTGTCCGGTGCATCTCTTTGCGGCTATCCAGGAGGCGAAACCGCACACCAAACTCCTGATGCAATGACTCGGCATCGTACCGAACAACCTCCAGCCCGCTGCACTTGGTTGGCCCTTCAGGCCCGAATGTGCTGATGATCACATGACCTCCTGGCTTCACCGCGCGGGTGACTTGGCGGACATAGGCGGCGCGATCGCTCGGCGAGGTAAGGAAATGAAAAACAGCGCGGTCGTGCCACACATCGTAAGCAGACCGCTCCAATTCAACTTTAATGATATTGGCGACGAGCCAGCGGACACGCTCAGAGGCCTTTCCTAGTCGCTTCCTGTTCGCATCGATGGCAGTTTGCGAAATATCGAGGACGGTGATGTTCTCGTATCCACGGGCGAGAAGATCATCGACTAGTGTTGATTCACCGCCGCCGACGTCAATGACCGAAGCAGAGACCCCAGCGCCGGCCTGTTCGATCAGAGCGAGCGAAGTCTCAAGGTGCGGGCGGTACCAGCTGACTGCATTCGGAGCTTTCTCTGTATAGATCTTTTCCCAATGGGTTTGTGCATCCATACCAGTCAAAACCCCTGTGTGGATAGACTCTGGTTAATGATAGGCCTGTCATGGACACGGGGGCACCTGAAATCTTGTTGCTGATGTCAGCCAGTGGTAACGGGGAGTGGGCGAAAACGCAACACGCAGAGCAGATATGCCTTGCAGAGGAGCAAGGGCCGCGCACGAAGGTGCAGAGCGAGTCTCTCGACCTGCCGGGAGAACGCACGTGCCACATATACGGCTAAGGATTACCAACGCCCCAGCGACGTCAAGTGCCTTGCCGAGATTTGGATGACCGCTCACAAGAATGCTGGAGACGCCAAGAGCAATTCCGAGCGTCACTCGGATTCGGCGATTGATCTCCACCAATGGGGAGCTGACAACCATCTATAACAACATCGGGACGCGTCCAACATCAAGGACATCACCCAAGGATTCGCGGCTACTACATGCAAGACTCGGCGGTCAAAGGATGGGCCTTCTGCGCCGGCGTGGGCAGTCCGGTAGGCCTGCTGGGTAGGTGACCTCTGACGCGACTGCGATTGGCTCCTCCGTTCAAGACAGGTTTGGATGAGGGAAAATGTCGTGACTTCGGCAGTGTGAGAAAATGAAATGGCTTTTCAGAGACCAAGATGCCATCTCTGAGCTTCTTCATTGACGAGCAGGATGTCAGTCTCCTCCTTGATCGGCTAAACGCAGATCCCGAGATCGCGTTCATCGTACCAGACAGTCCGCCACACAATAGAAACAACCAACAACGGTGGGGCCCTGCCTTCATCCTTACGGATGACAATCTGAAGGGGGAGGTGGAGCAGCCTCGGCGATGGAAAGCGGTTCGAACGGTGGACAGCCTAGCCGATGGATTGCAAAGCCTGTGGCATGTGCCTGCAGGATCTCTTCCTCTGATCGAGTTCAAGAGGGACGCTGTGCCGATGTTGCCCTTGGTTGGCGCAAACAGTACTCTCCGCTATCCACCGATTCCGGATCCGTGGAGTGGATGGACTGGGATTGATCAGTTCGGCCCAGGATGCCACCCCTGGATTCGACTTGAGATCCAGACGCGGCATCGGCCATATACGGAACAGGAACGCGCTACTCTCCAGGAGTTCAATGCTTTCTGGCTTAACCACGAGGACATGCTCCTGGTCTCCGGATTTGAATGGGCGGGGAGCCATTTTCGGCCAGCACCAGCACAGACGCAACGCTGGTGGAATCGGATGAAAGCTTGGATCAACCGAAATGCAGTTCGATTGCCCACCCACACTGGCTTCAGCTTCTGGGTGTTTCCTTCTACACTGAAGAAGCTCAAAAGTGGAATGCGATATTACTCGCGCGGTTTTGATCTGGATGACGCCATCGAGCACGCGGAAAATCGAGATTACCCGGAAGTCCATTGAAAGTTAGCGACTGTCGGCTGTCATAGGTTACGCATCCTTTCCTTCCTCGGCAACGCCCGTCTTCGAAAGCGTGTTTGGCCAGCAGCGATGGAATCTCCCGCGGCGCTTCATCTTGTTGAACTGGCGCCTGGCCACCAACAGACCCGAGCCGAACCCAGCGCTCGATGGGGTCGCCGGCACGCCAGCTGCCTCTACCGATTTCTCAGGGTTGGTATATGCAAGGCCTGAACACCCGGAGGCCACTTGTGGATCGCATATTTTTTCTGATAAGGCCGTGTATCAGTGTGTTGGTTTCGTATTCTGTCGTATTAACCTCGACGGCCGCGGCAGGGTTTCCCACTGCAGAACGATCTTCAGTTGCCACGGAGCGACTCTCTCGACTTTTTCGCGACGCCCCCGCGAACTCCGGTGCCACCGGGAATGCCGCTTCGGCCAAGCTGCCCGTCACAATAGCGGCGGCTCCAGAGGGGCGTGCGCAATACTCCTGGCGGGTACGCGAAACGATCTACGGGGTGGGGAGAACCTTCTCTGCCTCGTCAGGCAGCCGCGATCTGCAAAGTGGGTTCAGAGAAGGTTGTATCAAGCAGAACTGGCTGGATGATTTACTAGCAGAACACCACTCAGAGAGAGGGGAGCCTTACTTGTGATGGTTGGATCGTGAAAGACCACGGACCTTGTTCGGAGACAACTTCACCACCTTGCCGTTGCGTCCGATAAAGAGGGGTAACCCGAGACGGGCGTGTTCGGCAATAACCTCGTCGACCGCCTCGCGAAATGCCAATTCGGCCCGCTTTTCCATAGGCAAACGCAGGACGCTCTCATGAGTTCGCTTCATTTCTCACCGTTCCTTGACCCGAGACAGCGCCACATCGACACCCTCGACGAAGAGGAAGAGCAGGTGCACTCGATAACCCTTCCCTCTTGAGTCGTTGGATCAACCTCAAGTAGCTTCGACCCGAGAGCGTCGTCTCGAAACCGAAGGAAACGCGCGGTTGAGAGAAAAAAGCAATCTCGCTAAGCACCAGTCTGCCGGCGGCAACGGAGGCGGAATGAATGCCCGCACAGTTTCGCCAGCGACGGAACTGGCGACGTATGTGCCAAGTCTACCCGGCAATTTTGGTGCTGGCATGGCCGAATCATCCTTTAATAAGAAATTTAGCTATTAAAGGATAACAATCGATCCTTAATAACCGAGGCGCTGCCCATACATCCAACGGGCAGACCTGATTTCGGACAGCCAGTCCTGTGCCGTGGGAATCCGACCCAGATCTTCTCTCACATGCTGTTCCCCGATATAGCGCACTGGAACCTGCCTGCCGTCGCTGTTGGTGATTGCCACCCCGAAGATGCGCTCGCATAAGAAGACTCCTTCAGCATGGTGCCGAAGAGCCCGATGTCGGAAGTCTGGGAGGAAGGCTTTAGACTCATCGAACCAGTTGTGGATTGGCAAGTAGTCCTCAAGTTTGCCGCCGAATTTCTTGGCACTGCTTTCCGCGTGCTTCCATGGGTGAGCCATGGCTACACCTCGTACGTCGACGTCGTGTAGTCCTCGAAGCGGTCATTGCGTTCAATCGTGATTTTGCGGCTTTTCACGTTCAAGATCACATCGCCAAAGCCTCCACAATCATTCTCGTAGCCGTAGGGAACAAGAGCCTCAAAATGTTCCTGCAGATGCGGGACATTGGCGGCCTGAGCTTCGCTTTCTTCGTAAACGTAATCCTCGGTGGCGTAGCACTTGATGTCTTCGTTCACGCCTTCATCGCCTGAGCCGTCGAAATGCACCGCTGCAAACGTGATTCCCGCTTCGGCCAATCGGTCGGATTCGGCGAGGATCGCCGCCTTGGCCGCGGCTTGCTCGGGTGGAAGTGCTTGCTCTGCCTTTGATGGTTGATTTTCCATGGGATTTCCTTTCAACACCGAAAACTAGACTGCTATCAAGAACCGTCCAGGTGCGCTGACGAAAACGGCGAAGCGAAGTGGCCAACGCCGCTGACATTTCCTTCCCAGAAGGGGTCTAGTGGTTCACTACTTTTCCTTGCGCGGCCGCTTCGAGCGCAAGCACAATCTCATGCAAGGTTTGAAGGTTGTCCACTCGATCGATGGACTGCAACTTCAGAGAGCGGCGTATTTGTGTCAACGACTCTGGCCCCACTCTGTCGAGCGCTGCATCTAGTCGCCGGAAGCCACGTTCAGCAGCTTGCATATGCGCCAGTACCTTTTGCTGAATCGCCGGGTCCCGAATATCCTTGGCGTTCCACACTCGCGCCACCGTCTTCAGCAGTCCGCGATACATGCGCTTCCCCACAGATCGTTCCATCTGTTCGATCTCGCGCACGAGGCTCGCGCCTCTGTCGTTCGCCCGCTCGCCGCTGTCACGGCCATCGCCATTCCCGTTGTTGCCCGCAGTTGTTTGCTGGGACAGTCTTGAGGCAACCTCCGCGTTGGGCCGAAGCCCCTGCCTCCATCCTTCGGGCGTTGCCCAGTCCGCCAGTTTTGGAACGCTCTTCGGGCGCCTGCGCTCGTCCAAGTCAACCCAAGTGCCGGTGAAGTAATACAAGTAGCGCCCCAATCCAAAACATGCGCAGGCCCGTTTGAATGCCTGGGCTTCCGCACTCGTGCCGGCATTTTCATCGTCAGCAAATTCTTCTCCTGTCGCAGAGTGCGACCCGATGCCGAAGATGGTCAGCTCACAAGTAACCAGCACCTTCGCGACGAGCCTCTGATCTTTGCTCCGCTCAAAATTCGCGCTGGTATGGACTGCGTACCTGCGGGTCCACCCCGCCGGAGTGAACAGCGCATTTAGACGATCTGTGTAAGCGCGCTGGTCGGCGTAAGGCATAACCTGGCCACGCGGCGACCCGCCCTTACTGGTATTGGTCACGCGCCATTCGATCACCGAAGGATGAAAAGGTATCTCCAGACTCGCGATCAGTTCTTTGATCTTTGCCGCGTTCGCTGTCAGGACAGTGGGGATGTTTGTGTCGCTAGCCGCTGGAGCAAACTGCCGCACTGCGTTGACAGAGCCAATTGCTGGGTCATTCGCGTGTCCATTGGTTGGGCTCATGACAGCTCTCCCTTCGTAAGCATGTGCCGGGATCTCGCAGAAGTTCAGAATGGAATATCCTCGTCCCCACTCTCGCCAGAGCCAGCTTGGGACCGCTGAGCCTCATTTTCGTTGGAGGTCGGACCTTGGTCTTCGCCGCCACCATTTCCCCGAAGGCCGAGTAGCAGCAAGTCGCGGGCAACGATCTCCGTGCGATATTTCTTCTCCCCGCTCTGCCGATCCTCCCAACTCGAGGTCTGAATCTTTCCCTCGACGTAAAGCTTGGAACCTTTGGCAACGTACTCGCCAACAATCTCCGCCAAATGCTGCCAGGCCACGATGCTGTGCCACTCGGTCCGCTCTTGCCATTCGTCGTTGCGGTCTTTGAATCTCTCGTTTGTGGCAAGGCTGAACTTGGCGATCGGTGTGCCGCTGGGTGAATATTTCACCTCGGGGTCTTTACCGACGTTCCCAACCAGGATCACTTTGTTTACGCTTTTTGGCATTTCTCCACCTCTGATCTAACCGCACTTGCAAGAAACGACAGAAATCATCATTCTGCCGCCAGACTGTCCCACGAGTGATTGCTCTGATCGACCGTTGTCGGGCCGGGATTTCGCATCTCCAGCGGCTTCCAGCGTCAATCACGCGCGCGACAATCTGCCCACTAGAAACTGCGCGTCCTTCTTCGAAGGCTTGCATCGAAAAGAGGATCGGAGGCTAGACCATGAGCGCTTTTACGGATGCCGAGATCAGCTACTTGAAAACTCAACGCCTAGGGCGGCTGGCAACAGTCGGTTCAGATGGTCAACCCCACGTGGTGCCCGTCGGTTTCCGCTATAACCAGAACGAAGATGCAATTGAAATTAGAGGCCACAGCGGCTTCGCCAAACGAAAGAAATATAGGGATGTTGTCCACGATCCGCGCGTGGCTTTTGTAATTGACGACGTTCCTTCGGTGAATCCGTGGACGGTGCGAGGAATTGAAATACGAGGCCAGGCACAAGTCCTGACAACGGGTGGTGCTCCACTGGGACCGGGATTCGATCCTGAGATGTTTCGTATCCGGCC
The DNA here is from genome assembly GCA_020073385.1 of Terriglobia bacterium. Lineage (GTDB taxonomy): Bacteria > Acidobacteriota > Terriglobia > Terriglobales > Acidobacteriaceae > Sulfotelmatobacter. The sequence goes on along the minus strand of JAIQFH010000015.1, from coordinate 101,287 downwards.
AAGCCGGATTACCAGCTGGGGACTTAACTCGAAGGATTTCACACAACAGAACGCTCGTTCGGTGGCGTGATGGCCCGAGGACATGAAGCCGGGATGGAGATTACGACTGTGTGTGTCCTTACAAGAAACCCCGCGGACGTCTTCATTCGGACGGGTAGGCAAGATTCTCTACGTTCATGTCCGTCGGTAGATTCCAGTGCGCCGCAGTAGGCGAGCGATGTTCTCGCAGCCATACACCTACTTCAGCAGCTTTGCCTGCTGTCCCTGCTTAGCGACCAGCGAGACGGCCTTCTTGTCAAAGGAAACAAAGGTTTCGCCGCCCAGCCAATTGCCCTCATAGGCGATCAGTCCGTCGGCGAAGTCTCCGCCTTCATTGAGAATCGACAAGCCGGCGTCCGCAGCTGGACGGTTGACCTCGACATTGCTGGCGTTGAGCAGTGCCTCGAGCGCGGCGTAAATGTCTTGTTGCCCGAAGTTGTAAACTCGACCCAGAACCCAAACCAACTCGCATAGACATGGCAGGGAAACGGCGATGAGTTCAGCTTCCTTGAGGAGCTTCGCGGCAATCCGTGCCTGTCTCTCATCGTCGCGTACCACGGCTCGGACAAGTACGTTTGTATCGACAGTAATCTTCATTTCTGCCCGGCCCAGCCGCTCGCTGCCGCCTCATTGATCTCGTCCAGAGTCGCCACCTTCTTGCTTTTGCCCGCAAGCAGACCAAGAAAGCTGTCTATCTTCCCGGATGGGCGCATCGCCTTGAGTGACACTCGTCCGTCCGGTAGCTTGTCCAATTCGATTCTTTCTCCGGGACGGATGCCGAGATGTTGAAGCACATCTTTACGGAACGTGACTTGCCCCCGGGCAGTGACGGTCAAAGTGGTCATGGTTTGAATCCTCCTGTTCCAAGGTAAATAGTAATGCAAACTTGCATTACTGGCAATAAGGAGTCCCCTCAACAGAATGCCCGTTCCGTGGCGTAACGCGCGGATATAGTGGCATCGCCGCTACTCAACTTGTGCGACTATGCGGGCACTTGAGAGCGCAAGCGTCAGACTTAGTCTCCGGCGATGGCGAGAAAGGCATTGGGCGTCAACGATTCGACCGCTCTTTCTAGTTCTTCACAAATCTGAGCTTCTTCAACCCTGCTCTCCATGATGATTGGTATCTTGGCGGGCACTAGATGTGCGACTCTTTGAAATGCCAGCATCGATTCGAGACTTAACGGATCGTGTTTGCTTTGAGTGTTCACATCGCTGACATGCAATTGCTTCAGCCTGTAACTGAAGCTTTGCAGAATCGCGGTAGCTTCACTCATGGTCGGGTCTACCTGCCGTGCATGGCCAACATCAAAGCAAAACGAAGCCCGAGGCAGTGCGTAAAAATCCTTGCGAGATCTGCGGCCGTCTGGCCGACAGGCTTTCGCTTATCCATATTCTCGATGCACAGAAGATCATCGAAGCGGGCCCAAGCCACAGGAGTGGACATGGCGTTCGGATGAACAATAATCGGCCAACCTCGCGCGGCGACACGTTCAAGCAGTTTGATTGCTGGCAACTCAAAAGAAGGGTCGATCAAGCTGGGGGCGTGGAAAGCTAGGTAGGAAAATCGGCGCAGATTCAAGTTGTCCAGGTCCTCGACTAAGGGGCGTAGCTCATCCTGACGAAGCGCTGACAATTCGACAGCTGTCACAGGTTTGTCAGACAGCATTTCGAGGGCGTGTCGATAGTCGCCTCGCGCGAGGGCACCCGTGGAAAACCCAACAGTTCTCATCAGAAGACACCGTACTTTCTTGTGAGGGGCGCTAAGATCGGATTCTCGAAAAACATCGCGTCAAGAGCCTTCTCAAACGTCTCACTGATCTTCCTGACTTGCATTCATCCCGGCTCCATTCTAAAGGTTTTTTCTCTTTATTCGCCTACCAGTCGGATTGTTCGGACATAGGCGGTTAACCCAGTGGAAGGGAAAAGCATTGCGACGTGCCTCGCGTCCTTCCTCAGACACGAGCATTCGTCGCGGTTGAAGAGCCCTCTGCAGTCAGTCGTTGGTTGATTTGTGATGCCCCAGGTGTAAAGACTCTCGGTTCGAGCAGATGACAATGGCGGCAACCAACACAGCACACGGCCGCTGACATGCGTGTCAGTGCATCCTGGAATTCGACAGGTCCGGTGAGCGGCTCTCCGCTCCGGCTGTAAAACGCGGGACACACTGCACCACGAAACGCCACGTCCTTCCCCCATAGCTCCATCTCTAGAGTGCCTCGTCGGCCATAGAACAGGACGGAACTCTCGAGGCGCGGCCTGTGGTTCTGGCCGACTCCTTGCAGCCTGTGCCGCGTGATGAGGACGTCATAGGTTCGCTGAACTCGGAGCATCTCAATCCTTACCAAGGCCGGAGAGACGACGATTGCATGGACGCCATTGACACCCACTGTGTCCACGCGTTGTAGCCACGCCAGAGCATTCCCGTGCTCATCTGTAAAGCTCGAATAGGCGCCCAAGTCAGCCACTGCGCTCCCACACTCAACTCCGCGCAGAACATACCTTTTGGCCAGGTGCTGATGCTCAATCGAGACCGTGGGCTGGCAGTAAATGCCGGCGCTGCGAAGATGCTGCAAAATGATGGCCGGGAATCTCAGTCCTTGCCGGGCCAGCAGCTCGTGGTGATCCAGTTCGTGGCCCTGAACGGCCTTCTGGGCATCTCTCGTCATCCGGCCCTCCGAACGGAGATTGGCCGACCCAGTGCACCGCGAATCATGTCGCGCGTACACCCCGCCCAGCACTTGTACTTGCGCGGATCAGCGACAGAGATTGCCAGGTTATCTCCGCTCTCATCCTTTCCTTGCTGCGCGCAGGACGGACACCGGGTCCAATAGTTTCCTGAGCGCCGGCGCCCAACGCGCACGAAATCGAGAATGCGGAACTCGCGTCGATTGGGGTCGTAAGGAGTCAGCTCGACTTTCGGCCTCGGACGAAACTCCTCAGGCATTTCGAGACCCGCAATGAAGCGCAGCATTTCGGTTTCTGTGATCTTCTTGAGTCGTTCAAGGTAGCTAAGCTGCGCTTCGATTTTGTAGTCGGCGCCATAAAACCAATAACGCCTCCCCGAGCCTCGGTGGATTCCCAGTGGACCGCGGATGGCGTTCCCAAACTCATCGGGTGCTAACGCATCCTGGCGTGGGAAAACCTCAATACCTTCTGCTAATCCTGCACCGCCTTTGACGGGCACTTTCAACCGTCGCGCGAGGTTATAGATGTAGATCCGGCAGTCCCGCGCGAGCAGAGGCTTGTCACAGAAGATCCAAAGATGAGCGCCACGGCGGGACTTTTCCAGCGCTGCCTCGACGCCGTCCCGTTGCAACTCCCATTGCAGTTTCAGCAAGTCATCAAGGGCATTGTCGTAATCAGCATCAATGACGACCCACTTGGATCGTTGCGTCTTCGGGTTGAGCGCGTAGAGGCCAATTGTGATCTGACCATTGAGATGCTCGCGGACGGCTTCGTGCGAGAGCTGTCGGCCATCTCGCGGGCGGTAATAGTAATGTTTCCCCTTGTCGTCCGGCCTGTGAGACTGAACGGTGTAGGCCAAGCGATTCACGAATAGCCGAAAGTATCGAGCCGCCATTTCCGTTGTCACTTGGCCTGATTTCATGGTCTCCTCCCGTCAGGCGAGTCCCGCCTCGGGCAGGTGGGCCGAAAGAAGCCCGGGATTCGCGGTCCGCGAAACCAGGTCATATTCGCTGACAAGTTGATCGAATTCGGGGGCGGTTAGGGCATCGTCTCGACCTTCGAGAAACGACACGAAGTAGAAGATGTGGCGCTCACGGTCGTATAAGTAGATCGCACCGGAAGCCGGATCATCCGGAACGCTTTGCAGAAGCAAGATGCCTCTTGGCATCTCGATCCAGCGCGATGCCAGGGCCTCGCCAATGTTGAGGAATGCCTTCACGACATGCTCGACACTGGCATCTTGGCGTAGGCCAATATCGGCGGTTGTAAACAACGGTTCAAACCTGACTGCTCCTCGGCTTTGCAACATGTTCGACTCCTTTCTGTCACTTCCAAGTTGGAGAACTAAGCTCGCAGATGCTCACGCGACATTCGGCCGCGACGTCGAGCACTGGATGGCCACTTGCGACGCGAAATTCGTTTCTGCGCCAGCACCTGACGGCGGACGAAGTGGTTTCGAGCGCCCAGCGAATTGCAGTTGCCAACAACAAGAACGGTTGTGCACGAGAACATGAGAAACCAATCCAAACAGCATCGGTGCTGGTACCGCGTAGTCCGGGAATCGGAAGCACATGATCGACGATGTTGAACTGGTATTTGGCATCTCGGGATAAGTTCATTCCGCGAGGCTCGTAAAACGCCTGCACCACGGGTATTGAAGACGAAGCATGGCGCACTAGGAACCTCCTAACGGGATCCGCGGCCAGACGAGGTCCAAAATCCAACCATTCAAGAGAAGATGAATTCAGGGGGTAGTCAGAACGGAAACCATTGAGCCAAGCCAGCTTGGGCACGCTACAAAAAGGCGATACCGATGGGAAACCGAACGCAGTAAGAGGGCAAAGAAAGCTCGATGAGAGGACAAAGGCTCCTAGCGCTTTCACTGCAGGAACTCCCGGAACTGAGTTCCAGTCAGATTGCAGCTCGTAATCACGTTGGTTTCAAGGAGACTCTCTCTGAAATTGGCTGCATTGGCAAGGTAACGTATTTTCGCCTTTACGACCTCCGCTCGACCTACGCCACGCGGCTCAGTGCCGGCGGCGTAGCCGACGAGTGGGTGACCCAAATGCTTCGTCAGGGAGACGCGCAAGTCTTCAAGAAGTATTCGCAGATGAAACTGCAGATGAAGCGCGAAGCTCTGGAGAAGCTCAACCGCCATGCCAATGAAATGCCTGCTCAAAAAGCAGGCGCATCTGCCGAAAAAGCAGGTGCGCATTCTGGCACGGTCACCGTGCAATAAGCACGAAACTGGCACGGTTTTGGCACGGTTTCGGCCAAAAATCATGGTTTCGAGGTGGAAGGAAGTTCGGAAGTGCTTTAGAATCAATTCTGCTAGTCATGTCGGGGCGTAGCGCAGCCTGGTAGCGCACCTGCCTTGGGCGCAGGGGGTCCGCGGTTCAAATCCGCGCGCCCCGACCAACTTCTAGTTTGTCCGTTCCGGAGATTCTTCGCAAAGTACGGTCGGGATTTCTCCCGCTGGCTCTCCGCTTCGCTCACGCCCGCAAATCGGCCCAATCCCGGCGCTCACTTGACGAGTGTCACCCACGACGGGCCTGTTCCCGCGTCCACCGGTGGGCCGGCCGGCGTCAAGGCTCCAGTGGCTGAATCAACCGCGAAGAGTGTGATGTCGCCCGAGCCCTCGTTCGCGACGTAGGCGAACCGGCCCGAAGGGTCCAGAGTCAATGCGACGGGAATGGTGCCGGCTGATACGGTGGAGTGCGGCGTCAGCGCGCCGGTCGTGGAATCGATAGCAAGTGTAGCCACAGTGCCGCCAATCGCATTCGTCACATACAGGAACCGACCCTGCGAGTCCAGGGTGGCGGAGGTCGGGCCATCGTCGGTCGTAACCGATGGCGTAAGTGGCGTCAAGGCGCCGCTGGTCTGATCGATCGAGTAGGCGGCGATTTGGTTCGAGGCCAAGCTGGTGACGTAGGCAAATTTTCCAGACGGATGCATACTGATCGAAGTCGGGCTCAAGCGACCCGGTATGGCCCCGAGCAGACCCAAGGCTCCGCTGCTGTCGACTCGATAGACCGTAATATCGCCGGAATTGAAATTGGCTACATATGCGAAATGGCCCGAGGGATGGAACGTGAGTTCGACCGGGGCATCGTCGGTCGGAACCTCGCCCGATAGAGGAGTGAGGGTCCCCGTGTTTGGATTGATGGAAAATCCAGTAATGTGATCGGAGTCCTGATTTACCACATAGAGAATATTTCCCGCCGGGCCGATGACGATGAAACGTGGGGTGCTGCCCGCAGGAACGGGCGAGCCCACCATAGCCAGGTTGCCGGTATTCGCGTCGATGGAGAATACAGAGATGTCATTGGAGATACCGTTGGCGACGTAGGCAAAGCGCCCGGAGGGCGCGAGCGCAATGACCCCGGAGTTCGTGCCGCCGGTCGGCACCGTGTCTTTGGCGGTGAGTCGGCCCGTTTGGGGATCGACCGCATAGGTGGAAATGCTGTTGGCAAACAAGTTGGACACTAAGGCAAAACGCACCGTGCCGTTCGGAGGTGGCATCGATGGAGGAGTGTTGGAAGTGCCACAGTCTACGAGGAGCATGGGCACGATCGAAATCAGAATCGAGCAGGCAATCTTTCTTACGGGCGTGCTTACAGACATGCCAGACCTTTCGCTTTGGGATTTTGAGGGCCGGAACCACACTAGGACGTCCCGTCCAGGGGCGGGAGAAGGGAAACCGCTAATGAAATGTTATCCCTTCGGCTGTACTGGATTCTGAATGGTACGAATTGGTTTCGTGAGAGAGGTCTATTTTCTGTAAATTTCTTGTCACGAAGAAAAGTGGAGAGTAGTCAACAGAACACCCGGGGACGAAAACCCGGGGGCAGACGGGACATTCACTAATGTTTCGTGGGGCTCGGCGCGAAGAAGAACGGGTTACGTCCCGTCTGTCCCCACATTCTAGAAATCAGGGTCATTTTGCTATCCGGCGTAAAATGCTGACCACCTCTGTTCCACCCATGGCAGTATCACCAACAGTCACACCTACAAACTCGAAACCCGCCGCTCCTGCCTCTTGCAACTCGTTCTGCATTGTGGAGGTCTTCTTGGTAGCGAGGAGGCGGTATTCATATCTCGGCCGATTCTTCAACTTGCGGTCGAGTTCAAGAATGGTCACCACTTCCTTGCCGCCGAATGTCGATTTGTACGCTGTTTGTCCCTTGTATTCGAAGCCCTCGTCGCCGGCCTCTTGCAATTCCTTCTGCATCGTCGATGTTTTACTTGTCGCCAAAAGCTTGTACGTGAACTGGCCCTTTTCTGACGACGGTCGACGATACATGATCGTTACCACTTCAGATCCGCCAAAGCTGGTTTCACCTCCCATTACGCCGCCGAATTGAAACCCAGCGTCGGCGGCCTCGTTCATCTCCTTCTGGGTGGTAGAGGTCTTGTTCGTGGCCAACACCTTGTATTCGATGGTTTGAGCAGATGCCACAAGGGAAGCCACGCAGACAACACTGCTTGAGATGAGCAATCTTAGCTTAGATACCATCAAGTCCTCCGTTTGAGAGTTCAAGTCAGATTCCTGAACTTCGGTACGGCACGGGAAGTGAAAGCGTGCCCTGCTCGGCCGAACTACTGAATGTTACGCCTTTGGGCATGGCGGCACCGTTCCATTCTGCACAATTTTGGGGATGTCAAGCTGCTCTAGTGAGAAGAAACCGGGTACTGTCCGCTAGAGCGCACCCCAAAGGGAGACAAAGAAAATGGTGACAGGTCTCAAAGGAGAACGCATGTCACAAGGCGAACCGAAGGCGAGTGGCCCAGTCTTTGGCTTTTGCTTTTTTCCAAGCACCACGACTGAGGGCTGTTTGCAAGGGTGGGAACCTCGGACCTGTACGCTGTTACGGTTTTTTGGTTTGAAGGCGAGTGTTTGCTTCCCACCCTTTCGCACAAAACGCGAAAGGATGGGGCACCCTCTTGATGAATAGTGTCCACAGAAATCGAAATCTATACACCTCGGCCACTCGCCTCAGCGCGCGGCCTGCCCCGCCTTCTCTTCAAGTTCCGCCCAGCGCGCGTAGAGTGTGTCCAAATTCTTTTGTGCCGCTTCCAACTCGGCGTGGGCTGCCAGCAGCCGGGGACCATCACTGGCGATCGCGGGATTCTCCATCTCAGCACGGCGGGTCTGCAACACCTGCTCGGCCTCGGCGATGCGTTGCTCGATGCCGGCGTACTCTCGCGCCTCCAGATAGGAGAGCTTCTTTTTTGTCGGCATCTCCGGCCGAGGGGAAGACGGCGGCTGCGGAAGTCCCGTTCGTTTCTCTGCTCCCTTGCGTTCCGCCTGCCACAACTCCCATTGCGCGTAGTCGGCGAAGCTTTCCGCGCCTCCCTGGCCGTCGAGACCTAACACGACTGTCGAGACGCGATCCAGCATGTAGCGGTCATGCGTGACCAGCACCAGGGAGCCGCGAAACTCCAGCAGGCTTTCCTCGAGAATTTCGAGCGTGGGGATATCGAGGTCGTTGGTAGGCTCGTCCAGCAGCAGCACGTCGGCCGGTTGCAGCATCAGTTGCGCGATCAGGACGCGGGCCCGCTCACCGCCGGAGAGGCGTTCAACCGGCTGGTTGAGCTGTTCGCCGGTAAACAGAAATTTCGCTGCCCACGATGCGACATGAATCACGCGATCCTGATAGATCACCGAATCGCCCTCGGGAGCCAGGGCGCGGCGCAGCGTGACATTCTCGTCGAGTTTGCGGGTCTGGTCGAAGTAAACGATGCGCAACCAGTCGGCGCGACGGATCTCTCCGGCGCTGGGCGCGAGTTCTCCACGCAACAAGCGCAGCAAAGTGGTCTTGCCGCTACCGTTCGGGCCCACAAGTCCCACCCGCATGCCGGCCGAAACGATGAAGTTCAGTCGCTCGAACAATGTCCGGTCGCCCAGCTGGCAGGACACATTCTCGAGTTCGATCAGGCGCTTGGTCTTTCGATCGGTCGCCGAGAAGTCTATTTGTGCGGTTTCGGTGCGGGTTCTGGCGTTCAAGTCGGCGAGTTCGCTCATCAGTTCGCCGGCTTTGTCGATGCGCGCCTTCGACTTTCTGGTCCGAGCCTTCGCTCCCCGGCGCAGCCACTCGATTTCGGAATGAACCAGATTTTCCAGCGCTTCCTGGCGCTTCCCCTGCGCGTGGAGGAATTGTTCTTTCTTTTCGAGGAACGTGCTGTATTTGCCACGCACACGCAGCAAGCCGTCAGGATAGACACGGCTTAGTTCCGCCGTTTCGGTGGCGACATTCTCGAGGAAGTAGCGATCATGGCTCACCACGACGCAAGCGAACCGGGCTTCCTGCAGCAGGTCTTCGAGCCATTCGATTCCTGCAAGGTCCAGATGATTGGTCGGCTCATCGAGCAGCAAGACATCCGGCGACTGCACCAGCGCTTCTACGATGGCCAACCGCTTCTGCCAGCCTCCGGAGAGCGCGGCCGATTCGGCTTCGAGGTCCTCGAATCCGGCCTGGCCGAGCGTCTGGGCGAAGTGGGCGCCACGTTCCGATTCGGGCGCGCTCGAATCCCGCAGCGCTCGCTCGACGACGCCGCGTACGGACTCCGCGGGAGCAAATCTCGAGTCTTGCGCAACGTAGCTCAGACGTAGGCGCTTGCGGACCGCAAGATCGCCGCGGTCGGGCACTTCGGTACCGGCCAAAATCCGCAGCAGCGTGGATTTTCCCGAGCCGTTCGGCCCAATCAGTGCGATCCGGTCTCCTTCGGAAACCGTGAAGGAGACGTTTTGGAAGAGCGGCTTGGCTCCGAAGGCCTTCGAGATTCCTTGTGCGTTGAGGATCGGTGGCAACGGCGACGTACTCCCGGAATTTCCTGGCGCAATCTTTTGCATCTCGAGGTTATCAGGAAAGCCGCGCTGATCGCGACGGCTCGCGCCGCGGGTCGCTGGATGTCAGTGACGACTCTTCCGTTGAGGACGGACTCCGGCTAACACGAGTGCGCAAAGACGATCCACGAACTCCGGGGTCAAGCGATCGTGCTGGATGAGGAATCGCATGTAGATTGGGCCGTAAAGCGAGTCGAGAAGTAAATCGGGGTCAAGGTCTCTTCGCAACTCACCGCGCTGGATGCCACGGCGAAGAGTTGCGTACGCTTCTCGGCGGCGCGGCCAGAGGAATCGTTCGCGGAAGGCTTCGATCAGATCTTTGTCGTTCTGCCCCGCCGCCAGAATGGCTGAGACGATGCGACCGCGCCGACCCCGAAACACCTTGATCAATTGCCGCATCTGCTGGCTCATATCGGCGTAGACGGATCCGGTATCCGGAAAGCGCAGCCTGCGAGTCGTACTGCTGGCGAATGCGTCCGCGATCAACGCGCCTTTGTTGGGCCACCAGCGGTAGACCGTGGCTTTGCCGACCGAAGCGCGGGCGGCGACCTCTTCAATTTTGAAGTCGGAAAAACCATTCTCGCCAAGGATCTTTAGAGTACTGCGCAGGATGGCCTGCCGGGCTTGCTCGCTGCGGGGACGGCCCGGGGGGCGCTTACCGTTTTGGCTGTATTCTGCGTCCAATAACTTTTGGCGCATGGTCCTAAGCTACCATATAATCGAGCGAAGTTAATTCGAATCCGATACGCCGAGTATCGAATCTAAGTTTGCATTGCTGGGGTGCTTTTTGGGGCAGCACGTCTCAATGTCTCTTTGGATTTTAGAGTGGGTGGGATCTCATGTGGATTGTTGCTTTAGCCCTAAGACGGCCTTATACATTTGTCGTAATGGCGATCGTGATTCTGATTCTGACGCCGATCACCATCCTGCGCACTCCCACTGACATCTTCCCCGACATCAACATTCCTGTAGTGTCTGTAGTGTGGTTTTACTCGGGGATGTCGCCTCAGGACATGGCCGACCGCATCGTCGCCAACTCCGAGCGAGGGATCACCACCACGGTTAACGACATCGAGCACATGGAGTCCCAATCGGTGTATGGATTGGGAATCATAAAAGTGTTCTTTCGTCCTGGCACCAACGTTCAAGGTGCAATTGCGCAGATTACGGCGATTTCCCAGACCACCGTACGAGGACTGCCACCCGGCACGACTCCTCCACTCATCATTTCGTATAGCGCCTCAACGACGCCCATTATTCAACTCGGCCTCAGCAGCAAGACGCTTCCGGAGCAGCAACTGTTCGACCTTGGGCAGAATTTTCTGCGCACTTTTTTGGCAACGGTTCCCGGTGCCGCTACGCCGTACCCGTACGGGGGCAAATTGCGGCAGATTCAAGTCGATCTCGATTTGCCGAAGCTGCAAGCTTACGGTCTTTCCCCTGTCGACATTGTGAATGCCGTGAACGCCCAGAACATCATTCTGCCGGCGGGCACGATGAAGATGGGACCGCTTGAGTATGAGATCGAGATGAACGGGACACCGGAGACGATTGCGGAACTGAACGATCTGCCGGTAAAGACCACGAACGGGTCGACGCTCTACATGCGCGACGTGGCGCACATCCGCGACGGATTTGCGCCACAGACCAACATTGTTCGGCAAGACGGGAACCGCGGCGCGCTGATGTCGATTTACAAGAACGGCTCGGCGTCGACGCTGCAGATTGTCGCCGGAGTCAAAGGGATCGTTGAGCAGGCTGCGCAGTCGCTGCCACCGGAACTGAAGATCTCTCATCTGTTCGATCAGTCGCTTTTCGTGCGGGCATCCATCAACGGAGTGGTTCGTGAGGCCCTGATAGCCGCCGCACTCACGGCTTGCATGATCTTGATCTTCCTGGGGGATTGGCGTCCTACGATCGTCATCTCGATCTCGATTCCGCTTTCGATCTTCGTGTCGATCATTTTGCTCGGGGCCATCGGCGAGACGATCAACATCATGACGCTGGGTGGATTGGCACTGGCGGTAGGGATTCTGGTCGACGATGCCACCGTGGAAATCGAGAATATCGAGCGCAATCTGGCGATGGGCAAAGAAATGCGGCAGGCGATCCTCGACGGAGCACAACAGATTGCCGTGCCGGCATTCGTCTCGACGCTCAGCATCTGCATCGTGTTCGTGCCTATGTTCTTCCTGAGCGGCGTGGCGAAGTTTTTATTTGTGCCGCTGGCGGAGGCGGTGAGCTTCGCCATGCTGGCCAGCTATCTTCTGTCGCGAACGCTGATTCCGACGCTAGTGATGTACATCATGCGGGGCCACGAACACCGGGCCGAGACCCCGAAATCCTCTCTTGCAAGGTTCCAGCGTGGCTTTGAGCGGAAATTCGAACAGTTCCGCCGGAGCTATGAATCTCTGCTGGAGACAACGATCGCGCATCGGGGGCTGTTCGCAGTTTGCTTCCTGTTGTTCTGCGTGCTCTCTCTGGGACTGTTTTCATTCCTGGGACAAGACTTCTTTCCCCAGGTAGATGCAGGGTTGTTACGGCTTCACGTTCGCGGACGTCCCGGATTACGCGTCGAGGAGACAGCTCGCCTGTGCGATCAGATCGAGAAATCGTTGCGCGCAGAAATCCCGCAGGGACAACTGCAAACCATTCTGGACAACATTGGGCTGCCGAACTCCGGCATCAACCAGTCGTATAGTTCCAACGGAACGATCGGCTCGAGCGATGCTGAGATTCTGATTGCCTTGAATCCGGAGAAGCATGAGCCGACAGCCGACCTGACGCGGCATTTGCGGGAATTCCTGCCTCGGCATTTTCCGGGCGTGGAGTTCTTCTTCCAGCCCGCTGATATCGTGACGCAGATCTTGAATTTCGGCATTCCTGCCCCCATCGACGTGCAAGTTGTCGGCACGGACTTGCAGACCAACTATGCGATCGCTCAGCAGATCGCAGGCCGGATGCGCCATATCCCCGGAACCGCCGATGTGCATGTCCAACAGCTCCTCTCCTTGCCCACACTGCACATGGATATCGAGCGCACGCGCGTCGCTCAAGTCGGGCTGACGACGCGCGAGGTGGCGCAGAGCGCGCTGGTTTCACTGAGCGGGAGCTTCCAGACTTCGCCCAACTTCTGGCTCAATCCGAAAAATGAAGTGACGTATCAGATGGCAGTGCAGGCGCCACAATACCGTATGACAGACCTGCAAGACCTGATGAACATCCCTGTAGTTTCGCAGCAAGGGCCGCAGTTGATGGGTAACCTGGTGCAGGTCAGTCCAACGGTGCGGCCTGCGACGGTCAATCACTACAACGTGCAGCCGATCATCGACGTGTTTGCCAGCACGCAAGACAGGGACTTGGGAGCGGTCGCCGCTGATACACAAGAAGTGCTCAAGACCTTCGAGGGAAAACTGCCGCGTGGCACTCACATCGTGGTGCGTGGGCAGGTCGCAACCATGCGGTCTTCGTTTATCGGGCTAGGCGTGGGGCTGGTCGGAGCGATTGTGCTGGTCTACCTGCTGATCGTGATCAACTTTCAGTCGTGGCTGGATCCGTTCATCATCATTACAGCACTGCCAGGCGCACTGGCTGGAATCTGCTGGTTCCTGTTGCTGACTCACACAACTCTGAATGTGCCGTCTCTCACGGGAGCGGTCATGTGCATGGGCGTGGCGACGGCGAACTCGATTCTGATGGTGAGCTTCGCACGCGAACAGATGGATGAGGGCGTACCTGCCGTCCAGGCGGCCGTGGCAGCCGGGTACACGCGCATCCGGCCGGTACTGATGACTGCACTGGCAATGATTATCGGAATGGTGCCGATGGCGCTGGGCTTTGGCGAAGGCGGAGAGCAAAACGCTCCCTTGGGACGCGCGGTGATTGGTGGGCTTTTGTTCGCCACGGTGGCCACATTGTTCTTCGTGCCCAGTGTTTTCGCGATATTCCACAGCCGGCGAGAGGCACGGCGGGCACGCGTGCAAGAGTCATGATAAGAAACAGCGGATTCATAGATTCGGAGCAAAGCATGAAGTTAGATGACGAACAAACGCAGCAGCAAAATCGCGTGGCCAGCGAGTCCGATGGCCGACACAGTGCGGACACTCCTCATCACGCCACGCGAGCCGAAATTGATGAAGAGATCGCCGCCATGAAGGAGCGGTCACGTCGGCAAACGCATGCCATTGAGCCGCCACCGGAGATGCCTCCTGCTCCTCCGCGTCGAGCTCTGATGGTAGTTGGAGTGGCGCTGCTGATTTTGCTGACGGCCGGTGCGGTCACACTGATCGGCCGCGCGAGTCGCGAACAGGCACTGGCCAAGGAAACCGAGCGGGAAACGATTCCCACAGTCGCTGTCGTGCATCCCTTGGCGGAGAAACCTGACGAAGAGCTTGTGCTTCCGGGTTCGTTGCAGGCTTTCGAGGAGTCTCCGATCTACGCCCGGACGAATGGATATCTGGTGCGTTGGTATAAGGACATCGGAAGTCGCGTGCAAGAAGGTGACTTACTGGCGACGATCGACACTCCTGAAGTCGATCAGGAATTAAATCAGACCCGAGCTGCGCGGCAACAGATTGTGGCGCAACTGGAACTCGCCAAGATCAGCGCCGACCGCTGGGAGAACCTGCGCAAGAGCGACTCGGTCTCGGCGCAGGAGGCCGACCAACAGAGCAGTGGATACAAACAGGCGCAGGCAAATCTGGCGGCGGCAGATGCGAACGTGCGCCGGCTCGAACAACTGGAAGGATTCAAGAAGGTATATGCGCCATTCTCCGGGGTCATTACGAAGCGCAACGTCGACCCGGGAGCATTGATCAATGCCGGGGCCGGGGCTGCGGGACGCGAACTGTTCGACATCGCGCGAGTGGATCCGCTACGCGTCTACACCAGCGTTCCTCAGGCATATGCGCCTTTTATCAGGGTTGGCGCGTCGACGACGGTAACTCTGCAGGAATTTCCGGGACAGAGATTCTCGGCCAAGGTCGCTCGGACGGCTGAGTCGATTGATCCCAATACTCGGACGCTCCTCACGGAAGTGGATGTGCCGAATCGAGACGGCCGCCTGTTGCCAGGTTCGTTCGGCGAGGTGCACTTTGCGGTGGGCTCAAACGTCAACAAAGTTACGGTGCCAGTGAATGCGATGCTGTTTCGCTCTGAGGGACCGCGGCTGGCGGTTGTGGGGCCAGACAATAAGGTAGAACTGCGCGCAATCAACATCGGAAAAGACTACGGAACCACTCTGGAAGTTCTGGCGGGCGTTTCTACGCAAGACCAGATTGTGATCAATCCACCGGACTCGCTGGAAGATGGGCAGCAGGTGAGCCTCGCGCCACCATCGCCGGGACAAGGCCAGGATCAGTCGGCGGCACAACCACAAGCGGTTCCGCAGAGCACACGCCAGGAAGAAAATCTTCCCGAGCAGCAACAACGCAACTCGCAGGAGCAGCCGAGAAAACCGAGCAAGGCCAAGGAGAGTGGGCAGTGAGACGGGGATCTGTCGCAGCGCTGCTGTTGTGGCTGGCATTCGCAAGCGCATGCACGGTGGGGCCGCGATATGCGCGCCCAAGCGCTCCCGAGTCCGCGCCTGATGCCTGGAAGACGCAGCCACCGTGGGAACAGGCTGCGCCCAAGGACGCGATCCCGAAGGGGGCATGGTGGCAGATCTTTCAGGATCCTGCGCTGGACGGTTACGAGCAGCAACTCTTGCAGGCGAATCAGTCTCTGGTGGCGGCGCGGGATCGATTGAGCCAGGCGCGTTCTCTGGCGCGGATTGCGACAGCGGATTACTTTCCTCAGGTTTCGGCAGACCCATCCGCAATTCGCGAGCGCGGGTCGGGCAACCGTCCGTTGAACGGAGCCGTGGTAGCGAGCGGGATTGCGCGGCCTTATACGCAGAGTGTCTATACGATTCCGTTTTCATTGAGCTATGAAGCCGATTTGTTCGGGCGCGTGCGCAAGAATGTGGAAGCAGCGAAGGCTTCGCTACAATCCACCGCGGCGGATCTCGGGAATGTGCAGTTGGTGTTGACTGCCGAACTCGCAGCCGACTATTTCACCTTGCGCGAACTCGATGCGGAGTACCAGGTCGTCGAGGAATCGGTGGGATATCAGCGGAAGGCGCTGGACTTGCTGAATCAGCGCCATACCGGAGGGATCGCGAGCGGGCTGGAGGTCGCGCAACAGGCCACCTTGCTGGATTCCACCATTTCGCAGGCAGCCTTGGTGCAGCAAACGCGGGCTCAATATGAACACGCGATGGCGGTGCTGGTGGGGCAGCCAGCCTCGAATTTCAATGTGCCGGTAGCGCCGCTGAAGAACACACCGCCGGCAGTGCCGCTGGGAGTTCCGTCAGACGTGCTGGAGCGCCGGCCGGACATCGCTACCTACGAGCGCGACGTAGCGTACGCAAACGCGAAGGTCGGATTGGCGCGAACCGCTTTTTATCCACATATCACCCTCGGCGGCGCAGGAGGAGCGCAGAGCACGGCCGTTAGCTCGTTGTTCAATGCCCCGAGCCTTTTCTGGTCATTAGGCGCGGATGCTCTGGAACCGGTACTGCAGGGCGGACGCAATCGCGCAAATCTGGCGGCGGCGCGGGCGGCGTACGACGAGGCTGTGGCGAACTATCGGCAAAACGTGCTCGCTGCTTTTCAACAGGTGGAAGATGGCATCAGCAATCTAAGCACGCTCTCGCAGGCTCTTTCGACGCAAGGAGCGGCCGTTGAAGATGCGCGGAAGGCTTTGGAGATTGCGAACAACCGATACGTGGGCGGAGTGACGAATTATCTCGACGTGATTACCGCACAGACCACCTTGTTAAGCAATCAGCGGCTCGAAACGCAGTTGCTCGGGCAGCAACTGGTGAGCACCGTGTACCTGGTTAAGGCTCTGGGCGGCGGGTGGGATTCGAGCGAGATTAGAGATGAGCAGGTTCGTCCGGAGCCGGGACAGATCCTGCAGCAGTAAAACTTCTATTCGAGAAATTTTGTGGGATCACTTAGCGCCTGAGCGATGTCACTCAAGAACCTGGCGGCGCGGGCGCCATCGGCCACGCGGTGGTCACAGGAAACCGTCAGGGTCATCATGGGCCGTACTGCAGGCTTTCCTTCGAGCGCGATGACTCTGTCGGCAATTCCTCCCACCGCCAGAATCGCGGCCTGTGGCGGAATGATGATCGCGCTGAACTGATCCACCCTATACATGCCTAGATTACTGATCGTGAAGGTAGCGTCGGCGATATCGGCAGGGCGCAGCTTGCCGGCGCGGGCGCGCTCGGCGACATCCCGGCGCTGAATAGCTATCTCCGCCGCACTCGCGGTGTGTGCATTGTGTATGACGGCGGCGACTACGCCATCATTCACGGCGATAGCCACGCCCATGTTCACATGATCGTGCAGATGAATGCCTTCTGCGCTCCAGCTGGCATTCAGGCGCGGATGTTTCAAGAGCACGCGCGACACGACAGCGACTAGCAGGTCTGTGTGAGTGACGCGGACTTTCTTCGTGGACTCGATTTCATCGACGATCTGCTCGCGATAGTGACTCAATGCCGTGGCGTCGACGTCGCGAGTCACGAAGAAGTGGGGAACGGTTGTCCAACTTTGGGTCGTGCGCTCAGCCATGATTCGGCCCAGTGAAGTAGGAACTTCGACCGTTCCGGAATCTCTTGGAGTTGGATGAGGTGTTGCGGAAGCGGGCGCGGCCGCTGCGGCCTGCACGTCGGAAGCGAGAATTTCTCCACCGGGGCCGGAGCCGCGAACTGCCGAGATATCTACACCCAGTTCTTTGGCGAGACGGCGGGCCTTGGGGGAAATCTTGGCTGAGACGGCGGCTGACTGTGAAGCAGCCTGAGTTGGAGCGGCACGGGACGGCTCAGACTTCGGCTGCGAAGTCGCACGAGCCGCGGGTGCAGAAGAGGAGGTATCAGCAGGCGGCTGTTCTCCTGGAGCGACGATCCAGGCAATCGTCTGGCCAACTGGAATGTCTGCTCCTTCGGATGCTTTGACTCCCGCCAAGATGCCGTCGGCAGGAGCTTCCACTTCGACGACTGCCTTGTCAGTTTCGATCTCGAGGAGAGGTTCGCCTTTGGAGACGCGGTCGCCTTCCTTCTTCCGCCAAGCAAGGAGCTTGCCGGTTTCCTGCGCCATCTCGAGAGCGGGCATTACTACGCTGAAGGCCATAGTCGTTCGGTTGGGGAGGGCCTTGACGATGGCCTTCAGCCCTAAACTCCGATCTTCTCCGTCTTGGCGCTGGCTTCGATCATGTCGAGAACGTGCTTGCTGGCGGGAGCTTCGCTTTCGCGTGTCGTCGGCAGCGGGCCGTTCACCGTGAAATAGTGAGCACCGGCAACCAGAAGTTCTTCTGCCGGGAAACGGGTGATGACTTCGTGTCCGGTCGGAGTCACTACGATCTCTTCTTCGATGCGAGCGGCGCTCCAGCCATCGGTCGAGGGCCAGAAGGTTTCGAGAGCGAACACCATGCCGGGCTTGATCTCGACCGGATGATCGAAGGAAACCAGGCGGCTGATCACTGGCTTTTCCCAGATGGCAAGTCCGATACCGTGGCCGTACTGCAGGGCGAAAGCAGCTTCTTCGTTAGGGAAGCCGAAGTCCTGCGCTTTGGGCCAGACCGCGGCGATCTCAGCGGTGGTGCGGCCGGGCCGCACAAGTTCGATGGCTGCATCGAGGTATTCGCGGCAACGCTTGTAAGCGTCGACCATGGCGTGCGACGCGTACCCTATCGTGAAGCAGCGGTAGTAGCAGGTGCGGTATCCCATGTAGGAGTGCAGGATGTCGTAGTACACGGGGTCACCGGGGCGCAAGATGCGATCGGAGAACACGTGCGGGTGCGGATTGCAGCGCTCGCCGGAGATGGCGTTCACCGCCTCGACGTATTCAGAGCCGAGATCGTAGAGAACCTTACTGACGAGGCCGACGGCTTCGTTTTCGGCCAAGCCGGGCTTCATGGCGCGATAGAGTTCATCGTAAGCGGCGTCGACCATCATCGCCGATGTGTTGAGCAGTGAGATCTCATCTTGTGTCTTGATGACACGGGCCTCGGACATGAGTTGCTGACCGTCGACGATCTCGAGGCCTTCGCGCTGCAGGGCGAACAGGACCGGGAGTTCGATGATGTCAATGCCGACAGGCTCCTTGTGCAGGCCGCGTTTTTCGAGTTCAATGCGGATCTTTTTCGCAACATCTTCGGCGCGCCCCATCTCGGGCGTCATTGCTCCACGGAGCATGGAGATTCCTGGACGCGAGCGCTCACCAAGCCACGGACAATTCAGTTGATGGTGTCTGGCGGCGGAACCGAAATCCCAGAGGATGGGCTCGTCGTTTTGCGGGAGCAGCGTGAAGCGGTTGGCCTTGTCCTGCGCCCAGGTGCCGATGTGCGTCGCAGTCAGGTAGCGGACGTTGTTCATGTCGAAACACAGCAACGATCCCATCGACGACTTGGCGAGCAGGTCTTTCGCCTTCTGCAGACGTTCGCGGCGGAGGCGGTCGAAGTCGATTCGATTCTCCCAATCAACGGCCATGGTGCCATGAGTTTTGAGTGCCATAAAATCCTCCTGCCTGTAGAGACGTTGCTTGCAACGTCTTGCCGGCCTCGTCTCAAAACTAAACCTCTACCGATGCCGCCGGCTGAGACGTAGCAAGCTACGTCTCTACGACTTGGCGCACATTTCTTTGGCGGCTTTGTACACCGTTTCTTCCGTTGGCACCGTTACGTCTTCGAGTGGCGGGGAGAACGGGATCGGGACGTGCATCGCTCCCATTCGCTTGACCGGAGCGTCCAGATCGTAGAATGCGCCCTCGGCGATGACGGCGGCAAGTTCTGCTGCCACTCCGTAACGGCCGTAGCCTTCATCCATCACGATCACGCGTGAGGTCTTCTTCACAGAATCCAGGATAGTCTTCTCATCGAGCGGCCACGTGGTGCGCGGGTCAACCACTTCGGCGCTGATGCCTTCTTTCTCAAGCAGCACCGCTGCACCGAGTGCGACCTGCACCATGCTGCTGGTGGCGACTAACGTGATGTCGTCGCCCTCGCGCTTCACGTCAGCGACGCCGAGAGGGATCGTGTAATCGTCCGCCGGAACTTGGCCTTTCAGCTTGTACATCATTTTGTCTTCGAAGAAGACGACCGGGTTCTCGTCGCGGATTGCTGTCTTCAGCAACCCTTTCGCATCGTAGGGTGTGGACGGCAGCACGACCTTCAACCCTGGAACATGGCTGAACCATGCATGCAGAGACTGCGAATGCTGCGCAGCGGAGCGGCGAGTCGCGCCCAGCGTGGTGCGCAGAACCATTGGCACTTTCCAGTGCCCACCTGACATATAGTGCGCTTTGGCGGCCTGGTTGACCATCTGATCCATGGTCAGCGTGAGGAAATCGCCGAACATGATGTCGACGACCGGGCGCAAACCAGTCATCGCAGCGCCTACGCCGATACCGGTGAAACCAGCCTCAGAGATTGGGGTATCGAGGACGCGCTCGGCGCCGAACTCTTCGACGAGACCCGAAAGCACTTTGAAGGGCGTCCCGGCTTCGGCGACGTCTTCTCCGAAGATGCACACGCTCGAATCGCGGCGCATCTCTTCGGCGAGGGCTTCCCGCACCGCCTGAGCGAAAGTCAACTCGCGTTCAGGCATAGATGTCCTCGTCCACTTGATCGACGCTGGGATACGGCGCGGTAACCGCGAACTTGACAGCGGCTTCCATCTCCGCGCGCGCTTCCATCGTGATCTGCTCGAGAGCGGCGGCATCAGCGTATCTTTGTTCGATCAGCCAATTGCTCTGCAGCTTGATTGGATCTCGATCAGTTTTCCAGCGCTGCTCCTCGGTCTTGGAGCGGTAGTATTCGCGATTGATATCGCCAACGTGGTGCCCGCTGTAACGGTACGTGTCCGCCTGCAGAAATGCCGGCCCTTCGCCAGCACGCGCTCTCTTCACGAGGCGGGTAGCGACCTCGTTTACGGCGCGCACATCCTGACCGTCGGCTGCCGCAGTCTCAATGCCGAATGCCGCCGCGCGGCCGAGGATCGTTCCGGCGGTGGTCTCGGAGTAATGCGTGTACTCGTTGTAGAGATTGTTTTCGCAAACGTAAATCACCGGGAGTTTCCAGAGCTGTGCCAGGTTCATGACTTCATACAGAGATCCCTGGCCAAGAGCTCCCTCGCCGAAGAAGCATACTGCGACGCGCCCGTTGCCCAGGCGCTTCGAAGCGAAGGCTGCGCCGGTTGCGATTCCTACGCTACCGCCGACAATCGCGTTTGCGCCTAGATTTCCGGTGGCGGGATCGGCAATGTGCATCGATCCGCCCTTGCCGCGGCAGTATCCGGCTTCCTTACCCAGCAACTCGGCGAACATGCGATCGGGAGAAGCACCTTTGGCGAGACAGTGTCCGTGACCGCGGTGCGTGCTGGTGATGTAGTCATCGATGCGCAGCGCTTCGCAGATGCCGACTGCGACTGCTTCTTCACCGCTGTAGAGATGCGCGAGCCCCGGCATCAGGGCGCGAGTGTAAAGCTCGTTGACCTGCTCTTCGAACAACCGGATGCGCACCATTTGCCGGTAGGCGCGCAGCCACTTGTCCTTCTCGCTGGCGGCTTCGCGGCTTGCTTCCGGCTTGGCAGTCACCGTACTCACTGTTTCTTCCCACCAGTTGTGACCGGAGTCGACACCCCAGACATGGCGGCGAGGACGTCGAACAAGCAAGCGAAGTCATACTTCGTCCAGCCCATGCCGCGGGCTGCGGTGAGAAATTCATTGCTCACTGCGGTCGTAGGCAAAGGCACGTCGAGTTGCCGGCCCAACTCCATGGCCAGCACCATATCCTTCTGCATCATGTTCACGTCGAACCAGGCTTCTTCCGGCTGCTGAAGGACGAACGGTCCTCGATATTTGATCATCGGGGAAGCGACGGCGCTGTTGACGAGAACATCCACTGCGGTATCGCGCGCGATGCCGCTTTTTTCAGCCAGCAGCACGCCCTCGGAGAAGGCGAGCATCTGCACGGCGAGACTCAGATTCACAGCGATCTTCATCGAGAGCGCAAGGCCGTTGTCGCCCACGTGCGTGACCTTCGGACCGATGTCGAGGAGGAGCGGCTTGATCTTGTCGAACGTCTCTTTCCGTCCTCCGACCATGACGGACAACTTGCCTTCCTGCAAAGTAATTACGCTGCCGGAGACGGGAGAGTCGACCATATCGGCGCCGAGAGCACGAACTTTCGCGGCGAGAGCACGGCTGACCGTGGGACTCACCGTGCTCATGTCGATGAAGGTCTTCCCTGCGCTTAATCCTGCAAGCAGTCCATCGGGGCCTTCGGTGATGGCCTGGATGGCGGCGGCATTCGTGACCATGGCGAAGGTGTAATCCGAAACGCTTGCTACCGCGCGAGGCGAGTCGGCCCACGTCATTCCCTTTTCCACCAGCCACTGCGCCTTTGTGCGAGTGCGGTTATAGCCAGTCACGGTATGTCCCTTGCTCAACAGCCGATTCACCATCTGGCTGCCCATGACTCCCAAGCCTATGAAACCGACTTTCGCCATTCCTTGCTCCGACCTTTCTAGTGAATGTTCTGTTTCCCGGGGGCGCGTTTGGCCGCCGGAGCCTGACTGTCTTCGCTGACTTGCGAGAGATGCGCACGCATGGTTTCGCGCGCTTTCTCCGCATCGTGACGTTCCACCGCTTCGAGAATGCGCTTGTGATGAACCTGGCCGCGCTCGGGACCGCCGGGAACGCGGAAGATTCGGAGACGTTGCTCTCGCAGGAGGCCGACGATGGAGTCGAGGAGCGAGAGTATCAGCGGATTGGCCGCACCTTCTGCGAGGGCGAGATGAAAATCGAGATCGGCTTCGATGTAGGCTTCGGGATCCTGGCCCGCACGATCCATGACTGAGACGGCCTCGCGCATCGTCGCCAATTCCGGCTCCTGAATCCGCACGGCCGCCAGCGCCGCAATTTCAGGCTCGAGGATCGCCCGAACCTCCGCCAGATGCTTCGAACCCTCCGGCTGTCCAATCTTTACCATCAGGTCCAGAGACTGCCGGACGGCGTGCGTGGTGCCGTCGGTGATGAAAGTTCCTCGTCCGGAGTAGGCCTCGACCAGGCCTTTCTCACGGAGAGCTTTCACGGCTTCGCGTACGGCAGTACGGCTCACGCCGAAGCGTTGGGCAAGGTCCCGCTCGGCCGGGAGCTGGTCGCCTGGTTTCAGATCGCCTTTGACTATGGATTCTTCGATTTGCTGAACAATTTGCTCGTAAAGCCGCGCAGTGCGAATCAGTTTGTACACGAGCCTCTCCCCCGCACTAGGGACGGCGAAAGGCGTTGAGCCGCCGTCGCTGGTCCGGCTACTATACCGCAGAACCGAGGGGAGCTGAGGGGTTAGTTGTGGGTGGGACAGTGGGTGGGACATGTGCTTGGTATATAGGTATAGTGGTATGACCAATTGGTCAAAGTACCACACTTCGACTCGGCCACGCAAGCCCCTTTCTTACACTATGGTTTAGAGTTTGCGCACTAAGAACTTGCTCCCCCAGGGTGGCTCGCTTAGCCTCGCAGAAATCTGGCAAAA
Source organism: Terriglobia bacterium (assembly GCA_020073385.1). Lineage (GTDB taxonomy): Bacteria > Acidobacteriota > Terriglobia > Terriglobales > Acidobacteriaceae > Sulfotelmatobacter. The sequence goes on along the minus strand of JAIQFH010000015.1, from coordinate 78,133 downwards.
CCTAATTTTGCTTGACAGCGTTTCGTTGATGGTGGTATGGCTGTCGGACCAGAAAGTGAGGGGTTCTATGCGATCGCGTATGGTCCCGTCCCATGACGGGCGGACCGCCGGGGCTCTCCGGCTTCCCTTTGTATTCTTCACCCTGCTAGTTCTGTCCGTTTCCGCCCTGGCCCAATCCACGGCCGGCCGAATTCTGGGCACGCTAACCGATCAAAGCGGAGCCGCCGTCGCGGGGGCAAATGTGGTGGTGACGGACACCGCGCGTGGAACCACTCGCACTGTTACAACGGATGAGTCGGGCAGCTATGCCGTTCCCGATCTGCAACCGGGAACCTACAAGATCCACGTGGAAGCCAAGGGATTCAAGGGCGTCGACCGGCCCAGTGTGGAGATTGAGGTGGCCACCGATGTTCGGGCTGACTTCTCGCTGCAACCTGGAAATGTTAGCGAAGTAGTGACCATCACCGAGGAAGTACCATTAGTCAACACGACGTCAGCCACTCTTGGTGGAACACTAAGCAACAAAGAAATCAATGACCTTCCTCTGAATGGTCGTAATTATGAAAACCTGTTGCAGCTGCGCCCGGGAGTCATGCGTTATCCCGGCGGAGGTTTTTCGACGACCAGCTCGAACGGCTTGAGAGCTGAGGACAACGCATATCTGGTGGACGGTCTCTTCAATAGCGAACCGTTCTCGGGTCAGAGCATCATCAACGGCGCGGGCATTGCCGGAGACTCAGCCACGATTCTTCCTGTCGACGCGATCCAGGAATTTAACGTGCAGCAAAATCCTTCCGCGGAATATGGCTGGAAACCAGGTACCACCGTGAACGTCGGACTGAAGTCTGGAACGAACCGCCTTCACGGTAGCGCGTTTGCCTTCGGACGTGACACGCCGCTGGATGCGCGAAACTGGTTCAACACCGTAGCTTCTGGGCCGAAGAATCCCCGAAACTTGGAACAGTTCGGCGGAACTGCCGGCGGGGCGATTGTAAAGGACAAGGTGTTTTTTTTCGGAGCATACGAAGGCCAGCGCTATACCGTCGGCAACACAAGTCAGTTCCAGACCTGGGCAACGGTTCCGCTGCCTGACGCCGGCACTTGCACTTATGTTACGGGCGACTGCGCCAACAGTATTCCTGACGCAATTGCCGATGTTCATGCTGCCTTTCTAGCAGGCACGATTCCCAGTGATGTGAGCCAAATCAGCCTTCAGATTGCGGGTTGCACATTCACGCCTCTAAACACGGTCAGTTGCAACGGCAAAGGATTCCCGCTCAATAACGGCACGAATCCGAATGGGCCGACTACGCTTGACTATGGCCTGTCCAACAGCGTGAGTTCTGACAATGCTGTCGCAAAAGTTGATTTCAACGTGCGAGACCGCCACACGTTCAGCACGATGTACTTCTTTGGAAACAATTCAGGCACGGTCGCCGATGCCCAGCAGCTACAGCCGCAGTGGCTCACCCTGATCCACACGCGTGCGCAAGTCTTTGGCGAGAACTGGAACTACGCACCAAGTGCGAGGTGGGTGAACGAAGCTCGCTTCGGCTACAACCGTCTTTATCAGCCGACGTTTACCAATGACCACAACGTTTCCGCATCGAGTTACGGCCTGAACACCGGGGTGACCAATCCGCTTTACGGAGGACTGCCCCGAATCAACATTTGCTGCTTCTACATTTTTCCGAACGAACTCGGTGGCTTTAACTGGCCCAAGGTTCAGGGACCAGACACACGCATTCAGTTCATTGACCACCTCTCGTACACCCGCGGAAAGCACGCTCTGAAATTCGGCGGCGAACTGCATCGGGACGCCTTCACCGGCGGCGCTTACGGCGGATCTCGCGGCAGAATCAAGTTCGGCCTCGGAGGTCAAACGCTGGGTGGAGATGCGGTCGGGGGAATCGAAGATTACTTCGCCGGCTTCTCCTCGCATGCCAGCCTCCTGGTGGGAGATCCTACTCGTCACATTCACAACTGGGGTATCGCCGGATTCCTTCAGGACGACTGGCGCGCCTCCAAGAATCTAACAATCAACCTTGGCGTACGCTACGAAGTGGCCACCGTGATCAAGGAGGATCACAACCTCCTCGGCAATTTCAGCCCCACGGTTGGGCTCGAGCAAGTTGGGACGCAGATCAAGTCTCCGTACAATGGCGATCACAAAGACTTCGCGCCTCGGATCGGCTTCGCTTGGGACGCCTTTGGCAACGGCCGAACCGTTTTGCGGGGGGGGGTCGGTCTGACGTACGAGAACCTGAACTGGGAATCTTTCCTCGCCTTGGAAAATTCGATGGGCCTGTCCTCGGTTCCTACAGGAGCCATTATCGACGCGAGCGGAAATACAGCTGGTGGCAAAATCGCGGTCGGCACCGTCAACTTCTCCGGCGCCGATCCAAACAACGGTGGAATCAACTGGGATCCATCGGTCACGGGAATTTCCGGGACGGTCTTCCCAACGACGCCTCTTAACTGCTTCGCCAATCCCTGCAACATGATGGGCGTCGACCCGAACCTCACGACTCCGTACGTCTGGACTTGGAACCTTAACATCCAGCATTCCTTCACCCAGAACCTCTCCTTGGAAGTGGGATACGTTGGCGACCACGGCTCGCGACTGGTTGGCATTCGGGATATTAATCAAGTGAATCCCGCGTTGGATGACGGGTCAGAACAAGTGGGCCGCCCCTTCAACGCGCAGTTCCCCTATTTGGCTCAGATCTTCCAGATGGGAAATATTTATCGATCAAACTACAACGGTCTCCAGGCTACTCTGACCGCGCGCAACTATCACGGACTCAGCATGGTTGCCGGCTACACCTACTCCCACGCGCTTGACATGGTGGGCGCCAACTGGGATTTCGGCGCGGGCAATGGCGTCCCTTCCGACAGCACAAACTACCAACACGAATATGCCAGCAGCGACTTCGATATGCGCCATCGCCTGACGCTTTCGTTCACCTATCTGGTGCCGGGCAAGAAAGGTTATGGACAGATGCTGGACGGATGGCAGCTGAACACCATCACCACTTTGGCAGGCGCACAACCGTTTGGCGTAATGGACGCCGGCACCGACGTCAGCCTCACCGGCGAACTCAACGATCGGTGGGATTTTTTCGGCAATCCGAAAGACTTTAAATCCACTCCAGTGGGTATTCCTTATTTTGCTCCGGGTGATCCGAATATGCCTGCAGCTTGCTCGACCAATGCCGCCGCAATGGGTGCGACCGACTCTCTGAATGCGTTCGGATGTTACGCCCAGCGCAACTCGGTGATGATTCCACCCGCCTTTGGAACCTTCGGCACCATGGGTCGCAACATTTTCCGTGACACCGGATTCCACAACGTTGATTTCTCGGTTGCGAAGAATTTCAAATGGGGCGAGAGCTTCGCCGCTCAGTTCCGCATTGAGTTCTTCAATATCTTCAATCATCCGAACTTTGCAAATCCATTTGGCGGACAAAACGGCTGGGCGCACAATGATCCTTCCACCGGATCGTTTGGTTGCTCCTGCGCCACACCCGATGTAGCTGCCTCCAACCCGGTCATTGGATCAGGTGGGAGCCGTGCTGTACAGTTGGGCCTTAAATTAACTTTCTAAGCGGTCCTGAGTTCTGAAGACGTAGGGCCGGCTTGAGTCTGGCCGGCCCTTTCTTTTTCGTGGCGATGAGCGAGACCCAGGGTTTCTCTCGGCTGTTTTTGTGGGCATGAGGTGATCGTTAACATGAGCCGCAGAATCTTGGTCCTCATTCTTGCATCCTTCGTGGCTGCATTCATGTCTTCGCCATCGAAATCTGCAGCCCAGGAGCAACGCGAGCGAACCATCGACGAGGTCAAGACCGAAGCTGTTCATCGCGCCGAGGTCGGGCAATATCCGCTGATCGGACTTGACCCCGCGGACGTCAAAGAGGCGTTCAGAAGCGTCCACTCCGCCGATAAGGACGAATGGGCAACGGCGTTCATGCACGTGGCCGACCGCTATTTCAACGAAGGCAAGTCGCTGGAGAAATCCGATCCGACCAAGGCCAACGCCGACTACATTCGCGCCTGGCGGCTTTATTCTTTCGGACGCTGGCCGACTCCAGCGTCTCCGGGGAAACAGCGTTCATACGAGAAAGCGATCGAGGCGTTCCTCGTTCACGCCAAGTTTTTCGATCCGCCGCTTGAAGTCGTGCGCATTCCGTTTGAGGGGAAAGAGATCGTCGGCTACCTGCGGCTGCCGAAGAATGCGAAGGGACCCGTGCCGCTGGTCATCGCTGTCAATGGACTCGACAGCCGGAAGGAAGATCTGACCGAGAGCTTTGGCGCGATTCTTCCTTTTGGCATTGGCTTTCTGGCGGTCGACGGTCCCGGAACCGGGCAAGCGCCGATCAAGGTCAGCGAAACTTCCGAGCGCATGCTTTCGAAGGTGATCGACTATGTGCAGTCGCGGCCGGAGATCGACAAAAACCGCATCGCGCTGCACGGAGTGAGTTGGGGAGCTTACTGGGCAACGAAGATGGCGATCGTTGAACGCGCGCGCTTGCGCGGGGCGAGCGCACAATCGCCTCCAGTCGATGAGTTCTTTCAGAAGGATTTCCTGATGAACCATCTGCTGGGAAATCGCGAATATCTTTTCGACCAGGTTCCCGCCCTGATGAACATCCTCGAAGGCGTACACACGCTCGACGAGATGGCAGAGTATCTGCCGAGGATGTCGCTGGTTCACCAGGACCTGCTCGGCAAGCCCATGGCTCCGATGCTTGTGATCGCGGGAGTGCTGGACACGCAAGTGCCGATTGCCGACGATTACCTGCTGCTAAGTAAAGGCGATGTGCCGAAAGACGCATGGATCAACCCGCGTGGCGGGCATCTCGGCCGGCAGGTGGGCGTGTGGCCCGATCCCAAGATCTTCAAAGAAGTGATCATCCCCTGGCTGGTGAAAACCCTGCAGACACCATAACGGTCCATGTGGCGACAGCCGCCGCAGCCTGCCCTGAGCGAAGTCGAAGGGGCTGTCCCGCGAAGGCAAAGCCGAGGGGCCCTTGAATACGAAACGAGACTAAACATGACGACGACACCCATCGCCGTATCCTCGCCGCCCGCGCGCACCCGGCGCTGGTATTCCTCCTTGTGGGTGCAGGTCACCGTAGGAATTGTGCTGGCAGTCATCTTCGGAGCGCTCAGCCCCGCTCGCGCTGTCGCCATGAAGCCGCTCGGCGATGCCTTTATTCGCCTGATCACCATGATCATCACGCTGATGATCTTCTGCACGGTCGTCACCGGTATCGCAGGAATGCGCGACCTGCGCAAGGTGGGGCGCGTCGGGGGAAAGGCGCTCCTCTATTTCGAAGTCGTCTCGACGCTCGCGCTGGTGGTCGGGTTGATCGTGGGCAACGTGGTGCACCCGGGCAGCGGCTTTAACGTAAACGCGGCCACTCTCGACGCGCGATCCGTCGCGGACTATGCGGGGCAGGCAAAGACGCAAACCGTCACCGATTTCCTGATGCGCATTATTCCAACCACGATCTTCGACGCCTTCGCGAAGGGCGACATTCTGGAAGTCGTGCTCGTGTCCATCTTGTTCGGCTTTGCTTTGTCAGCGACCGGAGCGTTCGGCAAGCCTCTGGTGGAGATGCTGGAATCACTGAGCAAGGTCGTGTTCCGAATGGTCGATATCGTGATGCGTTTTGCTCCCATCGGCGCGTTCGGGGCAATGGCATTCACCATCGGAAAGTACGGCCTGTCTTCGTTAGGGCCGCTGCTGAAGCTGATTGCGTCTTTCTGGACGACCTCGATCCTTTTCGTTGTGGTGGTCTTCGGCGCTGTGGCCTGGATGGCCGGATTCAGTCTGTTTCGCTTTCTGGCGCACATCAAAGAAGAAATCCTGCTGGTGCTGGCCACCAGTTCATCCGAGACGGCGATTCCTACTTTGATGGAGAAACTCGAAGGCTTGGGCTGCTCGCGGTCGCTGGTGGGCCTGATCGTGCCGACAGGCTACACGTTCAATACCGACGGCAGTGCTTTGTACATGACGCTCGCGGCGCTGTTCGTCGCGCAGGCCACGAACACGCACCTGACGTGGCTGCAACAGCTGAGTATCTTCTCCGTCGCCGTCCTGACGTCAAAGGGAGCGAGCGGCGTGCAGGGAGCTTCTTTCATCGCACTGGTGGGAACGTTAAGCGTGATTCCGGCGATTCCAGTGGCAGGGATGGCGCTCATCCTCGGCATCGACCGCTTCATGAGCATGTTCCGTGCGTTGGTCAACATGATCGGGAATGGTGTGGCCACGCTGGTTGTCGCGCGCTGGGAGAATGAACTGGGGCGGGAGACGCTCCAGCGGAATCTGGCTTAAAGGATTTTGCGCCCACCCCATTAATCTCGTAGTCTCATTCGCATGACAGCAAGAACTGCACTCGTCACCGGAGCTACGGGCGGTTTGGGAACCCACGTCACCAAGGCGCTGCTAGACGCGGGTTTCACCGTAGTCGGCCTTGCGCCCAAGGTCCATCCCCACGATTTCGACCATCCGCACTTCACCGCGCTTCCGGCGACTCTCGACAGTCTCACCGAGGCCAAGCAGGCGGTTGATACGATCCTCGCGCACTTCGGCAAGATCGACGTTCTCGCGCATCTGGTTGGCGGGTTCGCCGGAGGACAAGCAATTGCCGACACCGACGACGCCACCTTCCAGCGGATGCTCAACATGAATCTCACGAGCGCATTCCACATGTTGCGGGCGGTGCTGCCGCCGATGCGCCAGGCCGGTTCGGGCCGAATCATCGCGATCGGCAGCCGTGCTGCGGAGAATCCTGGAGCGATGGTCGGGGCTTACAGCGCTTCCAAAGCGGCTCTGGTGTCGCTGATCCGCACGGTCGCGATTGAGAACAAGGACCTCGGTATCACTGCAAACGTGATCCTTCCCGGAACGATCGACACTCCCGCAAATCGTAAAGACATGCCCGGCGCGGACACATCGCAGTGGGTGCAGCCGGCCTCGGTCGCCAGTCTTATTGTCTGGCTCGCCGGCGATGGCGGAAAGGACATCACCGGCGCGGCTATCCCGGTGTATGGCCGAGGGTTGTAGCCGTAGATCACGAATCCACACGGGCTTGTCATCATGCGCAAGGCGTAAGAACGATGGAACATGCTTGCAGCGAGGTGCTGTCGGCAGGTTGCATAGGTCCTTCGCTTCGCTCAGGATGACAAACCAAGAGGAAATCTACTGCGTCCCAAAACGGGCACGTAACCCTTTCGTAACCCTCCCGACTGCACAATTTTTGTTGCACGTTAACATTCATGAAATATCTTGCATGTAACCTGTCTTCAGGAGAGGCCCATGGGATCAGCCCGAATTGCGAAGTCGTTGCCGCTGCAGGTAGCCGCAGTCTCCTATCGACGCCGAGGCACCGCGATCGAGTTCCTGCTGGTCAACACCAACGGCGGCAACAAGTGGACGTTTCCCAAGGGATCTACGGACCCGCGGCTTTCTCACAGTCAGGCCGCTGAACGCGAAGCGGCGGAAGAAGCGGGTGCCCTCGGCACGATTGAGCCGCGTCACTTCCATCTCTACATTCACTCCAAGGGCGTCTTCTGGCAGCCCGGCGGCGTGCAGGAATTCGTGGTCAAGGCCTTCCTGATGGAAGTTCACCAGATGCGTAAGCCCGACGAAACCAATCGGCGTCCAACCTGGTTCAGCCCAGAAGAGGCGAAGCGCCGCCTCGCCAAGGGGCGCGAAGTGAAGTACTTCCACGAACTCGAGGCCGTGATCGACCGTGCGCTTGAACGCATCCGGTTCCACAGTGAACTGTGGGGAGCGTATCCCGGAGCAAGAAGTTCCCGCCCTTTCGTTAAAGACCCGATCGCCACCGCGATCTGGCCATAACGACATCCAGCGCAATGTAAGATTCCCGACATTAGGGTACAATTCTGCCCCATTATGCTTGGGGTCGACATCAAGTCCTTCCGTTCTGCATTTCAGGGTCAGGTCTTTGAGCCGGCGGATATCGGCTATAACGAGGCTCGCCAGATCTGGAACGCAAGCATCAGCAAACAACCTAAGTTGATCGCGCGCTGCTCGGGCGTCGCGGACGTGATTGCCGCGGTCAATTTCGGACGCGATAACAATCTGCTGACGGCGATTCGCGGCGGCGGACACAACGTGGGCGGCCGCGCCCTTTGCGATGACGGGTTGGTGATTGATCTTTCGCGAATGAGATCCGTGTTCGTCGACGCTGCGACGAAGAGGGTTCGCGTCCAGGGCGGAGTCACGCTCGGCGACCTCGATCGAGAAACTCACGTTTTCGGGCTTGCCGTCCCCTGCGGGATTGTGCCGAAGACCGGAATCGGCGGCTTGACCCTGGGAGGCGGCGTCGGCTGGCTGATTCGCAAATATGGAATGTCCATCGACAATTTGCTGTCTGCACAGGTGGTAACCGCTGATGGAAAGGTACTTACCGCCAGTCCCTCCGAAAACGACGACCTGTTCTGGGCGCTCCGCGGCGGAGGTGGAAATTTCGGGGTAGTCACCAGTTTCGAGTTTCAGGCACATCCGGTTGCGACGGTCCTAGGTGGCCTTCTCCTTTACCCCCGGGCAGCTGCCTTCGACGTCATTCGCCACTTTCGAGATTTCATAACATCGGCTCCGGACGAACTCACCGCGTACGTTGCACTCATTCATGGTCCGGATGGGTCTCCGGTGGTCGCTGTAATTCCTTGCTATTGCGGGAACGTGGCTGACGGCGAACGCGTCCTGCAACCGCTGCGCAGATTTGGCAGCCCGATTATGGACGGCATCCAAGAAATTCCATTCCCCTTGATGCAGTCGCTGTTTGGGCCATCATTCCCCGACGGCAATCAAAACTATTGGAAATCGACATTGCAGCGGGATCTGCCCGACGAGGCCATCTCTGCAATCGTAGAGCACGCGAACCGGCTGGAATCTCCTCTCTCTGCTGTAGCCATTGAATATTATGGTGGCGCGGCGGGGCGCGTTCCCAATGAAGCGACCGCATTCCCTCACCGGCACCTGCCTTGGGATATCCTCTTCATTGCCCAATGGATCAATCCAGCACAAACTAACCTGCACCGAGATTGGGCTCGCTCTGGCGAGGAGATGCTGCGGCCCTACTCGCAGAACGCGCACCTGCTGTCGGCGCTCGATGTTGAGGGCGATGACGTCATAAAGACAGCATTCGGCCCCAATTTGGTACGCTTGAGCGCTATCAAGAACAAATACGATCCCACGAATTTCTTCCGCGTGAACCAGAACATCAAGCCGGGAGCACAGGCCGACGCAGCCTGAGAGGGCATTTCAACATTTTATTGATGCGGACTGCCCCTGACTCCTGGCCCCGGACGCCTGCTACGATAATTCCAGTCCCATGATTCAGCTATCCGGCTCCGGAAAACGCTTCGGCCACAAACTTCTATTCGAAAACGTCGACTGGCTGATCACCAACCGCGACCACATCGGCGTGGTCGGTGGCAATGGCACCGGCAAGTCCACGCTGATGAAGGTTCTCGCCGGGATGGACACGTTTGACTACGGCTCTCTGATCATTGCCAAGGGGACTTCGGCCGGTTACCTCCCGCAAGACGGATTGACGCTTTCAGGCCGAACGGTATTCGCCGAGTGCATGTCGGTATTCGAAGATGTGCGCGCCATGGAGCAGGAACTCGAGACGCTGACGCACAGCATGGCGGAACTGGATCACACGAGCCCGGAATATGACGCGGTGGCGGACCGCTATCAGCGGGTCGAGCACGAGTTCCGGGCGCGCGATGGTTATTCGATTGAGGCCGAAGTTGGCCGCGTGCTCATGGGTTTGGGCTTCACAAAAGAAGACTGGCAGCGGATGACCGACGAGTTCTCCGGTGGATGGCAAATGCGCCTGGCACTTGCCAAACTCCTTCTGCAGAAGCCCAACCTGCTGCTGCTCGACGAGCCGACCAACCACCTTGATCTCGAGGCGCGTAACTGGCTCGAGGAATATCTGCAGAATTATCCGCACGCATTTCTATTGATCTCGCACGACCGCTACTTTCTCGATGTCACCGTCAACAAGATTGCGGAGATCTGGAACAAGCGCTTCTGGTTTTACACCGGCAACTACGACAAGTTCCTGGCGCAGAAGACCCAGCGCAACGAGCAACTGCAGGCCGCTTACAAGAACCAGCGTGACCGGATCGAGCAACTGGAAGTCTTTATCAACCGCTTCCGCTACACGGCAACCAAGGCCAAGCAGGTGCAGAGCCGGGTCAAGGAACTCGAGCGGATGGATCGAATCGAGATCCCGCTGGAAGAAAAGACGATCCACTTTTCTTTCCCGCAGCCCAAGGCCAGCGGGCGGATTGTGGCGGAGTTCGAGGGCGTGGCGAAGACGTATCCCGGCAGGAATGGGGCCGGGGAAAAGGAAGTTTTCCGGAACGTGAGCTTCATGATCGAGCGCGGCGACCGGATCGCGCTCGTCGGTGTAAATGGCGCGGGCAAATCCACGCTGATCAAGCTACTCGCCAGCACGGAACCTCTCTCAGACGGTGAGTTTCGCCTCGGACACAACGTGCAGTCCGACTATTTCGCTCAGGACCAGTACAAGGAACTTGATCCGGACGCGCGCATGATCGATGATCTGGGCGAGCTTTCTCCGCGTTCGACGGAGACTGAGTTGCGCGGTCTGCTGGGGTGTTTTCTTTTCTCTGAAGACGATGTCTTCAAGAAGATAGGCGTGCTTTCGGGCGGCGAGCGCGGACGCTATGCCCTGCTCCGCTTACTGCTGCATCCGGCGAACTTCCTGCTACTCGACGAGCCCACCAACCACCTCGATCTGCGCGCTAAAGACGTGCTGCTCAATGCGCTGATGGAGTACACCGGCACAGTGGTGTTCGTGTCCCACGACCGGTATTTCATCGACAAGCTAGCCACGCGGGTCTTCGAAGTCGGCGGCGGACAGGTGGAGATCTTCCCCGGCAACTATGAGGATTATCTCTGGCGCAAGCAGGGCGGACAGCAGGTTGCACCGACTCTGGACGATGTTCCAGGAGCGGTGAAAGCAAAAGAAAAAGTGGGTGCCCCACTTCTGGCCGGTGTTGCCAGAAGTGGGAATTCGGAGCCGTCGACGCCTTCAAATGGCGACAGCGGTACCGCGGCCAGCGCTGAGCCGAAGAAGCGCCTCAATCCTATCAAGCGCAAGCAGATGGAAGACCGGGTCCAGACGCTGGAAGAGGAAATCGGCCGGACCGAGGACGAGATCGCCCGCCTGGAAACCGAGCTTCAAAGCTTTGTCAGTGCAGAGGAAACTCAGCGCCAGTCGCAGGAGCTTGAACAGAATAGAGCTTCCCATGCAGCTCTGGTTGGAGAATGGGAGGCGTTGTCACAGGAACTGGAAGTTTCGGAGTAACACAATCCCACAAGCACATGCACAGGTCCTTCGGCCCGCAAAGAGTGCGGGCCTCAGGATGACAGGGCTTTGATGAGGCTTGATTTGAGGCTTTAGGAACCTTCCGCACCCGTACAGCGCCTTCCGTAATCTCTCCTGCGCTCTTACCCCTGTGCGATAGTCAGATTGGCCAAGTGGCCACGCACCGCCGCAGGCCACAAATTTCAAGACCAACCGCTGCAAGGTATCAGGCGCGAGCAGGGCGCCAGGCGGGAACCAAGGAAGGTCAAATGCTTCAGTCGTCGGAGAACTCATTCCTGAAGTCCGGATCGCCGGCTTCGAACCCCAACACATTTAACCCCGTCAAGACCGTGACCGCCCCCGTGGATCAGGCGACCATCGGCCGCACCCTGGTCATCAAGGGTGAAATCAGCGGCTCCGAAGCTCTTTACATCGACGGCCGCATTGAAGGCAAAATCACTATGCCGGAGAGCCGCGTTACCATTGGCCGCAATGGCAAGGTCGACGCCAGCATCCAGGCCCGCGAAGTCGTCGTGATGGGCAAGGTGACCGGCAACATCGATTGCAGTGATCGCGTGGACATCCGCGCCGAGGGATCGGTCAGCGGTGATATTTCGACCGTGCGCATCACGGTGGAAGATGGCGCCGCGCTCAAAGGCGGAATCCAGGTCCGCGCCGAAGGAAAGGGACATCAGCAACAGAACCAAGCCAAGCCCGAGCCGCCCAAAGCCCTGGCCGCCACCGCCAGCGCGTAAACTGAAATTGTCGGGTAGAAGACGAGGGGCACGCCATGGCGTGCCCCTGTTCTTTGTAGCGCCGCCGTCTCGGCGGCTGTCTGGGAGGCCATCTTGGCCTCCCAGCGCGCGGGCCCAAGATGGCCCCGCGACAGCCGGCAAGGATGCCGGCGCTACGCGTTCTTTGGCCGGAAGTCCAACGCCGCCGAGTTCATGCAATAGCGCAGGCCCGTGGGCGCTGGACCATCCTCGAAGACATGTCCCAGATGCGCATCGCACTTGGCGCAGCGGACCTCGGTGCGCACCATGCCATATTGGGTGTCGCGGTGCTCGATGACTCCGCCCTCGGTAGTCGGCTTATAAAAGCTCGGCCAACCCGTGCCTGAATTGAACTTCGTCTGCGAATCAAACAGCGGAGCTCCGCAGCAGACGCAGTGATACGCACCCGGCTCCTTATTGTTCCAGTAAGCCCCGGTAAAGGCGCATTCCGTGCCCGCTTCGCGGGTCACGTGGTACTGCTCGTCGGTGAGTTGCTTGCGCCATTCGGTTTCGGTCTTGACTACCTTTTCCTCAGTCTTTTCCATAGATGAACCCCATCTGACCAGTCTACTTGTGCACTGAATTGGATGTTCGACCACCCAAAAAGTGACACCTTCTACTCGCCGACTTCTTCCCCCACCGTACGATATTTCCCGCGAAAGAACAGCAATGGATCCCCTTCCCGCAAAACGACATCCTCGACTTCCGCGATGAAAATCGTATGGTCCCCTGCTTCCTGGGCCGACTGAAGGCGACATTCCAGGTACGCCAGTGCGCCGGGCAGCATCGGCGTCCCATGCCGGGTGCGTTCGAAGCGAGCACCCGCCTCAACCTCGGCGTGCTCGTGACTGCGCTCCGGACGCGCATAGTACGCTGAAATTGCTTTCTGATCTTCGCAGAGCACATTGATCCCAAAGCGCTTCTTGGCGTGCAGGTGGGCATGGGTACGGGTGCTGTGATCGACGCAGACCAGCACCAGCATGGGATCTAGCGAAACGGAGGTGAAAGCATTGGCCGTCATGCCATGTACCTCGCCGTCTAGGTCCACGGTGATGATCGTCACCCCAGTGGCAAAGGCTCCCATGGCTTTGCGGAATTCTGTGGGATTCAGGGTCATTGTTTCGGCAACCGCCTACATTACCATGCCGGGCCGTTGTATCATTCGAGGCAACGTGGCGGTTTCGCCAATCATGCGTTCTGGACGGGGAAATAACAGCGCAGTGCCGGAAGTCTGCCTTAGCGAGGCCATATCTCGCGAGGACGCGCTTCAACTGATCCGCTGTCCGGATAACGATTTGCCAACTCTGCTGGCGGCCGCCCGTGCCGCCAAAGAGCGCTTCAAGCCTGCCGTCATTACCTACTCACGCAAGGTATTCATCCCCCTGACGAATCTCTGCCGCGACTACTGTGGCTATTGCACCTTCCGCCGAGATCCGGGCGATCCCGGGGCGCATACGATGACGCCTGACGAGGTCCTCGAGGTAGCTCGCGCCGGGGAGAAACTGGGGTGCACGGAGGCCCTGTTCAGCCTCGGTGATAAGCCTGAACTCCTCTTCCCGGAAATGCGCGACACTCTCCGTCATCTAGGCTACAAGTCGACGCTGCATTATCTCGAAGCCATGTGCGAGTTGGTGCTGCGGGAGACCAGCCTGTTGCCGCATCCGAATCCCGGGCTGCTGAGTGCAGAGTGGATCGCACGCCTCGCCGCCGTTTCCCCCAGCATGGGGCTGATGCTTGAGACCACAAACTCAGACCTTTTGGCTACCGGGCGGGCTCATGACAATGCGCCTGACAAGGTCCCGGCGAAGCGACTGCGCACGATCGAAGAAGCCGGTAAACAGAAGGTGCCCTTCACCACCGGTCTGCTGATCGGGATCGGAGAATCGTTGGAAGACCGCGTGGATACGCTGCTGGCCATCCGCGACCTTCATGAGCGCTATGGACATGTCCAGGAGGTCATCATCCAGAACTTCCGCGTCAAACCGACGATTCCGATGGCGAACTGGCCCGAGCCGAGTCCAGGCGAGATGCTGCGCACGGTGGCGGTAGCTCGCTTGTTACTCCCCGAGGTCAATATTCAGGCGCCACCGAATCTTTCCGCGCCTTACTATGAAGACTTGATAGATGCGGGCATCAACGACTGGGGAGGCATTTCGCCGCTGACCCCCGACTTTATCAATCCGGAAAAGCCGTGGCCGCATATTGAGCAGTTGCGGCTGCGCACTGAGGCCAAGGGGGCTATTCTGCGCCAGCGTCTGCCAGTGTATCCAGAATTCGTTTCTGACGTGATTGCGCGTCCCGGTCTGCTGTCTGACAGACTCCGCGCGGCGACGGGCGACGACGGCCTCGCACGGAGGGCGGCATGATCTGCGTCCTCAGCGGCGGAACCGGTGGAGCGAAATTCGTCGATGGCCTGCGTCAGGTCATGCCCGCTGAAGAGATTACCCTGGTCGTCAACACTGGTGACGATTTGCTCTGGTGGGGTCTCTACGTCTCGCCGGATATCGATTCGATCACCTACGTGCTCTCCGGCATGCTGAGCCGCGAGCGCGGATGGGGCGTCAAGGGCGACACATTCCTGTGCCTGCAGGCGATGGGACAACTCGGCGAGCCGACATGGTTCCATACCGGGGATCGCGACCTGGCCATGCATTTGCTTCGCTCGCGCCTGCTCGCAGAAGGCAAGACGCTCTCCGAAGCGACAGCGGTGATCTCGCAGAAACTGGGCGTGAAGGCGCGGGTTCTGCCCATGAGCAACTCGCGGGTAGAGACTCGTGTCGACACTCCGATCGGTGAGCTCAGCTTCGAGGAATATTTCGTGCAGCGCTGGTATCAGGATCCGGTTAAGTCGGTGCGTTTCGCCGGGGCTTCGGATGCGGAGCCTGCTCCCGGAGTCATCGACGCGATCACGAACGCTGACGCCGTATTAATCGCTCCGAGTAATCCTGTCACCAGCATCGGCCCCATCCTGGCTGTGCCGGGCATCCATGACGCCCTGTTGCACGCCCGCGGGAAGATCGCTGCCGTCAGCCCCATCGTGGGGAATGCTCCGGTTGCTGGTCCCGCCGGAATTTTGATGGAGGCGCACGGACTGCCCAGCTCGATTGCCGGAGTCGCGCAAGCCTACGAGGACTTTCTCGACATCCTGATCTGCGACACACGCGATTCCCGCGCCGCCGAAGCTCTGCGCCAAACCGGATTGCGCGTGCAGTGTACGCAGACCATCATGCGAAGCGCCGAAGATAAAGCCGCGCTGGCGCGGGAAACTCTCTCTTTCGTGACTGCAAGCCTGCTTCGAGAAGAGCCCGCCTCGGATACCTCTTTTCGCCGTCTGGACCGCCAGCCGTGATCCTGGTTCCGATCAAGAACACCGTCTCGGCAAAACAGCGACTGGCTTCCGTGCTTGATCAGCCGGCGCGAACACAGCTGGCACAAGCCATGCTGACCGACGTATTGACGGCACTCCGCGACTGGGAAAATCGTCCCACGGTCGGCATCGTCACCAGCGATCCGTACGCGACGAAACTGGCAGCCGAGTATCAGTTTGAGGTAATCCCTGACCCGGACAATCCCGGGGAAACCAGTGCGATTGAGATGGCAACTCGAGTATGCGTGGAGCGCGGAGAAGACAGCACGCTCGTGATTCCTGCAGACATTCCTCTGATCGAGTCCTGGGAACTGCAGGAAATTTACAAGCACGCGCCCGCCGAAGGAAGCGTGCTCGTGCCCGCAGGCGATGGCCGGGGTACCAATGGCGCTTTCCGCCGTCCCGCGAACTTATTTCCACTTCGCTTCGGGAATGACAGCTTCAAACCGCATCATGCTGCCGCGCTAGGCACTGGCAAACGTTGCGTCGTATTGAACCTGCCGGGGATCGCCGTGGACGTCGACAATCCAGCGGACTTACAGCAGCTTCTGTCTCTTCCGGGAGATACCCGCGCGCAGCGTCTGGCAAGGAGTTGGAACTTGACCGCAGACTTACTCACAAGCGGCGCGGATGCGGTATAACCAGATTCTCCGCAGTCCTTCGCGATGCGAAAGACAAGCAAAGTTGGCGAAATCCGACTGATACCGATTACTCTCGCGGAAGAAATCGTCCCGGGCGCGTCGATCGCCGGCAAGCTGGTTGAAGCGCTGCGACGAGGCCGCCAGCGGTTCCACCCAGGCGACATTCTCGTCGTGAAACATAAGATCGTTTCTAAAGCGGAGGGCCGGCTTGTCGATCTCGCGTCGATCCAGCCGTCGGCTGAATCGGTTGCCTGGGCCGAGCAATACAAACTCGATGCGCGGGTGATCGAACTGGCGCTTCGGGAGAGCCGCTCCGTCATAAGACGGAAAAACGGCGTGCTCATCACTGAAACGCAGCATGGATTTCTTTGCGCCAATAGCGGCATTGATGTCTCGAACGTGGATGGAGGGAATACGGCGCTGCTGCTGCCCGAGGATCCCGACCGTTCCGCCGCTATCCTCCGACGCGCTCTGAAGAAGAAGACCGGCATTTCGGTTCCAGTGATCATTACGGACAGCTTCGGCCGTCCCTGGCGCGAGGGATTGGCTGAATTCGCCATCGGGATCGCGGGCATGAAGCCTCTGCGCGATGATCGCGGCCGCCGCGATCCCCATGGGTACGAACTCAAGGCGAGTGTGGAGGCGGTGGCGGATGAGTTGGCCTGCGCTGCCGGTTTGGTGTGTGGAAAGCTGAACCGAGCGCCCGCCTGCATCGTGCGCGGATTCCGCTACGACCCCGGCCCAGGCGCCGTCCGCGACCTGCTTCGTCCTGCAGCCACCGATCTATTCCGCTGACCCATCCCCAAGAGTCTTATCGCAAAGAATGTCATCCTGAGGAGGGCGATAGCTCTCCGAGGGACCTTACGATGCGCGGCAGACGATTATGCTGTCGGCGAGAGCGCTTGGTGCATGCGGCACAGGCATTCCCATCGCTGCATCAGAATTTCACCCGCCGTAGGGTTCTTCAACCCAGCTGCGCTGCGTTTCGGGATGACGTCGCTTTTGTGGCTCCGAACAGATAGAGCTACACTGTACCGACGGAGAACATCGTGCACCGCAACCTTTCTGGCTCAGAACTGGAATCCTTTCCTTCGCTCGACTGGTCCGACATCTCGTCGCGTCTGACTCCGCAAAACCGCCGTCCGCTGGAAAGAGTGTTGGAAACACTCAATGGCGGTGATCTTTCCCTGGAGGAGTCGTATGCCTTGGCGAACTCCGAGGGCGACGATCTGCTTGGCCTCTTAGTCGCTGCAAACATGCTCCGGGCGGAACTCGCGGGCAACATCGTGACTTACGTCGTGAACCGGAATATCAACTTCACGAACATCTGTTTTGTGGGATGCAAGTTCTGCGCGTTCAGCCGCGGTCCGCGCGAGGCCGATGCTTACTTCCATAGCCTGGATGACATGGCGCGAAAGGCGGTCGAGGCGTGGCAACAAGGTGCCACCGAGGTCTGCATACAGGGCGGGCTTCCCCGCAATCTTCCCAAGTTCTATTACCGCGATATTTTGCGCGCGGTGAAGGATGCTGTGCCGCGAATACACATTCATGCCTTCTCGCCGATGGAGATCGTTTACGGCGTTGAACTCACCGGCATGCCATTGGCCGACTATCTTTCCATGCTGCGCGACAACGGCCTCGGCACGCTGCCGGGCACCGCGGCCGAAATTCTCGACGACGAGATCCGGCACATCCTCTCGGCGAACAAGCTTTCGACCGCGCAATGGATCGAAGTCATCCGCACGGCGCACCGCTGTGGGATCCGCACGACTTCCACAATGATGTACGGACATACCGAAACCCCCGGGCACTGGGTACGCCAGATGCGCCTCTTGCGCGAGATTCAATCGGAAACCGGAGGCTTCACTGAATTCGTCCCGCTTGGGTTCGTCCATCAGAACACGATCCTCTTTCATCAGGGACTGGCCCGCACCGGACCAACTCTGGCCGAACATCTCAAGGTTCACGCACTGGCCCGCGTGTTGCTCGCCGGATCGATCAACAATCTTCAGGTTTCATGGGTGAAGCTGAACCGCCAGCTTTCGCAACTCTGTCTGCATGCGGGCGCGAATGACTACGGCGGCACGCTGATGGAAGAGAACATCTCGCGCGAAGCGGGGGCCACGGCCGGTCAGTACACCAGCCCGGAGGATTTCCAAAGCCTCATTCTCGAGATCGGGCGCATCCCGGCCGAACGCAACACCACTTACTCGCGCATCACCATCAAGCTGCCGCTCGACGAATTCACCGCAGAACAGGCGCTCGAGGCTGAGTTTGCATGAGCTCTGAGCCCCGAACGTCTATTCGCCCCATTGCGATCATTGGCGGGACCGGCCCGGCGGGCATGGGTCTGGCGCTGCGTTGGGCGCGCGCCGGCGAAACCATCATCATCGGCTCGCGCGACGAGCAGCGCGCCCAAGTCGCGGCCGCTGCCATTCAGCTCAAAGCAGGAAGTCAGGCCAATGTTGCGGGAATGGAGAACAGTTTAGCTTGCGCTGCGGCTGACATCCTGATGTTGACCGTTCCTTTCGAGGGTCAAGCGACGCTGCTCAAGCAACTCAAAAACTCGATCACGGAGGGCAGCATTCTGATCGACGCCACCGTCCCCTTGGCATCTTCGGTTGGAGGCCGCGCCTCGCGCCTGCTGGGAGTCTGGCAAGGCTCAGCCGCGCAGCAAGCCGCGGAACTGGTTCCCAAGGGAATCAGCGTGGTCGCCGCTTTTCACAATCTCTCGGCAGACCTGCTCAACGGCGATGCTCCTGTCGATTGTGATGTCGTTGTTTGCAGTGACGATCCAGATGCGGCACAGCTCACCCGAGAACTGGCGGCAAAGATTCCGGGAGTGCGTGCCCTGGATGGCGGCAAATTGGAAAACGCGCGCATCGTTGAACAGATCACAGCATTGCTGATCGGTCTGAACATCCGCCACAAAGGACATGCTGGAATCCGCATCACAGGTCTGCCCCCTGCAGCATATCGCTGACCGCCTTGAGGAGCCTTTCGGTTGAGTGAAAACAGCCTGATCGATGCCGCGCGCCAGTATCACAGTGGGACCAAGCACTCGTATCTCAGCGTGCGCCTGCATCCGCACGCGCTCGATTGGGAGAACAAGCCGCTTCTGTTCAAGATCTATCCGACAATGGAAGTCACGCGGTTGCCCCGTGACTTTCAGGATACGGGCAAGCCGGCGTTGTCAGCGATCGCAGCCGCCGGCGTTGAGCCGAAAGGCGAAGCCGTCCCCGACCTCGAAACTCTCGCGCAAGTGCTGTTTTTTTCCGCTGGAGTCACAAAGAGCAGGAAGCACGGGGAAGGAGAAACCTTTTTTCGCGCTGCCGCCTGCACGGGGGCGCTTTACGAAATCGAACTCTACGTCGTCTGCTCTGATCTCCGATCGAAGATTCAGCTTTCCGGGAGCCCGCCGGCGCTGCCTGCTGGGGTCTACCATTTCGGAGCCGCCGAGTTTGGATTGCGCCAGCTTCGAGCGGGAGACTGTCGACAGGCACTCATCACTGCCGCAGGCGATGATCCGGCCGTGGCGCATGCCCCTGTCATCATCATCTGCACAGGGACGTATTGGCGTAACGCCTGGAAATATCGGTCCCGCACCTACCGTCACTTCGGCTGGGACAATGGCACGATCCTAGCCAACTGTCTCGCGATCTCGGGCGCCATGGGTCTGCCCACGCGTGTTATCACCGGATTTATTGACCCACAAGTTAATACCTTGCTGGATCTGGACACCAAACGCGAAGTCTCATTCTCCATAGTTCCGGTTGGCTGGACGCAGTTGGTGCCGCCTTCACCGCCCGCCATCGAGCCTCTAGCCCTGCCGGTCGTCCCCTACTCGGCAAAGGAAGTCGACTATGCCTCGATGCGCAAGATACATGAGGCTTCTTCTCTCGATTCAGTCGCGGAGGTGATCGCGTGGCGGGGCAAAACGCCCGGCAATGAAATGGCCCCCGCCAAGGAAACTACTTCAGCGTTGCTGTCGCTCAGCGACTCGCGCATTCCGCCCGATACGATCGAACAGGTGATCTCCCGTCGGGGATCGACGCGGCAGTTCTCACGCGATCCCATCACAATGGCGGAACTCTCAACCATGCTCGATCGCGCCACTCGGGGTATCCCAGCAGATTTTATCGATCCACCCGGAAGCCATCTCAACGATCTTTACCTAATCGTGAACAACGTGATCGGGTTGGCCGCGGGGGCTTACGTTTATCACTGGGATGAGAAATTCCTCGAACCGCTGAAGCGCGGGGAGTTCCGCGACAAGGCGGGATACCTCGGACTCGAACAACAAATCCCGGCGGACGCGGCCGTAGACATTTTCTTCCTGGCAGATTTGAAAAAGATCCTGGAGCGTTATGGGAACCGCGGCTATCGCGCCGCGCAACTGGAAGCAGGAATCCTGGGCGGGAAACTGTATCTCGCAGCCTACGCTCAGAAGCTGGGATGCAGCGGGCTCACCTTCTACGACGACGACGTGGCAAGCTTCTTCTCGCCTCACGCGCGCGGAAAAAGCGCGATCTTTCTCATAGCGCTAGGGCGCAGCGCATTGCGCAAATCAGAATCCTCGCGTCGTTAGTCGTCCTCTACCTCAATCACAGGAGTGGTCATCGCTTCCGCCGGTTCACCCGGAGTCATGCCTTGCGTCCTGATCAATTGCCGAGCTTCCGCTCGGACCTTGGGCAGTTGTTGGCTGAACCACCAGGCACCCAGGACAGAAGCCAAGCCACCGATAGCCACCGTCCAGGGCGCTCCCAAGCGATCGGACAGCGCCCCGCCCAACAGCGCTCCTACGGGAGCGAGTCCCATAAACATCATGGAATACACGGCCATAGTGCGGCCGCGAAGCGCGTCTGGCACCATGGCCTGAATCAGGGTATTCGATGAGGCCATCTGCAGCATGATGAAGTAGCCCACGGGGAGCAGCAGCAGAACCGACAGCCAGAACGATGTGGAAAACGCGAACAAGATGAGACTCACTCCGAAGCCGGCGCAGCACACCGAAACCCAGGTCCCGAGCCCTTTCACGCCAGAGCGCATGGCAAGAGTCAGCGCTCCGAGAAGCGCTCCCACGCCGGCGGCGCCCATCAGGATCCCGAGCCGGACCGCTCCCAGATCGTGTGACCCGATCAATGACGCCAGTTCCTGCCCGCCCCGGTGCAGGATCTTATCCGCGAAAATCGGCATGAGCACGACATAGGGCATGCCCGTCATGCTCACCACTCCAAGCAAGATAAGAAGGGCGCGAATAGGCGCGGTTTTGCCGACAAACCGGAATCCTTCGATGATGTGCTCGAAGGGCGACGTATCCACGGACGCCCGGGCGGGTGCATGCACATTCATCATCAGTAAGCCCACAATGACAGCAATATAACTCACGCCATTCGCAAAAAAGCACCACCCCTCGCCCAGTCTCGCCACCAGAACGCCAGCGACCGCCGGCCCCACCACGCGCGCGCCATTGAACATCGACGAATTTAAGGCGATCGCGTTCATCAGGTCTCCCTTGCCCACCATATCGACGAGAAACGCCTGCCGTCCTGGGATATCGAATGCGTTCACAACACCAAGTAACGCGGCCAGAACGAAAATCTCCTTTACGGTCACCCTGTGTGTAAGCGTCAACGCGGCCAGCACCAAGGCGAGGATCATGGAGGCCGTCTGCGTAGCGATTACGACTCGCTGCCGATTAGACCGGTCGGCAGTTATTCCTCCGAGGGGCGCGAAGAGAAACACGGGGATCTGGCTGGCGAATCCGACGGAACCCAGCAACAGCCCGGACCCCGTGAGTTTGTAGACGAGCCACGACTGGGCCACGGTCTGCATCCACGTGCCCACCAGGGAAATAAGTTGTCCGCTGAAGAACAGCTGAAAGTTTCGGTGCCGAAGCGCCCTGCCCGCGGCCTGCCAGTTCAGCTTGCGTTCGGCCGTCTGCCCGTTGTTGGGCGAGGACGAATCTTGAATAGACGTTCTGGAATCAGACACTGTCACTCTTTAGATGACCCAGCCGCACTTTGTACTTCAGGAATATTCTCTACTCGAACTGGCTCCGAATGTCTGACTTTTCCGCCGCGAGGGCTTTACTTAAGAGGCAATACCGATTCCCGGATTTCCACTACAACTACCGGCAAAGGCTCGGCTTCCGCCGATCCCGGACATGTGACCAACTTTGAACTTCTATTGGCGGGCAACCTGCGTTAAAGTAGTTCCTGCGTTTTTCGGCGCTTCGCCAAAGGAAGTGACACCATGACCACTTCTCCAGTCCGGGTTGAACGCCGCGCGGGACAGCGGTTCCCTTATTTGCTTGCCCTTTCTCTTCGCCAACCAGACGGATCGGCGGAAGGCGTCGGATTCACCCAAGACCTAAGTTCACGGGGAGTTTTTTTCTTTACTGATGCGCCTCTGACTGAGGGCGCCGAAATCGAAATCACGCTGCGAATGCCCTCAGAGATCACACTGGGTGAAAGCATGCCGGTACGCTGCCGGGGACGCATCTTGCGCGTGGTGCGACCCGCCAACTCTGCCTACAACGTCACCCCAATCGCCGCGGAAACCAAGATTGGTGTGGCAGTCCGCCTGGAATGTTACGAATATCTGCCAGATCCCTCGTCCGCCAGTCTGGGGCGGCTCACCTCGCTGCACTCCCATCCCGACGAAGAG
Organism: Terriglobia bacterium; assembly: GCA_020073385.1. GTDB lineage: Bacteria > Acidobacteriota > Terriglobia > Terriglobales > Acidobacteriaceae > Sulfotelmatobacter. The sequence goes on along the minus strand of JAIQFH010000015.1, from coordinate 55,299 downwards.
CAGCCGCCGTCCCATTCCGCAGTTCGCCCGTAGCGGATCAAACCGCATCTAGTGGACTGTCCGCAAAAAGCATTAGCGTTAGTGGTGGAAACGTGGCTAAATTCAACAAACTCAACCACGATAAAGGCATTATGCTTTTCTCAGCGCTCTCTGCGGACCTTCTCGGCGACCTCCGCGGTCTAAGCCTCTGTTTTCCCCCAGCCTGACCAAAATCCCAAAACACAGAGGCCGCCGAGAACCCACGCCGAGTTCGCGGAGAAAAGCTATCTGACGACACGGTTCAACTTCTGCCAGCAACGCAACGGCTCGCACCTACCTAAGAAATCTATGCGACAGGCCACTAGTGTGTCTGGGCATCCCTCGTACCGCGTCCCCCGGGAACGATGGCACGATTGTTTCAAGGCCATGGCGCCGAAGTGCTCTTTTCAACCCGCCTCGGCGGGCTTACAATGATTTGCAACCATCAAAGAGACTTCAAATGCTTTCCACGTTGTGCTCTCCCTCCCAGCCATCCTTCGAGCATCGTGGGGCGGTGGTGTGTCGGCACAGATCGCGGACAGTCATGCGTTTCTTCCGTTACCTAGGTCACTTGGCGGAGACTAGCTTCTCTTTCTAACATGCAGACACCGAGAGAATTCGGCGAGCACCGCGCTATGCATGGCATCGCAGTCGCCCTCCTGACCGAGGACCGGGAACAGTTGTCGGCACTCCAGAGCCGTTTGGAGGCGACGCGGATGGGACGCGCGGTCTTTACCAATGTTGGATTCCCCACCGGGCCCACCGATTCGATCATCCGCGAACTCCAGGACTCACGCGCTGAAGTCGTCATCGTAGATATCTCTCCGCGTGATGCCCAGCGCGCCATTCGCGCCATCGAACTGATCAAGACGACAACACTTCAGATCGGTATTTTTGCCAACGGGGAAATGACGCAACCGGCCAATATTGTTGCCAGTATGCGCGCAGGGGCCGGAGAGTATGTCGATCAGTCCGCTGGATCCGACGCTCTGCTGGAAGCCCTCACGCGGTATAGCTCATCGCGCTCACGCTCCTTTGGAGCCGGGGGCAGGGCGCGGGTTTTCACGTTCCTCAGCGCCAAGGGAGGCGCCGGCTGCACGACGGCCGCGGTCAATACCGCGCTTGCTTTGCAGCAGTCTCATGGGGACGTTGTTCTTCTCGACTTTGCTCCCATCGGACACGCCGCCCTACATCTGAATCTGCGGCCGCAGTTTGGTGTGCTCGACGCGCTGCAGAACCTGCATCGCATGGACGTTTCGCTTCTCGACGGTCTGATGACCACGACAAAAGAGGGCCTGCATCTTCTTGCCGGACCCCAGCAGCCTTATCCGAGCGAGCCCACACCGGGCGAACTGGCGCGGCTCTTTGATTTGGTCGTGAACCACTATCGCTTCGTGGTGGTCGATGGTTCCAGCCGCCTTGATCCCACTACCAGGCTGCTCTCCGATCTCTCCAACGCAGTGCTGGTGGTCGCGCAAACCGACGTCGTATCGCTGTGGAGTGCCGGCCGCATTCACACTTTCCTGGAAGAAGGAACCGGACGCGACCGCCTGCGGATCGTTCTGAATCGTTATAAGAAGATTCCTGGATTTAGCGACGAGGATGTCCAGCAGGTCACGAACTGCAAGGTCTTGTGGAAGGTTCCGAATGCCTACCAGGTGATTTCGCCTTCCATCGATCACGGAACTCCGATCGTGTTGCAGGAGGGCCCGGAGATCAGCCGCTCGTACCGCGCGCTGGCAGCGGCTCTGGCAGAAGCCTCATCTCACTCCGACGGCGCCGATCTCGTGTATGGCGGCGATGCTGCCCGCAAGAAAACACACGGCAGTCTGAACCTGTCGCCGGCCCGCGCCGGACACTGACCAAGTACCGGGTTGCTAGTACCCAGTACCGGGCGAATCCGGTCCTGTTACTTCCGCTTCAATTTCCAGAATTTCTCTGACGGAATGCCAGTGAGATGTTATCTCGGTTCCCGGTACTCGGTACCCGGATCTCACTTCCTGACTGTCGGTGCCGGCGATGCTTCCTGGGGAAACATCTTGAACACCACCGGTCGCGAGTGGGGCGTGACCTTTTTGTTCGCGTCACTGACGTTTTCGGTCAAAGTCCCTTTCAGGACGAAGTACGCCTCATCGCCGGGATTCTTACCCTCACCGCGCTCCACAGCACCTTGAAAATCGAACGCGACGCCATGCACAACTTCCGTCGTGAAGCTCAACTTGTTTCCGTCGAGTTTTCCGGTCTTGAAGAACTGATCCAGAAAAGCACCCTTATCACTCTCGCCGTCCCCGAACCGCGAGACGAATCCGGTGACAGTGCCACTGTCCTCCACCGTCAGCTGCACAAACTCGCCGTCTTTCAGGAAGCTGTACATTCCGGAGTACGCTTGCCCTTCCTTCGCATCGGCCGAGGAAGGCTGGGCCTTATCTGCCTGTTTCTCGCTGGGGGCCTTTGCATCTTGTGCGCGGAGGTCCGCCGACGCACACCACATTCCGCACCCGATCAATCCACAGATCAGAAAAGATGGCACTGTTTTCATAATGAATTCCGCCCCGCCCACATCGTACTACCCGGAGGAGCACCCGACCAAGTTCTCTGCGGGCAGCAGGGGCGAGCGCCGGCGCGGCGATCGTGCACTGAATCGGCTGATTCCGGGTCTGAGTCCCTAAAAACAAAAGCCTCAGTCGCTCGGACTGAGGCCATGCTTCCAGCAACCCGCTTATTTTTTGGTGGCCTTTACGTCCATGAACGGCATCCAGTTCTTGCCGTCCATCGAGACTTCATACTTCATCGTGTAACTGGTCGGCGATACGGTCTTGATCGTCATTTTCCCCTGGATTTCCATTCCTCCATAATTCGATGAACTGGTCCAGGTCCAGGTATCGCCGCTGAGCGTTCCCTTGGACGATTCATGTCGTCCCTGGCTGTTAAAGGAATCGTAGGTATAGACATTCGCCTGCGTGTCGTATCCCATGACCGCGAAGTCTTTGGAGTCGCCGCCGACCTCAGGGGGCATTTTTGCATCCGAGTGCGACTGGAGGAAGAAGTTGCCTGACATCCACTCGCTGGTGCCGCTTGCAGTAAACTTGCCGCCTGCACCCCATGGACCCTGTGCGATCATGCCTTCGGTCGTCCACGTTCCGACGAAGTAATCGAGTTTCTTCACCTCTGGACCCGGGGGACCGCCCATCTGAGCCCAGGCTGACACCGCAATCAAAATCAGAAAAGGTAACAAGCCGATTCTTCGATTCAAGTTTTGCTCCTTCGAGGCGGGGATGTTAGATGTTCCACGAAACGTTAGCGCGCTGGGGCCGCCCCGTCCAGTGCGATTCGTCAACCCAGACCTATGACATTTGTCAGCTGATTCTCACTTGTTCTTGGTAGCCTTGCCGTCCATGGCGGTGGTCCACTTGGTCCCGTCCTGGGAAACTTCGTACGAGAAGTTATAGGACGTGGGGGAATTAACTTTCATCGTGAAGCGGCCCTTCATCTTCATGCCGCCCATGTTGTCGTCGCTCAACCAGGTCAGAGTATCGTTGTCCCAAGAACCTTTAGCCTCTTCAAACTCGCCCCAGCTATTGAACGCGCGATACGTGTAGGCCTTATCGTTCTCTGAATAGCCCAAGAACGACTGGCCGGATCCGTTCCCCATCGCCGCGCTGCTGAACTTCACATGGCAGGCGAGAAAGAATCCGCCTTCCATCCACTCACAGGTCTCGTTTTCGGTGACCTTACCTCCCGGTCCCATAGGACCCGGTTTCATATCACCTTCCAGCGTCCATGATCCTGCAAAGACGTCGAGTTTCTTATGCTCAGGCCCAGGTTTGGGCATTGGCATCTGGGCAACAGCAGACGCCGCCAGTATCAGCGCGGCCACACAGGAAAGTTGTAGAGTCTTCATTTGCGCACCTCCGATGTGTTTATTGTTGAATCGACCGGGCACTGCGGGCGCGATAGTAGATGGAATAGAGAAAACAGTCAAATTTAAGGTCTTGAGTTTTCCAATCGACAAACATTGCTCCGCAATCAACAATTCCTACCAGTCTCCCCAGTGAGCCGCGGTCATCTGCTGGAACTTCATCTTCCAGACGTCACCCTGCTTCACCCAGACCGTGGTGAAGTGCTGATAGCGCGGCGGCGGTCCTTGATCCTCCGAGGCAGGCACTCTCAGCACAACGTTGTAGGTCACAATCGCAACACCCTCACCAGCAGATACCACTTTCATTTCATAGGGCAGGATATCGGTGCCAGCTTGACCATACTGGTCGATCATTTCCTGGCGGTTGTAGAGTTGACCATCGTAGGAAACGAAGGAAAAATCATCCGTCAGAGTACGCTTAAAGAAGGAAGCATCACCCTTCTTCGCGGCGTCGATAAATCCCTTTTCGGCCGTCATCAGAGTTTGCTCGAATTCCGTGGGTACCTTATCGGCCTTGGCCTGTCCCGTCTTCGCGAAGACGTTAGCGCTGCACAAAATCAGAAGTAGTGCTGCACACCCGCGTTTCATATTCCCCCCTGGATCATCTCGCCAGTTCATCATTGATTTCGATATGGAGTTTACCCACGATTGCTCCTCAACCACGCTGCCAAGTTAGCGCGTACGATCGACACCTGCTCACCGGTGGCGAGATTCTTCAAAGCGAAGGCATCCGCCTTCACTTCGTTCTCACCGACGATGAGAATGTATTTCGCGCCGACCTTCGTCGCAGCCTCGAACGATTTCTTCAACCGGAAAGCGTCGTCTCCCAATTCCACGACCAACTCGTGGCGCCGCAGCTCCCGTGCCAGCCGCGCCGCATCTCCGTTCATTCCGGCCATGGGAGCAACATAAACATCGGGCTTGCGCAGCACGCTCTCGGCCGGCGTCTTCTCCTGAAGCGACATCACCAGTCGATCCTCGCCGATCGCAAATCCAATGCCCGGAGCCGCGGGACCTCCCAAGGCATCCGACAACCCGTCATAGCGACCGCCGCCAAGAATCGCATTTTGCGCGCCTAACGCGCCATGCGTGAATTCGAACGCGGTTCGCGTGTAGTAGTCGAGCCCGCGCACCAGCCTGTCGTTCAACGAAAATGGAACGCCAACCTTAGCAAGGATCGCCTGCACCGCTTCGAAGTGCTTGCGGGAGTCTTCGCCGAGAAACTGGGTGATGCGCGGCAAGGTTTCAATGACCGACTGGTCCTCCGGCACTTTGCAGTCGAATACTCGCAGTGGGTTCGTCACCGCTCGCCGCTGACAGTCCGCGCACATCTGTCCGACTACCGGCTGCAACGCCGCGCGCAGTGCCTCGTTAAACTGGACGCGATCGGTGGGCGTGCCCACCGAGTTCAACTGGAGATTCCAGTTTGTAATCCCGAGTCGGTCGAGAAGCGTGGCGAGCATTTCCAGAACTTCCGCATCCCGCGCAGGAGATTCGCTGCCGGCGGACGGCGGCCCGATGATTTCAGCATCGATCTGGTAGAACTGCCGATAGCGGCCCTTTTGCGGGCGCTCTCGCCGGAACATCGGGCCGATGCAATAAAGCTTGTTCAGTCCGCGGTCGCCGAGTTTGTGCTCGATGTAGGCTCGGACGATGCCGGCAGTGGCCTCTGGACGGAGTGTCAGCGATTGTCCTCTATCGCTCTCCGCTCGCCCTCGATCCTCCCACGTGTACATCTCTTTCGCGACGATGTCGGTCTCTTCCCCGACACCGCGGGCAAACAACTCCGTCACCTCGAAAATCGGCGTGCGAATCTCCTGGAAGTTGTAGGCGCGGAAAACGTCGCGCGCTGTAGCCTCCACGAAGTTCCACAGCGCCGTATCCGGCGGCAGAAGGTCTCGCGTTCCTCGAACAGCCTTGATCATATGGTTTGTTATCGCCTGTCATCCTGAGCGCAAGCGAGCTCGAATGAGCTCGCGGAGTCGAAGGATCCCTAGCTCCTTCGACGCATCATTCGCTATAGGGATCCTTCGACTCCGCAGGCCGGTTCGCTATGCTCACCTGCCCGCTCCGCTCAGGATGACAATTCTCGGTACTCGGTAATACCTACCTCTCCTTCAAATACTCGTCTTTATATCCAAGATAATTCCTCGCATACCGCAGAATCATCTCATCCTCTTCCGGACCGAGCTTCTTGCGGAACTTCCCTGGCGATCCCATCCACAGCGATCCGGGTTCCACAACCGTCTTTTCCGGAATCAGAGTTCCTGCGGCAATGATCGATCCCGCACCGATCCGTGCGCCATTCAGAATGATCGATCCCATGCCGATCAGGCACCGATCCTCAATCACGCACCCGTGCAGCGTCACCGAGTGCCCGACCGTCACATACTCGCCGAGATATACGCCCCATCGCTGCTTCATGCCGTGCAGCACGCTGTTGTCCTGCACGTTGGAGTACGCCCCGATCCTGATCTCGTGCACGTCGCCGCGCACCACGGCGTTCATCCACACCGAGGCATGCTCACCCAGCACAACGTCGCCGATAATCTGCGCCGATTCATCGACATAGCAACTGGCCGGAACCGTCGGCTTCACGCCCTTAAAGGACCGAATCACGTTCTCGCCTGAAAATTCTCCATAGAGATAAAGACACTCAACATACCAGATTTCCGAGTGGGCGTGCTTATTCCGGCCGCGCGACTGCGCCGTTCCAGCACGCAGAAACGCTGATATTTCGGCCCTCGCATAGCTCTTTACAAACTGGAGACTATCCGCGGACATTGCTACGCGCGTTTTACAAGGTCAAGACGCAGAGGTGACACGCGGATTGTATGCGGTCCGTACCCTCAATCCTGTAAGCGGATTGCAGAACGGACGCAAGCTGACTGAAACGTTGAAAGCAGCACCACGAACCACCAGTTCTGGAGCCGATCCGGGTAATTCGCGAAAGGAGGAAACACAATGCAAATCAAAACACTGACTTTTCGGGCAGTGATACTCGGGTTGCTCACGATCGCGGGCGCTTCTTCGGTCTTCGCTCAACAGAATGGCTACTCGCAAACCAATCTGGTCGCTAACACCGCCGGTGTGGCCAACCACACTGACGCGCAGCTGTCGAACCCGTGGGGAATTTCCTTCATTCCGGGACAGCCCTTCTGGGTCGCAAACAACAACGGCGGTACTTCCACGCTGTATGACGCGCAAGGGAACAAGACTCAGCCAACGGTGGTCATCCCGGTTGCCGCGCACAATCCCTGCCCGCAAGGCTGCCCTACGGGGGCAGTTGCCAACTCCCAGGCCGGAATCTTCGGCAATGGAGCCTTCCTGTTCGATACCGAGGACGGCATCATCGCCAACTGGACGGGTCAGGGCAACGCCTTCACCGTAGTCGACAACTCTGCCGCCGGCGCGGTCTACAAGGGCCTCGCTCTCCTAAACAACAACGAGGGTGCGTTCCTTCTGGCTGCCAACTTTAATAGCGGCAAAATCGATGTGTTCGACCACAACTTCAACCCGACACATCTTGCCGGCAATTTCACCGATCCCCACCTTCCGGCGGGGTATGCGCCGCACGGAGTCAAGGTAATCGCCAATGTCATTCTGGTTGCTTACGCCATGCAGGATGCCGCCAAGCACGATCCAGTGATTGGGGCGGGGTTGGGAATCATCGACGCATTCGACGCTGAAGGCAATTTCACGCGCAACTTCGCGACGGGAGGCACCTTGAATGCTCCGTGGGGCATGGTGATTACTCCGGCAACTTTTGGGACCTTCTCCACTGATCTACTGGTCGGCAATTTCGGAGACGGCACCATCAATGCCTACGACACGGCCGGCAACTTTAAAGGTCAAGTGACGGATTCCGCGGGCCACGTCATCGTCAACCCGGGCCTCTGGGATATGGTCTTCGGAGAGGGTGGCACCGGCGATCCGAGCACGCTCTACTTCACCGCTGGAGGCGCCAACCAGACGAGCGGTTTATTCGCAACTCTCGTTCCTGCAACGACCGTCAACGGGCCGAATTTTTCGCTGAATCTTTCAGCGCAAGCCGTGACAGTCACTGCGGGAGGCTCGACCACGCTCACGATTGGATCCGCGGCCGTAGGTGGCTTCAATGGCCAGATCGCTCTCTCTTGCACGCCAGCCGCCGGACTCACCTGCAGCTTCGCTCCTAACACGATTTCACCCGGATCAAACGCCTCGAGTTCCACGCTGACCGTTTCTGCGGCAGCAACACCTCCGGGCGGAGGCTACGGACATCCCGGAATGCTCTTGCTTTCAAGCCTGGGCCTCTTTGGGACGCTGTTCACCGTGCGCCGCAGCAAGGTTACATCGACTGCAGGGAAGAAGCTGATGTTGCTCGCCATTCTGGCTCTGCTTGCCACGGGCATGACGTTCACCGTCGCATGCGGAAACTATTCGAATCACACACCGACCAACAACCAGGCGTCCCTGACTATTACGGGTACGTCAGGTGGCTTGAGCCATTCCGTTCCGGTTTCTGTCACCGTTCGTTAACAAACAACAATCCGGGGTGCGTGGTGCACCTCGGATTCTTCTCTTCATGCTGAGACAGCACAGCATCTGATTTTCCACTCCGGGAATCATGTCCAAATAAATCCCTAGGATCACAGAACTACTTTTTCGCCGATGCTATACAGGACTGGGTTTCTCAATTTTGGCGGAGGAGCTTCCCGGCCGCGCTTCGCAAGAACGCGCCCTCCGGTTCTCCTCCGTTGACTGTCTGGCGCACGTCCGGTTAACGGTGCTGGACCATCCCTCCGAGCATATCTCCGCACTCAGGGGCGATCTCATGCTCGCAGTCCGCACTACCTCTCTTCTTTTTGCTTTCTCCACTCTCGTGATTGTACTGGGCACTCCAGTCCAACTCGCCGGACAAGACTCCGCCACCGGATCGATTCGCGGCACCGTGGTCGATCCCGCCGGCGCCCGCGTGACGCAGGCTTCGATCGTGCTCGTGAACGCCGGGACAGGCACACAATACACGGCAACCAGCGATTCGGAAGGTCACTTCGCCCTGGAGTTACTGCCGCCCGGAGATTATTCCGCTCGAGTGGAAGCGCAAGGCATGTCGCCCCAGGTTAGCCCCCCATTGCATGTCGATGTCGGTGGCGTGGCAGAACTCGCATTTCGAGTCAAGATTGCGGGCGCTCAGGAAAGCCTCACCGTATCGAGCGCACCCGCGATGGTTGAGACCAAGCCGAGCGCCGTCTCCACCCTGCTCGATGAGCGCTCCTTGAACGACTTCCCGTTGAATGGCCGCCGTTTCTCAGACCTCGCCCTGTTCTCGCCCGGAGTCACACAGGATCCCCGCGGCCTGACTTCCGCTACGAGTGGCGACCTATCCTTCGGCGGTATTCGCGGGGTGCACAACACCTTTCTCGTCGATGGCAGTGATTACAACAATGCATTCTTCGCGCAGGCGCGCGGCCGCTATCGGGCGCCGTATCAGTTCTCCACCGAAGTCGTGCAGGAATTTCGCGTGTCTTCGAATGCCTACGGCGCTGAGCAAGGACGATCCGGCGGCGCCGTGGTCAATGTGGTAACCAAATCGGGCTCGAACCATCTGCATGGTACGGCGTTCTACTATCTCCGCGACAGCTCGTTTGGCGCCTCCGTTCCATTTCTCGCCTTCAAACCACACAACCGTCAGCAGCAGGTCGGAGGCACCATCGGCGGACCTCTGAAGCGCAACAAAATCTTCTTCTTCACCGGATTCGATCAACATATCTTTCACGTGCCCAATGTCGTCGAATTTCTGAACGGCAGCTCGCGCGTCGTTCCACAGGCCAGCACTGGACCTTACAGCGGCGGCGATTACGAAGCTACCGACCAAGCCTTGGTCTTTGGCGCTGCTGCGCAGCTTACGTCTCTTGCGGGCGAGTATCCAGCCGCACAAATTGGAAATTCTTCTTACGCGAAGCTCGATATCAACCTCAACCCGCGCAACCAACTCGCGTTGCGTGTGAACACTACCCGGTATTGGGGATCGAATAATGTGTTCCTCGATCCAGCCAGTCCTGTCACCTACAATTCCATCAGCAATAATGGCGAGGAACACGTCTCGACTGAAACCGCGAACCTGTCGCTGACCTCCAGCATCACGTCGCGCCTGATCAGCCATTTCCGCGTGCAGTTCTCCCGCGATCAGCAGCAGTCCTATAGCAACTCCAGTGATGTGCTGGTGAAGATTCCCACGATCCTCGACGGTGTGGGACGCTCCAATATCCTGCCGCGCCAAACGCGCGAGCACCGGCTGCACGTGGCCGACACGCTCAGCTTTGAGGGTTCCCGCAATACGTGGAAATTCGGCGCAGACGCCCTGTTAACCTCGATCTACGACTTCTTCCCCAGCCAGCAGAGCGGTGAATACCTTTTTTATCCCCTCAAGGTCGACCCGTTCACATTCGAACCGAGGCAGGGCGGACTGCAGCTTACACCCCTTCGCGCCTATGCGCATCAGGTCCCGCACTACTATCTCCAGAATTTCGGTAGCGCCAGCTCGCGTCCGGACACCAACGAATACGCCGCTTTCGCGCAAGACACCATTCGCGTGACTAACCGGCTCGCTCTAAACCTCGGCGTACGCTGGGATCTGCAGACGTTCACGACTGCGGGCGTAGTCTCAAGTCCACTATTCCCGCCTTCCGGCAAGCTCCCATTTCAGCCGTACAACTTCGCTCCGCGCGCCGGGTTCGCCTACTCTCTGGGAGACAAGCGTCCGTTTGTGATCCGCGGCGGATACGGGATCTTCTTTGTTCGCATCCCGCAGATCTACAACTCAATCGTTCAGACCGAGAACGGCGTCACGGATTCTCACGTCTTCCTGAGAAACAACGACTATTACGATCACCAGGTCTTCCCCGCGTATCCCAATCCGCTGGTGAATTGTCCTCTGGACGGCGCAAACTGTAACTTGCCCGCCGGATTCACGCAAGGCGTAACTCACGAGGTCTCAGCGTTTGCGCCGAATTTCGTCACTCCTCGGGTACAGCAGTCCAGCTTGACTATCGAGAAGGAAGTCGCCAATCGCATGACTGTTTCGCTTTCCTTATTGAATGTCCGCGGAGAGCATCTCATCCGCGCGCTCGACGTGAACCTTCCGCAACCAATTGCGCTCTCTTATCCGATCTTCGATTCCACCGGCTCGACTTTCGAAGGCGGCTACTACACCATCGATTCGTTTTCGACTTGGCAGTTCACCCGCACGCTGACGTGTCCGTGGCCGCCCTGCATTAATCCGCTCGGACGTCCTATTGCCCAACTTGGCGCCATCAACGAGTTTCAGAGCGCCGCATCCAGCAACTACAATGGCGCGACTCTCTCCATGAACCGCCGCATTGCGCGCGGCACTTACTTCCGGCTTTCCTACACATACGCCCGCGCAATGGATGACGGGCAGGACGCTCTGGTCGCCGGCCAGCCTGCCACCGTGCAGAATTCCTATGTGCCCAGCGCCGAGCGCGGCCCCAGTGTTACCGACCAACGCCATCGTTTCGTTATAGCTTTCTCCGCCGAACCTCGATTCTTTCACCGTGGACACGAACTCCTCGGGCACCTCTTCAACGATTGGAAACTTTCATCTGTCGTGAACTACGGCACCGGCCGCCCGGTGAACGCAACCGTCTCCGGCGATCCCAACCAGGACGGCAACGATCTCAACGATCGTCTCCCGGGATACAGCCGCAACGCCTTTACCGGACCTGACTATGCCACAACGGACCTTCGCCTCACGCGCACAATTCGTTTCCACGAGCGCTACAAACTCAACCTGGTGGCCGAGTCGTTCAATCTGTTGAACCGCGACAATCAGCGCGTCGCCATCACTTCCAACGGAATGATCGCCAGCGCGAGCACGTTCGCGCAAGATTCGGTCACCGCCAACATCGCGACGTATCCCGGTTACTACAAGTTGCCCAACAATTTCATGAAGCCGAACGCGGCCTACGCTCCACGGCAAATTCAGTTAGCCCTGAAGTTCGTCTTCTGAATGACTGAACAATGACAATGTGGGGACAGCCGCCTTCGGCTGTCCCGCGAAGGCGAAGCCGAGCGGCAGCGCGATGCTGCCGAAGTCTCTCTCAAGAAAACCTCCGACGTTTTCAGCAGATAAAAAACTCCCGCGCCGCATGGCGTTATACTTCCCCGTTCCCATGAAAACCCCAAGCATCTCTCGCCGCAAATTTATTGGCGCCGCCAGCGCCGCCGTGACGCTAACGGCCATTCCGGCCCCTCTTCTGACCGCGGCGCGCGAGCCAGGGACGCCCGAAGCCAGCTCGACGGCGTCCACGGTCCGCATCTCTTCTGCAGCGAAGCCCATCCTCTTCGATCCCGATCAGGCGCTCGGCAGTTCCATGGACATCCTCTCGCACGATGTTGTCGAGAAGATCTACACGCCCGAGATGGTCAAGCAGTGCCTGTCGGCCGGTTGGGGCCCGATCACCTACCGCCAGAACACAGAATTGTCGATCGGAGCCTGGCACTGGAATCCCAATGGCACCTGGAGTGATCTGGCCAACAAGCGTGGATACTTCACCGGCAGCACGGACCTGAAAGAGCCCATCCGCCACTCTTACGGATATCCTCTCCCGCACCGCGGCCATACGCGCAATGGCGGCGCCGAGCGCGGCTACTCGCGGATTACTGACGGCAATCCAGAAACCTTCTGGAAGAGTAATCCGTACTTGTCCAGCAAATTTACCGGACAGCCCGATTCGGAGCATCCTCAATGGATCGTTATCGATCTCGGATCACACGAGCCCGTATCCCACATTCGAATCGACTGGATGGATCCCTACGCGCGGCGCTATGAAGTGCAGTACTGGGCGCCAGAGAAAGCCAGCGCGGAAAGTTCACCGATGGAGCGGCCGACTTCGGGCATTTGGACTGCGTTTCCCAACGGCGCGATCACTGACGGCAAGGGCGGCACGGCAACGCTACAACTCTCTTCATCTCCAATCAACGCGCGTCATCTGCGCATCTGGATGACGGAATCGTCGAATACGGTTGATACGAGGCCCAACGCCACGCATGACCCGAAGGATCCTCGCAGCGCAGCCGGATACGCAATCCGCGAAATCTATGTCGGAACGGTCACTCCGGCGGGCGAATTCGTCGACCTGATCCAGCACCGTCCCGATCAGAATCAAACCGTCACGTTGTGCTCTTCCATCGACCCGTGGCACTCCGAAACAGACATCGACACGCGTGGTGACCAAACCGGACTCGACCTGTTCTTCACCAGCGGCATCACTAACAACCTGCCCGCGATGATCCCGATTTCGCTGCTCTACGGAACTCCGGATGACGCTGCCGGACAGATGGAGTATCTGAAGAAGCGTGGCTTTCCCATCTCGTACGTAGAAATGGGCGAGGAACCCGACGGCCAGTACATGCTGCCCGAAGACTACGCGGAACTCTATCTGCAGTTCGCGGCCGCGATGCATAAGGTCGATCCGAACCTGAAGCTCGGTGGCCCAGTCTTCGAGGGCGTAAACGAAGACATCAAGGTCTGGCCAGACGCGCAGGGCCGCACCTCATGGCTCGGTCGCTTCCTTGATTACCTGAAGGCGCGCAACCGTATCTCTGATCTGGCCTTCATGAGCTTCGAGCATTATCCCTATCCACCGTGTGAGATCGTATGGGCCGACTTATTTCGTGAGCCGCAGCTGATCAGCCACATTCTCGACGTGTGGCGTCAGGATGGCCTTCCCGCGAACGTCCCCATGATGAACACCGAGAGCAATGTCACTTACGGCAACGCCCAGCAGATGGCGGACATCTTCGCCGCCCTCTGGCTCGCAGACAGCGTCGGGGCGTTTCTCACCGCCGGCGGAGCGGTCTACTATCACTCGCCAATCCAACCAGAACCCCTGCGTCCGGGATGCCACGGCTTCGGCACCTATGGCAACTATGTCGCCGACGAGAAACTCAACGTAAAGACCTACACATCGCAGTACCACGCTAGCCGCCTGATCAACCTCGAGTGGGTGCAACATCGGGCGGGAGTCCATAAACTCTATCCGGCAGCCTGCGATCTTCAGGACGCCGCCGGCCATACGCTCATCACGGCCTACTCCGTTGAGCGCCCGGACGGAAATTGGTCACTGATGCTGATCAACAAAGATCAATCCAACCCGCACGAGGTTCGCATTGCTTTCGATGACGCTGCCCACAGATCATTTACTGGACCAATCACCACGATCACCTTCGGCAGCGATCAGTACATGTGGAAGTCGGACGGGCCCAACGGCCATCCAGATCCGAATGAGCCCCCCATCGCGAAAACGCTGGCTTCAGGGACGCAGTTCATGACGCTTCCCAAGGCCTCTGTAACCACACTCCGCGCCAAAGCAGGATCTTGAGGCAGAAGCTTATTGATTGATCAATGCACAATGCAGCAAGAATCTGTTTGCAAATCACAGGCAGCTGAATTTCCTCGCGACCTTTGCGGCGTTCTTCGCGACCCTCGCGGTTAAAGGCTTCTGAACCGCTAAGATCGCGAAGGATTCGCAAAGATCGCAAAGAACGAAGCGTGGAATTTCTATTTTCTGCAGGACTAATTCAGGACTAATTAGGGAAGTCGGCACGTTTGCCCGGACTCGCAGACATATAATGCTGCGAGTTCCTCTATATGCAACTGTCACAATCCACGGAGTCCGCTTCGCCCAGAGCGACCTGTGCCACCCTTCTCTTCATATTCTGTTGTCTGCTATCCACGATCCGCATTCTTCGCGAAGCACCGAACCCGGCGCACCTGAGCCAGGATGACACTTCCAAGCGATCGGATCAGCGTTTTGCTGCCGTGAAAACCCGTCTGCCCGCAACCGGAGTCATCGGCTACATCGGGGAGAGTGGCAATTCCTCAACTCCCGACCATTATCTGACCCAGTATGCCCTTGCCCCGTTAGTCGTAGATCGTTCAACCCATCACGCGATCGTGATCGGCAACTTCCCTCTTTCGCCGCCTTCGAATCTTCCTCCGAACCTTCGACTGGTTAAAGACTTCGGCAGCGGAGTCCTGCTCCTCGCTGGCGAGGACGCGAGATAGATGAACATTACCCTGGCGCTAGGACTCTGCTTCATCTCGGGATACATGGTCACTTCCGCGGCATGGCCGTGCCAAGAGTCCAACAAGTCGGAATGGTGGATGAATCTGTCCTTGTCGGTTGGATTTGGATTCGGGATCTTCTCTTCAGCTTATTTCATCGAGCGCCTGCTAGGCATCGTTCACATACTAACTGCCGACTTATGCGTGACAGGGGTGCTGCTTGGCGTGTATCTCTTCGTTCGCGCTCGTCGCAGACCTTCAAACTCAATCATCTCCCGTGTCCCGGATCTCAAACTACCCCACTGGCTTCACCGTCTTTTGATGGCTTCTCTCGCGATCTCCATTCCCGCCGTGCTCTTCGCCACCGTGCTTCGCGCGCGCGCCCATCCGCACGGCGATGGCTGGGATGCTTTCGCCATCTGGAATCTGCACGCCCGTTTTTTTTCCGTGGGAGGCAGCCACTGGCACGATGGCTTCAGCACCTTGATCCCCTGGTCTCATCCCGACTACCCGCCGCTTGTCCCGGCGGCGATCGCGCACGTCTGGAGCTATATCGGCCATGACGATCCGATCGTCCCCGCGATAATCAGTCTCGTGTTCACTTTCGCGACGCTTGGGCTTCTGGTTTCGGCTGTGGCGACTCTCCGCGGCATCACCTCTGCGGCCATGGCAGGCATCGCGCTGGCATCCACCCCCTTCTTCATCGAACAGGGAGCTGCCCAGTACGCTGACATTCCTCTGTCGTTTTTCTTCCTGGCCGCTATTGCGCTTCTGCATCTGTATCAGCAGCGTTCGGCAACAAATGCCGATGGCCGGAAGCGAGGCCTGTTAGTGCTGTTGGGCACAGCGACGGGCTTCGCAGCCTGGACGAAGAACGAAGGCCTGCTTTTTCTTCTCGCGTTTCTGGTCTCTCAGACCGTTCAACTGCGGATGCGCCGGCCGGCATCGGGTAGATTGGGCCTCGACTCCGTGCGCCAGTTTGGTGTGCTTCTGCTCGCAATTGCTCCATTCGTTGTCCTGATCGCCTCGTTCAAGCATTTCATCGCACCGCCCGGCGATTTATTCTCCAACTCTGAAACCATGATTCACAAGATTCTTACTCCGGGACGTTACTGGGCGATTCTGCAGTGGTATGCCAAGGACTTCTTCCGCTTCGGGAAATGGGTCGTTCCCACCACCGTCTTGTTCGTAGCGCTCAGCTTGTTGCTCCCTTCCTCCAGAATTCGTCGCAAAGAAGCGGCATTCCGGTCTTCAATTGTCACAGTGGCGTTGACCCTGGCCGGATACTTCGCCGTATATGTCATCACTCCCAATGAGCTCTACTGGCACCTGCGATTCTCGCTAAACCGCTTGTTTCTGCAGCTTTGGCCAAGCACCACATTCCTGTTTTTCTTGTTTGTGGGCCGTCAAACGTCCCCCGAGTCTC
The DNA here is from genome assembly GCA_020073385.1 of Terriglobia bacterium. Taxonomy (GTDB): domain Bacteria; phylum Acidobacteriota; class Terriglobia; order Terriglobales; family Acidobacteriaceae; genus Sulfotelmatobacter. The sequence continues at coordinate 38,862 of JAIQFH010000015.1, read as the reverse complement.
AAACTGAGCCAAATTCCGGCCCAAATCAGGCAAACTGTTAAGAAATTCGTCAGTCCCACTTGACTTGCGGTCAAATCCTTGTCATAACTATTCGGTCCATCCCGGACGAGTCTGGGGGTGTGTAGATTTGGCAGAAGTTAGGCTTCAAGAGGGAGAATCCCTCGAGAATGCTCTACGCCGCTTCAAGCGCAAGGTGCAACAGGAAGACATCATCAAGGAGGTTAAGCGCCACTCCTTCTACCTGAAGCCCGGCGAAAAAAAGCGTGTAAAAGCTGCTCTGGCTCGCAAGCGCGCCAGAAAGAAGACACGCAAAGAACAGGATTAACGCAATGAAGGGCCGCTCCGTCCCGGAGCGGCCCTGCTCGATCTGGCCCCCACCATGTTGAGCTGCATCAGGGATTTCATATCAACATTCTTCCCGGCATAAACGATATTCAGTAACCCACGCGGTCTTCCGACTGCGCGGAGGGCCGAGTCCAAGGGGCAGTACAGAGGGGGGAGTAGTAGACGACCTGTCTTTCGGTGTCACCACCGCAGTTCATTCCCCGCGAGTGGGCGCGACGGAAACGGGCTGAAGGAGCCATCCTCAATGGAATTTCAGGACAAGGTGCTGAAGTGTATCGACTGTGGGACCGACTTCATCTTCACGGCCGGGGAACAGCTTTTCTTTCACGATAAGCAGTTCAAGAACGAACCCAAACGCTGTAAAGCATGCAAAGGCAAGCGGCTGGCCGTGCTGGGAGCGCCTCCTGCCCCGGGACAGAACTATCGTTACACGAAGGTCGAGACCCAGGCCACATGCTCGGGCTGCGGCAAGCAGACAACCGTCCCTTTCCGTCCAACCCAGGGACGTCCGGTGTTTTGCCGGGAGTGCTTCCAATCGCGGAGAACGCAGGCTACTGCCTGATTCCCCGCCGCTTCGTTTAAGGATTCGGGGAGTACGGTACCATAGGATGTGCCCGGATTCTTTGTAGAAAACTTCGGCTGCCGTGCCACGCAGGCCGATGGCGCCGCCCTCGAACGGCAGTTCGAAGAGCGCGGACTTGCGCGCGCTTCCAGTCCGACGCAAGCTTCAGTCGTAATCCTGAATACCTGCACCGTGACTGCGGGCGCCGATCAGGACGCCCGCGCCGCGATTCGCCGAGTCCGCCGCCAGAATCCTGAAGCCAGAATCGTTGTCACCGGCTGCTACGCGCAACGGGCGCCCGAGGAACTCGCAACCCTGCCGGGAGTGGACCTGGTCGTCGGCAACTCTCATAAACACCAACTGGCGGAAATCGCCCTCTGTGGGCCGACGAGCGCCGAGAACACTCGACCGGCTTTCGTACCGCTCGCGGGGTTGACTGAGAACCGAGAACTGAGAACTGACAACTCAATTTTCGTCTCCGACATATTCGCCCACACTGAACTCCTAGCCGCTCCGGTCTTCGATGCTGCCAACGAACGCACCCGCCCCAACCTCAAAGTGCAAGAAGGATGTGATAATCGCTGTTCCTTCTGCGTGATTCCCTACGTCCGTGGCCACAGCCGCTCGTTGCCTATGGCTCGCATCATTCGCGAAGTCAACGCGCTCGTCGAGGCGGGCTATCGAGAAGTAGTCATCAGCGGCATCAATTTAGGCCGATGGGGAAGGGATCTGGACGTCGGACCTCGGGCCTCAGACCTCAGCCAGCCCTCATCTTCAGTTCATGTGGGGACAGCCGCCCTCGGCTGTCCGGGCGAGCAAAGCTCGCCTGCGTCTTTGGTGGGGCTGATCCGCAGCATCCTGAACGAAACCAGCCTCGAGAAGCTTCGCATCTCCTCCGTCGAACCAATGGACTGGTCCGACGAACTCATCGCTCTCGTCGCGACCTCGCCGCGTATCGCCAAGCACACGCACGTCCCCATGCAATCCGGCAGCGACGCCGTGTTACGGCGCATGCACCGCAAGTATCGCCCCTGGCACTATCGCGAGAAGATCGAGAAGATTCACGCCGCCATGCCGGACGCGGCGATCGGCGCGGATGTGATGGTCGGCTTCCCCGGCGAGACCGATTCCGAATTCGAAGCCACATGGCAGATGATCGAGGACCTTTCGTTCACTTACCTTCACGTGTTCACCTACTCACCCCGTCCTGGGACTCCGGCGGCAGAGATGAATAATCAAGTCCCAGTGCACGTGGCGCGAGAGCGCAATCGCGTTCTGCGCGAGTTGGCGTCAGAGAAGAAGTTGTCCTTCATGCGGAGCTTTGTCGGCAAGACACTCGAAGCAATCACGCTGAATGTCCTGGGGAATGACGCAAACGGAGAGTTCACCGAAGCCCTCACCGACAACTACCTCAAGCTCCGCCTGCGCGGACACCACGAATCCAACTGCTGGACCCTAGCTAGGATTAAGGACGTCATCGACGGAGTGCTCGGGGGCGAGGTTCACAAAAGCGATAACCGCGAAGGTTCACGAAGCACTGCGTTTTCCTTCGTGTAACTTCGTGCCCTTCGTGGTTGATTGCTTTTGACCGCGGCTAGCTCGGTTTCTTGATCGAAATCCCGAGATCCCGCAGCTGCCTCTCATCCACCGGCGTGGGCGCATCCACCATCAAATCCACCGCGCGCGCCGTCTTCGGGAACGGAATCACTTCGCGCAGACTCTCCGCGCCCGCCAGAATCATCACGATCCGATCTAGCCCCAGCGCGATTCCACCGTGTGGCGGGGTGCCGTACTCCAGCGCCTCCAGGAAGAATCCGAAACGCTTCCTGGCCTCCTCATCGGTCATGCCGAGCGCTTTGAAGATTTTGGCTTGAATATCCTGCCGGTGAATACGGATTGATCCTGAGCCCAACTCGGTGCCATTGAGCACAACGTCGTACGCGAGCGCGCGCACGGCGCTCAGGGTCGATTGCGGATCGTTCACCGAATCGACTCCCTGCTCGAGCAGGCCCATGTCCTGCTCATGCGGCGAGGTAAACGGATGGTGCGCCGCCATCCACTGCTTTTCGCCCTCGTCCCACTCGAACATCGGAAAATTCGTGACCCACAAGAAACGGTAGTCTTTCATCGGATCGCCGGTCTTCTTGAAGATTCCGTGACGGTCTGCATACTTCTGCGCGAGCGCCAGCCGCAGCAGTCCCGCCGAGGCGTAAATCGCGAGCTCCGCAGGCGTTACCTTCCGATGCGCAGGCAGCGCCGTCTGAGGGCCGGCTTGCGCCGATCCCGCGACCAGCACGATCAGGTCGCCTTCTTCCATCCCGCTCTTCTTCGAAATTGCCGCCGCAGCCTCCGGATACTTGTTCCCAATGCGCTTGAAGTCCTCGTACACTCGAGCTCCGCCCTTGGAGTGGAACATCGGCTTGATGTCATCGCGCTCCTTGCGCGACAACTCGCCGACTTTCGGTATCCGAATCGCGATCACTGGCAGATTCGGATTGATCGCCAACTCCTGCAGATTTCCTGCAGTGAAGCATTCCTGGACGTCGGTAAACGGCGGTATCCGCAGATCGGGCTTGTCGATCCCGTATTGCCGGATCGCCTCGTCGTAATCCATCCGGGGGAACGAAGTGTCAATCTGTTCGCCCGCAGCCTTAAAGGCAGCTTGCAGAAATCCTTCCACCACGCCCCAAACGCTCTCCGGCTGCGGATACGTCATCTCCAGATCGATTTGCGTGAACTCGGGCTGCCGGTCCGCCCGCAAATCTTCATCGCGGAAGCAGCGCACGATCTGGAAATACCTGTCGAACCCTGAGATCATCAGGATCTGCTTGAACATCTGCGGAGACTGCGGCAGCGCGTAGAACGTCCCAGGTTGAACGCGGCTGGGCACCAGATAATCGCGCGCGCCCTCGGGCGTGGATCGCGTCATGAAAGGCGTCTCGATCTCGAAAAATCCCTGCGCCGAAAGATAGTCTCGGATAGCCTTGGCGACGTTGTGTCGCGTCTCAATATTGAACTGCATCGCGTCGCGCCGCAGGTCGATATACCGATACTTCAGCCGCGTCTCTTCATTGGTCAAAGCCGTATCCGAAGGCAGGAACGGCGGCAGCTTCGACTCATTCAGGATGCGAATGTCATCGGCAACCAGTTCCACTTCGCCCGTCGGCATGTTCGGGTTCACGGTGTTGACCTCGCGCAACTTCACCGACCCAATGGCGGCGATTACATACTCGTTCCGCAGCGTTTCCGCCTTTTCATGGATCGCGGCATTTCGATCCGCATTGACCACGACCTGTGTAACGCCGCTGCGATCGCGTAGATCAACAAAAAGCAAGCTGCCGTGATCGCGGCGCTTGTTGACCCAACCCATCAGCACAGCTTTTTTTCCAGCGTCGGAGGCGCGCAGCGTTCCGCACATGTGGGTGCGTCGTAAATCTCCTAAAAAGTCGAGCAAAGTGTTTCCTTACTGTGAGAATTCCGGCAGTATGCCGAGCCCATGATTATAAACGGTTTGTCATGAGAGCCCGCGTCATGATCTGCGGGTTGCAGATCTTCGGAGTGTCCTCCCGGCTTTCCCGGACCGCAGATTCGCATCTAGTATGGAGAGATATGTCCGCAGTCCCACCCGTCATTGAGACCCCGCAAGACCGCTCTGTTCCGCGGCTTCTGGTCGACCTGCCCTCCCGACCCCGGGTTTTCTTCGGCAATCTGCGCGACATTCTGCTCCCACGCCGTCTGCCGCCACTCGAACTTCACTCTGCACCGGCCCCATTCTGGTCGGACGTCTTCGTGAGACGGAGCCTTCCCTGGTATTGCTTCCTCGAGTCAGTCGCGTATCACGTGATCGCGATGACTCTCCTCATTGGTTTCACACATCTGTTCGCCTTGCGCCCGCGAGTCGAGACGAAGCCCGCTTTCGACCATTCGCAAGTAGTCTATTACCGGCCGGCCGAATACCTTCCACCACTCGACACCCTGCGCGCCTCTGGCGATCCTCCCCGGAAAGCCGATCCAGAGTTCTCGCGTCAACCCATCATTTCGGTTCCACGCGAAGCTGACAATCGCTCGCAGACCGTGGTCACTCCGCCTCAAGTCAAGCTAAGAACCAACGTCTCACTACCTAACATCGTGGCCTGGTCCGACACGGTCCAGAAGCCGCGACTGGCAATTCCTCCTGCCCCGCTCTCTCCCGCGGCGCAGCTCACTCGCATTGCCCCTTCGCTCCAGAATTCTGTTGTCGCACCTCCGGACGCAAACTATATAGCGCAGCGGCGTAGTTCTCCGACGCTACAGGATCCAGTCGCCGCGCCTCCGACTGACATCCGTTCAAGCGCTCCGAACCTCGCCCAAGGACTTCAACCCGCGCTCATCGTGCCACCCCAGGACATCGCCGACTCCTCTTCGCGAAGACTTGGGGACATGAACATCGCGACGAGCTCAGTGATCGCTCCCGCGCCGCAACTTCCCGTCGCCGCTCAACGGACGATGTCGGGTGGCCGAAGAGCACCCTCGCTCGGTGCCCCGCAAGTCGCCCCTCCGCCTCCTTCTCTGGCGGCCTCAGGAGCATCGGGATCACCCGGACGCGTGATCGCCCTCAGTGCCCGTCCCGAGGTAAACGCTCCCCCTGACCCGCCAGCCGGCAACCGTAGAGGAACATTCGCGGCTACGCCCGAAGGACATGCCGGGGCATCGGGGACTGCCGGATCGCTTACCGCAAGCAACACATCAGGTTCCGCGTCGAACGGTGGTCACGGGAATGGAGGAAACGGCGGAGGCTCGACTTCAAAGCCGACCAGCGACGCTCCCGCCGGCCTCTACGTTGGCAACGCCGCGAAGCCCACGCCGGTTGCGGGAGATCCCGCTAATAAGACGGTAGCCTCTTCAGTGAACCCCGACCTCATCGCCAGCGTTCGTCCACCACGCGTCACCTCGGCGCGCCCCATGCAGCCCGACGGCGCAGCCAAACTCTCCGAGCCCGAACGCAGCGTCTTCGGCGGCCGCCGGTTCTACTCAGTCACGCTGAACATGCCGAACCTGAACTCGGCGGGAGGAAGCTGGATCATCCGTTTCGCCGAACTCAAACATGACTTCAGCGATCGCGATCCGAACGCCCAGACGGCAGATCTATCCCAGCCCATGGCTACGCGGAAAGTTGACCCCGCCTACCCGATGCAACTCATGCGGGAGAATGTCCACGGAACAGTGATCTTGTATGCGGTAATTCATGCCGACGGAAGCGTCGGCAATGTGCGAATCCTTCGCGGAGTCGACCAGCGTCTCGACCGCTATGCGGCCGAAGCCGTCCAGCAGTGGAAGTTTGAGCCGGCGACAAGGGCCGGAACTCCGGTCGATGTCGAAGCAACGTTCCAGATTCCATTTCGACCGGCTAGCATGGGAACAAACTTCTGACCTAGAGACGTAGCTGGCTACGTCTCTGTCGACACCGTTCATGAATGACGGCGAGCAAGACGTTGCAGGCAACGTCTCTACGGAGAATTCTGGGAAGTGTTCTATCCGCTTGCGCCTTTGCGCTTCTCCAGCGCGTTGTAAATCCCGGGATCGGTACAGACTTCGTAGTAAGACCGCTCAGTCCAGCCCTTCACGGAGAAGTCGGTCGCATCGATCCGAGGAATGCGGCTCTCACGAACCACGATCTTGCGGAAGATCTCGTGATCAACCGGCACAGTGGCGCTGTACAGCTTGTATTCCCCTTTGTCGGACGAGGCCAGCGACGCAGGCAATCTCACCTTTAACGGCTCAAGCGTAATCTCTTTCTGCAGCTTGCGGAATGCCACCTCGTTCATGCGAATTCCGCCCAAATTGAAGCTCAAGATAACGTCCTCAGGGTTTCCACCTGCATCGGCATCCGCCGCCTGAAAAGCATAGACGTGAAACGGGCCGGCCTGCGGTTCCATGACCTTGCGCGCGCGCTTATTGCAGGAAGAAAGCCGGTCGCTTTCGTTCAGCGCCTCAGAAATCATGATCTGATGTTCGCCATCCATCAGGTACAACGGCGCCGACTCCTGCAGGGTAATCCCCAGGCCCAGTTCCAATTGCGGCATGCCCGAGCGCTGCATCAACTCGTTGTAACCGCGTACGATTTCGATGATTTCCCGCGCCAGCACGCACATTCGGCTTACGGACAACGATGGCTCTCCTTCTTTCTCGAGGATGGCCAGGATGATCGCATCGCCCTCCAGAAAGACTTTCTGGGCCCCGTACTTGTCGAGCAACTTGTTGACCGGATCGTAGAAGTTCAGGCTGAAGTACGATGCTGGATTGAGCCCCTTCTCCATCATCATCCGCGTCAAACGGGTCGAGTCGCGGACATCGGCTTTGAGCACCACGTGGCGCAGCACGCGGTCCGAGTCAGTCTCTCCCTGTTCTTCAGGCAGCAAGAATTCGTAAAGCGTCCCGTTCACACGTGACAGTTCTTGCAGTCGCTCGTTCCCAACAAGGTTTACGGAATCCAGCGCGGCGTTGATGGTTTCCAGCCGGCGTAGATCCCGGTGATAGTGGAAGAAATCGGCGAGGAACCGCGCCGCCACTTTGGCGCGCTCCGCGCCGCGACAACTGGCCACCTTCGCCACGGCGGTGTACAGGCTGTTGGGCGAAAGTTTGCCGCTCTCCTGGATCATGCGCTCCACACGGTCACAATCCGTGCGGTCGATCAGAGCATTCTTCAGTTGCTGTGGATTGATTCTCGGCGCGTACTCGCTGAGCAGCGGCACCACATGATACGAAGCGATCACGTTTTCCATGACCCGCTCGTCTTCCAGCAACCGTACCCAGGCAGCGAGCCTCTCCTGCTGCGCCAATCCCTCACTGGAATCTTCCGGCGTGCCCGTGCCTACCAGGTCGCGGGCATTCTCCGGAACGTTCATCCAGGAATCAATCGTTTCCACGCTCGTTTCCTCGCCATACAGGAGACGCAGAAAACCAGAAACGATCTCGCGCATGCGCCCGTAGCGATCAGGATCGCGATCCCAATTCCCCAGCATGACGTAATGCTCTGCGCACAGGTAGTCATCCCGCCCGTCTTCAGAAAACAACAGCCGGTTCAGGAAGAGTGGATAGGTAAAGTAACTGCCGCCGCAGGTCTCCTCCCCGAACAGGGATCGCCGTGTGCGCGCCAGGGTGCTCTTCTCGACTTCGCGTAGCGTTTCAAAGATCTCCTGCCCCGTTCTGCGCAGAATGATCTTCTTCCGTACCTGGAATGATGCAACCTTCTCGCGATACTCGTGTGCCCGCTGCTGGCGAGTGTTGTCGTAGCTCTTCAGCAGGACCCGGCAACGCTCCAACACCTGCGCGAACTGCTGGTTCATTTCCGCCCGCAGGAACTTTGTCACCGCCAGGCGGGCCAACAGATCGACGGAAAGCTTGAATTCTTTTTTTGCGCGGTTGAGCGATGCGACCTGCAACTCGGTCAGCGCCGATTTCCATTCCCCGGGATCGTTCTTGGGCCGCAAGGGCTTTCCCAGTTGGCTTCGAAGCCAGGATGGCCCCTGCGCCGCCTGCGGAGCCTCTGCGCCCAGCAGCCCTTCCAATTCGCCGTGCCGCGCGATCAATCGCGCAATCTGCGCGCGAGCCAGTTCGACAAACTTCGCACTGAGCAACACATCGTGGCGCAGGTTGTCGACCCCAACTGTCAGCCCTTCCAGCGACACAAAGGGTGTCGACGCCGACAGATTGGGCAGTCCCGGCTTCTCCGGCGCTCCACCCAGGCGAAAAATAGGTATTCTCGGCATCCTAGCAGGATTCGATTCGGAAGTTGCTGATTACAAACCTACATATCGAGGCTAGCAGGACGAGGAAGAGGGCGAAAGTTACCTAGGTTACGGGCACCTAAGTTGTCTGGAATCAAAGTGGACTGATATCACACGGCAATTCCCGGGGTCGGAAGGCGCCCCCAAGCGGGAATCGGAGAAAATTCCTCTGCCCAACGACTACTAGGTACAGCCTACCGCTGGCTCTTGACCCGGGCCGCTTCAAACTCGTCGCCCTTCTGCCAACCGATCAGCTTCGGCAGACTCGCGGCCTCCCACCCCAGAGCAAATCCGAACCTAGCCATCGCCGAGTCCCCGACAAAATCCATCTCCGGGCGATATTCGTCGCTGGGTTGGTGGTAGTGCTTGTCGACGTACTCCTTTTCCTGGTCCAGTCCCCACGATTCTGGATGCCCCTTAAACTTCATTCCCTCGTTAATCGAGAAAGACGGAATCCCCACCCTCGCCAGGCTGAAGTGATCGGAGCGATAGAAGTGGCCCGCCTCGGGCCGCGCGTCCGCCCGAATCGCCAGCCGGAATTCCTTGGCCGTAGCATCCACCATTGGGTAGAAACTCGTCCGCTCCGCACCCGCTACCTGCACTTCCTCCGGCGCGCCCAGCGGCTTTACATCGTCATAGTTCAGATCGAGCGAGACCTTCCCTGCCGCGATCGGCGGATGCTTCCCCAGATACTCTGACCCGAGCAGTCCCTGCTCCTCAGCCGTGACAGCGGCGAACAAAATCGATCGCCGCGGCTTTGCGGCAGCGATCCCAAAGGCCCGCGCTACTTCCAGAAGAATGCCGCAACCGGTGGCGTTGTCATCGGCTCCGTTGAAGATGTTGTCTCCCGGCATGTCTGAACGAATGCCGAAATGATCGTAATGCGCCGTATACATCACGGCTTCATCGGCGACTTTGCGGTCTGATCCGGGCAGTATCGCCAGCACATTGTTCGATTCGAACTTCCGGACCTTGCTGACTATGTGCGCCTTCAATCGCGCACCAAGATTTACTGGATGAAAATCACGCGACTGCGCCGATGTCATCAGCTTGTCCAGACTCATTCCAGACGCCGAGGCCAGCCGACTCGCCACATCCAGATGAATCCATGACGCGACTTTCAACGCCGGCCCTTCCGCCTTTAAGAACGATTTCTCTCCGGAGTTCGAGTTCCGCACGACTTCCCACGGATAACTCGCCATCTGCGTCTGATGAATCAGGATCACTCCCACCGCACCCTTGCGCAGCCCCTCTTCGTACTTGTAGGTCCAGCGGCCGTAGTAGGTAAGCGCCTTGCCTTTGAAGAATTTCGCATCGTCCGACGGCGGCTCATTCACCAGCATCAGCAGCACCTTCCCGCGGACATCCGCACCCTTGTAGTCGTCCCAGTTGTACTCGGGCGCCTCGATTCCGTATCCCACGAACACGACCTCAGCGTCGACATCCGACTGTGCCTGCTGGCTCTGGTCGTAGGCGACATACTCATCCAGCGGCTTCAGATTCATGGTTTCGCCCTGTTTGGGGATCAGGGAGAACTGGGTCTCAGGCAACGTCGTGATTCCGACCAGGGGAACTTTCTGCATGTAAGTCCCATGATCCCCTGCCGGTTTGAGACCATATTCGGCAAACTGCGTCGCAATGTACTCTGCCGCGAGATCGCCCCCACGCTGCCCCGTGCCGCGTCCCTCCAGCAGATCGTGCGACAGATAGCGCACGTGCCAGCGGATATGGTCAGGATTAATCGTTTCCAGCGCCACAAAAGCCGCCCCAGGAAGGCGGACCGAAGGCGCTTTGGATCCGCCCGCGCCTGCCCCACTCTCAGCCCACACGAGCAGACTTGCGCACACCATCAGACACGCCGAAGTGACTCTGGCTATTCCTTGCATGATAGGTCTCTCCCCCAACAAAGCGGCGCCCGCTGGAAGTCCAACATTTTTCTGAAGTTCTGGAGGAAATTGTAATGGACGGCCTACCCCGGGTTGTAGGAGAAGTGGCACACAGTGGTGCACGAGAGTGCACCCCACCCTTGGAATCCAGCGCTTATCCGAGGCCCGGAAGAGCGGTGGAAGTACCCCCGTGATCCTCAGTGCCCTCTGTGGTAAGTCTTGCTCTTGAAGGAAGCGCCAGCCCGGCGCTAGTTTTTCGACCCTCAACCAGCGCGGAAGTCCCGCACGTCTTCCCCAGACTTGAACACGGCCGCCGCCGCGATTTTCCCGGCTTCAGCCATCTTGCGATTAATCAGTTCGAAGTCAGCCTTCACCCATCCCACGCTCGAGAGTTCGATTTCACCGTCCTCCACGATCCAGAAGACCGTCGGCACATTGGTCAAGCCGTAAGCATTCGACACGGGATACGTGCGGATATCGTCGAGCAGCATGGGGAAGGTCACGCCAAAATCCTTACAGAATGCCGCGGTTTCCTTGGCATCGTTCTGCGAAACGCCGACCAGCGTGACACCCTTGTCTTTGTAGGCCTTATAAAGCCTTTCCAGGAACGGCATCGCATACTGGCACGTCGGACATGAGACCTTGAAGAAGGCCAGCACCACGGGCCCTTTAGCCAATTGCTCGCTCAACGAGAATCTCTTGCCGTCCAACGTTTTCAGCTCAAATTCCGGAGCCTTTGCACCAGTTGCCAGAGCCGCCATCTCCAGTCCTCCAAAATCGCGATCAGCGAGCGCTTAACCTGCGCCCTCCACTTCTAGATGACTCGACACCCGTTGTGGATGCGGGGATTATCCCGCTTTTCCGAAGGATTTTCCTTGCCAGTCCCGTTAACGCAAGCCTCGGCAACCGATCGATGGCGCACCATTCCCCTTTGAGCGGTGCGGTCACCGCCCAGACGTGCACCGTGTAATCGGTCACCGTGATGGAGTGTTTTACCGTGAGGAACGGTTCACCGTAATCCTCCGGACGTGAAATCTCCGGCAACTCCCACATCCCCGCCATGAGCCGAATATCCGCGGGCCTCTTAGTCAGGAACACTGACCCATTCCGCCGGTCAAGCGCGTAGTGAATCTCGCGCTTTCGCGGCCTGGATTTCTTTTCCGCGCCTGCAAGCTCACCACGGGTCGCGCACAATTCCACCAGCGGACACGTCAAGCACGCTGGCGCCCGGGGCATGCACACGGTCGCCCCGAGTTCCATCATCGCCTGATTGAAATCTCCCGGACGGTTGCGATCGAGCAGGTTCTCGGCCTGTTGCCATATCTGCTCTCCTGAAATCGTCCTCCCAGCGATCCGCTGTAGCACGCGTTCCACATTGCCATCTACAACGGCCACTGGTTCCCCAAACGCGATGCTGGCAACTGCCGCCGCAGTGTAGCGTCCCACGCCCGGCAAAGTCCGCCAGTCGTCCGCCGTTTTTGGAAACCTACCCTCCCGTTCGCGTGCCACCACCTTCGCCGCCGCATGCAGCATTCTCGCCCGCCGGTAGTATCCCAGGCCGCTCCACGCCGCCAGCACGGACGCTTCCCGGGCCGCCGCCAATTTATTCACTGTAGGAAATCGCCGCAGGAATTCGTGATAATGCTCAATGACCGCAGCCACCCGCGTCTGCTGCAGCATGATTTCCGACACCCACACCCGGTACGGATCGCGGCTCTCCCGCCATGGCAGATCGCGCGCGTGAACGTCATACCAGGCCAGCATCTTATTTTGAAAGTCTTTCACGCTGAGTTTGACGTGGGGGCTTGGAGAGGGCTTCATCGCGAAACCCGCATTCTATCTCAGGGACAAATCGGATTCCCAGAACCCTCCAGCATCAGCAGTTATCATTGACCCAGACTCCCGGGCACGAAATAATAGCCTCGCCTGGCATCCGCAGTATTGCGTGGACCCATTCACGCCCAGTCATCACGAGGAGTGTCATGAACGACTTCAACCGCAAGGTGGAAGACGCGTCGACGCGCGTCAGTCAAACCATCAACGAAGCCGCCGAGCGCCTGGAAAAAGAAATCCCGGAATTCATCAAGTACCTGAACGACGAGGTCGTTCCCGCCGTGCGGACGCACTCCACTCGCGCCCTGCGCACCGCGTCCCAAAAATTGGCGGAATTCGCCGACTACATGGAGCAACACCCGACTCAGCCCAAATAGTGTCGACTACCTCGGACCCAGTTCTGCCCCGCGCCCACTTCGTCAGCATAGTTATGCTCATTGTCGTGTTGATCGCGGTGCTTCTACTAAGCTCCTGCGGCCATCCCAAGCAGGCGCGCGTGAATGTGCCCCCACCTCCGCCCCCGGCGTCAGCGACCGAAGTGCCATCGCCTTCGCAACCGGTCCCCAAGTCGACGAAGCCCGCTGAGAGCGCCATTCCATCAAAGCCCGCGGAAGATGCCGACCTCGCCGAGCCCGTGATCCCTCCCGGCGCCAAGCCGATTGAAACCCAGACCGGCCTCGCCAGTTGGTACGGACCGCCCTATCACAACCGCCGCGGATCGAACGGCGAGGTCTACAACATGCACGCCATGACGGCCGCCCACCGCACCTTCCCGCTCGGCTCGATTGTGCGCGTCACCAACGTGAAAACCGGCAGTACGGCGCTGGTCCGCATCACCGACCGCGGCCCCTTCATCCCCGGACGCATTGTCGATCTTTCCCTTGCCGCCGCGCACAAGGTCGACGTCTGGCAGCCGGGCATCGCCGAGGTAAAGGTAGAGTTAATGGAATCTGGAGCCCAAGCCGCATCGTCGGGAAAGTGGGCCGTGCAGATTGGCGGCATGCCCGATGAAAAAGCCGCGACCAAACTCGCAGATCATCTCACGCGCCGCTATCACACCGCCAAAGTGCTGCGCTTCAAGAGCCCAGCTGGGGATTGGTGGATTCGCATCCGCGTACTCGATGACGACCGCGATCGCGCCCAGAAACTCGCAGCCGAAACCACGACTCCCGAAGGCGCCGTTTTCCTGGTGCGATTAGACTGATCGCTCAATGTAAACGATGTTCGCGCAGAGCGCTTTTGATCGTAATCGATGTCCCAACCGAGGACGATTCAGAAAGGGCCGGCCGAGATTATTTGGGATCGAACTTTATTTCTATCGCTTCCTTGGTTTCGTGCGGTGCGGGCTCAAACTTCCAGTGTCCCACGGCCGTAACCGCGCTCTGGGTCAGCAGTGGATGGCCCCCCATAATGTCGACTTTCTTGACTGTGCCGTTGGGTGCGACTTGAGCCTGAAGCTTCACCGTCCCATGGATATTCATCGAACGGGCTAGTGTGGGGTATACCGCAGGAGTTTGAACCAGAACTTTTCTGGATCCTTCGCTGGGTTCCTGGGCGCTGATCGGCAAGACAACTACTGCAGCAAGCAGCAGACCCACAAGGCTGCCTTGCCGCATCCGGGTCTTCATAGTGAAAAGAGTCTAATGAATACCTGCCTCTCACCGAAGATCACAAAGGTAATGGTACTTGTACCCATTTGCTTGGTTGTCATGCTGAGCGTAGAGCGAGATCGCGAAGCGAACTCGCTCGGAGTCGAAGCATCCCTACCCGGAATGCATGGCCGACGCTAGGGATTCGTTGCTTCGCGAGAAACGCCGAGATCTGCAGAAGCAATTCCAGTCACTTGCCCTGTTCTTCCAGAAACTTCTCCACCTCTATGGCAGCCATGCAACCGGTGCCCGCTGCCGTAATCGCCTGTCGATAGCGCCGGTCCTGCACGTCGCCGCAGGCGAATACACCGTGAACGCGTGTGAAAACGTAGTTGTGAGTCTTCAAATATCCGTCGGAATCCATGTCGAGCTGGCCGGCAAACATCTTTGCGTTAGGCTCGTGCCCGATTCCCAGGAACAACGCGCTCGTCGGAAAATCAAATTCCTTCCCCGTCTTCAGATTTTTTAGCTTGAGCCCGGTGACCTCATTCTTGCCGGCGTCGTAGACGTCCTCCACGACCGTGTCGAGCAGGAAATGGATCTTCGCGTGCTTCTGCGCCCGTTCCAGCATGATCTTCGAAGCGCGAAAGGCATCGCGCCGGTGAATAATCGTCACCTTCGTCGCAAACCGGGTAAGGAAAAGCGCCTCTTCCATCGCGGAGTCGCCACCTCCAACAACTACGATTTCTTTGCCGGAGAAAAAGAACCCGTCGCAGGTCGCGCATGACGACACCCCATGCCCGATCAGGTGTTGCTCGTGCGGCAACCCAAGCCAGCGGGCCGATGCGCCACTGGCAATGATGAGAGTCTGCGTGTGAACCTGCTGATGACCCAGGTGTAACAGAAATGGCCTTTGGCTGAGATCGGCGCTGGTCAAGTGTGCCATGCGATATTCCGCGCCAAACCGCTCCGCCTGCTTGCGCATGTTCTCGACCAACTGCGGCCCCATAATCCCTTCAGGAAAGCCGGGAAAATTCTCCACCAGAGTTGTCATGGAGAGTTGTCCGCCCGGCTCGTGGCCCTCAATAACCAGCGGCTTCAGGTTCGCTCGTGCGGCGTAGAGGGCTGCCGTATGTCCGGAGCATCCGGACCCAATGATCACTAGGTTGCGAGTTTCGCTCATGGATAATTTGTGCTTGCAGATTAGATGGAATGTTTCTGATTACGATGCACCGCTGCTTCGGCGAAGCTCTTCCTCAGTCCACTCACTTCTGTGGTTCCTTCGGTCTCATCATCTTGGATTTTGACGGAACCGTGGACTTCGATTCAGCGCCGATTTTCGCCAGTTCCTCCGGCACAACTTTCTTCACTCCCAGCAGCCCCCGATAGTTCGCCAGCACTTCCGACGCGCTGTGGAACAAAGGCTCATAGGCGCCCTGATTTGGCGCCGGACCGGCCGCAGTCTCCTGGCAGCGCGCCAGGGCCACCGATGGCTTGCCGAACCGCTCTAACCGCATGCGGCTGGCCGGCGTATTCACACTGAGCATCGTCGTGGAACTCGTAACCGCCGAAGCGCTGTCTTCCAGCGAGACCTGAATCAGGTCCTTAGGATCGCGTACATGCAGCACCAAGGTCTCGATCATATTCACGCCGTCGTTGCTGAATGAGTACTGCACGCTTGAGAACATCGCCTGCACCGAGAACTCGCGCCGGATGCGCACATAGCTCGCAATCGATGGCTCCCCGGCCACATGCCCGGCCTGTCCGGCTTCCAGCATGGTCGGCATGTCAGTCAAGGTCGAGCGTCCGCGGGAAACTTCGAAATCCGCGTCAAACAAGGGCTGCTTCGGGATTTTCGCCAGCGCTGCCGCAATCTCCTTCTGCTCTTCAGCAGACGGCGTGCAGACATTCAGCATGTTGACCTTGACCTGGGGCTGTTGTGACGCCGCCGCATCGGGCTGCTGCTGCGCTATTACCTGCGCCGCGCAGAGAATCGTAACTACGCTGATGGATAGACGGAATACCTGAGTTCTAGACACGCCGGAATTCTAAATGAGAGCACCCCCGAATTCTAAATTTCAAAAAGCCACCGCATTGGCGCGAAGACCCACCGCGAACGTCGTAAAATCGAATTATGGCAAATCTGACGTTGGTTTACGGGATGAGGCTACTGCCCTCCGAAGACGTGGTCGAGGTCGGCCAAGCCCCAGTGAAACTCGCGAATGGACGAGAGGCGCACGTCACCATGCACGTGCTCGAAGGCAGCAAAGAGCAGATCGAAAAGCAGCTTCGTACAAGCTTGGAGGCTTTTTTTGATCTTTATCCCGAGATCTAACAGGTTGCTGAAACACCGGCGTGAGCTTTATTTTGAAGGGGCAGGGCTTACAGCCGTGCCGCCAATCGCCGCAAAATCAACCCGGCTTCAGTTTTATGAAAAACTCGACTTTTGGGTGGCGCAGCGCTTTCAGCGCTGCGATAAAAGCTTCCTTTTCCGATGGGCTTTAGTCCTGAAGTCGCGAATTTTTCAGCAAACTGTTTAGCCACAGAGGGATGCTGTCGAGGTCAAATGTGAGTTTTCAGCAGCTCAATCTCGACTGACATGGAATCATCGGTTAAGGACGGGCAGCTGCTTTGCCATGATCGCTGAGATTGAGCCCTCGCTGGCCGTATAATTCCTAATCTTCCAGGTGCCTGGCGCGTAGCATGCAATGGTCTTACCCAGAACTGAGACGCAAGCTGACGGAGGTCGGACTCTGGCCGCAGGGCCGGATGGCCCGCCTGGCCTGCTATTTGGCAGCCCTAGCCATCGCGCTCTTCGCCTTGGAAAAACTTCTGGGCTTTTTCTCGCTCAACTGGGGCGCGCATCTGGGTGGATGGGTCAGCTTTCTCACATTCCTGGCCTGCGTCCTGTTTTTCATTCTGGCCTTCCGCTGGGTCAAGCGCCGCATCCTGTGGCGGCTCCGCAATCGTCTCATCGTCACCTACATGTTCATCGGCGTAATTCCTGCCGTGCTGCTGGTCGCGATGGGACTGATCACGCTCTACGGACTGGGCGGGCAATTCGCTGTCTTCGTGGTCACGTCCGAGATCGACGCGCAGCTACGCAGTCTGGAGGCTGTCAATGTGACCGTGAGCAGCGAACTGGCGGCACATTTGGAGCGCGGCGAAAAACCGGTGCCGGAAGCTCTGGCCGGCCTTATCCAGCGTGATCCAGGCTGGAATCGCCGCCAGGTCTGCGCGTGGTACGGCGATAAGCCCCTTCCTCTGTGCAACGAATTTCGCGGCGCCTCCCTCGCCTTTCCTTCTTTTGTGAAGGGCAAGTTTCAGGACCTTGTCCGTGATCATGAGCGGTTGCACCTGCGAGTGGGATCTTCTTTGCAAGTCGGCTCCAACAAACTGACGGTGGTCATCAGCGAACCTTTTGATAAGGAACTCGTGGGAAAGATCGCCGAGGGACTTGGAGAGATCACCCTCTATACCACGGGGGAAGATGCAAATCCGCCGAAACAGCAGCCCCCCCAAACAACCGGAGCAAAGGACAACGCTCCAGTTTCGAATGCGCCGAAACCTACCAGCGGATTTGTGATCAATACCACCGACAATCAGCGTGGAGCGCCTCAAGGCAGTGGTCCGCGGGTCCTGCATCCTGCCTTCACAGTCGGATCCTTGCCCGAACCCACAGCCAGCTTCGACCGGGAAATCACCTTCGGCACACCGCTCCCCGTAGTCGATTGGGAAAACGGTGTATCCGACAAGTACGGCCCAGTTCTCCAGGTGACAACCCGTCCCGCAGTTCTCTACAGCCACCTGTTTGCAGCGCTCGGGGAATTCGTTCGCGGCGTCACCTATATCCTGATGGGGGTCGCGATCTTCTTCGCGATCATCGAACTCATCGCGCTGATCATCGGCACGCGCATGACACGCACCGTAACCGCGGCTGTTGCGGACCTACACGTCGCCACCGGCCACGTCGACCGTGGCGACTTCAGCCACCGCATCCCGGTGAAATCCAGCGATCAGTTGTCGGATCTCGCGCGTTCCTTCAACTCCATGACCGCTTCGATCGAGAAGCTGATGGTGGAACAGAGGGAAAAGCAGCGGCTGGAGAATGAGCTCGCCATCGCGCAGGAGGTGCAGGACCAACTATTTCCGCGGCAAACTGCCGGCCTCGAATCCTTGGAAGTCCACGGATTCTGCCGCCCCGCCCGCACCGTGAGCGGCGACTACTACGATTTCCTTTCCGCCAGTTCGCACAAATTGATCCTTGCCGTCGGCGACATCAGCGGCAAGGGAATCTCCGCCGCGCTACTCATGGCGACGATCCATTCAGCGGTCCGAGCGTACAGCGTCGAGAACCTGCCACAGATGCGCGAACCTGTCGCGGTGGGCGCTGTTGCCGGTTCGGGCAGAGTCATGGCCACCTGGCCTGAGGGCATCGAAGTCTCTCCCGGAGCGCTGCTCGGGCTTCTAAATCATCAGCTCTTCGAAAGCACCCCGCCTGAGAAATACGCGACGTTATTCGTGGGAATCTACGACGGCCGCTCGCGTACCCTCACCTTCAGCAACGGAGGCCACCTGCCGCCGATTCTGATCGGAAAAGACGGCACGGTGCGCCGACTCGAAGCTGGTGGCACCGTAGTCGGCCTCTTCGATGGCATGACTTACGAAGAAGACTCCGTCGAGATGGTTCCCGGCGAAGTCTTTCTCGCTTACAGCGACGGAGTCACTGAGCCTGAGAATGATTTCGGCGAGTTCGGCGAGCAACGCCTGATCGAACTGGTCCGCGAGAACCGCAACCTCCCGTTGCCCGAGATCAGCCAGATCGTCACCATGGCGGTGGACGATTGGATCGGCGACAAAGAGCAGCCGGACGACGTCACGCTGGTTCTTGCAAGAGCACGATAACAGCTGCAAATCTAAAAGCGAAGTGCCCCACTCTTCTCGCGGCTTGTGGGAGAGGGTGGGGATTTTGACTTTCGTACGAGCTGTCCCTGCATTCGAGCGCTAGAGCGGTGGACGCCCTGTCCCAAACCCGTTCCGCGAGATTTCTTGACAGAAATTTCTCCATGCAATACTTTGAACGTCCCGAGTGAATCAGTTCGGACGTGCGGGAGTAGCATAACCACGGCAATGCGCCGGGGCTCCATCCCGGAGATGACGGGTTCGAAACCGTTCCTCCCGCCCCAGTTTTCGCGACAAACGCTTCAGATCTTCTTCTGCTTCCACCTTCCTTGCTTGAACAGGATGGCGCTCGCCGCAGCCATCGCCGACTCCGCGATCGCGATCGAAAAGAAGACGCCATTCGACTTCATGCCCAGCGGCTTCGCCAGCACATATGCCAGCGGAATCTCCAGCAGCCAGAAGCCGAAGAAATTCACGATCGTCGGAGTAATCGTGTCCCCGGCGCCGTTGAAGGCCTGCATCATCACCATGAAGTACGCATATCCCAGATTGCCGTAGCTGACGATCCGCAGGCACGCCGCTCCCAAAGGTACCACCTCCGGATCCCTGATAAACAAGCGAACGACCGGCTCGGCAAAGAGCACGAAGAAAACACCGACAGCACCCAGGAAGAGCACGTTGTAGAGTCCGGTCCTCCACACCGCGGCCTCGGCGCGGTCCGGCTTTCCCGCGCCCAGGTTTTGCCCGACCAGCGTTGCTGCGGCATTGCTCATTCCCCATGACGGCAGGATCACGAAGATCACAATTCGAATCGCGATCGTGTACCCGGCCAGCGCCGCTGCGCCGAACGTGCTCACGATCCGGACCAGCCCGATCCAACTCGTGTGCGCGATCGCAAATTGCAAAATTCCGGTCAGCGACACGCGAACCAGCTTCCACAGCACGGCAAAGTGAATGTGAATCTGCCGGGCCAGCACTCGAATGCGCTCCGTCCCTTTAAAGAGCCGGTAGAACTGGTACATCACGCCGATGCTTCGCCCGGTGAATGTTGCCAGCGCCGCTCCCGTCACACCTAATCTCGGGAATGGCCCCAAACCAAAGATCAGGCAGGGGTCGAGAAAGAGATTGATGATGTTGGATACCCACAGCAGCCGCATTGCGATCGCCGCATCGCCCGCACCCCGGAAAATCGCGTTATTCAAGAACAGCAGCAATACGGCGCAACTTCCACCCAAGCAGATTCGTGTATAGCCGCTACCCACGGCTACAATTTGCGGCGTCGCTCCCATCAGCCGCAGAAGGTTCGGAGCGAACAGCAGACAGGGAAGTCCAATGGCCAGCGAAATGATCAGACCAAGGAAGATCGCCTGCACCGCTGCGTCTGCAGCGCCTTCCGGATCCTTTTCTCCGATACGACGCGCGACCATCGCCGTAGTCGACAGGCTCAGCCCCATGCCCACCGCGAACACAAGGCTCAACATCGACTCCGTCAAACCGACCGTAGCCACCGCATCCGCCCCCAGCCTGCCCACAAAGAAAACGTCCACCACTGCAAACAGAGACTCCAGCACCATCTCGAGGACCATGGGCACGGCCAACAGCAGGATGGCGCGATTCAAGTCGCCATCCGTGTAGTCCTGGTGCGAACCTCGAACGGCCTCGACTAACGATGACCAAAGTGAGCGGCGCGGCTCCACCGCCGCAACAGCAGTATCCATACCAACCTTGAACTTTCTGCAATGGCGTGCGCCAACGCGCAGGCCCAATGCTTAAGAAGAAAGACAAATCAGGGAAGCCCGA
The DNA here is from genome assembly GCA_020073385.1 of Terriglobia bacterium. Taxonomy (GTDB): domain Bacteria; phylum Acidobacteriota; class Terriglobia; order Terriglobales; family Acidobacteriaceae; genus Sulfotelmatobacter. The sequence goes on along the minus strand of JAIQFH010000015.1, from coordinate 18,179 downwards.
TCACGGGCAAGCAGGAGAGCGAATTAGCGAGGGATGAACATGGTATTCCTCAGCGCGGATCGTTTGAACTGCAGGTCCCCACGGGAAACGAACCGCGTAGGCGGAATATTACCGCACTTGGAACCTGATATCCAAGTAGAAAAGCGGCGAAGGGTCGGAGGTCCCTTCGCCGCTCTCTCAGGAGGTATGAGTGATGTTCGCTCTCTGCAACAAGGCCATCCTAACGCTCTGCGCATTGCTTGGAAAGATCACGAAGGTATAGCAAGAATCGCGATTCAGATTATTGGAATGGACTCACAAATGAATGCATTGCCCTCGAATTGCTACACGCCACTACTTCTTAGGCAAAGTTAATACTCGCGCCGAGATCGCCGAATTCTTCAGCGTCCCCCCCAGGACCAACGGACCGATCGGCGTAAACGCAATCCCGCGCGTATCCGCACGCACGTCGTAAGTGTCTTCCGTGATGGTCTCCCACTTATTTCCATGCAACTCAAACGCAAATGTCACCGGCGAAAGTTCTGCCTGCTTGCCATCGCCATCCAGACCTTTGTAGTTGTGCGGAGCCGTGGTGCCTCCGGAAAAAAGCAATCGGTGGTCGTGCTCTCCTGCTCCTGCCACAATACCGAAGCGCCCAGGTCCGGGATGGGCCGGCAATTTGCTCCACTCAATCTTGTTCGGATCTTTGTGGTCAATTCTCCCCATCCAGCATTCGTCGGAAGCAATATATTTCCCATTCGCCGGATCCTTCTTGGCGCCGTCTACGTACACGATCGTCTCGTCGGCGATTCCTCCCGCATGCCCGAATACTGGTGTGCCGGGAAACGCTGTCGCCTGGCTCCAGGTATTCTTCTCCGCGTCATATACCTGCACATTGTTCACTGGCCCGCTTCGCGACCTGCCGCCGACCAGATAGATGTAGCGATCGTGTGTCATTCCGATGACAGCGCTGTCGACCGGCGTCGGGATGTCTTCCGCGCGATACCACCGATGTTCCCCCGGGACATATGAATTCACATCGCCTAACACGGATTCAGTTCCCTGCCCATCGATCGTGTATCCGCCGAAAAGGAAAATCTGCCCCTTCGCCCCCACCGCCGAAGCCCCCAACCGCCCCGCGACGCCCGGCACAGGCCGCCCCTCGATCCACTTCCCCGACCTCAGCCCGAGGACGTACATCTTATTGCTCACGTCGTCCCACGTCTTCTTGGTCCCGAGGCCCATTAGGGAGTAAACGTCAAGCCCGCCCCTCAGCGAAGCAACGGCATTGCTCGTAACCGCATTCGGCATCGGAGGAATCTTGGGTTGATCGGCTGCCAGCAGAAGAAGTGAAAACGCGACAGGGAGGAAGAGCACAAGGCGTCTGTTCATCGCAGCAATATTACGTCTTCCGAAGGAGCGGGAGCAAAGGAGGCCTCCGCACTAGATGACTGCCCCCTCCGCGAACTCCGCGGAATTTCTCTGCGTCCTCTGCGGTTAAGACTTTGCGTAGAGTCCACAAACAGGCAAGATCCACGATCCCAAATTGAAATTCGCGCTACTTCACTAGACCCTGCCGCACTCCATGGATGAAGTCCGTGTAGGCCGGCGTCTGTCCGATCGACCGCATGTAACTCGCGATCTGCCCGCGATGATACGCCGAATGCATCACTACATGAGTCAGCACATCGACGATGGCGCTCGTCCACGCCTCGCCCTTGCTGTTCTTATACGAAATCGTCTGGTTCACATCCCCTGCGGTCACCAGATCAAGGTACTCATGCCACTCCCCACCCAGTTTGTCGGCTTCGGTTTCGCACTGCGACAAGTTGGGTTCCGGCCAGACCGGCAAGCTCTGCGGCACTTGCTGGAGCCGCTCCAGCCATACCCGCTCCGCCGCCAGAATATGCGCCATCAACTGCAGTGAGCGGGTATTCTCCCCACCACTCGACCGGATGGCATCCAAAACCTCATGGTTTGCCCACGCGTTATAGGCAAAATCCTTCCGCAAGTAATCAGCAAGATTCAAAACGCCCTCCATCCACTCTCTTCAGCGTACTCTAGTCGTTACGCCGCAACCCGGCAATCTTGTAACCATCCTTTCACATTGGGAGAATAGACTTCGAGCCGGAAGTTGCTGCACCGAAATGCCACGCAAGCCGCCAGCACTCAAGAAGCCCGACGCAGAAACGACTGCTCGTCCGCGTGCGCCGAAAACGTCGGCGGCCAGCGACTCGGAGGATCTAGCCAACCTCGCCTTGAAAGCCTGCCTCATCGCCCGCGACGCCGCATTCAACGTCCGCGACCTGCTGACGAATTCTTCGCGCATGGCCTTCCTCGCCATAAAAGATTGCGAGAAGGAGCTCGACCTGATCGAGCGTCAGATCGATGAGCGTCTGCCCCAAGCCATCACTCGCGTGAATGAGTCCCGCGCGCGGCAGCTGCTCTCCACCCTCAAGTCGACCACGGATCTCGAACGTATTGGTGATCTAGTGATGAGCGTGGCCTTGCGGGTTCAGGCCCGCACAACAAAGATTCCGGCATCCGACTCGCGCCAGCTCGTCGAAATGGCGACGGTACTGCGGGATATGCTCGATCTGACTCATCAAGGATTCTCCAACCTGAACCTCGAATGTGCGCGAAAGGTCCTGCAGATGGACAAGGAAATCGATCGCGTTTGCCACGCTCTTTTCCAAAAGCACCTGGCCGAAACCGTGGTTCAGGGCGACACCTCAGGCTTCGAGATCCTGCTCATGGCGCAAGCCCTCGAGCGCGCCGGCGACCATACCACCAACCTCGCCGAAGACCTCTACAGCCTTATCGAGGGGCGCAGCCTGCGGCATGCGCCTAAGAAGAAGGCCGCGAACTAATTCGGTCGGTCTTAGGCCTTGGGTTCTTGGTTCTAGCTCACAGCTCATGGCTCACAGCTCATGGCTCACTGCTCATAGCTCTCCACAAATTCATCATTCATTAACAAGCTGGAAACATTCGCGCAACATTCCCTCCATAGAGTTCTTGGGTATCCGATCTCATTCGTGTTCCGAAGTGTCTAGCTGAGTACACCTGAAGTCACATGCATTTACCGGCAGAACCCTCAGAACGCCTTAGCGGTGGCCCCTCCCTGTCCAATCGTCCCATCATCTTTGTGGTGGAGGACGAAGAGGATATCGCGCGACTCATCTCCCACAATCTCCAGGCTGCAGGATTCGAGGTCCAGAGTTTTGTCAGCGGAGCCTCCGTTCTTACCGAGGCCGTCCGCGAATTGCCCTCACTGTTTCTGCTCGATGTTATGTTGCCCGGCACCGATGGCTTCGAACTCTGCCGCCAGATCCGCCAAACTCCGGCGCTGTCCGCCATCCCCATCATCTTTCTCACCGCGAAAACTTCGGAAGCCGACCGCGTTAAGGGCCTTGAACTTGGCGGAGATGACTACATCACCAAACCGTTCAGCCCGCGCGAACTGGTTGCGCGAATTCGAACGGTGCTGCGCGGCCTCGGTCACCCGTCCAGTGGAACCGAGGTGCTTCGCTTCGGCGACCTCGAAATTGATATCTCGAGCATGACGGTCCAGGTCGCAGGACACAACGTCCTGACCACCGTCCGTGAGTTCCGCCTGCTCGAGTATCTGGCCTCGCATCGCGGACGCGTCCTCACGCGCGATCAACTCCTCGACGCCGTATGGAAGGAGACTCCCTTCGTCACACCGCGCTCCATCGACGTTTACATCCGCCGCTTGCGCGAGAAGATTGAACCCGATCCCCGCCATCCTCAGTATCTGAAAACGCTCCGCGGTATCGGCTATCGCTTCGAAGTACCTCGATAGTCGGCTTTTTCTTGGCGCGGAGATCAACATTGATCTCCACTCTTTCCTCCGCGTACTCAACGCGCCCTCCGCGTTCTCTGCGGTTATGCTTTTTTGTCCCAACTCCGCTCGGTCATATATTCTGTCCTGCATTCCCTTTTTATGCCGAACAAGTCCAAACCCCTGTGGAAGGTGGACGACCAGCAGGCACGCCTGGCTGAACTCATCGCTCCCTCGGACGAAGCTGCAAAGGATAATCCGCTGCGGCGGGATGTTCGCTCGCTGGGCGCCATCCTGGGCCAAGTGATCTCCGAACAAGCTGGGCAGGAGTTGTTCGAATCGGTCGAGACGTTGCGCCGATTGCTGATCGAGCATCGCGAAAGCACCCGCCGCAGTCCCGGAGAGTCGCCCTCTGAAGAACTCATGAGCCAGGCGCAGCAACTCATTTCAAACATGGATCTGCCTCGCGCCTATCAGGTGACGAAAGCCTTCGCGACTTACTTCGAGTTGACCAACTTAGCCGAGACCAACCACCGCAAACGACGACGCCGCGCCGGCAAATTGGATCGCGATCACCCCCCCATTCCCGGTTCGTTTCGCGGAACTCTTCTGCGCATGAAAGAATCCGGCATGTCGGCGCAGGATTCCCTCGCTGCCCTGCGTCAAATCCAGATCACTCCGGTATTCACCGCACATCCCACCGAAGTGGCCCGCCAGACCGTTCTTCTGAAGCGCCGCCGCATCACCAAACAATTGGAACGTCTCGACCGCCTCCCGCTCACTCCGCAAGACGCCGATATCTGCGAAAACAACATTCGCGCCGAAGTTACCTCATTGTGGCAAACCGACGAGGTCCGGCTGACGAAGCCAACCGTCGATGACGAAATCCGCATGGGGCTGCGTTACTTCCGCCTGTCGTTGTTCGACACCTTGCCTCGGATCTACGAAGAAATTGTGGAATCCTTCCGTGATGTCTACGGACTTGAACTCGACGAATCGTCCGTCCCGAACATCATCCATTTTGGCTCATGGATTGGCGGCGATCGCGACGGGAATCCCCTCGTCAAACCCCATTCCATCCGCCATGCGCTCGAAATGGCGCGTGCTGTCATCCTCCGCGAATACCTTGACGATGTCGAAGCTCTCAGTGATCGTCTCAGTTCTTCGCGCCGCCAGACAGCAATTTCAGAAGATCTTCTTGATCGTCTGCATCACTACGAACGCACGATTTCGGGCGTGCACCTGGCCTGGGGACCACACAATCAGACCGAGAGTTACCGGCGCTTTCTCTCTTACATTTTTCACAAACTGCAGCACACCCGGCAGGCGGTCGACGCACCCGCGTTTTACCAGAGTGCAACGGAATTCGAGCAAGACCTGGTACTCATCCAAATGAGCCTGAAGGCGAATCGCGGAGAGCGTCTCGCCCACACCTACATCTCGTCTCTCCTGCGAAAAGTTCGCAAGTTCGGATTCCATCTCCACACTCTCGACATCCGCCAGCATGCGCGCGTGCACGCGCAAGTTGTCAACGAACTCGGCCATGAGCCCAACGCCGAACCTACCTCGGAGGCCGCCCGCGAGCTGCTCGACACATTCCGCACTATCGCCGAGCTAAAGCGAATCTATCCCAGTAACTCGATTCGCCACTACATCATCAGCGGCGCCGAATCTGAGGACGACGTCATAAACGTTGTCCGGCTCGCAAAAACAGCCGGCGTTCAGCTTGCTGCATCACCCAACGATCCTGGCCTGATGCCAGTTCCTCTATTCGAATCGATTGACTCGCTCCGCGCCGCAAGCAAGGTTATGCGCGGAATCTGGAGCAACCCCGAGTATCGGCCCTCGCTCGATTCCTGGGGACGCTGGCAGGAAGTCATGCTCGGCTACTCCGACTCCAACAAAGACGGAGGCATGCTCACCAGCACATGGGAACTCTACAAGGCCCACCGCGAACTCCACCAGGCGGCCAAAGAATTCGGCGTGAACCTTCGCCTGTTCCACGGCCGCGGCGGAACTGTGGGACGGGGCGGTGGACCGACACACTCCGCAATCCTCGCCCAACCACCGGGATGCTTTTCCGGCCAGATCCGCGTGACCGAGCAGGGCGAAGTGCTGAACTGGAAGTACGCCGATCCCGTGCTCGCCGAATGGAATCTCGAGTTAATGATCGCCGCCAGCCTGGAAGCATTCACCCGGCCCGCACTCGCCGGGGAAAGCCCGCGACCAGCATGGGAAGAAGCCATCGAAGAGATGTCGCAGGAAGCCTATCGCGTTTACCGCCGTGATATCGCCGACGATCCCGACGTCCTCGAATATTTCGAGCAGGCCACTCCGGTGAATGAATTGGATTCCGCCCGCATCGGCTCTCGTCCGGCACGCCGTTCCAAAGGACGTCGCCTCGAGGATCTCCGCGCCATCCCCTGGGTCTTCGGCTGGATGCAGAGCCGCCACGCTGTCCCGGCCTGGTTCGGCGTCGGTCATGCCCTTGAGCACTTTTCAGAGAAGACCGCTGCGAACGAGCAACTCCTGCGGCAAATGGCTCGCGGCTTTCCCATCTTCTCCGACCTGCTGCGCAACGTCGAACTGGGCATGGCCAAAGCCGATCTCGGGATCGCCCGCGAATACTCCGCATTGGTCAAGAATTCCGCGCTCCGCAAGCGCGTCTTTTCCATGCTTGAAGCAGAATTTCTCCGTACCCGGCACATGATCTTGCGCATCACCGGTCAACGCGAACTGCTGGCGCGGAACCGCGTGCTGGCCCGCTCCATCCGTCTGCGCAATCCTTATGTCGACCCCATGAGCCTGATTCAGGTAGAACTCCTCCGCCGCAAACAACAGGGCCAGAAGAGTTCGGAGTTGGAATATCCCCTGGGCGCAACCATAAACGGAATCGCCGCCGGGCTGCATAACACCGGCTAGAAGCTGACTTGGTCTTCCCTCGCGCCCTAAGCTTGCCCTGAGCAAGGCCGAAGGGTGTCCTCTGTCGGTTAATGATTTTAGAGCCCGCAGCTAACCCCCGCGCCCGGCGCCCGTCTGTAGTATTGCTGTCCCGCAGGCGCAAGTGTGTTCGGAACTTGATCTTCTGCCAATGCGTACCGTCCAATCGCGTAGCCTGTTCAACTCACCCAGGAGATTTATGCTAATGACTCGCTTCTTCGCTGCCGTCGCTCTTTGTCTGGCCACATCCGCTGCTTTTACCCAAACGATGCCGGCCCGAAGCGTCCGCCCCGCAGCAGCCAACAGCGCGGCCGACGAAACCAGCGTCCCAAAACTCGAGCATTTCGATGCCAACCTGGTCGACAAGACACTCGATCCCTGTAATGATTTCTACAAGTACTCCTGCAACAAATGGTTGACCACCAATCCCATTCCCGCGGACCAGGTTTACTGGAGCACCGGTAGCGGCCTTGAACTGTGGAATGAGGGAGTTCTTCGCGACACGCTGGAGGCAGCCAGCAAGAACGATCCCAACCGCACGGTAGTCCAGCAGAAGATTGGTGACTATTGGGCCGCTTGCATGGACGAGAGCGGTATTGAATCGGCCGGACTCAAGCCTCTCCAGTCAGAACTCGCGCGCGTAGCCGCACTCCAGTCGAAGAAGGACATCACGCTCGAGATCGCCCATCTGCAGCATGCTTTTCCTGGCGCATGGCAGCCCGGAGACAACGAAAGCAGTTCGCCGCTCTTCGGCTTCACCGGCCAGCAAGATTATGACAATGCCTCGATGGTCGTCGCACAAATTGATCAGGCCGGACTCAGCCTTCCCAACCGCGACTACTATCTGAAGACCGACGACAAGTCGAAAGAAATTCTCACCAAATACCGCACGCATCTGCAGAAGATGTTCGTGCTGGCGGGTGAGTCGGAATCGCAGGCCGCCGCCGATGCAGGCACTGTCATCGAACTCGAAACCGCACTCGCGCAGGCGCAGATGGATAACGTCAAGCGCCGCGACCCGAAGAACATCAACAACAAAATGAGCATGGCGCAGATTCGCGCCTTGGCGCCGTCCATCGATTGGGACGGTTACCTCAAAGCCGTGAATGCTCCCGCCAGTGATCACTACATCGTGACCTCTCCCGACTTCTTCCGAGCCGAGGAAAAGCTGATCAACAGCCATCCGTTAGATCATTGGCAGGCCTATTTTCGCTGGCAGGTCATCCACCGCTCCGCGCCCTATCTCACCAAGGCGATCGTCGACGAGAACTTTGACTTCTTCTCCCACACGCTAGCCGGCGCCGAAGAGCAGCGGCCTCGCTGGCGTCGATGTGTAGCCGCCGCTGATCGTGATCTCGGCGACGCTCTCGGCCAGGCTTATGTGGATCGCGCTTTTTCGCCGCAGAGCAAAGCCCGCACCATCGAGATGGTGCATGCCGTCGAAACGGCCCTCAGTTCCGATATTCAAAGCCTGAGTTGGATGTCTCCAGTCACAAAACAGCAAGCCGTGGTCAAGTTGAAAGGGATCGAAGACAAGATCGGCTATCCCTCCCACTGGCGCGACTACTCCAGCGTGAAGATCGCGCGCGACAGCTATCTGACCAACGTCGCACAGGCCACTTCGTTCGAGTTCGAGCGCTGGGTCGCCAAAATCGGCAAGCCCGTCGACCGCGCCGAATGGACCATGACGCCGCCCACCATCAATGCCTATTATGATCCCCAGTTGAATACCATCAACTTTCCCGCTGGTATTCTGCAGCCGCCCTATTTCGATCCCACGAAAGATGACGCCGTGAATTTCGGTGCCATCGGCATGATCATCGGACACGAGATCATCCACGGCTTCGACGACCAGGGACGCAAATTCGACGACAAAGGCAACCTCCGTGACTGGTGGACCGCCGACGATGCCAAGAAGTATGACGAACGCGGCAAGTGCATCTCTGACGAGTACACGCAGGAAGTTCCCGACGCCGGGGCCGGAGTCAAGCAGAATGGCCTGCTTACCCAGGGTGAGGACACAGCCGACAATGGCGGAATTCGTCTCGCCCTGGCCGCTCTGGAATTCGCACTGAAGCAGCAAGGCAAGTCGCTCGACGACAAAGGCGACGACGGCTGGACCTATCGCCAGCGCTTCTTCCTCTCCAATGCCTATTCCTGGTGCGCGAATGTCCGCCAGCAAATCGCGCGCCTGATCGTCACCACCGATCCCCACTCCCTACCGGAATTCCGCATCAATAACGTGATCTCCAACATGCCGGAATTCGGTCAGGCCTTCGGCTGCAAGGGCGGACAGAAAATGGTAAGAGCCAACGCCTGCCGGGTTTGGTAGGGAAAACGCAAGAACCTGTCATGCTGAGCGAAGAACAAGCAGCGCAAGGCGCGCTGCTTGTTCGCAGTCGAAGCATCCCTACCCCCAGCACACTCTTGAAGTAGGGATGCTTCGACTCCACAGTGAGATCGCCAAGCGATCTCACTGTTCCGCTCAGCATGACAAACGGATTGAGTCGTAGAAGCAAGGTGCAGTAGCGGCCCTTCGGCGCCGCGTCAGGCAACCCAATAAAACGCGGCTTTATCCTCAGTGCCCCTTACTTGTTAATGTCGTCCTTACTCTCAAGCCGCTTCGCGTAAGTCTCCAAAGTATTCTTGTTTGCATCCGGAGCCCCGTTCAGCGACAGCTTCACCTCCTTCACCGCGTTGTCAAAGTCCCCCTTAGCGCTGTACACGCGCGCCATCCCGAGATGCGTGGTCCAGTAGTTCGGAAACTTCTTCGCCGTCGACTGATAAATTGCCAGCGCCTCATCCTGTTTCTTCTCCCCCTGTAACTGCCGCCCGTAGACGTAGAGTTGCAGCGCATTGGCCATGTCGAGCGCCTTGGCGCGGAACGTATCCGCATCCTGCTTGCGTCCCATCGCATCCAGGATCTTCGACTTGTTCATCACATTGTCATAGCGCTCTTCGGCCTGTATCGACTGATCCTCATCTTTGAGCGCCTCATCCAGATTGATCTTGTTTGCCAGGAAATAACCGGCGGCATCGTCCCAGCCTTCCCAGTAATATTGATTCAACCCGTGAATCTGCTGACGGATGCTCGCCGTCACAATCTCGTTCACATTGACATGAACCTTGAACGGCACGGCAACTTTGTCCCACCGCATCGTCACCACGGCTGAGTCTGACTTCACGTCGTCAAAATCGTACGCCAGCGCATCACGCATCTCAGACGCCTGCGGCTTCACTTTGACGCGTAGGGCGTCCTCGTCCTGCTTGTAGGTGAAGCTTCCCCACGCCGTCGAATTCTTCGAGAAGATCACCGTCCACTCGCTTTCGCCTGGGATCATGTGCAGCCCATAGGTCCCCTTGTCGAGCGCCTGCCCTTCGATGGTTACCGGGTCGGTGAAACGAATCGTCGTGTTTTCATTCGCACCAGCGCGCCACACCTGACCGTAAGGCACAAGTTTGCCCCAAACCTGGCGGCCATTTGCCATTGGCCGGTGATAGTTGATGGTGATATCTGTAATCCCGATCCGCTGCGACACCAGTGCATGCTGGCTCGCCCGCGGCAAGTTGAGCATGAGGGTCTCACCCGTGGCAGTCTGGGCACGACACACGCCGGCCACTGACAAAACGCCGGCCAATACAACAAACAGACTCTTTTTCATGGAAGTCTCCTCCGCGCCGCCGGATCTTTTTGACCTCGATCGGCAGCCGATTATTTAGAACCTGATTGGAATTTGTGAATTGAGCACACTTACCCGATGCTGTTGCGCTTAGACGAGCGGCCCCCCGCAAGGTAAGCAGAAGAAAAAGACCCGATGCTTTGATAATCCTCTCTGTGCCTCCCTGTGCCCTCTGTGGTGAGTTCTCGAAATTGCGGAGCCCTCCACTCCGCTCCACTCAGCAAACAACGACACGCCCGCCTTGGGTTACGATGGAGGCAGGCACGGACTTATGCGAATCGATGAACTGAACGAAACCCAATGCCGTGAGATCCTGTCTCGCGCCTCCTCGGCACGCCTTGGCTGCTCGCTGAACGATCAACCGTATGTGATACCGGTAGGCATAGCTTACGAAGAGGATTACATCTACGTTTTTTCAACCATGGGACAAAAGATCAAATGGATGCGATCGAATCCCAAGGTGTGCGTGCAGATCGACGAGATCAAAAGCCAATCCGATTGGGTCAGCGTCATCGCCAACGGAGAGTACCAGGAACTGCCCGAACCGCAATTCGAACACGAACGCGCTCGCGCTCGCACTCTACTGCAAAAAAGGCATCACTGGTGGTTGAACGCCATGGCCGAGCGTCGCATCCGCCTGCGTGACGAGGAGATCAAGCCGCTGTTCTTCCGCATCCGGGTAAGCTCAGTGACTGGCCTACGCGGCACTGAGGCAGAGTAGAACGGCCTCAGGTTTTCTTGTGTCCACGGCTAGCAGTCCATGGCTTTAGCACTTGGGGCTTGACAATCAGCCCGTACCCTAGCAGAATACTCAAAGGCGAATAAAAAGCGAAAACAAATCGCCTCCGCAAGCTTCCGTCGCGGCGTTCCCTGAAATCCCTTGAGGTCCTTTTATGTCTTCCGCAGTGGTTTCCACTTCGGCGGCCCTGGGCCGCCCTTTTCTTTTTGATGCCGAACCCGATGTCGACGGGTATTGTCATCCTGAGCGGAGCGTGAAATGCGCGAAGCGCATTTCACGCGGAGTCGAAGGATCCCTACCTTATTCCAAACTTTCCCCTGACCCCAGATTGGCGAGCATTACCTCCGCCTCGCGCCTGGAAATCCGCCCCGCGCCGGAAATGGTCACCAGCGGCATTCCCGCGCTCGACGCCCTGACCGGCGGCCTCCCCCGCGGATGCCTCACCGAAATCTGCGGCCCCGCATCTTCCGGTCGCACCACGGTTCTGCTGGCCGCCCTGGCCGCCGCCACCCGCCGCGGCGAATACTGCGCTGTAATCGACGCCAGCGACGCGCTAGATCCGCACTCGCTAGCAGCCGTCGGAATTGATCTTGATCGCATGCTCTGGGTCCGCTGCGGAGACGACATCCAACAAAAGCCGCCGAAATCAGCAACAGAATCAGCGGGTGCCCCACCCTTGTCGCGCACTTTGCGACAGGGTGGGGTTTTTGACTTCCTCTCCCAAAGCCCCTTGGATTGTTGGCAGAACGAAGTCGAGCGCTCTAGTCCCTGCAGCGCGGGAAACTCACCCCCGCAAAAATCCGAGCGCAACACATGTCCCCCCGAGCACCGTCTAGAGCAAGTCCTCCGCGCCACCGACCTGCTATTAGAAAGCGGAGGCTTCGGCTTAATCATCCTCGATCTCGCCGACCTTCCCCCCCAAGCCGCACGCCGCATCCCGCTCACGACCTGGTTCCGCTTCCGTCGCGCCATCGAACACAAACCCACAATCCTGCTCGCCATCGAGCAACAACCGATTGCCGGAAGCTGCTCGTCACTATTACTGCAATTGGGGACTGCTGATTCTCCAGCCGCGAAGCGGCGAAAGAATGCAGCCCACGGCGCAAGCCGTGGGTTAGGTCCACAAGAATGCGAAGCCCTGGAGGGGCGAAAGAAAGTTGGCACAACCGCAGAAAAACCGACTGAATTTTCATATCCCCCACACACAAACTTACTAACCGAACTCGAAATCCACGCCGAGCTAATCCGTTCGCGCCTGGATCGCAAACCCGCTCACTCCATCACATTCGAAACCAAAACCGCCTGGGCCGGATGAAACCGAACTGGGTACTGACAACTGCGCACTGGGTACTGCTTCATGTTCGCCTGCATCTACGTTCCGAACTTTTCCGTCGCCGCCGCGCTTCGCGCCGAGCCGGAATTGCAGGCGCACGCTATCGCCATCTTCGAAGGCAAACCTCCACTCGAACAAATTCATGCGGTGAATGAAACGGCCCGTGAACTAGGCATCTCCCCAGGAATGAGCAAGGCCCAGGCCGAACTCTGCTCTGACATTGCCTTGCGTCCACGCTCTCCGTTGCAGGAATCGTCCGCGCACTCCGCCCTGCTCGATTGCGCCCAGTCTTTCTCCCCCACGGTGGAAGACACCGCTCGTGACACGGTTCTGCTCGATCTAGCCGGCATGGAATCTCTCTTCGGCTCGCTGACAAAAATCTCACACGCCATCTCCGATCGCGCCGCGGCTCTCAGCCTCGCAGCCACAGTCGCCACAGCCTCCAACCCCGATGCGGCCCTGCTAGCCGCCCGCGGCCATTCCGTAGCGTCGGCATCTTGCCGGCTGTCGCGGGGGCATCCTTCGGCTTCGCTCAGGACAGGTCTTGCCCCCGCACCCGAAAGCACACCAAATCACAGGGTCATTGTGATCCCCGCAGGAAAAGAAGCAGAAAGACTGGGCCCGTTGCCGGTGGAAGTTTTGTTTGACGACCATCTGCAAGGTGATCCCAAACAAACAGCCGATCGCTTGCTCGAAACCCTCACCCGATGGGGCATCCGCAACCTGCGCGCACTAGCCGCATTGCCTGAAATCGCGCTGAGCGAGCGCCTAGGCCAAGAAGGCCTGCATCTGCAGAAACTAGCGCGCGGCACCGCTTCCCGCACACTGGTCCCGGTGGAAGCGCCGCTGGTGTTTGAAGAGGCCATTGAGTTGGAGCACCCCATCGTACTGCTTGAGCCATTGGCTTTCCTCCTGAATCGTCTGCTCGAGCAACTCTGTGCGCGCCTAGCCTCCCGCGCGCTCTCCACCCAGGAACTGTGCCTCACGTTGGAACTCTCCAATCTCACCGGCATCGATGATGAATTCGAAAATGCAGGCATCCCCAGCGAGAGCGATGAAGCCGAGAGTAATAGGGTTATGTGGGGACAGCCCCCCAAGCCTGCCCTGAGCGAAGTCGAAGGGGCTGTCCGGCGGAGCGAAGCTCCGCTGCATCACCGCCGACAACCAAAATTCACTCGCAAGCTTTCTCTTCCTCTTCCCATGCTCGACGCCAAAGTTTTCCTGAAACTGCTGCAACTGGATTTAAACGCACATCCCCCAGGCGCACCCATCATGAAGATTCATCTCTCCGCCGAACCCGCACGCCCGCGCTCAGCCCAGGGAGGCCTATTCCTGCCTCCCTCTCCCGAGCCCGAAAAATTGGAACTGACTCTCGCGCGCATCGCCGGCATCGTCGGTGAACAAAAAGTCGGCGCCGTGGAACTGCTCGACACACATCATCCCGAAGGATTCCGCATGCGCCGCTTTGTCGCTGAGGTCGCGCGCAAAACTCCGCAGAGGAAAACTCCCGACGCGGCGGAAGTACAGGCCGCGGTCACAGCTCTGCGCCGCTTCCGCCCGCCATTGCGCGCAAATGTCACGCAGGAAAATGGCCAGCCTACATATTTGGTTTGTCGAAGAAAAGAAGTGCAGGGAGAAGTCCTCTGGAAGGCCGGCCCCTGGCGCTTCTCCGGCGATTGGTGGGAGCGCGATGCCTGGTCCCGCGACGAATGGGACTTAGCCCTGCGTAACGGTGACGCCGTCGCCTTCTACCGCCTCGTACACGACTTGCTCGGCGGAGGATGGTTTATTGAGGGCACCTATGACTGAAAGATTCTTTTCACCACAGAGACACAGAGTCACAGAGGAATTCCAATTGTTGTTTTTTCTCTGTGCCTCTGTGTCTCTGTGGTGGATTTTGTTTCTTACTGGCTACTGACAACTGGCCACTGGCAACTGATGTTCGTCGAACTTCACGCCCGCTCCGCATTCAGCTTCCTCGAAGGCGCTTCTCTGCCCGAGGAGTTAATCGGCGTGTGCCAGCACTTCCAGATGCCCGCCATGGCACTGCTCGACACTGACGGAGTCTACGGCGCCCCGCGCTTCCACATTGCCGCAAATAAAGTCAAGGTCAAGGCGCACATCGGCGCCGAAGTCACCGCCAATTTATTTTCACCACTGAGACACAGAGACACAGAAAAAACCAATCAACAATCAAAAATCAAAAGTCAACAATTGCATTCCTCCGTGTCTCCGTGTCTCCGTGGTGAATTCCGACTTCCCCTCCTGGTCACCTCCCGCCCCGGCTACCAGAACCTCTGCCGCCTCATCACCAAAATGAAGCTGCGCGCCAAGAAAGGTGAAGGCGCCGTCACGACCCAAGAACTCGAAGAACACGCCGAGGGACTCATCTGCCTCACCGGCGGCGACGAAGGCCCGCTCGCCGCAGCCCTGCAGCAAGGCGGCGCAGATGAAGCCCATAAGACCATCGACCAACTCATCGCGATCTTCGGCCCCAAGAATGTTTATGTCGAACTCCAGCGCCACTTCCATCGCGAAGAAGAATCCCGCAACCGCCTCGCCATCGACCTCGCCCGCTCGTTCCATCTCCCGCTGCTAGCCACCAATGGCGTCAACTACGCCATCCCCAAAGCCCGCGAGCTCGCGGACGCCTTCACCGCGATTCGCCATCACCGTACGCTCTCCACCGCCGGACGCATGCTCTCCCGCAACTCCGAGCGTCACCTGAAATCTCCAGAGGAGATGCGACAACTCTTCGCCGATCTGCCTGAAGCCATCGCCAACACACAAGAACTTTCCAATCGCCTCGAATTCACCCTCAACGATCTCGGCTATGAATTCCCTCTCTATCCCGTGCCCGAAGGCGAGACCATGAATTCCTACCTCCGCGAGCAAGCCTGGATCGGCTTCCGCAATCGCTACTGCCGCGCCTCACAAGACATGCAGGCCAAAGCCCGCCGCCAGATCGAAAAAGAACTCGCCCTCATCGAAAAGCTCAAACTCGCCGGATACTTCCTCATCGTCTGGGATTTAGTCCGCTACTGCCGCGAGCAAAACATCCTCGTGCAAGGCCGCGGCTCTGCCGCCAACAGCGCCGTCTGTTACTCGCTCGGCATCACCGCCGTCGATGCCGTCGGCATGGAGCTCCTCTTCGAACGCTTCCTCTCCGAAGAACGCGGCGAGTGGCCCGACATCGACCTCGATCTCCCCAGCGGCGACGAGCGTGAAAAGGTCATTCAATACGTCTACAAGCGATATGGCGAGCGCGGCGCTGCTATGACCGCCAACGTCATCACCTATCGCAACCGCATGGCCGCCCGCGAAATGGGCAAAGCCCTGGGCTTCGATCCCGAAACTCTCGCAAAAATTTCCGCTGCCGTTGCCACCTGGGAATTCCGTGATGAAAACGATGCGCTCGACCGCCGCTTCCGCGACGCCGGACTCGACCTCACCCACCCGCGCTTGCGCAAATACTACGAACTCTGCCTCTCCGTGCAAGACATGCCGCGACATCTCGGCCAGCATTCCGGCGGCATGGTCATCTGCCAGGGACAACTCGATTCCGTCGTCCCGCTCGAACCCGCGAGCATGCCCGGCCGCGTCGTCGTGCAATGGGACAAAGAAGACTGCGCCGACATGGGCATCATCAAAGTCGATCTGCTCGGCCTAGGAATGATGGCGGTCCTGAAAGATTCCATCGAACTGATCCGCGATCACTACCGCGAAGAAGTCGACCTCGCGCATCTCCCGCAAGACGATAAGCAGGTCTACTCCACGCTGCAGCAAGCCGACACCGTAGGAATGTTCCAGGTGGAAAGCCGCGCGCAAATGTCCTGCCTGCCGCGTCTGCGCCCGCTGCGTTTTTACGACATCGTCGTGCAAGTCGCGATCATCCGCCCCGGCCCCATCGTCGGTCAGATGGTGAATCCATTTTTAGAGCGTCGCCAGGGACGCCAGGAAGTCACCTACGCCCACCCGTCGCTCGAACCAGTTCTGAAGCGTACGTTGGGAGTCCCACTCTTCCAGGAACAACTGCTGCGCATCGCCATGATCGCCGCCAACTTCACCGGAGGCGAAGCCGAAGACCTGCGCCGCGCCATGGGATTCAAACGCTCCCAAGCCCGCATGCGCGAGATCGAAGCCAAACTCCGCGCCGGCATGACCGCGAACGGAATCTCTCCCAAAGCGCAGGAAGAAATCATCCTCTCCATCACCTCGTTCGCGCTCTACGGATTCCCCGAATCCCACGCCGCCAGCTTTGCCCTGATCGCCTACGCCAGCGCCTATCTGAAATGCCACTACCTCGCCGCCTTCACCGCCGCACTCCTGAACAATCAACCGATGGGCTTCTATTCCCCCGCGACCATCGTGAAAGATGCTCAACGCCACGGCCTGAAGCTTCTACCCGTGGACGTGACAAAGTCAGAGTGGAATTGCACCTTGGAAACAGTTCTCAGTTCTCAGTTCCCAGTTCTCAGTCAGAAAGCCGTCGGCCCTCAGGCCTCAGCCCTCAGCAAACCCCTTGTCATTCCGACCCCCGAGCGAACGCGAGGGGCGGAGGAATCTCACTCTTTCCCACAACTCGGTGGAAGCGACTTGCAACGTAACCAACCCCGCAAGGGACGGTATGTGAAAGCCCAGGACGGAAGTCCTGGGAAAGCGCCTAAAGACTCAAATGAGTCTCGTAGGGACGCCACCGGAACTGCCGCCGCTCCCGCCCTCCGTATGGGCCTGCGCTACGTCCGCGGCCTGCGCGAAGAGGCCGCCCGCTCTCTCCTCCTCGAACGCATCCGCGCCCCTTTCACCTCAATCCACGACCTGACTCGCCGCGTCCCCGAACTGCGCCGCGACGAACTCACCACCCTCGCCGAAATCGGGGCGTTAAATTCAGTTGCCAGTACCCAGTACCCAGTACCCAGTAAAACCTTTGTCATTCCGACCCCCGAGCGAACGCGAGGGGCGGAGGAATCTCACTACTCGCAACTCGATACTCGATACTCGAACCTCCACCGCCGCGACGCCCTCTGGCAAGTCGAACGCGCCGTCCGCCCTTCCGGCCCACTCCTCGAACAGCACGCCGAACCCGATGAACGCTCCCCCCTCGCCCCCATGAACCAGGAAGAGCGCCTGGTTGCCGACTTCCACGGCACTGGACTCACCGTCGGCCCGCATCCCATGGCCTACAAGCGTGACTGGCTGAACGCCATGGGCATCCGCCGCGCCGGCGAACTGCGCAATCTGCCCACAGGCAAGCGTATCCGCATCGGAGGATGCGTCATCACCCGCCAGCGTCCCGGCACCGCCAAAGGATTCGTCTTTTTAAGTCTGGAAGATGAAACGGGAGTAGCGAACGCAATAGTCCGTCCCGATCTGTTTCACGAAAATCGCCTGCTGCTGACCAGCGAGCGCTTCCTCGCCATTGAAGGCATCCTGCAGAATCAGGACAACGTAATCTCCGTCCGCGCCGAACGTGTGCAACCGCTCTTTGTTACCAAAGCCGAAACTAGGGCCTGTTCACACTATCGCAGGGCCTCGATGATGAATGCGAAGTAGATAAAGGCCAGAAACACAACGTCGAGTTTCTCGAAGCGCGAAAAGATTCGACGGAAACCTTTCAGCCGTCGAAATAGGCGCTCCACTTGGTTCCGTTTCTTGTAGAGCTCGTGATCGTAGTCCCAGGGTTCGCGCCGGTTCGATTTGGGTGGA
>JAIQFH010000076.1 GCA_020073385.1 Terriglobia bacterium | reverse complement strand
GGACTACGATCACGAGCTCTACAAGAAACGGAACCAAGTGGAGCGCCTGTTTCGACGGCTGAAAGGTTTCCGTCGAATCTTTTCGCGCTTCGAGAAACTCGACGTTGTGTTTCTGGCCTTTATCTACTTCGCATTCATCATCGAGGCCCTGCGATAGTGTGAACAGGCCCTAATACCACCCAGCCCAAAGTATTGGTGATGAGATAGGAGGCGCCCATCCCAAAGACGATTCCAATCGCGCCGCCAATCAGACTGAGCACAACCGCCTCGGTCAGAAACTGGCTCTGCACGTTGCGCTCAGTGGCTCCGATTGCCATGCGAATTCCAATCTCGCGAGTACGCTCGGTGACCGATACCAGCATAATGTTCATGATGCCAATACCACCGACGATCAAGGAAACGCTCGCAATCGAAGCGAGGAGCATGGTCATGACACTACCGGCCTGGTCTGCGAGGTCAGCCATGTCGGCTAAGTTCCTTACCATGAAATCATCGTCCTGCCCGACACGAATGCGGTGACGATCCCGCAGCAGCGATTTGATCTGTTCCTGGGCTGCGTAGCTTGCCTGACGCGAAGAGGCTGAGACCATGATCCAGCGCAGCCAATCCTGTCCGGTTATCTTCTTCTGGAGAGTGGTGATGGGAACAAGCACTACATCATCTTGATCGTCGCCCATTGCTGCCGAGGTCCCCTTTTGCGCGAGTACGCCCACGACCTTGAAAGGGAGACTCTTGATCCGAATGGTTTGTCCGAGGGGATCGGTTGCTGCGAATAGGTTCTTACGCACGCTTTCGCCGATTACCGCTACATTCGCCGCCATTTCCACATCTTGCTGCGTGAATGAGGTCCCTTCCCGGAATGGCCAGTTTCTGATGTCGAAGTACTGCGGCTCGGTGCCGTTGATTCGAGCAGCCCAGTTGTCGTTTCCATAAACTACCTGTGTACTAGTATTACTCCCGGGTGCGGCAGCTTTGACTGCCGGACACTCTCTCAGGATGGCGAGCATATCGGCGTAGATGAGAGTCTTCGTGGCGCCCCAACCCATATGGGTCCCACCCCGCGTGACTGTGCCCGACCCGACGAAAAGAATGTTCGAACCCATGGCAGCGATTTGCTGCTGTACCTGCTGCTGTGCCCCCTGTCCCACCCCCACCATCGCGATGACCGCACCCACGCCGATGATGATGCCCAGCATGGTAAGGCTAGAGCGCATTTTGTTGCGGGCCAGAGCTCGTACTGCGATTCGCGCTACGGCGATCAAGTCCATAAGAGAATTCCTCGTCAGGAGACGATCGGGTTGGCTAGTCCTCCTCTACGGGAAGGCTCTTTAGCACTTCGGACGCTGTCTGGCGATTTACCACAAGCTCATCTCGACGAACTCTCCCGTCTCGAAACTGGATCGTGCGCTTGGCAAACTGCGAGATATCGTGCTCGTGGGTAACCAAAACGATGGTCAGTCCAGCGTCGTTCAGCCTCCCGAGAATCTCCATGATTTCCACCGACGTTCGGCTATCCAGGTTGCCTGTAGGCTCATCCGCCAGCAGAATCGAAGGCTTGTTTACCAGGGCGCGCGCGATCGCGACTCGCTGCTGTTGGCCGCCCGATAGCTGAGAAGGAAAATGTGTTGAGCGGTCTCCGAGTCCGACAAGATCAAGCGCTTCCCGCGCCCGCTCCTCACCCTCTTCCTTGCTAACCTGTGCGTACAAGGTCGGCAACTCCACGTTCTCCAACGCTGTGGTCCGTGAGAGCAGGTCGAATCCCTGAAACACGAAGCCAATCTTTCGATTTCGTATCGCAGCCAACTCGTCCTTGCTTAAGCCTGATACGTCAATGCCGTCGAGGAAGTATGTTCCAGAACTTGGCTTATCGAGGCAGCCCAGGATGTTCATGAAGGTAGATTTGCCACTTCCGCTTGCGCCCATAATGGCCAAAAACTCGCCACCGACGATGTCCATCGTGATGCCGCGCAGGGCATGGACGCGAGTTTCACCCAAGTCGTAGTATTTGTGCACATCGAGGACGCGAATGGACGCTTCCATCGATTGCCGGATCGTGACGGCGATCTCGGATTGACTCATTGTCACCATCAGTTCCTCCGCATTTCCCCTAGTGCCTATTTGCGGCCGTGGTGCCGGGCCCTATTTTCGGTGCGGTGAGAACGGCGCCTGTAACCAGGTCCTCATTACTGTTCAGAGACCCGTTGACTACCTCGGCGACCTCCGTCACAGTGTGGTCGGTTATGCCGGATCTGATCCTTACCGGTTCCAGAGATTTGTCCGGCCGCAGCTTCCAGAGGACAACCCCATCCGGGCTATAAGCAACTGTTGGTGTGAGGCCAATCGCCTCGTTTTGGCTTGCACTCGTGCGACTGTTGACTTTCTTCACCGCTCCACCAACGTATTCTTGGCCGCTGGTTGCCGCGGTATGATTCCCGGCGGACGGCAGGCGTGGGTTGTCGAGGCCAAATTTCTGATATATGGCGCGAATTTCCTCCGCCTTCATGTCGGGTTTGTAGCGGAGGGCACTATTAGGAACTCGAAGTACGTCGGTTGCCGAAGCCACAGGAATCGTGACGTAGGCCGTCATACCGGGGAACAGCTTCATTTCAGGATTATCGAAGTCGATGATTGTGTTGTAGGTGACGACGTTCTGAACGGTGGTCGCGTTCATCCGTACCTGCGAAACCAAGCCGCTGAAGCTGTCCTTGGGATATGCGTCGACCTTGAATGTGACAAGTTGGTTTGGCCGGATCGAGCCTACGTCGGATTCATCAGTGCTTGCATAGACCTGCATCTTGGTCAGGTCCTGAGCGATAGTGAAAAGTGTCGGTGCTTGTAGCGAGGCTGCAACAGTCTGGCCTACGTCCACGTTGCGCGCAATAACGGTTCCATCGATGGGAGCACGTATAGTCGTGTAGTCCAGATTGGTCTGGGCCACTCTGACAGCGGCCTCCCGCTGCTGCACTTGGGCTTGGGCTTGCTTTACAAGGGCATCAGCCGCGGACGAACCGGCTATTGCGGAATCGTAGTTTGACTTGGCTAAGTCGAGTTGCTGCGTGCTCATGACGCGTTGCGCTGTCAAGGCTTTCGCGCGTTCGTAGTCAGCCGTGGTCTGAATCTGCAAAGCCAGTGCCTTCTGGAGATTCGCTTTCGCAGTCGCGACGCTGGCCCGCGCGTTTGCCAAATCGGCTTTCGCCTGCAGCAACGATCCTTCGAAGAGTGCCGGATCGATCTGCGCTATAACTTGTCCTTTCTTTACGCGGGAATTGAAGTCCACGTACAGACGAGAGACGGTCCCCGAAACCTGAGAGCCGACCTGGACGGTGGTTACGGCATTGATAGTGCCGGTGGCGTCGACTACCTGGCTGATGTCACCGCGATCGACCTTGGCTGTGAAATATTGCGGATTGTCGTTCCCCTTCAATTGGAATGCGGCAATGACAGCGACGGCCAGCGTGACCAGGATCACGATCAGCCGATGACGCTTAAGAATCTTCATAACATGTCCTTAGACAACACACGCACCCTCTACCCTCGGGTGCATGTTGAATGCCGGGCAGGAGTGAAGTAGGGTGAAATTACAAGTCTTTACTCTCGGGATTCCATCAAGAATGGAAGATGCTAACTGACAGACAACACACTCGATAGGCCTGTTGCCAGTCCGATGCTTGCGTTCCCCAGCTTCGACACCCGCTGAATGGATGATTAACCGGACATCAGACGCCCCGTGGCGTCCGATGGTTCGGACGTCACCTGTCCGATTCTTCTGACATGCCTTGGACTGCGGCCCATATCTACGCGGCTTTTGCTGTTTATTCTGTGCAACTTGCCGAAAGTTGATGCTTGGCCCACGCCGTGCCCTTCTCTTCGGCGAGCGATCTCGATGTAGGTCGCTATTCGTTGAAATTGAAATGGAGAATACGGGTATGAAGAAGTTCGCTTACAGTGCGCTTGTGCTCACGCTCGCTTTGATTGCTCTGCCAAACGGGGCGATGGCCGCAACGAAGACGCTCGACAACCTGCAGACTGGGTTCAACGGCGAAAGCAATGCCAACCCGCGCTACCTCGCGTTCGCAGAAAAAGCCGACCAGGAAGGGTACGGCGAAGTTGCAAGTTTGTTCCGCGCCGCAGCCAAGGCTGAGGCAGTTCACGCCGCCAACCATGCCGCTGTGATCAAGATGGTGGGCGGCACACCCCAGGCGAAGATTGAGGCTCCGGTTGTCAAGTCGACTAAGGAAAACCTCGAAGCCGCGATCAAAGGAGAGTCTTACGAGCGCGACACCATGTATCCGGAATTCCTCAAGCAGGCTCGCGCCGAAGGGAATAGGGATGCTGTACAGACCCTTAACTACGCGAAAACAGCGGAAGGCGAACACGCCAAGCTGTATTCCGAAGCCTTGAACAATCTCCCCAAACTGAAAGGGTCCAAAGCAAAGGACTATTTCGTGTGTACGGTTTGTGGATACACGACGTCGCAGATGGACTTTTCGAAGTGCCCGTCGTGCTTCACTCACAAAGACAGGTACGAGAAGGTCAGCTAACAACCGGGCCGTCGAAAGGCGTCCCGCTTCTTGGGATTCAAGGAGTTCATATGCTTCAATTTCCGGCAATTCCGAGTTGGGATGCCTTGCACCCATTGATCATTCATTTTCCGATTGCTCTTTTGCTAATTGCCCCAATCTTCATAGTCGTTGGTGCTGCATTGACGCCGACAAAGGGCCGTTCTTACCTGATTGCGGCGATGGTGTTGCTGTTGGTTGGAACAGCTTCGATCTTCGTGGCGGTCGAGACAGGGGAAGCCGCAGGCAAGCTCGCCGAACGCTCACCGGGGATGGAACACGTCCTAGAAACCCACGAATCCCTCGCCGAGCGCACGCAAGCTGTCTTCAGTGTGCTGTCGTTGATATTGCTTTCGCTGTTGGCGGTGCCATGGTTGCTAAAAAGAGCAGACACTCGGTTGACGACAACCATTCTGCCGCTGGCTTTCCTGGTTCTGTACAGCGCGGGCGTCTTGCTGTTGGTCAATACCGCCCACAACGGAGGCAGGCTCGTGCACGAATTCGGCGTACGGGCGATGGTAGCTTCCAGTCCCGTAGATGCCAGCGCGGCGCTTCCGATGGAGACACGGGATAAGGAATAAGCGAATGAAGGCCAGCTCAAAAGCGCTTCGAATCCTTGAAGGAGGATTCATTTTCTTGGGTTTGCTGCTGCTGGTTGTGTTCGCAGTCGCACATATTCATAGGTTCGTCATGCTCCGCGCCGAGATGGCGAAATTCGAAGCCCGGCAACTCGAATCCACCAAGGAAGGTATCGCTGGAACAGAAGCTACAGATGGGCCTGCCCACAACGCTGACCTTCATCGGGCGCAAAACCCGGACTATTCGCTCTGGTCAAACCGGCGTACTAAGTTGCATCAGGCCAGTCTCCGTAAGCCTGTTGAATCGCTTGCTGTTTTACGGATTCCCGCATTGCATTTGGAGGTTCCGGTATTGGACGGCACTGATGAAGTCACGTTGAACCGCGGGGTCGGGCGCATTGCCAGCACTGCACTTCCAGGAAAGGGCGGCAACATCGGCATCGCTGGACACCGGGATGGTTTCTTCCGCAGGTTGAAAGATGTCCGCACGGGAGACGCAATTGAGCTGGCCACGATGTCTGGAACAGATATTTACATCGTGGACCGGATCCGAATTACCAGCCCAACCGACGTTAGCGTACTGCGGCCAAGAACGAAGCATTCGCTTACGCTGGTGACGTGCTACCCATTTTATTTCGTCGGCCCCGCTCCTAGTCGCTACATCGTCGAAGCTTCTTTGAAGTAACAAGCTATGCGAGATGAGCAACAACAAGAAAGGTCACTTTTAGAAGGAGAAAAGCAATGAGACATTCCAATCGCAGAACAACCGGCTTGGGATTGGTCATTTTGGCATTTCTCTGTGCCATGACTGTGGGCATCGCCGCCCAAGACATAACGCACCCATCAACCACCAAGACAATAGAACCGCCGACGCACAAGGTTCAAACGACTCACGTCCAGAATGCGGAAGTCATCCACGTTTCTGGTCATGAGGTTGTTGTTGAACTCGAGAACGGCAAATTTGAACTGTTGAATCTGGCCGACGACGTCAAGTTTCAGGTGGATGGCAGGGACCTAACCGTCCATGAACTGACGCCCGGGACGAAGCTGTCTCAGGATATTCACACGATCACTACCCCGCAAGAGGTCACAACACTGAGAACGGTTAACGGAAAGGTGTGGCGCATCAATGGACCGCACCTGATCCTGTCTTTCCCGGGAGGTGAAAACAAAGCTTACACAGTACCGGACGGAACCGTGTTTCACATTGATGGTGAGGACAAGACGGTATTCGATCTTCGGAAGGGAATGAACATCTCAGCAACGGTGTTGAAGGTTGAGCCCGTGCAATCTGTCACCATGCACACTGTCGTGACCGGTCAAGCGCCTCCACGGCCGAATGTGGCGTTTGAAGGACCTATGCTTATTGAACCGGATAGAGAGGCCCCTGCCTTAACCGCTGCCCTGCAGGAACCTATGCCGCAAGAACTGCCCAAGACCGCCAGTCTTGTGCCGTTGATCGGACTGCTTGGATTCTTGTCATTGGCCACAGGCGCCGGTCTGCGAATTATCGGCAGGAATTCCCACAATAAGCAGTGAAACATGCGCATGGCGGCCAGTCTCGCATGGCTGACCGCCATCTCTTGGGCCAGAGTCTTGGTCTCTTGACTCGACGATTCAGGAGTACTCTAATCGAAAGTGGCACGAGACGAACCAGAGTCGCGAACTATATCTGTGCTGGCGCGCTTCGACGAATCGTTGCGCCAGCAGGCAATGGTTTTTGCCACTCTAAACCTCTTTGCCCTGGCTGCACTCCTACTTCTCCACTCGCTGTTTTCTTCTCTACTAGGGCAGCCGTCGCCCGTCTTGCTGTTCACCCTAGGGGCTGCCTTTCTGTTGAAGATGCTGGAATTGCTTTGGCTCTGGGCCGGCGTTCGGTCTCTCAGCAAAGCGCGGGCTGACGTCGTTGTTTGGGCTTCGATTTCCCTGAACATCGTTGTAGCCGGCCTCCTAACGTTCCTTACCAATCGGGCAGACAGTCCTTACTTTGTACTGTTGGCTTTGCCCATCTTGCAGGCCGCATATTGCTTCAGCCTTCCCGCCTGCATCGGTGTGATTCTGGTCGCGAATTCCACGACCTTCTTCTGGGTCTGGCATTTTGCGCAATCCCATCCACGAGCCCACGCCGCTGAATTCCTCGAAGACGGCGCTGTTTCCGTTGTGTATGCACTCATGGGACTGTTGGTTTGGCTGCTCGTCAACCAGCTTCGAAATGATCAAAGAAAGCTGGCCGGAAATCTGCGAGAACTCGAGCGCACGCGTGAGCGACTAGTGATCGAAGAGAAACTCGCCGTCGTGGGCCGCCTCTCGAGCGCAGTGGCCCATGAAATTCGGAACCCGGTTTCCATCATCGTGAGTTCACTGGTCACGGCCGGCCGCCCTGAGGTCGGGGAACAACAACGACGCGAGATGCTCGTGATCGCACGCAGCGAGGCCGCTCGCTTGGAAAAACTGACCAGTGATTTTCTTTTCTACGCGCGTCCGAATCAGCCAAAGAGACATCAGGTCGCCCTAGCGGACGTCCTAGGCTACATCACGGAGATTGCCGGTGTGCACGCTGCGAAAAAGGAAATCAGGATTACGGTCGAAGGTGACGAGGCCTTGCGGGCGAACGTTGATCGTGAGCAGTTACAGAGGGCTCTCCTGAACCTGCTCCTCAACGCGATTGATGCCACGCCCGTTGGGGGACAGGTAGCGGTTCGCAGTAGCCGTCCATCGACTCAAAGTGTGGAACTCCAGGTCGAAGATTCGGGTGACCCGATTCCGGAAGAAGTCCTGTCCAGAATCTTTGAACCTTTCTACACTACCAAGCCGCACGGAACCGGCCTTGGACTTGCGATTTCGAGAAACATCGCGAGAGTTCAAGGCGGAGATCTGATCGTAGCCCGGAATGAACCCGGCCACGTATGCTTCACCATGACGATTTCCGACGAAGGGTCCCCCGATTCTGGAGCAATCAGCCATGGCTAGATTATTGATTGTGGACGACGAGCCTAACTTACGCCGCGTTTTGAGTTCAGAACTTCACCTCGACGGCCATACGGTCGACGAGGCGGACGGTGTCCTAGCCGCTCTGCCCCTTCTAGCGGAGCGGGAATACGACGCAGTGATCACAGACCAGAAGATGCCGGATGGAGACGGGCTGAGAGTTCTATCGGTCGCTCAAGAGAACGATCCGTCGTTGCCCGTAATATTCCTCACCGCGGTCCCAACGATTGAACTTGCTGTCGAAAGCATGCGGAACGGAGCCTTTGACTTCATCACAAAACCCTTCTGCCCTGAGGTTGTCAGGGCGACGGTGCGACGCGCCTGTGAGCGGACGAATCTGCTGCGCGAAAATCAACTTCTCAAATCCACGGTCGGCAATCTCCTCGGGGCCGATACCATCTTCGGGAACAGTGCCGAAATCAAGGAATTACGCGAGCAGATCGCCCGCGTTGCCCCGACAGACGCAACCGTCTTGATCGTGGGGGAAACTGGAACCGGTAAGGAACTCGTGGCCAGGGCAATTCATCGGAACAGCCGCAGGGCCCAGAAGCCGTTGATTGCGGTCAACTGTGCAGCCTTTACTGAAACTCTCTTGGAAAGCGAACTCTTTGGACACGAACGAGGAGCCTTTACCGGAGCAGATCGAGCTCGGCAGGGTTTGTTTGAGGCTGCTCACGGCGGGACCCTCTTCTTGGATGAAGCGGGCGAAATGTCGGCGGCAGCTCAGGCCAAATTGCTTCGCGTCCTGGTCGATGGCCAGCTGCTGCGAGTGGGGTCCACGCAGGCCCGCGCCGTCGATGTGCGGGTCCTGGTTGCCACTCACCGAAACCTCGAGGAGCGAGTGCAACAGGGACTCTTTCGGCAGGATCTCTACTATCGGCTGGCGGTTGTTCCGATTCGTATTCCCCCGCTCCGCGAACACAAAGAGGACATTCCCGGCCTCTGCGAGATCTTGTCGGCCCAGATTGCGAAAGACTTGAAGGTCCGCCCCAAGCGTATGAGCCCGGAAGCTCTGCAGAAGATCGCGAACTACACATTTCCCGGGAATATACGGGAGTTACGGAATCTTTTGGAGCGGGCCCACATCTTGGGGCGTCGCGATGAGATTGCTGCTGAGGAACTGACCGCCGAAATCAGCGGTCCCGCAGCAGGTGCATCCCAGTCGATTGAGATGCGCGATTGGCTGCGAACTCTGCCAGTCAGCGTCGATCTCCGGCAGTTGCTCGTCGCCTTCGAGAGGGGCCTTATTGAACGAGCATTGGAACAGGCAAATGGAGTGCAGGCCGAAGCAGCTCGCATGCTGGGAGTCTCGCGCAGCGACATCGGCTACAAAATCTCAAAGTATGAGATAGGGCGGCCAGCAGATGCCACGTAGGAAAACGAACTCTCGGCGTTTTACTCACGACAAGATCCGACTCGTCGAGGCTTTCAATGCGTTCCAGGCGGCGTACGCATCACCGGCCGATGTGCGCGGGATCACATCGGACCGCTCCATTCCGTGAGGGATAATTGAATTAGCTCGGGAAGGAATAAGGAGAAATCTATGTCGCAGAGCGTACTGACGGAACCGACCAGCATGGAAAAGGAAGCATCGAAAGCGACTCCTGGAACTCTTCCGAGAAAATCTTCCAAGACATTCAATTCATTCCAGATCGCGCAGGCCCAGTTCGACAAAGTAGCGGAATACCTACTGCTTGATTCGGCCACGCGAGATCTCCTGCGCTATCCGCTCCGTGAGTTTCAGTTTGCCATCCCGGTGCGGATGGACGACGGAACCGTGAAGATCTTCCGGGGCTTCCGCGTGCAGCATAACGATGCACGTGGACCTGGCAAGGGCGGCATCCGGTTTCACCCGCAGGAGACAATCGACACAGTACGCGCGCTATCCATGTGGATGACATGGAAGTGCGCGGTAGTCGATATTCCGCTGGGCGGAGCGAAGGGTGGCGTGATCTGCGATCCTCATAATCTAAGCGCGAGAGAGCAGGAGCAGATTTGCCGTGGCTGGGTACGTCAAGTGGCGAGGGAGGTCGGTCCGATGATCGATGTACCGGCCCCGGATGTAATGACCGACGCGCAGCACATGCTGTGGATGCTCGATGAGTTTGAGAAGATCCATGGCGGCCGTTTTCCTGGATTCATTACCGGCAAACCTGTAGGAATGGGTGGCTCGCTAGGTCGAACCGAGGCTACTGGCTATGGTGTTGTCATTACGCTGCGCGAGGCGCTCAAAGAACTGGGCGTGCGCCCCGAGACTACTCAGGCGAGCGTGCAAGGCTTCGGCAACGTGGCCCACTACGCGATCGAGCTCTACCAGCGTCTGGGAGGAAAAGTGATCTCCGTCTGCTGCTGGGATCAAGCGGACCAGTGTGCCTACACCTACCGCAAGAGTGAGGGGATCGATCTCAGTCAACTCTTGGCAATTACGGACCACTTCGGCGGGATCAGTAAAGCGAAAGCCAAGGAACTGGGCTATGAAGTACTCCCGGGAGAGGCATGGATAGAGCAGGATGTCGACATTCTTATCCCGGCTGCGATGGAAAACCAGATCACCGGCGACAACGTTGGCCGCATTAGCCCCCGCGTTCGCATCATTGCTGAAGGCGCCAACGGTCCGACGACACCAGAAGCCGACGCTCAAATTCAGAAACGCGGCATCTTGCTGGTCCCCGACTTTCTGGCGAACGCCGGTGGCGTGACCTGCAGTTATTTTGAGCAGGTGCAAAGCAACATGAACTACTTCTGGGAGAAAGACGAAGTTCTCGGGAAGCTCGATTTGAAGATGACCTCCGCGTATTTCGCCGTCTCCGATCTGGCTCGGCGTGAAAAGTTGTATATGAGAGATGCTGCTTATGCCATTGCAATCGGTCGCGTAGCCAAAGCGTGCCACGAACGTGGCTGGGTGTAAAAGGGGCCATCGCCAGCTCACGGAGAATGGGCCCACTTTGGCCCCGCGCGTTGAAACGTCCGACGTCCGCTATGATGCGGTGGAAGGTGTCGATGAGCAACCTGAAGCCTCTCGTTGCTGAGTTGCCGGTCTTCGACCGCAAGTTCTCCGACGGCGCCTTTCGCTGCACGCAGATCGGCTCCGGCCCGATCGGTGGCAAGGCCAGCGGATTGGTGTTCATCAAAGATCTACTTGCCGGGCAGATTGACCGCAATTCCTTTCCGGAAGTTGATATCAATGTCCCGACGATGGCGGTCATCGCGACGGACTGCTTTGATCAATTCATTGCACAGAATCGTCTGGCTGAGTTGCCCTTCGAAGAAATGACCGACGAGCGCATCGCCCATGCCTTTCAGAAGAGCGACCTTCCGGTTGAGTTGCTCGGCGATCTGCGTGCGCTGATCGTTCAAGTCAAAACTCCTTTGGCGATTCGCTCTTCCAGCTTGCTTGAGGACGCATTGGAACGTCCGTTCGCCGGCGTCTACGCCACAAAAATGATCCCCAACAACCAGCCCGATCCGGACTCTCGATTCCGCCGACTGGTGGAGGCCATCAAGTTTGTGTACGCGTCGACGTACTTCCGCGAGGCACGGGACTACTTTGGGACGACCGGGACCAAACCGGGCGAAGAGAAGATGGCAGTCATTATCCAGGAGATCGTCGGCCAGCGCAGAGGGGACCGCTTTTATCCTGACGTTTCCGGCGTGGCGCGTTCCTATAACTTCTATGCATTTGAACCAGCACGACCTGAAGAAGGAGTGGTTACGTTGGCTCTGGGGTTGGGCAAGACGATCGTGGACGGCGGCATAGCCTGGACGTTTTCACCTGCCTATCCGAGGAAGCCACCACCTTTCGATTCCGTGGGGGAACTGCTGAAGGGTACCCAAACCGAGTTTTGGGCAGTCAACATGGGCAAGCCCCCCGCTTACGATCCAATCAGCGAAACTGAATACATGGTGCACGCGAGTCTAGCCGACGCCGAAGCTGATGATGCCTTGCATTTGCTCGCCTCAACCTACGATCCAGAACGCGACCGCGTTATCCCGGGAGTTGGATCCCGCGGACCGCGGGTCTTAAATTTCGCTCCGATTCTTGTGCAAGACCAGTTCCCCTTAAACGACCTGGTGAAGACTCTGCTCAGCGCAGCGGAGAATGCCGTCGACGCCAAAGTCGAGATCGAGTTCGCTATCACGTTGCAGGGACGGCTCGGAGAACGTTTCCGGGTGCGTCTTGGCTTCCTGCAGGTTCGTTCCATGGTGGTTTCTGATCAAGTGGTAGATGTTACGGTCGAGGATCTCTCAGATCCACGCGCCATTGTCACGTCCGACATGGTGATGGGCAACGGCACCGCTGATGACATTCAAGATATTGTCTTCGTGCGCCCTGACAAGTTTTCGGCTTTAAATACACCTGCGATCGCTCGCGAGTTGGAATCGATCAACGGGGAACTGCGGGATCAGAAGCGGCCGTTCCTGCTGATCGGATTCGGCCGGTGGGGCAGTTCCCATTCGTCGCTGGGCATTCCTGTCGACTGGAGCCAAATTTCCGGAGCGCGAGCAATCATCGAGGCCACGCTGCCAGAAATGAATGTGGAGCTGAGCCAGGGCTCGCATTTCTTTCACAACTTGTCGAGCTTTCGGGCAAGCTACTTCATGGTGCAACATGGGCGCCACTTTGGAATCAACTGGGATTGGCTGAACCGGCAGCCGGTTGTGCACGAGTCGGCTCTTATCCGCCATGTGCGCCCCACCGAAAGGCTCTCGGTACGCGTCGATGGGCGGACCGCGAGAGGAGTGGTCCTGTCGCAGATGGGGAACAGTAAAAGCCAAGCGAGAAAATGAAGACCGACGAAACCCAATTCGGGACCATGCTCCATGCACTGCAAGAGCGGGCCAAGGAACTGAACTGTCTATATCAGGTGGGCGAACTCCTGAGCCAGTCAAAACGGCCTCTTGAGGAGATTTTCCGCAGCATCGTCGAGGTTCTGCCGCCAGGCTGGCAATATCCGCACGACTGTCAGGCTCGCATCCGGTTTGAGAACCTGATAATCGAGCCGCCTGATTTCCAAGCAACGCGATGGGTGCAAAAGGCCGACATCGTGGTGCAGGGTGAGACGCTTGGAGCGGTTGAAGTTTTCTACCTCAGAGATCTGCCGCGATCCGACGAAGGTCCGTTCCTCAAGGAAGAGCGGAAGCTGATTGGGACGATTGCAGAGCGAATCGCAAGCTCGGTCACCCAACGGCGGCTAAGAGCCGCGTTCGAGGGCTGGGCAGCGGCGGATCAAGTATCGGCTCAAGGGGACTGGCGTGTCGTGCTGGAGTTTCTGCGCGAAACGGACCCCGCCCTGTTGAAGCGAATTTCACGCAAATTGATCAATCACCTGAGCTGGGGCGGAGTCGAGGAGGCCAAGGAACTCCTTCGGAGCGGCGGGGCGATCTTGCCGCGCGAGCCAGACCTTGCCACCGATGGAAACAGGCCTCTTCCTCAGGACGAACCTGGCCACTCCTCCGACTTGACAACGCAGGCACTCCGGATCGCTGGTGAACATTTGAGCGAGACCGAGATCCTCAATTGTGTGACTCGATGGATCAAAGAGGACAAGGCCAGCTTTTTGGTGCGAGCGCTCGAAAACCAGGACACTTCGCTCGGAGAGGTGATGGAGTGTGTCGAGCGCTATCGCCACATCGGTGTCGAGGAGGACGAACTCTCGCTCTATACCCAAAAGGGTTTGCGGGTATCGCTCATTCGTCGCTTTTTTTCTGAAAGCCTCGACTTCATCAACGTCGCTAAGAAATTCATCGACGTTAAGGATTTCTATGATCTGTTGGGTAAGATCATTTTCCCGCCTGGATGCCACGGGAAGCTGGGCGGTAAGAGTGCCGGTTTGTTCCTGGCCAAGAAGATCATCGACAAAGCCCCTGAAGCGAGCACGCTTCTGCGCGAAGTGAAGGTGCCGAGAACTTGGTACCTCACCTCTGATTGGATTCAGGACTTCGTGCACCATAACGATCTGGAAGACGTTCTCAATCGGAAATACATGGAGATCGACCAGGTTCGGCAGGAGTACCCGCACCTGGTGGCTCTGTTTAAGCGATCGTCTTTCCCTTCAGAATTTGCCAAGGGGCTTGCACTCGCTCTGGATGATCTCGGCGATGTTCCTCTCATCGTCCGTAGCTCGAGTCTGCTGGAAGATCGTCCCGGATCGGCCTTTTCCGGAAAGTACAAGAGCTTGTTCTTAGGGAACTGCGGGAGCAAGGATGAGCGACTGGCCGCATTGATGGATGCGATTGCCGAGGTATACGCCTCGATTTTCGGGCCGGATCCGACGGAGTACCGTGCCGAGCGCGGACTGCTGGATGTCCACGAAGAAATGGGCATCATGATCCAGGAGGTCGTCGGACAGACCGTCGGCAAGTACTTTTTGCCAGCGTGCTCTGGAGTTGCGTTCAGCAACAATGAGTTCCGGTGGTCTGCCCGCATCAAGCGTGAGGATGGCCTCATAAGGCTGGTACCTGGGTTGGGGACGCGTGCTGTGGATCGCGTCGCCGATGACTACCCGGTGCTAATCGCTCCGGGTCAGCCGAGTTTGCGTGTCAATGTCACGGCTGACGAGGTGCTCCGGTATTCGCCCAAGCGAATCGATCTCATCAATCTGGAAAGCAATGCCTTCGAAACAGTCGACGTTGCGGAACTCCTGCGCAATTCTGGCGCCACATATCCCCAGATTCGCAATCTGGTATCGCTCGTGAGCCATGACCGGATCGAGCCAATCATCGGACCGATGCCTGATTTCAGTTCTCAGGATGCAGTCTTTACTTTTGAAGGACTGATTCGGAAGACTCCCTTTGTAAGCTGCATCCGCGAACTGCTGCACCTGCTGCAATCCAAGCTCGGAACTCCAGTAGACATGGAGTTCGCCTACGACGGGAAGGATCTCTATTTGCTGCAGTGCCGACCCCAAAGCTACGGCGCTGACACGGTTCCCGCCGCGATCCCGCAGAACCTGCCGCCCGACAAAGTCATCTTTTCGGCTGCACATTTCGTTTCGAACGGGAAGGTACCGGAAATCACTCACATTGTGTATGTCGATCTCGAGGGCTATAGCCAGCTCCCGGATCAGACAGCCATGCGCGATGTCGGTCGCGCTGTTGGAAGACTCAATAAGCTGTTGCCGAAACGCCAGTTTATTCTGGTCGGGCCCGGACGCTGGGGCAGCCGCGGAGACATCAAACTCGGCGTTCCGGTGACCTACTCCGATATCAACAACGCGGCAATGTTGATCGAAGTAGCACGCCAGAGAGGAAATTACTTGCCAGAGCTGTCATTCGGAACCCACTTCTTTCAGGACCTCGTAGAGGCGTCGATCCGTTACCTGCCGCTTTATCCCGACGATCCAACGACGGTTTTCAACGAACTGTTCTTTCGACGGTCCCGCAATGTGCTTGAGGAGGTACTTCCCGAATTCGGACACCTTGCGGAGACGCTACGGGTAACTGACGTACCGCTCGAAACTGGCGGACTCATCCTGCGCGTGCTGATGAATGCCGATTTGAACCAAGCAGTTGGGTTCCTGTCATCCCCGCAGCAGAATGTTGTATCGGTGGAATCCGAGGTGGAGTCCATTGATCGGAGTACGAATGACCACTGGCGTTGGCGATTTCGGATGGCACAGAGGATTGCAGCTGATCTCGATCCGCAAAAATTCGGGGTAAATGCCTTTTATCTAATCGGCAGCACCAAGAATGCTACCGCTGGTCCCGCCAGCGACATCGACATCCTCTTGCATGTTCAAGGGAACGAAGAGCAGAGGAAAGAATTGACGCTCTGGCTCGAAGGTTGGAGTCACTGTCTCGCCGAAATCAACTTCCTACGGACTGGCTATCGCACAGATGGTCTACTGGACGTACACCTCGTTTCGGACACAGACATAAAGGAACATTCGAGCTTCGCCGTTAAAATCGACGCAATCACGGATCCCGCGCGTAAACTGCTCATGAAAGATTGCACAGGCCTAAGCTAGAGCAAATCCCGCGTAGCAGACTCGGGTGACTCCAAATCAAAATGCACCAGCGCCAACTCAGGACCATCGTGCGCGCCGTTTATGGAGACGGTTCGCCCGATCCGGATTTTCCATTCGCCGCTTAAACGCGCGGACTCGTGTATGTGGCCGTGCAAAGTTAACAGTGGTTGCCTCTCCTCAATAAATCGCTTCACTGCGATGCTGCCCACGTGCACATCCAGCGGAACGTGCTCGTAAGTCTTCCCATCGAGTGCCGCTCGGTCTAAGGGTGTATCGCATGGTGGTGTGTGGAGAAGAAGCACTGCGCGATCGAGATTGTCTTCTCCTACCAGGGAAGCGAGATCTTTCTGGATCGTGCCCCATTTGATCTCGCTTTCTTCGGTGGGCACGGTTCTACTGCCCTCCTCCGGAGAGACACAGCCCGGCGGGACGTACCGGGAAACGTCGTAACGTTCCCAGTCCTTTAGCAAAAATGGGGTTGGTGGGACATAGGCAAGGCCATAGATGGCGAAATTCCCCAAGAGACTTTTCTGGTCGTGGACGTAGTGCCAGAGGCCATTGGCTGCCGCCGCAACGAAGTCTTCCTCCCACCGACGTGGGTCGTCGTTACCGAGGATGAGGAAGACGTCGGGATAGTGCACTCCTAAGGTGTCGCGAGTTTTTGTGAAAGCTGGGACAAGATAGTCGTGAACAAAATCTTCATGTTCGAATTGCGTTGCCCGCAGCGCTGAGCGAGGAAGCAAGTCTCCACCGAGGAACACGACCGCGGGACGATACCTGACGATTGACGCAAGCAATTTGCCGTACTGATGGGTACGTCCGTGCAGATCCGTGGCGAATAAGCAGGTCGGCATGTTTTCGTTCCGCACGTTCTTAGAGACTCGGGTTAGACTTCAGAAACATTTCAGTGTCAGTAGGTTCAACGTCACGCTGGTTCTGATACCCAGTCTGAATTTTACGCCGCTAGGTGAGTCGGCTTCTTGCGGGGAGCAGTTCCGATCGATCCGGAGCAATGGTCGAGACTGAAACCATTTCGTCCAATTGAAGCGGCCGGTTGCGCGACTTTTCCGCCAGAGCTCGCGCGATCTGATTCCACGAATAGAGCGTCTGTTGCAGGGAGAGGCAAGGTTCGATAGCGTGCTGGATCTGGTGAAGGGCGAAACTGAATTCACGGGACGGACTAAATGCCCCCCCGCAGAGAGCGGGTACCCCGAGGGGGAAATATCGCGCCCGACGCGTATCAATTTTTGTGCAAGGAGCGTAACCAGCATTTTCCCATAGAGCCAGGAGCGGGAACTGCGATCGTCATGCTTGGGCACGTGCCCCAGTTGGGCGAGGCTCTTCAGTCGCTTAAACGCTAGCTCAATTTGCCAACGCATACGGTAAAACCTCAGAATATCCGCCGTTGAACCGCTGGAGCGAGTCGTAAACACGATCACATACTTAGCCAATTCGAGTGTTGTCGGCCTCGTAATCATTTGCTTCTTGCTCGCTTTCCGCTGCAAGCGCCGATGCGCCTGTTTAATCGCGCAGTCGCTCTTTCGTACTGCACACAACCGGCCTGCAAATGAAGGACCTTGACCATGCAAGACAACTCGCCATTCGCCGACTTGCCCCACTTTTAACAGAGTACGCAGTCGCGGAAGGAGGGAGATGCATCTACCGTACGCTGAGTACGCCACGAAGCTCTGAGGATTGACGCGAACCAAAACATCAGCACCATGTTTCCAAACATATTCAATCCCAGCGACTGAGCAGTAGCCGGCATCCGCAAGAATGAGTTCGCGCGGGCCGACAGGCAGACGGTTCAATGACTCTCCGCTGCCTTCGCCAATCGTAGCCGTCACTTCGAAAAAATCACACACCAGAGTCGGCACTCTGATGCTGTACAAAATCCTCCATTGACTCCCCGTCTTGCCTGGCTCTCTGACGATCGTGCCATCCACAATCCGGATCGACTGACTGATACCTTCTCCCCGCCGGTACGCGACGTTTTCTCGAAGCAACTCGATACACAACAAACGCAGCCACTCCTCGCTGTTGCGCAAGCGTTTGAGCAAGGCGACATCCGAAATATCGGTCCAGTCCGCTAGCTTGGCGCGCACAACCGTTTCCCGAAGCGAGTAACCCAGGGCCACATGCAGCAGTAGCATACGCATCAGCACGTCAGGCGATGGGAACCCTCGCAATCGCTCGACCGAACCCGATTGCAAAGCCATTTGCTGCCATCCTGTGGGAAACAACGACGTGAGCACCTTCCAGTCTTCTTCGGCAATGTGCATTCACTAAGCATAGATCCACGGGTCCACGAACACTAATACCTGTTCCTTAAGTTAGCGCTTATGAGGGGCGAGCCCCCGGCCACAGCCGGCAGGATGCCGCGCTACGGTTGGCGGCGGCGACGAAGCGTTTGCTGTGATTTGGATCACATCCGGGTTTTGCATGTGTAGAATAAACTCCTGCGAATTCGTGCCCGAAATGAGGGGCACTGAACATTCCTCCGTGATGAGGTTGTCTCCATGGCCGACAAGGCAGTGATCAATCCACAATCCACCAACATTGATTCCATCTTGCACGAGCAGCGGAAGTTTGAGTGTCCGCCGGAGTTTGCCGAGAAAGCGCACGTCAAGAACCTGGACGAGTACGAGCGGCTCTATCAGGAATCGGTGGATGATCCTGACGCGTTCTGGTCGCGCGTGGCGAATGAACTGCACTGGTTCAAAAAGTGGGACAACGTGTTGGAGTGGAACTGTCCGTGGGCGAAGTGGTTTGTAGGTGGGGAAATCAACCTGTCGTACAACTGTCTCGACCGGCATGTCGCGACGTGGCGGAAGAATAAGGCGGCGATCATTTGGGAGAGCGAACCGGGCGAAGTGCGGGTACTGACGTATCAGCAACTGCATCGCGAAGTGCAGAAGTTTGCCAATGTACTCAAGTCACTGGGGGTGAAAAAGGGCGATCGCGTCGCCATCTACATGGGGATGACGCCGGAGTTGCCAGTGGCGATGCTGGCGTGCGCGCGCATTGGCGCGCCGCATACGGTGGTGTTTGGAGGATTCTCGTCGAATGCGCTGATCGATCGTATTCATGACTCACAGGCGTCGGCGGTGATTACTCAGGACGGATCCTACCGGCGCGGCACTGAAGTGAAGCTGTTCCCGGCGGTGGAGGAGGCGTTGAAGTCGTGTCCGTCGGTCAAGCATGTGGTTGTTTACAAGAGGACTGGAACACCGATCAACCTGCAGGCCGGGCGGGATCACTGGTGGCATGAATTGATGGCGAAAGCGTCTGATGTGTGTCCGGCGGAACCGCTGGATGCGGAGCATCCGCTTTACATTCTGTATACGTCGGGAACTACCGGGAAGCCGAAGGGCGTGGTGCACACGACGGGCGGGTATTCGGTGGGGACGTATCTGACCACGAAACTAGTTTTTGATTTGAAGGATGAGGATACGTTCTGGTGTACGGCTGACATCGGATGGGTCACGGGACACAGCTACATCGTGTATGGGCCGCTGCAGAATGGGGCGACCAGCTTGATGTACGAAGGCGCTCCGAATTTTCCCGAACAAGACCGGTTCTGGTCGATCATCGCGCGGCACAAGGTGAATGTGTTTTATACGGCGCCGACGGCGATTCGCACTTTCATCAAATGGGGCGATGAGTGGCCGAAGAAGCATGACATGTCGAGCCTGCGGCTGTTAGGCACCGTGGGTGAGCCGATCAATCCGGAGGCGTGGATGTGGTATCGGGAGACGATCGGCGGAAACCGGTGCCCGATCGTGGATACGTGGTGGCAGACCGAGACCGGGCACATCATGCTGACACCGATTCCCGGAGCGATCGCCACCAAGCCGGGGTCGGCTACTCGGCCGTTTCCGGGTGTGGTGGCGGAAGTCGTTACGATGGATGGAAAGCCGGTGCCGGACGGATCAGGAGGGTTTCTGGTTCTCAAGCGCCCATGGCCGGGGATGCTGCGGACGGTGTACGGAGATCCGGATCGCTACGTGAAGAATTACTGGTCGCAGATTCCGGGGATGTACTTCACGGGAGACGGCGCCCGCAAGGACAAGGATGGATATTTCTGGATCATGGGGCGGGTCGACGACGTGCTGAATGTCAGCGGGCATCGGCTGAGCACCATGGAAGTGGAGTCGGCGCTGGTCGCTCACGATGCGGTGGCGGAGGCGGCGGTGGTCGGGCGTCCGGATGAACTGAAGGGACAGGCAATCTCGGCATTCGTCACGCTGGAGCAGGGACGACAGCCTACAAATGAATTGAAAGAAGAGTTGCGGAAGTGGGTAGCGAAGGAGATTGGAGCGCTGGCTAAGCCGGATGACATCCGCTTTACTGATACCCTGCCGAAAACGCGCAGCGGGAAAATTATGCGACGGCTGCTGCGCGAACTTGCTACGAACGGCGACGTCAAGGGCGATACGACTACGCTGGAAGACTTCAGCGTGATCGCCAGATTGAAGGAGCACGACGAGGTTTAGGAGAAGTCCCTTCTCTCGCAGAATCCGCGGAGAAGTGGGCGCCGGCCAGACCTTTTGAAAAGACGTCACTGAGGGTTATGCGGCATGATTGTCTGTTTCGAGTTCGCGGAAGCAGAGGGGGTTATACGCATGACGCTCAGTGGCGAAATTACAGAGATCACGCCGTAATGGAGATATGGTCGAAAGGACGCGATGTGGTAGCGTCGCTTCCCGCATGCAAGAGTATCGTGGATTTGTCGGGCCTAACCCGTTTTGACGTCTCCACGGCTGCCATCACAAGGCTCGCCAGAAGTCATTCACCAGATCTGCCTACCCGGGTATTCGTGGCGCCGAAGGACGTGGTCTATGGGGCGACCCGAATGTTTCAGGTGTTATCCGAGAGAACTCGCAAGAATGTGCACGTTGTTCGCACTCTCGAGGAAGCTTATAAATTGCTCAGCGTCGAATCCCCGAAGTTCACTCCAGTCTCAACCATAGACTTGGACAATTGTTGAGCTCAGGCAGTTTGCCCCCACAACCGAGTCAGAGTGCCCCGACAACATTCGTGTCTTATTCTGGGGCGGCCTGCAAGTCCTTGAATGCGGGATTCGTCTTCAGGTGCTTGGGAAATTCCTTCTCGTAATGAGCTAAAGCGGGGCAGATCGCGTGGTGAACTCCCCGGAAGCCGAAAAATTCCATTTCCTTCATCGCCTCGTCGGCAGACCATCCTTCTTCAGCCATGCGGTAGGAAGCGACGGCCATGCCGGTGCGGTCGTCACCGAGGCGGCAATGGACGAACACCTTCTTGCCGGGATTCTCCTCGATAACCTTCAGAAATTTTACGAATGGGTCGTCGGACGGGAATGGACAGTGCCAAGGGATGGATACGTATTCCATGCCGAGTTCTGCGACCGCGGCCTGCTCATGTTTGCTTTGGCTACCGCGCATGTCAACGACGATGGAAACTCCCATCTTCTTCAGGGTTTTCAGGCCGTCGGCTCCAGGTTGGCCTCCG
Organism: Terriglobia bacterium; assembly: GCA_020073385.1. Classification (GTDB taxonomy): domain Bacteria; phylum Acidobacteriota; class Terriglobia; order Terriglobales; family Acidobacteriaceae; genus Sulfotelmatobacter. The sequence continues at coordinate 6,818 of JAIQFH010000076.1, read as the reverse complement.
CGATAGAGATTCGGCGTGACTTCCCCAAAATTTGGCAGGCCCACGTAGTGCTTGCGGCTTCCCATGGAACGCTGCGTGGGAGGAGAAGTGTCTTGAGTCGACTGCGAGGGAGCCGTCGCTAACAGAAAAGGCAGAACGAGCAGGCCCGCGGCAGCAGTTCGAAGTCTCAGCTTGGTCGGGATCACTAAGAGTTGGATGCTGTGCAGTATAAAGGCGATGTCACACCGGCGCTACTGCGTTAGCTTGATCGCCAGTTGGCGTTCGGGTTGGGTCATTTCGCCCCAGAGTTTCTGCAAGTCCGCTTGAACTGAGGTGTTTTCGGGATCTTTGCGCAGGGCAAGCGCAAACCAACGATACGCTGTCGGGAGATCGTGCGGCGTGCACAGTCCGGCGGAATAAAGTGCGCCCATTTCGATCATGGCTTTCGGATTCGCCTGATTTGCGGCTGGCCGCAGAAGGCGCAAGCCGCGATCGCAATCCTGAGGAGCGCCGCGGCCGTAGAGATATTTCTGCGCTTCGACGACCGGATCATACGCCGAGGCCGGCCGGTTCGCCGCGCTAGGTTTTGGCGCGGGAGCTTTAGGCGCAGGTTTCGGCTTTTCCGCGGGCTTGGCTACTGCAGCGGGAACAGGCGTATCGGGCGACGTATCCTTTGCGGTGGAGGAATCTTTGTCTGACGGCGAAGCGGCCTTGTCCGAGTCGGAGGGCGCGGCTGCTTTGTCCAAACTGGCGGCTGGAGTTGCATCATTCGATTTGGCTGTATCGGACGGCGCGGGCGTGGGTGGTGTGGTGGTCGTAGACGGACTACCACTGGGTGGAGTGGCGGGAGCCGCTGTTGTGGGTTGCGGCGGCGCGGCTGCAGCTGGCTGCGGCGAGGGTTGAGACTCGGGCGCGATGCTGGGAGAGGAAGCGGGGTTAGTTGTCGTGTCGGGCGTGGGAGAATTCTGCACCACGGCAGACGGTTTCTTCGAGGGGTTGAGCAACGCGAGTCCCTGATTTTTAAAGCGCAGGTAGCCGAAACCAGCGGCCAAGCCGAGCGCAATGAGGATCAACAGGATTTTGCCGATGCCCCAGTGGTGCGTGGGCTCTTCCTCGTCGAGCAGGTAGTCCAGGTTGGAGCCGGGTGCGGAGTGCGGGTCGATGCTCAGGCTCGCGCGTTTGCGCGGTGCGCTCCTGCCAGCAGCAGGATCGTTCAAGCCTAGAAAAGATGGTCCACTGATTGAGGACGGGCGTTCGACCGTTGAGCGTGTGGAATCTTTAGCGGGTTCGGCGACAGCTTCGGTGGCGGTTGGTGAAGCCGCGACCGAAACCGGCTGCGGTTCCACAGGCTTGGGCGCAGGCGACGACAATAGCGACGCGCCACACATGCCGCAGAAGCGGTTCCCATCCGAATTTTCATTGCCGCAGCGAGCGCAGCGCACCGATTCTCTCCTCAACCTATAGCTTACGATATCTTACAGGTTCGATGCAGGGGGATTGTGGTTACGTTTGGGAGATTCCTGCATCATCGGCGGCGCTTTGCATTCTTTGCAATAAACCTTTTTAGCCGCCGGTTCGGAGAAATACTTCGCTAAGGTATTGAGGAAAGCAACCCAATGAGGACTGCCGCATTTCAGAAGCTGACTCTCACACTCAGCGTTTGTGGGCACAGGTTGGAAGTGCTGCGGATCCGGGGTGGCCGGAAGCATTCACCGGAGCTTGTTTTCCTTCACGAAGGTTTGGGCTCAGTTTCGCACTGGAAGGATTTTCCGGCGCGGGTTGCCGACGCTACCGGATGCCCGGTGACGGTGTACTCGCGTTATGGATCCGGCAAATCGGATTTGCTGAAAGGGCCTCGCGGTGTGCGCTACATGCATGAAGAGGCGTTGCAGTCACTCCCGGAACTGCTCTCGCAGTTGGAGATCGAGAATCCGATTCTGGTGGGACACAGCGATGGCGGCTCGATCGCGATCATCTATGCGGGAGTGCATGATCGGGTACGCGGGCTGGTGCTGCTGGCGCCGCATGTGTTCGTCGAGGATCTGAGCGTCGCAAGCATTGCCAAGGCGAAGGTGAAGTTCGAAACTACGAATCTGCCCGAAAAGCTGGCGCGGCATCATCGGGACGCGGCTCGGACGTTTTGGGGATGGAACGATATCTGGTTGGATCCGGCGTTTCGGAGCTGGAATATCGAGGAGTATCTGCCGCGGATCACGTGCCCGTCGCTGGTGATTCAGGGGCTGGAGGATCAGTACGGGACGATGGCGCAGGTGGAGGCGATCCGGCGGCAGAGCAGCGGTCCAGTGGAGGTGTTGGCGCTGGAGGATTGCCGGCATTCTCCCCAGCGGGACCAGCCGGAGAAGGTGATTGAAGCGATCGAGGAATTTGTTAGACAAGTTTTCGGGAACTAAGTAACCCTTCCTGGAGTCGTAATCGTGCAGGATTAGCGCTGTTTCACGTTCTAAGAAAGACGGTTTCTGCTCGCCCGGGGGTGTGATGATACGCCGCTTCGTCTGCTTGTTGTTGGCCAGTTTCACGTCTGTTGTGGCTGCGCAGATAACGCCATCTCCTGTTACGGTCCCAGAAGAAACGATGCGGAGGCTTTTGATCCATAGAGTGAAACCCATTCCTCCGGGGAACCTGCGGATCGGGACTGAAAATGTGGTTATGCTGAAGGCAACGATCGATAAAAGCGGAAACGTTGAAAAGCTGCAGATGTTGAGTGGGTATCCGATGCTGGTTCCGACGGCCCTCGAAGCGGTGAAGCAGTGGAAGTACCGGCCTTACGAAGTGAATGGCATTCCGAGAGTCGTCGAGACCACGATTCGTGTGGAATTCTCGAAAGCGAGCGAAGGAGGAACCGGGACACCCGCGCCGCAGGCAGAAGCACCGGTTCTGGTAACGGCCGAAGATATGCGTGATCGGTTGGTGTACAAAGTCGCTCCAGTTTATCCGCCTCTGGCGCGGCAGGCGAGGATTCAAGGGACGGTGATTCTCAGCATCATCATCAACAAGTTGGGTGAGGTTCGCGATACGCAGTTGGTCAATGGACATCCCATGCTGGTTCCGGCAGCGGTTGAAGCGGTCAAGAAGTGGAGGTATATCCCTTACGAATCCGACGGCGAGACCGTGGAAGTCCAGACTGATGTACAGGTCATCTTTCGCCTGCCCGGAGCATGATCATGCTACCGGGCTTTCACATTCCGGCGCTACGCGGCTGCGGACATTCGATCCACGTTGCTTTAGCGTGGCCGGGGCGATCTAAGTTGCTGCGATAAAACCTAGTCTGCGGCGCGGCTGCTGCCCTTGAACGCCTTCTGCACGAGCGTGTAGCGGGCGGCGCCGATCAGGCCCGCGTCGTCGTTTGCGATGATCTGCACGGGCATGTCTTTCAAGATAGACTCCATGCGGCCCTTGTCGAGGAAGGCCTGCATAAAAGTGCCGTCCTGCATTTTCGGTGCGATCTTGGCGGCGATGACTCCACCGATATAGATGCCTCCGGTCGTCATGTAGCGCAGGGCGCAGTTTCCGGCTTCAGCTCCGAACACACTCACGAAAATTGCAAGCGCCTTCTCGCAAATCGGGGACTTGCCTTCGAGGGCAAGGCGCGAAATCAGCGGCGAAGGATCGGCCGCGGTGTTTACTTGCGCGCGCAGGTCGGCAGGCTCTTCATCTTTCTTTGTGTCGCGGAGGAAATCGTAGATGTGGCGGATACCAGGTCCCGAAAGAATGCGTTCGCAACTCACGCGGCCATATTCCTTCTGCAAATATGCGAGCAGTTCGGTTTGTATTGCGTCTCTGGGGGCGAAGTCCGCATGCCCGCCTTCGCAGGCGAAGGGATGGTGGCGGAACCCGTCCCAGAAGAGGCCAGCCATACCGAGTCCGGTTTTGGCGGAGATCACCGCGCGATTGCCTTCAGCATCTTCGGAGCCCGGGCTGATGGTGATGAAGTCTTTGGACTCGAGGGCGTCGATCCCGTAGGCGTAGGCTTCGAGATCGTTGAGGAGGCCCACCGTCGGCAGTTTGAGTTGGGACGCGAGTTCTTTGGCGTCGATAGTCCAAGGGAGGTTGGAGATCTTGCTGCGTCCGGCGCGCACAGGACCAGCAACGCCGAAGCAAGCACTATGAACGGGGATGCCCTCGGTGCGGGTGAATTGCGGCAGAATTTCGGCCAGGCCGCTGTGCTCCTGGCTCTTGTAGGTTTTCTCGACCACACATTGCAGGCGGTTGGCCTCGGTTTCGAAGGCGGCGAGGCGCGTGCGGGTGGCGCCGATTTCTCCGGCGAGGATCATGGCTCGATTTTCCTCCATTGACGGTTGTCGGCTTCGAGTAAGTGGTCGGACTCCACAGGTCCCCAGGTGCCAGAGGCGTAGTTGGGAAACTTGCGCGGCGGAAGCGCCTTCCAGACGTCGAGGACGGGGTCGATGACGGTCCAACCGGCCTCGACCATGTCGGCGCGCTGAAACAGAGTGGCGTCGCCGATCATGCAGTCGTAAAGAAGTACTTCGTACCCGGTGTAGGCATCGGCGCCGAAATATTTCGAATATTCAAAACTCATGTCGACGGAGCCGACACGCAGCACGGGACCGGGAATCTTTGCCCCGAAACTTAACGAGATTCCTTCCACGGGTTGGATTTGAATTACGAGTGTGTTCGTGTGTCCTTTGTGGAAGGGCGCATTGCGGAAGAGTTCAAAAGGCATGCGCTTGAACTGGATGGCGATCTCGGTGTGGCGCTGCGCCAGGCGTTTGCCGGTGCGGAAATAGAAGGGAACTCCGGCCCATCGCCAGTTGTCAATGTTGAGCTTGAGCGCGACGAAGGTTTCGGTGCGTGATTCGGGGTTGACGCCGGGCTCGGAGCGGTAGCGCGGGACTCGTTCGTCGCAAATGATTCCGTCCCCGTACTGGCCGCGGACGCTGTTCTCGAGCACGTCTTCGGAGTTCAGCGGTTGCAGCGAATGCAGCACTTTGGCTTGTTCATTTCTGACGGCGTCGGCAGAGAAGGAGACGGGAGACTCCATCGCAGTCAGGCTTAAGAGTTGCATGACGTGGTTGGGGACCATGTCGCGCAGAGTGCCGGCACTGTCGAAGTAGGCGCCGCGGCGCTCGACGCCGACCGTCTCGGCGTTGGTGATCTGCACGTGGTCGATGTAACGGCGATTCCAGATGGGCTCGAAGATGGCGTTGTCGAAGCGGAAGACCATGATGTTCTGCACGGTCTCTTTGCCGAGGTAATGATCGATGCGGTAGATCTGGTTTTCCTGCAAGACGCTTTTGATGTTGCGGTTCAGGGCCCTGGCGGATTCGAGATCGGTTCCGAAGGGCTTCTCGATGACGATGCGGCGCCAGCGTCCGTTGTCCTGTGTGGAGAGTCCGGCGCGTCCCAGCTGTTGGACGATCGACGCGAAGAACTTCGGAGCGGTCGCCATGTAGAAGAGGTAGTTGCCTTCGGTGTGCGCTTCGGCGTCGATGTCGGCGAGCCGATCGCGAAGTTTCGCGAAAGTGTTGGGATCGCCGAAGTCGCCGCGCTCGTAGAAGAGACGGCTGCGGAGCCAATCTAGCGCCGCCGAATCGTTCGTCGGCAAGAACTCGCTGACCTGTTTGCGGAAGCCTTCTACGTCGAGATCGTCGACGGACACGCCCACGACGGCAAATGTGTCGGGGAGCAACTTGGCCTTCACGAGATTGAAGAGGGCAGGGATCAGCTTGCGTTTTGTGAGATCGCCCGATGCGCCGAAGAGCACGAACACGCAAGGTCCGGCAACTTTGCCGGCAAATTCAGCGGGAGCTTCGGAGTTGGCCGGGAGTGTGGCGGGCATGCTGGACGCTCAGTGATTCCCCAGAGGTGAGTGGGAAGCATTGTAGGACAAATGCGCGGGATTCCACCAGCGAACAGGGCAGTCAGTGCCGAATCCCACCCTTTGCAGAGAACGCAAAGGATTGGGTACCCGGCAACGCGCCGCACCCAGAAAGAAATTTTCGCTCAAGACCGCCCTGGGGTGGCTTTGGTTTCGCTTTCGCCGGACAGGCTCTCCTTTTGGGGTGGTTTTTTCAGGGTTTGCTGGTCGGCTTCTTTTTGCAGGGCGCTGTTGTAGACCTCGGTGAGCGCGGGGAGTTCCTTGCGGATCATGTCGGTGATTTTGGCGCGGACCTGTGCGGCGTTGTTCGTGGATACCGGTTTCGGTGCCTGTGGCTGGACAGCGACTTCCTGCTTGGGAGCCTCTTCTGTCGGGCGAAGTTCGGTGCAAAGGCGCCCGTCGCGGCGGACCAGCATATACCTCGGATTTTGTCGGACCCAGTCCTTTAGCTTCTCTTCCTCCTCGTAGCGTTTGCGGGCGCGTTCGCGAGCCTCGATTTCTTTCTTGGCTTCCCAGCGGGCGACGAAGCGGGCTTTCCTGGCGGCCTCTTCCCCTTTCTGTCGGATCTCTTGTTCGACTGCGTCGACCTCTTCTTCCTCTTCTTCTTCGAAGTCTTCATCTTCCCAGAGGTGGTTTTCATCCAGGGAACTCTCGGCTGCATCGCGCGGGTCGAGGACGACCTCGTGAACCCGCGGCTTGAAGTTGGTAAGCCGCAAGTTAGCGCTGGCGGTTTGCAACGCATAAAGAAGCAGGCTGGCGGTCTTGTGCTCGATCTGTCCGGTGAGCAGAAGACGCACGATCTGCATGAGGGACATCTGTATGGAGTTGGCGTCTTCGAGCACGGGCAGGAAGAAGGTGGCCGTGCCGCGTCGGCGGCGATCGACGTTCAGACGGATGCGCTCTTCCTGGTAGCGCTTGTGGAAGTAACAAAAACGGTTGCGGCGCAGCGCGGGCGATCCGCACTGCGTGCCGTTGGTTTTTA
>JAIQFH010000075.1 GCA_020073385.1 Terriglobia bacterium | reverse complement strand
ACCCACCAGGGGGCGGTCAGTCATAAGCATCTCGATTACTACCTGGACGAGTTTACGTTCCGATTTAACCGGCGGAGATCAACCAGCCGCGGCAAGCTCTTCTTCCGCCTCGTGCAGCAAGCGTTGGTAGTCGAGCCTGTTCCCCTGGCTCGGATCCTTCACCCTGGAGTTAAAACCAACCCGAAACCACAATCTGTAGGGGTTGGGTGAGTGAAGCAGATACCCATCTCTTGCTATTCATTCGAATGGGACGAAACAGGCTTTACAGTAGCGTTATTTATCTTGGCCGCTTTTGTTTGCACGGTCGCCCTCCTACGCGATGGGATGACCGCAATGCGTGGAGCGATTCGGTATCGTTGGGAACGGCACACGACATAGAAATATCAATGTAACAAGATCCCACTCTAAACGTCGCAAAGTGCGCGACGTTTAGAATGGGGTACCATCGATCGTTCCATGAAATGTGGGGACAGGCGGGACGTTTCCCGCTTTTCTGGGCCGGACTGCTGACAGCGAGCACTCGCCGGTCCCGGAGGGACCATTGACAATAGCCCGACAGTTAACTGGCGGGACAGCGCCCGGATACCGACTGTGTCCCGGAGGGACACCTGACCAATCTCCTGCCAGCATCATCGAAGCGCAGGTTCAAGCGTCCCTCCGGGACGCAACTTCTTGTTGTTCGCCTACCCGGCGTTGAAACGCCGGGCTCACCATCAATGGTCCCTCCAGGACCGAGCGATGCCGGGCTATCCTTCGGCCGCTCTCGTTTCCAATTCTAGAAATTCCTTGCGACGGCACGGCATGTGTGTGACTGGGAGGGATCCTTCGACTGCGTAAACCGAATCGCCTTCGCGATTCGGTTTACTCCGCTCAGGATGACAAAAGAAATGGGGTCTGGCCCATCCTCCCACCGTGAGCCTAACGTCGGGGTTGTCCCACCCTTCCCGCGTTCTTTGACCGCAAAGGATGGGCCATCCTGATTCTTGTTGGCTTCAAAGGGTCGGCCATCCGGGCATCGAGAAAAATGTGGGAAGAAAATGTGGGAGGGCGTGTTCCCGGTTTTCCTTTCCGGATCGCTCTGCGAATCGAAGGAGCTTCACAATCGATCTCGAGGGCGTTTCAGTGAAGTGATGTGAGCGCGGTCATTGACTTCTCCCGTACCGCACTCCAGACTTGGCCTGTGAGAGTGCCCGGCAATTCGAGGATGTCAAAGCCCGCATAATAGGTCGCCGCAGCCTTGCAGTCACCCAACATTCTCATCGATCACCTACGGGAGGAACACACTATGGCCGACATGTACATGCAAATTGACGGTCTTAGAGGCGAGAGCATCGATTCGGAGCACAAAGATTGGATCGAGCTGCTTTCTTTTAATCATGCCATCAAGCAACCGGCTTCAGCGACATCCGCCTCAGGCGGGGCCACCGCACGTTGCCAGCATTCCGACTATACGATTACCAAGCACGTCGATATGGCGTCCCCGAAGCTGTATGAGATGTGCTCAACGGGAAAGCACATCAGGAGTGTAGTCCTACAGATGACACGCGTTGTCGGCGACAAGAGAATGAAATACATGGAAGTTAAGCTGGAAGAAGTCGTGATTTCGAACGTTGCGCCGGCGAGCGGTGGCGACTTCCCCTCGGAGTCGGTCAGTTTCAACTACGGCACCATCAAGTGGACCTACACGCTGCCGAAGCGTGCCGACGGAAGCGGGGGAGGCAACACTACCGGCGGCTGGAGTCTGCTGGAAAACAGAATTGCTGCTTGATAGTCACGTCTCTTCCTGTGAACAGGCGGGCTTTCCCCTGGTTGTTGGCTATTTGTCATACTGAGCCGCGGTTCTTTGTGGCGAAGGACCTGTGGAACCTGGCGACAGCACCGACGCTGCCAACAAGTCCATAGGCCCTTCGGCCTGCGAAAAACGCAGGCCTCAGGATGACAGGAGTGCTGGGATGTTGGCCAAGGGTGAACGGACGTCGCTCTGCGACTCGGGGCGGACCCTTCGACTTCGCTCAGAGCAAGCTGCGTCTGCCCGTACATGCTGCGTGAGGGTGACAGAGTTTCGGGATGCAATTCAACCGGTCTGTGCCGCCTTGCGCTGTGATTCCTGTGCTGATTTACCCTGACCCCAACGCGGCAACCGATTGGCTGGTTTGCTGTCTATGGTGTTTTCTGTTGGTGAACCCCGGACCAGGCGGGACCTACACCGGTTCTCGCGGTCACCGGACGCTGCTGCCCGATGGACCTGGGCCGGCGGACAAGCCGAGGCGGCTGTCCCCACACGGGCGCTTCCGTCGATCGCTTGCGATGTGCTTGCATGGTGCGAGCATCATGACAGATGTTTGTGCAATTCCCAGATCGAAGTTCCGGGAATTCAGCTCGCTACTCACTCATGCGGCGCGTTTCTTCGCAGAGAGCAGGCACGCCGAAACCTCGCGGAGGACCTGCTCGTAGTCGGCGGCGATCGCCCGTTCCACATGGATGCGAGCCCCCTTTACGCCCGCTTCTTGCGCCAGCCTCTTGAACTCAGTCTGGAGAAAGACTTCCAACTGCTTCGGTGTCAAGACGGCAATGGGAACGGTAGAGGACTGGCCGGTCCCGGTCTCGATCTTCACGCAGTATGGGGATTCGGACTGTTGTGTTTCCGGAGTCATGCGATACCCTGCCTTTCTGGAGTGACGAAAGTGGCCGGCAAAATTCTTAGCATTCTAGCGCGTCCCGCGGCACAGTGCACGATTCGATAGGGCAGGTGCCCCGGGCGAGACCTCTCCGCTCGCCTCCGGGTTAAGCCGGAGGCCCACCCAAAGCCGTCGCGCTCAAGGAGGCTTGCTAGGGAAGATTTGTCCATCTGTGGCAGTACAAGGATGGAGCGTGGAAGGTGACCCGGGTGCTCAGTTATGAGCATCACGCGGCGGGGAAGTAGCCGAGCGATGTTCCGTGCCCCATCCTTGTCCCTGCACGCTTTGCAGGGACAGGGTGGGGACTTTGACTCGAATTCAGTTATGCGGCCTTGAGATCGAACTCGGCCCACAGACCCGCGTGGTCGGATGCGGCGTCGATGGAACTGCTCATTTGGAAGTGGTCGAACTTCTTCCCATTCTTTCCTGCCCAAATCCCGTGCCGCTCCACGCCTCCGGCGGTGAACTTTTCGGCCAGTTTGGGGGACATCAGGATGTAATCGATTTTGTCTCCGGCGTTGCAGTCCTTGTATGTGCCCGGGAAACCGCCGTTGTCGAAGTTATGAACCGACGGGGACATGACATCCACCAGATCAGAACCATCCTGGATGAGGTGTCTTAAAGGCGCGCTGTCAGGGGTGTCGTTGAAATCACCCATGATGGCGATGTAGTCGAATTCTTTCTTGCGTTGCTCGTAGATCTCCCGGACGCGGTCCGCCTGGCGCTTGCGCTTTTGGTTGGAGGACGCCGTATTCTGGTCTTTGGCTTTGAAGTGATTGACCATCACCAGGAGTTTGGGGCCCTTCTCCCCCATCTGAATTGTGTATTCCGCGCAGTCGCGGCTGAAGACTTCTCCGACGCTGTCCTTGTCATCGACATGACTCACCATATCGGTGATTTTCAGGGGTTCACGGACAAGGATGGCAACATTGATGCCCCGCGGATCGTTGCCCGGCACCGCCATGACGTGGTCGAAGCGTTTGTTTTTGGGAAGGACGGTCTTGTTGAATTCCTTGAGGGACGGACGATCTTCGGCCTCGATGATGCAAGTGACATCGGCATTCAGCGCGCCGATGACCCGTCCAGTGTTCGCGATGGCGAGTTCCTTGACGTGCTCCTCGATCAGTTCGAACCACCCGATCCAACTGGAGCGGCCGGCCGCTACCACCGTGATTTTCTTGTTGCTTTGGGTTATCAGTTTGCCGTGAATTTCATTGAGCTTAATGTACTGATCGTTGCGGCTGAAGAGATCGGCGATTTTGGCTTTCACGTCGGGCGCGTAGGTTTCGTTTTCGATTAACGCGTTCAGGGTCGCGAAGTCGCTCAGGATCTGGTCCCCGAGTTGCGGATTGTCAAGGTTCATGGCCTTGGGACGATCGAACAGATTCTCTGCATTGAAAGTTGCCAAACGCATAAAACCTCCTTCGGAAAAGAGTTCGTGCAGTGGCGATTCTCGCCTGCGCCGATTTGCCTTCCGGTCCGCAAGCCGCATAGTCCCGGCAGGAAAGGGTGTCTGTTCCTGCGAAGGCAAAGCATCGTCGTAAGACCGAGAAACACAAAAGCCGAGCGCCGACTGGCGGCATTACGCTCCACCTGTGCGGCAACTCGGCTGTCTTTAAGTCCGGCTTGTGCCCTGGGTTACTTAAAGACCCGTGGCTTTCCGTCCCTCACTTGCGCAAGGGTTAGCTTTGAAACTTTGTGTTTAAACGAGAAGCGCTCTTCGCGGGATTGTCAGTGCGCACCGTCACCGGAGAATGTGATTTCGGTTGACCGGCCGGGTTTATGGATGTCGTTGCACGTATCGCGACCAGGGTGGGGCTCGGGGTGTACGACGGTTTTGGCCATCTGCACGTTGGTAACTTGCGATAGCTCCTGTAAGGCTCGAACATCGTTGAGTCTGGGGAATCACGCCGCGCTGCCTCGACTCTGAAGGCAGTCAGTCTACGGCGCAATTTGCGTAAAAACTGAAAGGAATCCAAATGAACAGGAAGATTTTGCTTGTGGGGTTGGCATGTTTGTCAGCAGTGGCGGTTGCGCAGTCGGATGGTAGCCAGCAAAAATCTGCGACTCCGAGTTCGCAGCAGGTAACGAGTCCACGAGATGTGGCTACAGGGCAGGCTTCGGGGAAGCGCATGCATAAGCCGGTCACGGTGACTTCGGATGATCAGGCACTTCGCGAATCGCCCAGCAAGGCCAGCCTGGGTAAGACGTCTGGGCGAGTGGCTGCAGGAGATGTCAATGGCGACGGGAAGGCCGATGTGGCGCCGGCTGCTAGTTCGGATGTGAAGAGTCCGCGGGATCTGGCGACGGGCCAGGCCAGCGGCAAGAGTGCCCAGCCGCCTGCCGGTGGAAACGAGAAGTCTGCAAGCGATAAGAGCCATACGCAACCCAACAAGTAAGCGCCGCTGGAACCGAAGTGGCGTTTGGTCCGGCCCCGCTCGCGAGAGTGGGGCTTTTCTATTGCCCTGAAGTCAAAACCCCCTCTTCGCACAGAACGCGACAGGGAGGAGGGGTACCTGACCCGGCTACTCTGGACTGTAGGCACCGACCGCGCAGGCGTCGTCTCCGGCCTTGGCGAAGAAGCTCACTTTATTTTCCATCTTCTGGGTCACGGGATTGATCCAGCGGTAGCGGACCTCGCCTTCACCCTTGGTCGACGCGATGTCGTATCCGGCTTTGCCGATCGACTTGCCGGAGGCGTCTTTCATCAGATCCGCGGACATGCCTACATACTGGGGGAATCCGCCGTTCGCGACGATGGTATGGTCGGGGCCGATGCAGACGACGTAGAGGTCGCGGTCCGCGAAGGGCGGCTTCTTGGTGGTGAAATCGGCCAGCGCCTGTTTTCGTCCGACGGCTTTGTAGTGGGCGATGGCCTTCTGCAGCATGGCCTTTGCCTGGTCGGGTGTGCCGCGGTCGACGGCGAAAACAGTGACGGCCGCCAAGGTGAGAAACAGCAAAGAAACGGTGAGCCTGTTCATGAATGGTCCTCCAGCAACTTTCTCCGGTGCGAGCAGACCAGAGATGAATTCCGAACGTCCCAGGGCGTGAAGTTTCATATCACGTATTGGACTCTCACGACAGAGGGGACTTTAGAGCGAACTCCGGCACTGATTTGCTTCCATCCGCGCAAAGGTGCAATATCAACTCCGCAAATCCGAGCGAGGTAGCGGATATGGGGAAGCACAATGGACAGAGCGCGCACGCGGGCGAAAACCCGGCTCCTGCGGCGAAGGCGGCGATGAACGAAGACTCCCGGGCCATCACAAAGGGCGAGCCGCAGGCGGCGCGAGATGCGCGCGAGAATCGTCACAAGTACTTCATGAACATTGCGCTGGCGGTGCGCCTGCGGGCTAACTGCAAAGGCAATCGGGTCGGAGCGCTGATTGTGCTCGACAACCGGATCATCTCCACCGGGTATAACGGGACTCCGGAGAACATGGTCAACTGCCTAGATGGCGGCTGCTATCGCTGCGCGAACCGAGACAAGAGCTACAAGTCGGGCGAGGCGTACGATCTGTGCATCTGTGTGCATGCTGAACAAAATGCGATTCTGGCGGCGGCGCGGTTTGGGATTTCTACTGCCGGGAGCACGATGTACACAACCATGCGTCCATGCTTCGGGTGTGCGAAAGAGATGCTGCAGGCGCAGGTACGGAGCGTGTATTACCTGCACGAGTGGAATCCGAGTGCGAAAGATGATGTGCTCAAAACGGCGGCGCAGACGGCGGAGTACGAGAAGCTGATGATCCGTTTTCCTGGCGGAGTGCATCGGCTGGATGTACCAGACGCGGACGTGGATTGGGCTGTTTCAAGGAAGATGCCCGCAACGATCAGCCTCGATCGGCACGGAACGGTCGATATTTAACTGTGGGGAGTAGGATGCGGCGAATCAGGTTGGGCAATGCGGCAGCTATCTGTGTTCTTGCTGCGGGCTGGCTTATCGGGGGCGCGTGTGCGCAGACGATAAATCTCTGGCCCGGCGTCGCTCCCGGATCGGAGAACTGGAAGCAGAAAGAGAACGTCACGGCGGACACGCCGGTAGGGACAATTGTCAACAATGTGGTCACGCCGACTTTGACGGTTTTTCGTCCCGCCAAGGCGAAGGCTACGGGAACGGGGATCATCGTGGCGCCCGGAGGAGCCTGCATCGCGTTGGCCATCGATCATGAGGGGAATCAGGTTGCACGGTGGCTGCAGGAAAGAGGTATCGCAGCGTTTGTGTTGAAGTACCGGCTGCAGGAGAAGAAGGGCGACGGGATTCCCCCGGATCTGAATATGGATGAGGCCTGCAAGTCCGGGATCGCTGATGGAATACAGGCGATGAAGGTGCTCCGGCAACACGCGGCGGAGTGGGGTGTCTCGCCGGACAAGATCGGGTTCATGGGATTTTCGGCGGGCGCGATGGTGACCACCGGAGTGTTGCTGCAGGCAGATGGGGCGGCGCGTCCGGCGTTTGCGGCGCCAATTTACGGAGGGCCGTTCGGGGTGATGCCGGCGATCCCGGCGAACCTGCCGCCGATTTTTATGGCGTGGGCGCAGGATGATGAGCTGGTGCTCGATCCGGTGGTGAAGTTCTACGAGGCGCTGAAAGCGGCTGGCAACAAGCCCGAAGCGCATATCTACTCGGCCGGCAAACATGGGTTTGGGATGAGGAAGCAGGGGACCACCAGCGATCACTGGATCGACGAGTTCTATTGGTGGCTGCAGGCAAAGGGGTTCACGAAAGTCAGTAGGTAAGTATCCAGGTGCCGCTTGGCTTCGCCTTTGCGGGACAGGCGAGGCGCCTGTCTCTACTCGGGCATTGGTGGTCGCGTATCATGGGTCAAAGGTCCGTGCTGTGGGGTACGGGCCGGATCAAACAAGCTGCAAGATTTCCTGAGAGCAACGTTCCTGACTATGAGCAAGAGAATTCGTGTGTTTGCGACGTGCGACATTGGAGAGGCGATCGATCTGTTGCGCAAACGGGGGTATGAGGTGGAGGTGTATCCGCATCCGGAGGCGCCGCCGAAGAGTCTCGTCGTGGAGAAGGTGAAGTCCGGGATTGACGGGCTGATCACGACGTTACGCGATGTGATTGATGCCGAGGTCTTTGAGGCGGGGAAGGCCACGCTGAAGGTGGTGGCGCAGTTTGCGGTGGGATTTGACAACATTAACCGCGCGGATGCCAACCGCTACAAGGTTCCGTTTACGCATACAGCGGATGTGCTGACCGAAGCGACCGCGGAGTTTGCCTTCTTCATGATGGGCACACTGGCGCGGAAGATGTGGACGGCCGAGCATCTGACGCGCGAGAACCAGTGGGGCTTCTGGCATCCGTACCTGCCGTTTTTAGGGGACGAGGTTACCGGGAAGACGGTCGCTGTCATTGGAACTGGGCGAATCGGGCTGGCGTTTATGAAGAAATGCGTCGGGTTCGACATGAACATTCTTTGCTACGACCCGGCGTATGAGAATCATGCGTTTGTGAAGACGATTGAGGAGATCAACGAGCTGCGGCATTCGCGCGGGCTGGTGAAGGAGAAGGCATGGATCAAGTATGTGCCTTTCGAGGAAGCGTTACATGACGCGGATTTTGTCAGCGTGCACGTGCCTTTGCTGCGTGAAGGGGAGAGCGCGACGCCGACGTATCATCTGTTCAACGAAGAAACCCTGAAACTCATGAAATCTACGGCGTATCTGGTCAACACATCACGCGGGCCGGTGGTGGATGAGGCGGCGCTGGCGCGGGCGTTGCGGGAAAACTGGATTGCGGGAGCGGCGCTGGATGTGTATGAGCAAGAGCCTTTGCCGGCGGATTCGCCGTTGCGGGATCCGGCGATTGCCGACCGCTGCCGGCTGATGCCGCACTTTGCCAGCGCGGCGCGGATCACCCGGTTGTCGACTGATCCCGACAAGGGCATGGCGGGGAGATGCGCGCAGGGGTTGATCGATGTGCTCGATGGGAACTACGGCGGGGATGTTACGAAGATGCCGTACGTTGTTAATAAGGAAGGATTTAAATAAGGATTGCGCAGGAAGGCGTCAACAGGCACGGTGCCGGGTTAGAAAAGGGTAGGCGTCTTTACTGGTACCCGCCGATCGGGTTGGGAAGTACAATAGTATGGCAATGACGAAGCGACATTTAGCGACCTGGGGATGGGTGTTGTCCTGCGCTCCTCTTTTGTTAGGGCTGGACTCTCCCAGCGAGAAGGGTTTGAAGCTAGAGCCTCAGCCCAAAGAGGTCCAACTGCGTGACGGTGGGTTTCAGGTTGGGCCGCGGACAAAGATCTTTGTGCAACTCGGACATCAGGCCGAAGATCGCATCGCCGCCGAGACATTAGCAGAGGAAGTGCAGTACCAGTCTGGGTTGAAGCTGAACATCCTCGGCATGAAGCCGGAGGGCAAGGCGGAAGGTGGGACCATCGTGCTGGCGCGACTGGAGGACGATCGCGTGCGGGACTTCCTGGCACGGAATGGACTGAAGGCAGACTCGGCAGTCGGGCCTGAAGGGTACCTGCTGTTCTCCGACAAGTCTCATTTGATTGTCGCCGCCAATACGGGACAGGGATTGTTTTACGGTGTGCAGACGCTGCGGCAATTGTTGCGTCCGACGGGGAATGGCGTGATGTGCCCGGCAGTGGGGATTCGGGATTGGCCAAGTTTACAGAAGGGTGTGCCGGCGTTGAGCCAGCTGGGGAAGCCGGAGTTTCCGAGTCGTCAGCAGTGAGGGTTTGAGTGGACTTGTGAATTGCAGGCGTCCTACGGGGCGCCTTTCGTGTTTTCAGAAGATCTTCACCACAGAGGACACTGAGGAACACAGAGGGCTTTCCGTATTCTGACTTCGCATACAATCCATCCATGTTTTCTGAGAGAACGAACTGGCGTCTGACGCAGAACCGGTATACGCAGGCGGTGGAGGAGGTGCGCGCGCGAGGAGTTCGAGTGCTGGATCTGACGGCTTCGAATCCGACCCGGGTGGGGCTGGAGTACGACTCCAGGGCAATTCTTGAGGGGCTACGGTCGGAACGGTCTCTGGATTACGACCCGCAGTCTAAGGGGCTGCTTTCAGCGCGAGAGGCTGTGGCGCGGTACTACACCGAGCGGAGATCTCGTGGTGAGAGAGACGTTGCCAGCAACGTCTCTACGAATCGCGTTGGCGGCCCGGCCGGGCAGTTCAGGGTCGATCCGGAGCGGATTGTGCTTACTACCAGCACCAGTGAAGGGTATTCGTATGTTTTCCGCTTGCTGTGCAACGCGGGGGATGAATTGCTGGTACCTAAGCCGAGCTATCCGCTGTTTGAGTTTCTGGCGGATTTGCAGGATGTGAAGCTGGTGCCGTATCCGCTGATTTACGACCACGGATGGCAGATGGATTTTCATTCGATGGAGAAAGCGGTGACCGCGCGGACTCGGGGAGTGGTCGTGGTGCATCCCAATAATCCAACCGGGTCGTATGTGCATACGGGAGAGCTGGGGGCATTGAATGAGTTCTGCCGGGTCCACGGGCTGGCAGTGATAGTGGATGAGGTGTTTCTGGACTATGCCTTCCCTGAGGAGATTTCGGCCGCCGAAGCCGTCGAGCTTCGTTCGACTGGACAGCCGATCGCGGCTGTCCCCACATTTTCCTTGGCTGCGCCGAGCTTCGTGGGGAATCAGGATGTGCTGACGTTCACTTTGAGTGGGCTGTCGAAGATATCGGCTTTGCCGCAGATGAAAGTGGCGTGGGTGGTGACCACCGGGCCTGCTGAACAAGTTCAGGCAGCGATGGCGCGGCTCGAGGTGATTGCCGATACGTATCTTTCGATGAATGCGCCGGTGCAGTGGGCGGTGCCGGTGATGCTCGAGCAGAGGAGCAGTATTCAGCAGCAGTTGCTGGGGCGGGTTCGATTGAATCTAGTAGAGTTGGATCGGCAGATTGCCTCGCAAAAGGCTTGCCAGCGGTTGAGCGCTGAGGGCGGATGGTATGCGGTGCTGCGTGTTCCGGTCACGCGGTCGGACGAGGAATTGGCGATTGAGTTGGTGCGGGAGAAGGCGGTGCTGGTCCATCCAGGGCATTTTTATGATTTTGAGAGTGATGGATATTTGGTTTTGAGTTTGATTGCGCCGGAAGCCGATTTCAGGGACGGGATTCAGCGGTTGCTTGAATTCTTGTCGCATTCAGGGCTGTGATGATTGTAGGGATGCTTCGACTCCGACTGAGCTTCGCTTCGCGAAACTCAGCCTGCGCTCAGCATGACAGCTTCTGAAATGTCTTTTGGGCTATAATGCCGAGCATGCCTGCCGCATCTGGGGGAGCCACCAAGGCCGTCGGGATGGTGCCCGACGAGCTCAAGTTTGAACCGAAGTCCAAAGGTCTTGCCACGCCTCGCAAGAAGAAGCCCAAAGAACTGGCAGTGATCACCGAGTGCTGTACCGGGTGCGCGGGTTCGCCCGCGTGCGTCGAGTACTGCCCGGTGGAAGACTGTATGTTCTGGGTGCCGGATGAGGACAATCCGCCGTTTGGACGGATTCAGGTGGACCCGATTCTTTGCATTGGATGCAAGAAGTGCGTCAGCAAAGGGCCGGATGGGTGCTTCCTGGATGGGTGCCCTTGGGATGCGATCGCCATGGTCGACACGGCTGAGGTGGAGAAGGAAGTGGGAGTGATGGCGATTTGAAAAGCGGCTTCTAGCTGCTGGCTCCTAGCTTCCAGCCGATCACGTCAACTGCAACAGGTCCCACTTGTTGCCGTAGAGATCTTCGAAGACTGCTACTGTGCCGTATTCCTCTTCCTTGGGTTCTCTGACAAAGTTCACTCCCTTTTCTTTCATCGTCTTGTAGTCTCGCCAGAAATCGTCTGTGTGCAGGAAGAGGAAGACGCGGCCTCCGGTTTGTTTGCCGATGCGCGAGGCTTCTTCTTCGTTCGAGGCCTTTGCAAGCAGGATCTGTGTGCCCGGGGAGCCGCGCGGAGCGACAAGGACCCAGCGCTTGTCGCGGCCTTGGCGGTCTTTCGAGGGAGTGTCTTCGATTAGGTCGAAGCCGAGGGACTGGGTGAAGAAGGCGATGGCTTCGTCATAAGCGCGGACGACCAGGGTTACGTAACCTATGGTTTGGGACATAACTTCTCCTTGCGGCGGTGGTGCACCATGCGTCAGTTTATTCTTGGATGGCCAGTTTGGGGCGAGACGCCCCCGCCACAGCCGGCGAGACGCCGGCGCTACCTTGCTCTGGATTGGATCGCTTTTTCCGTTTCCCCCGCTTGCTGGCGGACATCGTTCGAGACGTCGGGTACATCGCGCTCGTAAGGACGGATCGCCGGTAAGTCTTCCGGCAGGCCGACTAGATACAGGGCACGCAGGGCTTCCCACACTTGCTCGGTGCCGGGATCGATCACGGCGATTTCAGTGCCTGATGCGACCTTGGCGCCGGTTTGCGTGACCGAACGAATGCGGCCGGGGATCGGGGAACGGATCTCAAGCGGCTGCGAAGATTCGTCGGTTTTCAGCTTGGCGACGAGTCCTCCTTGATGGATTGCGGTGCCGGGGCGGTCGGCGTCAACGATGGTTCCAGCCGCGGGGGCAGTGATCTGAGCGGGCTTCAGCAGGGCAACGATTTGCGGGCGGCCGGTTGAGTCGCCGAAGCGAATGAGCGAGAGCGCGGCATTGCCGCGGACCATGGGTGACTGGTCCTGCAGCATCTTCAAGAGTGCGTCGTGAAATCCTGGGGCGGAGGTGTCCTGGCCCATGACCCAGGCGTCGGTATTGCGGACTTCTTCCACTGGATTCGTTGCCAGGCGCAGCAAGTCGGGATACCACTGCTTGGCCTTGGCGTCAGTGTGGCTCATGCGGTCACCGATTTGCACCAGCGCGTGCTGGATGTGGCGGGGCTTTTTGTCGTCATGAAGGTATTCGGTGAGTTGCTGGTCGGAGAGGTGGCGTCCGAACCATGTGTTCCACCAGAAGAGGAAGGGCATGAGGACGATGAGCCATCCGGTGGCGAAGAAGAGGAGCTTCTGGGTGCGGCTCATGGAGCGCTTGGGTTTTGAATCGGTGGTCGGACCCGAAGCGGGCTGAGCATCAGGAAGTTTTGCGGGAGTCTCGTCGGCCGGCATGTCCAAGGTAGGAACTATAGCAGAAGGTTTGGGGCAGTCGTTAGGCTCGCGGCTGCATCCTGGCTTGATGCAAAAAGCTTTTAACCGCAGAGAACGCGGAGGTTTTCGCAAGCTCGCAGAGAGGGGCGCGCGGCTATTCCTGACGCAACATGTACCACGAGCTCAGGCTGAGCAGAATCGTGGCGGCGCCAAAACCTAGCAGAACTGCTGCCTGATTGGCCGCGGTGGGCCAGACTTTCGAAACGAACGCGAAGTTGAAATCAAAAGCTCTCGACCACGAGGCTGCCAATTCCCTCCCAATCGGCAGCAGCAAGCGGAGCCAGGGGGAACACGCGAAGGCGACGATGGCAATGATTTTCATGAAACGGATTGGGCGCATGGCCAACCGCACGGCCTCTTGTTGGGCCTGCGATCGTGCTCTCTGCCATATGTGACTCGCATTCGGCAAGGCGGTTTGTTCGTGATCGGCGAGAACGCAATCTTCGCGCAGAAATTCGCTCACGAGCAAGATATCTGAGCAGGCAGGGCAGTGTTGCGCATGCGATGCGGTCTCATCGTCTATTGCTCCGCTGCGGATTGCGGCAGCGGTCTGATCTTCTCGTTCGCAGATTACGCGGTTCATTTGAAATGCTCCGTTTGTGATGAAGCGCCCGTGCGAATCAGATTGGCCAGCTTGCGCCGGGCGCGGAACAGAAGCAGGCGCACACTTGCGTGGCGCAGGCCTGTCGCTTGGGCGATTTCCTTGTGATCCGAGCCCTCGACATAGGCGAGCCACAACAGTTGCCGCTCGCGCACCTTCAACTGCCGGAAGGCCTGCCGCAATTCGAGTTGCCGCTCCAGTTCGGGCGGGCCGGATGCCGGTTCAGGCAGGTTCTCAGGCATCGGGCCTTCCGGGGGCCGGCGCCAACGATCGCGGAGCAGATTGGTGGCAATGCGGAAAAGATAACTCCGTTGTGAGTCTTCGCTCATCTCCGGAACCTTGGTCGAAAGAAATCGGCAATACGTTTCCTGTAACAGATCTTCAGCCAGGGAGCGCTCGGCTGAAACGCGCAGCAAATAAGCGAACAACCTGGGCGCCGACCTCTCGTAAAGCAGGCGGAAGGAGCCCTCGTCCATCCGCATTCTGGCCTCGGTGACGCGAATGTCATCCTGCGGACCAGAAGCCGATGCTTCCAGGCAGAACACCCGAAGTTGTGTGGCCTCCCGCATCGTAATAGCGGATTACGAGTGCGATCCGTTCAGCAATCCGAAAGAACGTGAGAGGAAATAGGAGGCAGCCGCCGAGAAGCCAAAGCCCAGGCCCAGGGCAATGGAGAGCGCTCCTAAGACTGTGAATCCATCGGTGCCCCCGGGCGGGGAAACGTGGCCGCGCAGCCACAACATACCGGCGCCAAAGAAGAACAAAACGATGCCGGCCTGCAGGGCGCCGAGGATCTTTCCGTAGGGAGCTTGCGAAATCACCCGCTCCACCTTTAACGATTCCAGCAGTTGCCTTCCAGCGTCGGTTTGCGCGTAGGCCAAGAGGTCCTGGCCGGATCCGACTTTCTCCAGCAGTCTCGACTGGACGTCTGCCTGGAGCCTCGCGATTTTGTACCGCCGGAAGGTGCTGAAAATCACCCATGCGAACCAACTGAACATACAGGGCAGAGTCACGGCCACGATCAGGTCTGGGTTCATCGTTTCCTCACATAGTCACAAAGTCCACGGAAAATGCCCGTGGTCACCAGTTATAACGGTTTGGGGCCGCGTCTGGTTAACAGTACGAGATCGATAAACTGGAGGTTCGGGATTTGTGGCGGTCTACTCTACGTCGGCGTCGAGGACGCGTTCCTGCTCCAGGTAGTGCGACATGGCGTATTGGGCGAGAAGAGGTGTCTGGAGGCGGATTTCGGCGCCTATCCATTCGCCCTTGGCGTGGGGAGCGTCGGGTGGGTGGTTGCAGCGGCCGCCGCTGCCGAATTGGGGGCCGAAATCGGCGGACTGGATCTGGTCGAACTGGTGGATTTGTTTCCAGGCGGCATCGCCTATCGTACCGGAGACGTCGATTTTTAGTTTGAGAACACGCAATTCACTCACCACAGAGGGCACAGAGGAACACAGAGGAAATCATTGTTGATCGAGTGTCGAGAATCAGGCATGCCTCCGTATTCTCCTAGCTGTGCGGGAACCATTGGTACAGCATGAAATAGACGATCACTCCTGTTATCGAGACGTACATCCAGAGCGGCCAGGTCCAGCGGGCGATGGCGCGGTGCTTGTCGTAGCGGGCGCGCAGGCCGCGGCTCAGCGTAATCACGGCAAGGGGCACAATTGCCACCGCCAGGAGTGTGTGTGAGATCAGAATCGAGAAGTAGACTGGGCGCGACCACCCTTCTCCCAGAAAGCGGATGTTGCCGACCTTGGAGTGGAAGTAGAGATAGCATCCAAGGAATACGAGCGACGCGGCTACCGCGGCGATCATGCAGAAACGGTGCGCGGCCATGCGGCCTTTCGCGATCAGGACGCGGCCGGTGAGAAGAAGCACGGCGCTGGTTCCGTTCAGACTGGCATTGAGGGCGGGGAAGTAGGCGTACTGTTCGGCGATCATATCTCGTTGATCAGGCGGCGGGCTTCGTAGAGCGACGGTTGGCCATCAAAAGCGCGAGTCCAAACATGACTAATGAAAACAGAACCAGGGTTGCCAAATCTTTCTTGAGGACAAATGTTCCGTCCTGGGTTGAGTAGAGCAGACGGCGCAGGGCCTCGACTCCGTAGGTCAGCGGGTTCAGATTCATGATGGCGCGAATCCATCCGGACGCGCCGTTCAGGGAGAACAGGGCTCCGGAAAGCAGCCACAGGGGAATCAGGAATAGGTTGACGATGCCGTGGAAGGCCTGGGAGGAATCCATGGGCCACGCGATCGCGAAACCTAGTGCGGTAAGAGAAAAAGAGACCAGGAACACGACTACCGCGACCAGCAGAACCTGAACAGGATGGAGGTGCACTCCGGCGAACGGGGCGAATATCAGGAAGATCAAACCCTGCACCGCCGAGAGAGTAGTTCCGCCGAGGACCTTGCCCAGCACGATGGCGGTTCGCGGGACCGGCGCGACTAGAACGGACAACAGGAAGCCTTCCTTGCGGTCCTCGATGACCGACATCATGGTGAAGATCGAGGTGAAGAGCACGATCAGGATCAGAGTCCCGGGGTAAAAATAATCCAGGTAATGCTGCTGGGTTCCGTCAGTCGAGCGAAGAGAATTGCCGAACCCCGAGCCCAACACGAGCCAGAAGACCAGCGGCGAGGCGAGCACGCCGATGACGCGACCAGGTTGGCGGTAGAAGCGGACGATCTCGCGCCACCAAAGGGTGAACGCGGGCAGGATGACGCCCGCGGAAGAGGGAGTCATAGGACGCGCCAATGTTGCTGCCTGAGTTGCCATGCTTAACTTGCCTTGGCCGCCGGAGTCTTGGTAGGCGGAGATTGTTTCTTGCCGATGAGGCCCTTATCCTTTGCCTCCCAGAAGGCATTCAGCAGGAAGCATGCCGAGAGCGTGAGCAGGATCAGGGTCATGAAGAGGCCGTCGACCGTGGCCGAGAACGGTGACAGCGTAATCATGCCGCTAACGAAAATCCAGCCTATACCGACTAAAGGAACTATACCGAGCACTAGAGAAAGCACCAGAATCATCGGACGCAAGTTACCTCCTCTTCTTCTTTTCCTTTTTGTCTACTACATGCGAATCGGGATCGGGATTCTCACTCCAGAACTTGTGTCCCGTGCGGTGAATGAAGACGTCTTCCAGCGCGGGTTTGCTGACTGAAATTGCCTGAATCTCACCGGGAAAAGCCTCGACCACGTCAGGCACGAAGCGATGACCGGCTTCCTGTTCGATCCGAACTTGGTTGCCAAGCACGGTGGTCGCGACATGGAAGCGATTGCGAATATGCTGGGCGAGGGAATCGGCGTCGCGGGCGGCGTCGAGCAGGATAACGTCGCCGCCGATTTCGCTCTTCAATTCTGCGGGTGTCCCTAGGGCGACAAGATTTCCTTCATTCATGATGGCGAGGCGGTCGCAGCGCTCGGCTTCTTCCATGAGGTGCGTGGTGACGAGCACGCTCACGTGTTCTTCGTCGCGCAGGATTTGCAGGTACTGCCAGAGATCGCGCCGGGCTCCGGGGTCAAGGCCAGTCGTGGGTTCGTCGAGAAGCAGGACGCCGGGATGGTGCAGGAGTCCTTTCGCCAGTTCGATGCGTCGCTGCATGCCACCAGAGAAGGTTTCGACGCGCTCTTTGGCACGGTCGGCTAGGCCGACCCGGGTGAGGATCTCTTCCACGCGACGTTTCAGAGTTGACCCTTTCAGGCCGTAGAGATGTCCCTGATGCCAGAGGTTCTCATAGGCTGTCAGCTTGGGATCGATGCTCTGGGCCTGAAACACGACGCCGATCTGGCGGCGGAGAGTCGAAGGATCCTGGGCGGCATCGCAGCCCATGACTAGGGCGCGGCCGGAGGTGGGGATCATCAAGGTCGAGAGAATGCGGAAGAGCGTGGTCTTACCACTGCCGTTGGGGCCGAGCAGGCCGAATAACTCAGCGGGACGAACGTCAAAGGAAACGCCATTGAGCGCCGTGCGGTCCTCGTAGCGATGGACCAGGCTCTGTACCGAAATGACGGGTTCGGCGGACTGGCGGTCCACCCCCACAGTTTCAGCTAATGCGGCGACTTTCGTGACCAAATAGAACCCCGGAGACTACTGAACAGTTTACGACATTCGGCGAGTGGTTAGGGAGACGGGAGTGCATTTACCGGGGAGGCACGGAGACACTGAGAAGGGCAATCGTCGATTTTCGAACGAATGAAAGGGGCTCAAGTGCCTTTTCTTGCGCTAATGCACAGACACGTTTGGAGAAAGACCCCGCTGCTTCTGGCAATCGGAATGGCGATAGGGATGCTTCGACTCCGCCGCGACCTCCGCTTTGCTGCGGTCGCGGCTGCGCTCAGCATGACAAGATTACGCGGCTGAGGGGTCCCGCTGGGCTTGCGGCAGGCGCTCCTCAAAGGCCACTGGGGCATGACGCCAGACTTGGATGGCCAGGATTACCGCTGAGGCCAGCAGGAGGGCGCCCACAGCCACGTGGGTGACGGTGGAGATCACCATAGGCAACTCCGGCTGAACCGAATCACGTCCCCATGAGACTCGAGTCAAAAAGGCAGTGAAACCCAGGCATAGCTGCGCGATCACAAGCGAGAGCATCACAATGGCCGGGCGACGAACGGCTTCGATGTTGGAGTAGACAGTCAGAGCGCGAACTGCAGTCCAGGCGAGAACGAACGAGACGACAACCGCGTGGACGACATGGGGCCACCAGCTCAGACCATGATGTCGGAACATTGCGCCGAGAATCAGTTGGACGTAGAGAACAAAGATGGAGAGCAGAGTCAGCGTAAACAGGCTCGGGCGGCGAGTATCAAATTCAACGCGAGGCTGTTCTTCTACCCATTTCTGTCCCGTGAAGACCGCTATGACTACGGCGATGCAGAAAAATGTCTGGGCCAACGCTGCGTGAGCGGAGGAGATCGGCGGCGGCAGATAGAAGAGAACCGTGAGGCCACCGAGGATGCCCTGGGCGATGACGGTACCGAGCGCTCCCCAGCCTAGAATCCGCATCCAGCGGCGCTTTTCAGCACGCCAGGTCCAGACGGCGAGCACGATAGTCAGCAGGCCTGCTACCTGAGCGATCATACGATGGGTGTGCTCGAACTTGACGCCGCCGACGAGCTTCGGAATTTTGTAGAGCGAACCGAAGGAGGTTGGCCAGTCGGGGACGGAGAGTCCGGCATCGTTGCTCGTGACCAGAGCGCCGGCGATGATGAGGAGAAAAGTCCAGCAGGCTAGAACCACCGCGAATCGGTGCAGCGGGCGATTGTACCTTGTGGCGATGGATTTCAGAGTCGGGCCCCTTGGTCGAGAAGGGTCGATATCGCGCTGACCTTCCCGGTGACGCAGAAGGTGGAGCTGGCGGAACCTGCTCCGACCAACGCGGTATTTTAGCAGAGAAAAAGCGGGGGCGAGACGCCCCCGCCACAGCCGGCAGGATGCCAGCGCTACTTGTTCAACTACATGCCTTTGAAACTGGCGTCCACCGTCTTGGTGTCTTTCGGGCCGACGGTAACTTTGATGTCCTGGGGCGGAAGGAGTTTTTCGTGCACGAACTCCAACGTGTAGTCACCCGGCGGCAGGCCCTTGATTTCGTACTTCCCATTCTTGTCGGTAACCGCGTAGAACGGGCTCTTCACCACGTTGACGTACATTTTCATCCACGGGTGCTGGTTGCACTTGACCGGCAGCATGATTTCCTCGCGCGCGAAGGTTTTTTCGAGCGCGGGTGACGATGGTGGCTGCGATTCGTTCCACTCGCGGTTGTCTTTTGGAGTGGGGTGGATGTTGTGCGTGGTGGGATCGTCGTTTTTGATCTGGACGGTCTGTCCGGTCATCACGCCGATCACATGGGGATGGTACTGGCAGCCCTTTTGGTCGAGCACGACCGGGTCTTTAGGCACATCGAAGGTTCGGTTGCCGAGGCCTTCTTTCACATAGACGAACACGTTGGCGAGGTCGCCGCCGGTGACGACTACGTTCTCGGCTTCATTCGTGCCCTTGCAGCCGGGGTCCTGGCTCATGTCGATCTT
Organism: Terriglobia bacterium; assembly: GCA_020073385.1. GTDB lineage: Bacteria > Acidobacteriota > Terriglobia > Terriglobales > Acidobacteriaceae > Sulfotelmatobacter. The sequence continues at coordinate 9,105 of JAIQFH010000075.1, read as the reverse complement.
GGCCTGCTTGGGGGCGGCGCCGTCGAATTTAACTGTGCCGCTGACTGTGGCCACGGTGGCGGGATCGATCGGTGTGGCAGCGGGGGCGGAAGCGGCGGGAGTCTCTGCCGCAGGGGCCGGCGCTTCCTCTTTCTTGTTGCATGCCGCCAGCATTAGCAATGCGCACATGACTGCTATCAACCAAATGGTCTTCTTCATGATGTCGCCTTTCTGTGGATTCACACTCTCTCTCTGGTTAGGGCGCGGGCGGGACGCCCGCGCGACAGCCGGCGAGACGCCGGCAGTACATGGAGCCGTGGGCATTTTATCGCGAAGCATTATCGCGAACCACCGCCCGCTGTATGATGCGATTCAACCGCCGCCCGTTTGCGATCGGTTGGACGTTGAACTGCCGCAGCAGCGCGCGGCATTGAGGCTGCGACGCGACGCTGCTCTTCCGGCGTGAGCTGGAAGATGTAATCGGTCAGCAGCTTGCGATGATCTCCATCATAACCGTTGAACGTCGGCGGCGTCGGTCCGGCGAAGACCCACTGGTTGTTCTGCTGCTTGAACAGGCCGGAGGGCATGGACGTTCCGGGGCTGACGGCTTGCGGATCCGTGATCCAGCGCTCGACCCAATCGGGCTTCAGGCGTTCTTTCGCCAACAGGAAGTTGGGAGCCGTCGCGATCTTGTCATGCGCGGGATCGCCAGTCGCATGACACTTTAAGCAGGGAGCGGCTGTGCTCGAGAACAGACTGCGAGCCATGTCGGTCTCTTTGGCCGTGAGCGTCGGTACCTGCTCGGGAATGTACGGCAGTGGTTGCTGCGACAGCGCTTGAAAGAAGCGCACGAGTTTCCGCAGTTCGTTGTCGGAGAACGAGAAGGTGGGCATGCGGACTTTCAGATAGGGACGCACACCGTTGCGGTTCGTGTCTGTAGTGTTCAGCGAGGGATTCGAGAGGAACTTGCGGAGCCACTCGGGATCGACACGCGCACCTTCGGTCAAAAGCTTCGGAGGCAACTGTTCCTGCGCGTCCTGATATTGGGGCAGCCGCATCAGAATTGTGCTCTGGCCGGGAATGATCTGGTGGCAGGCCATGCAGTCATATTTCACGACCACCCACCAGCCTTCCTGTATATCGTGGCGCGCATCGCCCGGCTTGTATTGATAGCTGGCGGGAAGGGAAGTCTCCTGGCTGCCCATCAGGAACGTGGTGAGATCGAGCACCTCTTCCTTCGTGAGGTGCACGTTGGGCATGCGGAGTCTTTCTGTTTCGCTCTTATACTCCGCCATTCCCTGGTCGAAGACGTTGGGCTCGGCGAGTTTGTGCTCGAAGAATCCTTTGTGGTCGTACCAGGGCTTCTCGGCTGGACCATCGGGCAAGCGGGCGAGGTCTTCCTTATCTTTGATCGGCTCGGAATCCTTGCCGCCGCGCTGCGCCGGTTCGGTGGAGAGGGCGAAATCGAGGCGCTCGATGGGCTTGCTGCCTTCAAAGGTAAGTTCGGTACCGATTCGGCCTTCGTCTTCCATGCCGGAGATCTCGTGGCATCCGCCACAGCCATAGAATCGCACCCACTTCTTGCCTTCTTCTTTCAGGCTGGGATCGTCCATAAACGAAGCGTTGGCGTACGAAGAGGGCTCCTGCTTCTTCTGCGAAATCAGGTAGGTGGCGATGTCCTCGGCGTCTTCCGGGCTGAGGCGCAAACTCGGCATCACCGTCATGTTCTGCACTTGGAGTTCGTGGCCGTCGTTGGGGCACTTGCTGTGCGCGAGATCCCACTGGTAGGGAAGATTCTTTTTCGCGTAGTCCTCAGGACCGATGTCTTTTTTCTCGTACGGACAGTAGGGGCGCGTGCGCTCGCGCGCGTTGTGAATCCAGCGGACGAGGTAGTCGTAATTTGCTTTTTCGCCGACGCGCGTCAGATTGGCGGCGAAGGTACCACCCATCATCTGGTCGCCTTCTCCGATGGAGTGGCAGGCGAGGCATCCGCGGCTCTCAAAGAGCTCCTTGCCGTGCGCGGCATTGCCGGGTTTGCGCTTGGGAAGCGGATCGGTGAAGCCGGTCTGCCAGATATAGGCCGAGATCGCCTGGATCTGGTGATCGGTGAGGCGGAAATTCGGCATCTTCGTTGTGGGACGAAAGTCCGTTGGCTTCTTCAGCCAGACGGGAATCCAGTTCTTGTTCAGCTTGAGCCGGACATCTTTGAGGTTGGGCCCGATCTTCTTCATGTCCTGCATCAGGCTGTGGGACTGGAAGTCGAGCTGCTGCAGGCGTCCGTCGAGCTTGCTGTTGGCGACGCGCAAATCGATGGCCTGACCGTTCAGTTTATTGGCTTCGTCGTTGGATTCTGCCGCGTCGGCCTGTTTCATCAGGTAGGCGGTTTGCTTGATGTTGTCTTTCTTCTGAGTCTCAATCTGCTTGATCTGCTGCCCAACCGAATTCAGATCCTCGGGCTCACGGTCGTAACCCTCATAACGATGACAACCGTTGCAACCACGCCGGCGAAAGATTTCCTTGCCGCTGTTAATCGTCTGGAATTGCACGTCACCGCTGACGAGTACCATGTCGGCGGAGTGGCAGGTCTGGCATCCAGCCTGAGAATTTTCTTTGGGGAACAATGGCCAGAGCCAGTGCTCGTAGTTGCCGTGTGCTTTCTCGATGCTCGTGGTGGCGCGGCCATTGCCTTGGTGACAAGGGGAGCAGCCGAACTTGTCGGGATCGTGGATCTTGAGCAACTCGGGCTCGGGATGGCTGACGAAAGCGTTCGCGTATTCGTCGGGTTTCTTCTCACCTTTACTGGTCAATGCGGCGGGCGTGATCTTCAGGGGCTCGCGCGCGCCCATGTGGCAGGACTCGCAGCGGTCGACGATGTTGGCTTCGGCGACGTTGATCTGGACGATGGTGGGATCCCAGTCGGATACCTTCCTCTTCAGACCATCGATCTGGGCTGGAGTCAGGTCGACCATGTGATCGGTGACGTATTCGTCCAGCTTGGCTTGTGCTTCAGTGACTGGTTTCAGCACATCGCCGAGGTCGAGGCTGAGTTTCGTGCGCTCGTCGCGGATTGCGTTGTAAGTCTTTTCGAGTTCTTCGAAGTTGAATTTCTTTTTGCTGCCATCGGGAAACTCGACCGTAGCTTCCTCAGACTTGTACTTATCGATTTCTTTCTGCTTACTGGCCTTTGCTGAAGCACTCTCGCTAGTCTCGAGTTCGTAGGTGAGGGCGTTGACATAAGCGCGGCGGTCGATGAAGACGCTTTGGACCGCCTGAAGACGGTCGTTCGCGTCCTTCAGGTTATTCCGAGCGGCCTTGGCTGCGGCGGCGGAGTCTTCGGTTGCCTTCTTGACTGCGGCCGAGAGTCCGGCGTATTCCGGGTCCTTCTGAACATCCTTCTCCGAGTCGTGGGACTTCGCACGCGCAGTGTTCAGGAATGCGCTGTAACGAGTTTTGAACTGCTCCTGAAAAGCTTTCCACGGACGCTGTCCCCAAGCTTCGTCCCACAACGCCCAAAAGAGCGTGATGATGAGGATGACTGTCGCGATCAGGTAGTGCGCGGCGTACGACTTACTCGTGATTGGATCCTGCTCGGGGATGGGTTTATCGGGCACCAGTTCCTCCGAAAGCTGTCGTTGCTCGTTCGTCGTTAGTCGTCATCTGGGTTCTCATATAGTTTTGTCATTCCGAGCACAGCGAGGAATCTCTACTCCCGGCACTGTCTTTTCGGGTAGGGATCCTTCGACTCCGCCCCCGATTCGCTTCGCGTATCGAGGGCTCCGCTCAGGATGACAAACCACTAACGACTGACGGCTAATGACGGTTCTCATATGTTGAACCACGGTGTAATCCACACGTACTTGATATGCCACAGCAGGCGCAGAGCCATCTTTAAGGGCAGTGCGACCATGGTGAGCAGCAAGAATTGCATGATCGAGAACTGCAGCAGGCTCATGCGCTGAAAATCTTTGCCCATGCGGCGGCGGAAGAGGGAATAGACGAGGCCTCCGCCGAGCAGGTAGTAGCCGCCTACGATGATCGCGCCGAAAATGCCCTTGCCCAAGTTCGAGGCGATGCCGAAGATGTCAGGCAAGTCGCGATTCACCTCGTAGATGAGGCGGTTGTGGTCCCACGTTTGGCCGGGCCAGAACCATTGCCATCCAGGACCACGAATGAACGTACCTATGATGATCATCGCGACCCAGAGAATGATAAAGCCGAACAAGAACGTTCCGATCGAGAAGCGGCGCTGCTTCCACGTGTAATAGCCGCTGCCGAGCGGGTTTGTGTCGATGTAGGGGATCACCATCAGGCCGATGATGATCATGGTCGGCATCACGACGCCGGCGATCCAGGGATCGAAATAGACGAGCATCTCCTGCAGGCCGAGGAAGTACCACGGGGCCTTGGCAGGATTCATAGTGAGATTCGGATTGGCGGGCTCTTCGAGGGGAGCGTTGAGGGTGATCGACCAAACCATCAGAATGATGGTGACGATGATTGCGGCGAGGAATTCAATACGCAGCAGGAACGGCCAGACGTGCACTTCTTTGGCCCAGCCTGGTTTGAACGGCCACGTTTTGCGATGGTGAGTCTTGGCCATCGCGGGATCGGCCTCAAGCTGCTCGATGAGAATGTCGTTAGCGTGCGCCTGCTTCCACGCGAGGTAGATGTAGAAAGCGAGCAGCGGAATCAAGCCCACAATCGGGACGTTGTCGGGGGCCGAGCAGATTTCCCAAAGTTGTCGCCAGTCCATAGTCTCTCCAACATCCATGTGGCGACAGCCGCCTTCGGCTGTCGGCCGGGGTCGAGCCCGGCGGTGCTACGCCATCAGCAAAACCTGTCGAGCTTACGCTCGACGGACAGCCGAGGCGGCTGTCCCCACAAAAAACTCTTCTTCACATCAACCTGTTCTCCGCATAAGCCACTTCATTCTCCTGCGGCTTTCGGGCCCCGTCGTGGCTTGTCGGCTTCTTCGGTCAGCATCACTGGAGCCGGGCCAGAGATGCCGCCATCTTTTCTTACGCGCCAGAAGTGGACGATCATCAGCACGCTGGCCACGATCGGGATTCCAATGCAATGCCAGATATAGGAGCGCAGCAGGGCATTGGCGTCGACGATCGATCCGCCTAAGAGGCCGAAGCGGACGTCGTTGTACGGAGTCATGCCCAACTGTGCGCCGAACGGGCCTTCGTGACCGAGCAGCGGCGTAGCGCGCGCCATGTTCGTGCCCACAGTGACGGCCCAGAATCCGAGCTGATCATCGGGTAGCAGATATCCAGTGAACGACAGTAGCAGCGTGAACACCAGGAGCAGCACGCCGATGTTCCAGTTAAATTCGCGCGGCTTCTTATAGGAGCCGGTCAGGAAGACGCGGAACATGTGGAGCCAGACGCCGATCACCATGAGGTGGGCAGCCCATCGGTGCATGTTGCGCAGAATTTTTCCGAAGGGGACGTCGTGCTCAAGATAGAGCACGTCGCGGAAGGCCTGCACCTTGCTGGGGTGGTAATAGAACATCAGCAGCACGCCGGTGTAGGTGAGGATGATGAACAGGTAAAAGGTGATCCCGCCCATGCCCCAGGTATAGCTGTAGCGCACGGCATCGCGGTTAATCTTCGCGGGGTGCAGGTGTAGGAATACGTTCGAGAGCACGCCCAGAGCGCGATTGCGGGGCGTGTCGTCGTGCTTGTGGCGAAAGATCGAGGTATAGACCTGAGTTTTCGTCGGATCTTTCAGGCCCTCGATCTGCTCTTTCGCCTTGGTGGGGATATCCGTCTTGACGGCCTGGATGTCCGCTTTGACTGCGGTAGTGACTTTTTCGAGGAGTCCCACCTTGGCACCGTTTTTTCCGTTGCCGCTGGTCGCGCCGCTGCCACCGTTGCCGCCGTTCGGGTTGTTTGCGTCAGCCATGTTGGTCCTGAGATTGTGCCATTAAGCCAGTGAGTGATTGCATCGTTGAGGAACTTATACGCCGGTCAGGAATGCTCCCGGATCGTTGAATTTGCTGGGCTGGCCTTTGGGCCAGGAATAGAGCTTCGAGGTGTCGACCAGAATCTGGCCGTCCGGTGCGAGTTCGATGTGGGCGCGGTCCATGGGACGCGGCGCCGGTCCTTCGAAGTTGATTCCTTCGCTGTCGTATCCGCTGCCGTGGCAGGGGCACTTGAACTTGTTCTCGCTGGGCTTCCAGTCTGGCGTACAACCGAGGTGTGTGCAGCGCGCGTAGATCACGAACAGGCGATCGGGTGTGCGGTCAACCCATATGCGGTATTTCTGCTGGAACTTGGTATCGACGCCTAGCGCGAATTCTGAGGGATAGCCGATCTTGAAAACAGAGTTGGGCTCAAACAGAGTGCGAGGAAGAAAGAAGCGAAAGAAGGCGAGGAACCAAGCGGTCAGGAATGCCGTGACCATGACCCAGACAAAGCGGCGGCGCTTGCGATCGATTTCGGTGGAGGGCGCGGTTCCGGCGATACCGCCGGCGGCTGCGGCTTTCGAGGTGCCCACCGCCGGTGTGCCAACGTATTTCGTGGCATCGGCGCCAGGTTTGGCCGGCGTCTTGGCCGATTCCGGATTCGGATTGACCTTGTCGGTCTCCAACTCCGCCATGAGTTCCCCTCCTATGCTTCGTCTGACTTGGCCCTAATCTAACCCTGCGGCCGCCGCGTACTGTGGCTCCGCCAACTTCCTCCCGTTAGTGCGTATCGGAACAGATAAAGGTACGGCCTGCGCGAGAGCGTCCTGCACGATCTGCCCCAGCGCTTGGATGAATCTTGGAGAATCGTTCAGGCCGGCGCTCATCTCAAATTGCGTGAAGCCGAGTTGCTCGGCGAGATGGCGGGCTTCGTGATCGATCTCGCCGAGCGTCTCGACGTGATCGGAAACAAAAGCAATCGGAACGATGCACACCTCGCGCACCTTCTCGCCTGCGAGTTGGCGAAGTGTGTTGGTCAGCGAAGGCTGCAGCCAACGGCTGGCGCCCACTTTGCTCTGATAGCAGAGGCGGTGGGAATTACTCCATCCGCCGCGCTCCATTACCAGAGCTACAGTTTCTTCAATGTGTCTTTGGTAAGGGTCGCCTTTTTCGATTACCGACATCGGAATGCTGTGCGCGCTAAACACGATCTCGGGCAGCTCCGGCTGCGGGAAGCGGGAAAGCGCCTGGTTCACTTTTTCTACTATGGAGTCTTGATACATCGTATTCCGATAGAATGTCTCGACGCAATGGACGGGGACTTCGTCGTGAAAATGACGATTCCATTCGTTCAGGCTCGACCCCGTCGTTGTGGAAGAGTACTGCGGATACATGGGGAGCAACAGGACTTCATCGCACTCGGCTGCCTGGAGTTGCGCGATCGCCTCATGCGTGAATGGGTGCCAGTAGCGCATGGCGACGAAACAGTGAGCGTTGATGCCCTGGCTGCGCAATTCGATTTCAAGAGCGCGCGCCTGACGCTCAGTGTTCGGGCGGATCGGCGAGCCTCCACCGATCGTCGAGTAGTGATGCTGCACCTTGCGGGCGCGAGTGGTCGATATCAGTTTGGCCAGCGGTTTACGGCCGATGCGGGAATAAGCGGGTCTGCCGCGTGGCCTCGCTCTCGCTCACTGCTGGCTTTCACCTTAATCGAACTGCTCGTTGTCATTGCCATCATCTCCATCCTGGCCGCGATGCTCTTGCCGGTGCTCGCTAGCGCCAAAGAAAAGTCCAGGCGCATTAACTGCGTCAGCAACCTCCGGCAGTTAGGCATCGCCACGCATGTGTACGGGCTGGATTTTGATAATAAGGTGTTCATGGGCATTCGCGATGCCAACGACTCCTACACCCTGAGCATTGAGACGTTCATGTACCGTTTTATCAGCAACATGTTTGGCGACAAAATTTTTGACTGTCCAAACTTGTATCCGGTGCACTATCCCGGGACCACTGACCAGCCGAATGGCCGGTACCAGACCGGCATCGGTTACTATATTGGTTACAACTATCATGGAGGTAAAAAGATGCCACCTGGTTGTGGCTGGGTTTCACCCCAAAAATTGAGCGACCCGCCCCTGCTGGTCCTGTTCTCAGATCAAAACGTTTGGAACCTGAATTGGGTCACAGTCCCGCACGGCCCCGGGGGCCAAGTCAGGAGCGGGAGTTACCAAGGCACCGGGATCAGCCCCTCAGGCGGAAAAAACCCAAAGGATTACGCTGCTCAAGGTGGCAACGTGGGAACTCTGGACGGTTCGGTGGTCTGGCACAGCCGCAACCAGTGGAAGACGAATTATCTTATCTACTCCGGCGGATCACACTGGGCGTTTTGGTGACGACGTAGTACGGGTTCCGCGATTTTAGCCAATCAGCAGAAACCCTGGACTTCCAAGGCGCAGGGGGGCAGTGAGCTTTCGATTTTATTGGCGACGTGCCCAACGCCGATGGCGCAGGAGGGAGGGCCGGCTTTGGACCACTCGCCTTCGACAACGGCAACTGGCTAGCGCACCTTGCGGTAGGTGAGGACGAGGGCGCTCGGTTGATCGTTCAGCGCGACCAGCAGGCCGCTTTCTGTGAGCTCGCGCCCAATCAGTTCCAGTGGGGCGCCTCCTGGATCCAGGTTGGTTACGAGGTAATGTGCGTTTGCATCCAACCCTCGCAGCTTGAACCGAGCGGATTCATAACAGCTGTTGTGGCGGCGGAAGACCTGGACGACCCCTTCGCCGGCTTCGGGGCGATCAAACTGCCACGCCATCCACGCCTGATCATCCCGGGTCCAGCTGGTGAGAGGATAAAAATCCCCGTAGTAGTTTGGGCTGATTTGGCGCCACTCACCTATGAGACGGCGCAAAGCCTCGTAATCGAGTTCTCTGACACGGAAATCAATGCCAAATCCGACGCTGGGGCTGACGTTGCTCCAGAAGGCGTACGGTTCGACGGGCGTGGGGCCGCTGCCGTAATAAGGCGCGTTGCGCGTCGCAACCGTGCCGGTGCCATGAAACGGCAGCCACAGCGAAATGCCATAGGTCATGCATTGATGCCCAATCGCCTCGAAGGCGTAATCGCTGCGCCAAAGCGGCACAGCTCGGCGCATGGTCTCCAAATCGTTACGCCGGCCACCCGAGGCGCAGGAATCGATCAGCATGTTCGGATGCCGC
>JAIQFH010000074.1 GCA_020073385.1 Terriglobia bacterium | reverse complement strand
TTAGCCCGGATAATTCATATATTTGAAGACAACAAAAGCCTCCTCTGTTACAAACATGTTGTCTAGACAATGTTTGAGCAACAAAAGAGGCTTCTGAATGTCTGAAGATAGCACAACACAGTGTTTGTTGTTCCCGGGAATTTTTCGCAAGCCTGTGGTGGCTCAGTTCGATCAGCGTGAGGGGAGTTCCGACGGCGGAGCCTTGCTGCTGAAGAGCGCCGATCGACACTATGGATTGGTGGCTGGACTGGCCTCCTGCCTGCGAGACGAGCGGCAAGCTGGCAAGGTTGATCATTCGTTACGCGAGTTGGTGGGGCAACGAGTGTTCGCGATCGGCTGCGGCTACCCGGACGCGAACGATTCGGCTCGCCTGTCCGTGGATCCGATTCACAAACTACTTCTGGATCGCGATCCGATCGAGGGTCGCGACTTGGCGTCGCAGCCGACGTTGTCGCGTTTCGAGAACGGAGTTGGGGTAAAGGAACTCTACCGTGCAAGCGAGTTCCTGGCTGAGAGTGTGATCCGACGCCATGCCAAGCGGCTGCGTCATCGCACCAATCGCGTCACCATCGATCTGGACCCGACCGACGATCCCACGCACGGCGCGCAACAGTTGTCGTTCTTCAACGGACATTACGATACCTGGTGCTACCTGCCGGTGATGGGTTTTGTCAGCTTCAACGACGAAGCCGAACAGTATCTCTGCGCCGCGGTGTTAAGGCCCGGCAACGTGGGAGCAGCGGTGGGCGCGGTCGCCATGCTGCGGCGGTTAGTGAGGATGATTCGTCACCATCTTCCAGGAGTACGGATTCGGGTACGCCTGGATGGCGGCTTCGCGCATCCTGCGGTGCTCGAGTTTCTGGACGCCCAGCCCCGACTCGAATATGTGGTGGCGATGGCCAAGAATGCGGTGTTGAAACGCGTCGTCGAAAGCGGAATGCGACGCGTGCGCCAGATCTCGCGGGGTAGCGGAAAAACCGAACATATTTACGGAGAAGTCCGCTACAAGGCCGGGAAGTGGCCACGCATGCGCCGCGTCATCATCAAAGCCGAGGTCGTCCGCGCGGCCGACAAAGACCCCAAAGACAATCCCCGTTTCGTCATCACCAACATGAAGCAAAGCCCTCAATGGATTTATGAACGGGTCTACTGCCAGCGCGGTGACATAGAGAATCGTATCAAGGAGCTGCACGACCTTGAGATCGGCCGCACCAGTTGCACCAGCTTCTGGGCCAACCAGTTCCGCGTTTTGCTCACGGTTGCCGCCTATGTCTTGATGCAGGAGTTGCGCTTGCGGGCTGCTGGCACTGCTTGCGCCCGCGCCCAAGTTGGTATGCTGCGCGAACGACTGCTGAAGCTAGGTGCTCGGGTGTTGGTCTCGGTACGACGCGTCGTTGTACATTTGCCCGCTTCCTTCCCGTTTCTATCCACCTTCCATCGGGTGGCTCTGGCGCTCGGCGCTGCAACCGGATAGCTTCTCGTCGGAAACCAAAACACTCAGCAACAATACCCCGCACCAGAAGACGACTGTGGCACAACTGTCTCTGCAATCCGGCGATCGGCCTCCAAGGCGTCGGAACTCCGCAAACCTTCGCCATACCAAGCCCACCTGCCGGATCTCTACCCACTTTCCGCCCCATATCCGCAGCCAGGCTGAGCTTCATGCATAATGCGGGTTAGGCCTCGATAAATTGCCAGGAGCGCCTGAAAATCACACCGCCACAAATGCGTTTTCAACGATTTCGACAAGGAGGTGAATAATCAATTTGCAATCTTTAAGTTTGTGGAGAATATTTTTTCTCCCACATTAGCACTAAGTCACCGCACAGATCGCGATACGAATGAAGCTCACCATACTCACTGGGAGCGAGAAAGATGCCTTCCCTGCTGTCGTTCAGTGCGGCAGAAAGGAATGGATTTAAACAACCGAGTGCGCCTCGAATGTTGGGTCCGAGATGCCGATAGAGTCTGGAGACCACTCCTGTCTTTCGCCAGATTGTTACTGCCCGCCGCAAGGTAGCGTCAGAGGCAGCCTCGATGATCCGCTCCTGCGCCGCGATTGGTGTATAGATCCTTTGAAAAAAGTAACGATTCTGATCACCAGTTTCTCGCGCCGCCCCCCGAAATCCGATGCGATCTTGTTCTATGTATCGTTGTCCAATAGCCACCGTCGCAAGAAGAAGACCTCCAGGCTTCAGCACTCGAATCATTTCCCGAACGCCGTCGGAATCGCCCGCTTCTCCTTCGATATGCTCGATCACCGACATCGAATACACGATATCGAAAGCTTCAGTAGCATACTTCGGTGCTCGAACATCCTGGACGGAGAAGAACGCCTCGCCCCTTGCGCGGCGCTTTATGCCGTTCCACAAAACTTCGGCTTCCTCAATGGTGGGCTGATCTATGTCCGTCAAGTGAATCTCGATATCGAAATGGTAAGCGAGATAGAGTCCAAAGCACTTTGGGCTGCCGACATCGAGAACTTTAGGCCTCTCGCTCGAAGGCCGGTGCTTTAGCCCAGTCTCAACGTAACGTCCGAGGAAATAATACTCCGGAAACCGCGTATAGGAATTGATAGGCTGCAAAACCTTGCCCAGGGTTTTCTTCAGACCGAGCTGGAACCCATTCCGGAAAATGTTGATAACGCCCAACGCTAAACCAAATCGGTAATACCTCAATTCGTCGTGGCGGAAGATCTTAAACGGCGCGATATTTGGCGAAGACATATCTCCCTTGTCTCGAATAGCCATTATCGCTAGTGTTTCCTCAGGCAGAATTCAAGGACGACAGCAAGCCGCGACCAATGCCCCGATAGATTGCTAAAAGGGCACGAAAGTCGCGCCGCCACAACCTTAGGGCGGTGTAAAACGCAATGTGGCTGAGGGAAAAACCTAGCAAATAGGTAGGCATTTGCCACCAGCACAGGTGCTTCCGCGCCACAAAAATCATATTACGGGTACTAAAGAACTGGCGTATAGCTTGGCTTCCCGACCCCATTGCTTTAACGGATGTCGCGCCACAGCAGTGCCAAAGCCGTGCCTTAGGAGCGAGCGTGAGCCGATACCCTCGCTCCAGAAAGCGCAAAGACCAGTCCAAGTCCTCTGCGTAGGCCCAGAATTGCTCGTCTAGAAGTCCCACCTCGCACAGCGCGCTGCGCCGGACAAGCATCGCGCAGCCTGTTGCTTGCGTAATTTCTTGGCGGCCGTCAAACTGCCCATGATCAATTTCCCTCCAACCACGGAGCTTTGATGTGCCCATCCACAAACTAAAGTCTGCGCCTGCATACCAAAGCAGATCCGGATGGTCGGCAAAATAGATCTTCGGGCAAACGGCTCCAATGTGAGGATCACTTTCAATCACTGCCAGCATTTCACGGATCAAATCCGGAGCAACAAAAGTGTCGTTGTTCAACAACAGGATATATTCCCCACCGTTGGCAAGAGCGTATCGCATACCGACATTGCAGCCCGCCGCAAATCCCAGATTGCGGCCCTGAGGGAGTACAGTAATCTGTGGAAATTCCTGTGGCAGCCGCTCCACAGACCCGTCAGTCGAGCCGTTATCCACCACGATGATTTCAAAATCCGCGCCATCCATCGCCAATAGGCTACGGATACATTCCGCAGTCATCTCGTGACTGTTCCAGTTCAACACGACGACAGTTGTCTTGGGTGCCAGTTTAGACCTCATTTGCGCACAGACAGCACAATGTCCTGATAGAAATTTGCTCCATTTCTGCCACACCAGGACCCGTAGTGTACCGCGCTTATGCCCAATCCCGACCCCTCGAAACACCTCCTAACAAAGTGCTCTGGTAACCCGACGGTCGTCTCGGGGAACTCAGGGTCCAAAACAGTATAACCATCGAGGTCATGCGTCAGAGGGATAGCGCTCTTGCCCTGGGCGATTAACCGGCGCGATTCATCGTTGAGCAGAAAAGAGCTGATAAAAGACTTGGCCCCCGGTTTGAGCACACGACTGATCTCGCTGACGTAGTTCTGCACTGCGTCCGGGAGCATGTGAGTAAACACAGAGATCAAACATACAAAATCAAATTCGGAATCCGAATAGGGAAACTTCCACTCGGAAGGAAGCATACTCCCGTCAGGATTATAATGTTTGTTAAACACATCGACATGCCGGAATTTGAAGTTTGGATAGCGGCTAGTGATTTGCTGCTCACACCATTGAACTCCCTCTTGCACGATATCGAATCCCTCATAGGAACCTTTTGGGCTTAGATATTGAGTTAGCGGCACGGCTTGCTTGCCGACGCCGCAACCAACGTCCAAAACGCGATGATGTGGCTGCAGATCACAAAGGTGGGTAAACGAACTCAAGAACTGGTTGTCGCGGAAATGGCCACCCCCCACGAACCACAAACCACGCGGCGGTACCAACGGATCGTGCTTGCCTGTGAGTAAGTCAAGAACATCCATCGGGAAGTAAACAGCGCGGCGGATGGCCAGCCGCGTCTTGAAATTCGGGAATGCGCGTTTTGCAAGCACAGTGAGTTGCACAGTCGTGTTTTCTCCTAGCCCTTCAGCCACGCGCGGCCATCGGCTACCAGCTAACACCCCTCCACGAGTAGAGCTTCAATTGTCTTAAGCTGTTGCGGTCGCATGGTTCCCCACGAATGCCTCTGGCCTCGCAGCAATAGCTGCAGACAAGCCTCGAATCAGCCAGAACAAACACCACACTTGCCACACATAGAAGTCATTGTCCGTCAGGCTTTCGACCATGATGGCGAGCGAAGAGCAGAGTAACGCATGTCGCAGGTTCTGCAATTCGCGCGGCAGGCGAGTTTTCGCACCGTTGAAGTCAACACGCAAGGCCCGATACAAGAGATTAAGAAACGCCAAAAGACCGATTGCGCCGGTCTCAGCCGCCGTTTCGAGGTAAACGTTATGGGTATTCTGCATGATGTTCGGGTAGGCCAGAGTTCGGTCCGGAAAATTCCTCGCGCCGATGCCTACTGCCGGATGCTGAACGAAAAAGGATACGGCCTCCAACCACAACAGGCTGCGTCCCTGCACAGTTTCTAGATTTTCTTCTTCCGAGAATTGGAACCGCTGCGACGCAAGCGAAAAGAGGGAAGGCCCTAGTAGCAGCAGGATAGCTGCGCCCGTCATAATCAAAAGGCCAGCTCTCCGGCCACGCATCAGGAAGCAAAGCAGCGCACTCGACAGGCAAAAGGCAATAATGGGTGTCCGCGTGGCTGTTAAGAAAATACCGGTGGCAATGAGCAGGAATACTAGCAGCGGCACTAACCGGTTTTTTCTGGCATTTAACCAGGAGTAGAGCGCTATTGGAGCAACGATGTTCAATAGAGACCCAAAGTCGCTCGGGTGAAGCCAATTCGCAACCATCCGTCCCTGAGCTTGCCATACCTCGATAATTGGAATTTCCGCTTTGGAGTACAAAAACGGGAACATACTTCCAAATGAGTCAAATGCGCTGTACTGTAGCACACCGAAAACCACGGTGAAGACTGCTAGCCAACTCAGCACCCGCAGACAAACATTGAGCTGCTCCCGATTTTTCAAATAAACGTTGGGGTAGGCAAAAAACGCGAATCCCAGGATAGCCTCGAGCAAGCCACGCGCCCAGTGAAGGACGGACACACTGTTAATCACGGAGAGCAGGATGGCTAACCAGAACACAGCGAAGGACCCGACCAAGGGTAGGCGCCAGAAAGACTGATCTTTCTCAAAGAGCACCGCCAGGAAGAACCCGGTTGCGCACACAGCGACAACAAGGAGAGAAGGGGCTATAAGCGTGCCACCACCGATCTCAACCATCCAGAGTTCTCCCGCACCAATTGCCGGAATGACAACACAACATAGCAAAAACCACGCCCGCCGCCGCATAAGCCACGTCAGCCCAACGCTAAGCAGCCCTCCGAGCGCCACGACGGTCCGTACCGGTGCATGAATGGCGGTCGCGGCAATCATCGCCCCAACTAGGGCGAGTAACAGGGCGAGTATGTGGGCTCGAATTCGGGCGGATGGCTCGCTCAGGAATGGCCTTTCTAAGTTCGCGGATCTCATGAAGATCTCAGCCATTGGACTGGGTCGCGATTCCGAGAGTGGGCACCAAAGCCTTCCCATAAGACTCTCTACATGCAAGGTGTCGACACAGGACGAACGGGCAACAGAGCCAAACAGCTCTCACAAAAAAGCGTCATTGGCGACACTCTTCCACCCCTCCGAGTAGCGCCAATATCCCCGGTTTGCCACTTCACGAAGAACCACCGGAACCCGCAAGAATCTCGACCGGGGAAGCTTAGCCCGGGCGGAACGGTGCGCGATCTTTTCCGACAGCAGCTTGGTGGCCGCCTCCCTGTATGGGAACTGGGCGGCGCGTGCGTTCAACCGTTCGCAAATCTGACGCAGGCCCTCAGCCTCCGCGAGGAAACATTGCCGACTATTCTTACGGGCGAGTTCAATTCGCTCCAGGAGGGTAAGTCTCCCTGGTCCAGAACCGATTTGCTGGCCCGCATGCTGGCGATATTGGATGAGCGCATCCGAGATTGCCTGAAAATCGCCACAGGCCGCCAGAAGGATCGAGCTCCAGTAATCATGCACAAGATTGGCCGGGATGGGCAGTAGGAGCCCGCGGAATCTCTCCCGAAATGCCATCGTGGCGCCGGTAACCACGGGATGTTTGAGCAAAACGTTAAGAGCCTGGCCATTAACGAAATGCTTTTGGTCCTTACGGAAGAAGAAGAATGAATTCCATAGCCGTCCCTCTAAGGAACGCGACTCTTGATCGATCATTTCGGCATCACTGAAAACGGCCACAGTCTCCTGCGAGCGCAGGAAAATGTCCGCGATCCGTTCTAGCTTACGCGGATGCCAAACATCGTCTTGATCCGCGAGTGCGATGATTTCTCCCTGGCAAAGTCTGATGGCCTTTTCAAAGTTCTTTGTTGACCCGAGGTTCTTCTCGTTGATCTCCAGCCGAACTGCAAAAGGTGCGCGGTGCGCAAATGTCTTTACGACGTCCGCGCTCTCATCACTCGACCCGTCATCGCAGACCACGAATTCATCCGGGGGCCTGGTCTGAGCGGCGATGCTGTCTAGCTGCTCCGATAGGAACCGGGCTCCATTGTAAGTGCACATCGCCACCGAGATTCGTAGCTCGTTCATTCTGAGTGCTTTTTCTCTTTCTGCGCAACGACTGCGATTTCTTCGCCCACTTGATCGTCCAATTTAAGCCAAGCCCACTCGACCGCCGTCATTGCGCGTCCCCACAAGCGGGCACTCCGGGGTTGCCTTGAACCGAACTCAAATCGGCCCGTTCGTCCAATCGAGCGGCTGCCGACGTATGCCCCAGCGGCATCGCGGATAGTTGTGCGAATTTTCATGCTGCGAAAACCTGCTTTCTGCAGCAGTGCCTTGAGTGAAGCTACGCTAAAGATGTGCAGATGCCGCGGCGGGTCCAAGTGAAACCACGAAGAACCGTAGACTCGATGACCTGCCGAATTGATGTTAGGTGTTACCAGAGAAAGACGCCCGCTCGGCTTTAAGATCCGGTGGCACTCGATGAGTAGCTCGAGAGGTTCGTGCACATGCTCGATCAAATGGCTCATGGTCACGACGTCATAGTAGTTCGCGGGATACTGCAGGTCTTCCAGAAATCCAGCGCGTACGTTAAGACCTCTGCGCCTGCAGTTCTCCGCAGCTCTAGGATCGGAATCAATTCCCTCCGCCCGCCAACCCAGGTTGGCCATGCCCTTCAACATGGTTCCACTTCCGCAACCCACCTCAAGCAGGCGTCCAGCTTGCAAAAATCGCAGATACATAACGCTGAAGTCAAGTTCGGCGCGTTGACAAGGAGTTAAATGAGCCAGCAGCCCTAGCCAGGATTTCGGCCCACTTCTGCCGTAGCCGTACGTGTAGTCAAGATAGCTGGCTTTCACGGACCGGATGAACCGTCGGATAAAACCATGGCCCGGTCTCCCGATAGTCGAGTCCCAATGAGTGTAATAATGCTGGTAAGCTTTAGCGATGTCTTCCTGAACAGGCATTGGATCCAGCCAAACTAGACCGCAGGAATCATTTCGACATTTCTTTAGGCTCCACAGCCCTGGAGCGCCCCAGTAACGATCTTCTAAATGTTGATATAACGGACTGCCGTCAGTTCCACAAATGTAGCAACTCGGGCAAGGGCGCGACCGAATTTCATTCGTCTTCGAGACATCCTTGCACTCTGTTTGAACTGTCATAAAATCTCTACAGAAAACTCTGCGCAAAACGCCGTTCTTCTGGGGAGAGCACTAAGAACCACGCGCAGAACGAAAAACTGAGGATCGTCAGCAGAAGAAACACGCCCTTCAACATCAGGCCCTGCGGAACCGTAGCCAACGCCAGCGTCACTAAAGCGAGCACTGCCAATAAAATCGTCTGGGAACTGAACGGAATGCGAATCGGCACGAACTGCTTAGCCAGAACGAACAAAACTAACGAATCAAAAGCGACGCGCGCGGTCCACGCTATGGCCGCGCCCTCGATGCCATGCGCTTTAGTCAGCCACCACAGCACTACGATGTAAAACGGCAACTCAATTAAGTGCAACTTTGCAGTCAGGTCAGGTTTCCCTACGCCTTGCAATAAAGCAAAAGGCACCTGCGCTATGCTATTGATGAATACACCCACCGCCAGCCACCGGAGCACATGCGTACTGTTTTGAGCGAATTCGGCCCCCAACCATAGTTTCAGACCATCCTGTGCCATGACAACTACAAGGAGAATCATGGGGAACAGAACCAAAAGGACATACTTCACACTCTGGCCATAAAGGCGCGCCGTCCGGCTGCGGTCTCGTACAAAACTCGTGGAGAAAGCCGGGAACATCACACCCATCAGAGCCCCAGGAATGAGCCAGAATTTTGTCACTACCTCGTACGGCGTAGCATAGTAAGCAACTGCGGCGACAGAAAGCAGCGCCCCGATTAGAAAACGATCAAGAGTAACCATAAGGGGGCTGACAACGTTGCTCACCGTCATCCACCCGCCATATTTAAGGAGAGGAACTACAGCAGCACGGTCCCAGGCGATATGTTGTTTTAGAGCTGGTGCGACGCGCAAACAAAATATTAGATGGGCGAGCCAAGAGAATAGTCGTCCGGCCACTAGAACAGCTACAATCTGAGTTAAACTCTTGGAAAAGGGCAAAACCAGCAGTGGGCCAACGAACGTGAAGATGCCCGTCGGGATACGCAACGCGTTAATCAGGCTAAAGCGCTGTAGCGCCTCCAAGAACCCACGTAAGCCAGCAGTACTGATGACCAAGGGTATTGAAAGACCAAGTAAACGGAATGAATTTAGCGTCTCGGCCTGAAGTGCGCCGGGCACATGAAGCACCCGGACAACCAACAAGGGCGTAAGCGAGACCACGACCACAGCTCCCACCCCCCCCAGCGCCAACATCAAAAGAAGGGATGTCCAGACCAAAGTCGGAACCTCGTGGTCTTCCCCGCGTCCGAGTTTTTTTGCAACCAGCTGCGTGAGGGCGCGGCCCAGGCCAAGGTCGAATAAGCCGGCATAACCGATCACCGCCCAAGTCAATGTCAATACGCCAAAACGTTCCGTGCCCAAACCCTTTATCAGCAGGGGAATGCAAACAATGGCCACCAGAATTGGTGCGCCGTTACCGACTAGGTTCCATAAGGTATTCCGAGCCAATAAGTGGCCGCTGGTCAAGCGATCATTATGATTTTCCATGGGTTGCGTCATTAAGTTTGGGGGATGTGCGATTGCCTCGGGATCTTCTAAGCGCACTCCAAATCCGCCTCTTCAATCTCCACGGCCACGGACCGCTGGATTTGGTCGATCGAAATCACCACGCGGAACTTACGCTTGCGCCGCACCAGGATCCCCTCCATCCCCGCCAAGGGGCCACGCTTTGCGCGCACGCGCCGGCCGACGGTCAGAAATGGGTGTGGCTCGGCTAGCACCCCGCTCGCCAGGCCCTTCTTCAGCGCCTCGATTTCTTCATCTGGCAGCGCCGCTGGCGTCCCGTCGAATTCCACCAGCTGCGCCAATTCTCCACCAAATACTTACAGCCAAATCTGTCACTGTCCCGCGTCGGGCCCTGTGCTCTCGTCCTCTGCTTCGCTAGTTGCGTGCGGCTTCTTACTCCAACTCCAAATCCGGTGCCCGTTCGACTCCGCACCTGCCTCGTTCCACGATAACTTCGGCATGCGCGCTTGCACCGTCGCGAACACTTCAGTCGCAAGAACTCTTCGCGGATCGCGCGGGTCCATTTGCTGCCACGCCGACCTGCCCAGAATCCATACTGTACCGGCGCCGAATGCGAGGAGCATTCCAAAAATCACGATGACGCGCCGTTTGGGGAACGATTTCTTCTCCGGCACGTAGGCTGCATCCAACACCTTGACTGTTGGGATTTCCTTGGCTTCCTGGATCTTCGCCAACTCATACTGTCTTGTGAGCAGTTCGTAGACTGTCTCCTGCACTTTGGTCTCGCGGTAGAGATCCGCCCACTTGACTCCCAACAGGGGCAGTTGCCGAATCGAGGGGAACTCCTGGTCGCTGCTCTTGTAAGGAGACAGGCTCTTGTCGGCGGGGGGATCGGAACTTTCTCCACCAATTTTGTGCAGTTGGCTGCGGAGTTCGTCCACCCGAGCCTGCATCGAGCGCACCCGCACATGGCCCTTGGCATAGATCTGCTCCAGGCCTTCGAGTTCCGACTGTGCCGCAATCAGTTCGCCTTCCAGCCTCGCCGCCGCTTCGACGGTCGCTTTGGCCTGAGAGGTAAGATCGATGGTCGTGTTCTTGCTGGCATATTCGCTGAACTGTCGGGATGCATCGTCCATGCCTTTCCTGACGGTTTGCAGACGCTCCTCGATGAAGATGCGCTCGCGGCGTGCGGAAGACGTGGAGACTTGTGCTACCAATCGGTCGAGTTCCTCGACATAGGCTTGCGCTAATTGAGCGGCACGATGAGGATCATGATCGGCGATTGTGATAGTGATCACGCCGCTTTTGCGGTCTTCCGAAATATTTGTGTATTTCGCCAGGTCCTTGCGGGCATCCTCCCAATACCTGTCGTGGTAGACCTTGCGCAAATCGAAGCGATCGATGAGCCGATCCTGGACGGTGCGACCGCCCAGGATGTCCACAAAGAGCGCACCGGAGCTCTTCATGCCAAGCAGATCGCCGGCTAGAGAACTGAGGCCAATACCCCCGCCACCACCAGCCAAAGCCGCCATCATGGCCATGCCCGATCCGGATTGCGAGTCCGGAGGCATCAGGCGCGTGGTCGATTCGTAGCTTTTGGGAATGATGAACGCAATGATCGTCGAGACGATCAGCCCCCAGACCGCGACTCGCGCGAGGAATCTGCGGCGTTCCCAGAGTAGCCACAGCCACTCCGTTGCATTTTGTTCGCTGGGCAGCCTGTCACGCTCGTTGACGTAGACGGGCGCTACAGACAATTCAGGCGGACTTTCTACCAGGCGAGCCGAGGATCCCTTCATCGACTCCAAAGCCGACTCCTAGGAGGCATCTTGTGGTTACAGGTGTTCATTTCGCCCATAAGAGATTGTCGCTAGCGCACTGCGAATCAGGAACTGCATCAGAAAGCCTTCGCGACTTCCGTCAACGAGTAGGTCTAGGCCAAAAGCTGAGCTGAAATGAAGCTGCTACAGTGGATTGATAATTCGTGGCCAATAGAGGGATGAACCAGCGCTCATACTGCACGTTTCCTGAAAAGCTCACCCCCCGCGCAGTGAAGAAAGCTGCATTCACGGCAACGTCGTTCTGGGTTCCGCCCTGGGGAAGAAAAAGCCGATCCACCTTGCGATGCCGAAGTTCAAGTCCGATTTTATTCTTTGCCGAAAACCAGAAGTTCGATCGCACGGACTCACCTTGTGCCGCCCGCCCCAACCAGCTGCCGATAAATCCGCCGTCGCTGTTGTAACCATTGACGTATTGAGCATTCCAGAAGAAATACCCAGGCGGCTCAACATTGTAGCCAACCGCGCTGGTGGAACCGCCCTCTAGCCGCAAATCGGTCTTTGGGACCTTTGGGATTTTTGCGAGGTAGAGTCCACCTTGGAATATCGACTGTCTCATGTAAGGAATCGGCGAAATCTGGTCTTCGCTCATGGCCTCACCGTAAAGACTCAGCCAGTCACGCACCTTTGGAATTCGATAAACAAAGTCTGCGCCTGTGCGTCCATCTCCCAGTACATCGCCGTGAACATGGACGCCAAATGTAGATTTCAAGAAAGTGCTGGGAGTGAGGGGATTGGTGGGACCTCCGTAGAGCGTCGTCTTGGACAGATTGATCTCTAAATTCTGGGTGAGCTTGAAACTGATCTTTGCACCGCTGAGAAACGGTTGCCGATGCAATGGTTGTCCATATTGACCGATCGTCGGTCCGGTGGTGCCGCTGAAAGTCGGACTCAAAAACTCTTGTCCCGACACCTGTCCTATGAAAGCCTGCAATCGGATATCCCCTAAGTACCGAAGGAAGCTCGGTAACCTAAAAGGGCTGACGCGATCGATGGCGAAGGTATTGTTCAGTGGGGCAACGTTATTCGTGAAAAGCGTCGCTCCGCCTTCACTTGGTCCCCACCAAAAACTGCGCTTCCCATACGAGATCTGCCAATTAGCCAGATTCATTCCCACGTAAGCGTCCAACAGTTGGAATCGACTTACGGATACGAACGGAAGGGAAGGAGGATTGGGAGGTAATCCATCTACATTGCTGATGAAATTGAGCGCGGCTGGTGAAAGAGATGGAGCAGATGGAGACGATTGATATTCGCCCCGCGCATAGATTACAAATGGGCCCGCTGTGGTCCATCCCGATACTCCAGCCACACTGTTAAAGCCCTCCTGGTAGGGTCTGCCATAGTCGTTCAATATCGTCTGGCCGAAATGATAATTGTCAGTCAGCGGCTTGCCCGAGATTCCCAGCGTGCGGACATAGATGGACTCCACTTGGGCATCGCGATTGCTTTCGCCACTCACCAAATCGGAGTCGTGAGCGAATTCTTGCGAGAGTGCGATGTAGAGTTGCTGGACTTGCGAGGGCGCGTCCGTATCGGGCTGTAGTTCGCCGGCTTCGCTTAACAGCCGGGCACATTCCAGGCGGGTCCAGGGGCGAATGCCAAGACTAGCGGTTTTCACATAACCTAAAGCGGCCAAGCGTTCGAGTGCTGGATACACCCAGCTGTCCAGCGGAACGTACGGAGATCCCATAAAGGACGGAGTGCGGACTTTGTCGCTGCTCACGAATTCGTGTGGTGACTCCCAGGCTCCGCCGCCGATTTCAGGATTGTGCCGATGACGGTATACGTTTTGGGCGATGAGGTATCCCAGCACGCCTCCCACAAGCACATCCGAAGGAAAGTGTTGCTGCGCCCGAACTCTTGAGAAACTGACCGCCGAGGCCATACCGTACGCGAACAGCCTCGGTAATGTACCGGGATACTCATGGGCAATCACTCCTGCGATCGACCACGCGGCAGCGGCATGTTCCGACGGGAACGACGTGCCACCTTGAAAGAATGAGCCGGCGCCATTGCCCTGGTAGGGACGCTCGCGACCCAGCGAATACTTCAGAGCCTCAACCGTGACCAGACTGTTTAGAGCGGCTTCGCCCGCGAGAAATCCGGTTTCGCGCCAATGCTCGTTGTGCGTCGGGAAGCTGAACAAATAAAGGCCTGCTCCCGCGCCGACCAACCCCGCAACTCCATAGGTCGAGAAGGTCTTGTAGTTCTTGATGGTGCTGGGGTTGTGCGAGAGCGACGCGCTGTACTCGCGATCTGTTACGAACAGACCGGCCGTGATTCCGCCGAGCGGAACCAACCAGTTCGCGTCTGACAAGCGGACGCGTGAAGGGCTAGTCCAGATCTGCTTCTGGTCGTCAACAAAATCCTTGATATGCCCGGAAAATCCTGTTCGCGCTGAATCCTCAGACGGCACATAGCGATCTGTTGGGGCGAACATTATTTCCTTTGTTTTGGACTCAGCCGAGTTGTTCTTTTGCGGTGCGCTAACAGCCTTGGTTTCAGTTTGCTCCTGGGACCAAGCTTGCCATGCATGCAGAAGAACTACGCTAGCGGCTAAAACCGTTGCCAGACATCTTGTCCTCGTTTTCAACACTGCGAGCCCAAAGTTATGGATGGATGTACGCAACCGTCAGAGCGGCTGAGGCTGCAACTTGAGCAGCCTGCAAAATCACCGACCAATTTCGAGTAGCGATCTTGGGCGCCTTCTCAGGAACGACGATGGAATCTCCGGGTTTCAATACCGTATTCATCGGGTCTCCCGACCAGAAGCCGGAATTGTTCTTGGCTGAGAGCACGGAGCCGTCTGCCCGCACGACAAAAACAGCGTTCTTATCCGCAATCTGAGTTAAGCCACCCGATTGGCTCATGTACCACTTCGCGCTCTTCCCCGGCTCATAGCCGACGGCGGTGGGATTGTAAACTTGACCACTTACCAGTACGTAAGTTGTCTTCTTGGGAATGATGAGAACGTCCCCGTCTCGCAACGGTATGTCCGCCGGCGTCTTTGCCAGGCGGCTAGGGTTTGAAGGGATGTGGATCACAACCCGTCCAGCGGGGTCAATGGACTCGAGCTGTTGGAGTGCCGTGTCAGTCCGTGCGATAGCGTTAAGCTTCACTTCCCTCTGGTTGGGTTCGCCTTCAGGCAGCCCCTGCAAGAAACTCCGCTCGTCCCGTAGACGATTTACCAGTTCCGTATGGGACCTGAGTTCAAGGTCTCGCACTCCCCGACGGAGCAACACTGCTCCGTAGGGATAAGCTTCAGGAGTAAAACCATCGCAACGCGCCAACAGGGAACTGAGTCGCTCCCCCGGTTGAATTCCGTATGAAGCTGGATGTTGCACCTCTCCTTTCACCGTAACGGACGATCCCAGGTCATTCCACTGGGGAATCTGTCGAATGGCCAAAACATCTCCGTTGTGAAGAGGGACGTTTTCGTTGACATCACCCGAGAGGGCGGCCACGAGTTTCACCTCTAGGCGCTCACTCGAGCCGTTGCCGGCGGCGAATCGCGTAAGGTCAGCGCTGTCAGCAAACGCGCTTCGCTTGAGACCCCCCGCGACCTGAACCAAGTCTTCGACGCGCATGTTTGTGGTCAGCGGATATCGCCCAGGTTTTGCGACCTCACCTCGGATGTCGACCGTTGGCGCGTCGACTTTCGCCAGACTCTTATGGATCAGCAGACGATCGCGCGACTGCAGAATGATGTTGTCCACAGGATTACCGGCGAGAGCCTCGCGCAGGTCGACGCTGAGAATCTTCATCGTGCCGTCGGCTTGCGTCCGAAACAATTGCGCCGCGTCGAGCGCCGCATCGGGAGTGACCCCCCCAGCGAGGTGGACAGCATCGCGAAGGTGCGCTTGACCAGAGGTGCGATACGGTCCTGGCGCTCGCACTTCGCCGCCCACCCAAACTTCAGGGGGGGCTTCGAAATCGTATCGACTGAAAATTCGCACCGTGTCTAACGGCTTTAGCGTGGGAGCAGCCGCGGGATTTGCCAGAGCGGCCGAGATATCAAAGCTTTCCACGCTCGGGTGAAAATCGGGCGCATTCAAGCGGATGATTTCCGCATAGTGAGCTGCAGGCTCAGGAAGCATGTCGCCATACGACGAGATCAGGTCCGTCAATTTCATTCCGGGCTTGTACGAGTAACGTCCCGGGCGCAGCACGTTCCCCTGGAGATAGATGGCATCTTCGTTATAGGCGGCGATCGGGAAGATATGAACCTGATCGCCATCCTGAATTTGAAATGATTGCAATTGCTGGTCCACATCTTTGGAGTCGGGACTCGTGAGATCCACGGTCAGCATCGTGCGCTTCTCGTGCGCCTCGACGCGCTGCACCTCAATATGACGCAATGCCGCTGTCGGCAGGATTCCACCAGCGAGTTCGAGCACCTCTGCAAGAGATGTCTCATTCGCCAGTTCATACACGGCTGGACGACGCACCATGCCATCGACCGTCACTTGTGGTCCCATGGGGGGAACCTGCAATGTGTCGCCATTCTCAAGCCGCTTCAGATCAGGGCGCACGCCGTGCAACAGCAGATCATAGGCGTCCACCTGCTCAATTAGTTGTCTGCCGCGGAGGTGGCGCAGGGCGCGCAAGGAGCCGCGCGGCGTGATGCCACCCGCAGCAAACAAAGCATTGAGTGGCGTGGAAAGCGAACTGATGTCGTAGGCGCCGGGTTCCGCAACGTCTCCAACCACGTAGACGCGTACGGTCCGCAAACGCGACAGCGAGACATCGGCCGACACATCCCGAAATACGCTACGCAGCGCATGCTGCACGTCGAGCTGAATCTCGCCTAGACTCTTTCCGCTTACCAGCAGAGGCGCCGTGTCGGGCAGCGCAACCCGTCCTCCGCGATCCACCAGTCGCACCATCCTTTGCGAGACACTGCCCCAGAGATCGATCGCCAGACTATCGCCAGGGCCCACTACATAATCAGGACCTACCGGCAGGTCCATGGGAACGATATCGGGCTGGTTCGTTGTATTGCGGAATACGTCCAGACCGAACCGTTCTGCTGGACGCTGCCATGCAGCGGCCTGCACATACATGTCATAGAGCGAAGGAATGTCGGAGAACGGGTTGGCCGGGCGCACCATTTTGACGGGATTCACATCTGCGTCAAGATCAAGTCGGGTTGGCCGTCTCGAATTTGTCCGCACCGACTCTCGGTTGAGATCGTTACTCGCGACCGTCTCGCGCGAGTTAGTCCTATCGGAATACGGCGATCTGTTTGCGATCGATGAGGAATCAAATGAAGGTACTGATGGAATCGACGAACTGAACGGATTTGTCTCTCTGGACCTTGTGGCAGCCGACGCCAGTTCGATCTGAGGATCAGAGGACATGTCGCGAGGCGTCAACCCGTCGGTCGAGAGCTCGGTCTGCAAAGTGCGAGGTATATCAGGCGACAAGCGCGGATTCGTCTCCGGAGTCGGCATTTCGTTTTGCGGAGTAGACTCCCGTTCCCGTCCGGTTTGTCGCTTTCTGACATTAGCTTTCTCGCAATCCGTTTCTTGAGAATTACAAGTGGCCGTGCGATCTACTTGCAGTGCTTCGCTTCGTTCCGGCTTCAGCGATTCGCTGTCTTCCTGCGATTCAATCTGCACCAATCGGCGTGCGCGCTCTTTCAACACGAGCTCTTGTTCTTTTCCGGAAGGTGAATCCGGATTTGTCGTGGGCAGGAGATACCCATACCTCTGCAGCAGGCGAGTTGCGATGGAGCGGAATGCCACATCGTGATCGAGGCGCTCGAAGATGGCCTGATCAGAGAGGTTCGAATCTTCTACGACTTGTCCGTTATCGGCGGCTTCTTTGGCAACCCAGCGCTTCAGTTCGACTAGTAGTCCGGTGTCTTTGACCAGCACTTCCCGGATCTGAACGGAGGACGCAGCCACGCGGTTGAGGTTATCTTTCGCAAGTTCAGATAGCCCGGTCGAACGGTTCCGCGACGAATCGTTCTGGCTGCCGCGCGTTCGTTCATCGCTCTGGCCGTGAAGCGTAGGGCAGAGCAGCAGTGCTGCAATCCATATCGCTCTTTTTCCGAAGATAAGGGGAAGGGACATTGGCATGTTTGTACCTCAGGAATGCGGGTGGCTTGCAGGCGTCTGTTAGGCGGGTTCCAGATCAGCTTCGTCGACCTCGACGGCTACTGAGCGCTGGATCAGATCAATGGAGAAAATAACCCGGCAGCGGTCTTTCCGGCGAACGATGATTCCTTCCAGCCCCTGCATTGCTCCGCTGCGTACGCGGACCCGCCGCCCTCTGCGCAGATAAGGGTGAGGTTCAAAGTTGAGGGCTCCGGAAAGTCGACTTTGCAGCATCTCAATCTCACTCGCAGAAAGAGTGGCAGGTTGCCCATTGAATGAGACCAGTCGCACTACGCCCGGCAATTCGAGAACCTGCAACTTGTTCTCGAGGGGCATGCGCACGAAGACGTATCCAGGGAACAAAGCAAGGTTTAACTCTTTCCGCCGATCCTTCCATCGCCGGACCGAGCGGTACAGAGGAAGGAAGCAGGAGAAACTGCGCCGCTCGATTTGCGCAGCCACTTGCTTTTCATGGCGGGGACAGGTGTAGAGCACGTACCAGGGTTCCTGGGGCACTTGTTCCGCCGTCATTGTCGAAGAATTCATCGCCGCGCTCAGTCCTGAGATCATTGCTGTATTGGTTGGCCTAGCCGTAGCTTCGCCCCCTCACTTACAGGGCCTCTGTGAGCTAAACCCATTGTTTAATTACATTTACAGATAAATCGCCAAGAACTAATACCTACACGCGCGCCAGACCGACCACAGGCGCCGCTTGCCGCATGGCATTTAGAATTCCGTCCTCTGAACTCTCCAGAGGCTTACTACGGATATCGACAATCGCCCAGTAGAAAAGGGCACGATTCTTTTCCGGAGCCAAAGCCAGGATCCTCATTTCGGGATAGCGTCCCAGGAGAAATCCGCACTGGACAGGATTCTCGTGTTCATCAATCGCCACTATCAGGACATCGGGTCGCGATTGGGCAACCGCATCCGCGAGATCCTCCCGTTTCCCGACTTCTCCAACCAGTTCTATGTCCGGTTGGTCAGCAATGGTGGCCATTATGAGTTCCCGAATTAATCGAGGCTGATTGGCGACTAGGACGCGGATTCGCTTCATGATGCTCCCATCGCTTCTTAAGGTTTCGCCGGAGCATACGTCTGGGAGTCGAGCACTGCAAGATTCAATACGGAGCTATACAGGACGTCCTTGGTTCTTTTCGTACCGCGCAAGATTAGACCACTTAGTACCAGGCCCGGCTCCTATATCGGTACCTTTAGTACTGGGTTGCAGTTCTGGATGATACGAAAGGGCGTTCCTCCATCCTTGTATCCATTTAGGGAATCGGCAAGGCTGATTGGAAAGAATTTTGTTTTTTGATCTTGAGCAACGGTTAGCATAGTGGTAGGTTATTCGCAACGCCGATACAACCACGTAGATTGCGTTGACGATCTGATGTCCCAGGCGTTGTGTGTGGGAGTCGAAGACGCAAGTTCCTTTTGCGTTTTGTCTCTCGTCGAACTTAACACTTCTGATCAAAGGAATAGGCGCGTTAGAGGGGGCACGCCCATACCTTACGCCTTATTTGTGAAGGAGGCGTATGCGAAAAAGGGCTGAAGTATTCCTCCTGGCAGAGAACCGTTTGCTGCGCGAAGCTCTGATACGCCTTCTCAGCAAGAGAAGCGAGGTTCGCGTGGTAGGCTCCAACCCCTACTCGCCCGCTGTGCATCACGAGATCGTGGCTGCTCGCCCGCAAATCATCCTCGTGGATGCCAGCGGCCTGACCTCTTCCAAGTCAACACTCATTACTGCCCTTCGCACCGCAATCCGGAATCTGCGAATCGTGATGGTCGACATGGATCCGGATGAGCAAGTCTTTTTAAATGCGGTACGGGCGGGCATCGCGGGATATGTGTTGAAGGATGCCTCCGCTTCCGAGGTCGCCGCCACGATTGGTGCGGTCGCCAAGGGCAGGGCAGTTTGTCCTCCATCCCTCTGCATGGCCTTGTTTCGTTGCGTCATGCAGCAAGCCTTTGCGCAGCCAGCCATTCCTTGGGGGGCACATCTGGGCCTCAGTCGAAGGGAAATGGAAATGCTGGAACTGCTGCGCTTGAGGCTCACGAATAAAGAAATTGCGTTGCGACTCAATCTTTCGGAGCAGACCGTGAAGAACCACGTGCACAATACGCTTCGGAAGGTAGGAGCACCAAATCGGTTCAGCGTAGTTGAGCTCTGTGAGGGTATGCGGCCGAGCGGAAACTCAGCCGCCTAGCTAGCAGGCTGCTGAAAACAAAATTCAGCATCTCGATTTGAAAGGATGCGGCTTTCGGAGCGTGCGTGAACCGCATTGTCAATCCGGGCGGGACGAGCGGGTAGGATTTGCATCCCGGAGGGGCGTCTGAGAATAGCCCGGCGCTTTCAGCGCCGGGTAAAGTGGAACACTGATCGCGTGCTGGAGGGACGCCTGAAAGTTCTCACGCATACACTTTCGCACCGTAAGTGACTGACAATCAGTCGCGGCTTCAGCCGCTGGGGTAAATTCCCGGTAGGAGAAAGAGTTTTTCAACACACTGCTAGAATGCCGATCGGGGCACGAAGGACGCTTATAGGTGTTAACGAACTGATTCCTCTGTGACCCAAGCTCTTTCCCCCAACGAACTCGAAGTTTGTGAACGTGAGCGACGCACTGTCCAGCCTGTAAACCTCTCCCGACAGATGACTTAATCAATGTACAAGGCTCAGTTATTGTTATGAGTTGGATTTTACCGATGTCGTATGCCGCATCTATGTATCGGCGGTGTAGCTACAAGACAGAGACAGCCTGTACATGTAGCTGCTAAGTCGGACGAAAAGTTAAACCCGAGTCTTCGTCTGACAGGCTGCTGAAAAACTCGGATTTCGCCCCCGTGTTGAAAGGGTGCGGCTTCGAGAGTGTAGGTGAGAACCGCATTGCCAATCGGCACTGTGGGGCAAGCGGGTAGGATTTGCGCCCCGGAGGGGCGACTGAGAATAGCCCGGGCTTTCAGCACCGGGTAAGTGGAACGCTGAGCGCGTCCCAGAGGGAGCCCGAAAGTTCTCACGCACATACTTCGAGCCGCGCCGTAAATGCCGCATAATCAGTGGTGGCTTCAGCCACCACGAACGCCGCAAGCATTCAGACCTCGCCGCCTACCATTTCGTCCACAGCAAACGCTTTCAACCGATCGCGCCGATGAATCGAACACACCGCCCGCGATGATGCTCCCGAGCACCGCGAAGCAACTGCCCACCGCCGACCAATCGGCACCCGGACGGAATCTCGGCATACACAAAACATCCGCGAGAGGAAAAGTTGCGGTGTCCACGGTGTCCAAGATATCTGGACACCGCGGTGCCCCAACGATAGAATGCACTAAGCGTGGACACCACGTCGCACGCAACTCATTGAAAACGGGATACCGACCGAGAAGTTTTCGAGCCAGTTTTCACGCGTCTCTGGGGCGCTTAACTCAGCGGTAGAGTGCCATCTTCACACGGTGGAAGTCATAGGTTCGAATCCTATAGCGCCCACCATCTTATTGAAAACAAATAAGTTAACGTAGTTTTCCGAAGCCACTCTCAGAACTTCACTCATTCTTTGGAATGAGTGACATGCAGTTCGGCAAGCCCCAGGTGCGAGCCGTTAAGGCCAAAACCGACTGATGCTGAACGTTTACGATATGTTTAGGGGCGAGCAGTATTGACTTAGAGGCCGGATCTGGTCCATTTACATCCCAGGTGCCAAGGCTAGGATTCCAGCAGCGCCCGTAACTTGTGAGCGTATCTGCGGCTCGATGTGACCACCGTTCCTTCTGCCAGTACGATGTCGTAAACCCCATCGAACATCGGACGAATTTCGCTAATGCAAGCACCGTTCACGATGGCCGATTTCCGCACGCGGATGAAGTGGTGTGGCGCCAGCTTCTCTTCCAGGTTCGTCAAAGTTTCCCGCAACAGGTGACCGTCGCTGGCGGTGTGTATGCAGGCATAGTTTCCCGTGGCTTCGATCCACAAAACGTTGGAAACGGGAACAAAGAAAATCCGCTTCTTGTCCTTCACCACAAAGCGTTCCAACGGGCGGAGATTACGGAGGGATTGGAGCAGTGGTTCGAGACCTCGATTTGCGTTCCCGCGCTGTTCGAGGACCTGTCGCGCGTGCGCCAGGGCCCTGGCAAATCGCTCCTTATCATACGGTTTTAGGAGATAGTCAACAGCGTGGACTTCGAATGCGCGAATGGCATGCGCATCGTGAGCCGTGACGAAGACATAAACTGGAGCGGGGCTGACCGATGGCTCCACATTTTCGATGACTCCAAAACCATCCAGATCAGGCATCTGCACATCGAGAAAAACGATGTCGGGACGAAGTTCGTTGATCTGCTCCACCGCACTGATTCCGTTCGCCGCCTCGCCTACAACTTCAATGTCGTTGTGTTTGGCCAGATAGCGACGGATACCGCGCCGGGCGATCGGTTCGTCATCGACGATGAGGACCCGCGTCTTCATGCGAACTCCGCAGTGGAATGGTGATGATGGCCTCACAGCCTCGACCGTCGCCCCTGGTAAGTTCCAGCGACGACTCGTCCCCGTACAGCTGTTTCAAGCGTGACTGGACATTGTTGAGTCCGACGCCGAATCGCAGGCGCGATCCCGGTACCGGACCCGGGCCATCATCGCGGACGCGGAGCGAAACTCTGCCATTGTTGCGTTGAGCAGCGATCTCTAACCGGCCTGCGGCGGAATCGACGCTGATGCCGTGCTTGATGGCATTCTCGACCAGAGGCTGAAGCGCCAGGCTCGGTACATAGACTCCGAGAAGGTCAGGTGGTACGTCCATGCGAACTTTCAATCGATCATGAAAGCGGGTCTGTTCGATCTCCAGATACTTGCTTACGAACTCGAGCTCGCTCTGCAAGGTGATCTCGTTCTCCCGCCGTTCGAGGGCCATGCGCAGCAAGTCGCCGAGGCTGACCAGCAGATGGCTTGCAGCATCGACGTCTTCCTGCATCAGGACTCCAATGGTGTGAAGACTGTTGAACAAAAAGTGCGGATGTAACTGGCTCTTAAGGTTCTCGAGTTCGGCGTGGGAGAGCTGCGTCTCTAGTTGCGCGGCTATAGTCTGGCGCTCCATAGCGGCCTGGTAAAAGTGGACCGACTGATACAGTCCCACAACTAGCCAGTACGTGAGGATGCCAGTAAAGCTCATAGACAGAACACTGACTGTGAAGGTCGAGAGAAGGCGTAACGCACCAGGATCGGTCATGCGAAAAAGTAACCCCAGAAGTCCACGGCTCAGAAAGTATGCGGTGACAGATCCCAGGGGAGCCATCATGAACGACGTGACCGTGTGGATCGCTATATGAGATACAAACCTCTGGCCCGTCAACGGGAACCGTTTGGCCAGAGCAACCACAAGCGGTGTGCACGCCGCCCATACGTTCCAGTAGACGAGTTCGATCACACCCACGATCACCCAGTTGACGTGCCCGCCGTGAACGCTCGCCACCACGATCTCCCGCACGGTGAACAACAGTCCTACAATCGTCCACGCACACAGGATCAAAATCCATCTCGTGCGTCCCATATCTGGTGTGGGCTGCAGCAATGGGTTTGTCGACCTCTCCGGGACGGATTATAGCGGAGACTTCGAAGGAGACATCACTCAGGACGGACCGCTTGTCTCACTTCGGACGCCGCATGTCACTTTTTCTGCAAACGCTGGTTCTTCGCGTCATATTGTCCGGTGAGCAGGAGCATCGGCAAGACCCCACACGGGCTCGTCATCTTCACCAGCCGACGGCCAGCTAACCCAGTATCCACAGGAGTTTGCCATGAGCAAGACCGCGATTACTTCGCCGGAACTCACGCCGCCGGTCGGCCCGTTTTCCCAGGCGATCGAAGTCGGTGGTTTCCTCTATTTCAGCGGACAGGTCGGCCAAGACCCGGCCACTGGCAAGGTCGTCGAGGGGGGTATTGTGGCCGAGACGGAGCGCGTCTTCCAGAATCTCTCGGCGGTTCTCAAGGCGGCCGGCAAGAGTTTCGATCATGTTGCGCGCGCCCGCGTGTTTCTCACGAACATGAGTGACTACGTCGCGATGAATGGCATCTACGCAAAGTATTTTAGTCCGCCCTTTCCGGCCCGCACGGCGATCGGGGTGGCCGCGCTGCCGCTTGGGGCCCGCGTTGAAATCGACCTTGTCGTCAAGGCTTGAGGCCAGACACGGAGGGTGATCTCATGAAGTACGCATTTCAAATCGTCGATGTTTTCAGTTCGACGCCGTTCGGGGGTAATCAACTGGCGATTCTGCCTGACGCGGCCGGCATTTCGACCGAGGGCATGCAAAAGATTGCTCGCGAATTCAATTTCGGCGAAACGACTTTCGTCCTGCCGAAGAACGATTCTGCAAACAACTTTCGGGTGCGCATCTTTACACCTCGGGTGGAGCTCGATTTTGCGGGACATCCCTCGGTCGGCACAGCCTGTGCTCTTGCGATGAAACAGCACGTACGGCTTAGTGATCCAGTCCGGCTCATCCTGGAGGAGAATATCGGTCCAGTGACTGTTGACGTCGCTCAGCGAAACGGGGGATTCTACGGCAAGTTGACGCTATCGGGGAAGATCGAGACGCCGACCGGCGCACCTACTCCGGCTGAACTCGCCGCCGTACTATCCGTCGAGCCCGCCGAGGTGAGCCAAGTCTTTTTCGCGGGCGCCGGTGTTCCATTCTGTTTTGCGCAACTGAGCTCGAGCGAGGTCGTCGACCGGGCGACGATCAATCGGGCTGCCTGGGCGACAACGCTCTCACGAGCGTGGTCTCCCCACATCTTCTTCTTCGCGGGAAATCTACGGGATGGCGGCAAGCTCTATGCTCGCATGTGGGCACCCGCGCTGGGCATCGAAGAAGATTCCGCGACAGGCGCCGCTTGTGCCGGCCTCGTCGGGGCAATGGCATCGAAGCCCGATTTTGGCGGGATGGCCTATCGCCTTTCGATCCAGCAAGGTGTTTCGATGGGGCGCCGAAGCGAAATCGACGCGGAGGCGCGTAAGGGCAGAGGCGTCGTAACCTCTGTCAGCGTTGGTGGCGCCGCGGCCCACATCGCAAGCGGCGAAATCGAGGTGCCGCCATCCGCGCTTGTGTCATAGATCAGTCGAGAGCGCCCACATGCGCGGACGGGACGCCAAGCTACACCATCCGGACCTTGGTCGATTGGATCGCTCGCGTTGCGACGCCTGGGCCATGGCTTGTTTGGAGCAAGTCGCAACTGGCGGGATTCAGTCTCATCGCGGGCATATTGGAGCCTTCAAAATGCAAATACTGATAGTGGGCATCGGCGCCTTGGGCGGAACAATTGCGGCGCGTGCCATCCGCACAGGACTGCCCGTCCGGCTTGCGGCTCGCAACACCGATTCCGCGAAGGCACTGCGCAGATCGGGCCTGCGAGTGTCCGGCATCGGAGGAGAGGTAAGGGCAGACGTTATCGACATTGCCGCAGTTGAGGACTACGGAAAGGGAGACCAATTTGACTTGATCCTGCTTGCCACCAAAGCGCAGGACACGCTGGAAGTCGCGCCCCGCGTGTTGCGCCTACTCGCGCCCGGCGGGGTTATGTTGCCTATACAGAACGGCGGGGCTGCGCGGGTGCTTGCGGACGGTCTCGGCGAAGACAGGATCCTTGGAGGATTCTCAAATCTTGGCGTCACGATGGTTGAACCCGGTGCCTACGAGCAGAAGAATGCCGGGCATCTAGTGATAGGCGAACTTGCCGGTGGCGTCAGTGAGCGCATCGATCGGGTTGCGCGCACGTTGGGTCGAGCGATTGAGGTCAAGGCATCTTCAAACGTCACCGGTGCCATCTGGTCGAAGCTGCTGATCAACTGCTCCGTTACAACCCTTGGCGCGCTTTGTTCTCAGACCATGCGCCAGTACATGGAAACAGAGGCAGGAAAGAAGGTCTTCCGACGGACGTACGAGGAGGCGTTGTCGGTGGCATTTGCAACAGGCACTCGGCCGGAGCGCCTGGCCGTGGACCCAATTCCGCCCGGCTGGGCGAGCAATGTCGCGATAGAGCAACGCTATGAGTCGTGGGTTGAAGAAATAGTTGCCTTCTACGGAGATGTCAAACCCTCGATGCTCCAGGACCTTGAGCGCGGCCGTAAAACGGAAATCGACTTTATCAACGGCTATGTGGTGACGTTAGGCCACGCGTCCGGAGTGCCGGTACATATGAACGCCACAATTACAGACCTTGTACACCAGATCGAACGTGGAGTTCTCCAGCCGACACGAGACCGGATGAACGACCTAGTTGCTCAAACTGCGGACTAAGGCGGGAGAAGATTTTTCGACAGAAAAGGTATCGTACCGGAAGCAGTCTATGAAGATCCGTCTTTTTGCTTCACCTATTGTTGCTGCATTCTTTGTGTTGAACTGCTGGGCTCAAAACGCGCCCGCGAGCACTCCGCCACCTAACTCCTTTCTGGACCGATTAACCAGCCTTACCGATTCAGACTCGAGGCCATGGACGGCAGAACAGTTTGCAACCATGGGGCGCATCCGCGATGCGGCAATGACGGACCCGAATGCATACAACATGCTTGCGCACCTCACGGACAATATAGGTCCAAGGCTCAGTGGTTCGCTGCAGGCTCAGGCCGCTGTCGAATGGGTAGCTGCCAAGATGCGGGCGATGGGGACGAGCGTCACGCTGGAAAAAACGACTGTTCCTCATTGGGTACGAGGAAAGGAAGACGCAGTCTTAACCCGGTGGCCGGGAATGCCGCCGGGGACAATGCAGAAGATCGTTGTCACAGCATTGGGAAACTCTGCGCCAACGTCGGAGGATGGTCTTACTGCAAATGTGATGGTCGTAGGCTCCTTTGCAGAATTGAGGAGCTTGCCCGTTGGTGAAGTCAAGGGAAAGATCGTCCTATTCAACAAGCCTTTCGATAAGGAATTAACTGCGCAAGGGTTCGGTCTTGATGCGTATGGGCAAAATCTAGCTTATCGTGGCGTCGGCCCATCGTTTGGCGGGTCGCTTGGAGCCGCAGCTGTGCTGGTTCGCTCTCTGGGCGGCGGAGACTTTCGACTTCCGCACACAGGTCTGACTTTGTACGGCGAGGGAGTCGACAAGGTTCCTGCAGCTGCAATTACCGCAGAGGATGCAGATCTGTTGGCGCGACTGTCAAAACAAGGACCCGTCACGATGCGGCTCACTCTTACGCCGAAAACTCTTCCTCCGACAAGCAGCTACAACGTAATCGCGGATTGGAAGGGGTCGGAACACTCCGAAGAGGTTGTATTGGTCTCCGGACATCTGGATTCATGGGATCTTGGGACAGGTGCGATCGACGATGGCGCCGGGATCGCTATCTCAATGCAGACGATCCATTTGTTGCAGTCACTGAACATCCATCCAAAACGCACCATCCGTTTTGTCGCCTGGATGAATGAGGAGTTCGGCGTCAGTGGCGCGACAACATATCTCCAGGAACACTCCAGCGAACTCACTTATCACGTAGCGGCGCTGGAAAGCGACTTAGGCTGCGACCATCCAACAGGCCTCAGTTTCTTTGGCGCGCCTGAGGCTGCCAGATATCTCGCGCCCGTTGCGAACGCACTGGCACCGATTGGAGCAAGCGTTCTCACCAGGTCTGACGAGGTAACCGCCGAGGATATCGCCGGTATGGTCCAGCTCGGCGTTCCCGGTCTCAGTCCCTCGCAGGATTCGCGGTTCTACTTTAGCTATCACCATTCTGCCGCGGACACTCTTGATAAGGTCAACGTGCAGCAATTGAATGAGAATGCAGCGGTGATGGCTGTGACGGCATATGCGCTTGCTGATGCGTCGGAAGCAATACCTCGGAGGAAATAGATTCCGAAACCTTGGTCACAGGGTTAAAGTCTCCTGCCAGGAAAGTCTTCTAGGATGTAGGCAAGCACACTCGATGATCCGTGGCACCAGTATTTGACGGCCAACTCTGACCGCTTGTCTCATTTCGGACACCGCATGTCACTTTTCCTGCAAACACTGGTTCTTCGCGGCATATTGTCCAGTCAGCAGGAACGAGCAGTAGAGTCGTTTAGCGACGTAGAGGAGTTCTACATGAAGAAGATTCTGACTCAGTATGGAGTGTGCGCGCTTGCGGTCGCTCTGATGGTGCCGTTGGCGCAGGCGCAGCCGGCCGGAATACAGGCCGCCTTTGGAAAAGATGCCGCAACACTTTCCGACAAATTCACCGGACTCGCGCGCGTTATGTCGGGCAAGTATGACTGGAAGCCCGGCCAGGGCGTTCGCTCCGTCGGCGATGTGTTCAACCTGATCGTTAAGGAGAACGGCATGCTCGTCGGGGTGCTTTCGGGCACACCGAATACGGGAGCAAAGCCCGCGCCCATCACCGATCCGGAGAAATTGCAGGAAGCTCTGAAGGCTTCTTACGTCAATCTACAAAAAGCGATTACGGGACTTTCCGACAACGACCTGCAGGCGCCGGTGAAACTGTTCGGAAGAGACATGACGAAGCAGGGCGCGCTGATGCTGATTCTCGAAGATCAACACGAGCATCTGGGGCAGTCGATCGCGTACGCGCGCAGCAACGGCGTGGTTCCGCCCTGGTCTAAGTAAGAGCCGCCAATCGCCTCCGTAAAGTGTTGCGTGCACGGAATCGGCAGTCCTTAACGAGCCAACCTCCAAGTCAAGTTCTGAAAGGAGAACGCCATATGAACAAAAAAAGAACAGGCGCAGTATTGGTTGCACTCCTTATGTGTGGCTTGGCCTTTCAGTCGTCGGCGCAGGACGCGGAATCCAAATTCAACTCCAACGCTGATGACCTCACGAAGATTCGCGGCATATTGGAGGAGTTCCGTCAGGATATTATTCGCAAGGACGGGCACACTCTAACTAAGCTCGTGCTGAACCCTGATGTGCTCTTTCATCACACCAACACACAAGAAGAGATTGATAGCGCCCGCAAATATAATGCTCAGTTCGATGGGATTGGTCCGAGCCAGCTCGATGGATTTGCGAAACTCCTCGCTACGACGAAGGACAAACTCGAAGAGAGATTTCGCAACATCGAGATTCGCCAGGACGGTCCTCTAGCCTGCATTATTCATTAGCAAGGGATTGTGAGCAGAAGAGTGGTTGGTGCGAGGGTGAGAGGTAGGAGGAGGGCCAGATTGGGATTCAGCAAGGCCCAGAGAGTGTAGCCAGCGATCCGGAAGGTTCGTTTGCAACAAGGCTCCGCCTGCAACTGCCAAGAGCAAGTAAGTTCGAATGAAGACAAGCGGCTTAGCTGGTGTCGCCGAGTCGGGCGACGGTTTGAA
>JAIQFH010000014.1 GCA_020073385.1 Terriglobia bacterium | reverse complement strand
TGGAGGCGGTGGACAAGAGCGTGCCGCAGCCGGCGCGCGAACTGGACAAGCCGTTCCTGATGCCGATCGAAGACATCTTCTCGATCTCGGGCCGCGGCACGGTGGTGACGGGACGAATTGAGCGCGGGAAGATCAAGGTAGGCGAGGAAGTGGAAATCGTTGGCTTCCGCGAGACGCGCAAGACGGTGGTGACGGGCGTCGAGATGTTCAAGAAGCAACTGGACGAAGGGCAGGCGGGCGACAACGCCGGATTGCTGCTGCGCGGCATTGGCAAGGAAGATGTGGAGCGCGGCATGGTGCTGGCCAAGACGGGATCGATCACGCCGCACACCAAGTTCAAGGCGGAGGTGTACATCCTGACGAAGGAAGAAGGCGGACGACATACGCCGTTCTTCAAGGGATACCGTCCGCAGTTCTACCTGCGCACCACCGACGTCACAGGAGTTGCAGAACTGCCGGCTGGGACGGAGATGGTGATGCCGGGAGACAACGTAAGTCTGACGATCGAGCTGATCACTCCGGTGGCCATGGAGAAAGGCTTGCGCTTCGCGATTCGTGAAGGCGGCCACACGGTCGGCTCCGGCGCGATCGCGGAGATTATTCAGTAAGGCAACTTCTAGCTACTAGCTAGGATGGAACGCCTTATGCAATGGCGAGAATTAGGGTGGCTGATTGCTGTCCTCGCGGTTCTTGCGGTTAATTGCGTGCCGTGGGGAACCTTGATTAGATGGGCGAAAGAAGAAGCAAAGAGGCCGCCAAAGGATGATGTTCTCTGATTTTGCTGGAAGCTAGCAGCTAGGAGCTAGGAGCTAGCAGCTTAGTTAGGAGCTGTTGAGATGCCCCGAGAAATAGTGACATTACAGTGCGGTGATTGCAAAGAGCGGAACTATTCGACGACGAAGAACCGCAAAACGACGACCGAGCGGCTGGAATTCAAGAAATTCTGCCGCCGTTGCCGCAAGCACACCGCCCACAAAGAAGTGAAGTAGATTTGGTAATTGGGAAATTTTGTAATTTGGGAATTGAAAACCCGCGGTTCAAGCGCTTTTCAAATTACCAAATTACTCAATTACAAAATTACCAAATGAACACAGGGGCGTAAGCTCAACGGTTAAACTGTCGGTCTCCAAAACCGAACTTGGGGGTTCGAATCCCTCCGCCCCTGCCAGAGTTTTGGAAGAGGAAGAGAAGGACCAAGGCCAGGAGTAGTGATGTCAGTCGAGACGAAGAAAATGGCGAATTCAATTGTGGCAGGCGGTGGCGACTTTCTCGAGCGGTTGAAGTCCTGGCCGGACAAGGTCAAGGCCTTCTACAACGACGTACGCACGGAAATGCGCAAGGTGACGGCGCCCACGTGGAAGGAAGTTCGCGGCACGACGACGGTGGTCATCATCACCGTGTTTATTTTCGCGGCGTACTTCGGGATCATCGATTTCATCATTAACAAAGCTGTGACGGCGATGTTTGGCTATTTCAGAGTTCACTAATTCGCAGAACCGCGCCGCAGCAACTGGCCGAGAAGCAACCAAAATTATGCTGGACGAAGAAAAAAACGAAGCACAGCCGGGCGGAGAAAGCGCGCCCCAGCCTGCCGCGGAAGGCGTTACGGCCACCGCCGAGGCGCCACGCAACCCGAACATGAAGTGGTACATCATCCACTCGTACTCGGGGTTTGAGCGCAAGGTCAAAGAATCGCTCGAGTCCCGCGTGGCAGCTTTCGGGCTGCAGGACAAGATCGGCAAGGTGTTGATCCCGACCGAATCGGTCACTGAAGTTCGCGGCGGCAAGAAGTACACCTCCGAGCGCATGTTCTATCCCGGCTACGTGCTGGTCGAAATGGATATGGATGATCACGTGTGGCATGTCGTGAAGTCCACACCGCGCGTCACGGGATTTGTCGGCACCGGCCAGCAGCCCACGCCGCTCTCGGATGAGGAAGTACAGCACATCGTTTATAAAGTCGCTGACAGCCGCGAGAAGCCAAAGCTCAAGGTCAAGTTCGAGAAGAACGAATCCGTCCGCATCACCGAAGGCCCATTCGCCAGTTTCACCGGCGTAGTCGACGAAGTGAACGAAGACCGCGAAACGCTGAAGGTGATGGTCACAATTTTCGGCCGGTCGACGCCGGTGGAATTGGAATTTAATCAAGTCGAAAAAGTAGCGTAATCGCGGCAGAAATGCATAGGTCCTTCGCGGCAAAAAAGCGCCGCTCAGGATGACAACGAGATTGAAAGCCTTGGCTAGAGGCTAAGAGCTAGAAGCTAGGAGCTAACGAAGTGGCAAAGAAAGTTACAGGTTACGTGAAGTTGCAGATCGCCGCGGGCAAGGCGACTCCGGCTCCCCCGGTCGGCCCGGCGCTTGGCCAGGCACAGATCAACATCATGGAGTTCTGCAAACAGTTCAACGCCAGAACCAACCAGAAGGAGATGGAAGGTCTGATCATCCCGGTCGTCGTGTCTGTTTACAGCGACCGCTCGTTCACCTTCATCACCAAGACGCCGCCGGCGTCGATCCTGCTGAAGCGCGCCGCCGGCATCGCCAAGGGATCAGGCACGCCGAACAAAGATAAGGTCGGCAAAGTGACCGCCAAGCAGGTCGAAGACATCGCCAAACAGAAGATGCCCGACCTGAACGCCGCGTCGATCGAGACCGCAGTCAAGAGCGTCCGCGGCACGGCACGCTCCATGGGAATAGAAGTAGTCGGCTAGGAACGGTTTTTGTGGGGACGGCCGCCTTCGGCCGTGCAGCGAGCGTAGCGAGCGAGTTTTCGCCAGCCGCGTAGATAGTTTGTAGTCGAACACCACGGCTCTCCGGATCAACGGTTAGCGGTGGGAGACAAGGAGCAGCAATGAACAAAAAAGAAGGAAAGAACATCGCCAAGGCGCACGCCGCAGTCGAGAAGCGCCCCTATGTTCTGCAGGACGCAGTTCCACTCCTGCAGAAGGTGAAGTACGCCAAGTTCGATGAGACCGTCGAGGTCACCATGCGGCTGGGAGTCGATCCGAAGCACGCCGACCAGATGGTCCGCGGCACAGTCGTTCTGCCGCACGGCCTAGGCAAGTCGAAAAAGGTTCTGGTCATCGCGACCGGCGACAAAATTAAGGAAGCCGAAGCTGCAGGCGCCGATTTCGCGGGCGGCGAAGAAATGGTCGAGAAGATCACCAAGGAAAACTGGACCGACTTCGACGCACTGATCGCCACGCCCGACGTGATGAAATCCGTCGGACGCCTGGGTAAAGTTCTCGGCCCGAAGGGCCTGATGCCCAATCCAAAGACCGGCACGGTCACTTTCGACGTGGGCAAGGCTGTGCAGGAAGTGAAGGCCGGCAAGGTCGAGTTCCGTACCGACAAGACGGCTCTCGTCCACTGCCCGGTTGGCAAGATTTCGTTCACGCCCGACAAGCTGATTGAGAATGCCACGGTGCTGATCACCAGCGTGATCAAGGCCAAGCCGTCGGTAGCCAAGGGCAAGTACATCAAGGGGTGCTATCTGAGTTCGACGATGGGGCCCGGGATTTCGTTGGACGTGACTCCGATCGAAGCGGCCGCGAAGGCATAGGAATTCATGTGGGGACGGCCGCCATCGGCCGTCCGCGTTGCGGAGCAACGCTGAACGCTATTAAGACTGACAAGATTCGAGGAATTGACCCATGGCAGTTACTAGAGCAAAGAAGAAAGAGCAGGTCGAGAAGCTGAGCAAGGACCTGAACAACGTTTCAAACATGGTCGTAGCGACCTACACCAAGATGACCGTCGCCCAGGACTATGAGCTGCGCAAGGCTTTGCGCGGCGCGGGCGCCAAGTATCAGGTGGTCAAGAACACGCTGGCCGAAAAAGCAGCCAAGGGCACCAAGGTCGAAGGCGCGCTGAAGGATCTGGCTGGCGTTAC
This sequence comes from Terriglobia bacterium, assembly GCA_020073385.1. Taxonomy (GTDB): domain Bacteria; phylum Acidobacteriota; class Terriglobia; order Terriglobales; family Acidobacteriaceae; genus Sulfotelmatobacter. Next base: position 122,125 of record JAIQFH010000014.1, on the reverse strand, counting down.
GTCGATTGCCTACACCACCGGTGACCCGGTGGCGATGGCCAAGGCCCTGACCAAGTACGCCAAGGACACGCCGGAATTCACCTTCAAGATCGGTGTGGTTGAAGGCCGCGTCATCAACATTAAGGAGATCGAAGCGCTGGCGACGATGCCCTCGAAGGAAGAGCTGATGGCGAAGCTCCTGTTCCTGATCAATGCCCCGGCACAGCGCCTAGTCACAGCAATGGGCGCAGTAGGCCGCAACCTGGCGGTGGTTGTCGACCAGGGTGTGCAGCAGAAGAAGTTCAAGGAAGCCTAGAGGGGCAAAGATTGTGTGGGGACGGCCGCCTTCGGCCGTCCAGCAAGCGCAGCGAACGTGGTTTTGGCCGGCTGCATAAACGAGTTTGGTCATCAGCAGTTCAGGGGTTGCGCGGTCCTTTCCAAACGTTGTCTGGCGCGAGGAAACGGACCCTGGTCGCACTGGAAACCTGGCCTGTGGGTGACGAAAGCAAGAGACTAAATAACGGAGAATCAACATGGCGGATCTGCAACAGATTGAAGACTCGATCGTAGGCTTGTCGCTGCTCGAAGCGGCAGAACTGGTCAAGAAGCTGGAAGCGCGTTTAGGCGTGTCGGCGGCGGCAGCGGCTCCCGTGATGGTGGCGGGCGGCGGTGCGGCTGCAGGTGCAGGAGCGGCTCCGGCAGAAGAGAAGACCGAATTTACCGTCGTCCTCAAGGAAGTCGGTGCCAACAAGATCAACGTGATCAAGGCCGTTCGCGAAGTCACCAGCCTGGGCCTGAAAGAGGCCAAGGAACTGGTCGACGGAGCGCCCAAGAACGTGAAAGAAGGCGTCTCCAAGGAAGAGGCCGAGACCATCAAGAAGAAGTTCACCGAAGCTGGCGCTACGGTAGAGGTAAAGTAAGGGATCTGAGGTGCTCATGTGGGGACGGCCGCCTCGGCCGTCCGGTCGAGCAAAACTCGACAGGTCTTTGCTGATCCAGAGCAGGGGTGACGAGACGGACTGTTTCGTCGCTCCGCGACTGGACAGCCGAGGCGGCTGTCCCCACCATGAACCAGGGCCGCAGTCCTAGGCTCCATCGTAAGTTGTGCAAAATCGTTTTTCTGGTCCGTTCCTACTTGTGAACCTTGGGCGGCGATGTTAGCATCTATATAACACCGCTTCCCAGGGTGCTATCGAGCGCGAGCGAGTCTCGCGCGGGGAAGTTCTGGCAGGCTGCTCCGCGGGCAGGCGGAGCGGAAACAGGCCGAGATACTGGCACGAAAGAGTTCAAATCAGAAATGGCGAAACGCCTTGCAAGGCGTCTGCGGGAACCACTGTCCCTGCGGGCGCCCCGTCGTCTTTTAGGTTCTAAGTTGTTCCGGCTCTGCACATAAGCAAGTCCCGCGGGGCGGTACACGCCCCACATTCCGCGGTTTAAGCGTGACCTTCGGTTGCGCGTGAGATTGGGAGTTTCTTAACGATGAAAAATGCCTTCCGCAAACGCTTTGATTTTTCAAAAATACCGGCCACTATCCAGATCCCGAACCTGATTGAGGTTCAGAAACGTTCGTACGACCGCTTCCTGCAGATGGACAAGCTCCCTAGCGAGCGCGAAGACGGCGGCTTGCAGGCGGTGTTTCAGTCCGTCTTCCCCATCACCGACTTTCGCAACGTATCACAACTGGAGTTTGTGGATTACGCCATTGGTAACTGGGAGTGCAAGTGCGGACACCTCAAAGGTCTGCATCACCTCCGGACCACTTGTAAGAATTGCGGATCCACGGTCATCACCGATCCGTTCCATCCGGGTGAGGTGCTCTGCGGCAAGTGCGGCACCTACAACGCCAACACGCCCGACTTCTGCAACAAGTGCGGCGACCCGGTCGGCCTGCAGTTGAAATATGACGTGGCGGAGTGCGAAGAGCGCGGCATGACTTACTCCGCTCCACTGAAGGTCACGATGCGTCTGACGATTTTCGACAAAGACGCTGAGACCGGCAACCGCTCCATTCGCGACATCAAAGAACAGGAAGTATTCTTCGGCGACGTTCCGCTGATGACGCAAAACGGTACGTTCATCATCAACGGCACCGAGCGCGTGATCGTCAGTCAGTTGCACCGTTCCCCTGGCGTCTTCTTCGAGACAGCCAACAACCGCACGTATTTCTTGGGAAAGATCATTCCCTACCGCGGATCGTGGGTCGAGTTCGAATACGACCAGAAGAATGTGCTCTACGTGCGCATCGACCGCAAGCGCAAGTTCCTGGGCACGATCTTCCTGCGTGCCCTCGGCCTGCGTTCGGGCGAGGACATCCTGAAGACCTTCTACACCACGGACCGCATCGCGGTTCGCGACAAGAAACTCTACTGGACGCTCGATCCGACGACCGAGAAGCCGACCAACCTGCTCGGCATGAAACTTGCCCACAGCATCAAGAGCAAGTCAGGCGAAGAAATTGCCCACTCGGGCCGCAAGATCAACCACCAGATTCTCAAGGAAGTTCAAAAGGCGAAGATCACCGAGATCGAAGTCGACATTACCGACCTCGAAGGCTCGTGGACTTCTGGCGACGTGGTCGACACCACGACCGGCGAAGTCATGCTTGAGGCCAACTCCGAACTGACCGCCGACAAGGTGTCGAAGATTCTCGATTCCGGTGTCGTGGAAATGTCGCTGTTCTTCCCCGAGCGCGATGACGTGGGCACGGTCATCAGCCAGACGCTGAAGCGCGATTCGATCAAGACTCCGCAGGAGGCACTGATCGAAATCTACCGCAAGCTGCGTCCCGGTGATCCGCCGACGCTCGACACGGCCACGGCTCTGTTCCACGGGATGTTCTTTGACCCGCGCAAGTATGACTTTTCGCGCGTGGGCCGCCTGAAGTTCAATATCAAGCTGTTCGAGAACCAGGAAGCGACCTCGCTCGAAAAGCGCACGCTCGATCCGGAAGATTTCTACGCGACCATCGCGTACCTGCTCAAGCTGCGAAAGAATATCGGCGCGGTCGACGACATCGATCACCTCGGCAACCGCCGCGTGCGCGCGGTCGGCGAGTTGATGGAGAACCAGTTCCGCATCGGCCTGGTCCGTATGGAACGCGCTATCAAGGAAAAGATGAGCGTGTACCAGGAAATGTCGACGGCCATGCCGCACGACCTGGTCAACGCCAAGCCGGTGATGGCTGCGATCCGCGAATTCTTCGGATCGTCGCAGCTCTCGCAGTTCATGGATCAGACCAACCCTCTCTCCGAGATCACGCACAAGCGGCGTCTCTCGGCGCTTGGGCCGGGCGGTTTGTCGCGTGAACGCGCCGGATTCGAAGTCCGCGACGTTCACCCCACGCACTACGGACGCATCTGCCCCATCGAGACGCCAGAAGGTCCGAACATCGGCCTGATCTCGTCGTTAAGCTGCTATGCCCGCATCAACGATTACGGATTTATCGAATCGCCCTACCGCAAGGTGAAGAACGGGCGCATTGTGGATTACGTCTCGATCGTGAACGTCGGCGACGGCGACTTTAAAGTCGGCGATCACATCGAGAAGCATGAGATCGAGAAGATCAACGCCGAGTTGAAAGAGAAACGCAAGAAGCCCGCGCAGATCGACCCGTTCTCGTTCTATCTCTCAGCCTGGGAAGAAGATCGTCACACGATCGCACAAGCCAACGTTGAGCTCGACGACAAGGGACGCATCGTTCCCGAACTCGTCAACGCCCGCAAGGCCGGCAACTTCGTGCTGGTGAGCCGTGAAGAAGTCGACTACGTCGACGTCAGCCCGAAGCAGCTCGTGTCGGTCGCGGCCTCGCTGGTTCCGTTCCTCGAGCACGACGACGCCAACCGCGCGCTGATGGGCGCGAACATGCAACGCCAGTCCGTGCCGCTGCTCCGCGCGCAGGCGCCGATCGTCGGCACCGGAATGGAAGGCGTCACCGCTCGCGACTCGGGGGCAGTCGTTCTCGCCCGCCGCAACGGCATTATCGATTCGGTCGACTCAGAACGCATCATCGTGCGCGTCGAGGGCGAGCATCACCCCACGCAGCTGTCGCGTGAGGTCGGTAGCGACATCTACCAGCTCACCAAGTTCAAGCGCTCGAACCAGAACACTTGCATCAACCAGAAGCCGGTGGTCAAGAAGGGTCAGCGCGTACTGAAGGGCGAGATCATTGCTGACGGTCCTTGCACGGATCACGGCGAGCTGGCACTTGGACGAAACGTTCTGGTGGCCTTCATGCCGTGGCGCGGCTACAACTTCGAGGACGCCATCCTGGTCTCGGAGAAGATGGTGAAAGAGGATTACTACACCTCGCTTCACATCGAGGAGTACGAGATCGAAGCGCGCGACACCAAGCTGGGTCCGGAAGAAGTTACGCGCGATATTCCCAACGTCAGCGAGTCGATGCTCCGCAACCTGGACGAAGCGGGCGTGATTCGCATCGGCGCCAGCATCAAGCAGGGTGACATTCTGGTGGGCAAGGTCACGCCGAAGGGCGAAACCCAGCTCACCCCGGAAGAGAAACTTTTGCGCGCGATCTTCGGCGAAAAGGCCGGCGATGTGCGCGATGCTTCCCTCTACTGCCCGCCGGGCATCGAGGGTGTCATCGTCGACGTGAAGATCTTCTCGCGCAAGGGTCAGGAGAAGGACGAGCGCGCCAAGGCCATCGAAGCCACGCAGATCGCGAAGTTGGAAAAGAACCTCTCGGACGAAATCCGAATTCTGACCGACGAGCGGTTGAAGCGTCTCGACAACATCCTGGGCGGCAAGGAAGTGCAGGCCGACCTGCACGACGAGCGCACCAACAAGCGCCTGCTGACCAAGGGAGCAATCCTGACGCGTGATGAGATCGAGCGCATCTCCACCCGTAACCTGAAGCGCATCAAGTATGCGGATAAAGATCCGCGGGTGAACGAGCAGATCGACGAGATCGAGGAAATGACCTCGCGCCAGATCGACGTGCTCAAGAAGATCGTCAACGAGAAGAAAGAGAAGCTGACCAAGGGCGATGAACTGCCGCCGGGGGTGATCAAGCTGGTCAAGGTCTACATCGCCATGAAGCGCAAGCTGAGTGTCGGTGACAAGATGGCTGGCCGTCACGGCAATAAGGGTGTCATCGCACGCATTCTGCCCGAAGAGGATATGCCGTACCTCGAGGATGGAACGCCAGTCGAAATCGTCCTCAACCCGCTCGGCGTGCCTTCCCGTATGAACGTGGGCCAGATTCTTGAGACCCACCTCGGATGGGCTGGCTTCGTTCTTGGCGAGAAGATCACGCGCTTGCTCCAGGAGAACACGCGCACGGAAGCGATCCGGCGCGAGTTGAAAGCCCTGTTCAAAGACTCGCAGCTGGCCGACATCATCTCCGATATGAGCGACGAAGAGCTGGAATCCGTAGCCCCCACGCTCACCAAAGGCGTGTTCATGGGATCGCCGGTGTTCGACGGCTCCAAGGAAGGCGAGATCAAGGCGCTGCTCGAACACGCCGGACTGCCGACCTCGGGCAAGACGAATCTGCGCGACGGCATGACCGGAGAGAAGTTCGAACAGCCGGTCACCGTGGGCTACATCTACATGCTGAAACTGTCGCACCTGGTGGACGACAAGATTCACGCTCGTTCCATCGGACCGTACTCGCTCATCACCCAGCAGCCGCTGGGCGGTAAAGCGCAGTTCGGCGGACAGCGCTTCGGAGAAATGGAAGTCTGGGCGCTGGAAGCATACGGTGCAGCGTTCATCCTGCAGGAGCTGCTGACGGCAAAGTCCGACGACGTCTATGGTCGAACCAAGATCTACGAGGCCATCGTCAAGGGCGAAGCCGCCATGGAGCCCGGCGTGCCGGAATCGTTCAACGTGCTGATCCGCGAATTGCAGTCCCTCTGCCTCGACGTCGAGTTGATCAAGGCGTCAGAGAAGAAGCCGACCGCCAGCGCGGCAGCAGATTAAGTAGCGCCGCCGTCCGGGCGGCTGTGGTGGCGGCGTCTCGCCGCCACAGCCAGCCGGGGCAACGGTGAAAGAGATTTTGACTTACGGCCACTGCGGCATTCCGAGCTCAATGCCGCATGAAAGGCGAGAGTTCGATCTCGGTTTTAACTGAGAACTGAGAACCGGGAACAGAGAACTTGTTTTAGAGCTCCGTCAGCGGACGCGTCAGGACCGCAGGAAGCGGAGGAACACCTTGTTTCGTTCGAGCCCATTCGAAATGGCAAATGTGATCGCGGACTTCGATGCCATTCGCATCTCCCTGGCCTCTCCGGAGAAAATCCGGAGCTGGTCGCACGGCGAAGTCACCAAGCCCGAGACCATCAATTACCGAACCTTTAAACCCGAGCGCGATGGACTGTTCTGCGCCCGCATCTTCGGACCGGTCACTGACTGGGAGTGCCTCTGCGGCAAGTACAAGCGTATGAAGCACCGCGGCGTGATCTGCGACAAGTGCGGCGTGGAAGTCACTCTGTCGAAAGTTCGGCGCGAACGCCTTGGCCACATCGAGCTGGCGTCGCCCTGTTCGCACGTATGGTTCTTCAAAGGATTGCCCAGCCGCATCGGGCACCTGCTCGACATCTCGCTGCGCGACCTTGAGTCCGTGCTCTATTTCGAAGCCTACGTCGTCGTCGAACCTGGCGACGCTCCGGTGAAAGAGCGCGAGGTCATCAAGGACGAAGCCAAGTTCCGCGAACTCGATCAGCAGTACCGTCCGGCTGGATTCAAGGCCATGATGGGCGCTGAGGCGATCAAGGAACTGCTCAAGCGCGTCGATACCGACTCGCTTTCCACCGAACTGCGCGAGAAGATGAAGAACGAGAGCTCGCTGCAGAAGCGGCTCAAGTACGCCAAGCGGTTGAAAGTCGTTGAGGCCTTCCGCAAGAGCGGCAACAAGCCGCACTGGATGATCCTCGACGTGATCCCGGTCATTCCCCCGGAGCTTCGCCCATTGGTGCCACTCGATGGCGGCCGCTTCGCCACGTCTGACTTGAACGACCTGTATCGCCGCGTCATCAACCGCAACAACCGGTTGAAGAAGTTGATGGACCTGCACGCTCCCGAAGTCATCGTGCGCAACGAAAAGCGCATGCTGCAGGAAGCCGTCGACGCCCTGTTCGACAACGGACGCCGTGGCCGCGTGCTCCGCGGTGCCAACAACCGCCCGCTGAAGTCGTTGTCCGACACGCTGAAGGGCAAGCAGGGTCGCTTCCGTCAGAACCTGCTCGGCAAGCGCGTCGACTACTCCGGACGTTCGGTCATCGTGGTCGGCCCCGAACTCAAGCTGCACCAGTGCGGCTTGCCCAAGAAGATGGCGCTCGAACTGTTCAAGCCGTTCATCTATCACCGGCTCGAGCAGACGGGCAACGTCACGACTATTAAACAAGCCAAGGAGATGGTCGAGCAGCAGGAGCCGATCGTTTGGGACATCCTGGAAGAAGTCATCAAGGATCACCCGGTCCTGCTGAACCGCGCTCCTACACTTCACCGCCTTGGCATTCAGGCGTTCGAACCAGTTCTCGTCGAAGGCAAGGCCATCAAGATTCACCCGCTGGTCTGTACGGCGTTCAACGCCGACTTTGACGGCGACCAGATGGCGGTTCACATTCCGCTGTCTCCGGAAGCTCAGGTTGAAGCCAGCGTGCTGATGCTGGCCTCGCACAACATTCTGTCGCCCGCTTCGGGTCAGCCGATCACCGTGCCCACCCAGGACATGGTTCTCGGTCTCTATTACCTGACCAAAGCGAAGCCGGGCGCCAAGGGTGAAGGCCGCGCCTTTGCCAACATCGAAGAAGTGCTGATGGCGCTCGACGCGGGCGAAGTCGAAACGCTGAGCCCGATTCGCCTCCGCTACTCGGGCGAACTGATCGACCTGACCACTGCGTACGACGATCAGGACATCATTCACACCGAGCCGGTGCAGGTCGACCGTGCATTCATCAACACGACGGTAGGCCGCGCCATCCTGAACGATAATCTTCCCAAGAACGTGGCCGACATCACGGGCCGCGTGCGCAGCATGCCGTACATCAACGGCTTGCTTAAGAAGAAGGGCATCGGCGCGCTGGTGAACTTCGGATACCTGCAGTTCGGCCTGGAAACTACGGTCAAGATGCTCGACGAGGTCAAGTCGCTCGGCTTCCGCTTCGCGACTCGCGCCGGATTGTCGATCGGCATCGATGACATGGTCATCCCCGACAACAAGAAAGTCCTGGTGAAAGACGCCGAGAAGCAGGTCGTCAACGTCCAGCAGCAATACCTCGATGGCGCAATCACCAACGGCGAGCGCTACAACAAGGTCATCGAAATCTGGTCGGCGATTACCGAAAAAGTCGCCGACGAAATGTTCGGCGAGATGCAGCGTCGCGACAAGGAAGGTGAACTCAACCCGATTTACGTCATGGCCGACTCCGGCGCTCGCGGATCGAAACAGCAGATCCGTCAGCTCTCCGGCATGCGCGGACTTATGGCAAAGCCCTCGGGCGAAATCATCGAGTCTCCGATTACCGCCAACTTCCGCGAAGGACTGACGGTGTTGGAATACTTCGTCTCGACGCACGGCGCCCGCAAGGGATTGGCCGACACGGCGCTCAAGACGGCCGATTCGGGCTACCTGACTCGCCGCCTGGTCGACGTCGCGCAAGACGTCATCATCAGCGAGTACGATTGCGGAACCGTCGACGGCATCTACGTGCAAGGTATCGTCGAAGCTGGCGAGATTATCGAACCGCTGCGTGACCGAATTGTCGGTCGCGTGTCGCTCGAAAAGATCAAAGATTACGACGGCAACACCATCGTTGACATCAACCAGGAAATTACCGAAGACCTCGCGGGAGCGATTCAGGCTGCCGGTATCGAGCGCGTAAAGATCCGCTCGGTGCTGACCTGCGAATCCAAGCGCGGCGTCTGCGTCATGTGCTACGGCCGCAACCTGGCTTCCGGACGCCTCGTCGAACTGGGCGAAGCTACCGGCGTCATCGCGGCGCAGTCCATCGGCGAACCTGGAACGCAGCTCACGATGCGTACCTTCCACATCGGTGGTACAGCGTCGCGAGTCTCCGAGCAGTCGCGCCTCGATGCCAAAAACAACGGCACCGTGCGCTTCATCGGATTGCAGACCGTCAAGGCGAAATCGGGAGATCTGGTGGTCATGAACCGCCAGGGCTCGATCGCGGTCGTCGACGATAAGAATCGCGAGCGCGAGCGTTACTCGGTCGTTTATGGCGCCAAGTTGAAGGTCAACGAGGGCGATCCGGTTACTCTCGGCCAGGTCATGGTTGAATGGGATCCGTACACCTTCGCGATCCTCACCGAAATCGGCGGCACCGTACAGTTCAAAGACTTGCAGGAAGGCGTCACGCTCCACGAAGAAGTGGACGAAGTCACCGGCCTGTCGCGTCACGTGGTCGGCGATTCTCCCGACGAGAAACGCCAGCCCGCGATCGTGGTCAAAGGCAAGTCGAGCAAGCGCTACCTGATGCCTTCCCGCGCACACCTTATGGTGCAGGATGGCGATATGGCTTCACCGGGAGATGTGCTGGCCAAGATCCCGCGCGAAACCACCAAGACCAAAGACATCACCGGCGGTCTGCCACGCGTGGTCGAACTGTTCGAAGCCCGCAAGCCGCACGAGACCGCGGTCATCAGCGAAATCGATGGCACGGTCAAATTCGGCGAGGTCTCCAAAGGGCAGCGCAAAATCTACGTGGTCGCCGACAACGGCACCGAGAAGGAATACTCGGTTCCGCGCGGCGTTCACATCAACGTGCAGGAAGGCGAGCGCGTGAAAGCTGGCGAACCGCTCATGGACGGCCCGTTGAACCCGCACGACATCCTGGCCGTGCTCGGCGAAAAAGAGTTGCAGGCTTACCTGGTGAACGAAATCCAGGAAGTCTACCGGCTGCAGGGCGTCAACATCTCCGACAAGCACATCGAAGTGATTGTCCGCCAGATGATGCGCTGGGTGAAGGTCGAAGACGTGGGCGACACGCGCTTCCTGCTCGAAGAGCAGACCGACAAGTTCGCCTTCCGCGAAGAGAACGAGCGCGTGATTGCGCAGGGCGGCAAGCCGGCCACCGGTCGTCCGCTGCTCCTCGGCATCACGAAGGCTTCGCTCTCCACCGACTCCTTCATCTCCGCCGCGTCGTTCCAGGAGACCACGCGAGTGCTCACCGAGGCCAGCATCAACGGCAAGGTCGATCACCTGCGCGGCCTGAAAGAGAACGTCATCGTCGGACGCCTCATCCCTGCCGGAACCGGCATGGAGTACTACCGCAACGTGCGCCTCTCGCCAGAGATGGAAGAGGCTGCCGCCAAGGTACAGGCGGAAGTCTCGGCTGCATACGAAGAGGCCGAGCGCGCTCTCGAAATGATGCGTCACGAGGGCGAGAACGAAGAACTGGGTGCGGAACTTCCCGCAGCCGAATAAGGTGAATGAACTAAGGGTCCGGAGTCCCAGGTCTAGGGTCTCCGGGCCCGCTTTCATATTCATCCAATAACAAATGCACGCTACCCCCCAGCGAGTGCGCATTGAGGAACCTGCACCACTTCCTTCTTTGCGTGTGGTACCTCCAGGCCCTAAGCTAAGTCAGCGTATGTGGCGCTTACTCCGGCTTCTCGGAATATCCTTCGGCCGCGCCTTCGTCCACGATGCCTTTGCGATTGCCAAGGCCTCGGCATACTCGTCGATCCTTACCTTCTTCCCCGGTTTAGTGATCCTTGGCTCAGTTCTCGCAAATTGGCGCAAAGGTGCGCCTTATCTTCGCGAAATCTCGTATGCCCTGGGCAGCATTCTTCCAGCCGGCAGCAACACCGTGCTCAATTATCTGAAGGGTGCAGGAAAGCATCCGGTCGGATTTCTCGTCACAACTTCGGTCATCACGCTCTGGACGGCTTCCGGCGTCATGATCTCCTGGATGGAAGGCTTCCGTCGCTGCTACGAGCTGCCAAGAACCTGGGGCTTGGTGAAAGAACGCCTCATCGCATTTCTGCTGGTTGTGTTTGCCCTGGTCCCCATGACCTTTGCCACAATTCTGGTGGCCGTTGGCAGCAAGTTCGAGATTCGCCTACTGCCGTACATAGACCCCGATTTCAGCCCCTATGTACTCTTGCTGTGGGGGGCGATACGTTGGCTCATCGCCACTCTCACCAGCCTCGCGGTCATTGCCTTGATCTACCACAATGCTGTCCCCCGGACGCAACCCTGGCACAGCGTTATTCCCGGCGCAGTTTTCGCGACCATCGTCTGGTTCTCCGTGACGGTCGGCTTCCGCTATTACCTGCAGCACTTTGGAGACTTCACCACCATCTATGGATCGCTCGGCGTGGGCATGGCCCTGCTCGTCTGGATGTACCTGATATCTCTTGTGGTGCTGGTCGGCGCCGAGTTCAATGCGCTACTATTTCCTCGCGCCATGCTAGGGAAGGAATTGACGGCGATCAACAATTCCAAATCGTAAACTCGAATTTCGCCCACTTTGGATAGTTGTCATGCTGAGCGGAGAACGAGATCGCGAAGCGAACTCGTTCGGAGTCGAAGCATCCCTACCCGAAATGTAGTGCCAGACGTAGGGATTCCTCGCTTCACTCGGAATGACATTGTAGGCAGAGGATCGGGTTGGATCATAGAATTCTTGGACTGATTTAGGCTCGGTAGGCACCCTCATCCTTGTCGAGGACCCTTTGAAAACAGGAAGTCACAATCCCGAGGAGAACCCTATTCAGCCGAATTCCGCCGCAAGACGCGCAAAAATTATCTGCACTATCGGCCCGTCCTGCTCTACCGAATCCGCCATGCGCGACCTGCTCCGGCTCGGCATGGACATCGCCCGCCTGAACTTCTCCCACGGAACCCATGAAGATCACGCCCACAATATCCAGCGCTTGCGCCGCGCTGCCCAGCGCGAGGGACGCACTGTCTGTATCCTCCAGGACCTGCAAGGCCCCAAGATCCGCACGGGCCTGTTGGAACAGCGCAAGCCCGTCTTTCTGAAGACCGGCTCGATCGTCACCATCACGCCCGACGAAGTGCCGGGGAATGCGACTCGCATCTCTACCACCTTCCCCGACCTCGCCCGCGAGATTACGCCCGGCGCGCGCATCCTGCTCAGCGACGGCCTGATCGAACTCCAGGTCCAAGCCATCCACGGAAAAGATGTCCTCTGCGACGTCATGAACGGCGGCCTGCTTGGAGAGCAAAAAGGCATCAATCTCCCCGGCGTTGCGCTTTCCATTCCGGCTCTGACTTCCAAAGATCGCAAAGACCTGGAATTCGGCTTAAAGCACGGCGTCGACGCTGTCGCTCTCTCTTTCGTCCGCACCGCCGCCGACGTCACCGAGGTCAAGCGAATCATTGCCTCGCATAAAAGCGACGTCCCGGTCATCGCCAAGCTCGAAAAGCCACAGGCCATCGATCATCTGGAAGAAATCCTGGAAGCTGCCGACGGAGTCATGGTTGCCCGCGGCGATCTCGGCGTCGAGATGGCTCCCGAAAAAGTTCCGGTGATCCAGAAGCACGTAATCCGCCGCGCCGCGGCCTGGCGCAAGCCCGTCATCACCGCCACGCAGATGCTCGAATCGATGATCGAAAACCCGCGCCCCACGCGCGCCGAGGCCAGCGACGTCGCCAACGCCGTCTTTGACGGTACCGACGCTGTCATGCTCTCGGCTGAAACGGCCAGCGGAAAGTATCCCCGCGAGTCCGTCGAGATCATGTCGCGCATCGTCGTCGAGGCGGAAAGCAATGTCGCCGACCTTGGCCACATGCGCCGCCGCCGCGACCGCCGCGGACTCTCCGTCGCCGAAACTATCTGCGAATCGATCGCCCACGCCGCCGAAGATCTCCCGATGGGTGCCATCGCCATCTTCACTGAAACCGGCAACACCGCCCGCATGATCTCGAAGTACCGCCCGCCCGCCCCGATCTATGCCTTCACCCACGTGGAGCCGGTGGTCCATCGCATGAATCTCTACTGGGGCGTCCATCCCGTGCGCTGCCGCCAGGCGCGCAGCGCCGAGCAGATGGTCATCATGGCCGAGCAGGACCTGGTCCGTCGCGGCGTCCTGCAGCCGAAAGACGTGCTGGGCGTCGTAGCCGGCACCCGCCAGGCCTCCGGCTCCACAAATCTCATGCGCCTCCACATCGTCACCGAGCAGGAAGCCGAAAATATCGTTCACCCCAAAAAGCACCGCCGCTAACGGTTGCGCGTCGATATTGCAGCGTTTTCGCTCTGCGTCCTCTGCGGCCGTTCTCTGCGAACTTTGCGGTTCAAGATTTCGAGCGCCGAAGTATAATTCCCGTTTATGGCACAAGAGATTCTCTCGGTAGCCATCTGGGAACCTATCCCCGAACACGAAGCCGCCGCCTTAGAGACGTTCCACGAACTCACATCCATCGTTGCCAAAAAAGGCTACGGCCGCGACCTGCTCTATCGCGACCGCGAGCACCACTACGTTTTCTTTCGCTACTGGAAGTCAGAAGACGCTCGCCGCTCCGCGCAGGAAGACCCCGAAATGCTCCGTTGCTGGGCCAAACTAGGCAACGAAATCCAGATTGTGAAGGTCTACGAGACGCTGTCTGAAGTGCCCATGCACATGTAGCGACCGCCGCCTCGGCTGTCCGGTCAGCGCGAAGCGCGGCCGCACGTCACCCGCCGCCAACTTGGGAAGACGTGGAATCCGCCTGCACAGCTCTGTTCGGGCGCACTCTGCGCGATAGAATGATCCCTTGTCCTCGTCCTCCATCCGCGAATTTGTTGACGCCGCCGTCGATCCACACATCCGCGGATTTCTGCACGTCGCTGAAACGCCCAATGGCGACGCTCTGGTCCTGACCCACGGCGCCGGAGGCAACGCCCAAGCCCCGCTGCTGCGCGCGTTAGCCGACTCATTCGCCAACGCCGGCTATACGGTGCTGCGTTGCAACCTGCCCTACCGCCAAGTGCGATCTTTCGGCCCGCCCGGTCCCGGCGACGCCGCTCGCGATCGCGCCGGCCTGAAGAACGCCATCACTGCGCTGAAAAACAACTTGGGTGCCCCACTTCTCCCCGATTTTGGGAGAAGTGGGGATTCTAGCCCGGACAAGCCCAAAGAGGCCCGTATCTTCCTCGGCGGGCATTCCTACGGCGGACGCCAGTCCAGCATGCTCTGCGCTGAAGAGCCCGATCTAGTGTCAGCGCTTGTGCTGCTCTCTTACCCGCTGCATCCCCCGCGCCGCCCCGAGCAACAACGCACGCAACATCTCCCCGACTTGCGCACGCCTACGCTCTTCGTCCACGGCACTCGCGACCCCTTCGGTTCGATTCAAGAAATCGAGCGCGCGATCAAAATGATTCCCGCCAAAACAAATCTGCTCGCGGTAGAAGGCGCCGGTCACGACCTGGGTTTCAAGGGAAAAAGGGAAGAACTGCCAAAGCAGATTGTGGCAGAGTTTATCGCTCTGCGATCGTAGAGACGTTGCTTGCAACGTCTCTTTAGCCACGAAGAGCACCGAGTGGAGCCTTCGTTGCAATTGTCAGCCTTTGGAACGCTGCACGCAAAGACGTAGCCAGCTACGTCTCTACAGAAGATCTTTCAACCGACAAGAACCTACAGACGGACGGTAGCCCCTAGTTCACCCATCCCGATTTCCCCCCGCCGTTCCCTTTGCGCCCCGGGTCGTCCGGAGGAATGTAGTTCCCATGCTCGTCGAAGTGCACGTCCCGGTCGTGCTGGCGCATGTAGACTTCAAACTTCTTCGCCGCCCGCCGCCGCTTCCAGCGATAGTACGAATTGCGCAGTCCGTAATAGCGCTCCGAAAGACCCACATTTACCAGCGCCGGCTTCGGCCCGCGCCGAACATAAAGCCAGCCGAACAGCAATCCGCCAAGGTGCGCGACATACGCCACATTTCCCCCGCCCGCCATCGCGAACGCCAACGTGACCACGATCAGAATCCCCACGAAGTATTTCGCTTTAATCGCAAAAGGGAACGGAATCATCAGGATTTCGTTTTCCGCGAAGAGGATTCCAAACGCGATGAGGATGGCGAAGACTCCGCCGGAGGCGCCCACGGTAGGAGTGTCAGGTTTGCCCAGGATATGGGTATAGGAAAATGCGATGGTGGTTATAGCCGCTCCGATTGCACCGAGGAAATACAGTTCCAGAAATCGTCTCTTGCCCCAGGCTGCCTCGATCGCCGAACCAAACATCCACAACCCGATCATATTTCCAAACCAGTGCCAGAAGTCGAAATGCAGGAAGCTATAGGTTACGAGCTGCCAGATCCATCCGTGCGCTACGACCTGCACGGGAATTAACGATAGATAGAGAATCGCGAAAGCTCGAGCGGGCAGGCCGAATAACTCGAGCGCGTACCGAAGCAGAAAGATCGCCGTGTTGATTCCGAGCAGCCACGTCACCGCCCTGGTGAATGGCGGCAGGCTCAACGTCATTGGTTCCCCAGTTCGACGCACGGACTGACCTCCCTCCAATTCTACTCGCTTGATGACCGCAACACCTTCCTAGCGCTCTGGCGTCGGTACCACCGCGAGACTGCGATGCCCCGCCCCGTCCACACTTTGCACCCCGAAAATCACATTGTCTTTGGAAAGCTTCAGCGTAGCCCGCGTCGCCCCGCCGAAATTCTGCACATGCTCCCACTCTGGATTGGCGGTCGCCCGCCACAGCACTTCATAGCCAGCGGCCCCAGGCGAAGCATCCCACGTCAGCGTCGAATCATTCTCCAGATCTTTGACCAGGATATGCACGTTCGCCGGAGGAGCCGGTGCCGCCGCCAGTGACGCTAGCGTCGCCGCATTCAGCCCGGCCACATGCGCCACGTAGTCGTAATCCACAAACTTTGGCAAGTCGCCGTACTCAATCCCGTTTTCATCCCGCACATTCTGATGCTGGTGATGAAAGTCTTCGCGGAACTCCGTCAGGCGTACCGCCGAAATTCCCTCCTGGTTGAACGCTGAATGATCCCCGCCGCGCAGATAACGGTCCAGGCGGAACACCAGCATCGGCTTCACCCCGGCGTCATACGTCCGCCCAACTTCGGCGATATACCGTGCCACTTGCCGCGATCCCGAGTCATTCTCGCCACCCAGCCCGCGAATCCGCCGCACATCCTGCTCTGTTGCGGCGATCGGCAGGCCCTCGGAAAACACGCGCACCACCGAATGATCCTGCTCCCCGCTCTTGTCTCCGCCAACGATGTCGTTATTGAGTACAGCCTCCAAATTCCAACCCTGCTCCTTCACGATCTTCGCGAAATGGCGGCTGCCGTTGAGTCCCTGTTCCTCCCCCGCCACAGCAAGAAAAATGATCGTTGCAGGAAACTTAATCTTGCTCAGGACGCGCGCGCACTCCAGGCTCACCGCTGTTCCGCTGGCATCATCATTAGATCCCGGAGCGTCGCCTTTTACATCCAGCGTGTCGCTGTTCCGCGAATCGTAATGCCCAGTCACCAGCACCATGCGTTTAGCCTGCGCCGGATCGGTCCCCTTCAACACCGCATAAACATTGGTGATTTCGGTCGCCGTAGGAATGCGGTCCGCCGGCGGCTCGGTGAAACTGTCGGTCTTCACCTCCAGGCATCCCCCACAATCTTTCGAATAGCGCTCGAACTCCGCCCTGATCCACTCCCGCGCCGCCCCGATGCCGCGTCCCGCCGCAATCGATGACGGATCCTGGGCCGACAAAGTCAGCCGCGTCCCAAAGCTCACCAGTTTCTCGATATCCGCTTGAATGCGCTGCGCTGAAATCTGGTGCAAAGCCCCCGCGATCTGCGGATCTTGCACCGGTTTCGGGGCATCCTGAGCTGCGCCAATGTGCGTTACCAGGCACGTTAACGCGACTAAAACAAGCCTGCCCATCGTCCATCTACAGGTTTGTTGATTCATAGCAATGAGAGCCTCATCCGGAAAAACCAGTAGGAACTTGCAAACTCACGTCGAAATTCCCAGGCCGAAGCTCAACCCACTTGACCAACTGCCGGGGAGAATCTAAATATTAACAGGACGCTCTAATAGGCAAGGGAGGCTGTATGGTGCTCTGTCCGGAATGCGAAAATAATCTTGACTTCGAAGAGGAAGAAGTCGACGAGGGCGAAGTCATTTCCTGCCCTGAATGCGGCACCGACTTCGAAGTGGTTACCGTAAGTCCGCTCGAGTTGAAAGCCGTCGAAGAAGGCTACGAAGAGGATGACGACGAGGAGGAGGAGACCGAAGACGGTGACTACTCCTAACCTTCGGTGGTCGCAGCTGTCTCGCAAGCTCTTCTTCCTTGGAGTCGCCGCGTTGTTTCTCCTGCCAGCCCTCGGTTCTCACAGTGGCCTGCTCACTGCACAGAAATCCCGACGGAAACCCTACGCCCTGATCGCCGGGACCGTTTGGGGACCCGATGATCGTCCCATGTACGGCGTCATGGTTAAAATCCGCAAAGGCAGCGATAAGCCGAATAAAGTGCGTTGGCAGCTCTACTCCGATCACATGGGCGAGTTTGCCCAGCGCGTTCCCCCTGGCGAGGCTGACTACATTCTCTCCGCTGATTTAAAGGGCCTCAAACCTGCCGATGGCAAGCCTATCCACCTGGTCCAGGAAGTCACGATACACATCTACAACGACGAACGAGAGGACGTTGGCCTCCACCTGGCCCACTAGACCTCCTCATCCACACCTCGCCCGTAAACGTGTTCAGAACTCGGCCTGAGAAGCATGCGCGCAAGTGGCCTTTGAAAGGGCGCGGCTTCGAGCCGCGCCTCTGAAGCCCACGAACCCGGGGGTTTTACGGCCCCGAGGGTCGTCCGTGAGACAATAATCACAGCATGAATCACCACCGCTCAGTGACGAAAGCTTTTGTCTGCTGTCTGGTTCTCATCTCCTTTTGTGCCACGCTCTATGCCTCTCCCGACAAGAAAGGCGAGAAGCCGGTCGGCAAATTACTGTTCGGCAAGGTCCTCGACGGCGACGACAATCCTCTACCCGACGCCGTTGTCTATGTGACGAATACTCGCACCCGCGCTGTTAAAACCTACATCGTCGGCAAGGATGGAGCCTACCGCTTCCCCGCGCTCGCCAGCGCAGTCGATTACGAGGTCTACGCCCAGTTCAACGGCCACAAGAGCGACACCAAGTCCGTGAGCCAATTCGACGACCGCTCCCAGGTCTCCCTGGTCCTCAAGATCAACACCCACTGAACCAATGTAGGGGCGGACGCAGCCCGCGTAGGTCGAATCGATTCTCGACGGACTACAATCGCCGTGCAAGGCTGTGGCAGAGCGGCGCTTTAGCGCCCGGCGTCAGGTCTAATTAAGAGATTGGGGCGTCAGCCGCTGTGGGCAAGCCCGCACCTTTTCATGCAACTTTTCCATCGGCACACGGGTTCTAGATAATACGGATATCTGTCTGGAGGGCACTGTGAACGGATCGCGCACTTCTTATAAAGCACTTCTGGCCTGTGTTGTTCTTCTTGGCGGAGCCTTGGCTTTCGCGCAAGGCGGCTCCATGAGTCCTTATCAAAATGAAAAAGATGGCGTCAGCTCCGGCGGCAAATGGTTGATGTTCCAGGGCGAGGACAAAATGACCGGCGCCAAGCGCGTACGCTTCGAACTCCTCGCCGAAAATTACTTTCGGGAAGATCCCGACTACAAGCCCAGGGTTGAACTGGTTTGCGAAGACGGGAAATTCAAGCTGGCCAGTTTCAACCCCGCCGTCAAAGTCCCACCCAACCGTCCGGGATTCTGGGGGCAGCCACAGTTGGAAGCCGAAGTTCGTATCGATGATGTCCACTACTTCAAGGGCTGGAACTGGGAGGGACGAGGCCGCTTCCTCTCTATGGACAAAGGCACCGCTCGCGGCGTGATGCAGGCGCACGTCTTCAACATCGCCATCCCCACCCGCAGCGGCCGCCAGATCGCCGAGTTCCAGCCGGAAGGCCTTGACGTTGACCAGGTCCGCAAAGCCTGCGACCTGACGCCAAAGAAGCCGAGCAAAGATTAGTAGCCTCGGATCAATAACGCGAAGGCGCAAGTGTAGGGACGCACGCAGCCTGCCCTGAGCGCAGTCGAAGGGTCCGTCCCGCGGGCAAAGCCCGCGTTTTGACCGCCACCCCAAAACTATGACTGCCGGACAAAGTGGGAGAGCGGCGCTTCAGCCGCCGCGTTTGATGATCCGAACTCGACAGGGCCTTAGAGGAGAACCGCATTTTCAATCCGCGCTGTGGGACAAGCGGGGCAGGATTTGCGCCCCGGAGGGGCGTCTGAGAATAGCCCGGCGCTTTCAGCGCCGGGTAAAGTGGAACACTGAGCGCGCCCCGGAGGGACGCCTGAAAGTTCTCACGCACACTCTTTAGCGCAGGAATAGAAACTACGTATGGGATCGTTTCTTTGCGGCTAGTTTTCCAGTCTCCATCAACCTACTCTAAGCCAACACCCTCGCCGCATCCTTCGCGAAATAAGTCAGAATGATGCTCGCACCCGCCCGCCGAATGCTGAGCAGCGATTCCATCATCACCCGCTCGCGCTCAATCCATCCATTGCGCGCAGCCGCTTCGATCATCGCGTATTCGCCCGAAACTTGGTACGCGGCCAGCGGCAGATCGAACCGGTCGCGTGCCGCCGCGATCACGTCAAGATACGGCATCGCGGGTTTCACCATGATCATGTCCGCGCCCTCTTCAATATCGGCCTCGATCTCACGCATTGCCTCGCGCACATTCGCGCCGTCCATCTGATACGACCGGCGATCTCCAAACTGCGGCGCCGAATCTGCCGCCTCGCGGAACGGCCCATAAAATCCGGAGGCAAACTTGGCAGCGTAGGAAAGGATCGGTGTATTGATGAACCCCGCTTCATCCAGCGCGCTCCGGATCGCCGCCACTCGTCCATCCATCATGTCAGAAGGAGCGATGATGTCGATTCCAGCCTTCGCCAATGAAACCGAGGTCCGCGCCAGCAACTCCAGTGATGCATCGTTGACGATTTCATATTCACCCAGCGCCCGGTCGGCGACGATAGATGCGAACTCCTCCATCGCCTCCTCTTTCTCCTTGCGACTGCGCACGGCAACGGTGCGAACTTTGTTCATCGCATCTCGCGCCGCTGCTCCCAGCGACTGTGGCGCCGCTTTCACAATCCCGCAATGTCCGTGCGACATGTACTCACAAAGACACACGTCACCCATCAAAACCAATCCCGGAACCGCCCGCTTGATCGCCCGCGTAGCCTGCTGCACGATCCCGTTGTCTGCCCATGCACCCGTCGCCACTTCATCTTTCTTATCGGGCAGCCCAAACAAAATCACCGAAGGTACGCCCAAAGAATGCGCCTCCCGCGCGTCTTTGACCGCCTCATCAACCGACAGGTTGAATACCCCCGGCATCGAGCGTACTTCCTTGCGCACCCCTTCCCCCGGACAGACGAACATGGGATAGACGAACGCATCCGGCGTCAGTCGCGTCTCAACGACCATGTTGCGAAGTTCAGCAGTGCGGCGTAAACGGCGAAGACGTGTGACAGGAAATGCCATGGCAAATCACCTTGAGGAAGGATTCCTCGCTTCCCTCCCTTGATTCTAGACCATTCCCGCCGCTTTCCCGGACAAAGGAGTTGCGATCCAGAAGCCGGTAACTGTAAGCCTTAAAGGGTCCAAAAGCGAGAACCGAGAACCGAGAACCGAGAACCGAGAACTGAAAACTGAAAACTGGCAACTGAATACCGTCAATTGTCTTTGAATGCGCGCGGCTCTTAAAGCCGCGCCGCGAGAAAGATTTTGGTGGAAGAGCGGCGCTTTAGCGCCGCGTCAGATCGAATAGGAACGTGGGCTTCAGCCCCTGAGGACGCTCGGCCATTGGCAACTGGCAACTCACGTGTGACGAAAGTAACCTCTACCATTCCCAATGGTCCTCGGATTCCCGAATTAACTCCCATAGAATGAAGCAGAATGGGTCTCGTTCGACGTCACCGCTGGTTCTTCGCAGCGGCCGGAATCACTCTGGCCTTTGCTGCGGTGTGTTTTAGCGCGCGCGGACCCAGTCCCACTCTCACGGCATTCGCCGATCTTACCGGCTTAGCCGTAATGCTCGTTGCGCTCGGGGTCTGTGCCGCCAACGCTATGGCTCGCCCGCGCCAGGAGCGCAGCTTCTGGGCGCTCACGGTCTTCGCATTTCTGCTGTGGATCATCAATCAGTTTGCCTGGTCTCTTTGGGAAATCGTCCTCCACCGTCCTATTCCCGATCCGTTTGTCTTTGACGTCGTCCTTTTCTTTCACACGGTGCCGATGATTGCCGCCGTTGCATGGCGCCCGGACCTCCTCGTCAAACGCGAGAAGATGCTACTCAGTCTTCTGAATTTCCTGATGCTGTGTGGATGGTGGGTCTTTCTCTACGCGTTCATCGTCTTTCCCCACCAGTATGTTGTAGCCAATGTCGGTAAGTACAACATCTTCTACGACGGGCTCTACGGAGTTGAAAACGTGGTGCTGGTGGGCGTTCTTGTTCTCGCCAGCGCGAGCAGTTCCGGAGGATGGCGTCGTCTTTACTTGCACCTCCTGGCAGCGTCGGTGTTGTACGGTTTAAACTCGCAGCTTCTCGACCGTGCCTCGGCCGACAGTAGCTACTATTCGGGCAGTCTCTACGACGTCCCTCTCGTCGGAACTGTGGCTTGGATCACCGCTGCCGCCATCTCGTCGCGCGAGTGGGATTTGAAGTCTGTCGAGTTCAATCTGGACCGCCGCTGGAAGAACCTCATTCCGCAAGTCGCCATGGTGGCTATCCTGTCTCTACCTGTTCTCGGGCTATGGACTGTCCTCTTCGACCACTCTCCGGTCGCCTCGAGGACCTTCCGCATCTTCGCCGTCCTTGGCGCTATGTTGCTCTTGGGATGCTTCGTATTTCTTCGCCAGTATCTGCAGGACCAGACCCTGATTTCGTTGGTTCATGAGTCGCGCCGCGCCTACGAAACCCAGATGCAACTTCAGAACCAGCTCGTGCAGAAAGAGAAACTTGCCTCGCTCGGCAAGCTGATCGCCGGCGCTGCACATGAAATCGACCATCCTTTGACGGCCGTCATGAGCTACTCGGAAGAGCTCTGGTCGAAGCAGAGGCTTACTGACGAACAGAACGCACTGCTGCGCAAGATTGTGAATCAGGCTCGTCGCACTCGCGACCTCGTGGCCAATCTCCTTAGCTTCGCGCAGCAGGCGCCGGGCGAAAAAATTGTCGTCGATCTGGCCCTTCTCCTGACTCGTGCCGCGCAGTTGATGGAATCCAGACGCCAGTCCGGCAAGATCAAGTTGCAGGTATCCGTGGGGCCGGAGTTTCCTCCTGTGCGCGGCAATGCCAACCAACTCTTCCAGGTCTGTGTCGAGATCATCGAAAATGCGATGGATGCCTTGGATGAATCCGGCGGTGGAATGCTGGAGATCTCCGCGCAACGCCAAAATGCAGATGTCGTGTTGCAGTTCTCTGACACTGGCCCCGGCATTCGCGATCCACAGCGCGTCTTCGACCCGTTCTACACCACCAAGCCGGTGGGCAAGGGTACAGGGCTCGGCCTCAGCGCCGTCTACGGCGTAGTGCAGGAGCATGGCGGGCAGATCACCTGTCGCAACAAGCCCGAAGGCGGCGCGTTGTTTGTGCTCAAGCTGCCCGCGGTCACCGAAGTCGCGGCGCAAACCGCAGGCGCCGCCGGCTAAACGACTCATGTGGCGACAGCCGCCTCAGCTGTCCGCCCCGAGCGAAGTCGAGGGGGCAGCGAGCCGTCCTCTTCCGAGAGCCGAAAGCCCCTTCCCACCGTCCGCCTCCTGTAACATAAAACCTGCCATGCCCCTCATCCACAACTCCGCGCGCGTGCTCGAGTTCGATTCCCTGCGCGAACTCCTGCGCGGATACTGCTCGTCCCCGCTTGGTCAGGCCCGGGTGGCAGCGCTTGCTCCTTCGACCGATGGAGCCTGGATCCAGACCCAACAAGCTCTGGCGACCGAAATCCGCGAGTTTCGCCGCGTCGGCGGGCGTTTCGACTTCTCCGGACTCACCGACGTCGGTGAGCTGGTTGAGAAGGCCCGTATCGCTGGCGTGGCCTTGGAAACGATCGAGATTCGCGACGTGATCCTGGTCGTCGATCGGGCCGCAGAATGGCGCGAGATGTCCCTGCATCCGCCCGCGGCCATGCGCTCGGAATGGACAGAGGCGCGCACGCTCTCTGGGCGTATCGCCGACTTCGGCGAATTTCTTCGCTCTTTCCGCAACAAGATCCAGCCCGACGGAACGCTTGAAGACAAGGCCTCGCCCGAACTCGCCCGCATCCGTCGTGAGATCGAAAAGCAACGCCGCGCCATCCAGCAGTCGTTGCAGGGATACCTCCGCCGCCTCGCCGAGGGCGGAACGGTGCAAGACGAACTCATCACCATCCGCGGCGAGCGCTTCGTCATCCCCGTGAAAGTTGAGCAGAAGCGCCGCGTGCAGGGCGTAGTCCATGGCGCCAGCTCAAGCGGCCAAACAGTCTTCGTCGAGCCTCTGGAGACGATCGAGCAGAACAACGAACTCGTGCGCCTGCTGGAAGAGGAACTCGCGGAGATTCACCGCATCCTCATCGAAATGACACAGCAAATCGGCGCACAGGCCGAGTCAATCCTCGCTGCCCTCGAAGTTCTGTCAGAGCTGGAACTGCAATTTGCCAAAGCCAGATTCGCCGAGGAGTACAACTGCGTCGAAGTGAAGCTGAGCGGAAGCCAGCAAGAACCATGTGGGGACAGCCGCCTTCGGCTGTCCGGCGAAGCGAAGCGAGCCGTCTCACCCGAAAGCCCAACGCCGGAATGCGGTAGCCTCCTTCTCCACAACGCCCGCCACCCACTGCTCGAACGCAATCTAAAAGCAAAGGGCCACTCCGTAGTTCCAGTAAGCATCGAGCTCGAAGGCGCCCGCCGCCAACTCATCATCACCGGACCAAATACCGGCGGCAAAACAGTCACACTGAAAACCGCCGGCCTCCTGGCTCTGATGGCTCAATCTGGCCTGCCAGTTCCCGCGGATCGCGCTGAGCTTCCCGTATTCGACGCAGTCCTGGCCGACATCGGCGACTACCAGTCCATCGAGCAGAATCTCTCCACGTTCTCCGCGCACGTAACCAACATCGATTCCATATCGCGCACCGCGACGGCGCACTCGCTGGTGTTGCTCGATGAACTGGGCTCCGCCACCGATCCCGAAGAAGGCGCTGCTCTCGCTGTCGCCATCGCCAGCCACTTCGGACAAGTTGGATCGATGACCATCATCTCGACGCACCACACATCGTTGAAGGTCTACGGGGCGAACACGCCAGGTGTGCTTAACGCCTCCGTCGGGTTTGATGAGCGCACTTTGCGGCCCACTTACGAATTAAAAATCGGAGTACCCGGCGCGTCGGCGGGTATCAACATCGCGCAGCGCCTGGGATTGAATCCGTCCATCATCGACAGCGCCCGGTCGCGTCTCGGCACGCAAGCCCGCGACGTCGGCCAGTTCCTCGACAAGCTTCACGCCGAATTGCGCGACGCGGAGAGCGAGCGACTGCGCCTGAAAACGCGCGAAGAGGAATTGGAGCGGGAAAAGAAGCGCTTGGAGGCGGAAGGAAGAAAAGACCAGCAGGCCAAAGTACGAGAGATGGAAAAGAAACTCGAGAGCGTCCTGCGCGATTTCGAGTATCACGCCCGCGAAGCGGTCAACGCCATCCAGGATCGCGCTGCCGCGCAAAAGCTCTCCAAAGATGCCGAGCGCCGCATTGCCAAGCTGCGCCGCGAATTTCGTGAGCAGTTCGACTCGACGGTCGTAGCGCATTCCACTGGTGCGGACCAAGGCGATCCCCACGCCCAGCCGCAGGTTGTCAAGCGAGTGCTCGAGGGCGATACGGTCAAGCTGAAGTCCACCGGACGCACTGCTCGAATCACCCGCAAGATCGACGACACACATTTCGAAGTCGAGATGGGTGCGATGAAAATGAAGATCGCCCGCGACGACATCGCTGAAGTGCTCTCGAGTGCGCGCGCTGCCGAGACCCCAGTGAAAGCAGCGCGATCCCGAGGCATCTCGGTGCAACTCGAGAGCGAGGGCGCGAATGTGCCCAGCGAGATCAACGTCATTGGCCAGACGGTCGACGTCGCGAGCCGTGAGGTGGAAAAGTTTGTTGACCGCGCCTTCCTGGCAGGACTGCCGCGTGTCCGCGTAGTCCACGGCAGCGGCATGGGCATCCTCCGCAAAGCCCTCCGCCAGATGCTGCAACAACACCCGCACGTGGCGTCAGTGACCGAGGCTCCGCAGAACGAAGGCGGAGGAGGGGCAACGTTAGTCGAACTCAGTGTCTAACCCAATCGCTTCGTAGAGACGTTGCTTGCAACCTCTTTGCCGGCGCCACAAGCTGCGATGGCATACAGAGACGTAGCTTGTCCCGTCTCCCCTACCACAGAATCTTCTTCCAATTCTCGTCATACAGCGCGTCCCGCGCGGCTTTCGCAATGGCCTTCCTTTCCTTGGCCGAAAGATCGTTGGAGACCACATTGTTCTCATTCGCTGGATCACGCACTTCGACCTGATCGAAGCGGTTGCCAATGTAACGAAGCACCGCAGCTACGTTGTGCGTTAACGCGCCGAAGGGCTCCGGTTCCAGCGCTTTCAAAACCATGAGCTCCAGGTAAAACGAAGGGAAGTCGAGTTTGTTGCGCTCGCGCCAGATCTTCAGAGCGCAGATCTCCTGCTGTCGTCCCGAATTCCCCACCAGATGGACGTGCTGCGTGAGGTCGGTGTGGACCTCCAGTCCAGTCTTCTTGTTGAAAAGTATGACGCCGCTACCGCGACTGCGGTACGCCGGGATCAGGTCTACTTTCATGCCAAGAGCTTTAACCTGAATCGATACCGTCCGCGTCTGCGCCGACACATCGTGGTCCGAGAGAAATTCGAACAGGCTCCAGAAGATGTTCTTCATCTCCTTGTCCGGCACCGGCTTGAGCGCGATCAGCACGTCCACGTCTGCGCAGAGCGAGACCGCTGTATTTTTCGCGTAGGCCCCCGAGAGCGTAATCCCCTGCAGATATTGCTTGCCCCACTGCTTGATCAGCGGGATCATTTCGTCGGCCGCCCGATGCGAGGTCGACTCGGTGTCGGCGGCGACGTGATACTTCTCGACCGTGGAGGCGGCGTATTGGTCAACGTTGGACATGGCAGAGAGTTCTCTGTCACTCCATCGGCAAAATCCTCTGTGAGTTGAGGCGATCGGTCGCTATCCTGATAGTTTGTAACCAGGACCGGCTGCGTTGCTTAGATGTGAGCGAGAGGCCCACGGCGAGCAAGGTGGAAGAGCGGCCCTTCAAGGGCCGCGTTAGTCGGATCGAGATGAAACCGGGCTTCAGCCCCAGTCGGCGTGAAGCATCACAACAAGATGGCCGAGAGCTTCAAATGCGCGACGTGCGGCATAGTGCACGAAACCCTGGAAATGAGCTTCGCCGCAGACTCCCCGGATATGTACGCAAACATGAATCGAGAGGAGCGTGATGCGCGCTGCATCCGGGGTTCCGATCAATACATCATCGATCAGAAGTGGTTCTTCATTCGAGGATGTCTGGAGATACCGATTGTGGGTTCGGATGAAGTCTTCCTATGGGGATTGTGGGCTTCGGTCCGTCAGGAAGTCTTCGATGAAATAGAAGATTGCTGGGAAATTGATGGAAGAGAGAAGTCTCGCGGTCCATTTAAGGGCCGACTCGCCAATTCGCTGGCGGAATACCCAGAGACGCTGAACTTGAAAGTACGGATTCTCCTTCAACCAATAGGTACACGTCCACTTTTGGTGGTCGAGGAAAGCGATCATATGCTAGCAATCGAGCAGGCGAGAGGGATTCCGCGCCGACGAGCTATCGAACTCGCTTCTTTGGTGCTACATGCGCAGCCAGGCGGCCATTCAGAGCCTAATTAATTGAAGATTTTCGATATCAATGAAATGAATCGGATATCTACCCTTATTCAATCCGTCAACCACGGGCCATAAATGTGAGTGTTAATATTGCCGTTGCCGTTGTGACGCAACCCTTCCACCACACCCGTAAGCGCTGGATTGAGGCATGCGTGTCCTTACTTCTGCTTCTTGCCTTCTTTCCATTCGGCCATCTGGCCGCCCAAGATGGCTCGTCGAGTTTCGAGGAGGTCGCCGCCGAGGCGGCTGCGGCCCGCGATGTCGATGATGTTCCGCAGTCTATCGAACTTTACTCACGAGCCCTGCAACTCAACGCTAAATGGGAGGAGGGATGGTGGTCTCTCGGATTGCAGCAATACGGATCTGGAGCGTATGCATCCGCACTTGACGCTTTTTCACACCTCCTCACTTTGAATCCCGCATCGGCGCAAGCACTGGCCCTGCGCGGACTGTGCGAATTTGAAACGGGCGATTACCCCCAATCGCTCGCGGACATACGCAAGGGCATTGCCTCTGGCGTAGTCAGTGATGCCCACAACGAGCAGATCTTGCGTTATCACGAAGCCATGCTGCTGACGCGATTGGGAAGGTTTTCAGACGCGTTGAAAGCTTATGCGCCCTTCGCAGAACACAAACTATCCAGTGCTGAGCTGCTCGTCGCGATTGGACTCGCCGGACTCCGCATTCAGCTCCTGCCCAAAGACGCAAGTGCGGACCAGCACGCGCTCTTGACAGTGAAGTCAAACTGGCCGACGGCCTGGCAATCTTCCACGATCATCTGATTCGCATTGTGAAATCGGAAATGCCCGATCCCGACTGAGACCGACGGGTATCCCGAATGGCCGTGATGGCTGCTTTTCCATAACGCTCAACCGATAACGCTCGTTTCCCACAGCTTCTCCACAACATTTGACGTCCGCTATATTCAACTGAGCGGCTTTCTAGCTGACAATTCCACAGGAGAATTCTGTCTCGCGATGGCGAACCCGGGCGATTTCGCGTACACGGTCAAGCAGCAGGCGGATATCGTCCGCATCATCGGCGACTACGTCAAGCTGAAGAAGGCTGGCGCCCAGAACTACTCCGGGCTCTGCCCGTTTCATGGCGAGAAAACGCCGTCGTTCTCGGTCCACGCTACGCGCCAGTTCTATCACTGCTTCGGCTGCGGCGTCTCCGGGGACGTCTTCAGCTTCGTCCAGAAAATCGAGAACATCACCTTCCCGGAATCCGTCCGCCTGGTCGCGCAAAAGCTGGGCATCCCTCTCCCCAAGGCAAGCTATTCCACGCCCGGCGAAGCCAAAGAAGCCCGCCTGCGCGGGCAGTTGCTCGATGTTCACGAGCGCGCCGTCGCTTTCTTTCAGGAATGCCTGCGCCGTCCCGAAGGTGCCCGCGCCCGCGAATATCTGCTCGGCCGCGGCCTGAACGATGAGATGATTGCGAAATTCCGCATCGGCTACGCTCCCGACTCCGGCTTCCTTCTGCGCGACCGCCTCAAGAGCGAATTCACCGAAGAAGTCTTGCGGGAAAGCGGTCTCTTTTCGTGGAAGCAGGACGACGGGCGTCAGGCGTCAGGCGTCGGGCGTCAGGCAGAGAGTGGAACTATCCCCCAACAGGCCGGTGCTCCACGAGACGCAACGTTTCTCGACTCCGGCGGGACGCCTGAGAAGCAGCGTCCCACCTCCGTTCGGGATGAAGGTGCGCTAGAGGGGCCGACTACTGAGGACCGCGGGCCAACGACGGAATTGACGCCTGACGCCCGACGCCCGACGCCTGACGCCCGCTCTGCCATGTACTCCAAATTCCGCAACCGCGTGATGTTCCCCATCGCCAGCGACGCGGGAAAGGTCATCGCCTTCACCGGTCGCACTCTCGCCACCGACGAAAAGTCCGGGCCAAAATATCTGAATTCTCCCGAGACTCCGATCTACTCCAAGAGCAAAGTGCTCTTCAACCTCGACCTCGCCAAGGAATGGATCAAGAAATTTGACTACGCCATCCTCGTCGAAGGCCAGATGGATTGCATCTCCGTCTTCGCCGCCGGATTCCAAAACGTCATCGCCAGCTCCGGCACCGCCTTTACCGAGCTGCAAGCCAAGCTGCTCGGGCGCTTCAGCAAGAACGTCGTTGTGAACTTCGATCCCGACACCGCCGGGGCAAAGGCCACCGAGCGTACCCTTGGCCTGCTCATCGAAGAAGAATTCCAGATCAAAGTCCTGACCCTCGAGCAGGGATTCGATCCCGACCTCTACATCCGCCGCAAAGGTAAAGACGCTTACGGCGAGGCCTTGCGCCACTCGCAAAAATACTTTGACTACCTGATCGAGCGCGCGCGCACGCAGTTCCCCATCCGCAGCGCCGAGGGAAAACACAAAGCGGTGAACTATCTCCTGCCGCACATCCAGCGCGTCCCCAGCCGCATCATGCGCGATGAACTCGCGCAGGAAATCGCGCAAAAACTCCAGGTCGACTCCGCCGTCCTGCGGCAGGAACTCCGTCACGCCGCCAGTACTCGCTCCACGTCCGCGGTGAAAGCTCCTGCCGAAGCTCAGGTGACCGAGGCCGAGAAGGTTTTAATCCGCGCTCTGGCCTCGGCTCGCCAGATTCAGACCGCACAAGAGCATGTTTCCACGCGCGACGGTGCCGAAGAGGAATTCGATCCCGCCCGCCAAGCCCAGTTCATCCTTCTGAATGAAGGCCTGCACCTTGGCCTGGCCACGGAGGCCCTCGCCGAAAGCCTGCTGAATGCTGGTTCAGATGTCCCGGACGTCCTCGAGATCCCGGCGTCCGAATCCGATCGCCGGATGCTGGCCGCCATCCTGTTGAAAGAAGAAGAGGACCTGACCGCCGAAATCCTGGAGGCTGCCGTCCGCGCCCTGCGCCGCGTCCATCTGCGCCGCCGCCAGGAAGAGGTGCAGCGGGAGCTCAAGAAGCCGGGTTTGGCAGCCGATAAAGACCGCCTGCGGCAGCTTTTGGCCGAACTGGAGCGCATCAGCCGGGCTCTGCGCGACCCCAGCCAGCCGGAAGAAGGCAAAAAGGCCTCCTAGCGACCTTCAAGACGCGAAAACTGCTTGAAACAAAACAGCTTCGGCTGCCATCTAAGTATTTAAGCGGATTGCGGGATAGGCGCGAGAGAGGGAATGCAGAGGGCGCTCGATAGACAGAGGGCTCCGGAGGTGCTAAACTCTGTAAGTTTGTGCCAGCTGGCACAATCCCGCTGGACCCAAATTCCCACCTATCCGGAATGTACCACACGCACCCGGCGTGAATGAAATTGAGTTTTCAGAGGACACCTTTTGGCTCTAGACGATAAGTTCGACGACATAAAAAAGCTGATCGATACAGGAAAAGAGAAGGGATATCTCACGTATGACCAGGTCAACGACCTCATACCGCATGACGTGCACAGTCCCGAAGACCTCGACGATCTGCTGACTACAATTGGAACGCAAGGCATCGACGTTCTCGAAGGCCCCAAGCTGCCTTCGGCGGGACTCGATAAGAAAGGCTTCGAAGAACTGGAAGAAGGGGAGGATGTCGAACTCGACCTCACCCCCGGCGCTCTCGAAAAAACCAACGACCCCGTCCGCATGTACCTGCGCGAAATGGGGACAGTGCCGCTGCTCACGCGCGAAGGTGAAGTTGAAATCGCCAAGCGCATCGAGCGCGGACAGATTCGCGTGCTCAAGGCGCTCTCGCGTTCACCCATCGTGATCCGCGAGCTGCTGACCCTGGGCGAAGACCTCAAGAAAAACGTCCGCTCGATCAAGGAAGTGGTCACTTTCGACGAAGAAGAGATCACCGACGAGATCCTGCAGAACCGCCTCAACGAGTTCACCGGCAAGATCGACGACATGGCCAAGCTGTACAAAAAGGCCGGCGTCCTCGAAGAGAAGTTCAAAGAAGTTTCGCAGAAGAAAAATCCGCGCGATCATCGCCGTACCCGGCGCAAGCTGGCGCGCGCGATCGTGGCTACTTCGATCGCGGTTCGCAAACTCGGATTTACCAACGCCGAGCGCAAGCGGCTGATCGAGCGGCTCAACAAAACTGTCGACGGCATGCGCTCGCTCGACCGCCAGGCTACAAATCTGGAGCGCAAGTCCGAAGCCACCCGCAGCGAAGAGCAGAAGAAGGAATATCGCCGGCAGGCACGCGCGATTCGCGGCGAAGTGGAAAAGCTGGAACTCGAAACTGGAGTGTCGTTCCCGGAGCTCAAGCGCACGCAGCGCGAGATCATACAGGGCGACATGGACGCGGAGCAGGCCAAGCGTGAGCTGATTGAGGCCAACCTCCGTCTGGTAGTTTCGATTGCCAAGAAATACACCAACCGCGGTCTGCAGTTCCTCGACCTGATTCAGGAAGGCAACATCGGACTGATGAAGGCCGTCGACAAATTCGAATACCGCCGTGGCTACAAGTTTTCGACGTACGCCACGTGGTGGATTCGGCAGGCCATCACCCGCGCGATTGCCGACCAGGCGCGCACCATCCGCATCCCGGTGCACATGATCGAAACGATCAACAAGCTGATCCGCACCTCGCGGCAGCTGGTGCAGGAACTGGGACGCGAGCCCACGTCGGAAGAGATCGCCAAGCGCATGGATATTCCAGTCGCGAAAGTGCGCAAGGTGCTCAAGATCGCGCAGGAGCCGATCTCACTCGAAACGCCGATCGGCGAAGAAGAAGATTCGCACCTGGGTGACTTCATCGAAGACCGCGCGGTGGTTTCACCGGCGGAAGCGGTGATCAACGTGAACCTGAAGGACCAGACGGGACAGGTCCTGCGCACGCTGACCCCGCGCGAAGAGAAAGTCATCAAGATGCGTTTCGGCCTCGAAGACGGCTCGGAGCACACCCTGGAAGAGGTCGGGCAAAGCTTCGCGGTCACCCGCGAACGCATCCGCCAGATCGAAGCCAAGGCGCTGCGGAAGCTGCGCCACCCCTCGCGCTCGCGAAAGCTGCGGGCGTTTATGGATGGAGTGCGGGACTAGCACTACATATGTGGGGACGGCCGCCTTCGGCCGTCCGTGTTTTCACCACAGAGGCACGGAGTCACAGAGAAAACTGAAGAAATAGAAGGCGCGGCTTCGGCCGTGCCTTTTATGTTGGACGTCGCTCGTGATTCCCAGATTCTCCTAAAGGCGGCTACGACGTGATCTCAACGGGTATACCAACCTGGACCGCTATGGGCGTGTAGATGTCTATCTCCGAGGCAGTGGCATTGATGGAAACCACTAAGCAATATCGCGCGTCGCGTTCGTAGCCTCGAAGATAGGGCTTTTCCTTCCACCACCCTGTCACGGGATAGACCGCAATCGCGTCGCGATCCGCAAGCTCGGCAGCCGTAGGACTCCATAGGTAATCTGAATGAAGTGAGCCGACATTTCGCGGACTTCCGATAAGCCAGTTGTCGGGGCCTGCGTCCGTCGCGATGTCTTGTTCCTCGAGTTGAACCGCCCTATTTATCCGAGCGCGAAAGGCGTCGAGGCTCTCGAGGCTTCGCTTCATCGCGAAGCGTAGTCCGTGCGAAGCATATCGGTAACGGCGGATCCAGCCACGTTCACCCGGATTCGGTTCTACATAGTAAGAAAGAGTCACCCTAACCTCGACTTTAGCGGCGCCGAGTGCTTGAAGCTCTGCTCGAGGCCAAGGCAGCCCATGAAGATTCATTTGATGGCCAACTATGTTTCCTGCGTCGCCGCGCTTGAATGGCCTAAGGTGGTCTTGCGCTACTAGTGTGACATCGTTTATCGAGCTGAGAAGGGCGCGAGTGTGATCTGCAACACCATACCCATACCTCCTCAGCACTGCGACCTTTTGTGCCTGCGTATTGGCAGCATCCATTCTGCTACGCATGGAGGGTGTCCATCTTGCTGAGTGGACGACAAGCGCACGAATGCTTTCTGGCCAAAGATCAGGTCGTGCTGCCAACATCTTGCCCGTGATCTCGGCAACCGCTGCGGTAGCCGCACTGGTATCGCGGAGGGTGGTGAATTGCTGAACCGTAGGCCGATGATCAGTTGTGAGCAACGCCAAGTCATCCGGGGAATCGATGCTGTCTCCGTCAGAGGCCCAATTTCCGCCCTCGCTAAGGACGTCCGGCTTCACCGGCCACTGCCGGTGCCATAAAACCGATGTCCGACTCGCAGGACTGATCTCGCCCGCAGGAGCTATTGGGTTCCAGCCGCGGAACTGACCGTCTGTTATGGCGGTTTTCTCAGTGTAGGAACCCACCGTTAGGATGTTCCAAGCTTGTGCCGGATTCTGGACTGGCTGTTCGTCGTTCCTGCCTGGGTAACGGTTAGGGTCGATGTCTTCTCTCGCAATATTGCCGGCAGAGACAAGGATCAATTGCCCATGAGTCCCGTCTCCATAGGCTAGAGCATCTAGTGCAGCCGACCACGACGAGGGCCGTCCGCCAGGTGCGGGAGTATCACTTGTGACCGCCATGCAGATCGCGCGGCGCCGGTTCGGTGCTTGCACTTCAGGCCGGGCGATGCACTCTCGGGTCACGGCTCGATACAACATTGGATCGTGCTGAATGCCTGATGGGTTGAGCATCTTAACAGACTCAAGTCGGTGCTGGAGAAAAACCGGGCCGTGATCTAAGAGTCGACTTTGGAGATCTCCGTACAGAGCCACCCCGCCATCGCGGTCCCATGCCCTTGCCACGCGGCGCTGTCGCCTGTTCCCCATGTCGGGTCATAGGTGTGAGCATCCCCTGACCGAAGAGATGCCGCCAAAAGTGGGTGAGTGTGGGTAATGCCACTGTCGAGAATACAGACCGCTGGAGCGTCGGCGTTTGGGAGTCGGACCCGCTCGGCTAGGTTGCGTATCCACTCACCTTGCTCAAAGTTCCGAAATCCGAGAAAGATAGCCGGAGTGTCCGACGCGACTCGTAGCTCTGCAATGGCGTCGGTATGGGTCATCAGCCTCGCCATTCTGCTGACTGTCGCATTCGCTAGAACGACTTCGCGCTCGGGAAAAGTCAACCGCTCTGTCGTCTTCACTCGCACTTCCAGAACTGCTGCAGCACGGATAAAGCGCTCGGACGCGTACTGTCGCAACCAGACTTCCCACCAGACAGGGACGTCTTCGACTGGGAAGCGGTCGGGAGCATCGGTGAACATCTGCTGTACGGTGGCTAGGCTGACATTATCGATGCTCGCGATAAGTCCCTCGTTTTTGGGCTTTCCCTTTTTCGTGTCTTCTGTTCGATAGGCCTCAATTCGCTTGAGGAAAAAGTTCTCGGCGCCGGAAGGAACAAACACAGCGGCGTAGACCTCCCCCCCGGGATCGCTTGTCTTGACGGAAAGAAGCTCGATCCCTTGTTGGCGGTTCTCAAGACTCTGAATGAATTCTCGGCTTTGTGGGCTCAGAGCAAACTCCAGGTAGTACCCAGGTGTGGCATCGGGTGTGCGCTGCACATTGACGCTTGCGACTTGGCGCGCCGACGTAAGGGCCTGGGCTAACTCCGCTGCAAGGCGTTGTGCGTGCTCCTGGCGATTACGCGCAGGCGGTAGGTGCTTCCGGCCGCCGCCGCGGCCGACATAGGCTTGACTATCTGCCTGGCCCTGCAGATAGATGTGGTTGCGATTGTGCGGATATTCCGGCATCAGTGCGAGTCAGAAGGATGAGTCCTCTTTCGCTCACGGATGGCGGCAAGCAGTCGGTCGTGGGCCACAGTACTGGACTCAGCCAGCACAGCATCCTTGGCTGCGTCGTCGCTGGCGCGCACGAGTTCCGCTTGACTCAATCCTTCTCCTTCAGCTAATAACTCGCTCCAACATAGTTCGTGTAGCTCAAAATTGGCTAGACGGCTTCTCATCAAAGCCTCTGCCAGTTCACGGTCTGGAGCCGCGAACTCGATGATGTCATCGAAACGCCTAAAGAGGGCTCTGTCCAATAGTTCAGGATGGTTGGTGGCGGCGATCACCAAACTGTCTGAGGTGTCCTTCTCCAGGAACTGGAGAAAGGAGTTCAAAACGCGGCGTATTTCGCCCACATCGTTTGCTTGGTTTCTTCTGGTGCCCAAAGCATCAAACTCATCAAACAGATACACTCCGGCACGTATTGTCATCGCGTCGAAAATGGTTCGCAGCTTGGCTGCTGTTTCGCCCATGAACTTCGTGATAATGCCTTCAAGCCGCGCCACCAACAACGGTATATGAAGTTCAGCGGCCATAGCAGCAGCAGCGGTTGTTTTTCCAGTCCCAGGGGCACCTACAAACAGCAGTTTCCTGCGCGGCTGTAGATCGTGTTCTCGCAATCTGCGCTGCTGCCTGTATTCGAGAAGGACTCGCCTCAACCGTGCCTCCAACTCAGTTGGCAGAACCAAGCTGGCAAGGCGCGCGGTTGGCTCTTGTAGAGTGACCAAGCTTGCAAGGTCGCCCTTGGGCTCCAATACCAAAAGGCGTTGCTGGCTGTGGGTCCGTTCTAGCTTGGCGCGATCAATGAGTTCGCGTATCTGCTCTGCAAGCTTGGTGTGGCCCTGCCTCGCTTCCTGCGCAGCAACCTGCATTGCGACCGACATGAATTCTTGATCATCCCCGCGGATGTGGGTCTTCAGCAATGCAAGTACATGGCGAGCATTTGGCATACTTTCGGTCAGAATGACTGCTCAGTATACGCGTAACAATATCATTCATGGTTCCAACATGCGCTGTCGTGCGTGTAACTATTTCTGAGAGGTGGAGCGTCCAGGTTCCCGTTTTGAGAAACCGGGGACAGACGGGACGTTTTCCGTTCGCTCCGTTTCCTAGGGAGCTCGTGCCGGCGATGTTCTTTCGCTCCTTCGGAGCTCGTTCAATTTCCGCTTGGCACCCACGGCTTGCGCCGTGGGCTGCATTCCGCTTCTCGCGACCTTCGAAAGCCATCGCACAGACTATGGATGCCGGGTGCCCTATCCTTGCGCGTTCGGTGCGCAAGGGTGGGATTTCACGGACACGTCCCCTATAGATCTTCGTCCACATCGTGACCGCAGCGGCTAAAGCCGGGATGATTAGTGAGCTTAGGGCAGTCCAAAGAAGGTCCTTCCCTGTAAACATCGTGGCGACGGTTCAGGCGTCCCGCCGGGACGCGGGTGTGGCCTGCGTCGGCGACCCGCCAGTGAACTGGCGGGCTATTTTCAATTGTCCCTACGGGACAAAAGATCGCGGGCTTGGCGTTTGACGAAAGGTCCCGGAGGGACCTCTGATAATAGCCCGGCGTTTCAACGCCGGGTGGTGCGGGGAAATGCATTGCGTCCCGTAGGGACGCCTGAACCCGCGCCCCGGTCCTAACCCCACACGTGACGCGGATCGTATTCCACGTTGTGTTTCTTCAAGAACGCGATGAATTCTTCCTCAAAACTGCGTTTGCGATGATGCTCCGGCTGCGACTGGATGTAGGCAATCGTGGTGGCCTTTTGCGAGATGCCGACCGTGAATGCGCCGTATCCCTCCTGCCACGCGAAATCCCGCGTGTGGGTTTCGTTCATCCAGCGCGAGGATGCGCCTTTGATCAATTGCATCGCCTTCGCCAGCGACATATCTGCAGGCAACGACAAGAGCATGTGCACATGATTTTCGGTGCCACCGACCATCAGTGCTTTGCATTCGTTCTTGCGCGCGATGCCACCCAGGAAAGACCAGAGATCCGATTGAATCTCCGGTTTGATCAGAGTACGGCGCAGTTTCGTCGAGAAGACGCAATGCACAAGGTCGGAAACGTAGGTGTGCGGCATAAACAATTCAGTGTAGGCCGCAGTGCGGTGACCGGGGTCGACAAATCGACGGACGGAAGATTCGTTTTCCCATGGTGGGAATGTGGCGAGTAATTCAGGTGTCCCTACGGGGCACTGCGGTCCTAGCGCCGCAACCCGCCAGTGAACTGGCGGGCTACTATCAGTTGTCCCTCCGGGACATGGTGCTGACGCTGCCCTGAAGGACCGTTCAAGAGGCAACTCACCGCGGTCGCGTTCCCGTTTTGGGAATGCTTCCCGCATTTTTCGCGGAATTTGCTTGCCTCTGGCTTGTCAGAAAATTCCAATGGAGAGATAAGGCGACGTTCGCGAAAATCCCCACCTCTGGCAAAACCGGCCAGAGATCGGGCCCCCCGCGTCATTTTCCGAATTTCGGCTTACAAACAAAACACAAGGTCCCTCCACGCGCCTTCGGGCTGGCTGCGCCAGTCCTGTGGCTTGGTCGGGATGACAGAGGTTGAGGATGAAGAGGCGGAGAACAAGAATTATCAAAGACAAGAAAGAACGCGGAGAGTGGGCGGAGTCGGTGTTTATTGCGCGGGCTAGTGAGCATGGGTTGCCGGTGAGCAAGCCTTGGGGAGATTCGAATAGTTTTGATTGTGTGGTGGGGCGTCCGGGGAAGTTTGTGGCGGTACAGGTGAAGTGTACTGTAGCGAAACTGGAGAACGGTAAAGCGTATATCTGTTCGGTGTGCAGCAGTCATAAGGCATACAAGGCGGGGGCGTTCGATTTTCTGGCGGCGTACGTCGTGCTGGAGGATGTGTGGTACATCATTCCGGCGAAGGAGATTCGAGGGCTGAAGTCGATTTCGCTGTGCACCGAGGGCGGTGAGGCGAAGTATGAGGAGTATCGGGAGGCTTGGCCTTTGTTGCGGGAGGCTTCAGGGGGTGAGGAGGCGGCGACGGAAGAGCCTCCAGCTGCGACTCCGCTTGGTCCGGGATTGGCGCGGATGCAGGCGGCAATGAATTACTTCAAGTACTACCTGGAGCGGGGTGGGGTGCATACGGGGAAGCCGGTGGATAAGGGGTAGATTCGACCGGTTTTGTAGGTCCTTCGACGCCGGATATCCACATTCTTGTCATTCCGAAACGGCGGAGCCGTTGAGGAATCTGCTGTTGCCGGCAGCGCCTCGGCGCCGGCCAGGAGCAGATTCCTCCCTCCGGTCGGAATGACAGAAGTATGAGTATATGAAAGGTGCCGCTTCAGGATGACGATGATTGCACCTCGACATCATTCATGCATTACTCACTATTCATATCTCAGTGCGACCATGGGATCGACCTTCGTAGCACGCCGCGCGGGGATGTAGCACGCCAGCAGCGCTGTCGCGATCAGGAGTGCAATCACCGCAGCGAACGTTAGCGGGTCGGTTGCGGTGACGCCGAAGAGAAGCGATGAGAGCGTACGCGTTAGAGCGAACGATCCGGCTAATCCGATGACTATGCCGATCAGGATCGTGCGCATGCCCTGGTTGAGGATCATGGTGAGAACGTCGCGAGAGCGCGCACCCAGGGCGACGCGGACTCCGATCTCGCGGGTGCGGCGGCTGACGGAGTAGGCCATCACGCCGAAGACTCCGGCGGTTGCGAGCAGGAGCGCGACGATTCCGAAGAACGCGATCAGGATCAGGTTGAAGCGGCGCGATCCCAGCGACGCGGAATAGACCTGCGCGAAGGTGCGGAAGGTCGGTGGAATTTCCGGATTGAGTTCTTGCAAGATGCTGCGCGCAGACGCGGTGACCAGCTGCGTGTCAGCATCCGTCAACATCGTGAGTGTGATCGCGGCTCGCGGACGCTGGAACAGATCTACATAGACTGTCGGACGCGGCGGAGCATCGAGGCCATAATCATGCACGTCGCCGACGATGCCGACAACGGTGAGGAGGCGCGGGTCGCCGTCCATGTTGCCGAATTCGATGGTGTGGCCGATGGGATCCTGTCCGGGCCAGCGTGAATGCGCCAATGATTCGCTGATCACGGCGACATGCGGAGCATCGACGGTATCACGCTCCTCGAAGAGGCGTCCGCGAAGCAGCGGGATGCCGAGAGCCTGGAAGTATCCGTCGGTGACGACTCCAAAGTTGGCGGTACCCAAACGTTCCTTCTGGTGGAAGAGGAGGTCGAAGGCGCGACCGAACGCCTCGCGGTCTTCGGGACTCACTTTGGGAACTTCCTCCTGCGTCATCAGCAGGAACATGCCGTCAGGAAGGCCTCCGGTCATGGGAAGGCCGCTGGTCGCGCCCACTTTGTGCACACCGGGAATCTGTTTGAGGCGGTCGATCAGGTTGGAGAAGAAAGTAATTTGAGTGGACTTTTGTTTGGGAGTCTCGGCCCAGGGGAGCGCAACGTCCATGGTGACGATGTGATCGACGCGAAAGCCGGGATCGACTGCGAGGACCTTCATCAGGCTGCGTCCGAAAAGTCCGGCACCAATCACAAGAACTAGAGTGATAGCGATCTGAGACGCGACAATGATGCGTCCGACACGCTCGCTACTTTGCGATCCGGATTGTGATCTGCCGCCTTCGCTGAGGGCTTCGCGGACGTCGCCGGAAGTAGCGCGCACGGCGGTGAAGATGCCGAGTCCGACGGCAACTGCAGCGGAGAGCAGGAACGCGAAGACGAGTACGGGAACGTTGACCGCGATGCTCTCGAGGCGGGGCAGATCTTGCGGAGCGAGCGCGACCAGTCCGCGGACGCCGGAAAAAGCTCCGAGGACACCGAGGGCTCCCGCGGTGAGCGAGAGTAGAAGTGCTTCGGTGAGGAATTGGCGGACGAGGCGCCCGCGGCCGGCGCCGAGAGCGCTGCGCACGGCGAGTTCCCGCTCGCGGACGGAAGCCTGCGCGAGCAGCAGGTTAGCGACGTTGGCGCAGGCGACAAGGAGGAGGAATCCCACCGCGCCGAGCAGGATCAGCAGAGCCGGGCGAGATTTACTCGTCATCGAAGCCTGCAGTGGAAGAACGGCCGCGTCGGCTAGGAGGTAGTCGCCTTTCTCGGTTGAGTTGTCGCGAATGCGGCGGGCGATCGCGCTGATTTCGGCACTCGCTTGCCGGGACGTGAGGCCGTCCCGAAGGCGAGCAACGGCGTCGTAGTTGTGCGAAGTGCGGCTGGGATTCTCACCTTCGAGATCGGCAGGGATGTACACCTCGGTTTCAGTTGGGAATTGAAAACCGTCGGGAAGAACGCCGATGACCGCGAAGATCTGGTTGTCGATCTTGAGGTGAAGCTGTGAGAGATCGGTTGATGATCCGAACTGCTGTTTCCAGTATCCGTTGCTGACGAGTGCGGCGGGAGCGGAGCCTTTGTGGGAGTCAGCGGACGTGAAGCCGCGTCCGATGATCGGCTGAGCCTGAAATACTTTCAGAAAATCAGGTGAAACGCTGGCGACCATGGTGCGCGTTGGCTGAGCGCCGCCAGAGATCGACATGACGTACGCGGTGTACTTGGCGATGACCTGGAAGCTGCGGTTCTGGTCGCGGAAGTCATCGAAATTCGGGTCGGCGAGTCGCGACCAGGTGCCGCGCGTGTTGACCTCGTGGATGGCCACGATGCGGTCGGGATCGGTGTAGGGCAGCGGGCGCAGCAGGACTCCATAGACCACGCTGAAAATGGCGGTCGTTGCGCCGATGGCGAGGGCCAGCGTGAGGACCGAGACAGCCGTGAAGCCTGGGCTGCGCCGCAAGAGGCGGAAGGCGTGGCGAAGGTCTTGAAGTAGGGTTTCCATATCAGTGTCCGATTGGTGTTTCAATGCAACTCCCATGCCACCCGATCAAGCCGTAATCGGTTGCAAGGGAAGGAGGTAGGTTGCTTTCGAAAGGGGAATCTTGACCATCGGCGGAACGGGGTGTACGGAATCGGACATGCGAGGTCGTGGGAACGCGGTGGTTTCGGGGAGGGAGAATGCGATCACCACGGAGGGCACAGAGGGGCACAGAGGATCGGGTGGGAGCTTTCCAGTTAGGGTTGAAAATTTGAATGATGATGAAGATTGGGGAAGGAGCGGCCAAGTGTTAGGGGAGTGGGTGCGCAAGCGGCAAGTCTATCGTTTCGGTGGTCGGGCCGCTCGGCTTCGCCTTTGCGGGACAGCCGAAGGCGGCTGTCGCCACACGAGCGGATCTGGTCCGCAAGTGAGACTGACTCTTTAACCGCGTGTAAGTTATTGAAAGCACTTGTGCTCAATCACGCGTTCAAGATTCTGTCTTAGATTTCCTCGGTCTTCCACAGGGAACTCTCATCGTCCACAGTTTCTGCACAATGGGGCTGGGAATTTGACTTGCGGGGCGCGACAAACTGACGGAGAGTGTGTTCAGCGAAACGTGAAAGTTCCTGGCTGGGCCGAATGAATGCGGCAGAGCTAGCGGTCACCGGCGATTCTCGAGAGGGAGTCACCGGGGGGAAACTTCCAGAAACGCGCTCTGCGCGACTGGTTGCCCGGGCTTTGCGGCCTCCTCCCCCTTGTTGCTCTTCGGAGCACAAGACAGGCCGTCGGCCACTGCACGGTTGCAGATTCGCCATCGCGAGATAGCGAATCGGCAACTGGCTTCGGCAAGTGCAGCACCCGCTTGCGGGTGTTGTCGGGCTGAAGCGGTCATGGCGCCGCCTCTGCGGTGACAAAGGCAGGTCAAGAACACACGAAAGATGCGGTCCAGGGTGGCTGGCCTTGGACCGCATTCGAATTTTGAGGCCCAGTACCTAGTGCCCATGCCCAGTTGATCCCGCACGCCTCAGACATAAACCTCGACGTCAATCATCAAGCTGCTATCGGCCTTGATATTCGTTTTTCATTCGCCTACACTTCGAATATGTGGCAGCGCTGCTCGGCTTCGCCTTCACAGGACGGCCGAAGGCGGCCGTCGCCACTGGGATCGCTCGCCAACTTTTTTTCAATTCGCGGGAGTTTTCCAGAGGATGCGCGTCGCATTCACAAGGGGAGTGCGGGTAGTGTTCGTCGTACCGACTTTTAAATTTGTGCTTGGGAAGAGTCTTGGCCACTTCTGATTACACCATCAGCACGCTTCCGGCGAATGTGGATGCTGAGCGCTCGATTCTAGGCGCGATCCTGCTCGACAACTTTGCTTACAACCAGGCGGCGGAGCATCTGCGGGTGGAAGACTTCTCGCTCGATTCGCACCGGCGGATTTATTCGCGGATGGTAGATCTGGCGGAGTCTTCGCGGCCGATCGACATGATCACGCTGATCGAGGAACTCGAGCGGCACAAGGATCTGCAGCCGATCGGCGACGTGGCGTACGTGTCGAGCCTGGTGGATGGCGTGCCGGAGCGGCCGAGCATTGAGCACTACGTCAAGATCGTGCGCGACAAGGCGTTGCTGCGCGGAGTGATTTCCGCCGCGACTACCGCCATTGCGCGGGCCAGCGATCAGTCGGATGCCGCCGAGGATGTGCTCAGCGATACCGAAGCGGCGATCTTTCAGCTCTCGGAAAAGCGTATTGGGCGCGGGTTCATGGGCGTGCAGGAGATCGTCCGGGAGACCTTCGGATCCGTCGATGCGCTCCTGCAGCGCGGGCAGCGCATTACGGGACTGGCCACGCACTACACCGATCTGGACGAGATGACCAGTGGACTGCAGCGGTCGGATCTGGTGATCATTGCGGCGCGGCCTTCGATGGGCAAAACGGCGTTCGTGATGAATATCGCGGAGAACGCCGCGATCGAAGATCAGCAAGTGGTGGGAGTGTTCTCGCTGGAAATGTCGCGCGAAGCTCTGCTGATGCGTCTCTTGTGTTCCCAGGCACGAGTCGACGCGCACAAGATGCGTACCGGATCACTGTGGCAGGATGACACGAAAAAAGTTGTCCGCGCAATGGAGCAGCTGGCGCATGCGCCGATTTTCATCGACGACACGCCGGGAATTTCTCTGAGCGAGATGCGGGCGAAGGCGCGACGGCTGAAGCAATCGCAAGGGCGGCTCGATCTGATCATCGTGGACTATCTGCAGCTCATGTCTGGGGGCGGAAAAAGATTTGAGAATCGTACGCAGGAAGTGTCGGCGATTTCGCGCGGGCTGAAGGCGCTGGCGAAAGAACTCAGTGTTCCGGTGATTGCCCTCTCACAGTTGAGCCGCGCGCCGGAGAGCCGCAGCGGAGATCATCGTCCGCAGCTGGCCGATCTCCGCGAGTCGGGATCGATCGAGCAGGACGCTGATCTGGTCATGTTCATCTTCCGCGAGGAAGTCTACAAGCAGGATGATCCGGAGCTGCAGGGGCGGGCGGAGATCAT
The DNA here is from genome assembly GCA_020073385.1 of Terriglobia bacterium. Lineage (GTDB taxonomy): Bacteria > Acidobacteriota > Terriglobia > Terriglobales > Acidobacteriaceae > Sulfotelmatobacter. Next base: position 79,275 of record JAIQFH010000014.1, on the reverse strand, counting down.
CATTGCCAAACAGCGCAACGGTCCCATCGGCCGGGTGAAAATGGCATTCCTCAAGCACTGCACTCGATTTGAGTCCATGGCGGAGGGGGGAATCGCTGGTGAGGAATAAACCTCTCGGCTTACAGTGTTTCCTGTAGGCGCGAGGAATAAGTACTGTAGTGACTTAAGTTTGCATATGTGTTTTGAAGTTGCTGCATCCTGTGGAAAAGCTTGTGGAAGTGAATACCGCACTCAGAATAGCTTTCTGTAAAAACCGATCGGTCGGTTCCCGGATATTCGGAAGTTACCCTTTAAGTATCTGAATAGTAACCAGTTATGCAATTCATCCAGCATTAACATGAACCGGCGTCGGGCGAGGTGCGAATCGTTCCGGTTTTGAGATTTGCACATTTTGGAGTTCTGGCACCTTCGTTTTGCAGCCGAAATGAGCCTGTTCGAGGGGACGCTGGACTCGGCTTCCAAGCGAAAACCCCGATTCAGATGATTGGCTTTTCCAATCCAGGATGCGCTTCATACACCTCCCTTAGCCCGGGATATCTCTGCTGAGTGGCTGGATGACGTCGTCCCTGCGGGACTCGCGCATTTGTTCCACTTCACCCGGCACTTCCGTGCCGAGCTTTCATATCGCGTCGATACGCGGCTGGAGTTTTGGTGGGACTCGCTCCACCGCTCTCGTTCAATCGTAGTTCTCACGCAGGGGCTAAGGCCCAATCTTTTTTGTGATACTCAACGCGACCCTGAAGGGCTGCTCTTCCACGGGAACGCCAGCGCCACCGCCGGAGTGGCGAGCTGCGCTCGCCGGACAGCCGACGGCGGCTGTCCCCACATAAAACCTAAAGCCTTGCCCCACATAAAACCTAAAGGCGGTCTCGACACGGGGTTGATTAGTTGCTGCTTTCTCCTACTTTCAAGACGGCGAGGAATGCTTCCTGGGGGATGTCGACGCGGCCGATGCGCTTCATGCGCTTCTTGCCTTCTTTTTGCTTTTCGAGCAGTTTGCGCTTGCGGGTGATGTCGCCGCCGTAACACTTGGCAAGGACGTTCTTGCGGATGGCATGGACGGTCTCGCGCGCGATGATCTTGGCGCCGATGGAAGCTTGAATCGGGACCTCGAACATCTGGCGAGGGATCAGCTCCCGCATTTTCGAGACGAGCGCTTTGCCGCGCTCGTAGGCGAAGTCGCGGTGCACGATGATCGAGAGCGCGTCGACGGAATCTCCGGCAACCAGGATGTCGAGCTTCACCATGGGCGATTCCCAATAGCCCGCGAGGTGGTAGTCGAGCGACGCGTATCCGCGGGAGACGGATTTGAGACGGTCGTAGAAATCGAGGACGATCTCGTTCAGCGGCAACTCATAGTGCAACATGACGCGGGTTGAGGCCACGTACTCGAATGTTTTCTGCTTGCCGCGCTTCTCTTCCACAAGGGCAAGGATTCCGCCGACGTATTCTTCTCCCGTCAGAATCGTGGCGAGGATTACGGGCTCTTCTACCTTGGCGATTTCCGCGGGATTGAGCCAGCGCGAAGGATTGTCGATTTCAACAACGGTGCCATCGGTCTTGGTGATCTTGTAGCGCACGCCGGGAGCCGTGGTGATCAGGTCAAGATTGAACTCGCGCTCGAGGCGCTCCTGGATGATTTCCATGTGGAGCAGGCCGAGGAAGCCGCAACGGAAGCCGAAACCGAGAGCAACGGAACTTTCAGGCTCGAAGAAGAAGGACGAATCGTTCAGGCGCAGCTTTTCGAGGGCTTCGCGCAATTGCGTGTGCTCGTGGGCGTCGACGGTGTAGAGCCCGGCGAAGACCATGGGCTTGATTTCTTCGAAGCCGGGCAGGGGCTCGATGGCCGGGTTGGTGTCATCAGTGATGGTATCGCCGATTTTTGTGTCGGCAACGTTCTTGATGTTGGCGATGATGAATCCGACTTCGCCTGCCTGCAGTAGATCAATCTCCACCGGCTTGGGCGTGAGCACGCCGAGAGTTTCCGCGTCGAAGGTGGTTCCGTTCCACATGAGACGGATCCTCTGTCCCTTGCGAAGCGTGCCTTGAAAAACGCGAGCCAGCACGATCACGCCCCGATACGGATCGAACCAGGAATCGAAAACGAGCGCCTGGAGCTGGTTGTCGGGATTTCCCTTCGGCGGAGGAACACGCTTCACAATCGCTTCCAGCACGTCGGGAACGCCCTGGCCGGTTTTGGCGCTGATGAGGACCGCGTCGGTCGCGTCGAGGCCGACGGCGCTCTCGATCATCTCTTTGGTGCGCGGGATGTCGGCGCTCTGCAGATCGATCTTGTTGATCACGGGGATGATCTCGAGACCGTGATTGATGGCGAGATAGGAATTCGCGAGCGTTTGCGCTTCGACGCCTTGTGAGGCGTCGACGACAAGAAGGGCGCCTTCGCAGGATGCCAGCGAGCGGGAAACCTCGTAGGAAAAATCCACGTGGCCGGGCGTGTCGATCAGGTTGAGCTGGTAAGTCTGGCCGTCTTGCGCGGTGTACACCATGCGGACGGCGTGGGCCTTGATGGTGATGCCGCGCTCCCGTTCGAGGTCCATGGAGTCGAGGACCTGGGCCTGCATCTCGCGCGCGGTGAGGGATCCGGTCAGTTCCAGCAGGCGGTCGGCCAGCGTGGACTTGCCGTGGTCGATGTGCGCGATGATCGCGAAATTGCGGATGTGCTGGGAATCCATGAGAGCGCGGTAAATATTGATTTTAGCAGGTGCGCAGCTTTCAGATTTCTGTCCCGGCGATCCGTTGCTTTCTTACCGCGGAGATCGTAGAGAAAGGCTCCGAGATCGCGGAGAGAGCCTAGTTTGATGACAACATCACCTTCATAAGACAATTCCTTCCTGCCCGTCTTGCGATGTGTGCGCTGCCTGATTTACCCTCGTGTGCCTGAGTCGAGATCATGGTCGGAAAACACATTCTGCTCACTCTCATTGTGGGTGGAGCGATTGGGGCCTTGCTGTGGCAGCATCCTCCAGTGACATGGACTGCTCTGCCGATTACGGGGCTGTCGCTGATGATCGCGGGATTCATTCTGTGGACAGTGGCCCGCTTCCAGTTGGGTGCGTCGTTTGCGGTGAAAGCTGAGGCAAGGCAGTTGGTGACGCGCGGGCTGTATTCGAAGATTCGCAATCCGATTTATGTGTTCGGATCGATGGTGATGGCAGGCGGGATTCTTGTATTCGGAAAGCCGGTGTGGCTGCTGATATTCCTGCTGGTAATTCCGTTGCAGATCTGGCGAACCGGGAAAGAGTCGGCGGTGCTGGAGGCGGCGTTTGGGGAGGAGTACAGGAAGTATCGAGCAGGAACGTGGTTCTGAAGTGACCCATTAACTTCGATTCCACAGCGCAACCCAGGGGCTAAAGCCCGGAGTGCTTTGAGCGACTAACGCGGCCCTGAAAGGGCCGCTCTTCCACGGAGATGCTGACGACGGAGAAGACACCTAGATTCTTCCGACGGCGAAACCATCAGGTCTTGGAAACGATTAAGGAGGAGGCATGCAGAGTGTTCTCATTGTGCTGCTTGGTTGCTGCTCGATTGCTGCGGCGCAGAACTTGTCGCCCGAGGTGCGGGCATTTGTCAAGGTGGATGCTCCACTCGTCGCGCTCACGCACGTGCGCGTGATTGACGGGACTGGAGCGGCGGCGCGGGAGGATCAGACTGTCGTCATCAGCAAAGGGAAGATTGAGTCGGTGGGCGACGCGGCGTCGGCGAATGTCGCGAAAGATGCGCAGGTGATCGATCTGCATGGATATTCGGTGATTCCTGGGCTGGTGGGGATGCACGATCACTTGTTCTATCCGGTCGGCCGTGGCGTGTTTGGCGAGATGGCGTTCAGTTTCCCGCGACTTTATCTGGCAGGCGGAGTAACAACGATCCGCACCACGGGGTCGCTCGAGCCTTACACCGATATCGAATTGAAGAAGTCGATTGATGGCGGTCAGACTCCGGGCCCGAAGATGCACGTCACGGGCCCATATCTCGAGGGCAAAGGATCGTGGGCGATCCAACTGCATCAATTGACGGGGCCGGACGATGCGGTCAAGACGGTGAACTACTGGCTCGATGAAGGCGTGGACAACTTCAAAGCGTACATGTTCATTACGCGCGCGGAGCTGAAGGCGGCGATCGAGACGGCACACAAGCGCGGTGCCAAGGTAACGGGCCATTTGTGTGCGGTCAATTTCCGGGAGGCGGCCGACCTTGGCATCGACGATCTGGAACATGGTTTGTTTGTGGACACCGAGTTTCTTCTCGGGAAAAAGCCGGACGAGTGTCCGGACCAGCCTGAGGATCCCGTCATAATGGCGAAGCTTGACGTGAATTCCGGGCCGCTGCACGACACGATTCAATACCTGGTGCAGCATCATGTGGCTGTGACGTCTACGCTGCCAGTTTTTGAGATGGGGAGTTTTCCGGGAAGACCGACTGTGCAAAGGCGCGTGACGGACGCCATGACAACGGATGCGACGAATGCTTGGCTGTCCAACCGGTTGCGCTACAGCGATTCTGCGTTCTTGAAAAGGAACTTCGGAAGCGAAGAGTCGCCGCTTCCGGCCGCATTCAAGAAAGAGTTGGAATTCGAATATGCGTTCGCGAAGGCCGGGGGGCTGCTGCTGGCCGGACTGGATCCGACGGGCATGGGCGGCGTGATCGCTGGTTTTGGCGATCAGCGCGAAGTGGAGTTGCTGGTGGAGGCGGGATTCACGCCGCTGGAAGCGATTCATGTTGCCACTTATAACGGCGCGCAGTATCTGGGCGAACTCGATCGTATCGGGACGATTGCAGCGGGAAAACAGGCGGACATCGTCGTGATCAAAGGAGATCCTTCGAAGAAGATTCAAGACATCGAGAATGTCGAGACCGTGTTTAAAGACGGCGTGGGTTACGATTCGGCGAAGCTGATTGAAGCGGTGCGGGGGACGGTGGGGAGCCGGTAGCGGCGGTGAGAAAAGCTTTTTACCGCGGAGGTCGCAGAGAAAGGCCGCCGAGAACGCGGAGGAAATCAGTGACGGCGAGTACACGGGCTATTTTGTGAGTACATATCCTTTCAGCGCGATTGATCATGTGCAGCTTGCTATGCCTCCAGGCAGCGAGGATCGGGCGCGAGCGTTTTATGGGAAGCTGCTCGGGATGAGGGAAGTTCCTAAGCCCGCGGAGTTGGCCAAACGAGCGGGATGCTGGTTTGGGTGCGGACCGGTGCAGATTCATCTTGGAGTGGAAGCGGATTTTCGTCCGGCGCGAAAGGCGCATCCTGCGCTGCGGTGCTTTGACTATGACGGCCTGGTCAACAGACTCAAAGCTAGCGGAGTTGAGGTTGACGAGGATGCCAGCATTCCCGGCGTGCGACGTTGTCACATCGCGGATCCGTTTGGGAACCGGATTGAACTGATCAGAGAATAGAGCTGCCGCTGCCTTCCTATAAAATCGAACCTCATGCTTGTGCTTGCCTCGGCCTCGCCGCGACGTCAGGAACTTCTCCGCAATGCCGGCATTTCGTTTGCCGTGCAGCCGGCGGATGTTGACGAGACGCCGCTCAAGGATGAGGGGCCACGCGAGTGCGCAGAGCGGCTGGCGCGCGAGAAAGCACTGACAGTTTGGCGAAGCCGTCCGCAAGACGCGGTGCTGGGCGCGGACACGATTGTCGTCATAGATGAAACAATCCTGGGAAAGCCGGTCGACGCGGAGGACGCGGCGCGCATGTTGCGGATGCTCTCCGGGCGCGGGCATCGAGTGATTACCGGCATCTGCCTGGTAAAACCAGTACCCAGTACTCAGTACCGAGTACCCAGTCGAACATCAAGCGCTCGTGACGAAAACTGGAATGAGAACCTTCATCTCGGGTCCGAGATTACTCTCGTGACGATGAGCGAGATTTCGGAGAAGGAGATTCTTGACTACATCGCGACCGGAGAGCCAATGGATAAGGCAGGAGCGTACGCCATTCAGGGTATCGCGTCACGATGGATTCCTCGCATCGAGGGGGACTACAGCAACGTGGTGGGGCTCCCGGTGGCGCTGGTGTATCGGATGCTGCGGGACGCGAAGTAGTTGAAATAAGGAAATGAATCTTGGGCTACGACTTGTTGCTCTCGTCCTTCTTGGCAGGTTCTTCTTTCATTGCAGACTTGAAGTTGCGAAGTCCTTCGCCGATGCTCTTGCCTAATGAGGCGAACTTGCTGGGTCCAAACAGCAGGAGGGCAATGCCAACGATGAGAAGGATCTCCCAGATTCCGATTTTTCCTTCCATTGTGACAGCCTCCTCGGGGGCGCTTTCTGAGGGCCTGCGGCGGTGACGCCGCATCTAATTCAAATTCTAGGCTACTGAACTGCCGGAGTCAAAACACGCGATGTTCTTGTTCGTGTGCAGAAAAGCTTGAACCGCAGAGGACGAGGAGAAATTCCGCAGAGCTCGCAGAGAAAACACGAGGTTTCAGTGGGGCTAAAAGGGCTGCGCTTACCCGGCGAGGGAATGAGAGTCTATTGTCAAAGTGAAAGTCTTTGAGGTGAGTCGATGCGAATGATTCGAGCTCTGATGGTTGCTCTTTGCTTGTTGGCGGGTTCGGCGCCTCGTGTCTGCGGGCTGGAATTCTGCGGGCTGGAACAAGCGGCTGCTGCCGAACAGCAGCGGAAAACCAGCGAGCCATATACCGGAGACCTGTCGATCTTTGAGTCGGCGGGGCGGGAGGAGCGGCTTCAGATCAATCGCGTGATGGACATCCTTAGCATCAGTCCAGGGAAACGCGTGGCCGACATCGGGGCTGGGTCGGGATGGTTTACGGTGCGGGCGGCGAAGCGCGTGGGTGGAGGTGGGGCGGTGTACGCGGTGGATATTAATCCTGAGGCAGTGCGGTATATCTCAGAGAGGGCGGAAAAGGAGAAGATACAGAATGTGAAAACGATTCTGAGCAAAGCTGACGATCCGCTGCTGCCGCGGGATTCGGTGGATGCCGTGTTGTTGCTGAAGACTTATCACGAAGTGGCTAATCCGGTGGACTTGCTGCGAAATCTTCGGGCGTCGCTGCGCGCGGGGGCGAAAGTCGGGATCATCGACCGCAATGGCAACGGTGAGGATCACGGCATTGGGAGTGACGTGGTGATTCGCGAGGCGAAAGAGGCGGGCTACCGATTGACGGAAAAATATGACTTCGTCAAAGGCGACAAGATGGATTACTTTCTGGTGTTCACGGCAGAAGAGTGAGTTCCTCGACGACCGACCAAGTGGTGCGAGTCATGTCGGCGAAGAGCGGCAGATCTGCATCGGAGGCGGCGCCTTGGGGGCTCGCCCATGCGGCTTCCATCGAATCCCCACTGTCAAAGTAGAGTTCAACGATTGCATCCCATTCGGGATGGGGCCGGCTGGGATCAGGAAGCACGTGGTTCTGCTTGTACCTTCGGAGTCCCGGAAGTTTCTTGGCCAAGGGCGCGTGGATTTGTTCCAGATGCTGGCGGAAATGCCCGGGAGTCAGATCAGGCCGGCGATAGAGAACCACCATGAACTTCAACATAGCTGTTAAGCGACCTCGATCAGTCCGGCGAGCAACAGTGCGCGTCGGGGCAGTTCAGAGATAACGATATACTCGTGAATTGCGTGGGCTCCTTCACCGACGGCACCAAGCCCGTCAAGCGTAGGGATGCCGATGCCGGCCGTGAAGTTTCCGTCTGAGCCGCCGCCCACAGCCGCTTCTTCCAGCTTCCAATCGATTTGTTTCGCGATCCCTTGCGCCTTCTTGTAGAGCGCCGCCACCCCGGTGTTGCGTTCCATAGGCAGGCGGTTGATGCCGCCTTCGATGTGGAGTTTGCAGTGTTTGTCGAAGGGCTTCAAGGCGTGAAATTTGCGATCGAGGCCGTTCGCCTGTTTAGCGCTCTTAATGCGGACATCAATCTCGGCGACGGCCTCGGCGGCGATGACATTGGTGCGCGTTCCTCCGCGAATCACTCCGGGATTGACCGAGACTCCGCTCTTCAGATCATTCCACTTCGAAATCACGGCGATCTGGCGGGCGAGTTCGAGGATGGCGCTGTGTCCTTTGCTGGGATCGAGCCCGGCGTGGGCGGCGACACCTTTGACCGTCAGAGTGTAATCGCCGACTCCTTTGCGGGCGGTCTTGACGGCGCCGCGAAGTCCGGCGGCGGGCTCGAGGACGAGGACTGCGGCGGATTTGCGGGCGAGATCCTCGGTGATTTTGCGGGATGAACTGCTGCCGACTTCTTCGTCGGAGACCAGGAAGACCGTGACAGGACGGGGCAGTTGTCCGTTCCAGGCTTGTAAGGCTTCGATGGCGAAGAGCATCAGGGCGATGCCAGCCTTCATGTCGAGGACGCCAGGGCCGCGGAGCTGGCCGTTATCGATGCGGCAGGGCATGGCAGGAAGCGTTCCCAACGGATAGACCGTGTCGAAGTGGCCAAGGAGGAGCACGGGTTTCGTGTTGCCGGCTCCGGGGAAATCGATTTGGAGATTGTCGCCGAAATCTTCGGCGTGATGCAGTTGAGGGCGACCACCGATGAGCGCGAACTTTTCGGCAAGAAAAGCGGCCATACGATCGGCGGCGGGTTTGTTATCGCTGGGAGATTCGATTTCGACAAATTCGCGGATGGTTTGGAGGAGTGCGTCCTGGCGGGATTCGAGGTAGTGCAGTCGGTCGAAGTTGGATTGATTTTCGGAATTCACGATTTTCTTCGGCGCAGACATTTATGAGCTCTTTCGTAGAATCAGGTGGCGTGAGTGCGGAGTATTTTTTTCACTCCTTCGGAGTTCTATCATTCCTTAGCCGTCCCACGGCTTGCGCCGTGAGCTGCATTCTTTCGCCGCTTTGCGGCTAGCTGTGGGAATACGGTCTTGTCCTAAAGTGCGCAGTTTAGGACAGGACCTGGGAATACCGCAGCAGACTCCGAGCACAAGCCGTACAGTATAATCTTCAAGCTGTTTCACGCGAACTATGAATGAGAGCATCGCTGCGCCCGAGGGTCCTACCAACAATGGGAAGACCGGGCTTGATATCCACGAGATTTTAAAGATTCTCCCGCACCGGTATCCGTTTCTACTGATTGACCGCGTGCTCGACATCAAGCGCAAAGAGCGGATTGTGGCGATTAAGAACGTCACCATCAACGAACCCTTCTTTGCGGGACACTTTCCAGGTTTGCCGATTATGCCAGGAGTGTTGATCGTCGAAGCGATCGCACAGGCTGGCGGCGCGCTGTTGCTGACGGAGGTGGAAGATCGGCACGACAAGGTCATGGTATTTACTGGGATCGAGCGCGCGAAGTTCCGGCGGCCTGTGGGACCTGGAGATCAGTTGCGGCTGGAAGTGGAAGTCAAGGGCTGGCGGGCGGTCCCGGGCATGACGGCGGCAAAGATGCAGGGTTACGCGTTTGTGGGCGAACGGCGCGTGGCAGAGGCCGCCGTATCTTGTCAGTTGATCGACAGTTCGCGCGGACGCGCTTCTAATGACAGTGCCGACGAGGGCTGATTGGCTTTGCGCCGTCTTATTTTTGGCTTCAACGAAAAGCTTTCACCACAGAGGGCACAGAGGGACACAGAGAAAAACTTTATCGAAGTGATCCCGGCTGCCGGTTCTCGATGACATCTTCGAATATTCATCCCACAGCGATTATTCACCCCAGTGCGCGGGTGCCTGAGTCTTGCAAAGTCGGGCCGTATTGCGTGATTGGAGCCGGCGTCGAACTGGGTGAGGGTTGTCATCTGGTGTCACATGTGGCGATTGAAGGGCCCACCAAGATCGGGGCCGATAACGGATTCTTCCCTTTTTCTGCGATTGGGATGGCGCCGCAGGATGTGACTTACAAGGGCGAGCCGACTCGGCTGGAGATTGGAGATCATAACGAGATTCGCGAATACGTGACGATCAATCGTGGAACCGTGAAGGGCGGAGGGCTCACCAAAGTGGGGAGCCATCTGCTGATCATGGCTTACACGCATATCGGGCACGATTGCGTGATTGGCGATCACGCGATGCTAGTGAACGGGGCGACGCTGGGCGGGCACGTCATCGTCGAGGAGTGGGCCGTGGTGGGAGCGCTATGCCCGGTCCATCAATTTGTGCGGATCGGGGCGCATTCTTACGTTGGCGGGGGCACGACGATTACGCAGGATGTACTCCCGTTTTCGATGACGTCTGCGGCGCGTGAGACGCATGCCTACCTGATGAACAAAGTGGGGCTGCAGCGGCGCGGGTTCTCCAAAGAGCGGATTGCGAAAATTCATCACGCTTACAAAGTTTTGCTGGCTTCGAAGATGAATACATCGCAGGCCCTGGAAAAACTCAAATCTGAGGCAGACCGTGGCGAGGACGTGGATATGCTGATCCGGTTCATTGAAGCGTCGGAGCGCGGGGTTATTAAGTAATGGTCCGATTTGAGGCTTCTTTTGAACCCTGAGTTCGCTGAGCAAAGCCGCAGAGTTCGCAGAGCGTCAGCAACGTTTTACATCACGGCGTTGACCGGCATTTCGCGCATTCTACTTCCGCTCTTTAATCCATTCCGAAATCTTCGTTTCCAACACATCCAGGGGAAGCGGGCCCTGATCCAGCACGGCGTCGTGGAAGGCGCGCACGTCGAACTTGGGACCTAGTTCTTTTTGTGCGCGGGCCCGCAGTTCGAGGATTTTTGTCTGGCCCATTTTGTAGGAAAGCGCCTGCCCAGGCCAGGCGATGTAACGATCGACTTCGGTCTCGATGTTCTGGTCGTCCATGGCGGTGTGCTCGTGGAAGAAATCAATCATCTGCTGGCGAGTCCAGTGCTTGGAGTGCACGCCGGTATCGACCACCCAGCGCACGGCGCGCCACATTTCATTCTGCAGGCGTCCGTATTCGCTGTAGGGGTCCTGATAGAAACCGGCCTCTTTTCCGAGGCGCTCGGCGTAGAACGCCCAGCCTTCGCTGTAGGCGTTCACATCGAGTGTGAAGCGGCGGAACGGAGGCAGATCCGTGAGTTCCTGCGCGATGGAAAATTGCAGGTGATGGCCGGGTACGCCCTCGTGATAGGCGATGGCTTCGACGTTCAACAGCAGGCGCTTCTCGGGCGCGTACTCGTTGACGTTGATGCGTCCGGGGCGAGAGCCGTTGGCGCCGCCGATCGAGTAGTCAGCGGGGACGCTGTCGGCGCTGCGGAATTCCTCCATGGGAACAACGTCGAGTTTGTTTTTCGGCAGGCGGCCGAAGAGTTCGGGGAGCTTCCCATACATCTGATCGCGATATTTCGTGTAGAGATCCAGAAGTTGCTGGCCGGACTTGGCGTGCAGAGCGGGATCCTGGCGGATGTGAGCGTTGAACAATTTCAGATCACTGAAGCCTTGCGACTTGGCGATCTTCAGCATTTCCTGTTCGATCTGGGCGACGCTTTTCAGGCCCATCTCGTGGATCTGGTCGGCGGTGAAATCGGTGGTGGTCTGGTGGCGCACGGCGAAACGGTAGCGTGCTTCTCCGTCGGGGAGAGCCCAGACTCCAGGATCAACTCGGCCGTGGGGGGCATAGTCCTCGCGGACGAACTTGGCGAATCGGGTATATGCGGGCGCGATCTCGTTCTTGACCGCCTCTTCAATGGCCGCCTGCAAGCGCGCGCGGTCCGGCTGGGAAATCGAATCGGGAAACTTCCGCAGCGGCTCGGTGAATGAGCTCTTGTCGAGCGGCGTGTCGGCCACCTGTTGAGCCTGCGCCGCGACTTTTTCGAGCAAATACTTTGGTGGCATTAAGTTGTCTCGTACGCCATCGCGCATGTGTCCGATGGCCTCGTCTAGTACACGAGGGATCTGGTGGATACGGGCGAGGTAGTTTTCGTAGTCCTTCACATTGCGGAAAGGGACATAAGAGGAGAGAGACGCGTATTCGAGGTGAATCCCGCCGAATTGGGTGGCGGGCATCTCCCAGCCCTTGAATCGCGCGCGCTCCACTGATTCGCGCAAGGTGCGGACCATTAGAGTATGGTTCAGTTTTTCCTGCTCGGGAAAGCCGGCGACGTCGAGAGCTTCGAATCGTTTCAGGGCCTGGCGAGTGTGTTCGAGATCGTCCGCGATGGCTTTGTCGGAAAAATCACTGATGCGGTCGTTGTAGCGTTCATCGCCGACGTTGGTGGCAAGCTCGGGGGCGGTGCGCAGGGTGTATTCCCATTCGTCGTTGAGGAGGCGCTTGAGTTCGGCGCGGCGGGCTTCGAGAGATCCGCTGGTGCTTTGTGCCGTGGCTTGGCGAACGACTGTCGCGACCAGGATCGCGAGAAGGATGGGCAGTAGAGATCGCAAGACGGTGCCTCCGTAAATCGGATGTGTCCGAAGCATTATTGCACCTCGGAAGAATTCGACAACAGGACCACTCCCGCCGAATTTAGAAATGCTGCAAAATGACAGCATGCTTTCATCTCGACGTTCTCTGAGCATCTGTCTTTTAGCTGGACTCTTGGCGCTGGTCACTCCCTTTCTGGGCCAGACTAGTCCGCCGAAGCAAAACGCGGTGCGTCCCACTCCGCCAACGCGCGATCCCCATACTCCCGGCTACGTGACCGCGAAAGAGTTGCCGGACGGCGCAGCCCCGCCTGCGAATGTGGATGGCAGTTTCATCATCGGCCCTACCTATGCTGCTGCCGAGACGCCTGCCGAAGGCGTTCCCAAGGGAACGGTGATTGAGTTCACCATGAACTCGTCGGACAGCAAGATCTATCCGGGCATTGCGCGGGATGCGAATACGTTTGGAACTCCGGATCCCGCTGACCCTGCAAAGCTCATCGTGACTACCAGCCATCCGGCCCCGTACACGCGGAAGGTGGCCGTTTATGTTCCCAAGCAGTATGTGCCGGGCAGCGTCGCGCCTTTCATCGTCGGGGCGGACGGACCTGACGCGCTGCTTTTTTCAGCTCTGGATGTATCGATTGCCAGGCACAAGATTCCGGCGATGATTGCGATTTCGATCGGCAACGGAAGCGGGGACGCGCAGGGGAGTGAACGCGGGCTTGAGTACGACACGATGTCGGGAGTGTATGCCGAGTTCGTGGAAAAGGAAGTGTTGCCTCTGGTCGAATCGCAAGCGCACGTGAAGCTCACAAAAGATCCCGACGGGAGGGCCACGATGGGCGGCAGTTCGGGAGGCTCTTGCGCGTTGATCATGGCCTGGTACCATCCTGAGCTTTATCACCGCGTGCTTACTTACTCGGGAACATTCATCAACCAGCAGTGGCCTTACAATCCGCAAACGCCGCATGGGGCGTGGGGATTTCACGAGCATCTCATTTCCGAGAGCCCAGTGAAGCCGATACGAATCTGGATGGAAGTCGGCGACCGGGACCTGTTCAACCCAAATGTAATGCGCGACGACATGCACGACTGGGTGCTGGCCAACGAGCAGATGGCGAAGGTACTCTCGGCCAAGAACTATCACTACCAATTTGTATTTGCTCGCAACGCCGGGCACGTGGACCGGGCGGTGAAACAGCAGACGCTTGCCGAGGCGCTGGAGTATGTCTGGCAGGGGTATGCAGCGGACAAGAAGTGAACTGCCGATGGCGTGATGGATCGTGCGAGGCAGACAGGGTAAACGACATTGCGCTTTCCTTCGCGCGGGTCGGTGCTGGGGTTGAAACGAGGTCCTCTTGAGTGTGTCGGCGATTTTACGTCAACGAACGACACTGATAACCTCTGCCAACATGGAGAGGGAACTGTTAGTTGAGTTTAAGGTCCTTCAAAACGAGGCACTGGCGCGCCTGTCCGCGGGTGCAAACCGAAAGGGATACCTGTGCCAATTTCGAGCCATAGCCCTGCCTTCTTTCGAAGACTGTCGTGCCTACGAAATTCTGCTTCCTCGAGGATCGACTGATGTCCGAGCTTCAAACACGGTCCGAGCCGTCGCTGTAAGGACTGTGTGGAGAAGATCGATCGATATTGAAAAGTTCCGAGACCCCGTAGTACGACTGAAACACGGATTGGCCCGCCTGCACCCGACGATTGAAGAGACTCAAGCGGGCGTCCAGCTTGAGCCAGTCACGAAGCTGCTGTCAAAGGTTGGCGCTGTGACGGTACCGGCGCACATAGCCGACTATCATGTCGGAGTTGACGGAACCAGCTACGAACTCGTCCTCGGCGGTCACTTCGTCGTCGAAGCCCGTTTCAAGTGGTGGTGCAATGCCCCGAGAGGCTGGGAACCTCTCTCAGCGTTGTTTGGCGACATCGAGGCGCTGGTAGAGAACACCCTCGTGGCAGGTAGCTGACGCTATGAAGCGATAATGGTCATTGACAGAGCACGCGGACTTGTCGACTTGCGGGCTGTCGGCTACATTCCTTCCTCACCGCCAAATGCTAGACTGACTCCGCGTCACACTGTATGCCCTCTCAACCAGAAAAAATTGGCTTGATCGCGGGTAATGGCAAGTTTCCCTTCCTCGTGCTCGATGCGGCGCGGGCGCAGGGATATGACGTAGTTGTCGCGGCTATTAAAGAAGAGGCGTTTCCGGAGATTGAATCGCGCGGAGCGGCGGCCGTGCACTGGTTATCGCTGGGCGAGCTTTCCAAGCTGATTGAGATGTTCCAGCGGGAAGGCGTGCGGCGGGCGGTGATGGCTGGGCAGGTGAAGCACAAGCAGATTTTTTCGAGCATCCGGCCGGACTGGAGACTGGCGAAACTTCTACTTACTCTAACTACACGGAATACCGACTCGCTGCTGGGTGCGGTCGCGAAAGTCCTAGGAGATGAAGGGATCACACTGGAGAAATCCACATGGCTGCTGGAGCCGTTGCTGGTGAAGGCCGGTGTGGTGACGCAACGCCAGCCTACCGAACAGGAACTAAAGAATATTGAGTATGGGCGGGCGGTGGCGAGTCAGTTGGCACAGCACGATATCGGGCAGACTGTGGTGATCGCGGAGTCGGCGTGCGTGGCGGTGGAGGCGATGGAGGGGACGGATGCCACCATCGAGCGCGCCGGGCAGATTATGCGGTCGATGCATGGGGACGCGTCGACGCTGAGCCGGGACTTGACCGTGGTGAAGATTGCGAAACCGAATCAGGATATGCGCTTCGATGTTCCCGTGGTCGGCGTGAAGACGATTGAGGTGATGCAGGCCGCGGGAGCGACGTGTTTGGCGGTGGATGCGGGCAAGTGCCTGCTGCTGGATGGGGACAAGGTGATTGAGGCGGCGAATGCGGCAGGGATCGCGATCGTCGCGGGTGGGGCTCATTCATGAAGAGGAAAGAGAAAGCGGGAACCTCGGAAGGCTTCCGGATTGCCGATCAGCTTCGGCGCGCTTTCTACGGGAGTGCATGGCATGGCCCGGCGGTGCTGGAGCTGCTCGAAGATGTGGATGCGGCTGCGGCGGCGGCGAAGCCGCTGAAGGATGCGCACAGCATCTGGGAGCTTGTATTACATGTAGCGGCGTGGGATAGAGCTGGACTGCGGCGCCTGGGCGGCGAGAAGTGTCAGCTCAAGGGGACGGCGAATTTTCCGCGCGTACCTGCACCGACGGAATCAGCATGGCACGAGGCAGTGGCAATGGCGAAGCGCACGCACGACACACTCGTCGAGACGGTCGCAGCGTTGTCGGACAAACGCTTGCGGGATCAGGTTCCGGGGAAGCGGTATGACTTCTATCACATGCTGCATGGGATTGCGCAGCATGAGTTGTATCATGCGGGGCAGATGGCGATTTTGAAGAAGGCTCAACTCTCGATGCAGAATTCCCACAGGGGCTAAAGCCACGAATCATGGGCATTTGACGCGGCCCTTAAGGGCCGCTCTTCCACGGTGGTTCGGGCAGTCACGCGCGGTGGATCGGGCAGTCACGCACGGTGGATCGGGCGGTCGTGGTTCAACCGCGGAGTTTCCTCGCCTTTTTGGAAAGCGAGGGCGAGATGCCCTCGCGATGGAAAGTGATGGCGAGACGCCCTCGCGACAGCCGCCACGGACCCATTCGGCTTCGCTCAGGGCAGGCGCCGGCGCTACTCGCTACCACTTCCGGAAAATGACGGCCACGGCGGCGACGATCAGGGCGAATCCCGCCAGGTAGTTCCAGCGGAGCGGTTGTTTCAGATAGAGCACGGAGAATACCGCGAACACCGTCAAGGTGATGACCTCCTGAATCGTCTTCAACTGCGCCGCAGTGAATTCGTAGGAGCCGATGCGGTTGGCGGGAACCTGGAAGCAGTATTCAAAGAAGGCGATCAACCAGCTCACGACGACGACTTTGTAGAGAGGGACTTCACGGAATTTGAGGTGTCCGTACCAGGCAAAGGTCATGAAGATGTTCGAGATGGTAAGAAGGGCAATCGTGCGCATGGAGCGGGTGGTCCTTTCGGTTGAATGTGGCTAAGAAAGTCCGTGGGGAAATTATGCCGCAGGTTGGGCGGTAGGTCGCAATCAACTTCGGTTGCGGCGTCCCAGGCCGACCCCGCCCAGCGCGCCGCCAAGCATGCCCAGGAGAATGAGCATGATCAACGCCATGATAAGAAAGAACGCCAGCATCAAGACAAGACCGGTGGGTGATCGGAAGAAATCGAGCGAGGCCTGAAATTCCGGGTCGGTAGATCGACCGGACTGCTGCTGAAGAGCATCAAGAAGGATCGCCCGAATCTTGCCGCCCTCGTGCAGGATCGCAACCCGCAAAGCTCCCAGGATTGCCGTCATGCCAGCGCAGAAAAACCCGCAGATGGCTCCCAGTCGCGCCCCAGTGCGCGCGCTTACCGCAATTTCTGGATTACGCCGGCGATAAAGCGCGACGGCAAGGAATCCTGCTCCGATTACCGCGATCACTGGGACAATCAACCGCAGCACCATGCCGAGCGCAGCGATAAAGGCGGCGACGGCACACGGTTGCGCAGCCTGGTCCCAGCGCATGGGGACCGCAAGGACTGGCACCGTTTGTGATGCCGTCAGTTGAACCGGCCGCACAGGGCTGTCTGCGGGGATTGCCGCCGCAGGTTCGGCAACGGCTACGCGAATCTGCGGAGCCCTGCAGTGCGGGCAAAACACCCGACCTTCCTCCAGCATCTGGCCGCACTTGTAGCAGGGTTCTTCCATGAAAGGTATGGTGAATTTGAAAGTATCGCACCGGGACGGCGCGTGCAACCACTCGAAAGCTTCCCTCAGCGGCTAAAGCCAGGCTAGTTGTGCAGTACTTAGCGGCACGGGCTGTAAGAGGTTGCGGAAAAACTCGGATCGCCGCTATAGGACGACCACTGGGGCTGAAGCCCACTGTTGATTCTGTACGCTCTACGCGGCGCTAAAGCGCCACTCTTCCACGTTACCACCGGCATTCAGGAGTTTTTCCGCAACGGCTGCAACCCGTGCCATTTCAATCAGACCGCGTCGGCATTTTTGTCAGCCCTAGATGTCGCCCTGTTGTCCGCGAGTGTGGAGATAGATCAGCGCGAACTTGGAGCCCTTGCTGCCTTCACCCGGTTCGACGGCCACAATGTGCTGGTTGTCTTCGGTGCCGACCTTCAATTCGGTCACGGGACCGGAGTTCTCGTCACATTTCAGCTCTTTGTTCTTGCTGGAATCCTTATCATCATCGTGCGCTGAACCGTCTCCGTTCAGTTTCGCGGAGTGGCACTCCAGCACTTTTCCGTACTTCTTCAACTTATCTCGATAGTAGTCGAGAAGCTTGCCGGGAGCGTCGTCGGAAACGTAGTTAGCGACCACCAGTTTCATTCCAAAAGACTCGGTCGCGATGCTCAGATTGGCCTGGCTCTGGTCCGCGCCGTTGGATTTGAGCCGCGCGCCGGGATAAAGCGGCAAACCGGCTTTCTTGGCGTCGGCATCTTTGCCCACATGCAGGTCGCCAACCGAACTGCGAACGTCGAGATTCTTGTCCTTCGATTCTGAATCCTGAGAAAGAACGGGGGCGGCTATTCCCAAGGTGAGAGCTAGCGAAAGTGCCAAATGACGATGCATTAATAATCCTCCGTCGTGCGTCCTGTGACCTCGGGGGCTAAAGCCCTTCCACCTTGGCCCGATGATGCGGCCCTGAAGGTTGCTCCTCCACTAAAACCGTTTTACGACGCGTCTGAAGCCGCGCCCTTTCAAAGTGCAAGTTACATAATTAACGAACCTCTGAATTAACCGACCTCTGACCCCAGAACCGAAGTGGCTTAAATCTCGGCTTCTTTACCGTGGGTTCGAACGTAGACCAGTGAGAAGTTCGTGCCGCTTCCCGAAGGCTCGACGGCGACGATGTGCTGATTCTCCTTGGTGCCAACCTTGAGTTCTATATTGTGGCCGTTGTCGCCCTCACAAGTTAGTTCGTGTGAACTCTCGTCGTGCTTCCTGGTGCCTGCATTCACGTTCATTCCAGTTGTGTGGCACACCAGTACGTCGCCGTATTTCTTTAGTTGATCTTTGTAATACGCGACCACTTTTTCCGGCGAATCTTTGGACTCATATTCGAGCGCGACAACCTTCAATCCGAAACCGAAACTGGAGAGGTTCACATTTGCGCTTTTATTCTCGCCGTTGTCCTGCTCCTTCAGTGTGGAGCCCGGATAGACCGCAATGCCGACGTCCTCCGGGTTTACTCCCTTGCTGACGTGAATGCCGCCCACGGGCGTACTGATGTCGACCTGCTTGTCCTGCCCGTTCTTCTCTTTCTTGACGTTGATGTTGCACGCCGACAGAAGCAGGATTACAACCATCACGAATGCAACGCCAACCATCTGATGTTTAGTTCTGCCCATTGCCCGCTCCTCACTTGGCAACTTGCGTCTCGGCAACCTGCGCCGGACGCTCCAGTCCAGCGCCGCGTTGAGCGACGTTGGGAATCGTGACCGGAAGATGGCCACGAATCGGAATCTCTCCAAAGAGCGCTTTGACTGCCGCCACCTCGGAAACCGTCGCATTGGAAAATGTGCACATATAATTTTCAATCTTGGGGAAATCGCTGGCCAGGTAAGGATTCCCCATCGCAATCACCGCCGTCTTCTGCGCAGCGCGATCGAGCACCTGCTGCAGAAGCGTCCCGGTCGCATCGGCCATGGCGACCGAGTTTCCGACCTTGCCCGCCGTCGGGATCACGTACACCGCGGCAACGACCGTCTGCGCCGCATCGACTGCTTTGAGGACTTCATCGCTCATACCCGCGGCAATTCTGGGGTCGACATAAATGACGCGCGAGTCCGGAATGCGAGCATGAAACTCGCGTCCGAACGCGCGGCCCGACTCCGAACGTACGTCGTCCGAGAACAACACCGCCACGACGTCGTTATGCGTCTCCTCTTTGGTCATATACGGAAGGGCGCCCTTGGCGGTTCCCTTTGATTTCAAGGGAAGCATCTTCCCGTTGTCGCGCACCAATGTGATCGCAGCGTCTGCCACTTGTTGTCCGAACGCGATGTCCTGGGGCTTGCCTACCGTACTCGCGATGGTCTTCAGGTCAACGGTGCGGGAATCGTTGAGCCTGAGCGCTCCCTTTGTTTTCAGGATCTTAAGGACGGAACGATCGAGCCTCTCGCGGGAAATCTCGCCGGAAGAGACGGCTTTGACCATCGCCAGGTAAGAAGCCGGCAAGTCCGCCGGAATGATCAGCAGGTCGTTGCCGGCCTTGAAGGCCTCGACCGCGGCCCGGCCGATATCGTTGGCGAACAGGTGAGTCAGACCGGCCATATCGAGAGCGTCGGTCACGATGATGCCCTTGAATCCGAGTTGCTTTTCGAGCAGGTCGGAGACCACGTTGCTGGAGATGGTGGCGACGTGGTTCGGATCGGAATCGAGCGCCGGGACCGTGACATGCGCGACCATCACGGAATCGACGCCGGCGCCAATCGCTTGCTTGAAGGGCGGCAACTCGATGGATTCGAGATGGGCGCGGTCCACATTCACGCTGGCGACTCCGAGATGCGAGTCCGTCGCCGTGTCGCCGTGGCCAGGGAAATGCTTCACTGTGGTGAGCATCCCCCCTGCGTGCGCGCCTTTGATGTAGGCGGTAACTAGATTTCCGACCTGCTTCGGGTCTTCTCCGAAGGAACGCGTGTTGATGATGGGATTGGCGGGATTCGAGTTCACATCGGCATCGGGAAAGAAATTCCAATGCACGCCGACAGCACGCGCTTCCTGGGCCGTGATGCGGCCGAAGGCTTCAGCATCTTCCAGCTTTCCATCTGCACCGAAGGCCATGGCGTGCGGAAAGTTGGTTGTGCCGACCAGCCTAGTCGCAACGCCCCTCTCGAAATCCGCGGCGAACAGCAGCGGCAGCTTCGAATCTTTCTGCAGGCGGTTGAGCAGTTCTGCGGCTTCATACGGGCCGGTGCGCAGGAGAAGAGGGCCGTCCACGTGGACGGTCATGGCGAAGGAGCCCACGTGATACTTCTGCATGTCGTCGCGCAGCTCCAGATATTCCGAGCTCTCTAAATTCAAGAAGCTGGCGCGGCACCAGATCATGAAGAGCTGGCCGACCTTTTCCTCGACGCTCAACTTCTTTAGCGTCTTGTCTGCCCACTTGTCACCCGCACTGCTGTGGTGAATCGGACTTGGATGTTGCTGCTTGTCTTTTGCAGATACAGACACACAGAGAATGAGCGCAAGAAGCGGGAGCGTTAAGATTTTCGGCATGCAGGAACGATAGCAGAGGGGAGAGGGCCAGGTCTTGGGTGTTAGGTCTTGAGCTCGCCCTCAGCCTCTGTGAGCCTCTGTGCTCTCTGTGGTGAGGCAAAACAATGAACCACAGAGGACACGGAGGGTCACTAAGGAATTCTTATTTCGATGCCGGGATGGCCAGAGCGAGACCTCGCCACCACGGAATAGACACTTTGTTCGATCTCCGGGTCCTCTCCGAAGCCCTGGAACCACATGACTTCAGGTTCGCGCCGGAACCAGGTCATCTGGCGTTTGGCGTAATTGCGATGCGCCTGCTGAATCATCGACAGAGCGTCCTCGTGAGTAAGTTCTCCCCGCAGGAATTCGGCAGCTTGCTTGTATCCAAGCGAGCCTAGCGGTCGCGCGCGGGAACCATACTTCTCAATTAGTGTCTTGGTCTCATCGATCAAACCGCCTTTAAGCATCTGCTCGGCGCGCTGGTTGATTCGGGCATACAACGCTGCGCGGTCGGGGTCGAGCCCCAGGCGGAGAATGCGGAATCCTTGCAACGAATCACGGCCCTGTTGCCAGAGTTCCGACACTTTCTGCCGCGATGCGAGGCATACCTCGATCGCACGAATCAGCTTCGGCGTGTCGTTAGGATGAATTTTTTCTGCGGTCGTACGATCCAGACGCGACAAGATTCTGTGGAGATAGGGCAAGCTTCGCTGGGCCGCCCTTTCCCGCAGGCGCTCCCGTAGTTCCTCGGAACGCTGGGGCCCGGCAAACAGCCCTTCCAGCAAGGCCCGCAGATACAATCCCGTCCCCCCGACCACGATGGGCAAATGCCCGCGCGCCTTGATCTCAGCCAGAACTCCACGAGCCTGTCGCGCATATTCCCCGGCAGTCACATCCTGCAGGGGATCGACGCAATCGAAGAGATGGTGCGGCGCGCGGGCGCGTTCAGCGAGACTCGGCTTCGCTGTCCCGATGCTGAACTCGCGGTACATAGCCACTGAATCGGAGTTGACGATCTCACCCTGGAACTTCTCGGCAAGGGATAACGACAACGCGGTCTTCCCGCTGGCCGTAGGGCCGAGGATGACTACCAGCAACGGATCAGAGGAATTGGCTTCAGCAGGTTCGGGGGCCACGTTTAGTGCAGGCTCCAATGGATCTCATGCCAGTACCGGATCAGAGTGAGCACAAGCAGCACAAGAGCAATCAAGAGCAGCCCGGTGGTTTCCGAGGCATACACCGCGTGGCGATGGTGATGATGCTCGGCTTCGTCGTGGGGATGTGGAGCGGTCACGCGGATATTGTAGACGCTTGGGCAGGTCAGTGTGAGGTGTCGTCATCTCATCACTGAATTTCTGGTGTAACGGGCAAAGACGGCCGCTCGCGCGGCCGGAGAGCCGAAGGCGGCTGTCTCCACAAACTTCCTCAGATTCGGACTGGCCCGCGCGGTGCTAAACTACGGCGTCGTCCATGGCAGTCCAGCAAAACAACAACCGGATCGCGCGTTTTGGAGTCTTCGAGCTCGACCTCAACACAGGCGAACTTCGCAAGGGCGGCGTGAAACTCCGTCTGCAAGGCCAACCTGTTCAGGTCTTGACTCTTCTCCTGGAACGCGCGGGCGATGTGGTCACTCGCGAAGAGCTGCGCGAGAAGCTGTGGGCATCCGACACCTTCGTCGACTTCGATCACAGCTTGAACACCGCCATCAACAAGGTGCGGGAAGCGCTCGGAGACTCCGCCGCGAGCCCCCGCTACGTGGAGACTCTCGCTCGGCGCGGATATCGATTTATCGCTCCTGTACAGGCTCCGGCTCAGGTTGCCCCGGCGATTGCTTCAGAGAGCGTGCCCCTTCCCGCCCAATCTGTGCCTCACGAAGCTCCTCTGCCCGCGGCCATTCTGCATCCGGAACTCGAGGTACCGATCCCGCATCGTGGCCTGACGCGTGGACTGTTTGCGCTCATCCAGGTGATGTATCTCTGTTTTTATTTAGCGGCCTTGTTTCGTCTGCATGGAATTCAAAGAATCGCCGACTCGTTCCTGCCCTTGTGGGCTGCAAACACTCTCGCGGTAGCGGTCATGGTTACGGCAGGCGTGGGGATTCCACTGCGCTGTTATCTGCTCTCCGCTGTAGGCTTTGACTACCAGCGTCTGGACGAAAAATTCCGGCGCATCTTCCCCTTCGTCCTGGCACTCGATCAGTTGTGGGCCATCGCACCATTTCTATTGATGGAGAAGATTGGCCTGGGAGCGGCATTCGCAGCCAGCGCCGGTTTGCTGTACCTGCCCTTCTCTGAGCGGACGCTGATCCGGTTGGCTTATCTTCGCCCCGCTTCACCCGAAAAACGGTTGGATGGAACCAAACACACGGATTCGCCGTAACCACGTCTAACAGGGCGGGGCCAAGGTGTGTCTCCCCGCCGGAGGACTCCATGAAATCACTTGTCGTCCGTCTTTCACTGACAATCATCGCCTTGGCGATTGCGGTTTCTCAAGCCCGCGCCGAGGAATGGTCGAAAACCTATAACATCAGCGGCAAGCCTGACCTGCGCGTCGAAACCTCAGATGCCAACATCCGCGTCACCACCTGGGACCAGAACACGATCGAAGCCAAGGTCATCTCGGCCCATTACAAGATCGGCGAGGGTGGCATTCGCGTCGATGAACACCAGGCCGGAGATTCGGTCGAAATCGACGTGCACTATCCCCATCACAACGTCAGCGTCGAGTGGGGACAACACAAGGTCGACGTGATCATCCAGATGCCGCGGGAAGGCAAAGTCAATCTCCGCACCGGCGACGGCAAGATTGAGGTTGCCGGGCTCAAGGGCGAGATGGATCTGCACACGGGAGACGGCTCCATCAATCTCGATGGCGTCGATGGCAAACTGCGCGCGACGACTGGCGACGGGCACATCCAGGCGAACGGCCGTTTTGACGAACTTGGACTGAAGACGGGCGACGGACACGTCGACGTGCGCGCCAGGAACGGCTCGGCATTAGCCGCTGGCTGGAGGCTGGAGACGGGTGACGGCAGCGTGTCTCTGGAGGTCCCCGGCAACCTTGCGGCTGATGTCGACCTGCACACCAGCGACGGCCACATCGATCTCGACATGCCGGTAACGACGGAAGGTAAGATTCGACAGAATGAAGTCCATGGCAAGCTGAACGGCGGCGGCAGCCTGTTGACGATTCGCACCGGCGATGGCTCCATTCATTTGAGAAAAGGGTAGCGCCGGCGCATCACCGCGTCGCTGACTGACAAATTTTCTCGCGCTGAAGCTTATACTTTGGAATCTCGGATTTTGGTTTCTATCGAAGGGAGTCCTTCATGGCAACTCTGCGCATAAGTGTCGCTGCGCTCGCAATCATCTTCTGCTTTTCGCTGGCGAATGCCCAGCAAGCTGCTACCGATAAGTACACACCTGTGCTGGACATCACTGCGATGGATCGCAGCATCGATCCATGCGTCGATTTCTTTGCCTATGCGTGCGGAGGATGGATCAAGAACAATCCGATTCCATCCGACCAGGCATCGTGGGACCTGTACTCGAAGATGGAAGACGAGAACAAAACGAAGTTGCGCAGCATTCTGGAGGCAGCATCTGCACCTGATCCGGGTCGAAAGGCGGTGGACCAGAAAATCGGAGACTACTACGCCTCGTGCATGGATGAGAAGGCCGTCGAAGACAAAGGCATCGCACCGCTCAAGCCGGAACTGAATCGAATTGCGAAAATCAGTTCGAAGTCCGAACTCGCCGACGTTGCATCTGCAATGGCCACCGACAATGTGCTGTTCCGCTTCGAGTCTATTCAGGACCTTCGCGATGCCACGCAGGTCGTCGCCAATGCCGATCAGGGCGGACTTGGCCTACCCGACCGCGACTATTACCTCAAGACGGACGCCAAGTCGGAGGAGTTGCGGAAGGCTTACCTCGCCCACGTGCAGAAGATGTTTCGACTTCTGGGCGACAGTCCTGACAAGGCCACTTCCGAGGCGCAAACTGTGATGCGCATCGAGACCGCCCTGGCAAAAGGTTCGATGACTCGCGTCGACCGGCGCGATCCCAAGAAGCTGGATCACAAGTTGACCAGCGGCGAGCTCGTGAAGATTTCTCCAGAATTCCAGTGGCAGGTTTACTTCACCAAAGTCGGCTTGCCGACTATTTCGTCGTTGAACGTGGCTGTACCGGATTTCTTCAAGACGCTGAATGAGGAAATCGCGAAAGACAGCCTGGATGACTGGAAGACCTATCTCCGCTGGCACTTGGTGCATGCCAATGCGCGGCATCTTTCGTCCGCGATCTTCAACGAGAATTTCGCTTTTTTCGGCAAGACTCTCCAGGGGAACCAGCAGCCAAAGCCGCGCTGGAAGCGCTGCACCGAGGATATCGACGACTATCTTGGCGAGGCCCTGGGGCAGGCCTATGTCGAAAAGTATTTCAGTCCCAAGGCGAAAGAACAGGCGCTCACCGTTGTCAAAGAGATTCGCGGCGCCATGGAGCAGGACATTCACAGCCTGAGCTGGATGTCTCCTGCCACCAAACAGCAGGCACTCGCCAAGCTGCAGGGCATGGCGAACAAGATCGGCTATCCCGACAAGTGGCGCGATTACTCGAAGCTGGAAATTGTCCGCGGAGACAATCTCGGGAACGTCGAACGGGCGCGCCAGTTCGAATTTAACCGGCAGTTGGGGAAAATCGGCAAGCCCGTCGACAGGGGCGAGTGGGACATGACTCCACCCACGGTCAACGCCTACTACAACCCCCAGATGAACGACATCAACTTTCCGGCTGGAGTGCTGCAGCCGCCGGCGTTCGATCCCAACTCCGACGCCGCTCCGAACTATGGCGATACAGGCGGCACCGTGGGCCACGAGCTCACTCACGGATTCGACGACGAAGGCCGTCAGTTCGATGCCCAGGGCAACCTGCGCGACTGGTGGACGGAAGCGGACGGAAAGGAATTTGAGAAGCGGGCCAGTTGCATCTCTGACCAGTACTCGAAGTATGTGATCATCGACGACATCAAGATCAATGGCAAGCTGACGCTCGGTGAAGACGTCGCTGACCTCGGCGGACTTCTACTTGCGTACATGGCGTGGAAGGACGACACAAAAGGCCAGAAGCTGGATCCGATCGACGGCCTGACACCGGACCAGCGCTTCTTCGTCGGTTATGGACAGAGCTGGTGCGGCCAAGTCCGCGACGAAAGCAAACGCATGCGCGCGACTATTGATCCGCACTCCCCGGAAAAATATCGTACCAACGGAGTCGTCTCCAACATGCCGCAATTCCAGGAGGCGTTTCACTGCAAAGCAGGTCAGCCGATGGTGAATGAGAATCGCTGCCGAGTCTGGTGAGAAATTCTTGGCAATGCTCGATACGGCAGCATACGTTCGAGAGTCGCTGCGGCGATTGTCTGCCACTCAAGCGGACGTTTTCGGCGCTAATGGACACCACTTTCAGCTGAATCCCGTTCTGGATAACATGGAGATCCTCGCCTTTGAACAGCGGCATGGGATCCACTTGCCCGCAGATTACCGCCATTTTCTCGCGAACGTCGGCAACGGAGGCGCCGGGCCCTATTACGGCGTCTTTCCTCTCGGCAAGATGGATGGCATACATGAGTTGCTTAACCCGTGGTCCGAAGGAGATGGCTTCATCGGAGCGCTCTCAGAGCCTTTCCCCCTCACTCATGGCTGGAATGATCTAAGCGGAAAGCCGGCCGACGAACTGGTTGATGTCGATGAAGACCTTTACGAGAAGCAGTTTGACGAGTTCGAAGGCCGGTACTTCAACGCCTCACTCGTGAGCGGCGCCTTTCCGATTTGTCACGAAGGTTGTGCACTTCGGATTTGGCTAGTAGTCACCGGCCCGGAGGCGGGTCGACTGTGGCGCGACACCCGCGCCGAATACACCGGAATCAACCCGCTCTATCTGAAGGATGAATCCAGAGCAACCTTCTCCGAGTGGTACCGCGAGTGGCTGAACGATGCACTTCGGATAGCAGCGTTGACTTGATAGAGACCGGTTATCGCGCAACTGATGCGTCCCCGAACAGCACCGCCCGCATCGAGATACTGCCGAAATCGAATCCCTCATACGGATACGACACCGCATCCCGCTCGTCCGTGCTGCCTATGCAATAAAGCAGCGGCAGATAATGCTCGACGGTGGGATGTGCCGTCGCCAGCAGCGCTTCGCCCCACTTTTGCGGTTCGGCGAGCGAGCCAGCATCATGCGAGTCGACTGCAGTCTTAACCTTGGCGTCGAACTCCCGTGCCCAATCGTACGCTGCGTGCGGATTTTCCCAATCGATCCGGCGCAAGTTATGCACGATATTCCCGCTGCCCAGAATCAGCACGCCGCGCTCCCGAAGATTGCGAATCTCCCGACCCAGTGCCAGGTGCTCTTTGAATCCGCGCCGTTCGTCGAGACTCAACTGAAACGCGGGTACATCGGCCTTGGGATACATATGCCGCAGCACGCTCCAAGCCCCGTGATCGAGTCCCCAGGTTTCATCTTTCACGATCTCGGGATCGCTGGCGACTTTCTCCGCCTCTTCTGGCGCTCCGGGAGCTGGATACTGCACCTCGTACAGAGGCTTCGGGAAGCCGTGAAAATCGTGGATCGTCCGCGGGTGCTGCGACTTCAGTACCTGCGTCCCCGGCGTCACCCAATGCGCCGAGACCACACACACGGCCTTGGGCCGCGGCAGGCGTGCGCCCAGAGCGCTCAGCGACTCGGTAAAGGCATTGTGTTCGATCGCGTTCATCGGCGATCCATGGCCGACGAACAATACCGGCATTTTCTTCAAATGGGGTCTCTCCTGCCTTGCGCTACGAAATCGAAGCGATCCAGCTATCTCACGCTGATCCGAAAGCTTAAACTGCGCATTCCCTCAGGGGCTAAAGCCCAGTCCCTGGTGGACCTGACGCGGCGCTAAAGCGCCGCTCTTCCACTAAACCCTTTTTGCGGTGCGGATAAGAACCGCCCTTCCCAAAGCCATTTGTGCGATAGCTATATCTTCCAGTATCGACAGCTGTTTTGATTGTGTTGCGAACAGGAAGGATTCGAGGGCGAACCTACTGCAGGTCTGCCTTGTCAGGGTTGTAATAGAAGCGAAACCGCAGGGCAAGATAAGGCCCGGTAAATTCCCTGGGAAGCGGAGGAAAGGGATTCGAGTGCGTGATTGCGCTCCATGCAGCACGGTCCAAAGCGGAGTCGTCGGAAGTGGCCACCAGCTTCATTTCCGCAACCTGTCCGTCTTTAGTGATGGCAAATTCAATTGCCAGTTTGCCCTTCTTTCCCATCCTCGCCGATTCTGGGATGAATAACTCCCAGTTCTGCCGCACGTCATGAAGAATGCGCTCGAGGTAGGGACCGAAGTCCACGCCTTGGGTATCACTGAGAATGTCAAGAGCGCCGGCTTGTTGCCCGCGCGCTCCCGTCCCCAGCCCGAAGTCGCCTCCCTGGCCTCCACCTGCACCACGGCGCTCTGCGGCAGCTTCTGCCGCCTGCTGAATCGCCGAACCGGCACTCATCCCCGCCGCGTATTTGCTGAATGAGTTCTTGGACTGCGGCGTCTGCAATTGCGCCGTCTGGTTGCTCTCAAACTGCGGACGCTGCGTCGCCTGCTGTTGCTGCGGCTGAATCGATGGCGGATTCTGCGCCATCGCCTGCTGCGGCGGAGACGGCTGCGCTGCAGATGGGCCACTTGCGCCCGGTCGACCGGGAGGCGGGGTCGCGAGGATCTTCTGCAATTCCTTCGGATCGAGGTGCGGATGCCGCGACATTGCAATGCGGTCCTTGTCCGACGCGATGTTCGTGTTCGGCTTGCGCGTTAGCTTTTGTGCGTCCGGCGGCAAAGGCAGGAACGTTACATTCTTGTCCTGCAACGGATTCACCGGGATAACCACCGTGCGGTGCCATCCGACCGTCTTCTCGATCAGTGGGAGGTTCCACAGCACGATGAACACAAGGAGGTGTCCGATGATCGAAATCCACGCCGCTTCGCGCCGACGCGAGCGCTGCAGATCATCCTGCAACTGGATCAGCAGGTGCGGCACCCGGGCATCCAGCTCGCGGTACGCCGTTTCCCAGTCCTCTTGGTCGTAGAGTCCCAACTGCTCGGGTTGGCTCTTCTCAGGCGGAGCGACCGGGTCCTGGAATGGAATTTGCGTGATCGGCATGCGTTGGTTTAGCTAATAGGACTTAGCTGTATCCGCCTGTCGTTAGACACGAAATGCAGTCGCGGCGTTGCATCCGGCTGTCGTGGAAGTGCTGCCAACGGTGCGCGCTGCTCTACAACCAAGGTGTCTCTATTTTCGCATCTTTCCCGGGATTCTGCTCTCCAGATTTCGCGCGCGACCTTGGTCTGTAAATATATGTAAAAACGCCACGGATCTCACGGATTGTCACGGATAAAGCGACAGATTGTGAGGGGTATCGGTGAAAATCCGTGGAGATCCGTGGCCGAACCTAGTTTTTCGCCTTTGCCATTCCGGCCAGCCCCACCTTCTTCCCGTGCTCGCGAATTGCTCCTACAATCTCCAGCGCCAATCCGAGTGCACGTTGGCCGTCTTCCAGCGACACGACCGGTGTCGATCTCTGTCGCACCGCGCGCAGGAAAGATTTCAATTCAGCATGCAGCGGCTCTTCCGCAGCTACCGCGATCTTGTTGACGCCAATCTGCGGATTGACCGATGGCGTCCCCGCCGAAGCGCCGTCGGATCCTACCGTGAATACCAGCACTTCCTGACGGCCGTAATCGAGCGAAACATACTGCCGCGGCTGGAAGAATCGCAGCTTGCGCACTCGCTCGGTCGAAACCCGGCTGGCGGTGAAATTGGCGATGCAGCCCGATTCGAACTCGAGCCGAACGTTGGCGATGTCGACTTTCCCGGACAGCACCGGGAGTCCTACGGCACGCACCTCGCGCACCGGCGATTTGGCGAAGGCGAGGACAATGTCGAGATCGTGAATCATGAGATCGAGCACGACGTCCACATCCAGCGATCGCGGAGTGAACACACTCAGTCGGTGCACCTCGAAAAACATCGGCTGCGTCAGGATAGGTAAGGTCGCCTGCACGGCCGGATTGAAGCGCTCAAGATGCCCGACTTGCACAATTCTTTTATGCGCCGTCGCGAGCTTCGCCAGCTGTTCGGCCTCACTCAGGCTCGCCGCCAGCGGCTTCTCGATGAGAACATCGACGCCTGCTTTCATCAGTTCCGACGCAACCGAAAGATGGTGCACGGTCGGAGCGGCGATCGACGCCGCCTGCACCTCACTATGAGTGGTGACCAGTTGCGCAACCGAGCCAAACGCCTTGCATCCGAACTCGCGCGCGACGGCGTCGGCGCGAGCAGTGTCCGGATCGACCACTCCCAGCAGTCGCACCGGTTCCCCTTGTTGTTCCAGTTCCTTGTAGACTCGGGCATGATTTCGTCCAAAGACGCCCACGCCCACCACCGCGACAGAGATCGGACTTTGGGAAGGCAGGAGATTATCTCGATGGCCGGTTGCCGCAAGGATTGTAAATGCAAACGCGGCAGGAGAGCATCCCTGCCTGATTATGTGGGGACGGCTGCCTTCGACTGTCCGTCTGAGGTTGAATTTCCCATGCAAGGGAAAAACGGCCGCTCGCGCGGCCGAACAGCCGAAGGCGGCTGTTTCCACAAGAATCTTCACTCCTTCGGAGTGCCGCGAGACGCCAGCTCTTGCGGCGTGCTCGCCTGCCGCGTATGATGCACCGTTTGCACTTTTGTTGACGAACCTGTCTCGATGAATAAGCCCGCACGCGGTTCGCTGCTTGGGATCGAACATCTCGACACGAAAGAAATCGTGGGCCTGCTGAAGCTGGCGCGCCGGATGAATCCGCAGAAGGCGCGTCCTTTGCTGCGGGGCAAGAGAGTCGTGCTTCTCTTTTACGAAGCTTCCACCCGGACGCGGTCGTCGTTCGAATTCGCCGCCAAG
This sequence comes from Terriglobia bacterium, assembly GCA_020073385.1. Taxonomy (GTDB): domain Bacteria; phylum Acidobacteriota; class Terriglobia; order Terriglobales; family Acidobacteriaceae; genus Sulfotelmatobacter. Next base: position 48,771 of record JAIQFH010000014.1, on the reverse strand, counting down.
TCGCTAGGCGCGATGACCACACTCGTGCAGTCGTCGGGATCGAGCATCGAAAAGGGCGAGTCGGTGATCGATACCGGATACACGTTGCGAGCGGTGGGAGCGGACTGCATTGTGATGCGGCATCCTTCGGCGGGCGCGCCGCACCTGATGGCGACGCATCTCGATATTCCGATCATCAATGCTGGCGACGGGATGCACGAGCATCCTTCGCAAGCGCTGCTGGATGCGGTGACGATCCTCAAACACAAGAAATCATTCAAAGGACTGCAAGCGACCATCATCGGAGACATTTTCCACAGCCGAGTCGCGCGTAGCGCTTGTCACCTGCTGACTCGGTTTGAAGTGAAGATTACGCTGTGCGGCCCACCCGAGTTTGTGCCTGATGTCGCGGCGACGCTCGTGCCGGGATTGCGGGTGACCCGTCATATCGAAGATGCATTGCGCGGAACCGACGTGGTCATGCTGCTGCGGGTGCAGACGGAGCGGCTCGCCGGACAGAAGATTCGCCTGCAGGATTATATTGCGCGCTATCAGATGACGGCGGCGCGACTGAAGCTGGCAAAGCGGGATGCGATCGTGATGCATCCGGGGCCGATCATTCGCGGGCTGGAATTGACCGCCGAAGTGGCGGATGGTCCGCAGTCGGTGATCGTCGACGAAGTGCACAATGGCGTGCCGACGCGGATGGCGATTCTGGCGCGTGCGCTGGGGAAGGTGCGATGAGGCCGGCAACTTCCATTCCGCGGATGTACGCAGATCAACGCGGATTGCTCTCTGCCGTGCGGAGCGAAGCATCCGTACGTCGCCCGTGTGAGCAGCAGAGTTGCACAGGTCCTTCGCGCAAAGAACGCGCTCAGGATGACAAAGCGGGGGCTCGATGACACGCCCGGAACAGAAAAGTTTATTGATCAAGGGCGGCCACCTGATCGATCCCGCGGCGAGGATTAATGCGTCGATGGATGTGCTGTTGCGGGATGGGCGTGTGGTCGAGGTTGCGGTGCCCAACAAGATTCGCGGAGGGGGGGACGAGAAGTTTGACGCGAGGGGCCTGATCGTGGCGCCGGGGTTCATTGATCTGCACGTCCACCTGCGTGAGCCCGGCCAGAGCTACAAGGAGACGATCGCCACGGGTACAGCGGCTGCGGCGGCGGGCGGATTCACGTCCGTGTGCACAATGCCCAACACCCAGCCGGTGGTCGATACAGCAGAGTGGGTGAGTTGGCTGCGGCAGCCGGAGCGGGGAGCTGTGGTGAACGTGTTTCCAATCGCAGCGGCGACGCGTGGCAGCAAGGGAGGAACCCTCACTGATTTCAGTGCCCTGCAGCGCGCGGGCGCCGTGGCTGTGACCGACGATGGCAAGCCCATCCTCGACGACGACATCATGCGCATGGCGCTGCGGCTCGGGGCGGAATTGAACCTTCCGGTGGTGCAGCATGCAGAAGACACGCGCGTCACGGAAAATTGCTCGATGCATGCCGGCCCGACTAGCTTCCGTCTGGGACTGCGAGCCATGCCCGGATCTGCCGAAGCGACAGTTGTGGATCGCGACGTCACGCTCGCGCAGCAGATTCGAGAATCGCGGCTGCACGTGGCACACCTTTCCACGTCTGATGCGCTGAAGGCGGTAAGGCGGGGGAAGCGCGCCAAAGCGCGGGTGACGTGTGAGATTACCCCGCACCATTTCACTTTGATTGATGAGAACGTGGGCGAGTATGACACGAACTTCAAGATGAACCCGCCGCTGCGTTCTGCGACAGACCGAGAAGCCATTCTCGTCGCGCTGGCGGATGGCACGGTGGACGCCATCGCCACCGACCACGCTCCGCATGCGGCGCATGAAAAACAAGTGGAATTCGAGCGCGCGGCTTTCGGCATCACGGGACTAGAAACGGCGTTGGGACTGGCAGTTACGCACCTGCACCGTACACATAAGATCCCCCTAACCAGGATTGTGGAACTCTTCACGTCGGGGCCGGCCCGAGTGTTCGATCTAAGCGGGCGCGGTTCGCTCGCTCGCGGTAGCTTTGCCGACGTTACGATCTTCGATCCGAAGAAGCGGTGGACGTTCGAAGCCGCGAATACACGCTCGCTCTCACGAAACACGCCTTTTGACGGCTGTCAGCTGACAGGAAAGGCAGTGGCGACGATTGTGGCGGGAAGAATTGTTTACGGCATGTAATATACGCGCGACTGGCACGTCCAATAGTCTGTGGTTACTGCGCAGCTGCGTTTCCTCTCAAAAAATGGAGGCCGTATGATTCGAGCAGTACGATTCCTCGTCTCTGTCGTTCTGCTGTCCGCGGTGATTGCATTAGCCCAGACGAACACTCCGAAAGCGCCGTTAGCCTCTGCCAGCGCCGCTTCGCAGTTCGATATCAAAGCCGCTGTCGATGCCTACCTGGCTAAAATGCCGCCCGACCAGCGTGCCCGATCAGATGCCTACTTCGAAGGAGGGTACTGGCTCCTCTTATGGGATTTTCTTTCCGCTGCTTTCGTTTTATGGCTCATGCTGCACTTCCGCTGGTCGGCGAAGATGCGGAATCTCGCCGAGCGAATCACGCGCTTTCGACCTATACAGACCGTGTTTTACTGGGTGCAGTTCATCGTGGTGTTCTCAATCTTGACCTTTCCGCTCGGCATCTATGAAGGCTACTTCCGCGAGCATAAATACGGACTGTTAAATCAGAATTTCGGCGAGTGGATGCGCGACCAGTTGGTCGGATTGGCAGTAGGCGTTGTGCTCGGAGCAATTCTGATGGTGCCCTTGTTCGGGCTGGTGCGGCGCCTGGGCAAGAGTTGGTGGGTATGGGGTGCCGTGCTGATGATTGTCTTTTTCGCGTTTGTGAGCTTGATCGCCCCGGTGTACATCGCGCCTCTCTTCAACAAATACAAGAGCCTGGAAAACGTCCGCGTCAAGGACTCGATCCTTCAGATGGCTCGGGCCAACGGCATTCCGGCGAGAGATGTCTACGAGTTCGACGCCTCCAAGCAGTCGAATCGGGTGAGCGCAAACGTCAGCGGTTTCGCCAATACGATGCGAATCTCGTTGAACGACAACCTGCTGAAGCGCTGCACGCTGCCGGAAATTCAGACCACGATGGGGCACGAGATGGGGCATTACGTTTTGAATCATGAGTACAAAGGGCTGGTGATCAGCGGAGTGCTGATACTCATAGGATTCGCATTCGTCAATTGGGGGATTAATTTCGCGCTGGCGAAGTGGGGATCGGTGTGGGATATTCGCGGGATCACGGACCTCGCGGTGTTGCCATTGGCTACGGTTCTGTTGTTCTTCTATCTGTTCATCACTACGCCCATCAATAACTCCATCACCCGCACCATGGAGTTTGAAGCTGATATGTACGGGCTGAACGCCGCACAGCAGCCGGATGGCGAGGCGAATGTCGATATGATGCTGGGCGAGTATAGGAAGCTCGATCCAGGGTCGGTCGAAGAATTTATCTTCTACGATCATCCCAGCGGGCGCACGCGCATTACTGCGGCGATGCGCTGGAAAGCCGAGCATCCTGAGTCGGCGTCGGTTGAAGAGATGAATCGGGAGATTTTCCCGAAGAAGTGACAACGATGGATACGGGGCGACTTTTGGAGAGAGCTGCGAGCCGCCCCGCCGGGCTTCTCCTCTGTCCCAGGCAGAGGAGAAGCCACGAAGTCCGGTTCTACTTCGCCGTCGGCGGAGGTACCACCTCCTGCAGTCTCGGGTTCTCGCGCAAGTGGCTGAACTCCTCGTCTTTGTAGACGTTCGCCAGATTGCGGTAGCCATCTTCCTTGGCGCGCTTCAGGCATTGCAGGCAGCCTTCGACGTCACCGCGCTTGGCATAGGCTTTCGCCAACAGATAGGAGTATTGCGCGCGCTCCTCGGGGCTCGAGATCTGCGCTGCGATGCCGGTCCGGTTGTCATGCCGGAGCGCATCAGGGTCGAGCTCCATGGCCCGCATGTACTCGGCGATGGCGCGATCCATCTTCTTCTGGCTGAACCACGCCGCCCCGAGATTCACATGGAAGGTTGCGTCGGTCTCGCTCAGAGCGACGGCCTTCTTGAAGTATTTCGCTGCCGAGCCATAATTCTTCTGCATGTAATACACGGCGCCGATGTTGTTGACGGCTTCCGCATACTTGGAGTTCACCTTGACGGCTCGCTCAAAATGCGTTCGGGCCGAACCCAGGTCCTCCTTGCGAAGCTCGGCGAGGCCGAGTTTGTTGTAGATGACGGCGTTTTTGCGATCCTTGCGCAGTGCTGCCTGGAAGTAGTCGATCGCCAGGTTGTAATCCTTGACTGAGCGCGCCTGGTCACCGGCCTTCTCCAGTTCGGCAACCGTCATCGCCTTCATATTGATGTCGCCCTGCTCGGGTGCGGCAGCGGCAGCGCCGTATCGCGACAGAGTGACGAGCAGCGCCAGCATCATGATCCTTAGTATGGTGTTCCGCATATTAGCCTCTTTCTCGCGGCTGCCCAGGTTCGGGCGTCCTGCTCACCGCGACTGAGTCAGTTATGCCGTGATTTGTGGAGTGCTACAACGCTATATCCGCTACCTGGAGGTTAGTCCGGGGAAATCAACTCGGCAGGGAAAGATAAACTATACGAACGCAAGCACTTGGTCGGCTTGATGCGAAAGACAACAAGCATCTAAGTCGGCAGAAAGCAACGCGGGTTACAAGGGTTACGTAACCGTTTGCAGCAAACATAATCTCCGGACAGGCGTATAAAAGAAGCAGAAGGCGCATAGTTCCAGATTGAGGGAGGCTTCGGGTGCCTTCGACCATGGCGGTGTCGATATCCTGGGAAGAAGAACGGGCTGAGTTGCAGGCCGTGTTGCAGTCGCCGCTCTTTGCGCGATCCCCGGCGCTCAGCCATCTACTGACTTATCTCTGCGAAAAAACATTCACAGGAGAAACCGATCAGATTAAGGAGTATTCCGTTGCGCTCGACGTCTTCGATCGCCAGGACTCGTTCGATCAGGATACGGATTCCATCGTGCGCGTGCAGGCCAACCGGCTGCGCAAGCGGTTAGGCGAGTACTACGCCCGAGAGGGAGCCGCACATGCGATCCACATTACGGTTCCGGTGGGACAGTACGTGCCTTTGTTTCAGCGCGTGGTAGTGCAGGATCAGGCGACGCCGGCGGCGAGTGAGCCGGAGAAGCCTTCGCCACCTGAGCATCGATCGCCCAGGAACTCCAGGGCTTTCTGGCTGATGGGCGCTGCCGTCCTTTTGTTGTGCGGATTGGTTGTTGCCGCGTTTCTGGTGGGAAAGCGACATAAGCCGCAGCTGGTATCCGCTCCTTCTTATTCCCAGCCTCTTGCCGAACCCTCGGTCGGGCTTCCCGTCGGAGAAGAAGTCCATATTCTGGCCGGATCGAGCCGCAAGTACGTCGATCACGCGGGCAAAGTGTGGAATCCGGATACTTACTTTTCTGGCGGAAACGCGGTGCAGAGCGCGGTCCAGCACATCTGGCGGACGCAAGATCCCATCATCTACCGCACCAGCCGGCAGGGAGAGTTCAGCTACAACATTCCGCTGAAGCCGGGGACGTATGAACTGCGCATGCACTTCGCGGAGACTCAATACGGCCCGGAGAATGCGGGTGGAGGTGGCGAAGGCAGCCGCACAATGACTGTCACGGCCAACGGTGAGACCCTGCTCAGAGACTTTGACGTGCTGGCCGACGCGGGAGGCGAGCGGACGGCGGAAGTGAAGGTCTTTCACGACATCTCTCCGGCCAGCGATGGTCAACTGCATCTCAGCTTCTCGGGAAGGAGTGGCAGCGCCATGCTGTCGGCCATCGAGATTCTGCCGGGAGTGCGCGGGCAGATCCGGCCCGTGCGCATCGTGGCCCGCGACGTGCCGTACTACTCCGATGACAGCCGGTGGTGGAGTCCCGACGCCTACTTCAAGGGCGGACAGATCAGCAGCAGCCAGGAGCCGGCGCAGGGGACAGACGATCCTGAATTCTATGAGACCGAGCGCTGGGGACATTTTTCTTATGCCATTCCTCTTCCGCCTGGGAAGTACTCGGTGACCTTGCACTTTATCGAACACCACGCCGCACCGGGGAATGCGGAAGTTCCACAGAGTGATGGAAGCGGTTCTCCGCAGGATCGCGTGTTTAACGTCTTCTGTAACGGGAAGACGGTGCTGGCGAAGCTGAATATTCTTGATGAGGTGGGGGAGAACCGCCCGCTGGTGCGCAAGATTAAGGGCCTGGAACCGAACGCGCAGGGGAAGCTGGTGCTGGAGTTTGTGCCGGTGACGCGTTACGCGACGGTGTCGGCGATAGAGGTCGTGCCGGAGTAGGAGCGCATCGTAAGCTCCAGCCACTTCGGAACTGATGTGGAGACAGCCGCCTCCGGCTGTCAGGCTAGCGCGATAGCGCAGCCGAACTAAGAACCCTCAGTTCGTCAGGATTCCCATTCGCTTTCCTGCGGTCTTTAACACCTCCAGCGCTTTCTCTAACTCATCTTTCGTGTGTGTCGCGGTCATGATGGTGCGTATACGGGCTTTGCCCTCGGGCACTGTTGGAAACGCGATCCCCGTTCCCAGTACTCCTTCTTTGAACAACTCATGAGAGAAGTCCATGGTGAGCTTGCCGTCGCCGATGATGATTGGAGTAATCGGTGTCTCGCTGGCGGGCGTGGTTTTGCCGCCGATATCAAAGCCCAACAGACCGAGCTCTTTCTTCCAGAAGCGTGTGTTCTCCCACAGTCTTTCCATGCGCTCGGGCTCTTGCTCTAGCACGTCGAAGGCTGCGATGCACGTTGCCGCGACGGACGGAGGGTGCGAGGTCGAGAACAGGAACGGACGCGCGCGGTGGTAAAGGAAGTCGATCAAGTCGCGAGTGCCGCAGACATAACCTCCGAGCGCGCCGATTGCCTTGGAGAGTGTGCCGACCTGAATGTCCACGCGGCCGTGCATCTTGAAATGATCGATGGTGCCGCGGCCGTTGCGGCCCAGGACGCCGGAGGCGTGGGCGTCGTCGACCATCATGATGGCACCGTACTTTTCGGCGAGATCGCAGAGCGCGGGCAGCGGGCCGATGTCGCCGTCCATGGAGAAGACGCCGTCGGTGATCAGCAGCTTCTTGCCGCGCTCGTTCTTCACGCTGGCGAGTTGCTCTTCGGCGTGCGCGATGTCTTTGTGGCGGAAGACAAGGATCTTGGCCTTCGAGAGGCGTGCCCCATCGATGATCGAGGCGTGGTTGAGCGCGTCGGAGATGATGAAATCGTCTTTGCCCAGGACCGCTGAGACCGTTCCAGCATTCGCCGCGAAGCCGGATTGGAAGACTACGCACGCCTCAACGTTTTTGAAGCGGGCGATCTTCTCCTCCAGTTCCATGTGAATCTTCATCGTGCCGGCGATGGTGCGCACCGCGCCCGATCCCACGCCGAGCTTGCGGGTTGCTTCGAGAGCCGCTTCACGCAGCTTGGGGTGGGTGGTCAGCCCCAGATAATTGTTCGACGCGAGATTGATGACCTTCTTGCCGTCAAATGTACACACCGGCGCCTGCTCGTCTTCGAGCACGCGCAGCTCGAAGTGCGTGCCCTTGGCTTTGAGCTCGTTGAGCTGATCGGTGAGGTAGGAAAGCGGGTTGGTGCGGGTTGCGGTGGTCATGGATACCTCTGGAACTTCTCTATTGCAGAGTACGCGGATACGAAATGAAAGCTAATTTATGTCTTGTCATCCTGAGGAGGGCGTCAGCCTTCCGAGGGACCTTAGGACAGTTTAGGCTGCCAGTGCAGTCAAGTGGATCTTCGATGCTAGCCGCGGCCTCGGTGACCCTCGTCCACGTCATCTCAGAGTTCGGTTGTCGTACGGTCCCTCACAGCGGCTGCGCCGCTGTTCAGGATGACAGGCGCAAGGGTCATCTCACGACAGGTGCAAGGTCATCTCACTCCGTTCGGGTACACCAGAATCTTGCTGGCCTCCCCCGTCCTGAGCCGCTCCATCGCTTTGCCGAAGTCTTTCATCGAGATTCGATCAGTGATCACCGGATGCAGATTGAGTTTGCCGGCTTTCAGCAGGGCCGTCATCTGATACCAGGTCTGATACATGCGGCGGCCGTTGATGCCCTGGATAGTGAGGCCTTTGAAAATGATGTCTTCGGAGAAGTTCAGCTGGATGGGCTTGGAGGTCAGGCCGAGAAGGGAGATGCGCCCGCCGCGGCGCACGATGTCAAAGGCTGTTCGAATCGAGTCCGGGTGTCCAGCCATTTCGAGCACGACATCGACGCCAAGGCCGCCCGTCTTCTCCATCACGATCGCATCGACATCTTCTTTGGCCGGGTTGAGCACGTAGTCGGCCTGCATCTCACGCGCGATCTTGGCACGGTGCTCGTTGACTTCGATTGCAAAGACCGAGGTCGCTCCGACCGCTTTGGCCACTGCAATCGAGAAGAGTCCGATCGGTCCGCAGCCGGTGATCGCTACCGTCTTCGCCGCGATCTCTCCCGCAAGAACCGTGTGCACCGCATTGCCCAACGGGTCGAGAATCGACGCGTACTCCAGCGGAATCGCCGGATCGAGCTTCCAGATATTCGACTCGGGAATGACGACGTATTCGGCGAACGCTCCATTGGTGTCAACGCCGATAATCTTCACGTTCTGGCAGATATGGGCTTCGCCGGTGCGGCACTGCAGGCACTTACCGCAGGCGACATGCATCTCAGCAGATACGAAGTCGCCTTCCTTGACGCTCGTGACCTCGTCGCCGAAGGCAACGACTTCGCCGCAGAATTCGTGCCCGGGAATCAGGGGAGGATGAATGCGGTTCTGCGCCCAGCGGTCCCAGTTGTAGATATGGAGATCGGTACCGCAGATGGATGCGACTTTGACCTTTACCAAGACATCCGTGCGCCCGAAGCCGGGGATCTTTACCTCTCGGACGTCAGCCCCCGGCGCCGCCTCTGGCTTGACCACCGCCAGCATCGTTCCAGCCATGATTGCCACCTATCTATTTTCTATTCGATGCGAAAACGCCATAACACAAAACGTATGATTCTAGCACCGTGGCGAATACGCCAGCCGACCGAGCGGTTTGTTTCACCAGTTGCGACCGGCTTAGCGATCCAGAATTGTCAAGCAATCGCAAAAATGTAACGCGCCGAGCATGCCTTTCCGGCGGCGGGCGCATCAAAGCCTCGTCCACGGAAGGCGAACGTCTCGATGACTCTCCGATTTCATGTGTGCTTGATTGCGGTAGTCTCGGTTCTCACCGGCGTGCTGTCCGGCGCCTCCAATGTTCCGGTCCACTACAAAGAAGGACTGACACACGGCTTTCTCGTGCTCAGCACGCTTGACGGGAAACAGATTGCAGTAGGCGATCTTACTGAGGTCGCGCGTGGCAACAAGGTGACGAGTCACCTGGTTTTCCATTTCAGCGATGGATCGCTACAGGATGAAACCACCGTCTTTTCGCAGCGTCAGAACTTCCACCTGATTACATATCACCTGGTTCAGAAGGGACCGGCATTTCCGCACACAACTGAGATGTCGGTGGTAACGGCTACCGGGCAGGTCACGGTCCAATATACGAACGACAAGGGGGAAGAAAAGACTGAGAGTGAACGTCTCAAACTGCCGCCGGCGCTTGCCAATGGCCTGGTCCTGACCGTACTGAAGAACCTCGGCCCGCAGGATCAACCCCCGCAGTTGTCAATGGTGGTGGCCGCCCCCAAGCCGCGAGTCGTGAAACTCTCGATCAGCGCGCATGGGAAGGATCCGTTCACCGTTGCCGGATCGCGCCGCGAAGCACTGCATTATGTGATTAAAGTTGAGATCGGAGGACTCGCCGGCCTCGTAGCGCCATTGCTCGGAAAACAGCCGCCGGACGCGCACATCTGGATCATTGGCGGAGAAGCTCCGACCTTCGTCAAATCAGAGATGCTGTCGTTTCTGGGCGGTCCAGTCTGGCGAACGGAGTTGGCCTCTCCCGTCTGGCCGAAGTCCGAGGAGACCGAGCCCAGGAATGGGGACGCGCAAAAGCCGTGACACCTTAGGCTCTGCAGATTTGGCGGGGCTTGCCGTTACAATGACCGGGTGAAATCTGCCACAGCGAGTCTGCGGTCCATCGTGCTGTTCGCACTTCTGGCCTACAGTGGCGGACAGGCGATGTCGCAGGCTGTGCATGGCTCGCGTCCGGAATTTACATCTCGCCTGGTCGCCGCAGCGATTGAGCGTACTCATCATCCCGTGCGCTATGTCTCGGCCTACGTGCGCATTCCTTATCCTGGCGGAGATGTGCCGGCTGATACGGGCGTCTGCACTGACGAAATCATTCGATCGTACCGGGCCGTCGGAGTCGATCTGCAAAAAGAAGTTCACGAAGACATGGTGCAGAATTTCGAGGCCTATCCGATCAAGCGCCGCTGGCTGCTGGCGCATCCGGATTCGAACATCGATCACCGTCGGGTGCCGAACCTGATGGTGTTCTTTCAGCGCAAGGGAGAATCCCTGCCGATTACGGCGAAGGCCGCCGATTACGCGCCCGGCGATCTCGTGACATGGGATCTTGGCGGCGGCGTGCCGCACATCGGGATTGTGGTGGATCAGAAATCACACTGGAGCGGGCGCTGCATGATTGTGCACAACATCGGCGAAGGTCCGAAGATGGAAGATGTTCTACTTAACTGGAGGATCACGGGCCATTACCGGTACTTCGGACCGCAGCGATAGACCCACAGGGGCTAAAGCCCGGCTCATTTTTGGGGCTCAACGGCACGGCTAAAGCCGTGCCCTTCCACGAAACCCGCTATTTTGCCGGCACGCCCTTGTCGAACTTCTCGGACACCGATTTCTTCTGATTGAACTCTTCCGATTTACCTTTCGGAATGCTCAGCGTCTTCCACTCACTCGAGCGCAGATGCTTGGCCAGCAGTACGATTTGTCCGATGTGCTGGGCGTAGTGAGCGATCTGGCGGTTAACCGCCTGCAGCACCGTGTGCGGCTCACCGCGAATCGTCACGGTGCGCATCACGTCTTCCGGTTTGAGCGGATCGAGCGCACCGAAAACGCAGCCCCAGCCTTCTTCCCACCAGGTCATCACCTCGCCGCGCGTTGTTGCTGGACCGATTTCAAATTCACGGTCGCGGAAGCGGTCAGGCTTCTCGCCATCGCTGGTGAGAAAGTCACTGAAGCGCGACTGCATATTGCCCGCCAGATGCTTCACCAGAATGGCGATGGAGTTTGCCTCTGGATCGATCGTGACGAAAAAGTCTTCGTCGCGAAGCTGGCTCATGGCGCCTTCTCCCATGCGCTTGTGCCCGCGCAGTTGGCGGCGCGCCTCCTCCAGGTAGTGAGTCGCTGCATCGTTCATGACAATTACACCTCTCGGACGCAAAGCGGCGTCATTTGCACAACCCACATTGGATTCCATGAGCAGCTTCTGGTTTCAGAAACTCCTTTTTAAGACGCTCCCCATCCACCGCCGCCCGGAGTTTCAATCCGAACGCGCTCGCCTTTGTGCAACCGGGTGCTGAACTTTCCGGGCATTGATTCCAGCGACCCATTCCGCCGCACGATCGTGGTTTTTCCCGCTGCGCCGTCCGCTCCACCGCTCAGTCCCCAAGGCCCCCGCGATCGCCGGTCGGCAAGTAGCGTCACTTCGCAGTCCGTCAGCACCTCAATCTCGCGGATGATCCCCTCACCGCCGTGGAACTTGCCCTCGCCACCACTGCCGGGACGCAAGGAATAGGAGCGCACGCGCAGCGGATACGCGTACTCCAGCGCCTCGGCAGGCGTATTCAGGGAATTCGTCATGTGCGTATGGACGCCCGAGACGCCGGGCTTGCCCGGCCGCGCGCCCATGCCTCCGGCAATGGTTTCGTAATACGTAAACGGTTCACCCGTGCGCGGATCGATGCCGCCGATGGTGAGATTGTTCATGGTTCCCGACGCGGCCGCGGGTATCCGATCGGGAACTGCCTGTGCCAGCGCGCGGAGAAGTACATCAACAATGCGCTGCGAGGTCTCCACGTTTCCGCCCGCGACAGCCGCGGGTGGCCGCGCATTCACAATCGTCCCCTGTGGCGCGATGACGCGAATCGGCCGCATCAGTCCGGCAGCCGCTGGTACGTCTTCCGTGAGTAAACAACGAAAAACGTAGAAGCAGGCAGAGTAGGTAATGGCTTCGACCGCATTCACGCTGCCTTCAACCTGCGGATCGCTGCCAGTGAAGTCGATCGTGACGAGAGTAGCGCCGGCGTCCGCGCCGGCTGTGGCGGCGGCATCCTGCCGCCGCACCCGGCCAGGTGCATGAACCTTGATCGCAACGGCAATCTTCGCCGGGCGCTCCACGATCCCATCGCCATCGAGGTAATCCTCCGCTCGATACTCCCCGGCCGGCACCTGCTGCAGGAAAGCACGCATCAACTCTTCGGCATACTCGAGGAGATCCTCCGCCGCCTTCTTCGCGCGTTCCAAGCCGTAGCGCGCGCAAACTTCGCGAAGCCTTTCGGCGCCGGTGTGGCAAGCGGCGATCTGCGCGCCCAGGTCGCCCTCACGCTCTTCCGGCGTGCGTACGTTATTCAAAAGCATCGCAAGAACATCGCGGTCGGTGACGCCTTCGCGCATCAGTTTGACCGGAGGAATGCGCACTCCTTCCTGGTAGATCTCGCGGCAAAGGCCCATCGATCCGGGATAGGCTCCGCCCACATCGGCGTGATGTGCGCGTGAGGCAACGTAGAAATCGGGATTCGTGTGCCCGCGGGCGACTCGCCCCCGCGTCTGCACATAGACCGGCGCGACCAGTGTGATGTCGGGCAGATGCGTACCGCCGCGGAACGGATCGTTCAGCATCACCACGTCGCCCGGTTGCATCGGTCCCGCATCAATCGCAGCCTGCACCGACATCGGCATGGATCCGAGGTGCACGGGCATGTGATCGCCCATCGCGATGACACGTGCGTTACTGTCAAATACGGCGCAGGAATAATCGCGCCGCTCTTTGATGTTGGGAGAGAACGCGGTTCGGCGCAAGGCTGCTCCCATCTCCTCGGCAATCGAGTGGTAAAGGTTCTTGAAGATTTCCAGTTCGATCGGATCGCGCCGCATGACGCGATAGTAGCAGTCGTTGATCGTTAGTCGCCCTCGAAGTGTCGGTCATCCCAACGGATTTTGGAGAACGACCATCGACGAACGACCAACGACCCTTTAACCAACGACAAGATTTCTGCCAAGAAATGCAAAATTCTATTGACACTTTATTAATACTGCCGCAATATCTTGTGTTATAGGACCTTCCCATACTATGAGTAGGGTTGGTCTTTCAGGATAAGGGCCCAAAGTCGTAAACCCTTGCAAGGGAAAATCGCTCACGGAGGCTCCTTCAATGGCAACGAAGAAGAAGGCAAAAAAGAAGAAACACTAACCGGAAGCGAGACAATATCTCGCCTACACTACGATTTTTCACCGGCCTCTTGAGAGAAGCACCTCTTAAGAGGCTTTTCCGTTGGCGCGCCGACCGCACGGAACGCCCACAACTTTGACGGCGGACGTAGAATTAACATAGCCGCGGGCAACTTGCCGCGCGTAAGCATTCATCCCACCGGTCATAAAATCTGCATTCGGAGGTGCATTGTGACTGGACGTTGTTCGATCTCGGTCGGGCCTCTCCTGCTTCTTTCTCTGGCGACATTAAGTTGCGGCAGCGGCCGTCAACTTCAGAGCGTGAAGATCGATCCTCCTGCGGCGACCAGCCAGGCGCAATTCACAGCCACCGGTACTTTCAGCAAGCCGCCGTCGCCCGTAACGCTTACCAGCAAGGACGTGTCGTGGTGCGTGGGCGAGTTGACGAGTGTGCCCAATGCGACTCCGACCGCATGTGTCGGCAACATCGTGCCCTTTGCCACAGTCGACCAGAACGGGATGGCGCAGTGCAACGCCACGACGCATGGATCGGGGTACATCCTGGCCGGGGCATCACAGATGATCTCCATGAATCCGGACGGCGGATCTCAGTTCAAGGTATCCGGATATGCCACGTTAACCTGCCCTTAAGTGCCGCGAAATTGTGCGACTCTTCGCCTGACCTGTGTCACAATAGGCGGAAGATGCGGCTTTTGCCCGCGCGATTCGGCATGACAGCGAGGAAGAAAAGCACCGGAAAGCACGCAGCGGATGAAATTCTTATTCCGGACAAGTTGTACTTCCGGATCGGCGAAGTGGCTACGCTTTGCCGGCTGCCGGCGTACGTGCTCCGCTTCTGGGAGTCCGAGTTTCCTCAACTGAAGCCCATCAAAAGCAGCACCGGCCAGCGCATGTACCGCAAGCGTGATGTCGAGAGCGTGCTGCGCATCAAGCAGCTGCTTTACGAGCAGGGGTTCACGATTTCTGGCGCCCGCCAGCAATTGCGCGCAGAGACAAAGTCGGACAAGACGCAGGCTGCGATTCCGTTCCCTACGCAGGCTGCGCCAGAGATTCAACACATTCGGCAGGGACTGCGGGAGCTTCTGGACTTGTTATCAGCTCGTCGGACGGGATAGCAAACTTCTTGCAGCCAGTTACGCTTCCACCCAGTTCGTCCGCTCCAGAATTGTCGGCGGCTCGTAAGTCTTTCCCCGCGCCAGACGCTTCTCTTCACGGCGCGTGCTCCACAGCAGCATGGGACCAAGCACTGCGGGCATCAAGCGCGAGACGATTCCGGATTCTTGCTTGAATTCCCCGCGCAGCGCACGGATCTGGTCGCTGACCTTGACATCGACTTTCCGGAACTGCCGCTCCATCGCCCATAGCGCCGAACTGTAAACTCCGTTGAGCTTGTACATTTCGCGGGCAAAGCGCTCACGGACGCGTGCATCGGGCCAATCTTTGTAGCGCTTCCAGCCGGCCAGCAGTGTGCGAGCAATGCGGTAGAGGCTGGGACCATTGGCCTCGAAGTCGCGCCAGAATGCCAAATCGAGAAAGCGTTTCGAGTCATCACGCGAGATGGCGGCGTGCGTGAAATTGAACTTGAATTGGCCGTGAACGTCAGCAAAATCCACGTCGCGCAACATGCGGCCTTCTTCCGACATTTGCTTAAACAGGGGAGTTCCGGGCACGGGCGTGTAGAGCATGAACTGATGAAAGTCGGTGTCGTGCGATACCGCGTGCTCGATTTCCGCGACGATGTTATCCGGAGTGTGGTGCTCGAGTCCGATGATGGTCGATCCTTGTACGCGGATGCCGTGCTCGCGGAGTTCGCGCGTGAGCTGCCGAGTGTCAGTGCCCTGCAGCTTGTTGTAGCTGGCTTGCGGCGATTCAAGGCCCATCCACAGCCATGAGACGCCGAGTTCCACCAGTTCCTGCATGGTGTACTTGCGAATGGCGTTGGCGGAGGCGAAGACCGACATCGACCAGGACTTGTGGGCTTCTTTCATGCGTTCCAGCAAGCGCATGGCGCGTTCGCGATGCAGAAGGAAGTTCTCATCCATGATGAAGAACGATTGCACTTGCAGCTCGGTTTCCATCTGCTGCATGACTTCGAACAGCTCATCGCCGCTTTCGTAAAAGTTAACGAACTTTCCCTTGCCGCCGAAGAAGGCCGAAGTTGTGCAGAAGTTACAGCCCATGGGGCAGCCCACCGACGGAATGATCGTCGCCGCCGTCGCTCCTTTGCGTTCGGGCAGCCGGATCCCCATGATGCGTGTGCGCATGCCGGAGACGATGGCGGGATGCCGGATGGGAGCGTTTTCGTCTTCGCCCAGGTAGCGTCGCATCCAGGAAATGCCTTCGCCCTTCACGATGTGGTCCGCATCGATCATCTTCTCGATTCCGGGTATGGCCGCGACGTGCCCGCCCACAATAATGGTCGAGCCCGGCGACTGCTTCCGGATCATGCGGCACATCTCGCGCACCTTGGCGACGTTCACTATGATCGCGGAAATCCCGATGACGTCATAGTGATGCGCGGTGATCTCGCGCGTGAAGTCTTTTCGAGTGGGGAAATCGAGAACTGTGCAGGGCGCTGAAATGTTCGCCTGGATCAGCATGATGCCCCAGGAACGATGGAACATACGCAGCGAAAAGCTGCCCTGCGCGCGAGTGACCTGATTGTGATAGAGCTCCATCGGATTGATGGAGCGGCTGCCAAATTCATCATCTCGGGCGTACGGGCCGAAGACCGAACTCAGCAGGATGCGGGCCTGCGTTCCCTTGGGATGTCTTTCAACGCGGCTGGAACGTTCTAGATCCGAGGCATGGATTTCCACTTCTTGTCATCATCCGTTTCCCCCCACATGCCGTTGATGTCATCGTAGCTGCCCGGGGAGCGCTCGGGAATATCCGGCGGAAGAAAACACAAAAAGATTACAAAGTGCGGGAATCGCTTCAAAAAGTGGGAGGAACATTCCACGACGGGTTAGGAGTGCAGGTCAACTTGAACGTTACTCGACTTCTAGCCTAGAATCGCTTGCTGCTATGGCATCAGAGCCGTTGGAAGTCGAGCGGTTGGATCGGGGAGTGCTGAGCTTCCGCGGTCCGCTCACCATGGAGAACGTGACTCCATTCATGAACGCGGTGCGCCGCGAAACTGCTCCGACCATGATTCTGGATTTCTCCGGTGTGCCCTACCTTGATTCCTCGGGCCTGGGATCGCTGGTCAGCGCCTGCACCTCGTGCGCGAAGGCCGGACGCCGCATTGCGCTCACCGGAGTCAACAAGCGCGTCCTGAAAGTATTTGAGATTACGAAGGTTGAGCAGATTCTGTTGATGTTCCCCACGTTGTCGGATGCGATCGAAGCGTTCACGAACGCGGGCACGGCGTAGCGCCTTACTGTCCGCTTCCGGTCTCGGCGGCGATTTTGTTGACCACCTCCGCGACTCCACGTTGCACTTCGACTGAAACGGCGGCGCCAACCTCGAAATTCTTTCCCTCGATGCCATAGATTCGGAGTCTGGCCGGAAGGCATCCGAGCGAGCGCGCCAATTCGATCGCTTCGCCGAGCCCTAAACCGTGAGTTGAACCAGACGACTTGAAGGCCAGTGGATGCGACGCGTCCCAGAGGTGCACGGTGCCGGCGGGCACGCCTGTCATGACGCAATCAACAACGATCACGTTGTCAGCGGCGCTCCAGGCTTCCATCAAGTCGGGAGCTTCGCCCGCGCACTCCTTCGCATCGATGCCGAGTTCGCGCAGACGCTCTGCTACAAGGATTCCGGCAGCGTCGTCGGCGCGGTTACGGTTACCACAGGCAAGGATGAGCATGGCGGGAGGTGCTGAGTCTCAACTTTCGTAACAGGCCGCTCGGCTTCGCCATCGCGGGACAGCCGAAGGCGGCTGTGCCCACATGGCCTCTGATAGCTTACTCGCGTTCGATGATCACTTTCAGGAAGTGGGTAGCGCAGGAGATGCAGGGATCGTAACAACGCACGGCCTGCTCGCACTTCCAGGTGGCTTCTTCGAGAGGCCAGGCGGCGAGTTGGGCGGCATACTCGCGGAGATCGTCTTCGATCCGCCGCTGATTCTGCGACGTGGGCGGGACAATTTTGGCAGTAACGATAGTACCTTTCTCGTCGACGGCATAGCGGTGATAGAGAATTCCGCGTGGAGCCTCCGTGATTGCCTGACCGACGCCTCTTCGATTAGGAGCATCAACCCGAGGCGCGCTCGGCGGTTCATATTCCGCGATGATTCGCAGGGCTTCCACACAGGCAAACACCAACTCGACCGCTCGCACCTGAATGCTGCGGAAGAGATTCTTAACCGGCGGGACTAACTTCGCCTCAGTGGCTGCCTGTCGGGCTGTTTCCGGCAGTTTGTCGAAGTTCAGATTGAATCGAGCCAGAGGACCGACAAGATAGGAACCCCTGCCGCGCACCACGGAATGCAGAGCGTTGGAGTGCTTGACGTGCAACTCGGCGAAGCGGTCCTCGTACTCTGCCGGATCGATGTCGAGACCGTGATTCGAGACCAGGCGTCCTTCACAGAGGGCGTACTCCGACGGATTCCGGAGCGCGACAAACTCATAGTCCTGCTCAAAATCCGGGAACTGTAAGGTCGAAGTCCAGCGAACCGCTTCGAGCGAGGTATTCAGCGCCCACTGCAGATCTCCCATCAGTTCGCGTAGCTGGGCTTTACCTGGCACCTTGTAGAATCCGCCAACGGCGGCGGATATGGGATGGATTTCGCGGCCACCCATCAATTGCACGATCCGATTGCCGATCTTCTTCAGCCGTAGCGCCTTCTCGACCACTTCACGATGATCCTTGGCCATCTCGATGACATCCTGATAGCCGAGGAAATCTGGAGCGTGCAGCATGTAAATGTGCAGGGCATGGCTCTCAATCCATTCGCCGCAATAGAAGAGGCGTCGAAGCAGGCGAACCGCTGGGTCAACCTTGATTCCCAGCGCCCGCTCGATGGCGTGAACGGCACTCATCTGATAGGCGATCGGGCAGATGCCGCAAATTCGCGCGGTAATGTCGGGAGCTTCGGAGAAGTGGCGGCCGCGCAGGAACGCCTCGAACATTCGCGGCGGTTCATAAATGCGCAGCTTGACGTCAGACACGCGATCGCCCGCCATCTTGATGTAAAGCGCGCCCTCGCCTTCCACGCGGGCCAGCGTGTCGACCTTGATCGTTCTCGTGCCCCGTCCGCTCATGTCGGTTTGCACTCCTCGCTGGCGCGGCGGAACTGCCACGCCCAGGCATTGAAGCTGCGGAATGCACGCGAGATCTGATCGTCGCTCTGACCTAGCACTCTGAACTGCGACGTGAGCGATGCCGTATTCGGAGTCTCCATTGGCCCAAAGCAGCCATAGCAACCGCGGTCATAACTCGGACACAAAGCTCCGCAGCCCGCCTGCGTCACCGGGCCCAGGCAGGCGATGCCGCGTGCGACGGAAATGCACACGTTCGCCTTGCGCTTGCACTCCATGCATACGCTGTAGGTCGGAATATTCGGCTTGCGCCCGGCTAGCGTCGCCGAGATCAATTCGATGAGTTGATATTTGTTAATCGGACAGCCGCGCAACTCGAAGTCCACCGGCACGTGCTCGGCGATTGGAGTCGAAAGCTTCAGAGTACTGACAAATTGCGGGGTCGCGTATACGACCCGAATGAATTCGTCCACGTCCTTCCAGTTGCGCAGGGCCTGAATGCCTCCAGCCGTCGCGCATGCGCCAAGAGTGATCAGAGTCTTGCATTTCCGCCGCACTTCCTGAATCCGCTCCGCGTCGTGATGCGTGGTGATTGAGCCTTCGACCAAGCCAATGTCGTAAGGCCCATCGACCATGTTGCGGCTGGCTTCGGGGAAGTAGGCGATCTCCACCGCCCCGACGACGCCGAGCAATTCGTCTTCGGCATCGAGCAGGCTCAGCTGGCAGCCATCGCAGGAAGCGAACTTGAATACGCCGATGGTGGGCTTGGCCCCGGCCTTCTTCTTGCGTTTGGGTTCAGAGCTCATACTTCTCCAGCAGCGGCCTGAGCTGCTCGAAGCGGAATACCGGCCCTTCTTTGCAGATGAAGTGCGGTCCGTACTGGCAGTGGCCGCAGAAACCGACGGCGCACTTCATGTTTCGTTCCATCGAAAGAAAAATGTCGCTGCGGCTCAGCCCGTAGGTTTCCAGTTCGCGAGTCACGAAGCGCATCATGATCTCAGGGCCGCATACCATCGCCACCGAGCGAGACGGTTTCAGGCGAGCGTACTTGAAGAGCGAAGTGACCACGCCGACATGGCCGCGCCAGCTCATGCCGCCGTAGTCGACGCTGGTCAGAACTTGCGTCTCTTTCTGCCGCGCCCATGAGGCCAGTTCCTTGCGATACAGCAGGTCGCGTGGGCTCCGTGCTCCATACAGAATGACCAGCCGGCCATAATCTTTGCGATGATTGAGTACTTCGTAGATGACCGGGCGGAGCGGCGCCAGTCCAATTCCGCCTGCCACAACGATGACATCATGTCCGCGGGCCGCCTCAAGAGGCCAGCCTGTGCCGAAGGGTCCGCGGACTCCGATCGCCTCTCCCACCGAGCGCGTCACCAACGCATTCGTCGCTTGCCCGACAGAGCGAACCGTGTAGACCAGCCGCTCCTCCTCATCGGGATCGCCGCTGATCGAGATAGGCAGTTCGCCCACTCCGAATACCCACAGCATGCTGAACTGTCCGGGCTGGAACTGGGTGTGATTCGATCCCTTGTCGGGTTCCAGCTTCAGCGTGAACGTGTCATAGGTTTCCTTGGACACGTCCCGGATCAGGTACGGCTGCGTGACCATTGCATCGGCTTTAACCGCTGTTGCCATGAGACTTTTCACCGTACCGCGTAGACGTCAAGCAACTGCATCCGCGTGGCCTCGAGGCGCTGCTCGATGATGCGGGCAAAGCGCTTGAGGACCTCGTAACCGAGGTCATGATTCTGCTCGCATTTATTGCGGAGGCACTTACCGTCAAGGGCGATGGCGCGGAGATATTCAAGCGCGCGCGCGTTGAGCTTCCACTGGTAGGGCGGCAGCAGCCACGACCATCCCAGAATCTCGCCCTCGCCGAGTGTCGAGACAATGATGGGCGTGCGCTGAGGCGCGAAGATCTCGACCGCCACCTTGCCCTCGCGGATCAGGTAAAACTGGTCCGCGGGATCGCCTTCCCGGAAAAGATAGTCGCCTCGATTGAAGCGCACGTTTTTGGCACAACCCACCATGAGACTGGTGAATCCGGGATCCAGATCGGCCAGAAATGGATGTTCCGCGATGATGCGCTCAAGAGTCTCCATGATCTCCTCCGTTCCTCAGGGCCCGAACTTCTTCGGTGATATCAATGCCGACGGGGCACCAGGTGATACAGCGCCCGCAGCCGACGCATCCCGAACTGCCAAACTGATCCTTCCATGCCGCCAGCTTGTGGGTGATCCACTGACGATAGCGGGACTTACTCGAATTCCGGATGCTGCCGCCGTGAATGTAGGAGAACGCCTGGGTGAAGCAGGAATCCCATCTTCGCCAGCGCTCGGCATGATTCCCAGTCACGGTGCTCGTATCCTCGACCGTCGTACAGAAGCAGGTTGGGCAGACCATGGTGCAGTTCGCGCAACTCAGGCAGCGGGCGGCGAGGTTCTCCCAGCGCGGATGCTCGAAGTTCTGATACAGCAATTCTTGAATGCCGTTCTGATCAATACTTCTTACTTGCGTGGCTGCCGCTGCCTGCACACCGTCCTGGGCCTGATGGAGATCAGCCTCCGTGGCGGCAGTCGTGCGCAGCTTGCTGAGCACCTCCGAGCCGCGGTCCGTGCCAGCTCTCACTAGGAATCGATGAGAGCCGCTTTGCAGCTCGGTGAGGACAAGATCAGCTCCTTCGGAAACTGCAGGCCCGGTCCCCATGGAAGAACAGAAACAAGTGGAAGCGGCCTGCGTACATTGAACCGCAATCACGAATGCGCTCGCGCGACGGGCTTCATAGATCGGATCGCGATATCTGTCCTCTAACAGGACGCGGTCCTGTATTCGAATGGCGGCCAACTCGCATGCCCTTACGCCCAGAAAGGCCTTTGCCTTTTCAGGTGTTGCTTCGTTGTTCAGGATTCGGAAGGAACCGTCCTGGCGTTCTGCCTGCCATAAGCGGACTTCGGGAGGGTGCAAGAATTTCTTCCAACTCTGCGGTCCCACGACGTAGCCGAAAAACGAATCGTCATTGCGGGGGCTCAGGCGATATTTCCCGGGCGCCTGCTCGTCAGCCCAGCCCTGCGGAAGGTCTTGAATGGATTCGATGGCGCTGTAAACGATGGCCCCGTCGCGCACAGCTGGCCCGATGACGGAGTAACCTTCCAGCGCGAGTGTTGAGATGAGGCTTCCCAATTCACTCGCGGCGAGGACCGCGTGCTCTTCCAGGGACACCGCGCTACTCCAGGATGTTTCCCGGGCTGCCAGAACGCCTTCAGCAACCACAAGACCTCCTCAACCGGCGCAACCATGGGGCCGAGTGCGAGCTGGAGCGCCGGATCAAAGGAACTGGGTGCAGGGTAGCAAAGGAAAATGAGGACTGATTGCACCCGGAGCGACACTAAAGACGCAGTCGTTCCACAATTGATGGATACACGACCGCGGGAAAGGCGTCAGTGACCGCCATCACGGCAGTCTGTTTGGGGCGTATTGTGTCGCTTTTTTAGGCAGCGCAGCCGGGGCGCGGCTTCTTCACGCTTCCGGCATTCACCGCATCGAGACGGATGCGGGTGACGCGTGCCGTCTCTTGCAGCAGATTGCTCGTGAGCTTGCCGCTTTCCCCCGCCATGACTTGACCTGCGGCCAGCGCGAAACGGAGCGCATCGGCCTGATCGTCAAAATAAAGAACGACTTGTCCCGACATGTGTACTTCTCCCCTTGGATGATCAGCCTCTAGCACAGACGCACGGCTGGAAAGATCTATCGAGCTGACGAGCGCTTTCGACGAGAGTACGCGCGAACGAAACCTTCTCTCATTCTGGGAGGCGAGGGCTTGAGCTAGAAGTGATTCTTTTGGTTCCGCCGAACTCGGTAAGTCATTGCGGCGGCAAAACGACACTGCCCAGCACAGTCTAGGCGAGACGCCCGGCTTCGGATATCATGCGGAAATCCTTATGACCCGTGCAGGCGCCATTCTTCTTTTTCTCGGTTTGACAGCGCCGTCTCTGCTGGCCTCCGACAAGGCGGTGCTCGGTTCCTGGGAGGGAGACTCGAAGTGCATAGTTGCCGATTCTCCTTGCCATGATGAGCACGTGCTCTACCAGATCGCTGAGGACAAGAAAGATCCCTTTCAGCTCAACATGGATGGCTACAAGATTGTCGATGGGGCGCCGGAATTCATGGGAACTCTGACGTGCCACTTTGAATCGAAAACGAACGCGCTGAGTTGCACGTCGAGCACCAAGGATAAGGACGATTGGGAATTCCATGCCATGGGCGATACCATGTCGGGCAGGTTGATGATTGATCGGGGCAAGACGCTGTACCGCCGCATCACCGTGCACAGGGTCCCGAAATAGATCATGCCTGTTCTGATTTCCATGCTGCGTGGCGTGAACGTCGGTCCGCATAACCGGATCAAGATGGATGCGCTGCGGGCAGTGTATGAGTCCCTGAAGTTCGAGGGCCCGCGGACCTACGTGCAGAGCGGCAACGTCATTTTCCGAACGAAAGAGAAGAACAGCAGTCAGCTCGCGCAGAAGATTCGGGCGGCCATCGAAAAGAAGTTTGAATGCAGCCCCGAGGTGATCCTCCGTACGACCGAGGAGCTACGCAAGGCAATTGCTGCGACACCTTTTGCCGATCGGCCCAACCTGGAACCGGGCAAGATTCTGGTGACGTTCCTGACCGCGGAACCGGCGCTCGAAGCTCGAGCTGGCTTTGACAGATTCAAGGGTTATCCTGAGGAAGTGCATCTCAAGGGCCGCGAACTTTACATCTACTTCCCGAATGGATCTGGAAGATCCAAGCTCCCATGGTCGGCGGTTGAGAAGGTGCTGAAGGTGACTGGCACGGCTCGCAACTGGAACAGCGTCAAAGCCATGCTCGAGATCGCCGAGGAGATGGAGGCGGATTGATGCCGAGCGCACCCCTCGTGATACTTTTCGCTGCTTTCTGCGCTGACTAGATTGTCCTCAAGAGAGGAAAGAGGACCTGCCCTTGAGAAGAACGCGAATGACCGCAGTCCTTGTGTTGGCGTGTTGCCCAGTTCTTGCTCCCCGTGCTGCAGCACAGGCGGAGGACCTCTACAAGGCACACTGTTCCAGTTGTCATGGGGCCGACGGAAGCGGCTCGACCACGGCGGGAAAGAAAATGGGGCTGGGCGATCTTCGATCGCCACAAGTCCAAGGCCTATCCGACGACGCACTCTTCAAGACCATCGCTTACGGGGTCAAGCATAAGCAGTATCCTCATGCATTTGTGAAACGAGGGCTGACCGAGGAACAGATCATGCAACTCGTTTCATACCTGCGCAAGCTGCCAAAGAGTAAGTGAAATCTCTGAATTCGTGCCCCGAGTCACCGTTGATCCGCGTAACGCTCTCGGTGGGAGCGTGAACAAACTGTGCGACAGCTTCTCGCCGGGTTTACTGTCTTATAAGAGCGTCAAGGGTAGGAGGAGCACGTCCATGAACATCAAACCAGTCCGAGTGTGTTTCGTGCTTTTGACGCTGTTCGGGACTGTTCCCGGAACCGAGGCGCAGGAACACCGAATCACAGCGCGTGAAGTGGTGGCGGAAATTCAAAAGCAGATCGGTGTCGAGTGGAAGACGGACACCGTAGACACCTTCAAGGCGGGAAATCCGGACGCACCAGTGACAGGGGTTGCCGTGACCATGATGGCGACTATGGATGTCCTGCAGCGCGCCTCGGCTAAAGGATTGAATTTCGTGATAACCCACGAGCCCACGTTCTATGCGCATCTGGATACGCCAGAGGGGATTCCGGAGAGCGATGCGGTATGGGCGGAGAAGCGGGCGTTTATCGAAAAGCACGGCATGGTGGTTTGGCGTTTTCACGATCACTGGCACATGCGCAAACCAGATGGAATCGAGGCCGGAAACGTGCACGCGCTGGGGTGGGAAAAGTTTCAACGCGTCGATAACCAGTATCTGTTCGTGATGCCGGAAACGACACTGAAGGAATTGGCTAAACAAGTTAGCGAGAAACTGGGCTCGTCGGTCGTGCGAGTCGTGGGCGATCCCGCTATGAAGATCACGAAGGTGGGATTCAGCCCCGGGGCAGCGGGACCGGAACGTGAGATTCGCGCGCTGGAACAAGACGACGTGCAAGTGCTGATTGTGGGCGAAACCCGGGAGTGGGAGACGGTCGAGTACGCCGCCGATGCGGTGAGTGAAGGCCGAAAGAAGGCGCTCATCGTGATCGGACACATTCCCAGCGAGCAGATGGGCATGGCGGAGTGCGCGCGCTGGCTGAAAGGTTTCGTGAAAGACGTGCCCGTGGAATTCGTGCCGGCCAAGCAGCCGTTCTGGACGGTGAGTGAGAAGTGAAATGGGGAATGCTCGACCGCGGCCAGCTAGTGACGAGCGGGTTGCGGCGCGTATTGGAAATCAGCCAGGGCATCCCGATAGTCCAGGCGAACCTTCAGTAGCCGGAGCATAACCATGCCGAGCGTGCCAGAAACCTCCGTGCCGGCTTGACGGCTGACTCGCGACATGTCGATGGCGACAATGTTGGGCACGGTCTGACGAAGGTGGCCGAAGTCCAGCACCACGCGGTCGGCCACATAGACTTTCTTCACGTCTCCATTGATTCCTTTCACGTCGATTCGGGGCGCGCGGTGGACCTTGGTTATCTCTTGCGCAGTGTCGAGGGCAAGAGTGTTGTCGAACGATCCCGAATCCAAAAGGAAAAGCTTTTCGGAACCTTCATTGATTTTGGTGGGCACCAGCAACATGTGACCGATCCGAAAAGTCTGTACGTAGGAGTGCATCTCAGGAGCGATATAGCGATCGGAGTAATTCGCGGTCGACGCCTTGGACTGCGGCGCAGCACCCGCGTCTCCAGAAGGCTTCGCCTCGGGGTCCTCAGCAAGATCTTCATCGCTGGTCTTTAGAGAAGCTTTGGCCGGCGTTTCTCCAGGTCTGGGCGGCAAGGGGTTGAGGCGTAGAGTCGAGCGGGGGAAATCCATTTCGATCAGGAATTGCGAGAAAACATCGGTGCCGATGATTCCGTCATCCGCCGTTTGCAGCCGGTCGACCACATGCACCTGGCAATTCTGGAACTCCAGCTTGCCGATGCGAACCGAGTTGGCGTACGTGACGTGACCTTGTATGTCGGGCTTGTCCCCGACGCCGGTCATTCGAATGTCGGACACGGTCTTCAGCCCCGCCAGGCTGGCAAGCTTGCTGGTAATGAGAATTCCCGAAGCTCCCGTATCGAGGAGAAGCCTGGAATCTTGTCCGTTGATCATCACCTGCAGGCCGGTCCCCTGCACATTCCCGCTGCGCGACTGAAGCGGGATCAGATTCGTTTCAGTCGAGGTCACGTCTGAAACCATGCGACAACGCCCTGACTGCGCAAACTGAGACGCCTTGAGGAAGTCGAGGTGCTCTTTCAGCGTTCGGCGCGTCTCGGCATCGTCGTTCGTGTTTCGCCCGAGATAGTCTTCCAGCAACCTGATGCGATCGGCAGTGGGCAGCGCCAGCATCCACTCCTTCTGTACGTCCAAGTCGGAAGGATCAATCGCATGGGCTCGCGTGATAAGGATGTGCTCGCGGGCATACATGGCGCTCGATCGCGCCACCAGCGCGGCGCCGAGATAGGCTCGGGCATTGGGCGGAACGTTCGACTCAGCCGGGGACGGAGGCGTGGTGATGACTTCGTTAAACAGCGCCCCTGCCTCCGGGATTTCACCTTGCCGGAAGAGTAGCTCTCCTTCCGCGACCTTGAGATCAGGGTGGGCGGGATCGGCCAGCAGGCCCTTGCGAACAGCATCATCCGCTTCGTGGACTCTGTCCTGCTTCAAGTAGCAGCGGATGATTCCAGCATAGGCATCCCCCGAATGAGGATCGGCCTTGAGGACTTCGTTGTATCTGGCGAGTGACTGATCGAACGAGCCCTTACGGTAGAGCGCCTTGGCGTCCAACAATGTCGCGGTGGGGTCAAGCTGGATGGTCGCGGCCGGTTTCGCTTCCTGGGCCTGAATCACCTGAGCCAGAATCGCGAGGAAGAGGATCGGTGCTGAGGTCAGAAGCAACGGTCGAACTCGCATGTTGCACGACATGGTGAATGAGTGCAGTGGAGTTGTAACGCGGACGACTAGACTGGGCATAGCCAGCATCACGAGTGCGGGAACCACCTTTCGGGGTTGATCGAAAGGTAATCCGATGTTGAAGCTAAGCTTGCGGCCTGCGGATCAGAAATAGCGTGGTAGACGACGATTCCGATGATCCCGACCATCGCAACACATAGCAGAGGAAGCACCAGGTAGATGAAGAGTGCCTCACTCTCAGACAACAACTCTAAGCATCCGACAAATACTTCTTTTGGCCACTCCTTAGCCATGCTTGAGACATTTTATCCCACCGAGTTACTGTCGAGAACGAACCGCGTACTCAAAGGCGGCGCTGATTTCTATTTTTCAGCAGTGAACAGAAGGGCGCTTTTCGAAAAGCCCGTAAAATCATTAAGATGCCAGTGCAAGAGGCTCCGAGCTTATGACACGACCAACGACGCAGGCGATTTCACCGTTCTTCATCGTCAGCAACGTCGAGCAAACCATCGCGTTTTACCGCGACAAGCTTGGCTTCGAGACCAGATTCCAGGAGCCGGATCGAAATCCTTTTTTCGCCATCGTCGGCCGCGACGGTGCGCAGATCTTCGTCAAGTCCGAGAAAGACATCCCGCCGCTGCCGAACTCCAAGCGCCATCGCCACTTGCGGTGGGACGCCTTCGTCTATGCGCCAGACCCGGATGCGCTGGCCGTCGAATTCGCCGGTCGATTTGCTGAGGGTGGAGCAGCATTCAGCGTTCCCCTCAAGGATACCCACGATGGTCTTCGCGGCTTCGAGATTTGCGACCCTGACGGCTACGTCTTGTTCTTCGGTCGACCAAGGTAGACAGCGGCGTAGCGATGTGGGGCATCCTAAGTTTCGGGCTTCTACTTTTGGGGCTCGAATCCCCGGCCGACCCGGAACACGTGGCCATCGGGATGGCGAAGGTGCATCTCGCGGACGTGCCAGGGCATATCGGTGGGCGGAAATGTGATCTCCAGCCCAGCGGCGACGCAGTGTTTGTGCATCTCGTCGACGTCATCCACCCAGACCGACATCCATACGCCCTTGTCGCCCTCTTCGTCTCCGTCCTGTTGAAACGTGGTGGTGTTCGCGCCGCGGCCTCGCCCTCCCTGCGCCCCCTGACAAAGAAAGATGCAAGCTTCCTTACCCGATCCCACCGCGCCAAACGTCGGAGGCGTTCCCCAGTCCCACAATTTCTTCCATCCCCACTTCTCAAACCACGCGAACGTGCTGGCGATGTCGGACACATTCAATATCGGAGTCAAACCTTTGGCTTCCATAACCGCAGCAGGATAACACTGGGCGGACCGAGGGGCTTTGGCCTGCTGGAAAGTACGAGGATTTGATGGTCGGCCCGGCAGATGATTTTCGAACTTTTCTGCCGAATAGCTGCGATTCAAGGCTGACGTTTGAGTGGCGCATCTGAAAGCGCCCGGCTCCGGTGCCGCATGGATGATACGATTTCTCGGTGCGAACCTTTGCCGTCATCCTGTCTTTTTGCTTGATGCTACCTTTGGGCCAAAGATCTCCAGAGGATCCTCTACAACACTTACCTTCGAACATCGAAGTTCTCACGCATTTTGGAGAGCGCGCTGACATTTCTCCCGACAACCAGCGCGTGGCGTTCATGGCAAAGAGCTTCGGAGACGCCATGGTGATTGACGTTAAATCCCGTGTCATTCAATGCCTCACCTGCAATGTACCTGCGGCGGCCTTCCTCCGGGTGATGCACCTGGTCACCGGAGACTATGTCCTTATCGGTCCTGACCACTTTGAAAATACCCACATTAGCCGTACACGCGATAACGAGCTTTGGTACCTCAGCAGAGAACGTGGATCGAAGCCTATCAAACTCGATCAGAAGATGAGCGAAGGCGCAGCAGTTTCCAAGAGGACTCTGAAACTCGCGTTCTCGCAGACTGCCGCGCAGGCCCCGGACCTTGCCCCCGAAGCTTCTCGTCTCATCGTGGCTGACCTCGACCTCTCCGCCACACCGAAGCTGTTCAACAAGAAAGTGGTCTATGAGAGCAAAGATCGAAGCTGCGTCATCGAAGCCCAGGATTTCTACGACAACGATCGCAAGATGACTTTTACCTGCTACGAACCGGAAGGGCGCGCATCGGTGATGGGCGTCGACCTGCAAACGGGTGAAGTCACGAACTTTTCCAAAGCTCCCGGCACCTACAATGAGCCCGAAGGCATCTTTCCCGATGGGGTCCACACCGCGGTTGAGGCGGATCGCCAGTGCGAACAACTCGGTGGGCAGCGAGGGTCGGGGAATATTGATATCTGGAAGCTCAGGCTCGATGGAACCGGAAAAGATTTCACTCGGCTAACGCACTTCAACGACTACGAAGGAGGAAAGGCCTCCAATCCGGTAATCTCAACCGACGGCCGCTTCATGGCGTTCCAGAGTGCGCGCACGACAGATCCCGCTGGCGTGGGATACGGAATTCTGCTTTTTTGGTTCAAGCGTTAGTTAAGAACTTTTCTGCCGATCGGCAGCGGCCATGATCCGCTTCATGAGCAGTCTAGAGCTTGCAGGGTCCAAGTGTTCGCCTTATGGGAGAGAAGGAACTGTTAGTAAGATATTCAGTGATGCGAGTGAGGTGAATCATGACCGTCGCAACCATCACAACTGCGAACGTTAAGCAGGCAGTGCCGTTTTTCGGCGTCACCAACATGGAATCTTCGTTGCGGTTCTATGTTGAGGGACTTGGTTTCAAAACAAAGCATCAGTGGATTCCGGATCGTGCCGAAGACAATCCCGACGGGAGAATTCGCTGGTGTTGGCTTGAGCATGGCGCCGCCGCTATTATGCTTCAAGAGTTTTGGCCGGGAAGTAGGCCAACGCAAGCTCTTGGCACTGGAGCCTCGGTCTGCTTCATGTGTGAGGACGCTCTCGCCCTTTATCGACAGTTCAAAACGCACGGAATTCAGACGCGCAGACCTCCCTATGTGGGAAACCGCTTGTGGGTTGTGCCGGTTACCGATCCCGACGGGTATCGTATCGAGTTTGAGAGCCCTACCGACGCGCCAGAAGAAAGCGAACTAAAGGAATAGCTTTGGGCCGGACAACTGGCATGAACGGAAAGAATGGTCGGCGTTAGAGGACGATTTTAGAACTTTGGTTGCGGAAGCGGGCACCCCCAGTGCTGACCACAAAACGTCCATCCGGTCCACCGCCGTTCTTCAACCAAAAGTCAATCCCTTTGTGACAAAGAATTTACAAAGAGTTTTCACCTTCTCTTGAATCTAACAAGCCACTTCCGAAATCCAGTAGAGGCCGTCAGTTTTGCAGGGAAGAACAGTCTGCAACCAGGCCGTCGGGATTCTGCACAAATTCCGGCCATCAAATTTCAACGAGAGGGACTGATGTCTCCAAGAAAACTTGCGCTCAAGATTTTGATTTTTATTGGATCCGCGCACCTCGTAGGCTGTGGCGGGTACGCTCCTTCGATCCCTAAAACTACCCCGCCGCCGAACGTTGCGGCACGCTTCGCGTTGGTAGCCAATTTTTCCTCCAACAGCATCTCCAGCTATGCGATCGATCCTCAAACTGGCCAACTGACCCCGAAGGCCACCGTGCCCACCGGCGGCTTTCATGCCCGGGTTATCGCGGCGGAGCGCTCCGGGAATTTTGTCTACGTCGGCAATTTCGCTTCGAATGACATTTCGACATTCGCTATCGACGCCAACACGGGCGACCTGGCGATGGTCGGTTCGCCTGTTCCTGCCGGCGGCGGCCCCCGATTCATCGTAATTGGACCGACGGGAAACGTCCTCTATTCAGTAAACCAGCAAGCCAACACCGTTTCAGGGTTCTCCATCAATCCCAGCACGGGCGCCCTCACTCCTTTGAGCGGTACCGTTTCAACGGATGCCGCACCGGTCGAACTCAGATTCCACCCTTCAGGTCATTTCGCATACGTAGCCAACTTTAATTCTGGCGATGTGACAGTTTATCGAGTGGACAGTTCCGGAGCCTTGGGATTGCTCGGCGCAACGCCGGCTGGCTTGAGTCCGTCTGCCATCAGCATGGACCCATCTGGAAGATTTGCTTTTATCGCCGATTTCAGCTCAAACAATGTTGCGGTGTTCTCGGTCGACCAGGCATCTGGAGCGTTGACGCGGATCGGTCAACCGGTGGTCAGCGGGAATGGCCCGACCTCGATAACGGTGGACTCCCACGGCCGATTCCTGTACGTGACGAATGCGGTGGATGGATCTGTGAACACGTTTGCAGTCGATGTCGCAACCGGCGCGCTGACGCAAAGCTCCACCGTATCTGGCGGCACAAATCCAGTCTCGCTAACGCTGGACGCTTCGGGCCGATTCGCCTATGTCGCGAACCTCGGCTCGGACAGCATCACGCTGTTTACGATCGATGCGACCACGGGCGCTTTGAGTGCAGCCGGCTCGCCGGCCAGTGCGGGAACAGGCCCGGCGTGGGTGACTCTCATCAGATGAGTGCCCCCCAACTCTTATGGAGATTTGGAGCGAGTTCCGCGCATGAGCCGCCGCAAAGCGCCTGAGGGAAAGGCAGTTGGATGAATGGTCGGGACGGGCAGATTTGAACTGCCGACCCCTCGCACCCCAAGCGAGTGCTCTACCAGGCTGAGCCACGTCCCGACTATAAAGGGGTTACGATGGAAGTTCCACCGCCTCAATCATAGAGGCGAGTACGCTGCTCTGGCAAGCCATCTTCGGAGGAAAGTCGCAGAGAACGAACTCATTCTTTTTGGAGAGAAGCTCGCGTTTCCTCTGAAGCACATGCGTTGTTGGGATCGAACATGTGTGAGGCAGGTACTCTATGCCTGCAAAGGGAAGTTGCAATTTGCCATTACACCGAAGCGAACCCGTGCCGCCGTATCGTAGGCGAGTGCCGCCTGCACCTCGTCAGTGAAGTAGCCAAGATGCACTGTCTTCTCTATCGTGATGCACGCTCTCCACTTGCCTTTATCTTTGGACCACGAGACACCCTTGTACTGAGAACTTCCATGTGTCTTCGTTCGGTTCCCATCGTTCTCGCCGCCAACGCATTTACGCAAGTTGGACCGCTGACAGTTCAGCCCGTCGTGATCCTCATGGTCAACGTCAATTTCGGGGTCAGTTACACCCATAACAAAGCGGTGCAGGAGTTGTGACGTAGATCGACCTTCGGGCGTTCGTATTTTCCGCACGCCGTACACGTTGCTTTTGGTCCTGCTCGCGCTCCACTTGAAGGCTGACACTCGTTCATAGTCGGCGTCATCCACGAGGGCGACGAAACCTTGAGTCAAAGGGATAGTCTTCATTAGGTAGAGACTCTTCCTGCTGCCCTGGAAACCGCATTGGGAGCCGTTCTAGCGCGACATAGACACTCGGAAGGCCCAAGGGCCATCACGAGGTCAGCAACCTCTGAATCGGCAATCCTGAGGTGTATAGTATACGCGGCCTGTTTCTGTATTCGCTTTTTGTTCGCCTCGGAAGATGTTTCCCAGTGCTTACGCACTGAGGCATCCTGCCTTCTGTTCCTCTAGGAACGCGAGCAGCAGAAAACCTAACTGTCTCTACAACCGGGCAACACCCGGTTTCTGCTGCCGTTAATATGATTAATAGCGTTGCACTGTGCAATATTGTAAGACAGTAACCTGTAGACATGTAGCCAGTACTTTATAGTTAATGAGGGGGACTGTGAAAGATCAACTGAAACTACTGCAATCCTTCCTTGCAGCGGGAAAGCCGGATTGGGTCGAAACGATAGACATACTGCTCACCGCTCACCTGATCGCTCGTGCCGATGCAAAGATGGCGTGTCGCGTATCGTGGGAAACGTTAGGGAAATGCTCGAAAGTCAATCGCTCCACCGTTTATCGCTCTGTCGCCCGTCTCTAGAGGACAAGGATCATTGCTGGATTGTGAAGCATTCTGGCAAAAGACGGCAGACGGGGAACACCTATGTTGTGCAGGTGGGAAACCTGCCGCTGAAAGACTTCACCCAAACGATTGTTACGGAGGAAGCTGAAAAACTGGCGTTCTGGTATCTCGCCCGCGTGCGTGGTGTGCGTGTTTACTCAAAGAGGCAAAGAGGTGGAAGAAGCCCGTCAGTCCCAAAGTGCGCAAGGGATGGGAGCAGCGATGGGCCTTTGTGATGCAGGCATGGCTCAAACAAGGATTCACCAGTGCGCAGATTCAGGCGGGGGTGACGCTGGCTTTCCAGAATGATCCACAGCGGGCAGTCAACGGTCCTCACGCATTGAAGCAGGAATGGCCGAAAATCATGGCGGCGATAGACAGAATGGGGAGAAACTGACACGTCGAATCGGTTGTAGACACGTATCGTAGAGCGACAAAACCTCCACGCGACCGACGCCAGTTTGTATTGTTCTCATGCGCCCTACCATGCTCCGCATAACACTCCCTTCCCAGAGACTCGCCCCCAGGTAAAGAATCCTCTGCCGCGCGGGGAACGCTGCTGCTCGGGTGGGGATAGGGCGTGTCGCAAAAGTCGCCGTGAGAGTCACCCTGTAACTGACTGATTCGGCTCACTCATACTTTTCCATTTTGAATGTCGCAAATATTATAACTTGTGAGACAAGTCAAGAACTCTATTTCCAACCGTTTGTGCCGCTTGCAGGTCGCTCTGCCGAGCTTCTCAGGAACCCGTGCTAAGTTCGCCAGCGGGAGGCAATCATTCATGAAACCGAAACGAGTGGCGCTATACGTCAGAGTATCCACAGGCGAGCAGAACGCAGACCTACAGGTGAACGAACTCAGTGAGTATGCAGCTTTCCGTAAGTGGCAGACAGTCGAAACCTATGCCGACAAAATGAGTGGTGCGAAGGATCGGCGTCCTGCGCTGGATCGACTTATGGCTGATGCTAAACGCGGAAAGTTCGACGCGGTTGCCGTCTGGCGTTTTGACAGGTTTGCACGCTCTACTTCGCACCTGCTCCGTGCGTTAGAAGAGTTCGCTGCATTGGGCATTGATTTCGTAAGTTTGAAAGAAAGTATCGACACCAGCACGCCGACCGGGAAAATGATCTTCACGGTACTCGCAGCCGTCGCAGAACTGGAACGCTCCACTATCCGAGAGCGTGTAATAGCTGGTCAACGCGCAGCCAAGCGGCGCGGTGTGCGATTCGGTAGACCAACCGTTGAAGTCGACACCGACCGCGCTCTGAAGCTCCGCGAAGAGGGGCTTAGCTGGCGCAACATCGCGGCTGAGATCGGTGTGCCGAAAGATACGCTAATCAGGCACTGCGCGGCAGTGTGAGCCATCCGCCCATGCTCTGGGGATTTACAATGATCAAGCGATCCTGTCATTCAATCACTGTCGCGTCCTGGCACCCGAAGGAGAAGTTTCCATGGTTTCAACCGATTCACCCGCTCTACCGTTGTCTCAAGTGACGGAATGGCATGTCAGACGGCGGCGCGGGCTTGAGTTGTTCTGTCTGTCATTCCTCGCTCTCTTTCTCGAATTGATGGTGATTCGCTGGGCGCCTGCGGTCGTAAGACTGATCGCCTATTACGCCAACCTGATATTGATCAGTTCTTTCCTCGGTCTGGGGGTCGGAGCGATTCTCGGCAAGAAAAGAAGGTCGCTCTTTGGATGGTTGCCATCTCTGCTGCTGATCAACGTGGTATGGCTGTTGATTGCCCATTTCATCACGCTGCCGACTACTGCTTCGGAGAGCAGGTTTTACACACCTACTCCCCAACTCGTGCGTTATGTGAGTCTGGTGGGTATCTTCGTCAGCAACGCAATAGTGTTCGTACCGCTGGGTCAGCGGATCGGATCGCTCTTTGAAGCTCTCCCCCCTTTACTGGCCTACTCCTGGGATTTGGGTGGCAGCCTTGCGGGGACGTTGTGTTTCGGGGTTTTCTCGTTGAAGTATTTTTCACCGATGCTTGGAATGGGATTCGTGGCTTTCGCTATTATTTTGCTTCTTCCGCGCGGGCAATGGTTGCGATCAATCCCGATCCTGGTGCTGTCGTTGGCGGGGGTGTATTTTTCGGTCAGTCCCAGCGCAATCTGGTCACCGTACTACTACATCGTCGTGGTCTTGCAGGGCGATAAGCACGGTAATACTCCCATCCGCGAGCCACAGCCGGGGCTGCGCACAATGCAGGACCCGCCCATCTACGATGTGAGGGTAAATCACTATTTTCTTCAGAGCGACGGCACCTTCGACCCAAGCCGCTATTCTCCACTGAAGAGAACCCAGATTCTCGACGCGAGATTGCAATACGAACTGCCGTATGTGCTGGCTCCGGCCCACCGACGGGTGCTCATGTTAGGGGCGGGAGGAGGTACGGACACGCAGATTGCGGTGCTGAACGGAGCCGAACAGGTAGATGCGGTGGAAATCGACCCAATGTTAGTGAAGCTGTCTAACCGATTCAATGCTTCGGGAATTTACGAGAATCCGAAGGTTCGTGTCCACGTCGAGGATGCCCGAGCTTTTCTTCGGCGTTCAAATGGCGGATACGACATGGTGGTCTTCGGCTTCTTAGACTCACAAACACTGTTTAGCTCAATGAGTAATATCCGCTTAGATGGTTATATCTACACCGTGCAGAGTATGCAGTCGGCCTTCCGGTTGCTGAACGACAGCGGGGTATTGTCGCTTTCTTTCATGGCCGGGCACGAGTGGCTCGCCCGCAAGCTGGTGCGAATGGTTGCACTCGCCACTAACCAGATGCCCGTTGTGTATGAAAGTCAGGGACAGGTGGTGATCTGCGCCTTCCGTGGTCAGCACCCGAACCCGCCCCCTCACTACGGCCGATTCGTGCGCACAGTCTTCCCGGTAGGTGACGATTTATCCGAAGCCGTCGTTCCTACAGACGACTGGCCCTTTCTTTATCTCTCTCACAAAACCATCCCGGCTGATTACCTGATCGTGATTGGAATCCTCCTGGCGATCACGATACCGACGGTGTTCGTGCTGCGTGGCCGAGGGTTCGGAATGAACGATGGTCACTTTCTCTTTCTAGGGGTGGGTTTCCTGCTGCTGGAAACGAAGAGCATCTCGGACTGTTCTCTTTACTTTGGCACCACCTGGTTTGTAACCCTGGTGGTTGTAGCGGGCGTTCTTCTGATGGTGTTGGCTGCGAACATGCTGGCGATGCGCATGAGCGGTTTCCGAACGTGGCTTTACGCGCCACTGATCGCAACTCTGCTGCTGCTCTACTTCGTTAAGCGAGACGTTATTCTGGCGTTAAGTTTCAACGAACGACTAGTTTGGTCCCTTCTCGTTGTGCCCTTACCGATCTTTTTTGCCGGGCTGATCTTCTCCACGACCTTCCGCCAAGCGTTGAACCCGTCCTCTTTCTTCGGCGCAAACCTAATCGGAGCGATGATCGGTGGGTTCAGTGAGTACCTCAGCATGATCATGGGCAACCAAAACCTGATGTTTTTGATTGTTGGAGCTTACCTGGTCAGTCTCGGTATCCAAATGCGGTTGGTCAAGGCAGGTAGGGTGTGAGGTTCCGCACTTCTCGCACTTGCGAGGAGCGTCTCCACACCTTGGGCTGTGGAGAGTGGAGAACACGGTGTGTCCGGCTTCGTGATACGCGGTCGGGGTGGGGGCTGAACGCGTCGATGTAGGCACACTTTTCCGCACGAATTGGCACGGACAGATGCCCCAAATTCGGAGT
Organism: Terriglobia bacterium; assembly: GCA_020073385.1. Lineage (GTDB taxonomy): Bacteria > Acidobacteriota > Terriglobia > Terriglobales > Acidobacteriaceae > Sulfotelmatobacter. The sequence goes on along the minus strand of JAIQFH010000014.1, from coordinate 12,459 downwards.
ATTACTGCTCTGTGTCGTCTGGCAGGAACCGCAGCCAGACCGTTGTGGCGCTGGTCTTCCCGAGCACGCTTTACTTTGCAAGTCCTTTATTATGCGGAAGATGCAGCGCTACGATTGGGCGCTTTACACCGGGCTTCCTCGCGTACACTATACATCCCGGTCAAGGACGTACTGATCCTAGTCCTCCGAATCCGAGACGTTCGGAGGGGGTAAGGCTCCGAGGGGGATGATTGAGTCGGCCCGGCAGGTACGGTCTGAGATTTGGGTCAGGCCAGCAACGAGCACTGCTGATGCACGGCCTGCAAATCCTCGGTCATCAGATTCGCGTAGCGCCGAGTCATCTCAAGGGTGGAGTGTCCCAGCACCTTCTGAAGATGGAACACCGATCCTCCCCGCCGAAGGTAGTTGACTGCGAACGTGTGGCGGAATGCGTGGAGTGTGCGGGCTGGTGGATCGAAGCCGAGTCGCTTGCATAGCAGCTTTACGTCCCGCAGGACCACACGCCTGCCTAGCTTACAGCCGTCTCGTGTGCCAAGCACCAGCATGTGCTGCTGTGGGCAGAACTCTCGCGTGTGGCGGAACAGCGCCTTGCGAAGCTCGAATGAGAACGGAACCTTACGCTGCTTCCGTCCCTTACCGTCGAGCAGGAGGAGCAGATTGTCGAAGTCAACGTCACTGACGCGCAGAGTCAGCGCCTCGGTGATCCTGCATCCTGTGTCGAGCAGCATGAGCACAATCAGGTGCAGACGCCGCTGATAAAAACTACGGGGCTTTGATCCGATGAGGCGGGTGACTTGCGCAACGGAGAACGTAGGCAGGACAAGCTGAGGCTCTTTGAGTTGGGCGATGCGCTGGTCGGATGCTGCCCACTTGAGATAGGCATTGATCGCGCGGATTGCGGAGTTGCAGCCCGTGGCCTTCAGTCCCTTCCCGCGCATTCGCATCACGGTATCTTTCAACTCATCGTGCGATGGTGATTCCGTGCGCAGCCACTTGAAAGCGTGTGTGTACCACTCGACTGTTGCGGGCGTGACGTTGTGAAGGTACTGACGTTCGTTGATGAACTGCTGGAATTTTGGCAGCACAATTTTCCTCCGCGAGTACTCAATTTGGAGGAACATTCCAGCAACCCTTTTCAGATGAATACGTGACGCACAGCCTCGCACCCCAAGCGAGTGCTCTACCAGGCTGAGCCACGTCCCGACTGGAAGGATTCCGCTGGAACGGCCCGTTTAGGACCAGCCCCAGCAGAGGGGTTCCCAGCAATTTTACACTACAATCGGAGAGACGTTGCTTGCAACGTCTTTGCCAGCCGCGTCTCGGACCTTCAGGTCCACCGAGCTGCAAGCAGAGACGTAGCCAGCTACGTCTCTATTCCAGATCCCGCCAGTTGGGGCCAACGCCCATTTCCACCTGCAGCGGCACGGCCAGATCGTGCACCTTTTCCATGTGCTCGCGGACCAGCAGCCTCATCCACTCAATTTCTTTCTCGGGCACCTCAAAAACGAGCTCGTCGTGGACCTGCAGGGTCATCCTGGAATTCAAGCCACGCTCACGGATGGCCGCGTCGATGCGGATCATGGCAATCTTGATCAGATCCGCTGCCGTTCCCTGCAGCGGCGTGTTGACGGCGGTGCGCTCGGCGAAGCCGCGCTGGTTGGGGTTCTTGCTGTTGATGTCGGGAATCGGCCGCACGCGTCCGAACAGCGTCTTTACTTTCATATCCCGGCGCGCTTCGTCGAGAGTCTTATCAATGAACTTCCTCACCCCCGCGTACTTCTCGAAATAATTGGAGATGAATTGTTTGGCTTCGCTGGTTGGGATGCCGAGTTGCTGCGAGAGACCAAACGGCGAGAGACCATAAACGATACCGAAATTCACCACCTTGGCCTGACGGCGATGGTCGGCCGTAACCATGAGGGGTGGAACACCGAAGACCTGTGAAGCAGTCAGGGTATGGATATCGTCGCCACGGCGATACGCTTCGACCAGCAAAGGATCGCCCGAGAAGTGCGCCAGCAAGCGCAATTCAATCTGGGAGTAGTCGGCGGTGAGCAGCACGTGGTCGGGTTCGGCGATGAATGCGGCGCGAATTCCGCGTCCGAGCTCGGTGCGGATGGGAATATTCTGCAGGTTGGGATTCGCGGACGAAAGACGGCCAGTGGCTGTGCCCGTCTGACCGAACGTTGTGTGCAGGCGTCCGGTTGCCGGACTGATGAGGGCTGGTAACGCGTCGACGTAGGTGGATTTCAGCTTTGTAAGCTGCCGGTAATCGAGCACCATCCTCGCGATGGGGTGGTTCTCCGCTAGTTCTTCCAGCACATCGACGGCCGTAGAGATCATGCGTCCCTTGCCGTATTTCACCGGCTTGGGCAGATTCATGCGGTTGAACAGGACGTCGCCGAGCTGCTTCGGCGATCCGACGTTGAACTCCATGCCGGCAGCTTGGTGAATCTCTTTCTCTTTGGAAATAATCTCGCGCTCGAGCTCGGACGACATCTTCGACAATGCGCCGGTGTCGATCTTCACTCCGGCCTGCTCCATGCGGGCGAGAACCGGAACGAGCGGCAGGTCGATGTCCTCATAAAGCTTAGCGAGGCCCGCCTGTTCGACTTCGCCCCGCAGAGCCGCAGTCAACCTTCCTGTGATATCGGCAGACTCGGCAAGTTGGCCCGCCAGCTTCAGGTTGAAGCGCCGGAGCGCCACGTCGGCCAGGCGATGCGACGGATACGTCGGATCGAGCAGGTAGGAATACAGCATCGAATCATGGCGAACCCCCGTCACCGTAATCTGAAGCGGACCCAGCGCGTGGATGGCCGCCTTGTAGTCGTGAATCGCCTTCGGCGTTTCATTGTCGGCAAGAGCGGAAAGAAGTCCTTCGGAAATTTCTTTGGAACGCAGGTTCACGACAACTGCCGATCCGGCTGACGCTGAAATCGCCACGCGGTGGGTCGCGGATTCAACCGCAGGACCGGTCTTCGTTCCGCCCATCAGCGACAACTGGGCATCCTGCGATTCCGCTTCCTCTTCTTCATCCGATGCCTGCTCCGGCCTCTCTTCCTGTTCGACCGCAACAGCGAGGACGCCTCCGGCAGGAATCGCGCGAAGCACCTTTTCAACATCTGTCGCTGACTTGGCCTCGACGTATTGGGCGTCACTCACTTCGACCACCGGCAGCAATTCCTTGAGCAGCGAGGTGAACTCGAGCTCGGTGAAAAGCGCTCGCAGCGCGTCCACGTCCGGTTCCCCAGCCCGCATGGAGTCAACATCGAGTTCGACCGGCACATTGGTATCGATCGTGGCCATGGTTTTGCTGAACAGGACCGTGTCGCGATTGTTGAGCAAGGATTCGCGATAGGTCTTGCGCTCGACCTCAGCCGCTCGTTCCAGCGTCTGCTCGACTGTGCCGAAGCGTTTGATGAGTTCTACGGATCCCTTGTCGCCAATCCCCGGCGCGCCGGGAATGTTGTCGATCGAGTCGCCCCGCAGGGCCATGACATCAATGACGCGCTCCGGCGGCACACCCAGGATTTCTTCTACTTTCGCCGCATCGCAGATGAGGTTGTCCTTCGGCGGATTCAGAATGTGCACCTTGTCATTCACAAGCTGCATCATGTCCTTGTCGCTCGACACGATGTAGACCGGATGTGAAGCCTCAGCAGCTTTCCGCGCAAGGGTTCCGATCACGTCATCGGCCTCGAAGCGGGTCACGCCGATCATTGGAATCCGGTACGCCTCGAGCGCCCGCCGGATATACGGCACCTGCTGCGCGAGGTCTTCCGGCATAGCTTTGCGGTTGGCCTTGTATCCCTTGTATTCGATCTCGGTGAAGGTCTGGGTTTTGATATCGAATTTCCGGACAGTCGTCACGGCCTCGGCTTGCTCATCGCGGAACGTGGGTCCGGCCACGTCGAAAACTGCCGCGAGATACTCGGGAGAGAAATCGTCGCGCAGCTTGCGCAGCATGTTCACGAAAACGTAAATGGCGGCCGTGGGCAAACCCGTCTTGGTGGACATGGGACGCTGCCGCGCCATGGCGTGATAGGCGCGGAAGATGAACGACATCGTGTCGATGAGGTATATACGGCCATGCGAGCCTGGGGTGGAGGCGTCCGTAGTGCTCTTGGAATTAGAGCCGGGGGCCTTGGCGGCCGGCACTTCCTGGGGGCGAGGAGTCGCTTCAGGCGGGGCATTCGACGATTTCTTCTTCGGGGGCACCCCGCCTAGTTTAGCGCATGAAAGCCGCTAGAAATCGATGCGGAAATCTGCCTGCACGACTTTCTTCTTTTTCGAGTCGTTCAGGAACACCATGTGATAGGTGACGGCATGGTTCAAAGTGGGAGGCAAACTCGCGTTCACCTCCGCGCTGTGGGTCGCGTCGGCGGAAAAGAGCGCCTCGCTGGGCTTACCGTTCAAGAAGTTGGAGAACTCCTGGTCGCTCAAAACGTGAAACTCGACGTCTGCATCGGTATCGCTCGTTGGCTTGCCGCTAGCCTGGAGAAACGAGCGAAAGGTTCCACGCAATTGTGGAGTCGAGGCATGCGGCGGAACATCAAACGGCAAATCCACAATTACCGACACATGGAACTTCCCATTCAATATCGGAATGCTGGTGCCGACAACCGATCCACCGACGTGATCCGAAGCAGTTGGTTTATAGGCAGCAGCACGCACTTTCTCTACGGCAACCGGGCCCTGCTTGGTCATGTAGGTCGCGAGAGGACCGGCCAGGGCGACCGACTGATGCGCGCCCTGGGCTTCCTCATAGGTTGTTTCCGCCTGCCGCGCATCTTCGGCGATGGGTGCCGCCTGGATGTTAAATGAATCCGCCGTGTGGCGAACGTGCATCCACCCGAAACATGCTAACGCGACCAGAACAAGGCTGGTGACCATCAAACCGACAATAGTCCGCATGACTCCCCCGAAAGAGAAATGTTAGTGGGAATAAGCAGGAGGCGTCAGTGATCGTTGGTTTTTTGATGGTTACTTCGGTTTGCCATATTCGGTCGTGAAGTGCAGCTTGATCTCGCCGCAGGTGCCCTGCTCCGGCGAGTACACCACGCAAGTGTCGAACGGGCGCGAATAAACATGCAGACTGACGGCACGCTGGTTGAACTCGCGGGGATTAATGACGCGATGTACCGGATCGGCTGGGTCGACCGCACAAGGATGGGCGATGTTCATCTCCACGGTATTGAGCGGTTCCAACCGGCTGCGCCCAGCCGCCAGATCCTGATCAACAAGGTGGAAGTTTTCTACCTGGAGCCTGCCGAGTGGGACTGCCATCCAGCAGTTCTGGTCGCGATGATTATGAACGGAACTCTCTTGACCGACCTCCCAGCAAATGGCCATCAATTCATAAAGTGGAGTGCGATCGATCAGATTACGCGTGTAGTGCTGACGATCCCAGGTGAGATAGGGTGCGAGGGATTCGGCATCAACCGGCATCTGCGTGAGGAACTGGCGTAGAGGCTCGGTGGGAATAAATGCGGACTCCGGCAGCGTGCGCAACTCTTCGACGAGTTTCTGAATGGGGACCGTTTTGGTGGAGGTAATCATCGCTACACAGGGGTTAGAGTATAGCGTAACTTATCTGGCTGCTTTCGCGGTTAAGGCTCTCGTCCAGCGCCCATGATTTCTTTGCTCTCGGCCTGCGCCACCGCAGGATATGCAGCTGCGCGCCGTCTGCGGAGATCGCGTGGTAACTCCGACTTCAGCAGCCACAGCCCCATGGCAGTCGCGGCCATCCAGGTTACAGAAACCAGCGCCAACTGGGCCAAGTCCGCGATACGGCTTCCATGTCCTGCACCTGACAACGGTACCGCCTTGGCAACTTCAAAACTGATCGCGGCGGCGACGATCGAAACCAAGGCCGCCTTTCCCAGTTCCTTCCAGCGCAATCCGCCCAGCGGCACCAACTTTCGATATCCGAGAAGTGCAGCCAGCGTCAGCAGGTTGATACCGATCCCGATATCGGATGCCCATGCCAGCCCAATCACTCCAAATGTATGAAACAGGAATGAATAAATCGGCAGCGACAACACCGTGATCACGCTGACCGCTATCATCGGGGTCAACGTGTCACCGGCCGCGTAAAATGCCCGTGCGTACAAACCTTGCGCCGACCAAAGCACCAGGGATAGTGAGAACCAGAAGAAGTACACGGCACTGGTTTGCGTGTCGGTAAAGAGAAACTTGCCGCGGCGGTATACCAGATCAATAAGAGGGAGCGCCGCTACCATCATCCATCCCGTGGCGAGCAGCGATGCTGCCGACACGCGGTAGACCGAGTCGTTCACTGTGTCGGCGAATTCCTTGAGCTTCTTTTCATTGAAAAGCCGGGCAAAAAAGGGCAAAGAGGCCTGTCCGGTCGCTTGCCCCAAGACCGCGATCGGCACGGCAAACAACCGCTTCGCGAACGTTAAGCGGGTGATGTCGCCGATCCCTGTGGCGGCGTAGTGCCGCAAAATCCAGTCGTCAGCGGTCACGAGCGAAACGCCCAGCATCAGCGGAACCGAAAGTTTGACCCACTCGCGAAATGCTGGATTCCTAATATCAAATGAGGGCCGGTATCCAGTGCCAATGCGGGCCGCACCGATCACGCTGGCGAGAAAAGGACCCGCAAACGCGCCTGCCAATGCCCCATAAGCAAGCGAAGCGATACCGAAACGGTGCCCACCAACGACCCCACCCAAAATGATGAAGAGGTTGTAAATCAACGGGCCAAATGCGGGAAACAGGAAAAGCCGATGCGATAGAAGCACCGCTGAAACGACGCCACCTACATAGAAGAAGATCTGTGCGGGCAGCAGAATGCGTGTCAGGCGAACGCACAGATCGATCTTGTCGGGCGTGAATCCTTTGACGAACCAGCGCACGAACTGCGGCGCAAAGATCTCCGTGGCGATGGTCCCCGCAATCATCACCGTGGTCATGACGGTGATGATGATGGAGAACGTCTTCTGCGCATCCTCGTCGCGTTTCTCAGCGAGAAATCGCGTGTAGATGGAAATAAAAGTGATCGAAGCCGCACCGCCGGCGACGATGTAGTTCAGAAAATCGGGGAGCGTGAACGCCGCCACGTAAGCATCCGTCGCTCCACCTGCGCCGTAGGCCCAGGCGATGTAGGCATCGCGCGCGTACCCAATCACACGCGACAGCATCACCGCCGTAATCAGCAGCAGAGTCGCCGAGAAGGCCGTGTGCTGGTGTGATGGCCGGAAGAAACGCAGCAGTCTCGTCATGTTCAGGGCCGGAATTTCAATCTTATAGGAAGCTCCCTGCGATTCCTGTTGACCAATCGGCATCAATGGCCAAATCGCAGATCGGCAGTCCTGTTTTGAGATAATCGCTGCGTAACGGAACTAACTATGAAGCAGCAGACCCAGGCCCGCTCGTCTGTCTTTCGTCGATCCTTCCGCAAGGACTTTCCTTCCGCAGTTCGAGGGGAAGGAGCCTACGTCTGGGATTCCGCCGGCAAGAAGTATCTCGACCTTGCGGGATCAGCCGCGGTGAATCTGATCGGTCATGGTGTTCCCGAGATCTCCGCGGCCATGGCCGAGCAGGCGGGCAAACTGGAGTTCGTTCACACCAGCCAGTTCACGACTCCGATCGCCGAGGAATATGCCGAAGAGTTGCTTGCCTTCGCAGGGAAACATTTCGAGGGCGGCGCGGTTTACTTTACCTGCGGAGGTTCGGAATCGGTCGAGACGGCGCTGAAGCTCACGCGTCAGTATCAGGTAGAAGTCGGCCAAAGCCAGCGGCACCAGATCCTCAGCCGGCACCTGAGCTATCACGGTTCGACGCTCGGCGCGCTTTCGGTCTCCGGCAACAAGCGTCGAAGGGAAATGTATCTGCCGATGGTGCGCGAGTTTCCGCACATTGGCATGCCGTATTGCTACCGCTGCGCATTCGACTGCACCGACGGATGCCGCAACTGCGGGCAACAATTCGCCGCCGAACTCAAGCACGCGATCGAAAGCGCCAACGGTGAGGCCGCCGGATTTATCTTTGAGCCGGTGAGCGGGGCAACGCTCGGTGCTGTTGTTCCTCCGCCCGGATATTTGCAGTCGATCGCAGAAGTCTGCCGTGAAAATGGTGTCCTCCTCATCGCCGATGAGGTCATGACCGGCATGGGACGCACAGGCCGCAATTTCGCCGTCGAGCATTGGGATGTGAAGCCGGATATCCTGGTCGCGGCAAAGGGGCTCTCCAGCGGGTACGCCCCGCTTGGCGCGGTGATTGCCAGCCAGAAAGTCGTCGACGCCATCGCCGTCGGCTCAGGGTCATTCCTGCACGGGTTCACTTACAACGCCCACCCCATCTCTCTGGCTGCCGGACGAGCGGTACTTCAGTATTTGCAGACACACAAGCTGGTGGAAGCCGCCGATTCCAACTGTTCCGGGACACCAGCCACGCTTTTCAAACAGGCTCTAGAAACTCTGCGTGAAAAGGAATCGGTTGGGGACGTCCGGGGCATCGGATTGCTCTGGGCGATCGAATTCGTGGCTGACAAGTCGACGAAACGTCCCTTCCCACCCGCTCGAGGTTTCTCGGCCTTGGTAGCTGCAGCGGCTCTCAGGCGGGGTCTGCTCGTCTATCCCATGCAAGGCAGCGTCGACGGGACGGCGGGCGATCACATCCTTCTTGCCCCACCCGCGGTCATCGCGCCGGATCAGGTGTTGTGGTCAGTCGACCAACTCGCCAGTGCCATCCGGGAAGCTCAGTCCCCAGCGTAATCGCGCGGGAGCTCGGTTCGTGGAGTCTGATTAGCAGATTCCCTCTTCAGCCCGCCCGAGGCCTTCTAATCCGCTCTGGAGATGAAGACATTAGCCTAGTCTTGTCAATAACTTGCCGCTTGATCATCGTTTGACCCTCCCTGCATTGTTCTCGCTGCTGTTCCGCGCGAAATTCGCTAGTGAAGCAGGGAGCCTAACAGGCTTGGAGGCTCATATGGCGACTTCTGGATCACATACGATGACGGAATTTTGCGAACAGGTAAATCCCCGGGTGCTGTTGGAAATGCGCCGCAAACGTCCGTTTCCCGACATGCTCCGTCTCCAGCAAAGCTGGACGGCGGCACCGGAGAAACGGGCGCTCGTATGGTTGGCAGCCCACACACCGTCACGCATCGGCCCCGACCATCTCACAGTTCTTGGTCTGGCGTCGCAGATTGGCGCCGGAGTGTTCTATGCCTTGGCTGCCCGCAATCGATACGCGCTGCTGGGCGTCATCGCCTGTCTTGCGCTGAACTGGCTGGGTGACTCATTGGACGGCACTCTGGCCCGGGTCCGTCACTGCCAGCGGCCGCGCTACGGATTCTATGTCGACCACATCGTCGATAGCTTCGGTGCGCTCGCGCTGATGGGTGGCCTTGCCCTTTCTGGCTACATGCATCCCTGGATCGCGATCGGCCTGCTGGTCGCGTTTCTCATGCTCTCCATCCAGTCGTATCTCGCAACCCACGCGCTCGGAGAGTTCCGCATTTCGTTCTGGCGCTTCGGCCCGACCGAGTTGCGCATCCTGCTCGCGATCGGCAACCTCGCGCTGCTCTGGAGGCCTGTGGTGAGTCTGTTTGGAGGAAAGTACCGGCTGTTCGATGTCGGAGGCGCCATTGGCCTGGTAGGCATGAGCCTGATGCTGGTGTTCTTCACGGCGCAGAACACGATTCGGCTCTATCGCGAGGAAAGGATTTCGCAATGACCACGCGATCGCTGCTTCCCGAACTCGAGATCGAGAAGTTCTCTGCTGACACTAGCCAAAGACACACTCGTGACGTCATGGTGCGCTGGTTGAAGTTCAACCTTGTCGGGGGAATCGGGATCGCCGTGCAGTTCGCCGCATTGTTTCTGCTGAAAGGGATATTCCACTTCAATTATCTTGCGGCTACTGCGGTTGCGGTCGAAGCTGCGGTAGTCCACAACTTCGTATGGCACGAACAGTTCACCTGGTCCGACCGCGTGCAGGCATCGTGGCGCCGATCCCTTCCTCGATTCGCGAGATTCAACCTGACCACAGGCGTCGTCTCAATCCTAGGCAACCTTGCGCTGATGAAGGTGATGGTGGGCTATGGCGGAATGAACTACCTGCTCGCGAACGCCCTTGCGATCGTTCTCTGTTCGCTAGCGAACTTCCTGGTCAGCGAGGGATGGGTCTTCGACGCATGATCTCAGTCCCGGTGATAAGAGTTTCCGGAAAACTACATCGGATAACCGTTTTGAGGCGGCGCAGCACTAACCTCTCGCAATAAACGCTCACATTTGCATTCAATCGAAAGAAGTGCTGAACAATCCCGATCTCACTCATTTAGCCTTCGGCAGAATGCCTTTTCTCCAGCTTCGCTGGCACCTTCCGGCCGGACGGATTCCCCATGTTTGCTCTCTCGCAAAGCTCGTGACGTTTCGATAGAGGGATGCTCGGTTGGTTGACGAGAAAGTGACGGTTGCGTGATGGCAGCCTTAGTCGGCCGGCGTGGCGACAGGCTCCTTCCGCTTTTCTACGGAGTCAACCGAGTACAGCATGTAGTGATCGAAGCTGTGGCGGCGATGATAGCGATGCTTGCGGAAGTCGAAATAAATGTCCACGCTCTTGGGCAGCCACAGAGAGACTTGCTTCCGCGGGAAGGGGACAGGGCCGTAATCCACGATCTGGTGTTCGCTGAGCAGCAGGATCTCAGGCATTGGCCGGACCATCTCCGCTTCGATCCGCACGATTTGGAATTTGTCGGGGCTGATCCAGGCGCGTCCCTTGAGTTTGACTGGATAGATCTGGCCGCCGATGTCGTAGCTGTGCGTCACGTTTGGGCGGTCGTCGCGCTGTCGGAAATGTACCAGCCAGGTTGCTCGTCCGTTCCAATCTCCGAGCCCTTCACAGCGCAGCTCGAAATTGTCACGGACGTGGGGGTGAAAGACCAGAGCCAGGCTGGAAAAGCCAGTGCTGGCGATGCCGCCAGGATAATCGTAAAGCCTCGTCACCGAAGTCCGGTATTCATCTACGGCGAGGAAGCCGGACTCGGTTTCGGCGATGGATGCGACGTAATCGTATTTGCGGCTTTCTGTGTCGATAGGATTGCCCACTTCGTCGACCGTCTGATGGGTGAGGTCCTCGATCGCAGCGACACGGGCGACGCCGTCCACAAGTTCTTCGACGCGCTTTCCGGATTCGTAGATGACTTGGCCTGCCGGACACTCAACACCCTGCGCGAGCGATGGTCTGACGTCGTCGATGCCCGGCGGTTGCCAGGCGGTCACTGCAAGCCTTGGCGCCGCGACGGCGTCCAATGCGTTTACGCCTGCGAGCTTGCCCTTTGCGACGGGATCAGCCTCTGCGAGCTTCGTGGTGGCGGGCATGTTCTCGAACCGCGTGACAAGATCGCGAACCTGCCCGGCAACTGGATTGTGCGGTGACTGATCGAGGAATACCTTGAGAGCCTGAACTCCGTCGTGAAACTGGCCAAGATTCAGCAAGGCCTGCCCCAAAACGAGTTGGGCGGGACTGGCCGCTGCCTGGCCCTTGGTCACAGCCTTGTTCGCTTCGACCTTGGCATTCTCGTAGTTCTTCTCATGCAGATATGTATCGGCCAGAAGGTCGTGAGGCAGCCAGTTCTCCGGGTCAGCCAGAACAGCCTGCTCCAGAGCCGAGCGGGCGGCTGGATAGTTCTGTCTTTCCATCCCGGTGCGTCCCAATAGAGTGAGCGCCTGACCGTTGTGTGGATTCAGGGTCGAGGCGCTCGCAAGGTACTTCTCGGCTTGGGCGTAATCTCTCTTCTCGAAGAAGAGATAACCCAGAAGAAAATTGATATTCGAACTGCCGGGCGAGGATTGGTAGGCTTTGTTGAGATGTTTCTCGGCCTCCGGGAGGAAATGGGATTTGAGCGCGGAGACTGCGCGCTTGAGTTCCTTGCGCGTCTTCGGCGAAACCTCCGCGCCGGTCAAGTCGAGATTGACGGCCAACGGGTCGCGTTGAAGAATCACCTCGAAGCGTTCCTGGGCCAGGCTGGTGCTGATCCGCACCTCCTGATGAGCGCTAAGGAAGCCAACCGCGGTGATCTCGGCGTCGTACACACCCAGAGGAACGTCGAGGAAGACAGCCTCGGATCCGGTTGCAAGGCTCTCACCGGCGGGATCCCGACTTGTGGTTTGCCAGGTGGAGAACTGAGTCGCGGGATTCGTGAGTTTCAATACCGCCTGGCGATCGAGAAGATGTCCCTTGCGTTCTCCGAACACTTTAAAAATCACCACGGCCGTATTGGGCGCGGTGTTGTAGTCACGCATCATGTCGGCGGTTAGTCGGCGAGAGTTAATTCCAAGGGGATCAGACGAATTCACCTGGGCATGAAGTGAAAGCAGCAGGCATGCGCCCAGAAGAGGCAGGACCAACGCCTGTCGCGGAACAAATCGAATAAGAGCGCCACGCGTCACGGGTCAGTGTGGCATAGCGCTCCCAAGCGGTCAATATGCT
>JAIQFH010000073.1 GCA_020073385.1 Terriglobia bacterium | reverse complement strand
AAAAACAGAGTCAAAATCGTTCCAAGGAAGAGAAAAGACAAAAGCCCAAAGCCGAGTTCCGGTGACTGCGTCTATGGCCTGGCCCAGGTTCCACTCTGAAAGAGCAGAACTATAGGGCGCCAAACAGATGGCAGCACCGGCTGAACCGAGAACGCCCAACATGCACCGAGCGAAATGATTCGCTCCTCGAGAGTGCGGATGGAAGCATGGCGACAGTGGCTACTCGGCGGGAAGAAAAAGACGTGCCCAACAAAAAGAGACAAGAATCAACTTGACTCCGACCGGCCTTCTCATGGAAGGCCTTAGCGCTCAAATTTCGACTGCTTTCGATTAACTTCACATCTGAGCGTTTGTCACCGGATTGCAGCCGAGGGCCGGATCACCGGGCGACAGGAAGCGTCAGGGATGGTCGAGGGAGCGGACCACTCCTACCCTTGGCGGAAAATCGTAAAGTAGTACTCGGCTACTAGCCTTTCTCTCTGCTGTCCTCCGCCCTCGTGGTTACTCACTTAGGCCGGTTCTGATCGCGCCTCCTCCCGTAGCGTTCGCGCATCTCAGCCTGACGGGTGAGCATAAACAAAAAAGAGGCACATCGGAGACGACGTGCCCCAGCTTCTGAACTTCCTCGCTACGCAGCTTTCTTCGACTTAACCTTCGCCCACCGTGCTTTCTGCGCCGCTGCGATTCTCCTGCGGCCAGCCGCTGAGATGGTGCGCTTTGGTGTAGTTGCCTTCTGCTTCGCCCATCGCGCTTTCTGCGCCAGGCTGATTCTCCGACGAGCCGCTGCGGACATGCGTGACGCGCCATTCGAGCTGACACTTCCCAAAGCTGTAAGGGCCGCCTCTATGCGTTCGACCTGGTTCTGCGCTCGTTCCCGTTCTTTCTTTAACTGCTGGACCACTGCTGACATGTGTTTCATTGAGACCCCCGTTGAATGATAGCAGGGCGGCGAGACACACAACAGTCTCGAATCTGGCTCTGGGCACGGCTCTTCACGTGTACACATACGGGTGGCGCATTCGAAAGTTCACGACGCAGTTGTACCAACCCGGCACCAACGGGCGAGAGCGGTCAACCATCGTGCCAGAGACAGCATACTGCGGCGCAGGTAGTCTCGCCGCATAAACACTTTCCCGGGAGCAAATGGATTGCAGATAGCCTATTGCCCGACATGCGGGATGAACACAGGACACAAGCGCGCCCTCGGCGCGGGCACCATACTCCGTACCCTTCTTACAGGTGGCCTGTCTCTTGTAGCTGTGCCGGTGTATGGGAAGCGCTGCATCATCTGTGGCCTCACTGTCGAACAAGCAAGGCCGCAGCAAGGCAGTGGGAATGTCCAGGTTCAGGGATGGTGGGTGTTGCTGGGTGTTGTGCTCTTGCTCGTGCTGGTCTGGCGCTGGTAGCCTCGCCCGCGCACGCTATCAACCTTTCCTCGTTATCTCCTCCGCCCACTGTACAGACGCCGCAATCAGTCCTTTTTCCACGCTCGGAACAGTCGCTCCATTTGTTCCTCACTCAGCTCCTGCTTCAGCGCTTCCATCTTTATAGACCTCCTCGTACTCCTGTCATTGCCCGTTAACTCAGGCAACCAGTTTCTCTATCTCTGATCCCTCGCCAATCCTCGCAATCACTTCCCAATTCTTTTCTGTTCGCCTAAAGAAGGTGGCGTGGTTCGTCTGGTTTTCCAAAGTTCGGCCAACGACCCACAATCCTCCCGGTTTGAGACTTTGGAAAGCCGCATTCGCGCCCTCGGTCAGCCTCTCGATGGGGAAATAAGCCTTGTTAAGGATATTCGTCGTCCTCAACACATCGAGACCCGGGGAGCACTCGAATACAGAACGCATGCAAATGTGAAACCGCGAATCCCTTTTGCAGAGAGACTGTGCCTTGGGATGAATGCAAGAAATGCGGTCAACTCGATATTCGCTGCATCGTTGTGGCAAGCCCAATTGCTGAAACTCCCTCTTCCCTCGTGCCGCGATCAGACGTCGAAACGGGCACCGATAAGGCGTGCAGGAGTTCAGAAAGACCACAAAAGGAGGGCAAATATATTGCAAAGGCTCCCCTTCGGGCTCGATGATATAGGCTTTGCCTCCTGCGAGAGAAATCCGAAGCACATACAAGAGTCTGTCGGATGCCTCAAGCGTCGCGTATGGAAACGCCCGGAACAAGTGCTCCGCCAATTCCGCCGAAGTCAAGCAGTTGGAAGCGGCGCGATCCTGCATTACCAGTTTCGCATCCTGTGGATGCCACTGCTGAAGTAGTTCCAAAGTCGTGGTGTCCACGTCCAGCAGGCGCTGGCGAAAGGTCATCCGTGTGGTTCCGTTTGAAGTGCGGAAGTTTAGACTGATATCCTCAAACCGCTTTATCTCTTCTGCGGTGGGATCCTCGCCGATCTGCAACAGGCCGTAAGAAATCGCCGAGCCGTTGGGTCGATGCTTCCTTGCCACTCGAGCGTATTGTTCCAGCGTGGAGATGCCGAACGCCAACATGGCCGGTACCTCTCTTTGTTACGAGGCTCACGCGCACCCGACATCGACTCGCTGTGGGTCCAGCCCTGACATGCGACAATCTACCCCAAACGGCCGCCGGACCGCACGTTTTTTTGGGGGGACTCGCGCTTCTGACCTTTTTGTTGGGCTGCATTCCAACCGGTAAACCAAAATGGAGCTATCCTTGCCAACTGTCGTAACCAGGCTGATTTCTACGGTCAACTTCGGGATTGCCCGTGACACGCCAGAAGTTGGCCAAGGCGGCGAAAGCTGTCCGCGTATCTATAGTTCTTAGGAATCTTCAATTGAGGGGTTTACCTCTAAGTTCCGGGATCAAAAACAGGGACGCGAAGAATCTCCAGAAAGTTGATGGAAGCGAGCAAAGCGATCGTCGCGACGCCCAAGAGTGAAATCCGCTCAATCTGGTTCTGCAAGAAGATCGTAAGCCCACGACTTGCGCCCCTTTGGCTTCGCTAAGGCACAGGCTGTGGGTCTGCGTTTGTGTCTGGGTTTCAACGGTGCTTCGTCGCGACGGGCAGTCCTGCCGCCTCAGCGGTGATGCTTGCCGCCGCCGTGTCCACCGGAGTGACCTCCTCCGCCGTGCGAGTGCCCTCCGCCGAAATTTTTCCCGCCACCGTGGAAGCTCTTTGGCGAATGCCCGCTGCCTCCAATGTGGAAACCGCCCGAACCCCGGCTGCCGACGGTCTTGGGAGCATGCCCGCCACCAAACAGATGGAAGCCACCCGAGTGCGGTGTTTTTCCGGCTGAGTGCGCAAAGTTGCCGCTCGCAAAAGCCCCAGAAGACCGTCCCCCGAATTCGCCGTGCTGAAAACCTGGGGCCGGCGCACGATAGGCCTGCATCGAACGGTCGTAGGATGGGCGCGCCCCGCTGCGGTAGCCTTCACCGGTACCGCGGTTCCAACTGGATCCGTAGCCACGGCGGGCGAACTGCTGCCTGCTCACTGGCGCCTGCAGATAGTTGTGGGCTTGGCGCGGCGTCCGGTCGTAGCCTCTTCCGAACGCATGGAAGCCGCGGTTGGAGTTTCCTCGCCAGTTCTCGGCATATCTGCCGGGCGAGTGAGCGAATCCCAGTCCGCGGTTCCGGTTGTATCCGCCGCCGAACCGATGGAAACCTTCCCATGTGCGGCCGCCGCCGTGTCCCGCAAACGGTCCCCTTCCGGAGTAGGCATGCAACCCATCATGCCGGAATCCCCAATCGGCCACCGTGTTGCTGTGTGAATAGTAGTCCGACTGGTTGAAGAGCACGGACTGAGCTAACCAGTTCAAGCCCCACGACAGCCAGCCCCAAGGCGCCTGGGTGAGAGCGCTCATCGAGATTCCGAGCCCAAAATTTATCGACGACCCGAGAACTGATCCCACTGCGCCCAACAGCGAAAACCCGGGGTAGGGCGAAACCTGTTCTCCGTATACCGTCCACGGGTTATAGGTCGGCACGTACACAACTTGGGGATTCACCGGCATCAGTTGGACGTAGCCCTGGTCGTAATGCACCTCCTGCTCTGGCGTACTCTGCAGGTTGCCGGCTTGCTGAGCGCGCCGGCGCATCACCTGCACTGCCTGGAGTACGTCTTGTGGCTGGTTGTAGTACGCATTGCCCAGGTCGGTGGTCCATTGCAGGTTGCGGTCCATCTGCGCCAACACCTGAGGAAACGCCGTCAACGCTTTTACGCTCGGGTCCCAATTCTGGACGTCGGCGCCGGCCGCAATCTGTTTAGGGGAATCATAGCGTCGCGTCTGCCGCCAGCGGTCGGCATCCGCAACCTGATTCGGGTAGGTCGACGCGGCCAGGACTTGCGCCACCAGCCTGTCCGGATAGAGCGCGATCGGGGCGACGAGTTGTTCGAGTTGCACCGTATCGAGTGGCTGGGCCGACGCTTGGCCATATTTCCCTTGCGGGTACGTCTGACCGGAATCCGGATAAGACTGTTGCGCGTCCGACTGCTGTCCATAGTCCGATTGCGGCTCGGATTGTCGAGTGGGCGCGTATTGTCCGTTGGATTGATCGTTCTGCGACCATCCCTGATCGCCGGGCTGCGTTTGCTGCGCGAAAAGTTTCCCCGATTCCGGCAGGACGAGGAGAACAACGGACAGCACGAGCAAACCTCCGAACTGACGCGAAGCTTTTTTCGCGGTGCTCGCGGCGGCTGCGGCACGGCAAGGTGGACTAAGCGGTGGACGAGAAAACGTGGCAGCGCGCGGTGCATGCCGGTGCATTTGGGGCTTCATTTTTCCTTTCGGCGTCCGACGTAAAAACGCTTGCACGAGGAAAAACCGATACTCCAAAGCCGACGCCGACTGGTTCTATGACCTTGATGCTTGAAATCAACCAGGAAAGCAATGCCGGGCGAATCAATTCTGAGTCAACAGCGGAGTCTATGAAAACACAAGCGTTCTACTCTGAGGTAAATTCCTGCCAGTCCAGCTTTGGGCGGGTCGCTCGCCTGTTTTCTCTCCTATTCCGGAACAGTGGGCCCCTCTTAACTCGGACGAGCGAACCTAAGGTTGGGAGCCTATGCGCAATTTTACTCGCCGGGAACTGCTTAAACTTGGACTGCGGCGGCAGCAGCCGAGCTGGCGTCTTTGAGTTTGCACGATTGCGGTGTTTCCAACCTGAGTCAGGATAACCACATGTTCGATGTCACTCACGTTGGAGCAGCCGGAGGAACCAACTGGGACACGGATATCGCAGGCTTCTTCTCGCCGGCGATTCCCGCGGACTACCGTGCAGAGCACAAACCTTTGATCGATGGATCGGATGCACGCGACACGATTGCGAATTATGAAGACTACCCCGAGCTGTTTGTGCGGTGGTTTGAATGGGGAGCGTTTCAGCCGGTGATGCGTGCGCACGGAGAGAGAAACCACAACGAAGTGTGGTCATACGGCAAGCGGGCCGAGCCAATTCTGGCAAAGTATCTTAAGCTGCGCTACCAGATTCTTCCCTACACATACTCGATCGCGTATGGTAGCTACAAGACGGGCGCTCCATATATGCGGGCGCTCTTTATGGATTTCCCTGGCGATCCCAAAGCCGCGGATATTCCAGCTGAATATATGTACGTGGCGGCTTTCCTTGTGGCTCCCGTGACCGAACAGGGCGCCACCCAGTCCGGATCTGATACCGGCTCTGACGGTGCCACCTCATAATCTCTCCGAGCCGGTCGGACCAGCGCGGAGAGTGTAAAGGATGTCCCGGGACATTTTGTAAAGCATGTCATGAGACTGGACACAAAAAGACGCTAAAGGGCGGGGCACCCCGAACCTCAATCCTTTCGGATTTTGACATCCTTAGGAGCATCCCGGCGACCCGGATTGGCATTTGAGAGGTTCCCGTCGGCCTGCACGATTTGGGTTTCTAGCCGAACGGGGGCTCCTCCAGCCTCGTCCTTATACAGAGCAACCGTCACCCCAAGCGGCCCGGTCAATGCCCGGCCATCTGCGTCTTTGGCGATACCGGAGTGGCTGATCAGCCGCAGCACCGAGGCCGTGGCGCCACGTTCCTGCCCCAACAATGACGAAGAGATCAGGACGAGAACGGTCATCAAACAGAGGAACTCCGAAGTGACGAGGACATAGATTCTCCACAAGGCAGGGGAAGTCGGATCCAGCGCTCGAAGGTCGCATCCGGCAATCCCTCCGAGCCGATCACTACTTCAACTCCCGGAGCGCTTCTCGCAGACCCTCCTTATTTGAGAAAGGCGAAAACGATCACCGATTTCGGTTCATGCCGGATTGCGATTTACCAAACCGAGCTACTCGCTCGAAAACGCTAAGTGGGCGTTCGTCGGCATAAGTTGCTTGTTTTCAGATCATTGACACTTAGAGAGGAAATGGCTATGCTTCCATCTCCACGCGTCCCCCGCGTGCCACCTGGGGTAGGGACTTTTGCAGCTCGGGCCTTCCAATCAGGTTACGGAATTGCTTGTTCGCTGGCGGCGCGGAGACCGGACAGCTCTCGACTCACTGCTGCCATTGGTGTATAGCGAACTGCGGCGGATCGCCAACCATTTCCTACAAGACGAGCGTCCCGACCACACTCTGCAGAGTACCGCCCTCGTGCACGAAGCATATTTGCGACTGGCTCAGCAGGATTTGCCGCAATGGCAGAACCGAGCCCACTTCTTTGCCGTGGCGGCGCAGCTCATGCGCCAAATCCTTGTTGACTACGCGCGCAGCCATCGCGCTTCAAAACGCGGAGGCCATGTCTACAAATTGGCCCTGGACGAAGCTGAGGAACAGCCGCGAGCGCTCGAGGTGGATATCGTCGCTCTCGATGATGCGCTAAAGAGTCTTGCCGAGATGGACTCACAGCAGAGTCGAGTGGTGGAATTGAAGTTCTTTGGTGGACTCTCGATTGACGATACCGCCGAAGTGCTCGGCATCTCGGCTTCAACCGTTAAGCGCGACTGGATTACCGCGAGGGCCTGGTTATTTCGAGAACTCGATCGGAGTGCAGCAACGTGAAGCCGGAACGCTGGCGGCAGGTCCGCGAAATTCTGGACAAGGCCATCGCTTTGCCGGCCAGTGAGCGAACGGCTTATCTCGAAGTCGAGTGCTCTGGGGATGCAAGTCTGCGTTCGGAAGTGGAGTCGCTTCTGGTTTCCCACGAGGCTGCCGGTAGTGTTTTCCTGAAGAACCCCGTGGTCGATTTCAAGAGCGCCATTGCCGAGAGTGCCAGGCGAACTCGGGTCGGACGCAGGATTGGCGTTTATCAAATCACGGAAGAGATTGGCCACGGAGGCATGGGCGAGGTGTATCGCGCAGTACGCGCCGATGGTCAGTTCGACAAACAGGTTGCCATCAAATTGGTTCGGGTCGGGCTGGACACGCCAATCCTTGTGGAGCGCTTCCGCCACGAGCGCCAGATTCTAGCCTCCATGGAGCATCCGAACATAGCGCGCTTACATGATGGCGGCACCACGGAAGACGGCGTCCTATATCTGGTGATGGAACTGATCGAGGGCCTGCGGATCGACACCTATTGCGATTCACACAACCTCTCGATCACCCAGCGGCTGCAACTGTTCTGCCAAGTCTGCTCCGCCGTGCAGTACGCGCACCAACGTCTGGTGATTCATCGTGACCTCAAACCGAGCAACGTCCTGGTAACGGCGGAGGGCATCCCCAAGCTGCTCGATTTTGGAATTGCGAAACTGCTTGACCCGGCTGCCGGTGCGGAAACCACCGTGGAGCGCCCGATGACACCGGAATACGCCAGCCCAGAGCAGATCCGCGGCGATCCGATCACGACCGTTTCCGATGTCTATTCCCTCGGTGTCGTGCTTTATCAACTGTTGACTGGGCGCTCACCCTATCTGGTGGAGACGCGCAGTTCCCATGAACTGGCGCGTGCGATTTGCGAAACGGATCCTGGCAAGCCGAGCACCGTGGTGCTAAAGCCGCAGCCGGTTCGGATGGACGAGCAGCTTCAACCAGCCACTCCAGAGCAGATCAGCAGTTCGCGCGAAGGTTCTCCGGCAAAGCTGCGCCGCCGCCTTGCCGGTGATCTGGACAACATCGCGCTGATGGCCCTACGCAAGGAACCGCAACGGCGTTACGCCTCCGTCGAGCAATTGGCCGAGGATATTCGCCGCCATCTGCAAGGCTTGCCGGTGACTGCTGTGAAGGGGTCCCTCCGTTACCGTGCCCGCAAGTTCGCTCGAAGGAATCGAGTCGTGTTGGCTGCCAGCGCTGTAGTTGCCCTCACACTCGTGGTGGGCCTGGCGGCGACCATCCGCCAGGCCCGAATCGTCCGCAGGCAAGCCGAGATTGCGACCGCGGAGCGGGCCAGAGCTGAAAGGCGATTCAATGATGTGCGGGAACTCGCGAACTCGCTCATCTTCGAAATTCACGACTCCATCCAAACCCTTCCCGGGGCCACTCCTTCGCGGAAACTCCTGCTCGATAAGGCGGTTGAATATCTCGACAAGCTGTCAAAGGATTCCGCAGACGACACAAATCTTCAGCGCGAGCTGGCTTGGGCGTATCACCGATTGGCAACAGTGCAAGGAGATACCACACAATCAAATCTGGGACACGTGCATGCGGCCGAGGTCAGCAACCGCAAGGCCATGGCGCTGTTTGAATCGGTTGCAAAGGCAAATCCAAACAACTTGACCGACCAGCTTAATCTCGCCATGGCCTACCGATGGCGCGCGTTTCTCGATGTCTACGACCCCGCTGGCCTCTCTGAGATTAACCGGGCTATTGCCGTCACGGATCCACTGGTGCGCACCAATGCCACCAATGTGGATCTCAAGAACGAGCGTGCGCAGGAATATTACATCCTGGCCGAGATTCAGGACGCAACTGGATACCGCTCGCAGTCGATCGACTCATTTCGGAAGGTTCTTGAACTGCGCCGGGAGATTCTGCGCGCGAACCCTGCCTATCCCGACATTCGCAGGGGAGTAGCGAAGGCCACTGTCCTGCTCGCGCACGAGATCGGTCGCTTCGGATCTAAAGAAGAAGGGCTCCGCCTGCTGAACACGGGCGTCGCTGAGTTCCAGGCGCTGGTCAACGGGAGTGGGGGCGATCCGGGACTCGTCCGTGAATTGAGCGCTGCCGAAGGACGACGCGGCGATGTGGAACTGATGCTAGGTAATGTCCCGATTGCGCAAGCGGATTTTCACCGCTCACTCCGGCGAATTGAGCGCCTGGCCAAACTCGATCCGCAAAATAAGATGTTGCAGTCCGATGTTTGGGCGGACGAATTTCACGATGGGACAGCGCTCGTCTATGCCGGGCGCTACGCGGAAGCGCTACCGGTTCTCGAACGGGCATATCAGGGATACAAGTCGCTTCATCTTGAAGAGGATGTCTGGCCTGGCCCTCCCCTTATGCAGGCATGGATTGGGGAAGCGCAAGAAGGGACCCACAACTTCGTCGAGGCATTCAAGAGTTACGAAGCAGCTGCTGCGGGCTTGGCGGTAGATGAATCAACTTACGATGATGCTCGTTGCGATCTCGCGATGGTCGAGACCAAGATCGGCAATGTGCTGCTTAAGATGGGAAGAGTACAGCAAGCCGGCGCGCAGTATGAGAAAGCTATTGCTACCGCCCAGGTACCAGTGTCGCTCGAGCATAAGGATTTTCCTGCACTTTACGCCGCCGCAGAAGCCAACCGCGGAGCAGGCGACCTCGGCATCTTCGAAGCGCGCAACACGACTGACCCGGCTGCTCAAGCAAGGCTTGTGAATGACGCCTGCGCATCCTACGAGAAAAGTCTCAGCATTTGGAAGCAGATTCCGAACCCTTCGCGACTCAGCGGGAATGGCTATTTGTCGCTTGAGCCAGGGGCAATTGCACAGCGGTTGGCCGGATGCAACGCCGAACGGACACGGCAACCTTCCTCATAGACCCCCCGCCGGACTCCTCGATTCAACAACTCACTGGCAGCGCTCTCCGCGAGAATTTCAGCGGGCCGGTCGAGGTGTGCGTGAATCTGAATCCCGTCCCCAACGGAGCTTCCCTCCTTCATTTCAACTCGGCCACCCGCCAGTGGGAAGATTTCACCCAGCGGCCTGTGCCCACCAACGGCCCCATCTGCGCGGTGGTGAACTCACTCTCTCCGTTTGCAGTCGCCGTCCCCATACAGCAAAACACCGCCGCAGCCATCACCAGTGCCGGGAACGCCACTATTCAAGTTGGCTCACCAGCCTCGTTTACGGTTACGAGCACCGGAACTCCGATACCGGCAATTTCCCTGTCGGGCATTCTCCCCGGTGGCATTCTTTTCGCCGACAACGGCAATGGAACCGCTGCGCTGGCCGGCACCGCAATTGCTGGATCCGGTGGTTTGTATCCGGTCACCATTACCGCGGCTAACGGAGTTAATCCCAATGCCACACAGAGCTTCGTTCTGACCGTGAACCAGGCGCCTGCGATTACCAGCGCGAACAACGCCAACCGTGTGTTTGCTCTGACACTTACTCACGAGCTTTCGCTCGGCGTTGAGTTCGTAGTAAGCGTCAACAGGCAGTGTGACCGAGTGACCAATTGCCCCGACATCACCACGAAGAAAGTCGAATCAGTACGGCCGTTGCCCTACTCCTTACGACAAAAGAGGTGGACCCTCAAACCGGCAGCTTAGTTCGGAACCGGTCAGTGCCCAGTGATCTGTGTCAAGCCACGGGTGCTATTGCTCACATCGAGAGCGGAAGGCCCAACTCACACTTCAACAATATCGTCCGCTCGATGGAGCGCGCTTCTTTGACCTGAATCCTATGATCGGCGGGGCGCCGGTTGCGTCCCGAGGGTCCGGACTATCCGTCCAGACTAGGCTCGCGTCAGGAAGATGGGTAGGCTCAGCTTGCGATCGTAAGTTGGCCGGTAGCGCTCGGTGTTGTACATGGTGGCAATCTCCACTCTACGCGGCCCGAGTTTGGGATCGGGGATCGGCACCATTGCGTAGCAACCGCTGCTGATCGCCGTCATCAGCCCGGTCTTTCCTTCCTGCAAAGAGTCCATCGCCATTCCGGCATAAGTACTGGCTACCATCCGGTCGACGAAATCCGGGCTGCCCGAGCGTAAATCGTAGGTCAGGTCGCTGACCACGGTTTCGTTTCCAGTGGCGATCTTGATTTCATCGCTCAGATCCTCCGCCACGCTCATCTTCTTGCGGTGCCCGAAGGCATCGGCGGGGCCGTATTCCTTCACTGTGTAGCCTTCCCACTCAGCCCCCTCGGAAAGAATCACCAGCGAGTAGTTGCTAGGATTGTTGCGCTTGTCGGTGACCAGGATTTCGACAAGGTGCTCCAAATTCACCTTGTACTCGGGGATGCAGCAGCGCAGCGATGTCACATACGCAGTGTAGAGAGCGGTGTAGCCAGCGTCGCGTCCGAATACCCGAAAGATACCAATGCGCTCGTGCGAGCCAACCGTGGTCCGCTGCCGTTCGATGGCATCCATAGCGCGAGTGATGGCGGTTGAAAACCCTATGCAATACTCGGTGTTGCGAACGTCGTTATCCATGGTCTTCGGCACCGCAATCACCTTCACTCCGTGCCGGTCAAGTTCAGCGGCATAGCTAAGGGTGTCATCTCCGCCGATCGCCACCACGCAGTCTAGCCCCAGGGTCTCGATGTTCTTCAGCACCGCCGGTGTCACGTCGAACACCGTACTCGTTACGCCACCCTTGGTGGATTGCCTACTGGAAAACTGCTGCCCCTCTAGCGCAGACGGCAGCTTCTTCATCTTGGTGGGATTGGTGCGCGAGCTGTGCAGATACGTGCCACCCGTGCGATCGATGGTGCGGGTGTTCTCGCGGTTGAGCGGCTGGATATACCGCGCCCGGCTCGCAGGATCTTTCAGATCGACGTGCGTCAATCCTTCCCAGCCGCGGCGGATGCCCACGACCTCGTATCCGATTTCGGACCCCCGGTAGACGACCGACTTAATGACCGAATTCAGTCCTGGGACGTCGCCGCCTCCGGTGAGAATGCCAATCCGCTTTGCTGACATGAAAATGCTCCTTAACGGTATAAAGTGCAGTTCAAGATTCTCAAAATCATTCTATACAAGACGGCACGACACATCGTCGGCAATCCATGACTGCGACACACATGGCTTGCCTCGAGTTCTTCTACCTAAGACCTCAGCAGACACGTTTTCCGAAGAATCCGGCGAAAATGGAATCGCCCCACAAACACCTCTTTTCGGGCAGGCGAAAATGTCTTGCCGCGCACTCCTAGACTCAAGCAGGTACAGCCAGCAGTTGCCGGGTCTTTGGGAGAGTTCGAGGCCAAAGGCAAACTGAGATATCTCAGCTCGTCTCGCGGAACCACCAAAGAAGAAGTTCCTCCAAGGTCTTCATTATGGCCACCAGAGGGATGCGAGTTTATCCATATCGATGAGAAAGGCAGCATTCACTGAAGTGCTATCTGACCGAAAAACGGGATAGCACTCGTCGGGGATTTTGAGCAATAGCACTGATGGACCCATATGATCGGTGCTTGTTCGTTACCTTCGGAAGAGGAATGTGATCTGCATCACACGCGATCGCAGGGGAGGGATGCACCATACACGAGAGGGCTGCACTTAGCGGCATCACCCTAGGTTAAAGGCCCTGGCTGTTGTCGAAAAATCGACGGAATTGTGGTGACATTTATGGGTAGACAGACGCTTGTTGAACGTCTATGTAAGACGCAAAACTTAGTGGCACGTCACCTGCTCCAAGACGAGGCCGCTAGGCTGGGCGCGCAAGGCATGATCAGTGAGCAACTCGAGGCCAGGCTGGCCCTCACAGAAGCGAGTGGCCTGCTGAACGAGGCGCCTGGGACGATGATCCGTCGCCACCTCCAAGACGAAACCGCGAGAGGTGACGCACAGAATTTGGTGTGCGAACAACTCGAAAGCAATCGGATCCACGAACGGGCGAAGGATGTCTTGGCCATAGAACCCAAGCCTCTCATGTTGCCGGAATCCGATTCTACCGAGGTTCAATGGCTGAGAGGTGTGGCCGTCCCAAGTGAAGAACTCTCAGAACGATCTTTGCAGCCATTATCGAACGCGTAGAAGATCGAGACTTCCACACACTGCTTCACGATCTGTTCGACGAGTAGCTCAAACAGCTTCGACTCCTGAAACCGCCCATGCCGAGTGCATGCGCAGTTCTTCCCCCAACTTGCGCTCACTGGTGATGCCGTAGAGATAACCCGCCCAGGAGAATGTGCAGCAGCAACTCGGGATCGATCGAGGGCCGTCCGTTTTCGCTGTAGCTGTCTTTCAACTGCTCCCGCACAAACACAAAGCTGATGTGTTGATCGATCAGTCGCAGGAGATGGTTTTCCGGAACTCGCGCTTCCAGACGGAAGTAATAGAACAGCGCCTCTGAGCGTGCGTGGTGCGATGATCGTTTTATCCGAACATGCCTGTCTCGTTGAATGGAGGACGAAGCGGCTCGTCTGCAGTGTTGCGTGCGAATGTGGGCCGAGGAGTGGTTATGGCTTCGCCCCATGGCAAGATGGACAAGCCGATCGAGGTGTCGGGGCCGGATTCATGAAGTGATTCATCCGGTTGATGAGGTCGATAATTCGCCTCGGAGCCCGCTGGTTGCTTACCCATGTTTTGCTCTGCTTTGGCGCAGTGAGCCGTCGTAATCCGGTTTGTTAGCCAAAGTTATCTAGCCGGAATTACGTTCACTCCGAGTAGCCTCGCGTAGAGGCGAAATCCGAGGGGCGTTTCTTCTGGTGTTATCATCCCTTCGGATGGGATGACTGCGAGGTCCGAAATGTCGCTTACAGGCCTGTGGGTGAATAAGAACAGGTCCATTCTGTTATTGCACGAGCATGAGAATGGAGCACTCGCAGGGAAATTCCGCTCGATTGTTGGCCGCGATCCGAGTGTTCGGATTCTGACTGGAAGAACGAGTCCAATAGAAAGCGGAAAGCAAATGTTGGGCTTTGCGGTACAGTTCTATATTGAAGAGCCGGGTCCGGGCTACGGTCACTATTCGGTTTGCACCTGGTCCGGTTGGGCAAAGGACAAAGCGCCAAACCAAGCCATCACCACCCATTGGCTTTTAACCATCAGTCGCCTGAGCGAGGAAGACGAATGGTCGAGCACGACGACCGGGTGCGACACGTTCGAAAAGGTCTTGGATAGCCCGGAAGAGAAATATCTCTCGGCTGATCGACCGTAAGTGTCAGAGCAAACACACAATTGACAGATTGAATCCGCAGCCAGCGTGACTTCGCCACTTCACCAGCAAATTCTCAGGCATCGGAACCCTGATTGTCGCCAATGTCGGGTATGGGCTATGGCGCGGACCGGGCTTCTAATGATGCCGACGTTTCCATGGCCTCCTCTAAAATTCCGTACGGCGGATTTCCCCCGGTACGGCTTCAAGACCGGACTATCAGACGAGGCCTTCACCGTAGACTGGTTTGCCATCGTCCTTCGTGCACTCCCTGCTGTCACCGTGTTTCCCCTGCTCTGAGTCAGGGACGATGTGCCGGTGTGCACCTCCGTGCGAGCAGTCCCTGCCGCTCTACCCCAGGTGCCCTCGCTTCGGTCCGGGTTATGCTGTCCCGGTCCATCATCACTTAATCGGCCCCATCCGCCCCAGGGCGGGACTTGCACCCGCTAGACCGTCAATTAGGTTCACTGCACTATCCCTCTGCTCCACACAAAACCGCTTCCTCTTCAAGGCCATTAGATTTGCACGGAAACTAACCCATAGGCTGTCTCAGAAAATGTGGAGCCGGGCGACTCTGACCTTACGCTTGCTGCACTACTGTCGTAGAAAGTCATCATCTCCTTCCTACGATGTGGTCAGGACGAAAACGAGGCACTTGTGCCCGCCGACGTTGTATATTTACGTGTTATTTTTGTAGGCGGTTGCAGGAAAGGTTTGCTGGGTTGCCTAGACATTTTCAGCGAATCGTACTTAGGAAGCTGTCCACCCGCCACGACTTCACCTTGTTGGGGGCTATCCCCTAGGAGGTTACACGTTTGCAGCCCTCGCGTTGTTCGCAAGTCCTCCCTTTGCTTGCCATGCTCCTAGTCTCAACACTTGTCTCAGCCCAAGCTTCGCAGCCTCCTACTCTGCGGATCGACGTGCACCAGGTTAAAGGCAAGGTGAGCCCGATGCTTTATGGCCTGATGACTGAGGAGATCAACTACTCGTACGATGGCGGTCTGTACGCCGAACTTGTGAGGAACCGCGCTTTCCAGGACAACCGGCGCGGGCAACCCTTCCACTGGGTGCTTTATGAATCGGGCAATTCCGATGCAGCAATGGTGATCGATCCATCCATGGGGCCAAGCGCCGCTCTGCCGCAGAGTCTGGCTCTTACCATCCGCAACGCTACGGCCAGCGAGCCGGCGGGCATCTCGAACGAAGGTTTCTGGGGCATTCCCGTCCGGCCAAATACGGTTTATCAGGGTTCGTTTTACGCCAAGGCAGCCGATCCCGCCATCGGTCCGATTACGGTGAGCCTCATCAACGACGACACGGCCAAGGTCCTTGCGACCACAACCGTCCCAACGCTTACTTCTGACTGGAAGCAGTACCCGTTTACCCTTCATTCCGGTACCGGCACTCCGTCCGCAAACAACCGTCTGGTGCTGACCGCGGGAAAGGCAGGGAAACTCTGGTTCAGCCTGGTCTCGCTTTTTCCGCCCACCTACCATGACCGCGCCAACGGCAACCGCATCGACATCATGGAAATGCTTGCCGCCATGCACCCTGCATTTCTGCGTTTTCCTGGCGGGAACTACCTGGAAGGCGACCAGATCAACGAGCGCTTTCAGTGGGACAAGACCATCGGCCCGCTGGTCGATCGTCCCACCCATCGCAGTCCGTGGAACTATCCTTCCTCGGATGGATTGGGCCTGCTCGAGTTTCTCGAGTGGTGTGAAGACCTCAAGATGGAACCGGTGTTGGGAGTATACGCCGGCTACTCTTTACGGCAGGTATTTGTGCAGCCCGGAAAGGATTTAGAACCGTATATCGCTGAAGCTCTAGACGAAATCGAGTACGTGACCGGCAACACGGATACCAAATGGGGTGCCGAACGCGCGAAAGACGGCCATCCCACTCCCTTCAAACTGACCTATGTCGAGATTGGAAATGAAGACAACCATGACCGGAGTGGAACCTATGATGGCCGCTTCGCCCAGTTTTACAAGGCGATCAAGGCAAAATATCCCGATCTCCAATTGATTGCCACCACTCTCGTGAAGAGCGTCACCCCGGACGTAATCGATGACCACTACTATCACTCTGCATCGCAGTTCTTTGACGATGTGGCTCACTACGACAAGGCCGATCGCCAGGGCCCGAAGATCTTTGTCGGGGAATGGGCTACACGCGAGGGCAGTCCAACCCCGAACTTTAATGCTGCGCTGGGAGACGCAGCATGGATGACGGGCATGGAAAGAAACAGCGACATTATTATCATGTCCTGTTATGCGCCTTTATTTGTGAATGTAAATCCTGGCGGTATGCAATGGGAATCCGATTTGATCGGCTATGACTCGCTCACCAGCTATGGCTCGCCGAGTTACTATGCGCAGGTGATGTTCAGCAACCACGTCGGTGATCAGATTCTGGATGCAACGCTGGACGGCACCCCATTGAGGTTCTTTTACTCAGTGACACGCGACTCCAGAGATGGAAAGTTGTATTTGAAGATGGTGAACGCAACCGCATCTCCGCGAACTCTAACTATTCGGCTGGAGGGTGTTTCGCAAGTGAGCAAGAATGGAAAATTAATCAGCATGAGCGCGAAAACGACTGAGTCCACGAACACCATCCTTGATCCTAAGAAGATAGTGCCCAAGGAAAGCACAATCGGGAATGCGGCGGCCCAGTTTTCTCACACTCTTCCACCCTATTCCATTCAGGTTATGGAATTGGAGGCACACTAGAAACTGGCATGAGCCTTACAGTCCGAACGGGCAACTGCGGCTCCCATCTCAGAAGCCTGACCGCGCTGAAACATTCGGTCAGTTCCCGCCGGCAGGCGCCGTAACTAAGCCATGGCAGCGAGAGTTGGTTTTGTAGAAGCGGTTCGGCCCTCCTCATCATGGTCCAGGGTTCGCCATTGTCCAGCTCCAGTTATAGCTTTGTCCGGGGGGCTGGCCAGGCCGGAACAGCCGATATTCCTCAAAGGCAACATCATTCAGCATTGTCTGTAGCAGTCTTTTGTCGTCTGGTTCTGTCGTCCGGAAAGGCAATCCAAGCGAAAGGGCGACGCTCCTCACCGGGCAGATATAAGTCTTGCCCCCAATCTTCACCGGGCCGTATTCAACCACGATGTCGGCCTTCACAAACGGATCGGTGGGCTTCGGGTCTACTCTCAGGACCAGGCGAAGGATCGTTCCCTTCGACGGGTCAACCGCGATCTGTCCTTGGTAGGCGGAAAATTCCTTAAAATGAACAAGCTTCTCCCGGTCCTTCCCATAGACACAGCAGTACTCCACCAGGTAATGCGACTTTTCAGCGGGTACTGCGTAGCTGAAGACCGCCTCTGGACCTGTCGCTCCTTGCTCCCAGTGACTCCAGACGAGCGTTTGGTGAGCGGCATCCAACATCGCCGTGCCAAGGATTGGCCCAAACCTTTCTGAGGCATTCAATCCCCTGCACATTTGGCTCGGATGGGACCGCGCTGGATGCACTTCCCAGCCCTTAACATAAAGTATCGTGGCGCTGCCCCTGTCGACGAACTTCAACGGCTGGTCGCTGATAGCGCGCAAAGGGAAGGATTCCGCCTGGACTTTATCGGGCCGCCACGGCTCATCCTGAAAGCCGGTGGTAATTCGCGTTGCGAAGAAATTCGGCAACTGGTGAACGGCCTCGGTTACATAGCCTGCGGTTAGAGCCATCATCCGGTGCTGCGCTTCGAGATCCGGCACGGCAGTGGCAGGAATCTCCGCCGCTGGTAGATCGAGAAATGCAGACTCATCGGCCAGCGCCACCAGAGCCCGCTCGCTTTTGCGGCCGGGTAACTGTCCATTCCAGTGCGAAAGCCTGACCGTGCCGAACCGTTCGGTCAGTTCCAGCCCAGACAGTACCTGTGCGACCTCCGCATCTGGCTTGTCCTGGACTGCCGTGAGCACCTGCTCCAACTGTTCCACCGTGATGCGTTTGAGTAGGCCGTGGGACGCGGCACCCTTTTGAACGAGCGTCACTGTGGCTATTCCGGCCAACAATAACAGGAGTGTTAACTTTCGCATCGCGCGATCCCCTGCCGAACAACAGCTAAATTCTAGGCGGTCTCAAAAATGTATGCAAAGTACCCGCCGGAGCGAGAGGTCTTCCTGTTCTCGTGCCGCTCCGACAGACTATTTGTCCTTAACTCGTAACATCATCTGGGTTCTGCCGTCTAAATGGACGTTCCGCCGCAGCGAAGCAATTACCGATCCATGCACTGGGTCTGAGGTTTCAGGGATCAACGCCAGCCCGTCAATCCCGAGGACGCCATGACAACTGGGAGTAAGCCTGCCCGCCGGAGAGAGCCCTCCCTCCGCGCCGCCTATGGAGTTCGCGGGGCTCGCGATTCTTCCCGGGGCGCCTGCATTCGGATCGGCCATTGGACCCGCGGCGTTCCCTTGAACCGGCAAGGGCGGAACCGCGCCGGTGGTCCCGCCGGCCGTCCCTGGAGCTGTCCCCATGGCCGGGGGAGTCGACGCCTCATCCGGTGCGATCGCCTGGATTTCCAGAGCGAGCGGAGTCTCGCGGCCATCCTTCAAAACCGCATGGTCGAAGATGATTCCCACAGCCGACTCCGGCTCCTCCTTCGTTCTAGCCTTGGCCTCGGTCACGTGCCCGATAATCTTCGAGCCCTTTGGTAAAACAACTCGTCCATCTGATTTCACATTTTCTGTGGTCTTCGCAACGACCTCATCGCCAGCCTTGTTCTTCCGCGCATCAACCCACTTCTCTAACATGACTGGAATTGTGCTGCCCGCCGACAATTGGATTGGGTCCGCGACCTGCGCTGGAGAGGAAGTCCGCGCGAAACACACTAACAGGGCGGAGCCAAGGATAGAGAGGATTGCTTTAAGCATGACAGATGTCCTCATCGAGTCACGTACGTTATCACGCGAGCATCTTCGCAGACCGTGCGATCCAAGCGCCGCCGGTCATGATGCGGTGGCCCGCTCCAGATAACGCTTATGATACATCCACTGGGAACTCCACCCTGATGGTAGTTTAGTGTCTAACCCGGAGTAGACCAGAGACGAGACACGGCTGCAAACAGCGAACCGCGGACGCCGAATTCACGATGGCTAATCGTTTAGCAGTACTCGTAAACCGTCGCGCGGTGTTCGTTATCTTCTGTCTGATTTCGGCAGGGATGGGACAAATGCCGTCGCCATCTGCTCGAGAGGCGGCGAGGCAGCCTTCAAGCGCGAAGGCATCTGCCGGGAAACGTGCCAGCGGAACTCGGGAGAGCTATCCGGAGCTGGTGGATATCACGGCATCGACCGGCACTCATTTCGAACATCTTTCGAGCCCGGAACAGAAGTTCATCGTGGAGTCGATGAGCGGGGGTGTGGCGCTCATTGACTATGACCGCGATGGGTGGCCTGACATTTACTTCACGAATGCGCAGAATGTTGATATGGCGCTTCACGGCAAGAAGGCACGGAGCGCCCTCTACCACAACAATCACGATGGGACGTTCAGCGATGTAACGGACAAGGCTGGCGTGGGGTATCCCTGCTGGGCCATGGGCGCGGTGGTGGGCGACTACAATAACGATGGGTGGCCTGACCTGCTGGTGAC
Source organism: Terriglobia bacterium (assembly GCA_020073385.1). GTDB lineage: Bacteria > Acidobacteriota > Terriglobia > Terriglobales > Acidobacteriaceae > Sulfotelmatobacter. The sequence continues at coordinate 10,059 of JAIQFH010000073.1, read as the reverse complement.
CTGTTTTGGCGGCGGCGTGCTCTATCGCAACAACGGCGATGGCACCTTCACCGATGTGACCAAAAACGCTGGGCTCAGCGGCGACTCCCAGTGGGCCACGGGCGCGGCCTTTGGTGACTATGACAACGATGGCTGGGCCGATCTCTTTGTTTCGCACTATGTGGATTTTCACCTGAACGATATGGCGGCATTCGGTTCGAGCGATACATGCAAATACATGGGCATCGAGGTGCAGTGCGGGCCGCGCGGTCTAAAGGGCTCTCCCGACAATCTGTATCACAACAACCGGGACGGAACGTTTACCGATGTTTCGGAGAAGTCCGGGATGCAAGATGCGGAGCGCCGTTTTGGCCTGACTGCCATCTGGTCGGATTTTGATCACGACGGCAAACTGGATCTGCTGGTGACCAACGACGCTCAGCCCAATTATCTTTATCGAGGTAATGGCGCCGGAAAGTTCGTGGATGCCGGCTTCTCCTCCGGCGTGGCATTGAACGAGAATGGCGCAGCCCAGGCCAATATGGGGATTGCCCTGGGCGATTTTCTGCATAAAGGGTACATGTCTTTTGTGATTTCGCATTTCGACAACGAGTACGCCACCTTCTATCGCAATGATGGGGGCATGAACTTTGCCGACATCTCGAATACCTCGGGGATTGCAGGGGGCACACGTGGGTATGTGGGGTGGGGAGATGCCTTTGTCGATTTCGATAACGATGGTTGGGAGGATTTTTTCCTGGTTAACGGTCATGTCTATCCCCAGGTGGACAGTCTCCATCTCCAGGTCAGGTACTTCGAACCGAAAGTGCTGTTCTTGAATAATCGTGATGGAACTTTCAAGGACATCAGCAAAGAGGTCGGGGCTGCTATCCAGATTCCGCAGGTGAGCCGTGGAATGGCGGTGGGCGACCTGTTCAACGATGGCAGAGTCGAAGCCGTGGTTGAGAACCTGGTAGGCGGACCAATGATTCTGCGTCCGGAGGGCGGCCCGCGGAACCACTGGATCAGTTTCCAACTGGAGGGAGTCAAGAGTAATCGCCTGGCTTTAAACGCCCGTGTGCGAGTGACCGCGGGCGACCTGGTTCAACTTGGGGAAGTGATCAGCGGAGGCAGCTACCTGTCGCAGAATGACCTGCGCATTCATTTTGGGTTGGGTGAACATAAACGGATCGATAAGGCAACTATCTTATGGCCGAACGGAAGAGTGGAGACACTGACCAACCTGATTGCCGACCATTTCTATATCGTGCGGGAGGGGGCAGGGGTGGTTTCAGACAAGCTGCCGGAGTCGGAAAAGGCGAAATGACCCGCGACCGGAGTGTGATAAAGCGCTAGATCGTCCCAGCAGGACCCCATCTCTTCGCAAGCGCGACTTGTCGACGATTCACTTTGAAGAGGTAAACGCTTGTTGCGCTAATTTTGTCTTGGTAACCCGCCGTGGCCCCAAGGTGCAGCTCCAAAAAGTGAAGATTCAACATCGATCATTTCGAGCCCGCAAGATACATCTTGACAAACATATACAACATGTCATACAAGCCTCTGAATTGAGAAAACGCTTGCTGGAATCGTTTACGAATCGTGATTCAGCTCGGCCCAGCAGTGGGGGCGTCAACGTGGCCTCAGCTATCAATCGCAACACCACACTCGGGGAAGCGGAGGGGAAATCATGAACTATCTCACGACCCAGATTCGCCGCCTTACGGGAATCTCTCTGGTGGAAAAACGGGCATTGAAGTCTCTGACATTGGGGCTCGCCTTCATTGCCATGCTCCTGGCGTTCACCACCGGGGCTTGGGCGCAGGATAACGCGTCCATCACAGGAACTGTGACGGATCCGACCGGAGCCGTGGTTGCGAACGCCGCGATTACTCTCACCAACACTGCGACCGGTCAAGAACGACAGGTCACCTCAAATTCCGCGGGACAGTATCTTTTTCCCAACGTAGGTGTCGGTGTCTACACACTGGGAGCATCATTGGCGGGCTTTCAGAAATACAGCAAAACTGGCATTGATGTGCACGTCGCTCAGACTCTGGGCGCGGACATTTCCCTCAAGTTGGGCAGCACTCAAGACACGGTTACGGTGGAAGCGAACGCCTTGCAGGTGCAGTCGGAATCCAACGAAGTCAGCAGTCTTATCACCGGTCAGCAGGTGACCCAGCTGGCGACCAATGGGCGCAACGTGACCTCGCTCGCGGCCCTGGGGATGGGCAAGTCCAACAACTTGCCGTCGTATAGCGGCGCCAATGCCCTGACCAGCGCCAACGGCATCAGTTTCAATGGCACCCGCAGCACCCACAACATCTACCTACTGGATGGAGGCGAACTGAACGATCGCGGCTGCGGCGGCTGCTTCAGTTCACTGCCCTCGGTTGATGCTCTCTCAGAATTCCAGACTCTCGATAGCAATTACGGGCCTGACTATGGCATCGGCTCCGGCGGAACCATCGCCATGGTTATCAAGTCTGGTTCGCGGCAATACCACGGATCAGTGTGGGAGTTCAACCGCAATGAAGCCCTGGGCGCCAACAACTATTTCGTCAAGGCCGCGGGCAAGGCGAAGCCGGAGTTCCGGTTGAACGTGCCGGGCGGCAATTTCGGCGGCCCAATCGGCAAGAAGACGTTCTTCTTTGTCAACGAAGAGTGGCGCCGGCAAATTCAGGGAAGCGTGCCGTCGGTTTCAAATACCATCCCGGCCGCCGACTTCCCCACGCTCAACGCTCCGCTTACCTACGTCCCTTTCCCCAGCGGCAACAATCCGGTTGTTCCCCAAACCTCGGACCCAGCCAAGCTTGCCCTGTATGCGACGGACGGTTTGACCGCAGGGCAACCCTTCCCGGGTAATGTGATTCCTGCCAACCTGATCGACCAGAACGCGGTCCTGGAACTGAATGCCAACACCTTCCCACACCCGAATTTCGGCACCAGTCAATACATTGCGTCCATCTCTCAGCCAACCAATGTACGTGAAGACGTGGTCCGCATTGACCATACCATCAACAGCAAATTCCAGTTGATGGGGCATTACTTGCATGACGCAGTGACTCAGACGTATTTCCCGCCTTTGTGGGGCAACAGCACCTATCCCACGGTGGGCACGCAGATGCTAAACCCGTCATGGTCGTCAACCATCAAACTGACACAGACGTATTCGGCCTCGTTGCTCAACGAAACCAGTTTCCTTTTCAGCGGCAACACCATCCACCTCAGTCCTGTTGCCGGCGCGGGCAGCGCATTTGTTCAGCCTAGCGGATGGACGGCCACCTCCTTGTTCCCGCTCGACTTCAACCGGGAGCAACGCATGCCGGAGATTGACCTGAGAGGCACGCCGATCAATACAACCTGGAGCTCCAGCTACTTCCCCTGGAAGAATTCCTACTTCGGGTATGAGACCAGGGACGATCTTTCCTGGGCCCATGGCCGGCACCAGTTCAAGTTTGGCTTCAGCTGGTTGCACGACCCCAAGAACCAGGAATTGCAGGCCAACACCCAGGGAACAGCCACCTTCAGCAGCAGTTCGTTTTCGGGCAATGGATATGTGAATTTCCTGCTCGGTGACGCTGATAGTTTTCAACAACTGCAGTTCCTGGCCGGCAAACACTGGGTCAACAATAACTATGGTTTCTATGGGAATGACAACTGGCACATCACTCAACAGCTGACCCTCAACCTGGGAGTGCGTTACGACGCGTTGCCGCATGCCTATGAGCGCTACAACAAGTTCGCGAACTTCGTTCCGGCGGACTACGACACGTCGCAGCCTTATCCCCTCAATGCGAACGGCACTATAAACCCTGCTGCTCTATCCACATTCCAGGGCCAGCAGTTCTATCTCAATGGCATCCGGGAAGCCGGCGTCGGAGGCTTCCCTCATGGAAATGTGCAGAACGACTACAACACCGTCGAACCGAGAGTGGGCTTTGCCTACAATATCGGTGGGGATGGCAAGACTGTACTTCGCGGAGGCGGCGGACTATTCTTCGAGCGTGTTCAGGGCAATGACGTGTATAACGCCGCTTTGAATCCGCCCTTCGCCTACCAACCGCTGGCAACGAACGTCTACTTCTCTGACCCGACTACCAGCGCCAATACCGGAGCAACCGCAGGTCAGTCTTTCTTCCCCTCCACCATGACCACTCTGCAATACAGATATCGGAACCCTGGAACGGCAATGTTTAGCCTGGGGCTGCAGCGCCAACTCGCCCAATCGGTGGTGGCAGTGGTCCAGTACGTTGGGACCAGGGGCTGGCATCAGAGCATTGACATACCAATCAACACCCTGCCCCTGACCGATCCTTGTAATGCCGCAAACCCGTATGATCCTTGTCTTCCGAACCAACCCTATTACGTCCGAGAGGGCGTCGCTGGCCAGATACCCGATCCCAGCGATCCCACTAAGCATCTCCCCGCATTTACTACCAACCTTTACCGGCAGTTCCCTGGCTTCAGCAGCATTACGCAGGAGACGAATGCCAGCAATTTCTCCTACAACTCGCTCCAGGCGGGTCTGCGCATGGAGAACCGCCATGGGCTGACGATGCAGCTTGCGTATACCTGGTCTCACGAGATCGATCAAGTGGCCAATGATCTCGGCGGGGCCTCAAATCCCTTTGATCTGTCCTATGATCGTGGGTCGGGACAGTTTGACCGGCGTCACATCTTCAACGTGAGTTACGTCTACAGCCTGCCGTTCTTCGCGCACAGCACCAATGGCGCGATGCGCTCGGTGCTTGGAGGCTGGCAGATCTCCGGCATAACCGTCATACAATCGGGATCACCCATAAACAGCGGCAACGGCGTCATCTACAGCGGCACCGACACGCTTGGCTTGGGCGGCGGCACCAGAAACCGTCCCAACCAGGTTGCGCCCGTCAAGTACCTAAAAACAGTGAATGCCTGGTTTACCACCAGCTCGTTTGCGAATCCCGTCGCACCCTGGAACGGCGGCCCCAACGACGGTTTTGGCAACGCCAGGAAAGACGCGGTCGTCGGACCGGGACTCGTCAACTTCAATATGTCCCTGTTCAAGACTATTGCCCTCACGGAAAGAATGAAATTCGAACTGCGGTTTGAGTCTTTCAACACTTTCAACCACACCGAATTCCAGAACGTGAACCAGAACTCTGCAGACCCGAACTTTGGCAAGGTGACTACCACCTACGATCCTCGGGTTCTGCAGCTTGGCGGGAAGTTCAGCTTCTGAGTCGAATTTCGCGAGCCTGGGCGCGGCGGGTATTCTCCCGCCGCGCTCTTCTTTTTTTTCCCTCATCCCGTATTGCGCGTCACCTCCCCGGCAAGCGAGAATGCGAACGGAGACGCGTGTGAAGCGGGCTATTCGCCTCGGAGTCGTGGTGTTGCTGGCGATGGCGCCAGCCGGCTGCTTCGGCCAAACCACAGCCGCAGCGGACAATCAACGCCAGACCGCGGCCGCCCTGGAGCAAGCGGGCAGGAATGCCGAGGCCGAGGCGGCGTGGCGTGCACTGGTGAAGGTTCAGCCCGACAACGCCGAGGCCTACGCCCATCTGGGCTTCCTCGAAGCCCGCCAGGAGCGCTACAGTGCAGCTGTGCCCCTATATCGCAAGGCTATGACGCTGAATCCGGCAATGCCCGGCCTGCGGCTCAATCTCGGCCTTGCGCTCTTCAAGGGCGGCCAGTTGAAGGACGCCATCCGTACGTTCGACCCTCTTCTTAAGGGCCAGCCGGCGTCCTCCCCAGAGGCTCTGCGCCTGAAGACCCTGATAGGAATGGCTCACTATGGCCTGGGCGACTACCCGGCAGCGATTCCGTATCTTAAAGAGGCTACCGCGGGCGATCCCCAAAACCTCCCCTTCCGCCTGCTATTGGCCCACAGTTGCCTCGCAGCCAAGCAGTATCAGTGCGTTCTCGACGTCTATCACGAGATTCTGCTGTTGAACGCGGAGTCGGCTGAGGCCGACATGCTGGCCGGCGAAGCCTTGGACGAAATGAACGACCATGCCGGCGCCACCCAGCAGTTCCGCGCCGCCGTCAAGGCCAATCCCCAGGAGCCCAACGTGCACTTCGGCCTGGGTTACCTGCTGTGGGGCCAAAACCAATACGAAGAGGCTGCCCGGCAGTTCCAGGCCGAATTGGCGAACGTTCCTAACCACGTCCAAGCCCTCACCTATCTGGCGGACGCCAACATGAAGATGAATCATCCCGAGGTCGCCCTTCCCCTGATTGAAAAGGCCATCCGGATCGATCCGGGCCTGGAAATGGCACACCTTGATTTGGGCATCCTTTATGCCGATGCTGGCCGACGGGAAGACGCTCTGCGGGAACTGAAGTTAGCCGCCAGCTTAAGCCCCAACGATGTGAATGCTCACTGGCGGCTGGCGCGCCTTTACCAGGCGATGGGAAGGAAAGCCGAGGCAAACGTCGAATTCCAGAAGACCAAGAGCCTGACCAAAGCTGCCGACGACTCGGTCTTTAGCAAACTGGACAAAGCCCGCGCGAAAAGTAAGCCGACCGAGGAAACAGCACCTGCACCCGCTGACAAATAAGAGCGAAAGAGTAGTTGGCCGAATCCCTCGCCTATTTGGGGAGCTCTGCTTTGTCTGTGACGTTGAACCTGCCGGTTTGAACAGACGCCGAGTCCTGAGGCTGTGCTCCGCCCAATGAGACGGTGTATTCGCCGGGCAGAATCACGCGATTGCCTTCGGCATCGACTTGAGCTAAAGAGCGCGGTTCGATGCCCAGGCTGACGTGAGCCGACTCGCCCGGCGCCAAGTGAACGCGCTTGAAGGCCGCGAGCACACGGAGAGGAGTCTCAAAAGCCTTGGGCTGCGTGAGGTAGAGTTCGACGACCTCGTCACCCGGCACTTGTCCCGTGTTTCTCACCTCGCCCTCTACCGTGACGGGGTCGCCGGCTTTGACCTCTGACGACGCAATTCTCAAGTTACTGTAGGCAAAGCTCGTGTAGCTGAGTCCGAAGCCGAACGAGTAGAGCGGCGTGCCCGAGAGATAGCGGTAGGTGCGGCCCTGCATGGAGTAATTCTCAAAGGATGGGAGCTGGCTCAGCGACGAGTAGAAGGTCAACGGAAGGCGTCCGGCAGGATTATTCTCGCCTGCCAGCGTCTGGGCGATGGCCGTACCGCCCTCTTCACCCGGATACCAGGCTTCGAGAATTGCATTGGCGTGCTGCTGCGCCCAGTTGACGGCAAGAGCGCTGCCGTTCTGCAGGACGACAATCAGCGGCTTGCCGGTGGCGGCCAGCGCCTTCAGCAGATCCTCTTGCACGGCCGGCAAATCGATGGCCGTGCGATCGCCGCCGCTGAAGCCCTCAAGCTTCACGGGCATCTCCTCGCCTTCGAGCGAGGGCGAAAGGCCGACCATCGCGATGATCACATCGGACTGCCGGGCGGCCTCAACCGCCTGGTCTCTCAGCACCGCCGCTGGCGCCTGCCAGGTGAGATCAATGCCGGCGCTCCCGGTACCGTGCAAGTACTCCAGACGGATGGGGTGCGGCTGGGTGTCGCCGAAGTGCACGGGAGCCTCGATAACGGCGCCGCGCTCGCCGGTCTTTTTCTCATCGCTTTGGACCAGCAATTTCCCATCCAGGTAGAGCCGGAAGCCCTCTGCGTTTTCGCAGGCGTAGCAGTAGTTGACGCGTACACCCAGCTTGTAGTCGCCGGGCGCCGGCGGAGCAAAGGTGCCGCTCCAGCGCACGGAGTAGTTATTGCGCTGCAGGCCCTCCACCGGAACAACCTTGTCCCAGTTGAAATTGATGTTTCGGTCGGTGCGCTTGAGCACAGCCTCGCCGCTCAGATCCTTGGAGTTGAAGTACTCGCCGGTGAGGCCGGAGCCGGAGCCGCCGGAGGGATGGAGCGCCGTGTGCTCGATGGGCACGGCGAAGCCTTCAACCAGGCTTGAGCCCTGTGCATAGACGATCCGGGCCGAGGAAAAGCGCTTCTCGATTCCGGCGAGTGGGTAGACAGGCGAGGGCGGCGGGCCATTGTAATTGCCCTGCAACGACTGAACGAGCTCCGCGGTAGGACCGACCACGGCTATGCGAGCGATCCCGTCTCTCAGAGGAAGCGTGTGATCTTGATTCTTCAGCAGGACGATCGACTCTCGCGCCGCCCGCAGTGAGAGCTGCCTATGTTCCGGCGAATTGTCCTCGCTGAGGGGAATGCGGCCGTAGGCATAACTGGAAGGCGGATCGAACATGCCGAGTTGAAATCGCGCGCGGAACAGGCGATGCAATGCCTTGTCGAGGTCGGTTTCCGGGATCAGGTGCTGACCGACAGCCTCCACCAGGGCAGGAAAGGCCTGCCCCTGACCGTAGCCACACTCCAGATCGGTGCCGGCTTTTACCGCATCCGCCGCCGCGTGGGCCACATCTGGCGCGTAGTGGTGGCCGGTGTTCACATCCGCGACCGCGGCGCAATCGCTGACCACGTAGCCGTCAAAGTTCCAGTCGCCGCGCAAGTGATCGCGCAGCAGCATGGTGCTGGCGCAGGCGGGTGCACCATCGATGGCATTGTAGGCGCACATTACCGACTGGGCGTGCGCCTCCATCACGGCCGCGCGGAAGGCAGGCAGGTAAGTGTCCTCCAGGTCGTGCGGCGAGACATCGACGTTGAAGCCGTGGCGAAGGGGCTCGGGGCCGCTGTGCACCGCAAAGTGCTTCGGAGTGGAGACCACCCTGAGGTATCTGGGATCGTTTCCCTGCATGCCGGTGACGAAGGCCACGGCCATGCGCCCCGTGAGAAAGGGATCTTCGCCGTAGGTCTCCTGCCCGCGCCCCCAGCGGGGATCGCGAAAAATGTTGACGTTGGGCGCCCAAAAGGTGAGGCCGAAAAACATCTCGTGGTGGTCATTACGCATGGCTTCGTTGTACTTGGCGCGCGCTTCGATCGAGACGGTCTCGCCCATGGTGTGTACAAGGTCCGTATCCCAAGTGGCGGCCATTCCGATCACCTGCGGAAAATTTGTCGCGTAGCCGGCAAAGGCGACACCGTGCAGACCCTCATTCCACCAGTCGTACTTCGGAACGCCAAGTCGCGGGATTGCGGGCGCGTGGTCCCGCATCTGCGGAACCTTCTCTTCTAGCGTCATGCGGGCGATGAGATCGTCGACGCGCTGGTCCAAGGGCAGCGCCGGGTTCATATACGGAAAAGCCTGCGCGGTGGCTGGCTGCTGGGCATGTACTGGGAACGCTACGACCGCGAAGGCGGCAAAGAGGCCGAAAAAGCTGCAGAGTGCACGGGCGTAGAGATATGACATGCAGATAGCAAGCTCCTGTTAATGAGTTTTGAAGAGGACGTGCCATTATATGCAGCAGAGGTTAGATTGCATATCCTGAAACGTTCCGCGAATCGAGCCAGCGGCTCGGTTCAAACGCCTTGGTTCGTCGGCTTAACCGACCAATCTCTGCCCATTCTCAGGGTGTGCGAAGTTTGCTCTGCTTCCGGCTGATATCTTGGCAGGTCAACGCCGGGCAGAGACCAGAGTAAGTTACGATTCTCTTTATCCCATTTTCCACCGCTGCCAGCAGATGCCCGAAAGTGACTGGGCTAGGGCTAGACTGCGACCAGGTCATCCTCGTAAGATCGCGTTCATGCTAAACAACCCGTTCCTTTGAGATTGTGAATGCTGGGCGATCCACGACGCGGGAGTACGGTCCGGGAGGCGCTGGATCGTAGATCGGCGAGCCCGGGAAGCACCGCAGCCAAATAGTCGCGCACTGGGAGTTTCAACCTACGGCAGCTTTCCACGACCGACAGAATCGCCGCAATCTTAGGTCCCGCCTGCGTGCTTCCTATGTGTATCCAATTCTTTCGATTATGTACACGTGTACATAACCGGAATTGGACTAAACCGCTACGCGGTATACCTGGCGCATGCTTTCGTTGATAGCAGTTCCTGAGATGTGACGGTTCCTTTGTTCCTTCCGTCCGGATTCACTAGCCCTTCTCATGTTCGTCTCTTTGCGAAAGCATGAGTAGCTGCTTGCAGCACAATCCTTTTCGCAAGGAGTCATTCCCATGACATCACTTCGCACCCGCATGACAGAGGACATGCAGATCCGGAATCTTG
>JAIQFH010000134.1 GCA_020073385.1 Terriglobia bacterium | reverse complement strand
CACCTACGCCTCTTGGCTCAATCAGGTGGAGATCTGGTTCAACCGGATCACGCAACGAGCTATCCGGCGCGGAACCTTTCGCAGCGTGAAAGAACTGGTGACCAAGATCGATCAATTCGTCGAAAACGATAACCAGAACGCGCGGCCCTTCGTTTGGACCGCGACCGCAGATTCCATCTTCGCTAAAGTCCAGCGACTATGTGAACGTATTTCCGGGACAGGACACTAGGTATTCAAGTAGAACTTCTAAGGACCAGATTTGGTGCTCATCCGGACGGCACGGTCGAGCATGTACCATACGATCTTTTCAATGGACGGACCGCCTTGGCCCTCGCCTAACGCGAATAGCACATCGCCCCTCATCTTTTCGCCACGCGCCTCACTCTGTTTGATGTAAGCGACCAGCGCAGGCCAACTCACTTCAAACTCGGCACGCATGATGGCACGTTGCTCTTCCGTCTGGCTTTCACGAAGCTGAAATGCGTGCTCCAGCAGTCCCTTTTCATCATCAGTAAAGCGGGCTTCCATTCCTTCCAGCCTAGCGACTGCTAGCTTTCGGTCAAGAGCACATCAGGGCATTTGTAAGCAGTGAAACTTGAATCGTCTTTGTGCAATGAAACGTCAAAATGAGAGCCGCATTCCTCTCGTAATTTGCCGTTGGGCAATCGCAGATGGATGCCCTGACGTACAAATCGGATTCCAGGAGAACAAAATCCCCGCTCGGCCATTTTGAGTGATGGGGATCTTTTCACCAACTGGTGGTGTACCACGTCTTGACGAGGGGGACCTCAATGGCGTCTGCGCTTACGTCGAAGTTCCAGCCAATCGAATGCAACTTTGGTCAGCGTGAGAAACCACAAGATTGCACCGACTACTTTGATTGTGGGTGACACTCGGCCAAACCTTAACTCGGGAACCCGACCATGTACCAGTGACCTCGGTAATCTGAAAGAGATTACTCCCGGCGTTACACGAACTGTCTCCTGTTTTACCTGCCATCAAAACCGTGACCGCGATCACAGCGCTGATTCCGATTCGAGTAGAGCATAGTTCCGACTCTCCACCCAAAGGAGTGCTCCCCCATGTCGTTGCATCACCTGTTTGGATCCCTCCTGCATCATCCGCACCCCACTCAGGCATACGTCGAAGAGGAAGGGCACATCATTTCGAGACGGCTGCATGAATTATTGGACGGGACAGACTCGGAAAACCGGGAAGGTGCGTCGGACGAGCCTCCTGCTGATGTAGGCGCTGGTCGCCACGAATCGGCGAAGTAAGGACGCAAGTTTGCATGAAACGTTCAGATCGAGACGAAGGGAGCTGCCAGCCTTCTGACGACGTCATTCCACATAAATGTGAAGCCGGCAGTAGACAAACTTGACCTACAGCCCTCGCTTTGCTTCCTAGAACGGGAAGCTGCATAGCGCGTTGTTGCCAAGGAGATGATCGTGGCTAAGTCCTCCAAGCGATCCTCCAACCGGTCAGCTACTCCACGTGTTAAGCCACCGGTAAGGGTCTCCTCACCGTCGTCTCAACCATTCCTTCGCTTCTACCACTCCAAGAGCCTCCGCGCGAAGACCCTTGCAGTCCTTACCACTCTCGAAAAGGCAAAAGACAGCACGCAACATCGCGATGCCTTGGCAGACATCGTCGTGGAGCTGACCGACAGCGGCATGGAATACTACTTTCTGAGACCGCTGAAGCTTGCTAAGACCGGCTTTTTCGTCGAGCAATCAGCCAACCTCGGCATGGCGGCTACGACACGGGTGTTGGCATCCGTCATACGCAACATGATAGGCCGCATGGACAAGCCTCAACTTCTAACAGTGTGTAGCTACATTCGTCAGCTCATGGAGTGAAGCTCTGGAATGGCCTGAGCACGGCACCACGAATTTCCGTGTTCGCATCTCGGTCTGGCCCGCGCGTATGCCCTGAGCGGTGATGCCGCCGGAAGATGAGTGTAATGGCGATTTTTCGTCAACCACTATTTGTAATGAATTATGGACAAAATTTTCCCGTCACGTTGGCGTAGTTTCAAGACTGCTGATCCGCCTAAACACATGCCTTGTTCGGAAGTGCGATTTCCGTTGCGATCCGTGCACCACAGTGTTCCAGAAACGGTCCAGATGCCCTTGTCCAGTGTCGCCGTCAGCGGCCTTTCATCGTCGATCTGTCGCTTCCCATACGTTTTGATTAGAGCGGGTTCGGCAATCTTCAAGGCCGTTGCTTCATCTGGTACACGAACACTGCTCTGCGTCGGGGCACTCTGGGCCGACAATGTGACCGCCAGAAATAGTCCGCAGATTGCGCTCTTCATGTGGTTGAATGTACGCCCGCCTCACAATCAGCTTCAACTGGCGAAATCAGGCCATTTCACTCAAAACCCCCCCGGCAGGGGCATGATGAGTGAAATGGCGATTTTACGTCAATAATCCTTGCGAAACACTGCCAACTCTTCGCGTTTCATTGACTTGCCCCGTTAAACCTTAGTGCCAATTTCTGCAGGCCTATATCTGTTCCCGGGCGAACCGATCTCTGTGTCGAAAATCACAGCATCGCTGTTGCGGTTGCCAATATGCTTTGGGTGTCGTGGGACGGATAGGTCTGTGAACCGACAAGTTCACCGAAGGGGCCCATGAGACTTGGACTGTTCGCGCTTCTGACCACCTGTGGTTTCCTCATCTTCGCGCTCACCATGACATTTGTGCCTGTTTTGCCGGTATGGGCCAACTATGCCGCAAGGGTTGGACTTCTTGCCGTCTTCGGCGCTCTGTGGTGGGTGGCACGCGCGGGGCACAGCTTGAGCCGCCTTCGACCAGTGTTCTTTGCCTACTTCGCGGCGGTTCTGGGCCTTTCGTTGGGGTTCTTCCTCGCTGACCCGGGGCTTAGGCTCTTTGGCCTGACGACACAATCGCCGGTCGGAGTCGCTATGGCGAAGTTCTTGCAGGCCTCTCTCATCGTGATTGGGATTCTCGCCGTGGCGAGGCTCTGCGACCAGAACATTGCATCTCTATACATTCGGAAAGGTCGTCTCCTACTCGGCCTCAGTGTTGGCTTGGTCACTGCTGGAGCATGTCTAGTTCTGACGTTGCTGCAGCCAGCGGTTAGGGCTCTAGGCTCGGCCAAGCTCATGTCATTAGCCCCATGGATACTACTCTTCGTGGTCTCGAACGCCGTCATGGAGGAACTTCTCTTCCGCGGATTGTTTCTCGGGCGATACGAGCCACTGATCGGAAAATGGCTGGCCGTCCTTTCGACAGCCCTGGCCTTCACCCTGGCACACACGCAGGTCACTTACGCACCGAACTTATGGGCCTTTTTGCTCGTCACCTTCGCGTTCTCGATCGCCTGGGGTTGGCTGATGCAGAAGACCGGCAGTCTGTGGGGATCGGTCTTGTTTCACGCGGGTGCGGATTTGTTGATTATTTTGCCCATCTTCAGCAGTCTCGGTGCCGCGTAATCGCAGCAACCCGATCTTTCTCTTGGTGCCGGGAAGAGTCGATGAGCGTAATCGGGATGTTACGCCAACAATGGCATAGTTTCCGTTTAGCCGACCGCACGCGCCACAGTCCAACCCTTCGTCCTTACCACCCCGGCCGAGTTGAACCAACCAACTGGAATATACTGCGGGCGTGCTGACCGCGTTAAAAGGAGATCGACCGTGAAGCAAGAAATGCGATGCCTTCTGCTTCTGCTAGTGCTTGCAACACCAGCACTCGCGCAGCTGTCGGATTCCCAAAAGGTGTCGATTGACGACATTACGCGCAAGGTTCTCTCCGACACAGGCGTGCCGGCCGCGTCCATCGCGATCGTGAAAGACGGCAGAATTGTGATGGCGCAGACTTATGGCAATGCAAAGCTCAGTCCGAAGGTCCCGGCCACGCCGGTGATGCGCTTCAAGATCGGGTCAATCACGAAGCAGTTCACCGCAGCCGCGCTTCTGCTTCTGGCGGAGCAGCACAAGCTATCGCTCGAAGACCCGCTCTCCCGCTATCTGCCCTGGCTCACACGCGCCTCGGAGGTCACGTTACGCCAGTTGCTCTCCCACACTTCGGGTTATCAGGATTACTACCCGCTCGACTACGTGACCCCTCTGATGGCGCGCGATACGACTCCGGCGCAGATTCTCGATGGCTGGGCGAAGAAGCCGCTCGATTTTGACCCTGGAACACGTTGGCAGTACAGCAACACCAACTACGTGATCATCGGGCAGATTATCGAAAAGATCACGCACAAGCCGCTGATCGAGTTTCTGGAGGCCAACATCTTCGAGCCGCTGGGCATGCATTCGGCAACCGATAACAGCGATGTGGAGTGGAACAATGCCGAACCAACGGGCTACAAGTTCTTCGCGCTCGGCCCGGCGCGTCCGGCTGTTCCCGAGGGCAAAGCATGGCTATACGCGGCGGGGAACCTAGCGATGACCGCGAGTGATCTCGCATTGTGGGATATCTCGGTGATGGACGGCACGATCCTGAAACCGGCATCGCTCAAGGAGATGACCACCGAAGCCCAGTTGAAGACCGGCACCGGCTCGCGCTACGGCATGGGGCTGGGGCTCGCTACGGATACCAACGGCCATCGCCGCTGGAGCCACGGCGGCGGAACTGCCGGGTTCATCGGCGCGAACGTGATGTTGCCCGACGACCACATCGCTGTTGCAGTGCTAACGAATGGCGAGAGCCCGGCTGCCCCTCTGATCGAACGCCAAATTGAGGATTTGCTTCTATCCCCGACTGCGGATCCTGGCGGAAAGGTGGCACTCGAGCGCGCCCGCAGGTTGTTCTCCGGTTTGCAGAAGGGAGAGCTGGACCAGTCGCTCCTCACGGCCGATACGATTTTCTTCTTCACCCAACAGGCCATCGCCGATTTCGCTTCTTCGCTCGCGCCGCTCGGCGAACCATCGAGTTTTACCGAAAGCACCCACGCCGACAGGGGAGGAATGACAGCGCGCTCCTTTATCATCCAAGCAGGAGGGAAGAGGATGGCTCTACAGACCTACATCGACCGGGACGGGAAGTTCGCGCAGTATATGGTCGCTCTTCTGCCAGCGGGACGCTAAGGTTCGACTCTCACCGCGAACCGGAAGTAACCAACTCAGACGCAAAGGCATAGTTGACGTAACCAGGCCTTAACACTCAAATTCCGATTCCTTTCGATTCAGTTCACATTAGTCCGTTCCGAAGATGAGTGTAATAGCGATTTATCAACAGTTATCGTTTAACGCTTGGCTGCTAGCCCGGATAATTCATATATTTGAAGACAACAAAAGCCTCCTCTGTTACAAACATGTTGTCTAGACAATGTTTGAGCAACAAAAGAGGCTTCTGAATGTCTGAAGATAGCACAACACAGTGTTTGTTGTTCCCGGGAATTTTTCGCAAGCCTGTGGTGGCTCAGTTCGATCAGCGTGAGGGGAGTTCCGACGGCGGAGCCTTGCTGCTGAAGAGCGCCGATCGACACT
>JAIQFH010000072.1 GCA_020073385.1 Terriglobia bacterium | reverse complement strand
CTGGACCACACGCCTCGGCACAGCATACTGCCGACCCTTCCCGTTTTCATTCATCGTTGTGGCGCTGGGCGCCATGTACAACTCATCCCATCTGATTACAACACCTACGGACCGACAGGTAGTACCCGAGACCCGAAAAGATTGTCTGGAAGGAGTCGGCCTGAACACTGACAACCCAAACCAGTGATCCTCGTATGCGTCGCCTCCCAATACGATCTCCAAATTTCCATCACCGTCAACAACGCGGACAGCACGGGCGGGTGCTGTTCCGCTAGCTGGCCGTTTCATTGCGTAACACTTCTTTACTAAGTCTCTACCAGCATTTACACGGTTCGGGACTATCTTTGTGGTGACGGTAACGTCCATACAGCAGATGCATCCTCCAGCCTCAGGGTCGGCTGGTTGGGAGGTGCTTCATGCGGCTCTCCGGTGTTTCTCTCGCAGCACTTTTGTGGTTCTTCTCCATTGCCTTCGCACAGAGCCCTTCGCAAAGTGTCGACACCTCTGCGAATCAGGTCGTGGTCGACGTGGTCGTGACCGACGATGCCAACCAACCCGTCAGCGGGCTCCGCGAGCAAGACTTTCAGATCTTTGAAAACAACGTGAGACAGCAGGTTCGTTCTTTCGAAACTCACGAGGAGCGTCCTGAGCTCGAGGTTCCGAAAGTATTAAGTCTGCCCGTGAATACATTCACCAACGCAAATTTATCCAAAGCGGAAACGATCAGCGTTATCTTGCTCGATCAACTCAGCACTTCGTTAGAAAGCCAGAAACGCGCGATCCAGCAGTTGACCGCTTACCTGGCGCAGAAACCCTCCGGGGCTGCCTTCGCCATCTTCGTGCTTCGCAACGATGATATGGCCTGCCGGCCCTACAACCGCGCCCGGTGGTCGTTCGGGATCACAGATCAAGCCCCCGATTCGGACTTGAGTTGCTCCTGGAAGGGAAAGCTCCTGCTGGTTGAGGGCATCACCGACGACAAGGATCGTCTGCTCGCAGCGCTCAAGGGGGAGATCGTGCGACCTCATCCCACATGGCTGAGAGCAAGACTGCGAGTAGGTTGGGTATCGGCCTACGGCCTTGGGCCTGCAGACGTTTACGACACCAGCATGACATCGCTGGCTGAGATCGGAAATTTCCTTCAGGATCTGCCGGGACGGAAGAGCCTCATTTGGATTTCCGACCATTTCGACGCGGCACCCGTCGCACAACACACCGACATTTGGTTCCCGCCCAAATTCAAAGGGTGGGAAAAGACTGACCCTTTCTCGCCGACCCAAATGATCCACCTTGCCGCGGGAAGACTGGGCTTGGCCCGGGCCGCCCTGTATCCAGTCGATCTCACCGGCAAGCGCAAGAATGTCGAACTAGACCGTCTATGCTGGCCTGATTCTGATCAGTTACCCAGTACCCTCATGTTCACCCAATTCCCGATACCCATTGCTGCCAAATCCACCCTTTGGAGTGCAGCGAACCCTTTTATAGGCTCGCGGCCACGGCTTCGGAGTCAGGGGGAAGCGTCTTTCATGGAGCGGCGAGAGTTGAGGATGCAATCACTAAGGCCGTGTCTGACAATTCCAATTACTACACACTTATCTACTCATCTACCAAACCCAAGTTTGACGGCAATATTCGAACGATCAAGATCACGCTAGAGGGGAAGCATTACCACCTCGGTTACCGGCGGCGTTACTACGCCGACAATCCGTCGACCCTCAATCGGCCTGAGACCGCTGCGTCGCCCGATATCTACCTGCCGGAACCCAGCGGCGACATCCCGTGGAAGGTAGTGCGGGCAGCTTACGCTAATCCTGAGCCGCCTGACGAGTCAAAGGAGCCAATCCTGCGGGTCATGAGATACGGTGCTCCCGAATCGACCGGTATCGCTTTTGCATCTCACGTTGAACCGACCGACGGATTCGCGAAAGCCACTCCAGCGCAGATGGATCATTTGCAGAATTACGAGTCATTCTTCTCCGAACGGGTACAAAACGCCATGGCGCATCTCACCAAGAAAGAGCGGCGGTCGCAGCACAAGGGCCGCACCGTCCTCGACACGCTGCCCGCGCCGGATCCCGTATTCCTGCAACCTTATTCCATCGATTTCTCCCTGGTTGGAAAGCAACTCAGCTTGACCGCGACGGACAAGGGCGAGCAGGTATTCCATCTGGAAGTCGCGATTATCGCGTATGACGCGCTGGGCAAGAAAGTCAACGGACTGAAGGAGACGATCACCGGGACTTTTTCAGCCTCATACCTGCAACAGTTCCAGGCTTCCGACTATCATGCGCAAGAGAACATTGAGATTCCCGATCGGGTCACGCTGCTCCGCCTGGCGGTGCGTGACATCTCGGGCGGCCGCATGGGATCGCTGGAGATACCTGTGCAGGCAATCTCCTCGCCTTATCGGCGAAAGCAGCTCAACCTCCCTGCCACGGTCGCGACGGACACCCGGGCTACCAACGACGAGCTTCGTCTTGACGCGCAATAGCCCGGGCAAAGTTCAGGCGCCGCCTCGAGAATGAGTTACATAAGCTGTGCTCAGAAGTTGACGCGAAAGCCAGATTACGCCTGCAAAACGGTGCCCTTGTGATGGCTTTTGTGGCAAACATGGCCATTCTCTCCGCCCTCCCACTCCACTAGGAAGGCTTACTGTTCGATAGCTGTCGAAACATCTCTATTGCACTCAAAATGCGCGGCAAAGGGTTATTGACCGCAAAACGCCCGATTACAACAGTTACACGTCTCTCATTCTGCTACAGAAATCGCGACAAGGCGTTCTCGAACCTTGTCGTGCAGTAGACGCTGATACTCCAGCATGGCTGCCCGATCGCGCCGAGGGACTTTGTAAATTTTCATGGAAATCTCGACTACCGTCCGATCCAATGCGCGCAGCGCGTTGAGGAATTTGTTTAGGTCGGTGGCTCGGACACCGTGTCGACGCAGTTTTGGCGATGACTGTCTATTTGGCTGGGGCATTGCATTTCCTCTCGGATCTGAAACATTGATAACGCATCTCGGATGCGAGGGGAAACGCAAACAATTGATTGTTTCGATCACAGGATTGCGTATCCGCACAATGCATGAACGGTCTTGAGAGTAGACGCCTTCCTTAGACTGGCAGTTTTGATTGGTGTTCCAGACTACAAGGTGCTTCCCTCACGCTCACTTGCGTGATCGCCCTAATAATAGCGACCAACAGGCTCCTCAACCGCCGAACTCCACACGGACGTCAACGAGAAGCCTTTTATTTCTGGTACTTCGAGCGAGAACTACATGCGTCATCTCGAGGCAGGAACGGATCGTGCCGCAGGAGTGGAGCTTGGAGATCCGTTGGCATCCATTGTGCGCGAAAAACTCTTTGCCTTCAGATTGGGACAGCTCAGCACCCGGTATGTCTCCCCTTGCCGTGCGCAGGCAAACTGAGAGCATCCCGCAGGCACGATGAACGGCACCTCAGGATCCAGATCCGAGACCGTACTGAAACCCGGCCCGTTGTACGAAGGCAGCGCGCCAGTCGATGAAGGCTGGAGTTGGGCACAACGCTGATCATCCGCCCGGCGATCGTGAGTGCTCGCCGGTTTCGTAGTTTGCGAAGCGCTTAGCGCTCCTAGGGTAACCACCGCCACCAGAACCAGAGCAACTTTCATTACCGTTCACCTTCTATGCACACAATTTAGCCCGATCCACTACTTGTTCCTACTACCCGGACGCATGATTACTACCCCACTTTCGTGTGGTTACTATCAGTTGTGGATTGACCGCCGAATAGCGACATGCGGCTCGCCAACTGGTCATCACTTCAGTCACATAGTGCGCGGTGACCCAAGTACGTTGCAGCTCCGTTGGAACAAATGTAGTTTCGGGATCAATGGAAACTCGGAAACTTTCAAAACACCGCTCGAATCCGAATACATCCACCGATCGAACGGCTACTCCTGGCCGGTATCGCCCTCAATTAGGAAAGCGGCGGAGCACTCGGGTTGCACTCACCAGCCCGGTGGGACTGGCAGGTGAAGACCGGAACAAATCTCCCTTTACGATGCCAGCCATGGCAACCAACCTGAACAAACATGGGGCGGCCGTCCAGCTGCATCGAGAATTGCTGGTCGGTTCTATCGTCTCTGTGAAGAACAAGCGCGGTATCGAGGTCTCCGCGCGGGTTATTTCGCAGATGGTCGCACGGCATGGAGTTCCCACGTACGCCATTGAGTTTGTCGAGCAGGATGATAAGGCCAGGGATTTTTGGGGAATTTCGTTCCCATCCGTTAACTGACCACTGCGTAACTCGTGCACAGATTCTGCGTAGAATCGCAGAACGCTAACTCCATTTCATAGCCCACCGCCGCAGTCACCGGATACACCTACAAAGCTTGATCGAGTCGCTCGTTTAGTAATCCCTGGATCTTTACAGATCATCTACAAACTGCTGACAACACCTTGACATAACCCGGTCCCCGGCGTGTGTACGCTGATTTTGGAGTTGGGGCACGCGGCAGGGAGCGACTGGGGGAAGTTTCTTAGCGCTTGGATTCGAACGTCCAGTGATTATTGCCGAACCGCCGGTCGCCCCAGGTCCGTGGATAGCCTTCAAGCCACACCAGCCATCCACAACTTTAAAAAACTTAACAACTTAATGATTGGAGATCGTGTGTCTTTATCACAACTTACTACCTCTACTCATACTCGGGTCGAGTACGCTCTGGGCCACTCTTCCAGTGAATTGGATCGTCTCACTTTTCAGGCCAGCGTGTTCGCACCTTTCACTCGGCAGCTTTTCACGCAAGCCGGAATAAAACCCGGGATGCGTGTCCTCGATGTCGGTAGCGGCAGCGGAGACGTGAGTTTCCTGACTGCGGAACTGGTCGGCGAGGGCGGGCACGTCCTCGGAGTAGATCGATCTGCGGAGGCTGTGCAGAGGGCGAGAGTACGTGCCATTCGCCGCAACCATGCCAACGTTGCCTTTGCCGTGGGCGATCCTGCGGCTATGCGGTTCGATCAGCCTTTCGACGCTATCGTCGGCCGCTTCGTGCTGATGTATCAGGACGATCCCGTCTGGAGTCTGAGAAGGATTACAAAACACCTTCGCGCCAATGGTGTGGTGGCGTTTCAGGAGGTGGACACCACCGCCTGCCGCTCCCGTCCATCCGTTTCTGTTTTTGACGACGCGGCCCGGTGGCTGCAAGAGGCTCTTCGCGGCAGCGGTGCCCGACCAGACCTCGGACTGGAGATGCATTCCTTGTTCCTTGATTCCGGACTGCCCGCACCCGAAATGCGCATGGATGCCGTCGTCTCTGGCGCGGCGGAGAGTCCCGTGTACCAACTGCTGGCCGAAGCCGTGCGTAGTCTGGTGCCGACTCTGCAAAAACTCAACATTGCTTCGCCTGGACAAGTACAGATTGACAGCTTGGCCGATCGCATGCGCGACGAGGTCGTGGCTAGTCGAGCAGTCGCGGTGTCATACGGACTGGTCGGGGCCTGGGCCAGAAAACTGGTGGTCGAGGACATCGGCAGATAATCGGCTTCGTCCGAAGGGAGAGCATTCTCTCCTGCCCAGATCGCGTTGCATCGTGATGGCCCTGCTGTTCGAGCCGGTACAAGTTGAGAAAGGGGATGTTTCCGGGTTGAGGAAACATCCCCTTTTTGCCGCCATGTGCCTAGCGCTCAGCCATCACCGAAAAGCGACAATCACTGAGTGAACGTAAACCAGCGCCAGCCGCTGGCAGTCGAATCACGATAGGTGGTCCCGCCAAGTGTGGTGACGCGCCACTTGCCGGGCTGCGCCCCAACAAAGTTAAAGGTGTACTTGGACTGTAATGGATCCGTTATCGTGACGATCGGGTAACTCACACATGTAGTCCTCGCTGAATCGCAGTACGCTATCTCTAGTTTGTAGCCCACCGCCGCAGGGACCATCTTCCACGACAGCGTAAGCGCCCGTGGGTAGTGGCCGAAGATTTCGTTGTTCGCAGGATTGGTCTGAATGGGTGTCGCCATCTGAGGCTTGGTGTTGTACGAGAACGTCCACCACGCGCTGGGGGATGAGTAGACCGTTCCATTGAACGCAGTCACCCGCCAACGGCCTTTTTGATCGCCTACGAAATCGAATGTGTAGAAAGAGTTGCTGTTGCCTGTGACGGTGACCGGTGGATAGGCGGTCCAGGTACTGCCAGACTGGAATGCCGCCTCTACTACATAGGAGGTCGCACTGACTACCGGCTGCCATATTAGTGTCGTAGTCCTGGGGTAATGGTAAAGCGCCGTCCCGTTTCTTGGCGACACCAGGACCGGGGTGCCCCATGGCGTGGCTGGGAGCGGCGCGGCTTGGACGATCTCTTCCGGTTGGGTAACCTCGCTGATTCCACCGGCTAGCCAAACGTTGGCTGAATCGCCGGCGGGTAACGCTTCGGGCGTCGTTTGACCCAAAGCAGATGGAACCAGAATGCAAACTGCGCCGATCAAGAGTGCGACGATTCCTATCCGAAGAACAAGTTGTTCTGAATCTCTCAAGAGCTTCATGTTGCCTCCATTAGGCGTGCTCATGATGAATGAGCGGTTGAGGGGAAGACGTGGGTTGTCTCGTGTCAGGGCCTGGGTCTCAACTGGCGGGTGAATTCGCCTCGGGAGGATGAGAGTATCCAGACTCTGGACTATGTCTGCGGCATTCCGTTTGCTTCGCGGATGAGTGGCTCGATGATCTCCTCCACCGCTTCCTCGGAACTGGCGATGCGGACGAGATTCTCCGCCTGGGCTGAATACGCACAAGGTTCTGAGCGGCGATTGTGTTGGCCGCCGCTCCGTCGACCGGGTTGTCGGCACGGAATTTGAAGGCGGCCTGCGGCAGCCGCATATCGGCTCGGGAAGGATCGTAGGGAGGCACTGCAACCGGAGTCTTCAGAGCCATACAGGTCGTCCTATAGACAATAGTGACCGACAGGCACGAATCGTTTCCCTTGTGTTTAGCCGGGGAGGAGGCGGAACGCCTCCCTTCTTATTTCGCGCATCAATACTCGGGCTACGGAATCTCTCTCTGCCTTCTCAGGCAACGCGTTCCGCCACTACGTTGTTCACCTTAAAACCGCCCGCCATGGCCTCATCATCTGACCGCGACGATGACACCAGATGATCGAGAACGCATGTACGAGCTGTGCGCACTAATTGAAAAGCAGAAGGACCACCGCCGCTTTCTGCGGCTGATCGAAGAGCTTAACAACCTGCTGGAACGCCAGGAGCAGCGCCTGGGAGACAAGCCGAAAAGTGAGTGCACATGAACGCCATCTCGCATCTCACAAGCCTGCGGCAGTCCTGCAGGAGGAGAAGCCCTTGTGGACGGTCCTAGTCGTTGATAACAACCCGGCGGTTCGCAAGTTGATTTGCGAGATTTTCACCCGTGAGGCCGACTTCCGGGTCTGCGCCGAAGCCGAGAACGGGCGCGACGCTCTACTGAAAGCGCAGGAGCTTGAGCCTGATCTCATCATCACCGACCTTTCCATGCCTCACATGAATGGCTTGGAGGAGATCAGGGCGTTGAGGAAACTGATGCTCACCATACCTGTCATTCTTTACTCCGCGCATATCGATTCGTTTGTGGAAAAGGAAGCCTTCGCTGCCGGAGCCTCGGCGGTTGTCCCCAAGACCGACGTGGTCGCGACGTTGATTCCGACAGCCCGCACCCTGTTGGAGCGTCTAGCCGCTTGATTCCCGGAACCTTCAGGCCCACAACCGTCTGAAGCCTACCGGCATCCCATTTCAGAGGTCAGAGGTCAGTATGTATGAGGTAACCTGACCCTCTGGTCCCGAAAGTAACCATCCCGGTTCCGTTTCGGCGATTGACCGTAGCGCCACCCGCAGGTACGATTTTTGGTAGAATTCACCGGAATTCAACACTCGGAGAGGTCACCGTATCCTATTCCGTAATATGCGATTCGCCAGCCTCTACCTCCGGACTGTGGCGCTTGCTGCTCTCATCCTGGCAGGTTCCGCCTGCC
Organism: Terriglobia bacterium; assembly: GCA_020073385.1. Lineage (GTDB taxonomy): Bacteria > Acidobacteriota > Terriglobia > Terriglobales > Acidobacteriaceae > Sulfotelmatobacter. Next base: position 22,520 of record JAIQFH010000072.1, on the reverse strand, counting down.
AGTCCGCGCACAAGCCCGCCACCGTGGCTCCTCCTGCCCCGGCCCCTGCGCTGAAACCAGCTCCTGCTGCCGAACCGCAAGCGGCATCTGAGCCTGCTCAAGCCCCCGTTGAGAAAAAGCAGGAAGAGTCGACCGCCGAGAAGGCGGCTTCTCCGGAAGCTCCTCCGGCAGAAGCTCAGCCACAGTCCGATCCTGTCAGCGATCTGGTCGCAAAAGCGGAGAGTGAATATCAGACCGGCATGGCGAATTATCACGCCGGCAAAACCGTCGACGCCAAGCACAATTTTGATACCGCGCTCAATGCCCTGCTGAGCAGCAACTTCGATGTCCGCTCCGACGAACGCCTGCAAAAAGAATTCGACCGCATCGTTCAGGGCGTCAACGAACTGTATCCCGGCGGCACCGCGCAGGAAGCCGAGGCTTCGCAGGAGCCGCAGCAGAAATCCGAACCGGCGCCCATCGACACGACCAACGAGATTGCCCCGTCTGCCGACGCCGGCACCAAGGCCAAGGCCGAAGCCGATCTTAAAAAGACCCAGTCCGACCTGCCGCTGATGATGACCGACCAGGTCGCGGGCTACATTGCCTACTTCTCCGGCCACGGACGCGGCGTCTTCGAGCGCGCCTACGCCCGCTCCGGCCGCTACCACGACATGATGGTGTCGACGCTCAAACAAGAAGGCGTCCCGCAGGATCTGATCTATCTCGCGCAGGCCGAGTCCGGATTTCTTCCGCACGCTATGTCTCGCGTCGGCGCCCGCGGCATCTGGCAGTTCATGGCAGGCCGCGGCCTGGGATACGGCCTTCACCACAACATGTATGTGGACGACCGCCAGGACCCCGAAAAATCCACCCGCGCTGCCGCCCGCCACCTGAAAGATCTCTATAACCAGTTCGGCGACTGGTATCTCGCCATGGCCGCCTACAACTCCGGCCCCGGCACGGTACAGGCTGCGGTCAAGCGCACCGGATACGCTGACTTCTGGGAACTCTTCAACCGCAACGTCCTGCCCAGAGAGACTAAGAATTACGTTCCGATCATCCTGGCCGTGACCATCATGACCAAGAACCCGTCGCAGTACGGGCTCGACAGCGTGGTGATGGAAAAGCCGTACGACTACGACACGGTCACGCTCGACTACCCGGTTGATCTTCGCCTGGTCGCGGATTGCATCGGCGCCACGACCACTGATTTGCAGGACATGAATCCCAGCCTGTTGCGCCTGAGCACGCCGCGCACCGGATCGTTCCAGCTCCACATTCCTGCGGGAACCAAAGATCAGTTCGAAACCGCCATTGCCGCCGTTCCGCCCGACAAGCGCCTGTGGTGGCGATATCACACCGTGCATTCTGGCGAGACGATCATGGCGTTGGCCCGCACCTATCACACCACCGCCAAGCAGATCGAAGAAGCCAATCACCTCGACAGCCCCGAACTCGAGCAAGACGCCAAGATCATCATTCCGGTGGCGCCGGGCAAGCATCCGGGCGACTCCGCAACCTACGCGCGGCACATCACGCGCTACAAAGTTCACAAGGGAGACACGGTCGAGAGCGTCGCCGAAAACTTCGGCGTCTCCGCGCAGCAACTTCGCCGCTGGAACGGCATTCGCGGCAACAGCCTCTCCGGACGCCGCGTGCTAGCGTTGCACCTGCCGATCTCGCCGAGCACCCACGACACTGAAGCCGCCTCGTCGCGCTCAAAAACAAAGAAGACCGAGACGGCCAGCACCAAGCCTCCAGCAACTAAGTCCGCCGAGATCGAGCGCCTGAAGACGACGAAGGCGGAAACCGCGGTAGTCCACCACAAAGTAAAATCCGGCGAAACCCTCTACTCGATCGCGAACCTTTACAAGACGACGGTAACCGCCCTGAAGCGCGACAACCGCAACGTAGCAGTAATCAGGCCAGGCATGATCCTGACCGTCCACTTCGCCAGATAATCTCCGTCGACTAGGAAAGCAATCACCACCGAGGACACAGGGGTGCACAGAGGAGTTCTTGCCTCTGTGGAACTCTGTGTCCTCTGTGGTGAAATGAAGGTAGGCGGCTAGCGGCAGTTACAAACTCCGCCGGAACACCCTCAAGATTAATTTGCAGCAGAACTCTTATTTTTCTCGGTGATCAGAACTACCTTCGCATGTAACCCGCGTGCGGCGTCGATCACGTTCGCGACGTACTGGAAGCTGGTCGCGTCGTCTCCACCCACATAGACCACCCAATCCCGCCGCGGCCCAAGTTCCTGCTTCAGCGCTCTCTCAAGATCCTTCCAAGCGACTTCCTTTGAATTCACAAACAGTCTAGGAGCCTGATTTGGCCCAGCGTCCTTCACCTTCACGATCAACGGTTCAGTCCAGGCATCGCTCTTCGCCGGAACCTGCCCCCGCTGCAGCAAACGAACCCATAGACCGGTGGATGTGCGCTGAAATCCCATCGTCAGCAGCATCATGAGAAGAGCGAGGAGCGCGAACACCATTCCTCCGAACAACCCGAACGCCGGAAGCCCCGAAATCGGACGCCGCAGCGGCAATCGGCGCGCCCACTGAAAATCCTGGCCGACCGCCGCCGAATCCGTAACTTTGGCAATCTTCTCTCTCGAAACAACGGCGCGAACTGCCGGGAGAAACCCCAGCAGAGCCACTCCGAAAAATGCGCTGACTGAGGCGGCCAGTTTCAGCAGAAACGCGTCATTGTCGTAGTCTTCGGCGTAGGCGGAGACAGAAAGTCGCGGATGGCCCCTGTCCAAACAGCTGAAGTCAGACAGGACTTCAACGTCCAATTCATACTCGCCTGGTTCGGCATAGAATGTCGCACCATAGAGACGTCGCTCGTCCCGCATTTCGACGACTTTGCCCTGCCGATAAAGGACCGTCCGCGTCCGCAACCGTGGATACTGCTCTGCGCAGGCCCGTCCCGTACTCCACCAAGCACCCGGATCCACGCTGACCCAGTAGCTGGTTTCCAGATTGAGACGGAAGGGCCCACTGCGAATGTGCCCTGCTGCGAGCGAGACCGGCATGTCTACCGGCAGCACGATTCTGGTGCTCATCCAACGTCGAACTGTGATGAATGTAGCGAGCCCAGCGACGAGCAGCACCAGCCCAAGCCACCAGGAAAATGGCAGCGGCCCGGCCGTCAGCTCTCGCTGGCTAACTGCTTCGGAACTCTCTGCCCCGCTCACGAACCCGGCAGGAAGCGGTCCCGGCGCAGTCAGGGAAACACTCTGATATTCATACTTACGCTGGAGTCCCTTAGCGACCGCGCTGACAAGGAGCGGCACACCCATCATCACCAGCGACATGGATAGGAAAAACACATCAGCCTGAGTTTCTTCGAACCTCGGGTCATCGTTCTGCACGATGACTAACCGTGGATGGTCCGCGTCGAAACGGCTATGGTCCTCCGGCATGTCCAGATCGAGGACATAGTGATCTCCGGCCGGAACTTCAAAGCTGCCCAACGTCCGAGCCTTTGTATTTCTCCAAGGGAGCCAGCCCAAAAAGCTGCCTGTCGATCCATGCGCGACGATCTTTCCTGAGTCGGATAGGGTCCAATTCGCCTGTAGCTCGCCCGCACCGTTCTTTAGACAGTAATCAGAGGTATAGCCAAGCAGGCAGGTGACACCAGTGTCGTCGGCCTCTGTCTCGACTTCGACACGAACCCGGAAACCAGCGTTCAGATTGATTTTGAATTCCGGTGAGCGGATGTGCCCTCGCGCCAGCGAAATGGGCATATCGAGGGGAACCCAGGTTCGTGTCACCATCCACCATCGCCATCCGCCGAACAGGCCGACGCCGGCAAGGATTAAGACTATCCCGAGTCGTAGTTTCCAAGGCATGCGTCGCCCCATGTGCTATTTAGACACCAGAGGATTGTGCGTTTCGAAGTGCCTGAAGTCACATCGTTCCGAAGTGACAAAACTCAGCAAGTCCCCTGTCGGTGTCTTCTTGGAGGCGGACACCTGTAGATTTTCGCATCATGGTAGCCAGAGACGCGCCCCAAACTCACGTGAGCAGAATCACATTAGAGGCTTGAACCCGAGATGTACAATTTTCCGTTCGATAGGCAGTTGGTTATTTTCTGTACCTATTCACAGGAGGAGCAAATCTCATGAGACTTACGAAGTTCATTGTTCTGTTCGTTATCTGCACGCTGGCGATCTCGATCGCGATGCCGGCTTTTGCCGCCGACGGCGCCGCCACCTACAAGGCGAAATGCGCCGCCTGCCATGGCCCTGAGGGTCAGGGCAAGGTCGGTCCGGCCGTGAAGGGCAGCACCCTGACCGCCGACCAGATCACCGATCTGCTCGCCAAAGGCAATGATGCCAAGAAGGTCCCGCACAAGAAGGCCGCAGTCGGCCTGTCGGCCGAGGATGCCAAGGCCGTCGCCGACTATGTAAAGACCCTGAAGTAGGAACCAGGCGAACTGCTTTTATTAGGGCGAAGGTGATCCCACCTTCGCCCTTTTAGCATTAAAACCCTTCGTTTGTTGGATATATGAGGGGGCGCAATCCCATCGGAGCGCCTGTGTCTACCCCTGACGCCGTTCCGTGATCAGTGGCCGGCCGGTGACCACCGTTCCCGTGCTCGCGTTCGACACCCGTAGCGCGTGTTCCTGGATGGCCATCTGCAATTGGTGAATGGTGAGGCTCCATGCCGGTTCTTTCTCATAGAGCGCCCGTGCACACAACTCGCGTATTCGATCTTCCAGACGCCGGGCAGGCATAGGGAGGTAGCACTCACACAGGCGCCAGGCTAGGATGCCCCGGATTCGCGCTCTGTTGGATACCCTACTTTCCCTAAGGAAATACCCGGTTTCGCAGGCCGGCGTTACTGCCTGCTTCAAGATTTGAGCTTGAATTGCGTGCCAAAATCCGGAGGTGAAAGCGCGAATCGAAGTTTACCGCTTTCGTGTCCAGAGTCCTTGCAGTCCTCACCGAAGGTCGTGCTATAATCCGGCGCCGTTACAGCAAAAGTTTTTGTTGTCATTTAATTCTCTCGTGCCCGCAGCCAGGCGTATCCGCACCCGGCCGCCACTGAATCAGGAGGAGCAATGACGTTTTACGACCCCACGCTCTATGGACGTGACGAAGAAGAGGAATTTGGCGATAGCGGCGCGTATAGCGAGTCGCTAGAAGAAGACTTCGAAGAAGAAGAGGAGGAGGAAGAAGAACCCGGCATGCCGGCGTCGGAGTCGATCGAACCCGAGCCTGAGCCGGCGCCCGCTCCTCCTGCTCCCAAGCCAGCACCGCCCTCCGGCGGTGGAGGCGCCCCCAAGAAAGCGCCTGCGAAAAAGAAAGCAGCCAAGAAGAAACCCGCGCCCAAGAAAAAGCCGGCCAAGAAAAAAGCAGCCAAAAAGGCTCCGAAGAAGAAAGCCAAGAAGGCCGCCAAAAAGCCCGCTAAGAAAAAGGGCAAGAAGCGACGTTAAGAGTTACCGTGGCCGCGAGCGCCTCCGCCCGCGACAAAATCAAACCGCGCCTGCAAGGGCGCGGTTTTGTGTTCTGCAGGGGTTTCAATCTTTCCGACGCTACTGCTTTTCCAGAACTACAGTCTTGTCATCCTGAGGCGTGATTTTTGCGCCGAAGGATCTGAGAAATCGCTGGCGGCGGATGATCCGCCGATAGGTTACTTCTTCCCGCCGACCGCGCCCAGGCATCTGCCGTACAGTTCGAGCAATTTATCGGCGTAGTCCTCGGGCTTGGCCGCTGATCCGGAACCGGAGAATCCCACACCGGTCGAAGTTGTGCGTCCGTAGCCGGTGGTCATGGCGACAAACTTCATCAGATCGAGTGCGATGTCTTCATTACGGCGGGCAGAGCCCGAACCCGTAGCGGGTGCTTCTTCCATGATTCCTTCTCCTCTTCCGGAAATGACGGGGATCTCGTCGTCTTCGTCGAAGTCCTGCAGGCTGCGGATGATTGCGCGATTCATGACGACGGTTGGAATGACTCTCGTAGCGATGATAGCAGAGCAGCGGACCCCGGACATCCGACCTCGGACCTCAGCGTCTCCACTGTTGCGAGATTCGTAGCAATCCCTCACGCTTGTCATCCTGAGCCGCGGGTTTTGGCGACGAAGGAACTATGCACTCCTCGCGGTGCCGATGCTGCCGAAAAAAACTGCACAGGTCCTTCGCGGCAAAGAACGCCGCTCAGGATGACAAACGGATTACAGCGGGGGATCTGGACGCCGTCCTCCACAGACGCACCATCAGCCACAACGATCCGATGAAAAGAAATGGCGAGGAATAAAATCCCGGTGCCGGTCGCGCGACGGGCACGCTCGCAACCGTGTGCCCGAGGATCGTCACCGCGGTGTGCCCGAGTCCATTGAAGAACATGACAAGCGCGTAGAACCATGCCAGCGGACGTAGCCATCGGGCATTGCGCTCGGCCACCGGAGTCAGCGCAAAACAGAGTGCTACACCTGCGAGCAATCCCACCAGCCATTCGCGAAAACCGAATGTCGGCATGGGGAACCACCCAATGCGCGCCCGCATTGCGGTCACAGTTGGGTTGTAGATATCGAGGAATCCCGTCGCGGCTTCGTCGAGGACATGCAGCGCGAAGGCGATGGTTAGCGCGAACCAGGGCCGTCCGAAGCCGGACGCCCCCGGGGACGTTGCCTGCATCATGGCGCCACCTCTGCCGATCATTATGCGCCAGCGTGGTCGCCTCCGCAGCATTGTCATCCTAGCCGCGAGTTTTGCGGCGAAGGATCTGGACCCGCCGACAGCGGCAATGCTGGCATCAGACAGCAGATCCTTCAGCCCGCGAAAAACGCGGGCTTCAGGATGACAACAATTGCGAAAGTCGTGAGAGCCTGACGCCTGACGCCCGACGCCTACCTCTTCACTTCGCTCATCAGCGCCAGCAAATTGTCTTCGGTGTCGTGGAAGTGCGTCATCCACAGATCGTGATCCGGCATACGCGCGATCATGTGCGGCTCATCTTCAAAGCGCACTCCTTTGGCCGTCATTGTTGCCTGCGCGGCTTTGATATCGGGTACCACGAAGTACAGGATCGAGCTGGCATGATCGAACTCCGGCTTCTCTGGACGGTCCAGCATCAATCGCACGCCGGCGCAATCGAAGAATGCCAGTCCCGGCGGCGCTTTGAACAGCAGCTTCAAACCCAGCACCTTTTCATAGAACTCCGCGGCGCGCTCCACATCATGCGTCCTGATCTGGATCTGCCCCAGCCTGGTAATTCCCGGGCCTTCACTCATGGTCTTGACCTCCGTCCACAAATTAGTTAGCATAGCTAACTATATTCGGAAGTGAATGTCAAGTACGTTTGGTGGAAAATTTGCCGTGGAGGCGATAAGAAAAAGCTCTTACCGCCGAGATTCGCTGAGAAAATCCGCGGAGGTCGCTGAGAACGACACTATAAGAAAGCAAACCCCATGCCGCGCCCTTCTCCAAGCAGCAATCAACATTCGTCAATCAACAATGACGTCCTGACTGTTGCTGACCGCCTGCACTCGGCTGCTATTCATCTGCTGCGGCGAGTGCGCAAGCAGGACATCGCCACGGGCGAAGGGCCCGCGCGTCTCTCCGCGCTCTCTGTGCTGGTCTTTGCGGGACCGAAGACGTTGAAGGAACTTGCCGCCGCCGAGCAGGTCAAGCCTCCCACCATGAGCCGCATCGTTGCCGGCCTGGCGCGCAGCCGGTTGGTCGAGATCACCGAAGACCGCGAAGACGCCCGTCGCATGCGCATCGCGGCCACTCCGAAGGGCACGCGCCTGCTGCAGAAAGGCCGCGAGATGCGCATCGCCTATCTCGCCTCGCAGCTCGAGCGCCTCACTCCCGACGAGCTTTCCCAACTGGGTGAAGCTGTGGAAATCCTTGGCAGATTGCTCCAGAACTGGTGCTAATTTCGCCCTTGCGGTAACCAATCTCTCGGGTACCATGGGCACATGCAATAACAGGACGTGCGGTCTCATACTGATAGGTCTTCAGCATCCATGGGTGCAAGCCAGTGCGGTAAGTTTCCGGGATTCCCCTCCGGTCCGGCCATCAGTACAAATTTCTGGTTACGAGGATGACTCTGTCTCGTTCACGCATCATCGTGGCGGCTGCGTTCCTTTTGTGGCTGGTGCACGTTGGTGTCTGTATCTCACTCGGTGCGAACGGCCGGGGGCCTTTCCTCTCTGACCTGATACAGTTCGCCATTGGTGGATTGCTGATCGGCTCCCTGTTGCTGGCCGCCGACCGCTCCGAGGGCATGGCGCGCGCCTTCTGGCGGCTCGCTGTTTTCGCCTACGGGCTCTGGATGGTGGCACAAGGGCTCGGCGTCTACAACGATCTTGCCCGCACCCCCGTCGTCTCCTGGGTCACCAATCTTCTGTTCTGCTTCTGGTTTGCTCCTTTGGCCATGGCGCTGTTCCTCGGCCCAAAACACGAAACCGGTCGGATTGATGCGATCCTTGTGCTCGATTTCGTGCAGGCGATGCTGATCTGTGTTGCGGCCTACGTGTATTTCTTTTACCTGCCGAAGTCTGACACCGTACTGTCGCATGAGGTGTGGGCGCCGTATTTCGGCGGCTACGCGCTAGTCGCGCTGGCGTTCGTCTTGCGAGCCATCTTCGCGCACTCGCGCGATGTTCGCGTGCTATACGGATCGATGGGATTGTTTCTCTCGCTCTCGGGATGCGTCGACGCCCTGTACTACTACGGCCCCGGGCAGAATCTGAAGACCGGGCAGTGGTTCGATCTGCTGTGGAGTCTACTCCTGGTGGTCCCGATGATCATCGCCACCGCCTGGAAACAGGCTGAGGCTCCGGTAATTCCGCTGGAACCGCCCCGGCGCGAGAAACGGATCTACGCCGAGATCTCGTACCTGCTCTATCCGGTGCTGGTGCTGATCATGTCGCTGCGCATCGCGCAACAGCGCCTGATGCTGGCCGCGTTGGTGGTGATGCTGTCGTTCGTCAGCTCGAGCGCGCGAATGCTGGTGACGCAGAACCGGATGATGCTGGCGAAGGAGGCGCTGCGCCGCGAGGCCTCGCGTGACAGCCTGACCAGCTTGTGGAATCACAAGGCAATCCTGGAGATTCTGGAGCGCGAACTCGTCCGCTCCGAGCGTGATCATCAGCCCGTCGGCGTGATCATGGTCGATGTCGACCACTTCAAGAATGTGAATGACAGCCGCGGACACGCGGCCGGCGACGCCGTACTGCGCATTATCGCCAGCGGCATTGCCGCCATGGTCCGCCCTTATGACTCGGTGGGGCGCTACGGGGGAGAGGAATTTCTGATCATCGCTCCCGGCTGCGGCGTGGGAGAAACCTGGGAACTGGCCGAGCGCGTCCGCACCCATGTGGCCAGCTGCAGCATCATGGCCGGAGGCGCAACCGTCCACGTCACTCTGAGCCTGGGAGTCGCCACGGGAGAATCCTCGGCCGATCTCGAAAAAGCTTTGAGCGGCGCCGACGCCGCGCTCTATCGCGCCAAAGCCGCCGGCCGAAATCGCGTGGAGCCCAGCCTGGGCCGCGCCGCCGGCGCCGGACAAGGCAGCGCGTCAGCCGCCGAACGCGACTTCTGGATCTGATCGAGGGAAATTGTTGATTGATGATTGATGATTGTTGAATGGAAACCTTTGGAACCTTGAACGGGGCCGAGGGTTTTAATCAACAATCAAAAATCAACAATCAACAATTTTCTGCCCTCCCCGTGTATCTTTTGAACGAGCCAGAGGCCACTTCGACCCCGCACTTGTGATACTTCGCCAACTGTCCCAAGGCCGCTTGGCATGGCGCACCTTCAGATTTAACTTCACGGTCGACATCTAATGGCCTCATGGAAAGGAGGAGCGATATCAACTCGCACTGGTTGTGCTGCCGCACTTTTCTTTCTCTTCTTCGTCCTGATCGCTTTAGCCGGCTGCGGAAGCGGGCCGCACGTGTGCCCAGCCGCGAGTAGCTCAAGTACCTGTGGCTGCGGCGCCGCAGCCCTCTGCGCGCTCCCCCCGCCGCACCTGTACGCAGACGGCATCAACGGCCAGATTTCGGTGTTCCCGGTGGATCGCGTCACTGGAGCCCTCGGCACTCCCACGTCAGTCTCTGGACCGACGAATTCGCTCGGCATCGCGGCGCTGAATGACCAGTTTCTGTATGTGTCGAATTTTGGACTCGGAGGGCCGGCATCGATTGATGCCTGGTCGATCGACTCGTCAACCGGCACGCTCACGCCAGCCCCATCCTTCTCGCTCGGGCCGCTGAGCATCGCCGCGGGGCTGGCCATCGACTTCAACAATCAAATTCTCTACGTGGCCGATGCGGGCAAGATTGACGCTTTGCAGGCGAATGCTACGACGGGTACACTCATCGCGATCCCGCAGTCGCCATTCCCTTCCGGTGCGAATTTGTATCTCACGATCGATCCCACGGACCAATTCCTTTTTGCATCTGTCGCGGATCCACCGGGCGGAGTTGCCGCCTTCACCATCGACTCGCTCACCGGGGCGCTCGTGCAGGTCGCAGGCTCGCCGTTCCGAGCAGATCCAAACTCAACAGTACAACCGGGGCAAATCGTGGTCGACCCCAGCGGGAAGTTCGTTTACGTCACGCTCGTGCAGAGCAGCCAGGTCGCCGGCTTCTCCATCACCACACCCAGCGGCGCACTGACTCCAGTGCCGGGATCGCCGTTCCCCGCGGGAAACGGCCCGCTCACCCTGACCACTTCGAGGAATTTTCTCTATGTCGCGAACTTGATGGACGAAACACTTTCCGGCTATACGATCGACTCCGCCAGCGGGATGCTGACGCCGCTGGCGAACTCGCCTTTCCCCATTCCCGCCGGAGCGATCACCAGCGACACTTTCGGCGGTTTTCTTTTTGTTTCAGGTACGGGCGGGATGACGAGCTTCAAGGTCGACGTCACCAGCGGGGCCCTGACGCAAGTCGGCTCGCCGGTTCCGTCTGCCGGAGCAACCGCGCTGACTTACGTGCCGTGAGTTCGCAGCAGTTTGCACGACGGAGGCACGGCAAAATTGTTGATTGCTTCGAACCCAAAACGCTCTGGTTTTCATTCAACGATCAACAATCCTTCTCCGTGTCTCCGTAGTGAATGTTGGTCCGCCTAGCTCACGCCCACTGCGGCTTCGACCTTCACATTGCGCAGGAACTCGGCCGCCTCGTCGGGGATCACGGTGTTGATGAACATGCCGGAACCGAGTTCAAATCCCGCGGTGCGTGTGAGCCGCGGAATCACGCTCATGTACCAGTGGAAGTAGCGGACGCCGACGCACTCGGCGGGGGCGGTACGAATCGTGAAGTTGAAATCGGGATTCTGCAGGCCGATATAGAGCTTGGCCAGCATGGTCCGCAGCACGCGGCCGAGGTCGGCAGTCTCTTTCGCGCTGACATCGCTGAAGCTGGCCATATGTCGTCGCGGATAGACGTGGGTGCAGAACGGCGCCGGCGAGGCGAACAGTTCGACAGCGACAAAGTGTTCGCTGGTAAGCACAATGCGTTTCTGCCCTTCGAGTTCCTCCTCGATGATCTGGCAAAACATGCAGCAGCCGAAATCGTCGAACTGCTGCATCGCCTCCTGAAAACGCTGCCGCACCTGGTAGGAGATGACGGGCGTAGCTATCAATTGCGAGTGCGGATGCTCCAGGCTGGTGCCGTCATCCGTTCCATAATTCTTGAAGATGGTTACTTGCGCGACGCGAGGATCGAGGCTGAGCTGGTCATGACGGATCTTATAAATGCGAAGGATGTCAGCCACCTGTGAATCGGGCATCATCGCCATGGCCAGCGAGTGATCGGGCGTCTCCACGATGACGTCATGCTCTCCGAATCCGCCCATGGAGCGGCGAGAGCGGCGAATGGTGCGCTCGGGCGGGCAGTCGGGAGAGAGTGCTGCAAATTTGTTGGGCACCACGCGTGCCTTCCATCCTTCTCCGTCGGGCAGGCCCAGGATCTCGGGCGGAGTCTGGCTCTCGTGGCCCTGACAGAACGGACATTTTTCGGAAAACGAAACGACCGGCTTGGCTTCGCGCTTCACGGCCATCTGGTCGGGACGCTTGGCGCGTTCGGTGGCAATCACGACCCATTCCTTGGTCATGAAGTTTTGGCGGAGTTCGGGCATAACGGGACCTCCAACGGGATAGTGTGCGCTTGTTTGGCGAGCCCGGCGAAAGGATCTAACTCAGATGGGACGTACCTTCCCGAATCTGAACCTTGTCATCCTGATGCCGCGTCTTTTGCGGCGGAGGACCTATGTACTCTGCTCACACCGTCGGAGCAGTGCAGGAGTACATAGATCCTTCGGCCTGCAAAGAGCGCAGGCCTCAGGATGACAACTTAATGGTGCGGGCAATCACGGCACGAGCCGTTCTCTTCGCGGTAGAATGCTGCGGCTAATAGGGGGCGGGCGATGCATCCCAAACATTTTTCCGCAATTTCTCTTTTTCTCCTTTGCATCTGTGCGTTCGCCCAGGACCTGACAAAAATCAGCCGACCCGAAGAAGCAGGATTCTCTTCCGAGCGCCTGGCGCGCACAACGCAGTTTTTCCAGTCGGAGGTGGATCAGGGCGCGATCCCCGGCGTGGTGCTCATAGTCGCGCGCAACGGCAAGGTCGTCTATCGGTAGGCGATCGGGTATCAGGACCGGGAGAAGAAGATTCCGATGAAGACCGACGCCATCTTCCGCATCTTCTCGATGACGAAGCCAGTGGCATCGGTCGCAGTGATGATGCTCGCCGAGGAAGGCAAGATCGACGTGATGGCGCCCGTCGCGCAGTATCTTCCCGAGTTCAAAGACGTCAAGGTCGGAGTCGAGAAGACAGATCCCGCCACCGGGAAGCCCACGCTCTCGCTCGAAGCGCCATTGCGGCCCATGACCGTGCAGGATTTGCTGCGCCACACTTCAGGTTTAGTTTACGGTCCGTTCGGAAACACGCTGGTCCATCAGGAGTACAACAAGGCCAACTTGTTCGACAACGGGCAGACACTGGCGGAATTCGTCACGAAGATTTCGAAGCTGCCCCTGGCGCACCAACCGGGCACGGTCTGGGAATACGGCATGTCAGTCGACGTGCTGGGACGCATCGTGGAAGTAGTATCTGGGATGCCGTTCGACCGCTTCCTCGAAGAGAGGATTACTAAGCCGCTCGGCATGCCCGACACCGCGTTCTATCTGACGGCCGCGCAGGCTCCGCGCGTCGTCGAACCGCAGGTGGACGCTGCAACAGGCAAGCGTCCTCAGTTTGGGGAGGTTGCGGACTTTACCCGGGAGAAGGCGAAGTTTTTCTCGGGCGGGGGCGGCCTGCTCTCGACCGCGTCTGATTACGCGCGCTTCTGCCAGATGCTGGTCAATGGCGGCGAGCTGAATGGTGTACGCCTGCTCTCGCCGAAGACGCTGGCAGTGATGACATCGGATCAATTGCCGCCGGGCGCTGCGCGCGTGGGAATGCTCGTGGCGACGCAGGATCTTTCTCCGCTGCCAGAACTCGGCCAGAGCTTCGGCTTGGGATTCGCCGTGCGGACGGACGTGGGACACACGGCGGTGTCAGGGTCCGTGGGCGATGCCTTCTGGGCGGGCGCCGCTGGAACATACTTCTGGATCGACCCGCAGGAGAAGCTGTATGCGGTGATGATGTTGCAGATGCCCTTCGTGCCCGCGGGACATTATCGGCGCGCGATGCGCGAAATGGTTTACGGGGCGCTGGTGCGGTGAACCGATCGCTCTGAGGCCGCCTCACCAGCTTGCGATCCCGAGCGGCGACTTTTCCCGCGAGGACCTGTGTACTTGCTGTCAGCGTCGATATTGCCGGCGGGTGCAGCAGATCCTTCGCCTGCAAAAAGCGCAGGCTTCAGGATGACAAGGGTTTTGGGGACTCAACAAATGTAGAGTCCTCAATCTCCCTACTTGTCCGGTTTTCGTAACAACTCCTCTTCTTCCTTGATCTTGCTTCCGTCTCGGTCTAACATTCGCGGGATTTCTTCCCCCCTAGTTCCGGTCCCAGTGCATCGGCACGCATAAACACGCTGGCCGCGGCGTTTTTCGCAAGCAAACTGGCGCGTCTTTCAAAGGAGAATCTCGCATGGCTTTACGCAGGCTCGATTTCACCGTTCCTGACTCGCGCAAGGACGTCACGTTGCGCAACGATCCCACCCGCATCGATCCCAAGAAGCTGAAACTCGGCAAGCAAATCGCTCGGCATGATCCGCGCACGTTGCTGCTGGCTTCCTACGTGAAACCGGGACTACCGACGCCACCCGACAGCTTCGACCTCACCGCCAAAGTCAAGGCGTGGGGGATGATGGAAAACGATCAGATCGGCGATTGCACCTGCGCCGCCGCCGGTCACCTGATCATGGAGTGGACCGCGAACGCCGGCAAGAAGATGGTGACGCCCAGCAACAAGCAGATCGTCGGGGCGTACTCAGCGATCACCGGCTACAATCCGACGACCGGCGCGAACGACAATGGCGCCGTCGAGATCGATGTCCTGAACTTCTGGCGGCAGTCCGGCATCGCCGGACACAAAATCGGCGCCTACGTGGCGCTCGAACCTGCCAATCACAATCACATCATGGATTCGGTCTACATCTTCGAGGGCTGCTACATTGGGCTGCAGTTGCCGATCAGCGCGCAGTCGCAGGTGCAGAATCATCAGCCGTGGTCGGTGCCTCCGGGTGGGACTACTGGCGACGGCAAGCCGGGATCGTGGGGAGGACACGCCATTCCCGTGGTTGCCTATGACTCGCGGGGCGTCACCTGTGTGACCTGGGGAGCGCTGCAGAGCATGACGTGGTCCTTCTGGGAGGCGTATTGCGAAGAAGCGTACGCGATCCTCAGCAACGATTACCTGACCGGCAAGAAGAAGACCCCGCAGGGCTTCGGCGTGCAGCAGTTACAGGCGGACTTGCAGGACTTGAAGTGAGATTTCGTCTTCGTCAAGTAATCGACATCAGGCGTCGCCGCTTGAAATACAAACTCAAAGTCCCCAACCTGTCGCACAAAACGCGACAAGGGTGGGGCACCCGATTACTTCTGCTTGCCCTTCCTATATTTGGATACAGGGAACACTGTAGTGTTGCTGCGATAAGCCCGAAATAGACTCGGCTTGGGTCGCAGCCGAGTGCGCAAATCCGAATCTAAAGTCCGTAGTCGCAAGCGTCGGAGGAAGGTAGCCGCTCCGTCGAATGGCAGCGTGTCCGGGCATCATGACCCCGGCGTGAAGGACGCAGCGGAGCATTTGAGCGAAGAACTTCGCGCCAGCGAAGAGCGACTGTTATTCATCCTGGAATCGGCCGAGTTGGGTACGTGGGACTGGGACGTGCGCAGCGGGCGACTGGTGTGGTCGGACCGTTGTTTCGAGATGTTCGGAATCGCAGCCGGCTCTGAGATGACCTATGAGCGGTTTCTGGGCGCGATTCATCCTGAAGACCGGGAGCGAGTCGATCAAGCCGTCCAACTGAGCCTGTCGCAGAATCAGCATTACAGCGTAGAGATGCGCGCCCTGTGGCCTGATGGCAGCACTCATTGGATCGTGTCGCGGGGGCGGGCGTACTTTGACGCGGCCGGAAAGCCGGTGCGGATGAGTGGCGCGGCCATGGACGTCACGCGACTCAAGCAGACAGAAGAAGATCTGAAACAGGCGCGCGGCGAGGCCAAGGTGCACGCCGACAACATGACGGCAATTTTTGATGCCGTGCCGGCCGCGGTCTTCTTTTCACACGATCGCAAATGCGAAAGAATCACCAGCAACCGCGCTGCCTATGAACTGCTGCGGATGCCGCACGGCTCGAACTTGTCGAAGTCTGCGCCTCCGGAAGAGCGTCCGGACTTCCGCGTCTTCGAAAACGGGCATGAGCTCGCGGCGGAAGAACTGCCCCTGCAAAAGGCCGCGATGACTGGAAAACCAGTTCGCAATAACGAACTGGAAATTCGTTTTGAAGACGGCAGTTCCACCTACGAGTTCGGCCACGCGGTTCCGCTGTTCGACGAAGACGGAAATGTACGCGGGGCGGTCGGAGCATTTCTCGACATCACCGATCGCAAGGTCATCGAAGAGCGACTGCGGGCCACGAGCGAACGTTTCAAGGTCGCCCTGCGGGGAACGCCGATCACGGTCTTCAACCAGGGACTCGATCTGCGCTACCGGTGGGTGCACAATCCGCGGGGAATTAACGACATTTTTGAGATTCTCGGCAAACGCGACAGCGACCTGCTGGAGCGGCCGGAAGACTGGCAGATGACGGAGGGCATCAAGGCGGAGGTCTTGCGCACCGGCGTGAGTTACCAGGGTGAGATGACCGTCTCGCTGAACGGTAGGCTCTGCCACTATCACGTCAGGATCGATCCGCAACGCGATGCCTACGGGCGCATCGTCGGCTTGACCGGCGCCACGTTTGATCTGACGGAAAGCAAGCAGGCGGAAGCGGAACGGGAGACCCTGTGGCAGCAGCGACAACTGGCGCTCGACGCCGCGAAGATGGCGTGGTGGCGCTATGACGCCACGACAAACAGCGGCAGTTGGGATGACACCTTCAAAACGATTTTCGGGATCACGGCGAATTCCCTTCCGACACAGGAAATCCTGAAGCACATCCATCCGGACGATTTGGCGCGCATGTCGGCGGAGTTTGAAGCAGACTTCAATAGCGCGGAGCCGAGGACGCATTTCGGGGAGTACAGGATTGTGCTGCCCGACGGGTCGGCGCGTTGGGTGGAAATGTACGCGGCGGCGGAATTCGAATTCGACGGCTTGGCGAAGAAATTTGTGGGCTGCTCTGGAACGGTTCGGGACGTCACGGAGCGCAAAGCGACGGATCTCGCGCTGCGGGCCAGTGAAACGCGATATCGCGAACTGGCGGAGAATCTGGACCGCGAGGTGCAGGCGCGAACGCTGGAGCTGCAAAAACGCAACCAGGAGATGGCGCGCACGGCGGAACAGGTGAGAATGCTCTCGGGGCACCTGATGCAATTGCAGGATGCCGAGCGCCGCCGGATCGCGCGCGAGTTGCACGACAGTTCGGGGCAGATCCTGACCGCGATCGGGCTGGATCTGGCTAATCTGGCGGAACAGGTGCAGAGCGAGAAGCTCCGCGAGATTGCGCCGGAGCTTGCACGACAGGTGGAAGAGAGCCAGCGCCTGGTGCAGATGCTTCATCAGGAACTGCGGACGACTTCTTACTTACTGCATCCTCCTCTGCTTGATGAGGTGGGAGTGTCGTCGGCGATCGGCTGGTATGTGCAGGGAGTGTCGGAGCGCAGCGGGATCGCGATTGACTTCGACATTTCAAAAGAATTCGGGCGACTGCCGCGCGAACTGGAATTAGTTGTGTTCCGCGTGGTGCAGGAATCGTTGACCAACATTCATCGCCATTCGGGAAGCAAGCAAGCCGCGATCCGGATCGCGCGCGCGGCGGAAGTCATCACGATGGAAATCGAGGACTCCGGCAAAGGGATTTCGCGGGAACACCTGGCGGCGGTGCAGGCGGGAGCGTCGGGGTTCGGGATTCGAGCCATGCGGGAACGGCTGCGTCCGTTTGGCGGCGAATTGCAGATCAGCTCGGCCGAGGCCGGGACGCGGGTGCTGGTGAGCATTCCACTGGCTCAACCGGATGCACCGGAGCAGATCGAACCGGCGCGGGCCGCGATGTAACTCCTTCCTTCCTTTCTTTTCTCGCGTTCTTTTCTCGGGCGGGTGAACGGGCGGGACGCCCACGCCACAGCCGGCGGGACGCCGGCGCTACCAACACGCGGCTTGCATTTGCGCCAAGCTGCATCTCTGTTTTTTCACGCTGTGAAAATCACGCATTCTCGCGGAGGGTGACTGAAGAGAATCTTTACCATTAGCACTCCTGAACAGCAACATTCAAGAAAATAATTGTATTAAATCGTTTCTTGCGTGCATTTTTGCTATAGCGCGGGGACCGGGGTTTGTGTAGGATGGCGGCGAGTAACCACCGCAAGCCTTCCGTGGCTGTGTCAGTTTCGATCGCGCATTTATAGGAGGGTTCCCATGCCAACATCTGTCTCGCTTTCGCGAAAGACCACACACTTCGTGCTCTGGACTTGTCTCTTTGCCATCGCGCTTCTTGTGCCCTCGCTGGTTTGCGCACAGGCTTACTTCGGGACGGTCAGCGGCGAATTGAGCGACACCACCGGCGCCCTGGTGCAAGGGGCGACCGTGGTGCTGACCGACCAGCAAAAAGGATTTGAATTCAGAACGACTTCGGACAGCAGCGGCCGGTATTTGTTTCGTTCGATCCCGCCGGGCGCGTACATCGTGACGGCGCAGGTGCAAGGTTTCCAGAAGGTCAGCAGCGCCCCGTTCAAAGTGGATATCAATGAGAACCGGACAACGAACTTGACCTTGAAGGTGGCAGGCACGAGCCAGACGGTAGAGGTAGGGGCGCAAGCGCAGACCATCCAGACGGAAGACGCGGAGACGGGGCAGGTGGTGAATCGCAGGTTCATCAACGACCTGCCGCTGATCGACCGCAATGTGGTGCAATTGACCTCGCTGGCACCAGGGGTCACTCCGATGGACGACCAGTGCGGCGCGGACTGCACGGGCACGAACTTTGTCTCGAACGGCAGCCGCGGAGCGACCGCGGACATTTTGATGGATGGCGCCTCGGTGACGAATTCGGAGCCGAATGGCGGCATCACGCAGGCAACATACCTTCCATCGCCCGAAGCCGTCGAGGAATTTAAAGTGGAGCAGACGAACTTCAGCGCCGAGTACGGATTTTCGGGAGCGTCGGTGGTCAACGTGGTCACGCGGTCGGGGTCAAACAAGTTTCATGGAAGCGGATATGAGTTCTTCCGCGACGACAGCCTCGACGCCAACGACTGGTTCCTTAATCGGGCAAACCAACCGATTCCGCCGCTGCGCCGCAACAATTACGGCTTCACCATCGGCGGCCCCATTATCAAGAACAAGACTTTCTTCTTCTTCGATTGGGACCGCGTAAAGCAGACGACCTTGGACGCACGTTCCGGATCTGCTCCCAGCGACCTCATGCGCGCAGGTGATTTCGGCGAGATATGTGGAGCGAATGAAGGAACGTTCGACGCCAACGGATTGTGCAGTGCTGCCGCTGGTCAGATATGGGATCCGTACTTGCGGCATAACGACCCCAATGCCGGCGGTGCGGTCGCCAATAACGCGAACACGTTCATTCCATTTAACAACATCGCTAATTACATCAGTCCCGGTTGTGATGCTGTGTTCCTTGCAGGCTTTAACGAGGACCCCTGTCCTCCTGCCCAATATGAGCCCACTCCTGGGGTTGCGGGCAATCTGATCGATCCGGTCGCGCAGAAGATGATGGGCCTGTTTCCAGAGCCCAACTACACCGGCGGTACCATTTACCAGAATTGGGTCGGGGCCGGATCAAGCCAATCATATGCGAGTAAGTTCGACATCAAAATCGACCATCGCTTCACGCAGAACAATATGTTGAGCGCGAAGTTCTCCTATGAATACGATCACGGCACGGGTCTCGATTGCTACAAGAACTTTGCTGATCCGTGTTCGGGAGCCCCCGGGTGGAGCAATGCCCACCTGTTTGCGATCAATGACACGCACACATTCAGTCCGACTCTGTTGTTGAACACCACGCTCGGGTTTTCCCGTGGCGTCTGGCACGACCTCAATTACAACCCACACGGCGTCACGGACCCGCTGGGCAATTTGGGATTCCCCTCTTATCTGGACAGCAACGGATTCAAAGGCGTCCCGGCGATGTTCATCGACTTGTACAGCGCAGCCGGGTTTGCGAACATCGGCAGCGATCCGTTCGGGAACATGCTGCTGGGCCAGGATACGGGGCAACTGTCGGCAACGCTGGACAAGGTGCACGGCTCGCATGAGATCAAATTCGGTTTCGACGGCCGCATCCACCAGTTGAACTACATTCAGACCAACGGGCCCAATGGCTTCTTCGACTTCGCCGAGGATGGCTCCAATGGCTGTCCCGGCGAAATCGATTCTTGTGGCGGCGACGGGATGGCGAGTTTCCTGATGGGTAAGATTACGCGCGCGCCCGCAGCCAACGGGTGGGATTCGTATTACGAGATTCAGTTCCGGCCCGCGACCACAAATTACCAGTACGGCTTTTTCGTGCAAGACAATTGGAAGTTCAATCCCAAACTGACGTTGAATCTGGGCTTGCGGTATGACGTGACGCTGCCGCGCACGGATCGCTACAACCGGCAGAACTCGTTTGATCCGAACGTGACCAGTCCTCTCAACAACGGAAGTATTACGTTCAACGATGCGGTCACGGGGGATCCGATAACGGTTGCGCTGAAAGGCGGCGAGGTCTTTGCCTCCCCGGGTCATCGGACGAACTACATAACCGACTGGAGCGACTTTCAACCGCGCTTCGGATTCGCGTATCAGTTCGCACCGAAGATGGTGATGCGTGGCGGCTACGGAATCTACTACGGGCAATCGCGGTCGGGTGTGACCGGTGTCGTACCGTACGGTTCACAGGGCTTCAATCAATTTACGAGTGCGATCCCAACCTATCAGAACCTGGGTGACATAATGTGGCTGCACTTGAGCGATCCGTTCCCCAACGGACTGAGCCAGCCTGCGGGAAACTTGCTCGGCCTGATGAATGACGTCGGATTCGACGCGAATGGGCCGCTGCTTCGGGCTGGCGCCAACCAGACGCCTTACGAGCAGAGCTGGAGTTTTGGGATCGAGCGGGAGCTTCCTAAAAACATCCTGATCAACGCGGAATACATCGGGAAGAAAGGAACGCACCTGCCGTTCAGCGGGTCCACGGCGCGGAACTATTTGGGCCCGTGGATCGAGAGCTTGCCGCTGACAGAGGCAGATCCTGACAACACTCCCGTCTGCACAACGCTGACGATAGCCTGCCTCAACAACCCGGTTCCCAATCCCTTTGCGGGCATTATCACGGATCCGAACAGTGTACTGTCGGCCGACAAGGTTCAATACTCTCAGCTGCTGCTTCCCTATCCGCAGTTCACGAGTGTCGCGAACGAACCTCGGCTGATCGCCAATTCCACCTATCATTCTCTGCAGTTAGTCGCCGAGAAGCGGTATTCCAACGGCCTGCAGTTTCTCGTGAGCTACGTCTGGTCGAAGTCAATCGACAACTCTTCGCAGGCGGACGACAACGTGACCTGGCTGGGCAGCTTCAGCAGCCTGCAGGATCCCAACAAGCCGTGGATGGAGCGTAGCCTCTCCACGTTCGATATCCCGCACGTCGTTCAGTTCAGCTACAGCTACGATCTACCGTTTGGGCGAGGACGCGCATTCCTCGGGAATATGCCACGCTGGGCCGACGCCTTTATCGGTGGGTGGAAGACGAACGGAATTTGGCGCATTTCCGACGGCAGACCCCTGACCTTCCAAGTCGCAGACGGCTTGGCACTCCCCACATATGGCACGCAGCGTCCGAACATCGTTGGCAAACCAAAGCGCAACAATGGCTCGGGTTTTGTGGACCAATACTTTGTGGGTAACACCCCGGACGATCACCCGAATTTCGTGCGCCCGGACGACTTTACACTGGGCAATGCGCCCCGCGCCTTCGGAAATATTCGAACTCCTTGGCAATTCTCGACCAATCTGTCTCTTGGCAAGCAGTTCCGGATCCGCGAAGAAATGAACGTTGAGGTCCGAATTGAGGCTCAGAATGCGCTCAATCACCCTGTGTTCCAAGGCCCGAATACCCAGGTGGACGATAGCGGGTTTGGGATGATCACCTCGACATCCATTGGGCCGCGGCAGGTGCAGCTGGGATTCAAGTTTAACTTCTAGAATTGTCTTTCGCGGTCAGTCGTTGGCTTTTCGGTCGTTGGCTTTCGCTTCAGGGCGGCAGCTAGAACGCAGCCGCTCGCTTTTGGACTCACCAAATTCGCGCAGTGACCAGCTTGTTCTTGCCAAGCTCGGGAGTGAGGAAGACCAGTTCCTGATCACTTGTTAAGCATACATCGGACCAATTCCGCTCCGGCGGCTGATAGTAACCCTTCACTTCACCTGTGTTCTCGTCTAAGAGAAGATAGCGGCGGCTGACGTTTGCGTCCGATTCTTGGAGTACGTTCAGGGCAATGATGAGTGTTCCTCCTGAAGCGTAGACCTTTGTGACGATGGATTCCCGATCCGGTTTGGTGAACGGCACCTTGCGGACTAGTTCGCCTGACGGCGATATTATGCTGATTCGATTTGGAGCCAGGAAGTAGAGGTACCCCCGCGCGGATGCTATGCCACCCTCCGCAGGCTTGGAGTCCTTGAAATCGGTGTCTGGCACAGGAGTGAACAACTGCCTCGCCAGGGTGCCCGAGGCCTCAGGGGTCACCCAAAAGCGGATCTTCCGCACATTTGGTGAAGAGTATCGCGGGGGCCCTGGGAACGCTCTGTACCAGTCAAGTTAGTCAGTGATTCGAGCTTTGCAGGATAAGCTGAGAGGCTGAGGCGGTTTTTCGGTTCCTTTATGAACCGGTCGCTGTCGCCGTGTCCTGCAGAAGTTCAAGTGGAGGAGTTGCTCGCGCAAGGCGACCACATCACGCTGGTC
>JAIQFH010000071.1 GCA_020073385.1 Terriglobia bacterium | reverse complement strand
GGAAGCTTAAGAGTGCGACCACCGGCAGCCTCCACCCTGCCATGGCCTGGCACACCGAAACGTAGTCCAATCGGCTCTTGACTCGGTTGCTGGCGGACTACGTCTTCGACAACGCTGGCCCTCCGCATGTTATCCACGTGAGGGAACCATCAAAAATGCCTGCTTGGCTGAACGAAGACTCGAAGACTGCGACCTTCAATGGATTCTGCCGCGACTTAAGACCATCTAGGTTCGGGAATATCAAAGGCTATGCGCGTTTCGAAGCCGCACGCGTCCGCGCGGGGCGACGCCGACCGCACCCCAGGCACTGGCCGGCGCTGGCCCGGGCGGTGTCGCCCTTTCGCTCTCGTTCAAACAGTCTCGCATCCAAACCTAGGCTCGCTCGTGACTTTTTCAGGTCAGGAACTCGCACACCGGCGGCGATTTCTGGACTGGTCTCGCGTGCCTAAAGGTATTGGGATTATGGCTCTGTGGGAATTCGCGAACCGGCCAGGGTCTGCGAGTCTTTCGCCTGATTCATGGTTCTTATTTCACGTTGGATGCGCTCTTCGGAATAATTGGCTCGCAGTTTATTGGCGACGTCGTGGACCGCTAAAGGCCTGCTGAAGTAGTAGCCTTGAATTCGATCACACCGCTGTGCTCGTAGATACGACACTTGCGCTTCGTTTTCCACGCCTTCCGCCACTACGTCAAGATTCAGGCCTCTGGCCATACTGATGATTGCGGTTGTGATTGCCGCGTCATCAGGATTCACGGCAACATCCCGGATAAACGAGCGGTCGATCTTCAACTTGCTGACGGGAAACCGCTTCAAATAGCTGAGGCTGGAATAGCCAGTCCCGAAGTCATCGATTGCGAGTCCCACTCCCATGGCCACTAGTTGCTGAAGAACCGAGATGCTTGCGTCTGCATTCGATAGCAAAAGACTTTCTGTCAGTTCCAGTTCGAGGTAGTGTGGATCGAGGCCGGTCTCCTGCAGCACTTTGCGGATGGTTGTGGCGAAGCCCTCTTGGCGAAACTGCACCGCCGATACATTTACGGCGACTGAAACTGGAGGCAACCCTTCAGCTTGCCACTTGCAGGCCTGAGAACAAGCGGTTCTGATGATCCATTCGCCAATCGCAATAATGAGGCCACTGTTCTCGGCAATTCGTATGAAGCGACTGGGGGGCACGAGGCCGAGTTCCGGGTGCTGCCAGCGGAGGAGAGCTTCCAACCCGGTGATCTTTCCACTCACTATGTCCATTTGCGGTTGGTACACAACAAAGAGCTCGTTCTTGGCCAGTGCCGATCGCAAGCCATTTTCCAGGGCCAATCGCTCCGCGGCCTCAGAATTCATGTCCGCCGTAAACAATTGGAAGTTGTTCCGTCCAATGTCCTTGGCACTGTACATGGCGGCATCGGCATTCGTCATCAGGGTGTCGCCGTCCGCACCATGGTCCGGGAAAATGCTGATGCCCAGGCTGCAGCTGAGGCCAAGGGAGTGACCTTGGATGATGAATGGGGCGGTCATGGCATCCATAAATCGCTCGGCGGCAACTGCTACATCGGGGGTGTCGTTGACCTTCGTGAGCACGATGAGGAATTCGTCTCCACCGAGTCTGGCCACCGTGTCCTGCTCGCGCGCACAGCGGCTAAGCCGTGCCGCTACCTCCTGTAAAAGAAGATCCCCGACGGAATGCCCGAGGGAATCGTTGATGATCTTGAAGCGGTCGAGATCAAGGAAAAGAAGCGCAACTCTGTGCTTCTGCCGGCGAGCAGTCGCCAAGGCCATCGATAGTCGATCCCGTAGCAGAGTGCGGTTTGGCAATCCAGTCAGGCCGTCATAGTAAGCCAGGGTTTGAACGCGTTCCTCGGCAGCCTTGCGCTCAGTGATGTCGACCAGAGTGGCTTCAAGAATCTCGCCCGAGCCGGAATCGTCGTTGACGAGACTCACATTCACCATCACCCAAGTGCAGTCACCGTTCTTACGTCGAAATTGCATCTCATGGTTTGTGATGCTTCTCTCAGACTTGATCTTCGTTATGAAAGCATCCCGATCTGAGCCGCAGTAATACAAATCGTCTGATGAGATGACGACGTCCTTCGGCGAGTCATAACCCAACATGGAGGCGGCAGCTTGATTGCACTCCAAGACTCGCCCCGCCAGCGTTGTGCGAAACACACCCGCCAGGTTGCGCTCAAACAGCAGGCGATAGCGTCTTTCCGACTCGCCAATGGCCCGTTCCACCCGCTTTCGTTCGGTGACCACGGCTCCCAGGCACAGACCCGTCAGCCCGAGCGCCAACATGGCAAGTTGCAGCTTGGGGAGCGATCCGCTCTGCGCCTTTGTGATCCATGCCGCGAACATCATGCCCACACTCACAGCGAACGTTGTCAGGACAGCACCTGGCAGACCACGCCGAAGTGCGATCCAG
Source organism: Terriglobia bacterium (assembly GCA_020073385.1). Classification (GTDB taxonomy): domain Bacteria; phylum Acidobacteriota; class Terriglobia; order Terriglobales; family Acidobacteriaceae; genus Sulfotelmatobacter. Next base: position 28,235 of record JAIQFH010000071.1, on the reverse strand, counting down.
ATGACCGGTACGAAAAGGAGATACAGAGGTTGATACGGAATTGCCGGCGCGTAGTCGAAAACGAACCAAATGACGAATACAAGGAGTCCAGATTGTGCCGTCAGTTCGAGGACCTCAATTGACGAAGGGCGATGCCACTCGACCGCCGGCACAAGAGCCCGACTTCCCGACTTCAACCAACGCCCCACGAGTGGCGCTATATACACCAACACAAAGGGGGTCAGGGCGATCAGCGCAAGCGCATCGCTGATCCACCAATCGAGCGCAGCCCTGAGAGCGGCAGACCGGCCAAGTAGGCCGTCTCCCATCAGCGTTAGAATTCCGGCCATCACGCTGACAATTGCCCCGCCGAAAGCAATCACGATGTATCGCCCGACGTCGTTCAGAGTCCCGAACCTCAAATCGATTGGCCACGGCCCTCTCAGTATTTTCGCCCCGCCCACATAGCCGAGATAGATCCCAACGGCGCCAGGGATGCCGCACCAGGACAGGAGCGGTCGGTGGTAGTTCACCGCTGCTGCGATCACGCTGGCGACAAACACCACAGGCACAAAGCGCCTGCCTCCGTACAGAAGTAGTACCAGAGTCAGCCCAACCGGCAAATACCAGGGTGGTGCACCCTCCCAAGCTTGAGATGCGGTAGATGACCCATCTGAGATGAGAAATGCGGCTATAGAGAATATTGCTAACAACAACTGTCGATAGAGCGGGACGTCGCGCCAATTCCACGCCTGACCTGAGGTCGCGTACGATGGTGCCGGAGGGCAAGAGCACTCGTCCTCACCAGGCTTGTTACCGCGGTCGACATTCGAGGTCATTGGGATACGGCTCGATGGCACTCTGCTGCACCGCACCATTCGTGGTGACTGGTTCTCCTCAACGATGAACTACTGACGCGCTGGCGCAGCCTATTCCGATTCATCTATCGGCAAATTACGCCATAGACTTTAGTCCGCTTCACCAGAGCTTTGGTCTTGAGCTGGGGAGTCCATTCCCTCTGAAGATCTCGTTCACCTTCTCCTCACTTGTGGAATTCGAAACGGCATCAAGTATCGCATCGTCGATTCCACGTCAGAGTGGCCCAGCCACTGCTGGCACCGTACGCAGATCAACACCAGACCAGAGACATCGCGTCGCGAGCGTCGCACGGACGTTGTGCAAGTCTGGCCCGATCCGTTTGTTTAGGAAGGGAATCTCAACAAGAGTATCGTTTTCCTGCGGAAGGCACGGGAGCGTTGAATTCGACAGATGTAGGATTCTCGTGGCGTTGCTGCGTTGGTTCTGAGCTAAGGAAGCTTTTAGTTGCCGCCGATTTAACACTCATGCCTTGAGGAATCGTCGTCCGGCAGGTTGCCGGATCTTCGTACTATTCGCGCTGATATGTTTTCTGTCCAGCCCCACCTTGTCCACGAGATTCTTGATGAGGGAAATTCACGGTCGTCTCCGCGATTGGGAGCTGATCCAGAGTTGTTGCACCTCAGCAGACTTACCAGTAGCGATCACCATGTAAAATCAAGCACTTACCCACAGCCAAGCCCGCACGGAGGCACTTTGTCGAAGTAGCGAAAAAGCCACGGTAAACATCGGTGCCGCCCAGTGAGGTTGCTCGGATTCGTTGCCCGTGACGACCGCCGGAACCAGTCGCTCAGAAGCCCTTTGTCAGAGGATTGAGTTGTGGCGTTCTGTGCCCATGTGGAAACAGGAAACAGACCATGGGCAAAAACTACCGCAAGAGTAATTAGAAGAGATTTTTCAAAGCATTCTCCTACGTTCAGAATCTCTGGCTCATCGTCGTGCCTTAGCCGCTCGCACACATGTGTCGAAGAAACTGCACGAGCATTTTCATGAGCACCGCGAAGCCGGGTGCATTGGTCCGGTCCAGCTTAGCCTTAGCGACGGGGAGCCAGTTTAATAAGTGGCGTTCTAGAAATTCAGTTTCAGCCCTCCCGAGCGAAACAGCGGTGCTCTCTTCGGAAGTATGTTCGCCGGTATAGCGGAGGGCGGCGAGAAATTCCAGTTGGGTGACAAGGTAGTCGGGGACGGCACGGCCGGGGTCCGACTTGAGCCCGAGAACCTCGTAGAAGTAGGTATTCTCCAGTGCAATTTCTTGCGCCGGATAAGACTTGTCATGGGCTGACTCGAATAGAGGCACGGGCGGCTCGGGTATGCCGACATCAAACAGCGCGATGTAGGCAGACTCGTACTGCTCGTAACTGGTGAACCATTCGAATCCCGTAAATTCTCCTTCGCACTCCAGTTGCTTCCATAGATTTCGTAGTGCCTCCGGCAGGGCGGGTTGCGACAGAAGTCCGAAGCACTCTTGCGTTGGCGGCGCAAAGACGAAAGCGAAGAATCGGTAGAGATCATTCTGCTGCCAGTCGATCGAGGTAACAGTGCTTTCTTCTGGAGCGATTATCGGCATCGTGACTCCTGTTTTTGAACTTCGTCTCTACTCCAGAGCTTGCCAGACCGAGAAATACTTCCGGCCGTCGCGGTCCTTTTGGCTTCCGTTCCACACGGCAAACGCCACGGTCGTACCAGCGGGCAGATCGGGCAACTCGAAGATCACGTTCCACTGGCCGTTTTGGTATGTACTATTCACGGGGAAATTCTGACCGGTGCGTCTCGTGGTGCCGCGTCCCTGAGCTTGCATCAGCATCGCGCCGCGCGTGGCGTTCCAGTAGTAGATCTCCACTGGATGCTCGGCATCTCCCATCTGCAGCGAAGGGGCGATCGCCCCGGAATCCGTCTTTGCAGGAAACATGACGGCAGCAGCATCGAAGAAACGGTCGTCAGCTTCTGTCTGAACTTTGCGAAACCGAGTTTCGGGTGGAGTGTCGGGAACGTCCGCCAGTGCTATCGCATCGCGTGTCGGATCGCGCCAGCTCAGTTCCACCAGCAACTTTCCTCCGGTACGAGCGGTGCGGACGTCAACGCTCTGGATCTCCAGTGTGGCGGGCTCGTCGGTGTCATAGAGCGGAGGAGTGCGGTTCAAAGCAACGCGCTTCACCGCAATCTGGTTCCATGCGGCCGGGCCGCCATTGAGCAGACTGTCGGGGCTCGCCGACGACACGGCGACGGACAGCGATTGCCCGGCAGCTGGCTTTGCCCCGGCCTGCGCCCAGATCATCGAGGAGAGGAGCAACACGCTTGAAGCAATGATCAGAAGTTGACGAATTCTCATGACGTTCTCCTACAACTGGATCTGGACGAGCTGGGGCCGGACGTGGAAACGGGTCTCGGCGTCGCGACCGATGAGCAATTGCAGCGCCTCACTGCGCCCGCCCTCCTGCGTCTTCTTGAGTTCTGCCTCCAGACGCGTGATCACATCCTTCACATCCGGCCCGAACAAATAGATCAGATAGTCGAGCGGTACTCGGGGACCGTCCTGAATGCTACTGCCGTAGTTCCCTCGTTTCGGTGGATTGAAGGGTGGCACATAGAACACGTTGGGTTGCGTGCCCTTCTCGGGGAAGAGCGGTAAAGCGATCTTGTGAACTAAGACCAGTTTGTGAACCGGAGATTCAGGGTCGTCGAGCAGGCCGACGAAGCGCAGGCGCCCGGGACACTGCGCAGCACAAGCGTTGACCTGACCTTTTTCCAGCCGTGGATAACAGAAGATACACTTCTCGGATTTCCCAGTCACTTCGTTGAAGTAGATCTTTTTATAAGGACACGCCTTGATACAGTAGCGATAACCCTGGCAGCGGTCTTGGTCGATGACTACGATGCCATCCTCTTCGCGCTTGTAGATGGCTTTACGTGGGCAAGCCTCCAGACAAGCGGGATGTGTGCAGTGGTTGCAGATGCGCGGTAAATAAAAAAAGTAATTTTCATCCTCATTCATGCCGCCCACGTCTTCGTCCCAATTCACGCCGGACTTCGGCTCGGGCGAGGGCATGACCGGTTGTTTCTTGCCTTCATAGAGACGCCGCTCGTAGTTGTATTCCCAGGCGTGGCCGTAGTCGTCCATCGTAGGCAAGGGGCTGGGCTGGAGCGATCCGTCTTTCCAGCCGCCACCGATACGATCCCACTGCCGCGGATAGCCGAGTCCGGGACGGGTCTCGACATTGTTCCAGTACATGTAGCCGGTGCCGTCGCGGTCCGTCCATAGCTTCTTGCAGGCGATGGTGCAGGTCTGGCAGCCCAAGCACTTGTTCAGGTCCATCACCATCGCGTATTGGTGTTTTGACATGGCTGCTTCTCCTCAGACCTTCGCCTTCTCAACGTCCACCTTAATGTCGCGGTTGTTGCCGGTGGGCCCCCAGTAGTTCAGGCGAAAATTGACGTGTCCATACTTGCCGATGAGTTGCGTCGGCTTGATCTTGATGTAGGTGAGCGACTGCCATCCGCCCTCCTTGAATCCGAGAAACTTCTCCCAGCCGTGATACATGGTGACGCGGCCGGGTTTTTCGCCCGGTAATATCTGCAAGCGGCAGACGCAGTGGCCGACCTCGTTATGAATGCGGACCCAGTCGTTGTCTTGCAGTCCGCGTTTGCGGGCGTCGTCGGGATGCATGTAGACGATCGGCCCGCCGCGCTGCAGGCGTAGCATGGCGCGGTGGTCGCGCCAGGTCGAGTGAATCGACCAGCGTCCGTGCGGCGTGTTCCAGAAGAGCGGATACTTTTCCTCGACCGGCTCCTTGAATGTAGGGAGAGCTTCTCCCAGTTCGATAAACCAGGGATGATCGATGTAGAACTGCTGCCGGCCGGTCAGTGTGCGCCACGGGCGCTTCTTTTCGAGTTGGTGCTTGAAAGGCGTGTAAGCGATGCCTTCTTCAATATCGCTGTTCCACGATTCGGGATCGGTGGCGATGAAGCGCTTCGGTTTCTCCTGAATCTGCTGGTACGTCATCCCCTTGGTTTCTTCTGCGTTTCCGAGGATGAAGTTGACTGCCTGCTCGTCGGTCTGAATCGCGCCTTTGCCCGTCCAATCGTGGGCCAACTGCGTGAAGTCGCGGTTCCAGTCAAAAGCGTCATCGTGAAAGGACTTCAAGTTCTTCCTGGTCGCGACTTCGGCCATCTTCTCAGCTAGAGCACGGAAGATGTCCCAGTCGGTCTTGCTTTCGAACAATGGCTCGCAGGCCTTGCCGAAGGGATGAATGTAGCTGTGGCAGTCGGTGGAGTTTATATCCACCTTCTCGTAGTAGCTGGCCGCGGGCAGAACCACGTCGGAGTAAAGCGCCGTGGTATCCATGCGGTAGTTGATATCAACGATCAGGTCGAGATCTTTCCAGAGTGACGACTCCAGAATCTCGTTGCCTTTGGCTTGGTTCAGGTAATTGGCGCGCCACACGATGAAAGCTCGCGGCTTCTTGCCATTCTTCGGCCACAGAGGCATCCATCCGTTCTTCACCGATTCCTGGATGTACCACTCGATGGGCTTTCCATTGTAGAGATGTGGATCCTTGTTAGTGGAATGGACATAGCTCCAGAGCGTGGTGTTCTGGAAACGTTGTTTTTTGCGGGTTTCAGGAAAGGCCAGCTTGAAGAAACCCTGCTCGGGCCAGATGCGCTCCTGGCCGACATAGTGATTGAATCCTCCACCATTCTTGCCGGTGTTTCCGGTGAGGGCGACCAACAGGATGAGCGAACGGTTGCTCAGATCGTTGTGGAACCAGTGGTTGGTGCCGGCACCGTGAATAATCATGGCTGGCTTGCGCGTGCCCAGTTCCCTCGCGAAGAGCTCGATCTCGTTCGGGGGCAGGCCGGTGCGCGCAGCGACTTTATCCACTGTGTATCCGGCAATTTCTTTCTTCAGAAGATCGAATACGGTCGCGACTTCGGCAATCTTGCCATCGGCAAGCTGCACTTGAAAGGTCCCAGTCAGCGCGGGGTCGGCGCCGTTAAGCTGGATGGTCTTCTGATCGGACCCCATCGAGCCCGGAGTTGGTACTGCGTGCTGCTGCTTCGTGTCCCAGAAATAGAAGACGTCTTCCTTGCCGCCTTTCTTGAGGTCAGACTCGCGGAGGAAGCGGTTCGTGCCCGAGAGGACGAGCAGAGGCATGTCGGTCTGTTCCTTAACATAGGGCGCGTCAATCAGATTCTGATCGATGAGTAGCTTGGCTACACCCAGCGCAAGGATCCCGTCGGTGCCGGGGTTGATGCGGAAATACAGATCGGCATGGGTCGCGCTCGCGTTGTAGTCGGGCGAGATACAGACGATTTTGGCGCCGTTATAGCGTGCCTCGTAGGCAAAGTGGGCATCCGGGATGCGGGTCTGCGAGATGTTCGATCCCCAGAGCACGATGTATTTGGAATTAAACCAGTCGGCACACTCGCAGGCTTCGGTCTGCACACCCCAGGTCAGGGGCTCGCCCGGGGGCAGATCGCAGTACCAGTCGTAGAACGAAAGAAAAACTCCGCCGATGTAATGCGCCAGCCGAGAACCGGCGCAGAAACTGACCGGGCTCATTGCAGGAATGACGCTGAAGAACGAATTCGTATCCGGGCCGTAGTCATAGATGTTGTCGAGCAGCTTTTCGGCAACCATCGTGAGAGCTTCGTCCCAGGTAGCGCGGCGCCACTTGCCTTCACCGCGTTCTCCGGTGCGGATGAGCGGATAGCGCAGGCGCTGCGGGCTGTACACATACTCAGTGAAGCAGCCGCCCTTCTGGCAGCCGCGGGGGTTGTAGTCGGGGAGGTCGGCATTGATACGCGGATAATCAGCAGCCTGCTCTTCCCGGACCATCACGCCATTGCGCACGTACACCTTCCATGAACAGGAACCAGTACAGTTCGCGGAATGGGTAGAACGAACCACCTTGTCCCAGGTCCAGATCTTGCGGTAGAAGTCTTCCCATCCGCGATAGGGGTAGCTACGCAGCGGATCGAAGTCTCCCGTGAGCGTAGTCAAGACAGGCTTCTCTTTGCGCGAGCAACCGGGTAGGGCGAGGGTTGCCGCCGTCAGGGCCGCGGTTTGGATAAAATTGCGCCGGGAGAAAGGCTTTTGAGGTTCGTTCTTGTCGTTCTTCTTTTCGTTCATGGCTTGCCTCCCGGAGGAGTTCTCGAAGTTACGCGCTGCGCCATTGCTTTCTGAGCTTTTGGTTCTCCGAGTGTCCGCAAATACGCCAGCACGTCGGCGATGTCCTGATCACTGAACGCCGGGGCGTCGTTACGCTGGAAGGCAGGCATCGCGGTTCCGATGCGGCCGTTGCGGATGGTTCGGATGATGAATTCGTCGGTGGCAGCTTGCTGGAATACCGGATTGCCGATCTCAGGGGCCATTCCTCCGCGGCCATTCATGCCGTGGCAGCCGGCGCAGTTTTTTAGAAAGAGAGAAAGGCCGTTGCTGTCATCCCCATGCAGCGTCAGCGCCGTCATCGCGGGAACTGCCGGAGCGCCCGAACGAAGATATTCGACGACTCCGGTAATTTCTTCGGGAAGCAGTCCGCCGGCGTGCGAGCCCCAAGCGGGCATCTGGGTACCCGGCCGTCCTTGCTCGATGTTGGCTCGTAGATATTCGCGAGTTGCGGTTGATATCAGCGAGACGCCTCGAATCGCCGGAATAAAGCGGTTGAATTTCTTGTCCCAGCGAGTGTAGGTGCCGTTGCCGTGGCAGGCAGTGCAGTAGCCCCGGTAAACTTCCTCACCGGCAAGCGGCGCGGGATGGAGGGCGCGGTATTTCTGCTCGATCTTGTCGGGCGCGAGATAACTTTCCGGCACATCACGCTTCCATTGAGAGAGCATGTACGCAGTCAGCGCCAGTGCTTCCTGCCGGGTTACGGTTGGGTTGCGCATCAGGCTGTCGGGAACCACGCCGCCGGGATCGCGAAAGTGAGCATTCTGCCAACTCCACGTGGTATGCGGCGGCTTCAGGTTCGTCATGATGAGCTGATGCTTGGTCTTCGCCCCTTCGTTATCGAGCGCTGGACCTAGAGAGCCGCCTCGTCCCCCAAGTTTGTGGCAGGAGCCGCAACTCTTTTCTCGATAGAGCCTCATGCCCACGGTCAACAACGGGATCTGATCAGGCGGCAACCTTTCTGCGTCGTGGCAGGTGACGCATGTCGACTCGGTCAGCTCCGGTGGCAACAGCGGATAGTCCCAGAAAACGTCTTCGGCCTTGGCCTCATTGAAAGACATGGCCGCACCCTGCCCGTGGTGGCACACTGTGCAGCCGAAGCGATCCACAGGATGCTTGTCGAGGATATGACCGGGATGGGTGCGGTGCGGCTGCGGCATATCGGTCATGCGCGGATCGTCAATCCCGTTGTGACAGGTGACGCAGCGATCCACCGTGCCGAGCGCGGGGATAGTGGTCTGCTTCATTTCCACACGGAACTTGGCCAGCAGCTCGCGGCCGCGATCATCCGTGGCTTTTTCGCGAAGAATATTGCGGTACTCGTGTTGCACGGTCCGCCATTGCGCCAGATAGTTCTCGCGTACCGCTGCGCCCACCAGATAGACGATGGTGACGACGCTCGCCACAAGAAGGAGCCAGCGATAAATCCGGGATGGGTCTTTCATCGCATTCTCCTCAGTGCACCGGCCACTGTGAGGGCCACCAGTAAAAGTGCCAGTTGGGACCGCGATGGACGGTTGCAAAGTAGGTCAGCAGAGTGAACCCGACCAGGAAGCAGGTGAATAGCGAGACTGCTGACAGGCGCACCGAGTCTTTGCGTTTCAGGATAAAGATCGACCAGGCAGCAAAGATCAGAACGAACAGTGAACCGGGGTTAATCGCGATGATCCAGAGCTGGTGAATGTTGGGGAACCAGTTTCGCAGCCAGCCGTAGTTGACCGTAAAAGCGAGCATGCCGACGGTCACGGCGCAGGCAAAGAATATGGATTGCCAGAACACCGAGCGCTCGTGGCTGGTGCCGAACCACGTGCCCTCGCCTCCAGGACGGCGATCGAGAAACGGAATCAGCGCAAGGCCGACCAGGACGATCATGGGAATCAACATGCCTCCCATGAACGCCGAATAGGAGACCAGTTCCTGAAGCCCCAGGAAGTACCAGGGCGCCTTCGCCGGATTTTCGGGAATGGCTGCGTTGGCGAGTTCTTTCAGCGGTGCATCGCTATAGAAAGCCAGGATCAGCGTGACCGCCACCGTGACCATGAAGACGGAGAGTTCCGCCCAGAACAAGTGCGGCCAGCTCATCACCGTGTTCTCGGGCCCGCGATTTACCGGCGCACGCTTGCCTTTCACCAACGCCATCAAGCCATAGGTTTTCGTGGCCAGCGGCTGGAATACGGGGCGTTTTTCTCCACCCCACTCGGCCAGTCCGCCGGGCGGATCCTCGGGCTTGGCGAGGCCGCCATCCTTGCGGATGCGCCAGAAGTGCACACCGAGCAGCGTAACCAGTGCCAGCGGAAGAACGAAGACATGCAGAACGTAGAAGCGAATCAGGGCGTCCTGCCCGACGTAGTTTGCGCCCAGCAGCAGCCGCTTCTGGAAGCCACCGGGATCGAAGAATCTTGTGATCCCAATTGCATCCGTCAACTCGCGAGGTGAGTTTGCAATATTCGAGCCGATCGTGATCGCCCAATAGGCTAGCTGGTCCCAGGGCAGCAGGTAGCCGGTGAAGCTCAGAGCGAGAGTGAGGACCAGCAGCGCTAGTCCGATCAGCCAGTTGAATTCGCGTGGCTTCTTGTAGCTGGCGGTGAAAAACACACGCGCCATGTGGAGCAGAACCACCAGCACCATCAACTGTGCCGACCAGCGATGAATATTGCGGATGAAGCGCCCCGTGGAAACTGTGAAATGAATATCTTTGATCGATTGATAGGCAAGGTCGGTCGAAGGCTTGTAGTAGACCATCAGCAAAACGCCAGTAATGATGGTGATCAGGAAGCTGGCCGTTGCCATCAAGCCGAGTCCAAAGGTGAGCGTGGGCTTGAGCGTGCGCACGTGGACGCGCACGCTGTGAATGTGCAGAAACAGGTTATGGAATGTGGCCTGTGATTCTTCGCGCTCGGACTCGGGCGCCTTGCCCAAACGGAAGCACGAGTCCTTCACGGTCTGGGGGAGATCGTGCAGGTTGTGTAGAAATTCTCGGGTTGCGGTCTCTGCCACGGTGTACCTCCTACACGCGGTAGCGCGTGCCCTCCGGGACTTCGTTGTCGGCGTTGACGACCAAGTCGCCGTTGGCTGAGCGACTGACTTCGAGCCAGGGCAGCGGGCGCGGTGCCGGCCCACCCACCACGCTACCTTTGCTGTTAAAACGGGAACCGTGGCATGGGCAAGCAAATCCGTCCTTTGATCGCGCCACGGTGCAGCCCAAGTGCGTGCATGTGCTCGAAATCGCGTAGAAGCCTTCGTCGTCGCGGAAAAGCACGAGGTTCTGCTCGGCAAAGGCAGTTTCACTTCCCGCAGAAAACTGCTCCGGCGGACCGAGTTTGAAGCGTCGCACGGGGCCGGGCAGGACTGCAGGATTAGGGAGTCGGAAGATTCCAGCCGCAGCGGTGCCGAGAGCGGCAAAGAAACTGCCCAGCGATACCAGGCTCAAAAAGCTGCGCCGGCTCACATGTGGTGGATCTAGACGAGACATGGCTTCCACTCCTTGGAAAAACTGAACTGTTCCATGGTGATGGCAGTGGTTGGACAACGCTGAGCGCACAGGCCACAGCGAATGCAGCGTTCTTCATCCTTAATGATGGCTGAGAGATCGGCAGGATCGAGGTTCAACTCGCGCGTTGCGGTCTCAAGCTCAGGCGTCAGCGTCAATCGGTCGAACGTCACCAGCTTCAGACATACGGTGGGACAGACATCCACGCAGCCGCCGCAAAGAATGCAGCGCTCGCCATCGAAAATGGTGTTAATGCCACAGTCGAGGCAGCGACCTGCTTCAGCACGGGCCTCTTCCTCGTTGTAACCAATCTCGACGAGCGCGGTCGGACTCTTCAGCCGCTCGTCCGCTGAGAGTGTGGGGATGTGAAGGCGTGAGCGCCGCTCGTAGTGCTTTTCGCGGCGATAGTTATCAATGGGGTAGTGAAACTGAACTTCTTCCGGCGCGATCTCCTTACCGCGTAGGTAACGATAGACCGAACGCGCCGCCTGTTTGCCACTGGCAATGGCGTGGATCATGAGCCTGGGCCCGTAAGCAATGTCGCCCGCAATGAATATGCCTGGCGCTGAAGTCGCGCAAGTCGCGGGATCGTTGACGATCTGCTGCGGCGATCGCATCTCGATCCCGTCGCGTTGGGCGTCGACAAAACTAAGGTCAGCAGACTGCCCGACTGAAAGTAGAACAGTGTCGCCCTCGATCTCGGTTGTGACCGACTCCTCGAACTTCGGAGCGAAGCGTTTGGTCTCGTCATACACTTGCGTGCACCGTGCGAACTTCACGCCGCGCACGAACTTCTGGCCGTTCCTCTCATCCACCAGAACTTCTCGCGGCCCCCAACTGTTGTGGCGAGAAATGCCTTCTTCCTGGCCCTCCAGGATTTCCACGGTGTCGGCAGGCATCTCTTCGAGAGATTCCAAACAGACAAGATTTACCTTTCGCACACCCGCCATACGCGCCGCCGTGCGCGACACGTCGTATTCTTCCTGGCGCAACACCGTGCGGGCGACGTCGTAAGCAACATTTCCGCCTCCGATCACAATCACCCGCTGCCCCAGCGAAACCTCTTTGCCCAATGACACATCGCGCAGAAAATCGACCCCACCCATCACACCGATGGCGTCGGCATTGGGAATAGGTAGAGCTCTGGACCTCTTAGCGCCACAGGCGATGATGACGGCGGCAAAGTCGCGCCGAAGATCCACAAAGCTGACATCTTTCCCGACCTGCGTGTTACAACGGATCTCGACGCCGAGCGACTGAATCACAGCGACTTCCGCCCGGATGAGTTCACGCGGCAAGCGATAACCAGGTACGCCGGTGTACAGCATGCCTGCCGGCTGAGGTTCCATCTCAAGAATGGTGGGGCGAAATCCCATCAGGGCGAGGTCGTGTCCCGCGGCTAGCCCCGCTGGCCCAGAACCGATGATCGCGATCCGTTCGCCTGTGGGTTTGAGGAACTTGACATTCGCGAGAAACTCAAGCAGGTGGCTGAGTTCCTCAAAATCGTCGCACTGGCGCGTTTCCGTCTTGTTCTTTAGATAGGGAAACAGTTCGCGCCCTGCATCCCTGCGGGCATCACTTCCGAATTTCTCACAGACGAAGCGCTTGAGAGCGCGGATGGATATCGGCTGATCAATGGCTCCTCTACGGCAAGCCGCTTCGCATGGCGCACCACAAATACGGCCGCACAGAGACGCTAGAGGATTGGGCCCGCGGGCAATCAGATACGCTTGTTCGTAATCACCCGCTGCAATTGCCCGCACATAGCCGCGAGCGTCGGTGTGAACCGGACAGGCATACTGGCACTTGATCTGTTCGCGCCAGTACCCGTGGTCCGCCACTCGAACGCTGTAGCGTGGTTCGTCCACTGTTCTCGCCTATTGTCCACAGATACGCGACAGCCCACCTTACGCAAGGGGAGAGGTGCAGTCTGTGACCAAAGTCACGATTTCGAGTCGTTATTGCGCCTGTTCCATCGCGATCGCTCGCGGAAACAGGATGTTGTTTTCAAGATGAATGTGTTGGTGCAGATCCGCTTCGAATTCCGCCAGAGCTTTGTAAAGCGTCTGGTAGCTGATGCATGCATCGGGGGGAGCGGTGTAACCACCACCCGCCTGGCGCATGGCCCGCAATGCGGCACCAGCGGAGTCGTGCTCGTGCTCCATCATCGAAACCGGGTTTTGCACGCTGCCGAAAGGCGGCGGCAGGATGGGCTCATTCTGAATGACAGCCTCCTCCATCCTGATGATGTGAGGGAACAACACCATCTCTTCCTTCATCATGTGCATGGTCAGCTCCTGCGCCAGCCCGACAAAGCTCGCGCGAATGTGCAGCAGTTCGGGATGGTTTTTGCCGTGGACCGAGCACACTTTCTCAAGTAAGGGACCGAGGCGGGCAATCTCCTCGCGCGTGTACTTGTGATGAGTACCGTTGATGTGGGCGACCAAGTCGCTCAGTGGCTCCCGCTGCCAGTCATGGATTTTCTGCGTTGCTCGCGTTGTCTGTTCTGCCATTTCGAGGGAATCCAGGACCTGATCGAGCGCCAGATTGGCCGCGCGGCACGCTTGTTCCAAAGACCGATTTCCACCGCAACAATAGTCGATACCCAGCTTTTCAAAGACCCTGGTTGCGGCAGGGTTTTCCAGGGCCAATTCCCGCACGGTTTTCTCGACGGTCACGCTCATCGCATCCTCCTCGGCAGCGCATCTCCACTCCTTGCCTCGCGCTTGACCCGAAGTTAGTGGAAAATCGGCAGCGTGCCGATGACTTTTGTCACGGCGACCGCAAGAAGAGGTCGGACTTGAGGTGTAGGACGTCAGCGGGGGGCTATTCGGCAGACCGGAGTTCAGCCTCTAAAGCCTTCAGATCGTGAATGATCACGCTGCGTCCATCGATCCGTACCAATCCTTCGGATTGGAAGCGGGAGAGATTCCGGGAGACCAACTCGCGCACGGTTCCGATCTGCGATGCCAATTCCTGGTTGCTGACCGGCAAAGTGACCTCCACTCCGTCAGCCGTGCGCTTGCCTTCAGTTCGGGCAAGGCGCAAAAGGAGCGAAGCCAGCCGGTGCCGCACGGTGGTAAATGACAGCTCCTCGATGATTCCCACCAACCGTCGCAGCCGGGCGCCGACCACGCGCAGCACCTTGAGCGCAACTTGAGGATGAGCCAGGCAGAGTGCCTGAAAGTCCTGTTTACTGACAAACAGAAGTGTGGCGTCGTCTACCGCGGTCACCGAGGCCGGGTAGTTACCCCCATCGAAGACCGGGAGCTCTGCGACGGAACTGCCTGGCCCATCGATACTGAGAACCTGTTCACGTCCACCAGCGGAACTTTTGAAGATGCGTACGTGTCCGGACTCGACGACATACAGTCCTGCGCACGGCTCGGCCTCGCTGAAAACGGTTTCGCCCGGAGAAAAACGGCGAGGCATTGCATGCTGGGCCAGGAAAGCTAGTTCAGATTCCGTGAGCCCCGCGAAGATCTGAACCTTCGCCAGCGTCTGAGCGTGGTCAACCTTGATTTCCGCCACGGTGGCTATTGTACAGACGCGAGCCGGCGGACAAGGACGGGGACAACGTTGCGGAGGCTTACCGCACGCCGAGCGGGAACGGCGCCGCCAGCATCTCAGTGCGGCTCGTCTTCGCCACGTTCATGGTTCGCCATAGCTCAACTCCCCACCAGAGCAGCGCCGCTAACTCGATGAAGCCGGTCAATCCCACTAGCGGAAAGGCGACGCTAGGCACGAAATCAGTGAGTACCTGCAACAGTACGCGCCCTGAACAGCCAAGGTTGATGAAAATGAAGGGTACCCAAAGCGAGTTCATTCGCCTGGCGTCCATCCCGGCCAGGATTGGGACAACCCGCGAAGACACCCCCATGATCATCAGGCTGATGAAACCCACCGTGAATGCATGTCGATGCGAGCCCATGTAAGTGTGTGCGAATACCTGGCGGGTAAGCACGCCATAGAGCGGGAAGAATGGCATCATCACGCAGGAAAACAGGAGCCATATGTATGCTGCTCGAACGAACTTGAAGGTCCGGTCCGGTTGCGAAGGGTTTCTGAATACGCCGATCTGCCGGGCCAGCAGAAAAGCCCAAACGGGCATGAGCAAATAGGCGACTTCGAGGCCGAGGGCAAAGTAAAGCGCGTGCGTTGTGAGCAGCAAAACATAGCTGACGATGTTTAGAATGAGACTGCCGTTGATCAACCAGAAAATCAGGCTCTGGCGATCGCGTGCAGGCCGCTCCAGACCGTACACCTGCGGGACGAAGCGTTGGCTGACGCCTGCGATGATGAGTGCTGCGAAGCCAAGCAACTGGATGTCCCGTAGCGGCCCATCAATCAGCGCGATGCGCATAATTAACTCATGCTCAGCATGTGCAGTGGCCTTGGCAAAGAAAAACACGACATTCAAGATCGTGCCCAACAGGAACCACAGAAACGAACTGGCGATGAACTTTTCATAGGGATTGTGTGGTTCGATCGACTGCCGTGCCGTACGGAACAACACCAGCATGAAGATCACAACCGCGGAAACTTGTGCGGTGCCGGAGAGAGCTCCCAGGACCAAAGAAGCTGGGTTGGGCAATAGCATCTCTGCCGGCATGCCTGTCAGGATTCCCCCCGCGAGAAGATAGAAACTGAGGTTCGCGAGATCCGGACGCCACAGCGTCGTGTTCTTGAACCGCGGAAACGACTGGTAGGCGAAGCCCATGACGAACATCCCTACCCAACCGAAGATCATGGCGTGCGCGTGGGCATGAATCGAAGGGAGAAGGCGCAATTGCAAGAAGTTCTTGCCCAACGCAATCTGCAACAGGTTGACCGCGCCCCATAGGCAACCGACCGTCAATACTGTTAGCACACCCGCTTTGAAGAAGCGCCGGTAGATGTAATCGCGCAAGGTTTCTGTGTAGACGTAAGGCTGGGCGGACGAACTATTTATCTCGCAATTGATCTCCTGTATCAGTTCATCCACGTTGACCTGATGAACCGTCGCAAAGAAGGAGAGCGACTCGCTGGGGCCGTGCTCACCGCCACAACCCTTCAGTCCATGCCGGTCAAAGATGCGTCGCGCGTTCGGACAGCTTCTTACAACCTCAGCCACGCTTATGTTTCCGTTGATCGTGTTCATCGCTTTGCCCACCTCGCCTGCCGATAGAGGCAACGATAGATATGCGACGAGTGCGTGACGATGACTTATGTCACGGACATCAGAAACTGCACGTTACAGCGATTGATGTGCCTTGCGTCGGAAACAAGTAGCAGTCCCAGACTCGCGCCGAAAGGCACGAGCAGGTTTCTGGAACAAGCGGGAGCCTCCGTGTGTGACACGTTCTGGGGCACAGCTATGCATCCATCAACCTGGGTAACTGATTGAAAAGATGGTTGGAAAACGTGCGATCGACTGACCAACAATCAGTTGGTCTAAGTTTCTTTGTACACAACTTGTTGAAAAGAATGGTGAGCGCGGAAGGAACCGAACCTTCAACCTACTGATTAAGAGTTAATGGATCACATTCGCGAAAATCCTGGGTTTCATGCTGGCAATTCAATCACTTGCCACCAACTCAAGCCCGCAGGGAAGCACTTGTCGAAGTAGCGAAAAAGCCCGCATTGGCGCATACGGGTTCGAAGCGTACGGCACATTCTGCGGCACACCCGGGGAGACCACAAAAATCTATCTTTGTTTCAAATGATTATGCTCCCTGTTCTGGACATCAGCAGCTGCATGCGGCAAACACTCAGCGAAACGAAGGGAGATCGCCCACGGTTTTTTCGGAACGGCGAATCCGGATGATGAGTTCCTGTTATTGACGGTCTCAACCCAGCCCGCGGCCACAACCAGATTTCATAAAGTGACACCGCGGTACTGGAACAAAGCATCGGGTTCCGCCCAGCCAGGTGGGCAGACGGCGCTGATCGATACCGTCTATCTAGGTTGAGCCATATGGGAGAAGCCCAGTGGCCCCAGCGAGCATTGATGCTCCTCTCAGATGGGGACAAGCACAGCCGATACACGCAACGTGAACTCATGCGTATGGCGCTCGAAGGCGATGTTCACATCTACACAATAGTCCACGACAGCGGCCCGGCCGAGTCAATCCACACAGCCCCATACCGGCCGAGCTTCTTCACGAAAACGTGGGACCCGGCAAAACAGCACTATGGAGCGGAAATGCTAAAGAAGCTTTCCGGTCAAACTGGTGGACTCCATTTCCATGTAACACCAATGGCGAAGCAAAAGAGGCCGTAGTCAACATCGGTCGAGCTCTTCGGAACAAATATGTGGTCGGATATCGTCCCCCCCCGAACTTACAACATCCGGAAAGTGGCACCGGATTCGTCTGAAATTGAACGCACCAAAGGGCGAACGTTCAAGCGCGCAATGGCTACTCTCCCTAGACGAGCCAAAAGGCCGCCTTGGATGAACAGTGGCGGGCACGTTCTCTATCGCAGTGAGAGGGCGCTCCCACGCATGCCGGGCTCCACAGCGATCGTCGAACAACTCGCAGGGGTTCAGGATCCGGACCTAAAACAGATTCCATAGGAACTGGTTGTACACCTCGTGGTGGAACTGGACTTCCTGTGCTTTCACGAAAGTGCCAAGCAGTTTGGGACAACGATCCGCTGAGGCTTGCTTCAGATCCGCGTAGCGCCCTTTCACGTCTTCTCCGAGAATCGTTGAGATCCACTCCGCCTTCCGGAAATTTTCCAGGGCGTCGTAGATATTGTCGGGAAGGTAGCGTTCGGCCTGGCGCAGGTTCTTGATCTTCGCGGTCTCGCCATCCAGGCCGGTTTTAAAAATAGAGTACATCACTAGGTACGGATTTGCGTCGGGCGCAACGGAGCGCACTTCGACGCGCATCGACTTCTCATTGCCAATCGGAATGCGGATCATCGAGCCGCGATCAACCGGCGAGGCCTTGATCTGGTTCGGGGCTTCGAAGTGGGGATCCAGCCGGCGATAGGAATTCACGCTGGGGTTTAAGAGCAGGCAAACATCGTTGCCATGGGTGAGAATGCAGTCCACAAAACCCCAACCCATCTTGCTAAGCTTCTCTTGCCCTTTGGCGTCCCAGAACAGGTTCTTGCCGTTTTCGCTGATTGAGACATTGGTGTGCATGCCGCTGCCGTTAACTCCAACCACCGGCTTTGGTAGGAACGACGCCGTTAATCCCATCTTGTTCGCAACCTGTCTGCAAATCAGCTTGTAGAGTTGGATCTGATCGGCGGCAGCCACGACTTCGCCATAGCCATAATTGATTTCGAACTGCGAGGGCGCAACTTCCGGATGGTCCTTCTCATTCTGGAATCCCATCGCGCGCTGCACTTCCGCTGTGGTATCGATGAAGGTGCGCAGCGGGTCGCCAGGCAGCGAGTGATAATAGCCGCCGGTGTTGACGTATTCGAACTTGCCGGTTTCGTGATAGCGCCGCTCTGCATCAGGACCCTTGAAGAGAAATCCCTCAATTTCGTTCGCAGCATTGAGCGTATAGCCTTTCTTTTTATAAAGGCCTTCGGCGTAGTCCTTGAGAACTCCGCGAATGTCGCCCGAGTAGCGCGTGCCGTCTTTGTCGATGACCTCTCCGAAAACCAGCACCTTGCCGGGTCCAAAAATATCAGCTGGCCCCCAATAAAAAGCGGACCAGTCGATGCCGAGCCGCAGATCACTTTCGCGCTGTGCCGTGAAGCCGCGAATCGAAGAGCCATCGAACGTCAGGTTGTCGTAGCTCTTCAACAGGAACTTCTTGTCGTAATCGAGCATATGCAACCGGCCTTCGAGATCACTGAATAAAACAGTCAAGGCCTTGATGCGCTTCTCATCGGTCAAATACTTGAGCCGTTCCTCGCGGATCTTATCGATTGCAACGCGATTCTTGCGCTGCTCCTTGGCCTTTAGGTTTGACTGCTCGAGTTCGTCATACGAAAGAGCAAGAAAGTCCCTCAATTCTGTCGGCATTAGTCTCCTTTAAATGGTTGGTCCCGGAGTTCGAGGCCTTAGGTATGGCACGATGAGCGAGCAGAATATCCTGTTGTCAATCTCATTGCCAATACTCCAACCCTATAAAAACTTTCAATCGCAGCTATGGCTATGAAGAATAGTGCGAGGTCCTGAGGATAAATGAGGCTGCCCAAAGGGCTCCCCTCAGAGTGTCGCACGCCGACTCCCGCGATCTGCCGGAGATATGTAGTGAGGCGAAATATGCCATTTGACGCGGCATCCGCGCCCATTGTGGATGAAATCAGCTCTGGATGCGTAAAGCGCTCATGCTTGGCCAAAGTTTCACTTATCACCTCCATAAAATTTTGTTTTAAAAAACAAACTTTCGATCCTCTCTAGCAGAAGTATGCGTTGGACTGCGATGTGCCTTCGTCGCTAAGTTCGGCGTGCGGGTCACCTTACGCGAACGGTGATCTCTTACATGCTCGGTCACCCATCACACGCACAAACGAGAGGTCGAGAAGCCAAATGAAGAATCTTTTCCATTACACCGCAATGATGGCGGTGGTAGCTATCTTGTTCGTGTCCGTCGGCCAGGCACAGGATCCGGCCGGCACGAACTCCGCTCTTCCTGATAACGACGTTGCTGCGAAACAGAGTCCAGTGGATGCAAGGGTTGCCGGGAAAGATCCGCAGAAACCGGTTCTGCTCGCGGAATCGACGGACACAACGGCTGCGCCGCAGGCTGCGGTATCGCAATCGGATGCTCCAGCGGCGCCTGCCGAGCCGGCGCCCGCCGCGGCGCTCTCCACTCCCGCCATGACCGGCCCGCTATCGGGGCTCCCTCCGTTCACTTTCGAGGCTGGGCCCGTCGGCAAGATTTCCGTCAACGGCGTTCTCGACGGGCTAGGTATGTGGACGGGAAATTACGTAGCCGGTGATCACAGCGGACAAGCGGGCCTAAGCAACGGTCAGGTTTTTATTCAGAAAGCGGATGGGCGCTTTCAGTTTTATCTGCAAGCCGGCGCTTATAACATCGCGGCTCTGGGTACACCTTACCTTGACACCGACAAGACGGTAAGCAAGCTTTACGGTCCGGTGCCGGTCGCCTTCTTCAAACTGCAGGCCGCGAAGAACACCGCGATCCTGATCGGCGCGCTGCCGACTTTGATCGGCGCAGAGTACACGTTCACCTTCGAGAACATGAACGTTCATCGTGGCCTGTTGTGGAACCAGGAGAACGCGGTCAATCGGGGCATCCAGATCAATCAGACGATGGGTAAGTTTACCGCTTCGTTTAGTTGGAACGACGGCTTCTATTCCAATCGCTACTCGTGGCTGACAGGTTCTTTGGCGTACACAAAAGGACCCCACACCTTGGCGTTCATTGGGGGCGGGAACTATGGGGAAACCGCGTTCCAAACCTATGCCACACCCTTGCAGAACAACAGCAGCATCTACAACGTGATTTACACGTACCTCAAAGGGCCATGGATCATTCAGCCCTACTTTCAGTACACCAATGTGCCGACGAATTCGAACATCGGCGTGGTGAAGGGAGCATCGACGACGGGTGGGGCGATCCTGGCGAGTTACGCCTTCAAGCACGGTTTCTCCCTGCCGGTACGCTGGGAGTACATCACCAGTTCGGGTAGTGCCACAGACGGATCGGCGAATCTTCTGTATGGGCCGGGCAGCAGCGCCACGTCGGTTACCGTGACGCCTACCGTTCAGCGCGGGGGATTCTTCGTTCGTGGAGACCTGGCCTACGTTCACGCGAACAACATCACTCCGGGTTTTGCCTTCAGTCAAACGGGAGCGAATCAAAATCAACCGAGGGCCATGGCTGAAATCGGTTTCATCTTTGGTCACAACACGATTGAGAAATAACTCTGGGTGTGTCTGTGTGATCGCAAGTGAGCGATTCCCGCAAATGACGAAATTGCTGCCAGTACCAGTTTTCGGATTGGGAGTTGGCACTGGCGGTTTGTTGTGGGGCTTGTTTCTTTTGGACAGAAAGCCTTTGTTCGGTGTGCTCGGAATGCTGGGCGGAATGGCCGTGTTGCTAGGTTCGCTGGCGAAGCTCTGCGATGAGAGCAGAGCAGAATGAAATCAAAGACGATAATCACAGGAGAATATCGATGGCAGAGAACAATACCGAAATGAAACAGACCTTGGGCCTGACCGGCCTGACGATGAACGCCATGGCGCTCATCGCTCCCGGCGCCTTTCTTTGGCTCACGTTCTTTGGACAGGCCACCGCAGGTGCGACCGCACCGGCGATGTGGATCGGCATTCTGTTTGCCACTGCGTTGTGTCTCGCCACCGCGGTTTGTTATGCGGAGATGGCGAAGTTGTATCCCGGAACCGGCAGTTCTTACTATTTTGCCGAACAATCGTTTTTGAATCACGAAAAGGCCTGGCCGTATGCCCGGCTGGCAAAATTCATTGTCGGCTGGGGCTCACACCTATACTACTGGATCTATCCCGGCGTAATGGTGGGTGTCATCGGCGTCATATCGGGCTACCTGGTAGGAACGATCTGGCCGAGTTTCATGAGCGCCAGCAATCCCGGCCCGATGTTCATGATGGCGGTTGCGATCTTCTTTTCGTTCGCGGTCGCTTACATCGCTCATCGTGGCGTGAACGGCTCGACGTCCGTGAACATCGCGATCAATGTTATTCAGATCAGCGCGTTGCTCCTATTCTCGGTTGTCGCCCTCAACTATCGCTTGAGCCATCCGCCCGGAAGCACGGCGGCGCAATTCGATTCGCAAACCAGCGCGTCGTACACCTACGAGTTCGCTACCACGTCGCAGATGGTGAACGGCCAAGCCACCGATTTGATCGTGCGCGACTCCAACGGCGTGCCGCAGCCCAAGCTGGACGCATCCGGCAAGCCGATCCCGTACCACATCAGCTATCCGGAGCGCGATGCCGGCGGCGCCTTTCTCTCGCATCCTAACGGTAGGTCGGTCATACAGATGCATAACTTCGGCTGGATGTTCGTGCAGGCCACAATCGCCATCCTGATCCTGGTGGGCTTTGAATCGGTGACCTCGATGGGAGGCGAAGCCAAGAATGCAAAGCGCGACGTGCCAATTGCCGTCGTAACCTCGCTGCTGGTGCAAGGTTGTTTCTGCTATCTGTTCGAGTACTTTGCCGCGAACTACGTGCTCAACAGTGGCTATACCATGCAGAGCGCGGCTACTTCGGCTGCGCCGATCGGAGATCTGATGATCCTGGTCGGTGACACGCTGTTCGGCCCGGGACGCGGACGCATCTTCATGCTGGCCGAAGCAGCGACGGTGTTCCTGGCATTGATCGGCACCACGCTTTCCTGCATGAACACCGGGGCACGTGTTACCTATGCAATGGGCAAGGACAAAGAGTTACCCGATTCGATGGGAGCGCTGCACTCCAGAAACCTGACGCCGCACAGGGCGATTTGGTTGCTGGCGACCATTTCCGCGGTCATTGGTTGCGTCACGGTCGTCATGTACTTTGGTGATGGAGCGGCTCCGGCAGATTCTGCCATTCAGGCCTTGCCCCACGGGTTCTGGTCGAGCATCGGATACTTCACTCACGACAAGATGGCGGCATTCCCAAACTCGTTCCTCACGATGACGCTGGCATCGAACTTCGGAACTTTCTTGCTTTACATGTTGAGTTGCGTGACGTGTATCGTATGTTTTCACAATCACCCGAAGTTCAAGTTCTTCCGCCATCTCGTGATTCCGGTATTTGGTCTGCTCGCGAACCTGGCTTGCATGGCCTTTTACATCGTTGGACCATTCATGGGTTACGGGACGAAGATGGAACCTCTATTAGCGCTCGGGATCGCTCTCTGCTGGGGGATCTATGGCGGCATCTACTTCCTGCGGGCCAGCAAGGCCACGGGACGTACCACATTTGTCGAGAACCGGGTACCGGCCGCTTGATGAGTTGACCGATGACCGGCAACATGGCCCTGGGAATGAAGCCCCCAGGGCCGTTGCCGCTTTCCTGCGAGCCGGATTAGTTCCGGCTGATGGAGAGCGGAGAGCGTTTTTCCTATGCTCGAAGTCGAATTCGCCCAGCTGTCGGATCCGGGCCTCGTCCGCCCGCGCAACGAGGATTATCTTGGCTATATCAGGCCGTCCTCGGCGGAGCAAGTTCGCTCCCACGGATGGCTTTTCACCTTGGCGGATGGAGTCGGCGGTCAGCGACAGGGAGGAGTCGCCTCCAGGGCTGCGGTCGAAGAAGTACTAGGTGGCTTCCGCAGAGCTCCCGCCATGGAGTCGCATGTTCCGCTGCTGAACCGCCTTGTGCAGGCGGCAAATGCGCGGATCTGCGAAACCGAAGCGCTGGCGGGCCCAGCCGGTGCGGGAATGTCTTCCACGATCGTCGTTTGCGCTCTGCGCTTTGACCGCGCGACGATTGCCCACGTTGGCGATTCGCGCTGCTACCTCATTCGGGATTCCAAGGCTCGCGCCGTTACTAACGACCATACGGTGGCGAACGAGCAATTCCATATGGGGATCCTCTCGAAGACGGAGTCACAGGAGGCAGAAACGCGACACATCCTGAGCCGTTCGTTGGGAACTAGTCTGTTCGTCAAGATCGACGTGAAAGAATTGCAGGTTCAACCGGGGGATGTACTCTTGCTCTGTTCCGACGGCCTGCACGGCCCCGTCAGTTCGGAGGAGATCGCCCGCACCGTCAGCCGCAAGCGCGACCTGAACGCTGCGGCGCAGGACCTGGTCGCAAGTGCGAACCAGAAAGACGGCAGCGACAACGTGAGCGTGCAGCTAATCGCCGTCCGCGATGTGGAGCGTATCGGGATGTACCGCGGCCGCCCCTATAAACTTCGCTAATCTTTTATGAATTCCTTACGCCTCTTCTGGCATGATGAAGGTGTACTTGGAACTCAAATCGAATGTCCTCTCTCCATCCCGGCGACCAACTCGATCATTACCGAATCGACAGCCTCGTAGCCCGCAGCGGAATGGCTTCGATCTTCCGCGGCACCGACCTGAGAAATGGCCGCAAGGTCGCCATTAAGGTTCCTCACCCCGAGGTGGAAAGCGATCCATCGCTTTTTGATCGCTTTAAGCGCGAGGAAGAGATCGGCAAGACTCTCGATCATCCTGGAGTCATGAAGGTTTTTGTCGATGACGATCGCAGTCAGGTGTACATGGTCATGGAGTGGGTGGATGGACGCCTGCTCCGAAAGATCCTCGATGACCAGCACAAACTGCCGATTGAACGGGCTGTGCGATTGACACTGCGCATTCTCAATGCTTTAGGTTACATTCACGAGCGGGGCGTCGCGCATCGTGACCTGAAGCCAGAGAATGTAATGGTTGCGGACGACGACACAATCAAGCTCATCGATTTCGGTATCGCCGCCAGCAGCAAATCGAAGCGCCTGACTTTCGCGAAGCTCTCGCAGACGATGGGAACGCCCGATTACATTTCTCCGGAACAAGTGAAAGGCAAGCGCGGTGACTCGCGCAGTGATCTATACGCCCTCGGTGTCATGCTCTACGAGATGTTGACGGGAAAAGTGCCGTTTACTGGCGATAATCCGTTTCTGATCATGAACGACCGGCTGCTGAACAATCCGGTGCCTCCTCGCGAGATTGATCCCACTATTTCGCCACAACTGCAGGAGATCATCTACCGTTCTCTGGAGCGAGACCCAAAGAACCGCTATCGTACCGCCCGAGATTTCGCCTGGGATCTCGAGCACCAGGACCAGGTCGGAGCAAGCGACAGGCAGGAACTGCACGACTGGGAAACGCGTCGCACTCCCTGGCCGAAAAGAATCCTCTTCTACGTGGCCCTTGCATTGATCCCTGTGGTAATTTTTGCGTTGCTCCTATACGTTGCCAAGCACAGCTAGCAAGCTAGTATCAACTCCAGCGCTGCGAGAACTCCTCGCTGTGCACGACAAATTCCGGGTAGGCTCCCGCCCCGAGTTCGTAGAGATCCATCCCTTGTCGCTCCCCCTCTTCGTGCACGCGCTGCGGATAGAACCGGTTCAGAAGCCAGTTAAGGCCGTAGGTCACCGGCAACACGAAACCCAGTAGCGTAGAAACTCCTGCTATTTGTGCAAGGAATTGTCCACTTTCTTGTACATCCGAGATGCACACTGCCATCAGACTGAGAATGCCCCCAACTGCGTGAACAGAAACCGCACCCCCCGGGTCATCGATGGCCAAGCGTGCTTCAAGCAGGTCGATGACGAAAAAGATTACCGCACCTCCCAATGCACCGATCAGGATTGCTGCAGCCGGTTTGAGAAACGACGCAGCTGCGCTGCTGACGACTAATCCTCCAATCCACCCGTTAGCGGTCAGCGATGCATCGGGCCTTCCGAACCGAAGGCGTGTAACGATTGCCGCCGTGAGGGCGGAGGCGACAGCTGAAAGCGTGGTGTTCATGGTGATCAGTACTAGCCGTTGGGTGGTAACGCCGGCAAATAGGAGGGCGCCGGCGGAATTCAGTGCAATCCATCCGATCCAGGCCGAGAAACAGCCGCTAAGAACCAGAATCGCGTTATGTCCCGGGATGGCGGCAGGTATACCGTCGCTGGAAAATTTTCCGCGGCGAGGACCCAGAATCCATGTGATCGAAAGTGCCGTGAGTCCGCCGACCGCCTGAATGGTGCTCGCGCCTCCGCCGTCAACCAACCCACGGCCGAGCCCACAATTTGCACCGAGTTGCGACAACCATCCGCCACCCCAGACCCAATGCGCGAAGAGAGGATAGGTCCAGCCCGCCAGCAGCGCTGATGAAGCGCATGCCGCACCAAGTCTCCAGCGATCCGATCCGGCGCCCAGTGGGATAGTTGCTGCTAACCCCACGCTGAACATCTGCAGCAAGACAGCTAAGGACTCTGTCGACAGGTCCAGCCGTATACCGCGTAGGAATAACGGTTCTGTCGCAATCCAGTTCCAGGTCGTTCCGGCAACGAGAATGGAATGGCCCGTTCCGCCAGTCACTCCTTGCCAAGAGAAACCGACCGCGACATAGACAAGGGCGCTCACTCCAACGACACAAAGGGAAGCGAGCATCACGTGGGCGGCACTTCGGCAACGGCCCAGTCCAGAATTCACCAATGCCAGACCGGCGCCCGCGAGAGGCACAAGCAAAATCAGAACAAAGATTGTTGTTTCATTTGAAAGAAGAGAAGGAATTGGCAATGTTCAGTCCCTTTCGAATTGCTTGACACGATGAAAGCGTATGGCCAAAAAAAGCCCCAAAACCTGCACAGCGATTCCGGCGAGGGCGAATGCCGCCCTTGGCCCCGAAGATTTCAACAAAAAGAGCGCCGCTGTGACGATCACCCATCCAGCCGCCAGCAGAAGAAATCCCGCGATTCTCATGTCTCTCAACGCCTTCCTGCTTCGCGTACCGCTTTACGCTACTTTGGCGTAGTTCATCGGTCCAATCGAAATTTTTAATGACTCCTAGAAATTCGAAGGCAGACGAATAGTTATGAGTTCCTGCTAGGATGCTGAAAACGTTATGAGAAATCTTCTGAGTCAGATTGTGGCCAATCGAAGCGGTGCGCTCGTGGTGCTTGCGACGGCGGCATTCCTTGAAGCATACGGTGACTCATGCTTTCAATCAGGCCTATATCGCTCTCGTGGCGTTGGGCGCATACTCGTCTTTTTGATCGGAGTCGCTGCGCTAACCTTCTATGGGCTGGTGGTCAACATTCCCCGCTGGGATTTCGGCAGATTGTTAGGCGTCTACGTAGTGCTCTTCTTCCTTTGCGCGCAAGTAGTCGCGCGAGTCAGATTCGGCCAGTCACCTAGCCCAGCGGTGATTGCTGGAGGTGCATTGATCACAGCGGGCGGCGTGATTATCACGATTTTCGGTGCTTAGCGTTTCTTCTCCAATGGCCCACAGTGCATCAGCTGGGACCCGTTGTCCAAAAGTTTACTTCGCCCTGTCGGTCTAACATTGCTCTCGGTCAGGCTGGCATTCCTGTTACGATCCTGCTGCAACCGCTTTTTCCGTATTCGTTTCTGCTTCTCTTTTTCGGGCCCGTAATGGCGAGTGCATGGTTTGCAGGCATTGCTGCCGGACCGTTTGCAGTCGTGTTCTCGACGCTGCTCGTGGACTACTTCTTCGTGCCTCCGGTGCATCCTGGAGTGAACCCCAAAAATGAGACAGTAAGAGAAGACGCACTTTGCAGGAAAGGAACTGCAAGTGGCAAAGAGACGGTATTCGGAGCACTTCCGGCAGGTGCCAGTGGAGCGATTGAGAGGATGCGAGAACATCGTGGCACTCGTAGAGGAGCTGGGAGTATAGCGGCGTCAGCTCTAATCGGTGGCGCCATGAACTGGATCCAGAGGAACCCGTGGTGGGGAAACCACCTGGGCAAAAGTCGCGCGCAACCACACTGCTCAAAGAGGTGAATCATCTAAAGCGAGTTCTGGCGGAGAAGACGCTGGAAGTGGATTTTTTCAGAAGTGCCTTGCAAAAAGTCGAGGCTCGACACATGGTGAACGTCCCGTCTGTGGCCACAATCAGAAAAGATCACGGCTGCGAAATCGCTCACGGTTCCGGTTACGCGACGGGAAGTGCGTTCGCGGGCAGCGGGCTTCCGTCTGCCACCTCGAGAAGCCCGACCATATCCTCGATCACGATTCCACGATTTGCCGAATAGAGCAGGCCCATTTCCGTCCACTTGCACAGTAGTCGACTCACGGTGAACAGCGTAGTTCCCGCCATCTGCCCCAGTTCTTCGCAAGTCAATGGGATGGGCACATTTTGGCCTTCGCACGCGTGCTGTTCCGCCAGTCGAAGCAGAGTGCGCGCCAGCCGCGACGAGACCTTGAGGGTGGCGAGTTCGCAAAAGCAGTCCTGCAAGACTCGCAGCATGTTGTTCATGTCCTGGACAACATTGCTATGCAGCGTGGTGGAGAAGGAGCACAAGCGGTCAAAATCCTCAGCCTTCCAGTGCAAGGCCCTGCACGGTTCCATCGCGCGGATGGTTGAGGAGTGCGCCTCTCTGGGCGACATGCCCAAGCCACCGACAACATCGCCAGCCTTCCGAATCCGCAATATGACTTCGCCTCCCGTGTGGCTGGTCTGGGAAATTTTCACTCGACCCGAGACGATCAGCAGGACATCCCCGCGTTTGTCTCCCTCGTTCACAATTACTTGCCGGCTGCTGTACCGTCGCTCACCCGCGAGTGAGCCGATCTCGCAGCGTTCTGAGCTCGAGAGATTCCTGAAAATTGGAGCTGACTGCAACAGATGCTGTCTCTCGGTTGCGTTGATCAGCGACACAGTTCGCGAAACGGCATTGTCAATGGCTGGTGTGGATGCTAGCAGGCGATCTTCCAGATCACGCGAGGTGAGACGATTGCAGTTTTGGCGAAGCTCGGGCTCGGGAATCATCCTGAGTGCGTTTCCCACTTAAACACCTCCCTGAACGTGCGCACCCGGATTTGGGAGTTCGCACGTGCGTTGAAAAGGGCGCACCTGGACAAGTGCGCAGTTAACCGCTCCTTGCGTACTTCAACTAGGGCCTGTTCACACTATCGCAGGGCCTCGATGATGAATGCGAAGTAGATAAAGGCCAGAAACACAACGTCGAGTTTCTCGAAGCGCGAAAAGATTCGACGGAAACCTTTCAGCCGTCGAAATAGGCGCTCCACTTGGTTCCGTTTCTTGTAGAGCTCGTGATCGTAGTCCCAGGGTTCGCGCCGGTTCGATTTGGGTGGAACCACCGGAATCATGTTCAACTCCAGCACCAATTGCCGGATTTC
>JAIQFH010000013.1 GCA_020073385.1 Terriglobia bacterium | reverse complement strand
CGGTCGGTTTGGCTCTGAAGAATGTAAACGTAGAAAAACTGCATTGTCTGGCTTGCCGAGTCGAAGCTCGGAGCGTCTTATTTGCAGCCCATTGACTATGGCCCGCCTTCGCTACGCTTCGGCGCGGCAGTCTTCGCTCTCCGCTGCGCTCCGAGCGAAGACTGGTGGAGCCGAGGGGATTCGAACCCCTGACCTGCTGATTGCGAACCAGCCGCTCTACCAACTGAGCTACGACCCCAGCCTGTTCCACCGCTGCCGGAACGACGATTACTATGCTGGATTGCGCCCTGACGACAAGTTTTTTTGCCGGCCAATAAAAATGTCGGCGGGTCGGGCGATCACACACGATTTACATCGCCAAAACCCGCCGACGCCTGCTTTTTAAAGGCAGCGCACCCAGTTCTCATTGGGCAAAGCAAACCTAGCCCATCGCGCGGGCGTGGCAAGTGATTTTTAAAAAAATATTTTCATCTTCGCCCCGGGCTTCGTATCCTCCTCCAAACATCTTTACATCCACTTGGGATCATTCGAAAAATCGGGTATGCCGAAGAATTGCCGGGCGCTGCCGTTGGCCGGGCTGCTGCTGGGCGCACTGCTCTCCGCGCCGTCGGCCACGGCGGACATGGCTGACCGGCCCGGTTCGCATTTCATTGTGGATTCCTGGAGCACCGGCGAGGGGCTTCCGCAAAGCTCGGTCATTTCGGTGATCCAAACCCGGGACGGTTATCTCTGGCTCGGAACACTGAACGGCTTGGTCCGCTTCGATGGGAACCGCTTCACCGTGTTCGATGAGGAAAAGACGCCCGGCCTGAACAGTGACCGGATTATTTACCTGTTTGAGGACAGCCACACGAATCTTTGGATAGGGACCGACACCACGGGTGTGGGGCTGGTGGAGGATGGCAAAATCAAAAATTTTGAGGTCGGGCGCGCGGGCCAGGAAGGCAAGTTGACCTCCGTCTGCGAGGATGCCACCGGCACCGTATGGTTTTACACGGCGGATTCGCATCTGGCCCGTTATCAAAAGGGAAAAATGGAGACGCTGGGTCTTAATTTTCCCACCCCGCCGATTTGCCGGATGATTGCGGCTGAAAAATCCGGCGCGCTTTGGGTCGCGGATGTCAGCGGGATGTTTTCCATTCGCCCCGAAAATTTTAATCCGCGGGCGATTGTGGTGGACGAATCCATCCGGGCGGAACGGCTGGATTACATTCTGGCCGGTCGAAACGGTGGAATCTGGCGGCTGATGGATGGCCGGGTCCAGAAATGGAAATCGAGTGGACTGGAAAAGGACTTCGGCGCGTATCCCTGGGGCAATTCGGTCGTCAAAGCCGCCTGCGAAGACAAGGAGGGCAATCTGATTGTCGGCACGTGGGGCGCCGGCGTCTTCTGGTATGACGCGAACGGGAAATATGAGCGCATTTCAAGAGAACAGGGATTGTCGTCCGCGTTTGTCCTTTCCTTGTGCATGGATCGCGAGGGAAATCTTTGGGTGGGAACCGACGGCGGCGGCCTGGACCGGGTGAAAACAAAGATTTTCAACACGCCGGCGGAGCTTCTCCCTTGGACGGCGCTTTCCCTGTCTGAAGATGCGCGTGGCGGGTTGTGGGTCGCCTTCAACGCCCACGGACTGTCGTATTGCCGCACGAATGCCGTGCAGAATTTCAGTGGAAATTTGGAGATCGTATTGGGAGGCGACGCATACGAGGATCACTGGTTTGGGTTGTCAGTGTTCAGGCCGACTCCTTCCAGACAATCTTTTCGGGTCTCGGGTACTACCTGTCGGTCCGTAGGTGTTGTAATCAGATGGGATGAGTTGTACATGGCGCCCAGCGCCACAACGATGAATGAAAACGGGAAGGGTCGGCAGTATGCTGTGCCGAGGCGTGTGGTCCAGAGGTCTTCGACCTTACTGGTGCTTGAGAGCCCGAGGATGAGTTTGGCCCGGGACGCGCTTTGGCACAACGGACTGTAGCCTCTTCGTGAGAGGAGAGCACGTGAGGGAGATTCACCCCATCAGCGCGTCCTGGATCACACGTCGATGGAGGGGTAGTCATGGACGTGTTGCATTCGAGATGCTGTGGTTTGGATGTACATAAGAGCTCGATTTCTGCTTGCATTTTGCTGCGTGAAGCGGGACGCGTGCAGAAACACCAGCGTCGCTTTGGGGCGATGACCCAAGAACTGCAGGAGCTTGCCGAATGGCTACGGCAGTTCGGTGTAAGTCAGGTAGCGATGGAATCCAGCGGCGTTTACTGGAAGCCAGTCTGGAACATTCTGGAAGGACAGTTCACGGTAGTCTTGGCGAATGCGCAGCACATCAAGAATGTGCCTGGTCGCAAGACCGACCAGAAGGACGCGGAATGGATTGCGCAGTTGCTGCAGTATGGTCTTCTACGACCCAGCTATGTACCCTGCGAAATCATTCGCGATCTGCGCGACCTGACAAGAATGCGGGCGAGTCTGTCCCAGGAAGCATCGCGCCTCAGTAGTCGAATTCAGAAAGTCCTAGAAGACGCCAACGTAAAGCTGGCTAGCGTGGCGACCAACGTTCTCGGCAAGAGTGGACGGGCAATGCTGGAGGACATCATCTCCGGGGAAGATGATCCCGAGCACCTTGCCAGTCTCGCCCTGGGTCATCTGCGCGTAAAGATTCCGCAGTTAAGACTTGCTCTGGAAGGAAAGATCCGTTCCCATCATCGCTTTTTGCTTCGGCGTTTACTGGATCAAGTGCAGTTTATGGAACACGAAATTGCACTGCTCGACCAACGTCTGGAGGAGATCGCTCAACAAAGACCGGAACTGTCGCAAGCGGTTGCTCGCTGGGACACGATACCGGGGATCGATCGAGTGGCAGCGTGGGCTCTTCTCGCCGAAATAGGTGACAACATGGCGCAGTTCCCAACCGCTGAGCATCTGGCCAGTTGGGCCGCGCTATGCCCCGGCAATCACGAGAGCGCCGGCAAGCGTTTGCGCGGTACAACCCGTCAAGGGAGCCCATGGTTGTGCCGCATGGCTTGTCAGTGCGCCTGGGCGGCCGCGCGCACCAAGAACACTTACTTGTCCTCCCAGTTCAGACGCTTAGCGGCAAGACGAGGCAAGAAAAGAGCCATCATCGCGGTAGCGCACACCATCATCGTCATTGGCTATCACTTGCAGAAGAACCAGAGTACCTACGAGGACCTTGGCGGAAACTACTTCGATCGCATCCACTCCGACGGTCTCAAGCGGTACTTGGTGAAGCGGCTCCAACAACTCGGGCACAAGGTAACTCTAGAGCCGATGGAAACTGCTTAACCCATCGATTCCCGCAGTTGTTTTCGAGGGAGAAGGCCGGTCTCCGGCGGGATGCGATACGCTCCCAAGTTATCGACGGGAAGCCACTCTTGGGAGGAAAATAGTTCGGCTGCGCGGGCGGAGTGCCGTCCGAGGGCAGTTCAGGGACAGAGTCGCTTCCCCATATGCGATGAAACTCGTAACCCGGGAGCAAAGCAAGGCTCACGGGCTTTACGGCTGTGTTGCGCACAATAACGGACTTGCCCGATTCGTTCTGCCCGGTCATAACGCAGCGAACATCCATAAGAACTCCTGCACCCGCATCCAATTCACCCGCATCCAATTCACCCGCATCCAATTCAAGAGTCGGTTACACGCGCCAGTAGTCGGGGCGCCAGTTCTGGATCGCCTTCTTGATGTCCTTGCGCTGCAGCTTTTCGCTCAGCGCGCGCTCGACCAGCTTGGGGACTTCGGCGTCAGAAGCGAAACGCAGACCGATGAGTTGGCCTTCGGTGAGTTCGGGGATGCGCGAGCGCAGAGGCTCACTGAGAAGCTGCGTCAGGCGCAAGCGCTCTTCCAGTCGAATGATGCGGTCCTGTACCTTGAGCGCATAGAGACGGACCTTGAGCACCAGCGTGAGCATTGCGACCGCCAGCAGGATCAGCAGGAACGAGTGGATATTGTCGCGCAGGTCGCTCTCGCGCAGGTGATAGAAGAAGTGAATCAGCGACCCTCCTTGCGTGAGGAAGGTGCAAGTGTAGCAGAGGGGAAGCGCGATTCTGCCCGCGTTTCTTCGAATGGAGTCTCGGGCTCACGCCAGCATGGGCGTCTATTTCGCTCCCGATGCCAGGTATTCCTTAACAGAGTTCGCCAGGGCCAGCAGAGCTTTACCACGCGCGTCTGACTGGGCGCGGGCGACGGTCTCGTTGAAATTGAGATCGGCAGGCATCTTCTTCATGGCGATGTTCTCGGTGGCGTGACCCGTGTGGACCACGATGCCGGTTCGAACGTCGAGAAGCACAGACTCGGCTAAGCATTGCGCGTGAACCTCGTCGGACTTGAGGAAGCGGTCGCGACGAAACGAAAAGATGCGCGCCGTATAAACGAAGAGCAGATCGGCCTGAACGCGGGCCGCGGCCTCGCGCAAATACGGGACGGTGCGTTTCTCCGGAACCAGCAATGAAGGCAACAGGAGCACCTCCGTGAGCTGGGGCGAGGACTTCAAGGTGTCCAGGAGCCGGTCAAGATTCTTGGTCTCGATTTCAGCAAGGTCCTCAGACCACGGACTGGTCGGAGTCAGGCTGAGAATCGCCATACGGTGACGGTCTGTCAGATTGAGCTGAGTGCCGAGAATCCTCGCTATGTCCTGGTCCGTCAGAACCGCCTGATCGCCGCGAAAGAGCGACTGTTGGAGAGGCTCATTACCGGCCTCAGCCAAAATCGTCTCCGGCGGCGGTGGAGGTGGCGGAGCCGCAGCCCTCTTCATACAACTGCCGAGCATGATTACCAGGATCGCAACAGAAAGCAGCCCGACTCCGTGCACCCCTGCCGGCCTTCCTGCAGTCATGGGCAGCCTCCCCCATGTGTGGAACGCGCAAGTGTAGCAGGAAGCCGGGGAAGTAGCGCCAGCATCACAAGCCAACCGTCTGAATCGGACGCCAATTTGGGCTCGGATTTATAGAACAGATTTCTAGCTCATTCCATTTGCCGTTTAGTTCGATGGTGCGGGGCTTGTTCCCATCAGATATTGATCGAACCAGGCGATGGTGCGACGGATAGAGTCAATTTGGTTCTCGCGTTTCACGAAGCCATGACCTTCATCCGGGTAATAGTGCACGTCCACGACGCGACCTTCTTTCTTGAGGATATCGACCACCTGTTGCGCCTCCTCCTTCGGCACGCGGGGATCATTGTCTCCCTGCAGCACGAGTAGAGGCGCCTTCTCGCTGCGAATGTAAGTGATGGGCGAGTCCTCCTCATAGACTTTCCGGTTCTCTTCAGGATTGCCCAAAAGCGCCTTCAGATACTCGTTCAACGAGGGGTCGGAGCTCTTCAGCATCGTAGACCAGTTGATGATCCCGTACTCGTCAACCGCCGCCGCCCAGATATCGGGCGTCCTGCCGATGGCCATCAATGTCATGAAGCCGCCGTAAGAGCCGCCGTGGATGCCGACTTTCCTGGGATCGACAAACCCCGTGGCTTTGAGGAACTCCACTCCGGCGATTTCATCTTTGAGGTCGCCGCCGCCTAAGTCCTGAAAGTTAGCCTTTTGAAAATCCAGGCCATAACCCGTGGACCCGCGCGGGTTGGGAGCGATGCAGATGTATCCGCGCGAGGCCAGCGCCGCTACATCGGTGTTCCAGTAGTCGACCATCTGGCCAGTGGGCCCACCGTGTGGAAGTACGATCGCGGGATTACTTCCGTCGCGCTTCAGATTGAACGGCACCCAGAGCAAGGCCGTGATGATTTTTCCGTCAAAACTTTTGTAGTGCACAATCTGAGAGGGTGGAAGCGGGGTCGCGCGCAGGCTGGCAATCGCGGTAAAAGTCAGCTGGTCAGCATGGCGAGTGCGGAGATTGTAGACCCAAAGGTCGCTGGGCTGATTGGAGGCCTCGTGGGAAACGATCACGCGGTCGCTGTGCGGCGCGAACTCGTTAGGATTGCCCGAGAAGGCGTTCAGGCCATGCGGCAGATCTATCTTTTCCGCACGGTTGGTGGATCGATCGACGAGATATGAGTCGATCACTCCGTCCTCATTGACGACGTAGCTGAAACGCTTTCCGTCGGGCGAAAAGCTCCCAGCGTACGTTTCCCATTTCAGGTCGGTGACCCATGTGACCTTTTTGGTGGCGACGTCGAGCAGGGCGACATTCATGTACCCGCCCTTGGCGTCCGAACTCAGCAACAGCGTCTTGCCGTCGGGAGACAGAGATGAAGCGAGATAACGAATCATGCCCTGATGGGCGGTAAGATTTTCCATCTTTCTGGTGGCCACATCAATGCGGTAGACGTCCGCGTCAGTGAAGGGCGGATTCACGCGGCCGGCATAGATGGTCTTATCGTCGCTGCTCCAAGCCACCACGCTCCAGGAGTAACCGGGTTGCTGTTCATGGGTTAGTAGCTGGACCTTGCGAGTGCTCCAGTCGAGCAGAGCAATGTCATATTGAGAACCAT
The DNA here is from genome assembly GCA_020073385.1 of Terriglobia bacterium. Lineage (GTDB taxonomy): Bacteria > Acidobacteriota > Terriglobia > Terriglobales > Acidobacteriaceae > Sulfotelmatobacter. The sequence goes on along the minus strand of JAIQFH010000013.1, from coordinate 129,020 downwards.
CTTTCGGCTTATAGGCGAAAGCAATGGTCTTGCCATCGTGGGACCAGCGCGGACTCTCCTCGCGAATCGCAGGCGTGTTCGTCAGGTTGACGATCTGGCCGCCTTCGCTCGGGACGGCGTAGAGATCCCAGAGTTCATCTCCTGCGTGGTCCTGCTGGTAGAGGATCCATTTTCCGTCGGGTGACCAGGTAGCGCTGTACTGCCGGTCGTCGGACTGGGTCAGTTGAATCGGCCATCCGCCGGAGGCATTCACTCTCCATAGATTGAAGCGACCGGCAATGTCACTGGTGAATACGATTTGTTTCCCGTCAGGCGACCAGGCGGCGCCAAATACACTTTTTGTGTAGTAAAGGTCATCGATTGGGGCGGGCCGGGCGGCTGAGTTTGACGATGAGATTACCGTCTTAGGGTCGGTGATTGGACGATCGTCAGGCCCCTTAGACTCTGCAGAGGCGATGGAGAGGCTGCACCAAATGACAGCTAGAAGCGCTAATAGTCGGCGAATTCGCATACCAACCTCTTTTCAACAAAAACCGAACTCCTGACGTCAGGGAATGCTGGCCGATGGTGCACGATCAAAAATGGGTTGTGGGCTTATTGGAGCCATTGATATACCACGGATTTTGCGATCTGGAAAGACCGTCTAGAGTGGCGGAACCGCAGCCCTTGGCGCAACTGCTGAGCACGATTGCTCGGAAGAAAGCCGCCTGACTCCATGCACGCCTAGGAGTCTGGGGTTTCCTGCAAACATGGACCGGCCTCCTCGGTAGCGGGAACGCGGAAGTGTAGCAGAGGGCTAGTGCGAGGTATCTGTATCGAGGCCCGCTCGGCTTCGCCATCGCGGGACAGCCGATGGCGGCTGTCCCGACATTAGTTGTGGTGCCTTCACAAATGTAGGGCCGGTTGCCTGTATTCGTCCGCTTATAATTCCGCTGTGTCTGCGAATTCCAGCGCTTCGGCCCACCGCGTCCTCGGCCTTGATGTCGGAGCACGCCGCATTGGGATCGCGGTTTCTGACCCTCTCGGCATTACGGCACAGGGTCTTGAGACGCTGCACCGCAAGAACAAGAAATATGACTTCTCCTTCCTGCACCGCGTCATTCGCGATTATGGCGTGGAGGAGATCGTGGTTGGTCTCCCGCTGCGCATGTCTGGCGCCGAAGGCATCCAAGCCGAGAAGATTCAGGCGTTTGCGGACGAATTACGCAAGCACTTCAAGTTGCCGGTCCATCTGTGGGACGAGCGCCTTACGTCCGCCGAAGCCAACCGCCTCTTGCGCGAGACCGATCTCTCGATTGAGAAACGAGGCCAGGCCGTCGACCGCATGGCTGCGATTCTGATCTTGCAGGGATGGATGGAAAGTCGCGGAAAACAGACCTCTCCGTAAAAGCTTATCCCGCACCCTTTGTCATTCCGAAGCGAAAGCGAGGAATCTGCTTTTGCTGGCAGCATACCCGCCGCAAGCAACACCAGATTCCTCAACGGCTTTCGCCGTTTCGGAATGACAAATTGTCTCGGCGACGATTGTCTCGGCAACGATTGTCTCGGCAACGGAGATCCGGCCTCCCTTGCCTTCCCTAAGGGGCCAGGAGTAGCATGTTGATAGTAATTATAGCGCTCTTCCCCACTAACCCTCCGCCGACTGGGTGCCTTGCTTATGAGCCTTGCCGATTCGAATTTCCACATAGGTGATAAAGTCGTCTATCCCAACCATGGTGTCGGTGTCATCGAACAGATCAGCAGCCGGTCCGTGGGTGCGACGGTCGAGAGGTTCTACCTCCTGAACATTAAAGCCAGCAGCCTCAGAGTGATGGTGCCCTGCCAGAACGCCGGGAGTGTCGGTCTGCGGCGGGTGGTGAAGAACGGGGAAATCCAGAAAGTGCTGGACCTGCTTTCGATCAACGGGAACGGCACCAATGGCGACTGGAAAGACCGGTTCAAAGAGAACTCCGAGCGCATGCGCACCGGATCGCTCATAGAAGTCGCCGGCGTGTTGAAGAACCTGATCGCCCTCCACCAGGCCAAGCCGCTTTCCTTCCGGGAGAAGAAGATGCTGGAGCGCGCCCGCTATCTGCTGGTCAGCGAACTCGCCATGGCCCGCAACTGCGAAGAGTCAAAGGTGGAAGAGCTCCTGACGACCACGCTCGCCAAATGCAACCTGCGCTTTCCCGAAGCCTCAGAATTCCAAGCCTGATAATTGACCTTGACGGTGCCCCGTCCTGGTCGCCTTTTGTGCGACAGAGGAGGGCGTTTACTTTCCCTCGGTCGAATGGCCGTCGCCTGATGCCCAAACCCGTATAATCTCGCACGATGTCCGACGCACCTGTTCCCTTCGGCATGGATCGTTTCCGGCTGCGGCTCGACCGCGAGGATCCGTATCTCACGCTGCACTTCATCATGATTTTCGTTCGTGATCAGGAGCGCAGCTTGCGGTTTTACCGGGACCAGCTCGGCTTTCGCGTAACGGTCGACCATCAGTTCGAAAACGGCATGCGATGGATCGAGGTTGCCCCGCCCGACGGGAGTGCCAATCTCGCCCTGGTACAAGTCACTCCCGGATCCGACAGCGAGAACCTCGTCGGCCGCGACACCAACATCTATTTCCTCAGCGAGGACGTCATCGCAAAGTACAACGAATGGAACGGCCGGGGGGTGCGCTTTCTTTTCCCGCCGAAAGTCCCGGAGTGGGGCGGTTTTTTCACTCGCTTCGAGGATCCCGACGCAAACTCCTACGGCGTCGCCGGATTCGATGAGTTCACCCACACGGTGGAGAGTCAGCGCCGCGTTCAGGAGCAACGGCTCGAGGCCGAACGCCGTGCCGCGCAGGAGGTCGAAATCGCCAAGCAGGTTCAGGCTCGGCTGTTTCCGCAGGTTCGTCCGCAAGCGAAGACGCTCGAATATGCCGGACTATGCCTGCAGGCACGGCAGGTTGGCGGGGATTACTTTGACTTCCTCGATCTGGGGCAGCAGCGGATCGGACTCGTGATCGGCGATGTCTCGGGTAAAGGCATTGCTGCCGCCCTGCTCATGGCCAACTTGCAGGCCAACTTGCGCAGCCAGTGCGCTGTGGCGCTGACGCATCCTGAACTGTTCCTGCGGTCGGTCAACCGTCTTTTCTACGAGAACACCGTTGACAGCGCCTATGCCTCGCTTTTCTTCGCTGAATATAACGATGAGTCGCGGCGGTTGCGCTACGCCAACTGCGGACACCTCTCCGGCATCATCATGCGTGGTGAGAATGCCTGTTGCCGCCTCAGTTCCACCGGAACGCTGCTGGGTCTGTTTCATGATTGGGAGTGCAGCTTCTCCGAATTCGAACTGGCTCCCGGAGATCTGCTCATTCTCTACACCGACGGCATCACCGAAGCAATGAACGATCGCGGCGAAGAATTCGGGGAAGAGAACCTGATTCAACGTCTGCGCCATTACCGCGAACATCCGTGCCAGGCGGCGGTCGAAGCCATCACGAACGAGGTACGCGCACTCAGCCCCGGCGACCAGCACGACGACATCACGCTGATCCTGGCCCGATGCAGATCTTCCGTTGCCTAACATTCGCAATGCAGAGGAAAGTTGCGTGCGCCAGACAGAGGTTTCGTGGGTGCCCCACTACTGGCCGACTTTGCCAGAAGTGGGGATTTTCGACAGACCCAAATCCACCAGCGTGGGGGCATAACCAGGACCGTCGCCGATACGGGAGAGATCACCAAGGCCAATAGGCAATGCGTTTCTCGCCTCCGAAAACTCTTATCGGAATCGGACGGCAACCGCTTGCTCTGGACCATAAACGGAATTGCCATCCTCGGTAGAGACAATACTCTGGTACCCACCCACGGCAATGCCCAGATTGTTCACACCGAAGGCAATACTAGTGTCTCCCGGGAAGCCAAGGCTTTTCACGAAACGACGGTCATGGGAATTCCAACGAGTAGCACTCACAGTCCAATTCTCATCCGTGCAGTAGCCGACTATATCGCCAAGCTCATTGATGCCCCACGCCACACTCCAGCCATAATCGAGCTTAGGCGTGGCAGGAAGCACACTCACTGACCACCGTTTAGACCTAGGATTCTGTTTATAGAGAGCAGGGAAGGCGTTCGCTCCCCACACGTCGCCCACAATTTCGCCGAAATCATTGATGGCGAGCGCTTCGTTGTACGTAAAGCCAGCAGCCGTGGGAAGGCGTTGAATTTTCCATTCCTTGCCATCTTTAATAGGGGTCCACACAACGGCGATCTCCCACCATTCGCCCGAGTCAGGATCATATGTCCAGCCGTCCCCGGCGATCTGGCCGAAATCATTAACCCCCCATCCTCCCCAAAAATTCAAAGTAACGCTCTCGAAAACCGCTCCGGGTTTTTCGAAACCGCCGGTGGGAAGCGCATGCATCTCCCAGGACAAGGTTGGCCGGCCGTCTTTCCAAATCGCTTTTGAGACCCAGACAAGGGGTGTGACGCGCATGCTCCCGTCTGCCAGGAGTTTGCCGCTATTGCCAACGATGAACGTGCCCGAGTGGTTAATCGCGATGGCGATACTTCCATCATCGTCTGCATATTTTCCCAAGTGGAATCCGATGTGGCCTGGCATCCAGGCATAAGCCACGGGCCAGCCATTGGAATCCATGATGTTGCCCACGATAATCCCTGTATTGCTTATTCCCCCGGCTTCTCCTGTGTCATTTTCGCCGGCGCTAATGCCGCTTTCAAACCATTGGCCAGCGTTGAAACCAAAAAGAGGAATACCTATCATCCGGGTTTCGGTCGCTCCCTCGATAGGCACGTCGCCCCATCCCATGGCGACTCCAAAGTCGTTAATGCTTTGCAACGCGGCCGTAGTTCCCCCTGGATAGACGCCAAGATCCCAAATCTTAGACTTGCCGGACGTCGTGGCCGAGGCCAGATAATTTCCGGGTTGGGCCCTCCTCTCCGCTTTGGAGAGCAGGTTGGCCATTCGGTGCGCGTTGTGTCTGCTAAGCGATGGCTTGGGCGCAGGCTGCTGCGCCCATGCCATCGAAACGAACCACACACCAAGAATGCATGCAAGAATGCTGATGCGTCTCATGATTACCTCCATCAATTTGGCTGTGAACGGCGGGACTCCGGGAACTCCGGAGTCATCCGCCCGGCTGGCCCTAGACGTTCTGATGTACTCGGTCAGGACGTTGGCGGGCGCCCACCCGCTTGCTTGCCGATCCTCTTGGAGGTGGAATTACACGCCCGTTGGGCCATTGAATATGCCAAAGGCGCGGCGGTTGCAATGAATACTGGCTGTAAATTGCATGAAGTCTTGCTGTGGGCGCTCGATGGATGAGGAATGCAACAGCACAGTTCCGTGCGCCCAATCACAGTCGTGCCAATAGCCTCATGCTAAGTTTGGAACTCCTGGAGGCGGCATGCCCGTCACGGCTCCATCACCGGCACAAGTCTGCTTCGGCAGGTTTGAACTCGACCTTACGTCCGGGGAACTCCACACTGACGGCCGAAAAATCCCTCTGCCCCCGAAGTCTTTCGAAATCCTTCGGGCCCTGGCGGAACACCCCGGCGAGGTGGTCACCCGGGACGAACTGCGCAGCAAAGTGTGGTCGACGAATACTTATGTGGAGTTCGATGACGGCCTGAACCACGCCGTTCAGAAGCTGCGGCAGGTCCTAGGCGACTCAGCCGAACATCCCCAATTCATTGAAACCCTGCCTCGTCACGGGTACCGTTTGATCGCGCTAGTGGATACGGGGCATGAGCAGAAGCCACTGAAGGAACGGCCCCGCCGCCTATTTGTGATCGCCGTCGGCTTTCTGACTGTGGCTGTCGCCCTGATTGTCCTGAATGTGGGCGGGTGGCGAAGTCGCGTGCTGGGCGGGCGAGGGGAGGCACCTATCCGTTCGCTAGCAGTTTTGCCCCTGTCGAATCTCTCCGGCGACCCACAACAGGACTACTTCGCGGACGGAATGACCGACGCACTGATTACCGACCTGGCGAAGCTTCGCGACGTGAAAGTAATCTCGCGCACTTCCGTCATGCAATTCAAGGATGTAAAGAAGCCGCTGCCCGAAGTCGCTCGAGCGCTCGGCGTGGATGGCATTCTGGAAGGCTCTGTGCAGCGTTCGGGTGCCCGAGTACGCATTACTGTCCAACTGATACGTGGTCCGAACGACACTCACCTGTGGGCAGAGAGTTACGAGCGCGATGCGCACGACGTACTCACTCTGCAGGGAGAGATAGCCCAAGCGGTGGCACGCGAAATCAAGGTGGCCCTGACTCCTGAGGAGTCCACCCATTTGACCCGCGCCCGTCCCGTCAAACCCGAGGCGTACGAGCTTTATCTCAAGGGCCAATATCACTACTACAAGTGGAATCCCGAGGATTTCAAGAAAGCTGTCGATTACTTCCGGAAAGCCATCGATGCCGACCCCCACTGGGCCCCGCCGTACGCCGCGTTAGCGAATACCTACGGCTGGCTCTGGATCGATGGTGCGATACCTCCGCAGGAGGCATTACCTCAGTTCAGCGCAGCCCTCAAAACTGCGCTGGAGATTGACCCCACGCTACCCGAGGTTCACTACACTCAGGCCGCGGCCGCATTCTATTACCGCTGGAACTGGGACGAAGCGGACCGGGAATTCAGGCGGGCTCTAGAACTCGATCCGAGTTTAGTGGAGGCTCGCTTCGAATACGCGTGGTTCCTGTCGACTATGGGACGCCTGCCGGAGGCGATTGCAGAGGCACAGCGCGCGGTCGAGCGCGATCCTCTATCCGTTTCCGCGAACTTGGCCTTGGGGAGCGTTTACTCAGTCGCGCGACAGGATGAGAAAGCTATTGCGCAATTGCAGCGAACTGAAGCTATCGAGCCGAATGACTCAAGGGCCTATGAGTTTCTCTGCGGCGTCTACGAACAGAAGGGGCTGTTCGAAGACGCGATCCGGGAATACGGGAAAGCGATGAAGTTGTGGGGAGCAAGACCAGACCAGTTGGCCGGGCTGGAGCTCGCGTATAAACAATCGGGCGCGAATGGCTACTGGAAGTGGAAGCTCTCAGAAGCGAAACGTCAGCGAGCTCCTTACGAGATCGCAATCGTGTACGCGCAGCTCGGCGATGCAGGCCAGTCCGCCGCCTGGCTGGAGAAAGCGTACGAGGGACACGCCTGGCAGATGGTGCAACTGAAAACTTTCCCCATGTGGGATCCAGTTCGCTCCGACACTCGCTTTCAGGAACTGCTGCGCCGCTTGAACTTCCCGTAATCATAATGCTCTCACCCAGACCAGGCCAGTTCGTCACGGCACGGTAGCGAAATTTTCTGCCACTTCTAGTCAGTGCAAGTGCGCGCTCGCTCCAGCAGCAGATTCCGCTCGCGCGCGTTCCGCGTGATCGACGCGGCTCTCTCGAATTCCGCGCGCGCCTCGTTCATTCGCCCCAACTTCTTCAGCAGATCGCCCCGCACACTCGGCAGTAGATGGTAGTTCTTCAACGCAGGATCGTCCGTCAGCGCATCCACCAACTCGAGTCCCGCCGCGGGACCGGAGGCCATGCTGACGGCCACTGCGCGATTCAACTCCACGACCGGCGACGGTTCGATCTGCCCCAACTCGTCGTACAACGCCGCGATGCGCGCCCAGTCAGTATCTCGCGGCGTTACCGCCCGCGCATGACAGGCGGCAATCGCAGCCTGAATCCCATAGGGGCCGCGCGCTTCACCCATGCGTTCGGCGCGATCGAGCGCGGCCAATCCACGCCCGATCAACAAGCGATCCCAGCGTGCGCGATCCTGATCGAGCAGCAACACGGGCTCGCCCTGGGCGTTGACACGGGCCTTCGAGCGTGACGCCTGAATCTCCATCAGCGCCACCAGTCCGTGCACCTCGGGCTCGTTCGGGACCAGTTCTGCCACGATCCGGCCGAGGCGCAGCGCTTCTTCGCACAGAGCCGGGCGCATCCAGTCGTCTCCGGATGTGGCCGAGTAACCTTCGTTGAAGATGAGATAGATGACTTGCAGAACAGAGGACAGCCGCCCCGAGAACTCGGCGCCGCGCGGAACTTCGAAGGGAACCTGCGCTTCGGTCAGCGTCCTCTTGGCGCGAACAATTCGTTGTGCGATGGTCGGCTCGGAGCTCAGGTAGGCGCGCGCGATCTCGTCGGTTGTCAGTCCGCCCAGAAGGCGCAACGTGAGCGCCACTCTGGCTTCCGTTGAAAGCACCGGATGACATGCTATGAAAACCAGCCGCAACATGTCGTCACCGATGTTGTCATCCATAGCAGCGGCGAGATCGGGCACCTGCATCTCGCGTTCGGCCATCTCGCGGCCGAGGTCTTCGTGTTTGCGGTCGATCAGCGTTCCGCGGCGAAGGAAATCGATGGCTCGATGCTTCGCCGTGCCCATCAGCCAGGCTCCGGGATTATCGGGTATTCCGGACTCGGGCCACTGCTCGAGAGCCGCGACCAGCGCGTCTTGCGCCAGTTCTTCGGCCACGCCCACGTCGCGAACGATGCGAGTCAGCCCGGCAATCACCCGGGCCGACTCCATCTTCCAGACGGCTTCGATGGCGCGATGGGTTTCGGTAGCACTCACTGCTACCGATCACATCATTTTCTAGGCTTTCAGCGCAACCTCGCGGCCCGCGCTCTTGGCAGCGTTCTGGTCGGCGCAGTTGGCTTCGTAGATCTGGCGCAGTTCGCATTCGCCTTCGCCGGCAACTTTGAGGAAGTCCTTCGCGAGCTGGATCGCTTCTTCCTTGGAATTCGCCTTCAGGATGGCGAATCCGCCAACGACTTCTTTGGACTCGGTGAAGGGACCGTCGGTGACGCTGATGTTGCTGCCCGACCTGCGGACGCGCGCGCCCAGTTTGCTCGGAAGGCAGCCTTCGGTGGCGAGCAGCCAGCCTTCTTTAAAGCCCTGTTCGACCAGTTTGCCCATGGTGGCCATTTCCTGCTCGGTGGGAGGGATGTTGCGTTCAGCGTTCTTGTAGATGCTGAGGAATTTCAAGGTCTTTCTCCTTAGTATGGATTCAAATTGTGAGCCGGGTCTCGATGATTTTTGCCTCCGATTTCCCGCGCTCTATGAATACGTCGAACCGGGGTTTGCGAAATCGACAGGGTTTACAAAAAATTTTGTCATTCCGAAGCGACGAAGCCGCGGAGGAATCTGCTGTCGCCGACAGCGTTGAGGGTGCCGGCGGACAGCAGATTCCTCCTTGTCGCTCGGCGACTCGTCGGAATGACAAAGGTAATTGAGGAACGATTTCACTACTTCTTTCCTGCGATCTTCTCGGCAATCCGGCGCTCTTGCTCCTGGAGCTGCGGGGTGAAGTTCTCTCCGAAATCTGCCGCTTCGAAGACCGGCCGGATCTCCACCTCAGATTCACCGGGCATCGGATTCGGGCAACGCTTCAGCCATTCCACCGCTTCTTCCATCGATCGCACCTGCCACATCCAGTAGCCCGCAATCAGTTCCTTGGTCTCGGCGAATGGCCCATCAATCACCGACCGCTTATCGCCAGAAAACCGTACCCGCTTGCCTTTGGACGACGGCTTCAAACCGTCTCCGGCGAGCATAATCCCGGCTTTCACGAGTTCCTCGTTGTACTTGCCCATGGCTGTCAGCAACTCTTTGCTCGGAAGGACCCCCGCCTCGGAATCCTTGGTGGCTTTTACGATGACCATCACTCGCATAGCTGTTCACTCCTGTTTTTCAGTTTTGAGCCGGATTTGGATCTTTCCAGGCTCTATATCAGCATCGAACGAGGCGGTGCGAAATCGACAGGTTTACGTAGGAAGCTGCTTTTCCCGGATTTTTGCCCCGATCCAGGCGCAGGGGATACCGGTAACAATGAGCGCCAGCGGATACCAGTGAGGCCCTAGGTCTTTATTCCACGTTACTACCGCCCCGACGGTACCGAGGATCATTCCGATGGCCGCTCCCATCATGGCGTGCCACATCGGCCGATACGGCGCGAGCCGCGCGGCAGTGTAACTGCCGACGATCCCGTAGATCGTGCGATAAATCGTCGCCCACACGAATAGCCGGTCTGCCATTTTCTGCCCGAGCGGCGGGAAGATGCCGAGTTTGCGCAGCACGATGTCAGTGCCGATCGAAAACACCACAACGACGAGAAATCCCGCCACGATCGCCCACACACTCTGTCCCAGCCTCCGCGGAGGCGTAGTACCACCCACAATTGGAGTTGCTGCCAGATTAGACATTTCCTTCCCCCTTTTGTTTGTGCGCAAAATCAGCCCCGAGCTGCCGGTTTGCGTTCCCGAGAGTGTACTCGCAAGCCGCCATTCTTGGCCCTCTTAGCCAAGCGAAAAGCCGGACGGCGCAAGGCCTGTGCCGGGGGTATAATGTCCCAAGCCTTGCTGTAATCCGGCCACTTAGTAACCCGGCTTCAAATTCAAGATGACAGACGCGATCAAACGCAAATTGCAGGAAGAGATCAACGCGCTTGAACACGAGTTGATCCACGAACTTCCGAAAGAAATCAAGAAAGCCGCGGCCCTTGGCGATCTCAGTGAAAATGCCGAGTACCACATGGCCAAGCAGCGGCAGGAGTTCGTGAAAGCGCGCGTCCGGCAGCTAGGTAAGCGCCTCGCCGATCTGTCCATGGTCAACATGAACAATATTCCCAAGGACAAGGTTGGCCTCGGATCCACGGTGAAGGTGTACGACAATACCAAAGGGGAAGAAGTCGAGTACAAGCTGGTGACCAGCGAAGAGTCGGATGTTGCGGCGGGAAAGATTTCGACCACGAGCCCCATCGGCCGCGCGCTGTTGAATAAGAAAGTCGGGGATGAAGCCATCGTAGTGACTCCCAACGGCAAGCGCGAGTTGGAAATCCTGAGTCTGAGCACGATCCACGACGAAGCCGACGGTCCCAAAGAAGCGCAAGCGTAATCGCACCAAATTCATGAACCACAAAGGACACCCTTCGACTACGCTCAGGGCAGGAGACGGTCCACGAAGGCAGAACCGCAAGAATTTTCCTTCGTGTACCTTCGTGCCCTTTGTGGTTAAATTGGCGGTTCCGGTGCTTTGCCAATGACCGCTTCCTGGACCTCCGCCTTCGGACGGGCCTGCGGAGTTTTACTCGATACCATCGTCCGCTGGCTCGCGCTCTCTCGCATCAATCCTAATGTCCTTACCTTCATGGGACTGGTGGTTAACACCTGGGCAGCCTTTCTTTTTGGCTCGGCCAACGCCTCCAATCAGAAGCGAATGTTCATTTACGCCGGACTAGTCATTATCTTCTCCGGTTTCTTCGATCTGGTGGACGGACAAGTCGCCCGCGCCACGAACCGCGTCACGCGCTTCGGAGCGTTCTTCGACTCGGTTGTTGACCGCTATTCGGACGCGTCGCAGTTTCTTGGACTGTTAGTCTTCTACGCCCGTGGCGGACGCTACACCTACGTCGTCCTTACTGCCTTCGTCATGATCAGCGCCATCATGGTGAGCTACACGAGAGCCCGCGCCGAGAGTCTGATTGGCTCGTGCCGTGTCGGATTCATGGAGCGCCCCGAACGCCTGGTGCTGGTAATACTCGGAGCGCTGTTTAACCGCATGGCTCCGGTGCTGTGGCTGATCGCAGTCCTAAGCACGATCACCGTAATCCACCGCATGCGCTACACCTGGACGCGCACCCAAGACCCGCCAGTAGCCTTAACCCCAGGCCAAGCCGCGTAAATCGAAAGAACTATGTGGGAACAGCCGCCTTCGGCTGTCCAGTGTGGTAACGGAGGGGCGCTCGCTTCGCTGGACAGCCCCTTCGACTTCGCTCAGGGCAGGCTATGGCGGCTGTCCCCACACGAGCACTCTCACCTTGTGGACACTCAGCGGGATCTTTTGATTAACTTGCGCTGTCATTCCCCGAGGCCTAGTCCGCAATGTCATCCCGTCGGCAGTTCCTGAGCAAATCCGCCTTGGTCGCTGCGGCGCTCGCCACCTCGCGCTCATCGGCGGTAACTCCTCGAGTCCGCGCGGCCACTGAAACGGTCTCCCTCTGCGGAACATGGGCCTTTCAAATCGACCCCGACGATCTCGGAACGAAGAACGGCTGGAATACATGGGACTTCTCAACGGGGCAATGGGGCGAAGTCACAGTCCCGCACACCTGGCAGGTTGATTCTGCCCACACCGACTATCGCGGAATCGCATGGTACCGGCGGTCCTTCGAAGCCCTTCCTAACTGGCGCGACGCCGCGGTCCGCTTGCAGTTCGAAGCCGTGTTTCACACCGCTACGGTTTGGGTTAACGGCCAGCTGGCCGGAGAGCACGTGCGCAAGGGATATACCGCTTTCACGCTCGACATCACCCCGATGCTGCGTTGGGGCCAAATTAATTTGATTGCCGTTCGCGTCGACAATGCATTCAACGAGCACATGCTGCCTCGCGGCCGGTCAAGCGACTGGGCACATGACGGCGGCATCTTTCGTCCGGTACAACTGCTCATCACGCCGAAAACCTTCGTGGAGCGCGTCGACATCGATGCCGTCGCTGATCTGAGCAGCAAAGAAGCTGCGGTCACGGTTTCAGCACTTTGTCGAAACACGAGCGCAAAGAGCTGGACCGGATCCGCCAGCTTCCGCGTCTTCGACGACGCCACAGGACAGACAGTCGCCAGCTCGAAGATCAGCAAGCTCACAGTCAAAGCGCGCGGACGCGAGACTCTGACGCTGCAGGCAACCATTGCAAGCGCGAAGCTCTGGCATTTCGATTTCCCGAATCTCTATCGGATCGAGCTACACACCTCCGACGGCAGGGAAGAGCATCTGCTGGAAACAACCTTCGGAATTCGCAAGTTCGAAATCAAAGACGGCAGGTTCCACTTCAATGGGGAGCCCGTGCGCCTGATGGGGGTCGAGCGCATGGCCGGCAGCAACCCTGATTACGGCATGGCCGAACCGGCTGACTGGATCGAGCACGATCACCGCGACATGAAGAATCTGAACTGCGTTTTCACCCGCGTTCATTGGCCTCAGGACCAACGCGTGATCGACTTTTGCGATCGTCGAGGCATGCTGATGCAGTTAGAAGTCCCGACGTGGGGGCCCGCAACCTTCGCCGACATGGGCGCAGAGCCTGCCGCCGACATCATGGAAAACGGACTGGAGCAGTTGCGCGAGCTGATTGAACAGAACCGCAATCATCCCTCGGTCGTTGTTTGGGGACTCTGCAACGAGATCGGCGGCCAGAATCCCGCAGCGTACCAGTTCGCCAAGCGCATGCTGGAAGAGGCCAAGCGTCTCGATCCCGGACGCCTCTGCTCCTACGCCTCGAACTCCTTGCTCAAGACTCCCGAGCGCGACGTTGCCGGACTGATGGACTTCATCGAGGCCAACGAATACTTCGGGACATGGCAGCCCGGGGACGCGCGCGACCTCGACCAGCACCTGGACGCGCTGCACGCTGCGTTTCCCGCGAAGCCGATCGTGATCTCCGAGTACGGATACTGCGCCTGCACGCCGGACCGTCCGGAGGGTGACCTGCCTCGCATCGAGATCCTGCGCAACCACACCAAAGTCTTCCGCTCGAAAGATTTCGTCGGGGGAGCGATTTTCTTCTGCTACAACGATTACCGCACCCACATTGGAGACCGCGGAATGGGAGCGCTGCAGCAACGCGTGCACGGAGTGGTCGACGTCTACGGCGCGCGGAAGCCTTCCTACGCGGTGCTGCGCGACGAGTCGAGCCCTATCGAGTCGGTGGCCATCACCAACCACGGAAACACGTTTCACATTCTCCTAAAGGCGCGCAGCACTCTTCCCACCTACACGTTGCGAGGCTACCGCATTGAAGTAGTGTTCTACGGACAAGGAGATATTCCGGTGGAGCGGCAAGAGATCAAGCTGGCGGACCTCGCGCCGGGAAAAACCGCAGAAGTGGATTTGGTCTTTGCTCAGACCGATTCGCCTTACCGGGTGTGCTTCGGAGTAATCGGCCCCACGCAATTCGCCGTGTACTCGCAGGACTGGAAGCCGTAATGGCGGCGCATTTTCTTTGCGACGTGCGGTCCTCGACGGAAACGATCAACACTACAGTTAGCTATTTCTATTTGACATCCTGAGGGCCGCGGGTTTGCGGACCGAAGGACCTATGGACTCATCTGGAGCATCAGTGATGTTGAAGAGTGCATAGGTTCTTCGCCGCCAATAGCTGCGGGTCAGGATGACAATCGCCAGGGGAGCGCCGAATGGTCAAGAGCGGCATCAGTCACAATACCCGGAGTGTTCCGCAAATCTGCAAGGACATGGGCCGGGCACTAGATCGTAATGACCTGCTATCCTATCCCGTCTCATCTGTGGTCTGACGTCCGAGGTCTTTGGTCTGACGTTCTGGGGATAACTCTTGCCGACTGATCCTGTATTAGTCGTTCATGGTGGGGCGTGGGCCATGCCGGATGACATGGTCGACGCGCACATCCGCGGCGTGTCGAATGCGCTGGCGGCGGGATGGCGTGTGCTCGAGCGTGGCGGGTCGGCGCTGGATGCTGTCGAGGAAGCGGTCGTCATTATGGAAGACGACGAGACCTTCGACGCTGGGCGCGGCAGCTTTCTCAATCGCGATGGGCGTGTGCAACTCGACGCGCTCATTATGGATGGGGCAACGCTTCGCGCGGGCGGCGTGGGGTGCGTCGAGCATCTGCGCAATCCGATCCGCGCCGCGCGTAAGATTCTGAGCGAGAGCCCGCACGTTTATTTCGTCGGCGAAGGCGCCGAGAAATTCGCGGCTGAACACGGCATTCCGCTTTGCAAGAATGAGGACCTCGTCATCCCGCGCGAAGTCGAGAGGCTGCGAGAGTATCAGGCGAAAATCCCCACTTCTGGCGCAAAAGGCGCGCCAGAAATGGGGCACCCAGTGTCGGGAAGTGATCTGTTCGCGCCCACAGACGATCCGACGATTTCGCACGACACCGTCGGCGCGGTCGCGCTTGATCGCAACGGCAACATTGCCGCCGCCACATCAACGGGAGGCACGCTGAACAAGGCTCCGGGGCGCCTAGGCGACTCGTCGCTGATCGGTTGCGGTTGTTACGCCGACAATGAGAGCGCCGCTGCCTCCACGACTGGATGGGGCGAGCCGATCATGAAGTTGGTTCTTGCCAAGTGGACTGCTGATCGCATCGCCGCGGGAAATCTTCCTGAGTGGTCGGCGCAGGAGGCGATGAATTATCTCAAGCAGCGCGTGAACGGACATGGTGGGATTATCGTTTTGAACCGCGAAGGGCACATCGGCATCTCGCATAACACGCCGCGCATGGCCTGGGCTTACAAGACGGTGAAGAATCAGGAAAGTGGGATCGAGCGGGCGACTACGTCATAGAGGCACTGACCCGGCTTCGCGCTGGCTCGCTTCTCCTTCGACTACGCTCGGGACGGACAGCCGAGGCGGCTGTCGCTACGTGGGTGTTTTCTACAGCCAGCCTTTGGTTCTCGCGATCCTTGCGGCTTCCACTCTGTTGTTCGCTCCCAGCTTGCTGATGGCTTCCGACAGATAGTTCCGCACGGTGCCGTCGGACAATCCCAGTTCGCCGGCGATATCGCAGCTGGCCATGCCTTCGCCGGCTAGGCGCAGGACTTGGCGCTCGCGGTCGGTCAGGGGGTCTACTTCGCCCCATGCTTCCGTTGCCAACTCGGGATGAATCACGCGCAGGCCTTGATGGACGCGGCGCACGGCATCGGCAAGCTCTTCGGCGCGCATGTCTTTCAGTAGATATCCCGACGCGCCTGACTCGAGGGCGCGGCGCAAGTAGCCTGTGCGGGCGAATGTGGTCACGATGACCACGCGCGTTCCGGTACGCTGGCGCTTCAATTCGGCGGCAACATCGAGACCGCTCATGTGCGGCATTTCGATGTCGGTAATGAAGACGTCGGGCTTATGCGCGAGGACGGCCTCCAGCGCCTCTTTGCCGTTACGGGCCTGCGCAACCACCGAAATGTCGCCTTCAATTTCGAGCAAGGCCGCCAGCGCGCCCAGAACCATGCCCTGATCCTCGGCCAGCACCACGCGAATCGTCTTGCGGCCAGCGTCTTTAACGGGAGGATTCAAGTTAGTGCGCCTTCACTTGTTCCGGGATGGCTTCGTGCTCGGCGACATCTTTTACCGCCACTTCCTTGAGAGGAAGCGTGATGGTCAGAGTCGTGCCCGACTTATTGCGGCGATCGAGCGTGCCGCCAAGCATCTCGACGCGCTCGCGCATGCCGCGGAGGCCATTGCCTTCCATGCTGACGAAGCCCTGGCCATCGTCGGCAATCTCCAGGCGGCACATATCGTTCTGCTGCTCGATCCGCAAGCGGCATGTGCGGGCGTTCGCATGACGTACCACGTTCGTCACGCCCTCGCGCACCGCCAGCGATAAAACGCTCTCCTGCATGGGAGGCAACTGCATGCTGGTAGCGGCATCACACTGTACGGTGAGGCCTGCCGTCTCGAGCGTCGACTTTGCCAGGGCCAACTCGGCAACCAGTCCCTTGGAGCGGTATCCGCGGATCGCGTCGCGCACGTCCGACAGAGCCTGCCGCGAAATGTTCTCGACCTCGCGAATCTCTTTGCCCGCTCGCTCCGGATCGCGATCGATCAGCTTGCCTGCCAATTCCGATTTCAGTGTTATCACCGATAGCGTGTGCCCGAGCACGTCATGCAGATCGCGCGCGATGCGTTCCCGCTCGGCGACTTTTGCCAGATGCTCGATTTCTTCGTTGGCCTTGCGCAGCTTGCAGTTCATGCGGTTGCGTTCGGCGAAAAATACATTGCTCCCGCCTACTGTCAGTGGGAAGACGCAAGCCCAGAATGTTGTCCAAATATCCAGGTGCCGGATCAGGCTCTCTGCGGCTGCGATCGCTGTGATGGCGAAAATTCCCAGAAGCGCAGTTCTTTTGGTGTTCGTCGAAAATGGCACGAAAGCCGCGGCGAAGATGAAGAAGCCTGCGGCTCCACCGTTGTAGGGGAGGAACAACACTCCCAGCAAAATCAGCCCGCCGATGTGCACGATGGGCTTCGGGTGCTCGAGCCAGAAAAGCCCGAAATAAAGGCAACAGAACACCAGGTATCCGGCAATATCCAGCAGCCAGACTCGGAAGTTTACGTGGTCTAACACCGGCTGGACAAAGAAGAATCCAGAATAGACGAACCAAACGAAAGGTCCCCAACCGTGATCCCGATTTTTGAGGACGCTTTTGAACGGCTTCAGCGCTAAGTCCATGCGTTGGGCTCCCGGCGATTGACTGTGCTTCAACGCCAGAATGTCACTAACCTCATCCTCCATTGTCACTCGTGGCGTCAATTCCGGCCACTGCGCAATTTTGGCGCCGCTCAGTACCATACCAGCGCCGCGGCAGGAATTAGCGCCCACAACCACTTCTCCCCCGCGAATAGAGCGAGCGCGCCAAACAGGACAAGGGCGATGGTCGCAGTCATCGACTTTTTCGCGTTCGCACTCATACTAATATCCAAAAGCTCAAAACTCCGAAACCTCGCCTATCCGTACATTTTTTCCTGATCGCGCTGGAAGCCGATGCGGGCGATGCCCAGGCAAATCATGGTGAAAGCGGCAAGCGCCTCCCAATGCGCAATGGCGGACTCGTGTGTTCCGGCGCCCACGACGCCCAGGGCCAGTTGCGACAGGTGATACGGCGGCAGCACCAGCGCAATCTTCTGCACAACTTTCGGCAGGAACATGATCGGGATCCAGAGGCCGCTGCAGAACGACATGGGCAAATAAATAAGGTTGATGGTCGGGGGCGCCGAGTTGGGACCGGTGAAATATCCGAGAGCCAAACCCATGGCGGAAAATGGGAGCGATCCAGCTGCCAGGATGCCAAGCAACCGGGCGAACGATGCGACGGGCATCCGCACTCCGCCAAACGCGATCCCGAGTGTGAAGAGAGCCAGAACGATGATTGTGCTGAACACCAGGCTGGTCGCAATCTTCGCGGCGAAGTAGGCGAATGGAGGCATGGGACTGGCACGTTTCACCTCGAGCCATCCCAGTCCGCGGTCGGAAGCCAAACCTGCCGCCGTTCCAAACAACGAAGCGGCGATCACGCCGAATGTGCCATAGGTAGGAATCAGATACGCCGCCACGCGTGTTGCCCCGATCGATTGGTTGGAGTTCAATACCAGCCCGAACAGGACGTAGAACATGATGGGAAAGCTGAGCACCGAGACGGTGTACATGCGGAGACGCAGATACTTCAGGAATTCGTATTTCGCTTCCTTCAGGTAAATCGTCGCCGTGTGGGCTGGTGAGCGTTGAATCTGTGTGCTGCTCAGTGCCATGGTTGCGGTGCTCATCGTACCTCCGTTAGAACGTTGTGCCCTCAGGGGCTGAAGCCCATTGTCTTTCTGACTCTAGGCGGTGCGGCTAGAAGCCGCGCCCTTTCAAAACGCCCTTCCGAGCCCTTTCAAAACAATTCGCCCTTCCGAAGCGTTTTTTCAAAGCTACTCATGAGACCGGCTCTAGTGATTTCCATTTTTCGAACTGTCCT
Source organism: Terriglobia bacterium (assembly GCA_020073385.1). Taxonomy (GTDB): domain Bacteria; phylum Acidobacteriota; class Terriglobia; order Terriglobales; family Acidobacteriaceae; genus Sulfotelmatobacter. The sequence goes on along the minus strand of JAIQFH010000013.1, from coordinate 110,553 downwards.
GCGTCAATGCCAGGAACGCTTCTTCCAGGCCCGCTGCGCTCACTTCCAATCCCGAGAGACTTGCATCGCGCGCCAGCAACTCGCGCAGGACCGGTTCGGCTTGAGGGGTGTGAAGTTCGAACGCCTCGCGGTCTTCTTTCACTTCAGTGACGCCGGGAATTCCCCGGAGCACGTCCATCGGCAGGCTGGTGACGCAGCGAATGCGCTTGCCCGCGGTCTGGGCCTTGATCTCCGCCGGACTTCCTTCCGCAATGATCTCGCCCTTGTTGATGACAGCCACGCGATCGGCCAGTGCGTCGGCCTCCTGCAAGTAATGCGTCGTCAGCAGAACTGTTTTCCCGCGTCCGACCAGTTGCCGGATCTGATCCCACAGCATGCGGCGCGCTTCCACATCGAGACCGACGGTCGGTTCGTCCAGAAAAAGGAGATCGGGATTTCCGCAGATCGCGAGCGCAAACAGAACGCGCTGCCGCTGGCCTCCGGAGAGGTCGCCAAACTTACGCTCGCTGAGATTCTCCAATCCGGCGGCTGACAGAACGGCCGCGGCCGGCATCGGATTCTGGTAGTAAGAAGAGAACAGGTCGATGTGCTCACGGACGCGCAACGTCTCGGGAACCCGTCCCACCTGTAACATTGCGCCCGTGCGCATCCGGTTTTCGGGATTCGTCGGGTCTCCCCCCAAAACGCGCACCTTTCCAGCATTCGGCTGCAGCAGTCCCAAGAGGAGTTTCACCGCTGTAGTCTTGCCCGCGCCGTTGGGCCCGAGCAGCGCCACGACTTCTCCGGCTCGCACCCGAAAATTTACGCCCTTGAGCGCCCGAACCTCTCCATAGTTTTTATTGACGCCCTCAAGACTGGCCACTATGGGAACCGCGCTGGCCGGTTGAACGCTGCCGGTTTTCTCCAGGGTTGCGATCATCTTTCTCACCTCTTGCGGCGCAGGATGCCGACTTCGAGACCCAATCAATCGGTAATGGCATCGTCAACCAGAATCGATCGACACGCCAGTGCCAACCATCACGCAAACAGCGTGACAAATGTCATCCGGCGAGAGTGGCGAACTTTCGGCATTTTTTTTGGCCGGGCCGCAGATCTGGGAAGATGAGAAATAGACGGTGCCTGGAGAGTTCTCGGAAAACAATGCTGCGACGGGCAGAGGTACAAAAGCGGAGGTGGCCTGTTACAAAATCCGAACAATTGCTGATTCGCCGGAGTGCGCGGTGCGATGCTTTATCTCTGACGACTGCGTCGAGTTATGCTGGGATTGCCTTAAATGATGCCGCTTCTCGTTTGTTCGGAATTCGTAACAAGCCTCGCCGGTAAAAATTTTTGCCCCAAATGAGACACAATTCGCCTGCCCTTTGGTATGATTTCGGTCACTTGTTCGAGGCCTTTTGAATGCTACCCGCTGGCAAGAGCCTTCGCACCCTTCGTGAAAAACTCGGGCTCACCATGCGTGACGTCGAACACTCCAGTGCGCGCATTGCGGAAAAATATCGCAATGAAGAGTTTTCAATTCCGCCCAGCCGGTTATCGGATATCGAGACCAAAGGCATACTCCCCAGCATTTACCGTCTCTACACGCTGGCGATCATTTACCGGCGCGACGTTCGCGAACTGATGGCGTGGTACGGAGTTGACCTCAACAACATCCCGGCGGACCTGGGATTAGTTTCCCCGCCAAAATCGCACGTTTCCGACGCCTTGGCCGGACTCGCCTCGGTGCAGGTTCCGGTGCGCATGGATCCCGGTTTCGACGAGCGCCGCACAACCAATCTGGGCCGGATGGTTGAAAAGTGGGGACTCGTTCCGGTGGCGTATCTTGCACAGTTCGCCAACAGCGAATTCACTTACGGCTATGTCGGTACGCAGGATTTCACCATGTACCCGATCCTGCCGCCCGGAAGTTTTATTCAAGTCGATGAATCGCGCAATCGCGTCGTCGAAGGCTCATGGCGTTCCGAGTACGAGCGGCCCATTTATTTTGTGGAAACTCGCGACGGCCACACTTGTTCCTGGTGCAGCATGCGGCGTGAAGAAATCATTCTGCAGTCTCACCCACTCTCTCCGGTTCCGGTTCGCATTCTCCGCCACCCGCAGGAAGCCGAGGTGCTCGGCCAGGTGGTGGGAGTGGCTATGAAGTTGACCGAGTGGCACGCCCTCGATTCCTCTCCAGGCTCGAGAGTGCCACCAGTATTGAATTAAGATGAGTTGACACCGGAGTGTTCTGACGGCCCTCCGGCAGTAAATTCTCGAAGTGCCCCCGCATCTCCTCGACATACTCCAAGCCCGCGATCCCGCTGCCCTCGCTCGATTCCTTCAGATCTTCTACCAGAGAAGGCAGAGGCGTCCGCAGAAGCCTGTTCACCACCTCGGTGTGTGCCTGGCGCAGAGCCCGTTCCGATGATTCCGGCCCGTGGACGCTTTCCATGCCCCAATGCTCGTACCGCCCCTGGCCGCCGCGCAAGGATGCCAGATAGGCCAGTTTCCCCAGCCATCCGGATACGGCCGAAAGGGTAGTTTCCTTGATGTCCTGCAGGGCGGATTTAAGGCTCATTTTGTTACAAATTCCGAACAATTCAATGTTCTTCTGTGCCGTTGCGGAGCAGGGAAAGCCATGTAACGATCACGGTCCAACTCGCAGTCTATAAGGAGATAAACCGTGAAACGAATGCTACTCGTCATTGCAACGGCTGTATTATTTCTCAGCACTTTGGTAACCCCAACCGTGGTGAAGGCCGATGGCGGCGGTGGTAACACCACGAATTGCGGAGGTTCCGGGATGTGCAAGCCGTAAACCGGCACCGAGAGATTTTGCATCAGGTTTAATTTCGTGGCGCGAGGAAATCGCCACTCTTACGAAAACCGAACAAGACTGACGCCACTGTTGCTGCCTGCAGCAATTCGCGGTATAGTGCCTGACCATCGCCATGCTGCAGGCGCACTCATTCCTTTGGAACTATCTCTGGGTTGCCCCCAATCTTCTTCTTCTGGCGGTTGGCTTCCTAATCTGGAAGCGGGGTATATCACGCGAGGTCCCGGCTTTTCTCGCGTTTACGATTCTGGGCGCCCTGGGAGATCTAGCGGTCTTCGGAGCCGATGTCGCGCCTTTTATCTCAGCTGAGAACTACTGGCGCATCGAATGGGCCAGGCTTCTTATCGAGAGCCTGCTGAAGTTCCTTGTGATCGGCGAAATCTTCTCTAGAGTTTTCACTCGTTATCCCTCGATCAGCCGCGTCAGCAGGATTGCGGTCAGCGTGTTTGGAGCGGTGCTGGTCCTGATGGCTGGCCTCATCGCCGGATTTGCCCACGGAGACAGCACCAGGCTCTTGATTTCCGGAGATCATCTTCTTGAGCAGACCGTCTTTGTCATTGAATCCGGTCTTATTCTGTTCCTCTTTCTGTTCGCAGCTTACTTTCGCTTGTCGTGGGACCGGTTGTCATTTGGCATCTTGTTAGGCTTCGGCATCTCCTCGTGTGTGCATCTGTCGGCGTGGGCCATCATCGCGAATGCAAGCCCATCGGAGCGCGCGCGGACCTTGTTCGCTTTTCTGAACATGGGCACGTATCACCTCTGCGTGCTGATGTGGCTCTATTACGTTCTCGTTCCCCAGAAAGTGGTTAGGAAGTCTGTGGTTCCGTTGCCGGAAAACAATCTGGCGGTATGGAACCGCGAATTGGAGCGTCTGTTACAACAATGACTCTGGCATTGGTTCTCGTCATCGCCGCTGCGTTTGCTCTGGTCACAATCCTGGGTATTACCGTCTCAATGCGTCTACAGCTTTCCCCGGGCTCCGCTCTTGTTCAAAAAATTGAACCGATCGATATCGAGGCGTTTCGCAATCTAGTCAATCCCACCGAAAATGAGTACCTGCGCCGCCGCCTGTCCGCTGCGGAGTTCCGCACGGTGCAGCGGGAACGTTTACGCGCGGCCGCAGCCTATATTGGCGTTGCTGGACGGAATGCCGCCGTGCTGGTCGCGATCGGGCAAGCTGCTCTGAGCGCGAGTAACGGCGCCACCGTCGAAGCGGCACGCCAGCTCGTCGACAACGCGCTTCTCCTGCGCCGCAATGCCACCGTTGCTCTGCTTCGAATTTATGTCGAGCTGGCCTGGCCGCATTCGCCTCTGGCTGCTGCAACAGTCCTGCACGCCTACGAACAGTTGAGCGGCCGAGCCATGCTGCTCGGACGCCTGCAGAATCCCGCAGTCCCAGTGCGCATCGCGGCGAACTGATAGGGATCAGGGATAGGTATTAGCGGATAGTGTCTGCGATTCGCCGTCGCACTTGACATATTGCGTCCTGTTGCGTCCTGGAACTGTGAGTTGAATCACAGCGATCAGCACCGTCTCACTGACCTCTAGCCCCTGCCCCCGGATCAACGGTTTCTGCGTTTACTCACGAACGACCCATGCTGATTCTGACTTGTTTTCGAGCATGGTTCTGTTATAAAAACCAGCGGGGCGTTAGTAGGTCCAACTGTCGAGTGAGTATATCGGCAATCTGCCGTGGCACTGGGTCGTGCCGTCTGCTCGCCTTCGCGAGTTCAAGGGAGAACCTTATGTTTCGCACAATAAGAGTCGTCTTAGTGTCGCTATTCGTCGTGCTGCTCTCTGGAATCGCTAACGCGCAGGGCGGCGCCGCTACTGGCGATCTGCACGTCACCGTAAGAGATCCCAGTGGCAAATTGATTGCCAACGCAACGGTGACTGTGCGCAATGTGGCCAAAGGTTTGGAGCGTGTCGCGACTCCCGATGGAGAGGGCGGCTACAGCGCTCAACTGCTGCCGCCGGGGACGTATTCGGTCAAGGTTTCGGCCTCGGGATTCGGCCAGCTTGAAAATACAGGCGTAGCCATCACCGTGGGCGGACTGGTGGAATTACCGGTCACACTGACTGTCTCCGGCGGGACAGAGGTTGTGGAGGTTTCGGCGCAAGGGGAACTCGTGGAAACCTCCCGCAGTTCCACGACCGACACGATCGGACAGCGCCGAATTGACAATCTTCCGATCAACGGGCGCAACTACATCAATTTCACGTTGACGGATTCGCAGGTCGTGCATGACGCCGCGCCCAACCTGGGCGCTGCGCCGACTTCGGGGCTCAACATGAGCGGCCAGCGCGCACGCTCCAACCTGGTCAACGTCGACGGCACCGACGCCACCGACAACTCGGTCAACGGCGTGCGCTCGACTGTCTCGCAGGAAGCGGTGCAGGAGTTCCAGATCATCACCAACAACTACGCGGCGGAATACGGCCGCGCCTCCGGGGGCGTGGTCAACATCATCACGCGTTCCGGATCGAATGACTTTCATGGCGACGTGTATGGATACCTGCGCAATCGCAACTTCCAGGCGGTGAACCCGTTCAGCACGGAAAAGAATCCGGCGTACACGCGCGTGCAGGCGGGCGCAGCGTTTGGCGGCGCGCTGAAGAAGGACAAAACGTTCTACTACTTCTCGTACGAGGTCACCCGGCGTCACGAGACGGGATTCTCGTCGATCGGCCAGGACTGCAAAACGACTGGTGGCCAGACCTGCTTCAGCCTGTCTCCTTTCGATGCCACTGGAATTTTCAGTCCGCTCCTACCCGCCGGGACGGTGAATCTTCAACTCACCCCCGATCAGGCCTCTTTTCTTGGCAATCCCGCCGTTTTAGCGACCATGTCGGCCAATCCACTTTACCAGGGTGAAGTTCAGCAATATGCGACCCTTGCCGGCGCGTCATCCGGCCAGGGGGTGCAGGGTGCATGGCCAACTGGCCTGGTCGAGGTGATCTCCGGCTTCGCGCTGCAAGGTTGGGCAGGTTTCCCGACCAACTGCACTCCAGCATCTTGCGCGGCACCTGCAAGTTTCGGCGCGAGCCACGTTCCCGGTTCATATCATCCCTTGGCCTCGCAAACCGGCAACTTCCCGGTGTTTGAGGGCACCAGCCTCTACTCGCTCCGCATTGATCACAACCTGAGCAGTGCCAACCGCCTGATGCTTCGCGTCAATGTCAGCCCGAGTACTGTGACTGGAATTGAGGTCAGCGGCCAGGATCAGCCGTTCGGCCAGAATGCATACTCCCGTACTTCGCAGCAGACCTATCGTGACGTCGCCGGCACCGCACAGGACACTTGGACCATTGGCACCACCAAGGTGAACGAGTTCCGTTTCCAGTACGCGCGCCGCGGTCTCTCTTACTTCTACAACACGCAGGTTCCCGACGGCTCCGACCCCGCCGTCAACATTCCGGGCTTCGCCTATTTCGGGCGCGAGCCTTACTCCTACATTCAGCGTACGGAGACTCGCTACCAGTTCACCGACAATTTTTCGTGGAGCATTGGGCGGCATAACACAAAATTTGGCGCCGATTTCAACTATCTGCCGGTCGACGCAACGTTCACGGTAAATTACGGCGGGGTCTACGACTTCGGCGGCATCACCGCTTCCACTCTCGGCTTCGTCAATCCCGCCCCCGGCGCACTTCCCGATTTTCCGGCCCTTTCGCCCGTTCAGGCCTATGGCGCGGGCATTCCCGTGGATTTCATCCAGGGGTTGGGCAGTCCCAGTGACAAGTTCAAGAACATCCCCATTGGACTCTTCTGGCAGGATTCGTGGCGTGTGAATCCTCACGTCACCTTGAATTTTGGCGTCCGCTATGACATAGAGATTCCGCCCAAGTTCAAGGCACCCACTGGACTGGCCCAGGCAGGTTACAACTTTTTGGGGCTGCAGAAGGGGATCCAAACCGACAAGAACAACTTCCAGCCTCGTGTTGGTTTGGCTTGGGATCCCAAAGGCGACGGCAAGACCGTAATTCGCGGCTCCTACGGGATGTTCTACGATCATCCGCTGCTCGGACTGTATTTCCTCGGCGATGCTTCCGATGGCTCAACCAGCGGTCAGCTGGCGTTTCCTGGTGGCGCTCCCTGCGATGCGACCGCAAAGACGACCCCCTTTAGTCCGGGTAACCTGAATGGCGCTAGCATTTTCACTGGAGTTCTAGGAAACGCGAATTGCATGCCGGTTGGCCAGTTGAACTACCTGCCGGATCAGCAACAATTCCAGTCATTGTTCCCGGCTGGCCAATCCAGTCAGTCGCTGTTTCTGGGTCAGCAGTATTTGACCAACCCGCCTGCTCCGTATGCCCCGTTCCCGTTCCCGCTGGCGTTCCAACCATTCGGTTATCCCCAAGCGAAGAACTTCGTGTACGCCTATTCGCAGCAAGCCAATCTCAGCGTGGAACGCGATCTCGGTCACGGATTTGCGCTGAATCTCGCGTATAACTTCAACGGTGGTCGGCATCTGAACCGTCCTATCAACGCCAGCACGGTGCGAGGCGATCTGGCGACGCAGAACTGGATGGCCGCCGTCGCGGTAGCCAGCGCTGCAGGCCTCCAGCCCACTGACACGAATTTTCCCAGGAGTCCGCTCTTCGTAGGAACGCAGAGCCCCAGTGTGTACGGGGTATTTCCGGCATGTGGCCCGAGCCCTCTGGCTGGAGCCTTCCCCGGGGCCATGCCCTTCTATGTTCCTGCTGCTCTGACGAATTTGTTTCGGCCCTCCGGCCTGAATGCCTCGATGGTAACGGCATTCCCGACTTGTGTGGCGGACGCCGTAGCCGATCTGGCCGCTGCCCACCTGAATCCGAACTGCGATCCTGCCACCCTCGCTAACTGCGTCCCCTTTGGAGACATGGACGCCAATTACTCCAACGGCAGCTCCGTATACCACGGCTTCACCACCAACCTGCGCAAGCGCTTCAGCAACCACTACGAAATGCTGGCGTCCTACACTTGGTCGCACTCTATCGACGACTCGACCGACTTGCAGTCGACGCTGACCCCGCAGGATAGCTACTATCCCGCTGTGGATCGCTCTTCATCGTTGTTCGATCAGCGCCATCGCTTCGTCTTCAGCGCCGTTTACCAGACCGGCAAGCTCAGTGGAGGCTTCGGCAGAAAGCTACTCAGCGACTGGACATTCGCCCCGGTCGTCGAGGTTTCTTCCGGCCGGCCGTTCAACATCATCACCAGCGGCGGAGACAACTTCCAGTTATCCTCCTTGACGAGTCGCCCCAATGTAGTAGCTGGCGGGACTCCCACCAACCCTTGTGGCTACCCAACCGTTCCTTCCAAATTCTCATCAACCGGATTTTTCCAGGAACCCTGCTTTGCTTCGGTCAGCCTGGCCCAGATTGCCAGTCCCAACGCCTTGCTCTTCCTTGATGGCAACCTCGGCCGCAATGCCGGGGTCACTCCATGGACGGTGTTTAACGACATGCGCGTTTCCAAGCGCATCAACTTCACCGAGCGCTTCAACATGGATCTGATCGCCGACATCTTTAACATCGCCAATAAGTACAATGTCGCGGCAGTCAGCCCGCTGTTCACCAACGCGGGCCAGGCGACCGCCGCCTACGACCCACGCCAGTTTCAGTTCGCCATGAAGCTGAACTGGTAGGAAAGCGGACCTCAGACATCGGACATCGGGCGTCAGGCTGGCAGCTTCGCACCTACGTGTATCAGTGCATGCGAGGGAAGTGACTTGGCTGCGGGCTGAGGTCCGAGGTCTGACGCCTGCGTTTTAGAACTGCGCTGCGACGCCTACGGTCGGGGTGATCGGCAAACCCTGCAGCGTCTTCACCAAGACTTTGCCCGTGTTCGGGTCGATTCCGGACTCGTATGCGAACCGGCCGTTGTAATGGTTTGTCAGATTCAACACTTCGCCAGACAGCGTGAGCTTCCATCGCTGAAAAGCCCAGTCTTTATCCGCGCGAACATCGAGCCTCTGGTAAAGGCCGAGTCTGGCCGTGTTGATCCCGGTTGGGATGAACTGCCCAGTGTCGATCTGCACGAAGGTCCCGCTCGGCACGGGATATCCCGACCCATACAGGAACTTCCCGCTGAGATTCAGCGTTGGCCGGAGACGGTAGGTGGCGAACAGACTCAGAGAATGGCGCTGGTCTTCAAGAGTGGAGTAGTAAAAATTGGAATCAGACAACTGGGAAAACGGCGGAAACGGCACCGCGATCTGATACTCGCGCTCTCTGGCAGCCAGCAGTGTGTATCCGATCCACCCCGATAAACGATTGGCGCTGCGTCTTTGCAGAATAAGTTGTGCGCCGCGGGCGTAGTCCCTTTTGAATGTGCCTTCTGAGAGCGGCCGCACGACCGGGCACGATGCGGAATCCAACTGGCCGGGAGGAGTCACGCCCACGGAGAAGAAGCCTCTTCTTTCGAAAACCTGCAGCCGGACTCGCGTGTTCTCGCCAAGCCTCTGTTCGACGGCTGCGCTATAGTGCTCCGACTTCACTGGAAGTGTGGCTTCGGCGACACATTCTCCCGGCGGCGGGCCGAAGGAAAAATTGGAGAATTGCGAATACTTTCCTGCTGCAAATTGCAGTTCGGTGTTGCGCGCCGCTCGCAGTGCCAGTGAAATCTGCGGCGAGAACTGCTGCGGCAGATATTCCTGAAACCGCTCCCAGCGCAGGCTGCCGAGCACGTGGAGCCGCCCGTGGAGCAATCCGGAAGCCTGCTCCACGTAAACGGTCTGGCGTAATCCCGATCCGGCGTACGAGAACGGTTGCAGTTGGCCGCTGTTGGTGATGCCAACTTGATATTCGCTGTCCCGAATTCGCCGCTCGGATAATCCCGCTTGCAAAACGTGATCCTGCACCCATGCCCACGACACTCCCGCACCGCCCACCCACTCGCGATGATCGGTTTTGGTAAGCAACTGATTCATGTTGTTGAACAGCTCATCGGGCTCGCGAATGTAGGCAGCGCGAGTGTCCAACAGCAAGCGTGGGTTCAGAGCCCAACGCCAGCCAGCGCGCGCGAGCGTGAAATCGCTATTCCCGCTTGCGTACTGAACGTTGGAGAACGACGCCTGATCGTTCATCGACATATTGGTGTGGCCGTCGGTGGCAAACAGGTTCAGGTTCTGACGAGGAGTGAGGTCGTAACTCAACTTCAGGTCCGCGTCTTCGAAGCCGACGTTGGCGGCGTCCTGTATCCGGCCATGAATCAGATAATTGATGTAGCTCTTGCGCGCGGAAGCCAGCCACGATCCCTTTCGCGAACTGTTGAACCAGCCTTCACCGAGAATCTCACTGGCGGCGATTCCGGCGGTGATTCGGAACAGCGGAGCGCTGCGGCTGCCGTCACGGGTATGAATGTCGAGGGCCGCGCCGTCCGCGTCGCCATACCGCTCGGGAAACGCCGCGGGCAGCAGCTTCATCTCCTCCACCACTTCGCTGGTCAGCACGCCCAGCGAAGCGCCCTCGCTGAAATTTCCGATCTCATGAAAGGGATTGAGCACGACCACATCATCGATGTAAACGCCGACATTGGGGAACGCCGCACCCATGACCGAGAATTCTGCGAAGAACTCGTTGTTGCCCTCTGCGGAAACTCCCGGCAGCGTCTGCACGGCGCGAAACGGATCGTCGGCAAACACCGTCGAAGTCTCGCGAATCTCCGAACTGGTCAGATTCATCTCGGTGGTCGCCGGAGAATCAGAAACCTGGAAAAGATCTCCGCGTACCTCCACCTTGTCGATGTGCCGGAAGTTGTCGGGCACCATGGTGATGGAGAATTCCTTGATATCGCCATCGGTCGTGAGAGTAAAGGGAACGGTGAGGAGCCGGTAGCTGACCGCATTCAGCCGCAGAATGTATTTTCCGGGAGCAAGCTTTGGGATCGTGAACTCGCCGGCGGGTGAGGTGATGACGCTAACTTTTGTCCCGAGCACCGAGACTTCCACTTGTCCCAATGCTTCACCGCCAACCGCATTCGTAACCTTGCCTCTGATCTCAGCCGCACGACTGGCCACGGAGGCGAGAATCAGGAGGGCACAAAGAAGAAAACGCATAAGTCTTTCTAAGCAGTCGAGCAGGGGCACGGACACAGTACATTCTAGCCGGGACGCCGCTCCGAATTGCGACATATCCCGTCCGAGGCCTGACGCCTGCCGCCCGACCGCCCGATGTTACACTCTTCCTTCATCCATCCTTGGCGCTTGCCCGGAGTTTTTTCCTCCATGTCTGAAACTCAGATGCCAACCCAGCGGACGCGTGTAGTCCGTGAACCCGAGCGCGGTGTGTATGACCGCGAGGCCGCGTACCACATCCTCGACGAAGGCTTCATCTGCCACGTAGGATTCCTAGTCGATGGCCAGCCGTTCGTGATCCCGACATCTTACGGCCGCAAAGACGCGAACCTTTACATCCACGGTTCGGCGGCCAGTCGCATGTTGCGCCAGATGAAAGAAGGCGTCGCAGTTTGCGTGACTGTCACGCTGCTCGACGGACTGGTGATCGCCCGCTCCGTTTTCAACCACTCGATGAATTACCGCTCGGTGGTGATCCTGGGGAAAGCCGCGCTGGTGGATGATCCGGAAGAAAGGCTTACCGCCTTGCGCGTGCTCTCCGAACACATCCTGCCCGGCCGCTGGGACGATGCGCGGCAACCCAACGAGCGCGAACTGAAGGCTACGTCGGTGTTGCGCGTGCCGATCGAAGAATTTTCCGCCAAGGTCCGCACGGGGCCGCCTGTTGATGACGCGGAGGACTTAGTGTTCCCTACGTGGGCGGGAGTGTTGTCGTTGGAGATGAAGGCGGGAGAGGCGATTTGCGACCCGAAGTTGGAACCGGTGCGAGAGGTGCCGGACTATCTTAGAAATTACGTTCGCAAATAACCCAGTTTTGTCATTCCGACCGAACGGAGGAATCTGCTCTTTGCCGACCGCATCGAGGGTGCAAGCGACAACAGATTCCTCACGGCGAAACGCCGTTCGGAATGACAAAGATGGTGGGGCTGCGAGAGCTGAGAACTGAGAGCTGAGACGTCCGCGGTTTTGGACGCTGATGCGCCCGGCTGTTGTCAGCTCGGAATGGACCTCGTCTGCAGTGTCGCCGCCGGCGAACCGCCGAGCTTTGCTGGGCCGGACAGCCGAAGGCGGCTGTCTCCACATAAGTTTCTTACGGGGCAAGCAGGAGCTTCCCGGCCAGTTTCCTTGCTTCCATGTCGCGGTGGGCTTGCGGCGCTTCGGCTAACGGATATTTTTTGGCGATTCGCACTTTCAGGCTGCCGCCAGCAATCATGCTGAACAGCGCCGAGGTGCGCGCCAGCAATTCTTCCCGCGTCGCCGTGAAGTGAGCCAGTGTTGTGCGCGCCATGTAGAGCGATCCTTTCTCTGATAGCTTTGCGGGATCGACAGGAGGGACCGCTCCGCTCGACATGCCGTAGACCACGAGCATCCCGCGCAGACGCATCACGTTCAGATTCTTCTCGAAGGTCGCTTTGCCGACTCCGTCGTAGACAACTTCTACGCCCTTGCCGTCGGTGAGGCGCTTCACTTCCGTCTCGAAATCCTGACGGGTGAAGACGATCACTTCGTCAGCGCCGGCTTCGCGTGCCAGTTGCGCCTTTTCGTCACTCGATGCGGTTCCGATCACGCGCGCCCCGATTGCGTGCGCCATCTGCACGACCATCAACCCGACGCCTCCGGCTGCCGCGTGCACCAGCGCCGTTTCGCCCGCTTTGAGCTTGTGCGCGTCGGTGACCAGATAGTGGGCGGTAAGCCCGTGCATCATCGCAGCGGTCGCTTGGTCGTCGCTGATCGCCGGCGGCACCGGCACCAGATGTTCCTCGGGAGCAGCGACATATTCTGCGTACGAACCCAGCGTCCCGCTCCAGGCCACGCGATCGCCGATCTTCAGCGCCTTCACCTGCGGACCGACTGCCGTGACTACGCCTGCGCCTTCCTGACCGGGAATGAATGGCAACGGCGTGCGCAGACGGCCGTCACGGAACTGGCCGTCGATGGAATTCACTCCCGCGACATTGACCTTGACGACTGCTTCTGATGCCTTCGCTTGCGGAGTCGGCACTTCTGCCAGTTCCATCACCTCCGGCCCGCCAATATGCCGCACCCGAATCGCTTTCATAGTTGTCCTTTTGCCCCACTCTCAAACGATTGTCATCCTGAGGCCCGCGTTTCTTGCGGGCCGAAGGACCTATGCACTCGTCGGCAGCGCCGATGCTGCCGGCAGGCACACAGGTCCTTCGCCGCCAAAGGCTCCGGTTCAGGATGACAAAAATAAAAATTACGGGATCAACAACAACTTACCCGTCGTCTTCCGTCCTTCCAACTCGCGGTGCGCGCGCTGCGCCTCGGCAAGAGGATACGTGTGCTCGATCCGCAGCTTCAGTTTTCCTGACGCGATCATCGCAAACACTGCGCCCGATCGCACCATCAACTCCTCGCGCGTGGCAATATAGTTCCCGAGAGAGGGCCGTGTCAGAAACAGCGAACCTTTTTGGGTCAGAGTGATGGGATCAAAGGGAGGCACCGCGCCGCTTGATCCGCCGAACAGCACCATCATTCCGCGCGGACGCAGAACGTTCAGGCCCTTCTCAAACGTCGTCTTGCCCACCGAGTCATAGACAACGTCTACACCCTTGCCACCCATCAGCCGCTTGGTCTCGGCTTCAAAATCCACCTGCGAATAAAGGATGATTTCGTCGGCTCCCGCCTCACGCGCCAGTTTCGCTTTGTCCTCAGTCGAGACTGTCGCAATCACGCGCGCGCCGATGTTGTGCGCCAGTTGCACCAGTAGCAATCCCACGCCGCCGGCCGCCGCGTGCACCAGCGCCGTCTCACCGCGTTTCAGAGGATACGTATCGTAGGCCAGATAGTGTGCCGTCATGCCCTGCAGCATCGTCGCCGCAGCCTGCTGATCGCTCACGCCCGCCGGAATCGGTACCAGCCGGTCTGCGGCCCCGGCAACATATTCCGCGTAAGAACCCAGCGTCGTCGTCCAGGCGACGCGGTCGCCAATCTTTACGGACTTCACATCGGAGCCGACGGCCACGACTTGGCCGGCGCCCTCCTGCCCGGGAATAAATGGAAGCGGCACTTTGTAGCGCCCCTCGCGGTGATACACATCGATGAAGTTCACGCCTGAAGCGGCCAACCTCACGACCGCCTCATTCGCCTTCGGCTCGGGAACCGGCAACTCCACCAGTTCCATCACCTCGGGCCCGCCGGTTTGCTTGACTAGTATGGCTTTCATGGGACTTTGGATTCTACATGCAAAGGAAGGATTCCGCCGACGTTGTAAGTTACGTCAGCAAGACTCTGTCAGTCTGAAGCCGAAGGCCAGGAATCTGCTGTCGCTTGCAGTGTAACCCTGCCGGCAAAAAGCAGATTCCTCAACGGCTGACGCCGTCTCGGAATGACAAGACTACCAACAGAGTTGCAGGACGAGCGCGAGACGTCACCTCTTATTCAGTTCCTCGGTCCAGTTCTGGATGACGGTCAGGGCGCCGATCCGGTGTCGACAATGGTAATGGCCAGCAAACGCTGCCTATCGCTGTGGTTCCCGCTATTACGGCCTGAAAATCTAATGGCCGCGCATTGCTTTCCGGTACGCGATGACGTTCTTGTTGTGCTCCTCCATGGTCCGAGCGAAACGGTGATGCCCTTGGGCATCCGCTACGAAGTAGTAGTAGTCGGTTTGGGCGGGGCGCATGGCGGCTTCGAGGGAACTGCGTCCGGGATTGCAGATGGGGCCGGGCGGGAGGCCGGCGTTGCGGTAGGTGTTGTAGGGAGACGAGAATCTCGTGTCGGCGTGGTGGAGGGCGCCTTGGTACGTTCCAGCCAGCAGTTCGGCATAGATGATGCTGGGGTCGGCGTCGAGCGCGATGCGTTTGTTCAGGCGGTTGAAGTAGACGCTGGCGACCTGGGGGCGTTCGGCAGGAACTGAGGTTTCTTTTTCGACGATGGACGCCATGGTTACGAGCTCGTGCAACGGACGCGATGGCGCAGTTCCTTCCGTCAATCCTAACGCGGGGTTGGGGAGCACACCGGCTTGCGAGGCGGCCTGGCGGAACTGCTTCACCATGGCAGCGGCCATGTCGTGCATCGTCATCATGCGGGTGAATTCGTAGGTTTCGGGAAAGAGATAGCCTTCGAGGGATTTGGCGGCGGGATCGATGTCGGTGATCAGAGCGGTATCGGACTGAGCCACTTTCAGGAAATCCTCGGCAGAACCCAGGCCGGCGTCCTGGACCGCTCGGGCGATGTCGAACATGGTGTAGCCCTCGGGGACAACGACCGTGTGGAAATAGACGTCGCCCCGGCGGAGGCGCCTCTGAATGTCAATAATGTTGGCAGGCTTATCGAACAGGTACTCTCCGGCCTTCAGCGAGCGGCGGCGACGAAAATAGTGCCAGAGGATGAAAGCTTCTTTACTGCGGATTACGCCCGCGCCCTGCAATTCGGTGGCAATCCGGCGCGTCGAATATCCCGGGCGCAGCATGACAAATGTCTGTCCGGATGGTTCGGCCGGGGTCAGGACCGCCCAGGCAAACCAGCCCCCTGCGCCGATGATTACAATCAGGATGAACCAGACTAGCTTTCTCACCGTAACGACAGTTTAGACGAGGTGAGGGAACATCCGGGCTGACGTTGGTGATACGGCTTTTGGGTGAAGGGTTGAGTTCTTCTGTCTTGAGCACCTCCACTCCTCCGAGAAACTCTCACCACAGAGGGCACAGAGGAACACAGAAGATGTCAAAACCCCCACCCCTTCGACTACGCTCAGGGCGGGCTCTGTCGCACAAAACGCGACCAGGGTGGGGCACCCGCTAATCGGTTCGATCTAAAGGGGTCTGCATCTATTGGGACAGTGCGAAAAGTGATGCATCAGGGTTTTGAACCCTTTGAAATCCGGTATACTCAAATGTTTAGAGGCATGTTCGTATATTCATGAGACTTAAGTCGCCCTTTTTGTCTTTCATCTTGTTTCTGGCATTGCTGCCCACCATGGGTTGCCTGTTTCGGACTCGTCCCGTCGAGGACCAGTATTCAAAGATACCGTTAAAGGAGTCTACGCAACAGGGCCTGATCGATACCATCAACCAGCAGGCCGAGGCGATCCGTACCTTGAAGGCCACGGTCGACATTGATAGTTCGGCCGGCGGCATAAAGAAGGGACACGTCACCGATTACAAAGAGATCCGGGGATACGTGCTGGCCAAGAAACCGGACGCGCTCCACTTGATCGGGCTGATGCCGTTCGTGCGCACCACGGCGTTCGACATGGTGAGCGATGGACAGGATTTCAAGTTATGGATTCCGCCGAAAAACAAGTTCGTGACGGGGGAGAACCGGGCGGCGACGCCGAATCCGGATCAGCCAATGGAGAGTATCCGTCCGCAGAATATTTATGAGGCACTGCTGATCCGGCGCATCGATCCGAATACTGAAATCGCGGTGCTAGAGAACGGATACGAGACCCTGCACGACGGCAAAGGCCATCGGGTACTGCAGGAGGACTACGAACTTACGGTGATCAAGAAATCGGGCGATGGATGGGTCCTGGAGCGCAAGATCATTTTCGGGCGTACGGATCTGAAGCCGCACCGGCAGTTTATCTATAGCGAAGATGGGACGGTGGCAACCGACGCCAAGTATGCGGAGTACAAGGACTACGGCGGATTCAGTTTTCCCTCACGGATCGAGGTCTTCCGGCCGCAGGAGGAGTACGACATAACCTTGAACATGCTGAGGGTGGAGATCAACATTCCGTTGAAGGATGAGCAGTTTGTGCTGGAACAGCCAGCTGGGGCGCAGGTGGTGCATCTGGAGCGTCCGCAGTCGAGTTTGGTCGTGCCGTTGGGAAAATAGCATTCGGACCATCAGTAGCTTCTCTTAAATGAAAGTCCAAATCCCCACCCTGTCTTCGCAAAGAACGCGAACCCAGGGTGGTTCACCCTCAGATTCCTATGATGAACAAGATGGTGGTGGCGAATCTGGTGCACCGGCCGATTCGGTCGCTGATCAGTATTGTGGCGATTGCGCTGGAGGTTACCCTGATCCTGCTGATCGTCGGGCTGTGCTATGGAATCATGAACGATTCCAAGAACCGCACGGCGGGAATTGGGGCTGATGTCATTGTGCAGCCGCCGGGATCATCGTTCCTGGCGGGCATCAGCGGCGCGCCGGTTTCGGTTAAGGTGGCCGATGTGATTCGCAGGATGCCTCACGTAAAGGTGGTAAGCCCGGTCATCTGGCAGATTGCCACCGGAGGGGGGCTCGAGGTCATCGACGGAATCGATATCTCAACCTTCGAAGCACTGGGCGGGCCCTTTCGGTACGTAGAGGGCGGCCCCTTTAAGGGGCCCGATGACGTGCTGGTCGACGACTACATCGCGCGGCAGCGGCATGTGAAGGTCGGCGACTCGATGACGATTCTCAATCACGAGTTTCGCATCTCGGGGGTCGTTGAGAACGGCCGGGGTGCGCGGAAGTTCGTTCCCATGTCCACGCTGCAAGACCTGCTGGGAGCGACGAACAAGGCTTCCGTGTTCTACGTCAAGCTCGACGATCCGGCCAATGCTGAGCAGGTAGTGAAAGCGGTAAAGGCCCAACCGGGGATGGAAACGTATTCCGTTTTGTCCACGCAGGATTACCTGAGCATGATGACGCCAAGCAACTTGCCGGGATTTCGACCGTTTATTGGCGTGGTGATCGGAGTCAGCGTCATCATCGGATTTCTGGTGATCTTCCAGGCGATCTATACCGCGGTCATGGAGCGCACCCGGGAAATCGGAATTCTGAAGTCGATGGGCGCTTCGAAGCTGTACATCGTCAATGTGGTGTTACGAGAGACTCTGCTGCTGGCCCTGGCAGGAATTGTGCTGGGCGTGGCCGTGAGCCTGTTGGCGCGGGTTGGCATCCAACACCGCTGGCCCCTGGTGCATATCGACCGAAGCAACGAGTGGATCCTGCGATCGACGATCATTGCGATTGTTGGGGCCACAGCGGGGGCCATCTATCCGGCGTACAAGGCGGCGCAGAAGGATCCCATCGATGCGCTGGCTTACGAGTAGTCGTTCTGAATTTCTGATTGTGCGAAATTCTGATTTCTGGTAGCATTGGCCATAGGGTAGGAGATGCCTATGGCACGCGAATATGCTCGCCTGCGGGAACGGAACCAAGTGACTTTGCCGGCCTCGGTCGTTGAACAGATGGGGCTCAACCTGGGCGATATTGTGGAGTTCTCGACGAACGGCAAGGGTGGAGTGCAACTACACCCGGCGAAGATCGTGAAGGTGGGCTCGGCGGAAGCGCGGCAGGAAGAGAAGGCAGCGAAACAAGACATTCAAGAGGGCAAGTACACGCTCATTCGTAGCGTGGGAGATTTTCGCAAGCACGTGGAAAAACTGCGGAAGGGCGAGGCTCCGAGTGTGGCCGAGCCGGAAGCGGAGCATCTAACCGAGTCGCAGCGGCACGACGTCGAGGCGGTAGTCGAGACGACGTTGATGAAACTATTATCCAGCCTGGTGGAGGCACCTGGGAGTTCCCACAAGCATCGTCATCATGAAGAGAGAGCTGCGCAGCGCCGGCAGGTTCGATCGCAAGCTGGCGAGTCTTTTTGAGGCGCTGGAAGGCCGGGAGAAGGAACTGCAAGCCCGGCTCGATGAAGTGGTGAAAGGGCTGCTTGATGGCAGCATCACCAGGGCTCCTGAGCATCATCCTACCGACGATACCTGCTGTCTTCCTCTTGTCGGCCATCTGGTGGTCGTGTTCCGTCCCGATAAGTCGGTAGCGGACGGGCAGGACGAGGCTGGACGAAACATCACCAACTTTGAAGGCGCGAGGATGTTCGATCTGCTCAACATTGAAGAAGAGCGGGAGTAGACAGCTGGACCGGTTTCAGAACATGCCACCCGCGAAAAGGCACCTCAGCGGCTAAAGCCGCGTAGGAAGGTGAATGCGGCATCGCAGCGCTGAAGCGCTGCGCCACCCCAAATCGAAGGCGCGCCAACCGAAATTGAAAGCCGCCCACCCAAAATCGAAGTCGGCTACCACTTCAGGATCAAATCCATCAGGAAGCCGAGTGTGATCAGGCCGAAACCGATGCGGCCTGCAGCCGCGACTCTGCGGGCGAATAGCAACTGCAACGCGTAGGCCGAGGTCAAGACTCTGTCGTGGTCATCGACATAGACACCTTGCGCTTTCTGAACCGCCTCCCGCACCGATTCCTTTCCACGTTCTGAGCGGGCGCGGCGCACGGCGAAGAGCGCGTCGAGAGATAAGATTGCGCCACCGAGAAATCCGCAAACAGAGGCAGCGAGCTCATACGTGTGTTTGGTCATGGGACCTCCGGAAGTGGAAGGGGCTGCTAGTCGGATTCGAGGCCGGCACGGCGGAGCATACGGCGAAGGCCGCGCTCTCCGGCAGCGCCGCGCTGTTCGCCGGCGATGTTGCCGTCGCGGTCAACAACTACGTAGATCGGGTAGACCTGCGCGTTGTACATCGCGGCCAGGTTGGTGTCTTTGGTGAGCACAATGGGAACTGTGCGCGGATGTTCCACCAGATACTTCTTCACTTTTTGATAGGGTTCGAGGACGTTGACGGCGAGCACGATCAGATCTTTGCTCTTGTATTCCTTCGCGATGTCATCGACGAGTTGGGCCTCCTCTTCGCAGTACTTGCACCACGTGGTCCAGAATTCGAAGAGGACGACTTTTCCTTTGATCGACTGGTTGTTGAACTGATCTCCCGCGGTGGTCTTGGCGCGGAAGCGGGGAGCGGGTTCGCCGGTTTCGTCGCGCTGAGCGACGGCGATAGATGCGCTGGCGATGATTGTCAGAGCGATCGCGGAGAGAATATGGCGGCGCATGACGGCGGAAATGGTACCACGGGGGAGGGGGAATCCAAACCTGTAACCACAAAGGACACGAAGGTTCACGAAGGAAAGACCACTTCGTTTCGTTGCGGGTTACTTACTCTTTTTCGTAGGTTTCGGTTTTAGCGTTTTGGCGTACGAATAACTTAGCTCGAGGTACTTCTTCAGTTCCTTCGTGTTGGGCAGAAGGTCGTCGGGGACGGCGACTTATTCCTTCATGACTGTGCCGTAGGCTTCGAACAAACTTGTCTTGTATTTCTTGAGGAATTTCTCGCGCTCGTCTTCGGGCAGGCGCATCGCAAGCCTCGATTGATGGAGGAGTGTGAACATGTTGCCGTTTAACGAAGTGTAGGGATTGGCGTCTCCCTTGCGCTCGATTTCCGGGATTGTCGCTATGAGTTTGTCGTAGAGCAATTCCTGGGTGGTGGGCGTGACTTTCTTCGATGCGGGCATGATTGTATGCCTCGGAACGGTGAAGCGATGTTTCTTTCGCCCCTTCGGGGCTTGCTTCAGCCTAATGCCGCAAACCCATGGCTTGCGCCATGGGCTGCATTCTACCGCCGCTTCGCGGCTTACAAGCGTCCATTTACGGAATGCGAACGACAAACGATCGGCCACCCTAGATCACGGCCTGCCCTGCGGCCAGATAGCCCACGCTCAACTTCTAGATCGCGGCTATCGTCCCAGATACGTCACATGAACGTAAGTGCCCAGGCGCACGTTGTAAGCGAGATACCAGCCGTCGTGGTCGGAGTCTTCGTAAATCACGACGTCGTCGCGATCCCAATACCAGCCGTCGGCATAGGCAAGGTCAAACGGGGCGACGCCGAAGTAGAAGCCGCGAAACCAGAAACGACGGGGATCCCCACCCTCTATGCGCCACCGATGTCCGCGACCGAAGCCACCTCGAAAGCGGCCGTATTGCCACGGATGGTCGAGGTGGAAGCGGTCGTCATCCCGCCGCCAGCCGTGACCAACCCACTCGCCGTTGCGGTGGACATGCGGGGCTTCGGGGTGGCCGTCGCGGTCCCGATAAGAGTGCCGGTCGCGGTCGTCATGGTGGTCATCGTGGCGGTCGTTTTCGTGCCGATCGCCATGATAGGCCTGAGGCCCATGGTGAGGAACGTATCCTCCACCGACGTCGTGATGGCGATCGTCGCGATCGTGGTGATCGTCTTTTTGGGCTAATGCCGGCAGGGAGAGGAACAGAGCAGCCACAAAGACTCCGGGGAGCAGCTTCATTTGGGGAACCTCCGAGGACTTACGTTACCATTACCCACATCGCTGTGGGCAGGTGGCAGTAGGCCGTCACCCTGGTAACAGTGCGTTGACAATCGCCAACTGGGTCCGGTACATTAAAGTCTTTAGAAGTAGTGTGGTTGCCCGCCTGATGGTCCTGGCGTCCTCGTCAGGGGAATCAACGAGCGGTTTTCTTTCGCAGCCTTTTCAATCTGGGAGAGTTTCCGATGTCAACGTATTTCCCCAAAGCGGGGGAAATTGTGCGCAAGTGGTACGTCGTGGATGCGGACGGGCAGACGCTCGGGCGCCTGGCTTCACAAGTGGCGCGCATCCTCATGGGCAAAGAGAATCCGCGGTATACGCCGTTTATGGATACCGGCGATCACGTGATCGTGATCAACGCGGAGAAGATTCGCACGACCGGCATGAAGGCCGAGAGCAAGGTATACCAGCACTACACCGGATATCCGGGTGGCCTGCGCACCGAAGAGTACAAAAAGCGCATGGACCGCAAGCCGGAAGCGGTGATTGAAGCCGCGGTGCGGCGCATGCTTCCGAAGAACAAGCTGGCGGCGCATATATTGTCGAAGCTGAATGTGTACAAGGGCGACAAGCATCCGCACCAGGCGCAGAAGCCGCAGGATTTGAAGCTGGAAGTAAGGGAGTACAAGCCGCGGAAGGTAGCGGTTTCGTAACTGCTGCACGGGGCCGGGTTGGATTTCGTTAGGTCCCTCGCGGACTTTCAGTCCGCTCAGGATGACAAGTTTATAAAACTCCGCTTCTGGTTTGAGCTGGAAGCTAGGAGCTAGGAGCTAAAAGCTACATGGCAGAGTTGGTTCAATACTACGGAACGGGGCGGCGCAAGACGGCGATCGCCCGTGTGTATTTGCGTCCGGGCAGCGGCGATTTTAAGGTGAACGGCCGCGCTTTTGACGAGTACTTCGTGACTCCGGCACAGCGCTCGGCGGCGAAGTCTCCGCTGGCATCGGCGGACGCGGCGGCTACGTTCAATGTTGTCGCCAGCGTGCTGGGCGGCGGCGTGCGCGGACAGGCGGACGCGGTGAAGCTTGGCATTGCGCGCGCGTTGATGCAGTTCAACGCGGAACTGCGCAAGAAGCTGAAGTCCGAGGGCATGGTCAGCCGCGACTCGCGCGGGAAAGAGCGCAAGAAGTACGGACAGAAGGGCGCGAGAAAGCGGTTCCAGTTCTCGAAACGCTAGTATCGAGTTGCGAGTCGCGAGTCCCGCGTAGGGATTCCTCGCTGCGCTCGGAGTGACAACCAGTGGAGTTGTGCTGGATCGGACAAAAGGTTTGGCTAGTAGCTGAGAGCTAGAAGCTAATAGCTGATTAGGGTGTTCAATTCTTCCCGTGCTCCGGTACGGGGACGGGAATGGCAATCGGGAAAGCACTTTGAGTTCCCGATGCAGACTAAATAGGAGGTTAATTGGCTACTATCACCATGAAGGAGTTGCTCGAAGCAGGAGTTCACTTCGGGCATCAGACGAAGCGCTGGAATCCCAAGATGAAGGAATACATCTTCGGAGAGCGCAACGGGATTTACATCATCGATTTGCAGAAGACGCTGAAGATGTTCAAAGAGGCGTCGAAGTTTGTGCAGGATCTGGCGACCGACGGCAGGATTGTGCTGTTCGTGGGAACCAAGCGCCAGGCGCAGGACGCGATTGCCGAAGAGGCGCAGAAGTGCGGAGCGTTCTACATCAACCAGCGCTGGCTGGGCGGATTGCTCACCAACTGGGTCACCGTGCAGAAGTCGGTGAAGCGGCTGAAGGAACTCGACGAGATGGCCACGGATGGCCGCTACGAGCTACTGCCGAAGAAAGAAGTCATTAAGCTCGAGCGCGAGCGGAAACACCTGCAGGCCAACCTGGCTGGCATCAAGAATATGAACCGTTTGCCCGACGCGATTTTTGTGATCGATTCCAACAAGGAACAGATCGCAGTGCGCGAGGCGCGCAAGCTGGGCATTCCGGTGGTCGCGGTGGTGGATACTAATTGCGATCCGACGGAAGTGGACTACGTGATCCCGGGCAACGACGATGCGTTGCGGGCGATCCGGCTGTTTACGTCGAAGATTTCGGAATCGATTGCGGAAGGCGCGCAGTTGATGACCGACAAGCAGGTTGCGGATATGCAGGCTGCTTCGGATGCGGCGCAAGCTGCTGCGGACGCTGCCCCCGAGTACCACAGCGAGGAAGCCGCCGGAGTAGATCCTGCGGAAGACATCAGCATGGAAGAAGTGCTGGGTCCGGGGACGCACAAGAAGCCTGTGGCGAACGAAGACGCGGATCTGCCGAAGGTAGAGAGCCAGACGGTCTAAAAGCCAGTTCTCGGTTCTCAGTTGTCAGTTCTCAGTTAAAACCACACTGGATGTGGTTTGCAGGGCACGAGACAAACCGGGCATTCATATAGACCCGCGCGGGTCGTCCGGCGCGGGTCGTTGTTTCTGTAGAGACGTTGCTTGCAACGTCTCCTGCCGGTGCGGCAGATCATCGTGTGGCTAGAAGAGACGTAGCAAGCTACGTCTCTACGAAGAAGGAATCTTATGGGTACTACTACAGTGAATATTTCAGCGGCACAAGTGAAGGATCTCCGGGAAAAGACTGGGGCTCCAATGATGGATTGCAAGCAGGCTTTAACCGAAGCCAAAGGCGATTTGGAGCAGGCGGTCGTGATCCTGCGGAAGAAGGGTGTTTCGGTGGCGGCGAAGAAGGCAGCGCGAGTGACGAGCGAAGGGGCGGTGGGGAGCTACATCCACGCCGGCGGCAAGATTGGTGTGCTCGTCGACGTGAACTGCGAGAGCGACTTCGTGGCGCGCACCGATGACTTCAAGGAATTGCTGCACGACATCGCGATGCACATTGCGGCCAGCGATCCGAAGTACGTCCGCAAGGAAGACGTGACGGCGGCGGACTTCGCCCGCGAGAAGGAGATCTATCTCGCGCAAGCGATCGCCAGCGGCAAGCCGGCCAATATCGCGGAGAAGATGGTGAACGGCAAGATGGAGAAGTTCTATGAGGAAGTCTGCCTGCTGGAGCAGCCTTTCATCAAGGACCAGACCATCTCGATCGGGCAACTGATCGCGTCGAAGATCGGTAAACTCGGCGAGAATATCGCTGTGCGGCGGTTTGCGCGGTTCAAGGTGGGGGACGCGGGGGAGACCATCGCGATCACCAAACCTACAGAGCCAAAGGCCGAGTAATTCTCAAGGCGTCCTGCGGGGCGCCTTTTTTAATGTAAGCTGTTTCCGGCGCACTCCTCTGTGGCTTCCTGTGTTCTCTGTGCTGAGGAATGGAATTCACCACAGGGTACACAGGGGATCACGGGTGAACCGTGTGACGCTACGGTCGACTTCATGACGAATCCTGCCCCTGTCTTCAAACGCATTCTTCTCAAACTGTCAGGCGAAGCTTTGGCGGCGAACCAGGGCTTTGGCGTCGAGACGAAACGCATTCACGAGATTGCGGCTGAGATTGCTGACGTGCAAAAGCTCGGCGTGCAGATCGCGATCGTTGTCGGCGGGGGCAATTTCTTTCGCGGCGTCGCCCAACAGGCCAAGGACATGGACCGCGTTTCGGCCGATCACATGGGGATGCTGGCGACTGTGATCAATGCGTTGGCCTTGCAGGATGCGCTTGAGAAGCAGAGTGTGTATACACGGGTGCAGTCGGCGATCGAGATGAATCAGGTGGCCGAGCCGTTTATCCGGCGGCGGGCGATCCGGCATCTGGAGAAGAATCGCGTCGTGATTTTCGCGGGCGGCACAGGCAATCCTTATTTTTCGACGGACACGGCAGCGTCGTTGCGCGCGATGGAAATCAAGGCCGACGTGATTTTGAAAGCGACGAAGGTTGACGGCATCTACGACGCCGATCCGATGAAGGTGGATGGCGCGCGCAAGTTTAATCACATTTCCTACATGGATGTTCTCAAGCTAGGGCTAAAGGTGATGGACTCGACGGCGATCTCACTGTGCAAAGACAACAATCTGCCGATCGTCGTGTTCAGCTTGAATCATCACGGGAACATCCGGCGGGTGGTGCTGGGCGAGAAGATTGGGTCGATGGTTAGCGCCGAAAAGCAATAACCACAAAGGACACGAAGGTTCACGAAGGAAAGCAATACTTCGTGTTCCTTCGTGTCCTTTGTGGTTTGCGATTTTAGGGGTTTATAATTCGACGTTTTGGAATGGAGCTGACTTTATGGCGATCATGGCTTCAATTGCTGCACTGAAAGATACGTATGTACAACTGAAGACGCGTATGGATAAGGCAGTCGAAGACTTCCGCAAGGCGATGGCGGCGACGCGGACCGGGCGGGCGTCAGTGCATATGCTGGATGGCGTGACCGTGGATGCCTATGGCGCGCAGATGCCGTTGAGCCAGGTGGCGCAGGTGCATGCTCCGGAGGCGCAGTTGATCACTGTGCAACCGTTTGATCCGTCGCAGTTGGGCGCGATCGAGAAGGCGATCCGCAGCGGGGATTTGGGACTGAATCCGATGAATGACGGGAAGATGATCCGTGTGCCGGTGCCTCCGCTGACGCAGGAACGGCGGCAGGATATGGTGAAGCATCTGCATCGCGCGTTGGAGGAGCATCGGACGGCAGTGCGCAACATTCGACGCGATGGGAATGATGCGATCAAGAAGGCGATGAAAGACAAGAAAATTACCGAGGATGAAGAGAAGCGGTCGCTGGATGAGATTCAGAAACTGACCGACGGCGAAATCAAGAAGATGGAAGAGATGAGCAAGGCGAAGGAGAAGGAAGTGCTGGAGTTGAAGTAGCCCGCCCACTACAAGCCACAAACCGTAAACCAGAAAGGACACGAAGGAAATTCAACTTTCTAAGCCCTTTTAGTTTTCTTTTTTTTCTCTGAAGTCCGTAATTCCCACATGGAAGTCACAATCCCCACCCTGTCACACAAAACGTGACAAGGATGGGGCACCCTCGAGTTCTGTTGGTTCTTTCTGCGGACTTACATGTACTAGGACCTCATATTCACGCTGCTTTCACGTAAATCCTTCAAATATGGGTACATAGCGGCTGCCGCACGATGCTTTCTAATCAAAGTAACCTTTCTAAGGTTACGCGACATTTCCGGACGGCCTGTGTTTGCATTTGCCGTGAAGCAACTCACGGCTCCCATCGGAACGATAACTTCACGCCAAAACTAACTTCGGAGTCAGTCATGAAAAAGTTCTTCGGGTTTGCATTGGTACTCGGGCTCAGCTTGATGGGGATCGGATGTGGGTCGAATTCCTCGTCGCAGAACTCGAACTCTCAACAGGCTGCGGTATTCGTGACGGGTGAGGACGCACCGCTGTCTTCAGTCGTGGGTTTCAGCCTTACTCTCAATTCGATCACCCTCAATGGTCAAGACGGCAGCATGGCGACGGTGTTATCGACGCCGACCACAGTCGACTTCGCGCGACTGCTGGGGTTGCGCTCGCCGCTGGCGTTCAACTCGGTTACGCCGGGCACATACACCGGCGCGACTTTTGTGGTCGCCAACCCGATGATTTCCTACGTCGACATGACTCAGAATCCGCCGGCGCTGAACACCTATACCGGAGCACTGCCGCAGAATCCGGACACAATCACGGTTAATTTCCCTACGCCGATGGTGGTCACCAGCAACGGTCTTGCCGGACTCAAGATGGAAGTGGACATCCGTAAGTCCGTCTCGGTGGATGCCAACGGGCAGATCTTGCTCAATGGCAGCGGGCAAGCCATCGTAAACCCGGTTATTTATGCCAAGGCGACGAAACCCAGCGATCCTGATGGTGAGATTACCGATCTGATGGGCGGACTGGTCTCGGTCAACGCGGGGAACAATTCGTTCGTCCTGCAGGGTCCGTACGGCCGGCAACTCACGATTTACGTGAACGGCAACACGCAGTTCAATAGCGGATGGAACATCAACAATCTTGCAGCGCCGGCGTTTGTGGCGGTGCAAGGACGGTTCCAGGCCGATGGCAGCCTGATGGCGAGGGGCGTGGAAGTGGTCACGACTTCGCAATCGTTCGTGTCTGGCCGCGTGCTGCAAGTGGGCACCAACGGCTCTGGACACCTGCAAGTGACGATGTGGATCGGTGAAACGGGCGCGGACATGGTCGGCTGGGTAGACACGATCCAGACCATCGACATCAATGCCGTCACGCAATATGACATCTGCTTCATGGACAATCCATTGACCAACGCGCTGTTTGACAGCACGTCGATTGAAGTGGGGCAACGGATTTTCATCGGCGGCACCTTCGTGAATAGCGTGTTCACTCCGGCGATGATTTCGCTGCGGCGGCAGGGAATGTACGGCACGCTGGACGTGGGGCATGTCACGATCACGAACGGAAACGCCGGCAACTTCCTGCTGAACAACAACGGGCTGGTCGGCTATTCCGTAGGCGGACCGGTGACGGTGAATACCTACAACCTGACGTTCTTCTTTAACCTGACGGGGCTCAGCCAGCTTCAGTCCGAGACCACCGCGATTCCGCTGGTGACGCGCGGGTTGTTGCTGAAGGACCCGGTAAGCGGGACGACACAGTTCTACGCGGGTGTGGTGGCGGATCCACCGCAGAACTAGGGAAGGAAGTCCGCTTTTTCTTTTTGTGGGGACAGCCGCCTTCGGCCGTCCGGTCGAGCGAAGCTCGACTGCTTTGTTGAACTTTGCGCAGCATCTCTGGGCCGCTCGCTGCGCTTCGCGGGACAGCCGAAGGCGGCTGTCCCCACATGAACCCGTTCTGCTCCCCTATAATTGAACGACTATGAAGAAAGTGGTCCAGGCCGCTTGTCCGCATGATTGTCCGGACGCGTGCGGGGTGTTGATTACCGTCGAGGACGGGCGAGCCGCGAAGATCCAGGGGGATCCGGAGCATCCGGTGACGCGCGGGTTTTTGTGCGCGAAGGTGGCGAAGTATTTGGATCGGGTGTATTCGCCAGATCGGGTGATGTATCCGATGCGGAGAGTTGGCCCTAAAGGGCCTGGACAGCCGGGGGCGGCTGTCCCCACAAAAATCACTTCTTCGGTCTGGCAGAGGATTTCCTGGGACCAGGCGCTTGATCAGATCAGTTCGCGTTTTCGCGCGATCTCGGCGGAGTTTGGGAGTGAGGCGATTCTGCCTTATTCCTATGGCGGAACTTTGGGAGCTTTGAATGGCGGGTCGATGGATCGGCGGTTCTTCCATCGGCTGGGAGCTTCGCAGCTCGATCGTACGATTTGCTCGGCGGCGGGTGAGGCCGGGATGAAGTCAGTGCTGGGAGCGAAGCTCGGGACCGAGCCGGAACAATTTCGGCAATCGAAGTACATCATCGCGTGGGCTTCGAACATTCACGGGAACAATGTGCATCTGTGGCCATTCATCGCCGAGGCGCGGCGGAATGGCGCGAAGCTGGTGGTGATCGATCCTTATCGCACCCGGACTGCGGAATGTGCCGACTGGTATTTGCCGATTAATCCGGGGACTGACGCGGCGCTGGCGCTAGGGATGATGCATGTGATCATCGGCGAGAATCTGCATGATGTCGATTACGTCACGAAATACACGGTCGGGTTCGAGCAGCTGCGGGAGAAGGTGAAAGCGTATCCGCCGGAGCGTGTCGCGCAGTGGACGGGGATTGCGGCGGAAGACATTCGGAAGCTGGCGCGGGAATATGCGACGGCGCGGCCGTCGGCGATCCGGCTGAACTATGGAGTGCAGCGGTCGGAGGGCGGCGGGATGGCGACGCGGGCCATCGTCATGCTGCCGTGCGTGATCGGATCGTGGAAGGAAGTTGGGGGCGGGCTGCAGATGTCGTTGAGCGGCGCCGCGGATTTCAACTCGACGGGATTGAAGCGCCCAGATCTGATGCACAGCGCTCTCGGCCGCGAAGCTCGAACGCTCAATATGGTCGAATTGGGGCGCGTGCTGAACAAGGTGAACGATCCACCGGTGAAGGCTTTGTTCGTATACAACTCGAATCCGGCGGCGGTGTGTCCGAACCATCAAGCGGTGATTCGTGGACTGATGCGGCCGGATCTGTTTACCGTCGTGCATGAGCAGTTCTTCACCGATACGACTGACTACGCCGATATCGTTCTGCCGGCGACGACTTTCTTCGAGCACAAGGATTTGCAGAAGGGCTACGGGCATTACTACGTGCAGGTATCGAACCAGGCGATCGAGCCAGTGGGCGAGTGCCGGTCGAATGTGGAGTTGTTCCGCGGGCTGGCAGAGCGGATGGGATTCGAGGAGGAGTGCTTCCGGGAGAGCGTCGACGAGATGATCGATCTGGCGCTGGAATCGGACGATCCGTGGATGGCGGGGATGAGTCGTGAACGGCTGGAACGCGAACCGGTGCGGATGAAGTTTGCGGCTTCTGGAGCTGACTTCGGCGAAAATTCCCACTTCTCCCAAAGGCAGCGAGAAGTGGGGCACCCGGGGGCGGAGCTTCGCTCCGGCGGACAGCCGATGGCGGCTGTCCCCACAAGTTCCGACAAGGTGGCTGTCCCCACATTCGAACCCTTTCTCCCGTTTGCTCGCGGAGGATTCCGTACTCGGTCCGGCAAGGCCGAGCTTTATTCCGAGTTGCTGAAGGCGCAAGGTCTTGATCCGGTGGTGGAGTTCCGGCCGCCTGCGGAATCGCGACACGCCAAGCGAAATGGGCTGCCGCTCGAGTTACTGGCGCGGAAGGCGGACAATTTTCTCAATACGACGTTCTCCAACCTGCCATCGGTGCAAGAAATGGAAGAACCGGGATTGTTGGAGATTTCTTCCGGCGATGCGCAGGCGCGGGGCATTGCCGATGGCGACCGCGTGCGGGTCTTCAATCATCGTGGCGATGTGGAACTGGTCGCGCGAGTGGACGGAAAAGTGCAGGCAGGAGTCGTTTCCGCGAGCCTCCATTGGGCGAAGATGGCGCCCGGATTTCAGAGTATCAACAGCTTAACGTCAGAAAAACTTACCGACATGGGCAACTCGGCCACGTTTTATTCCGTCTTGGTTGAAGTAGAGTTGTCCAAGCCCAAAAGCAGCCACTAGAAGTTCGGCCGGCCGAGACCCAATGCTCGGGGATCCGACTGCCGCGTGATGGACTAGCGTCTGCCGACGACCAAAGGATGCCAAATTGAGAGTCGCAACTTGGACGCTTTCCCTTGCTCTACCGTATAATTGCACTTTTCTTACATCCCAGAGGCTGAGGTCGTAGCGATTCCTTTTCGCTTTCATCCGGAGAACCTTGTCGCGCCCCAGGCTCCCTGCGTTACGAGGGCAGCAGCGGTGCCATCTCATTCATTCCAGCGGATTTGGAGAGGGCGGGGGTGGCGCGTGTGCGGCTTTGTGATGATGCTGGCGGTGCTCCTTGTGGGGGCAGCCGGCCGTGCCAGTGCCCAGAACGACGTGATCTCTGAGATCAACGTGACTGGGAACCGGCGTATTCCCGCCGAAACCGTGAAAGCCCGCATTTTCAGCAAGCCTGGCGACATTTATGACCAGGCGGCGCTGGAGCGTGATTTCAACTCTCTGTGGAATACGGGCTACTTCGAAGACATCAAGTTTCTGCGCGAACAGACGCCAAAAGGATGGCGGATCATCGTCCAGGTGAAGGAAAAGCCGACGATCCGGGAAATCAACTATGTGGGTCTGAGTTCAGTGTCCAACAGCGACGTGCTGGACCGGTTCAAGCAGGAAAAGGTCGGCCTGACGGTGGAAAGCCAGTACGATCCGACCCGCATCAAGAAGGCCGAAGTATCGATCAAGAACCTGCTATCGGAGCACGGCAGGCAGTTCGCGACGATCCGGACTGAGGTGCGCCAGATTCCTCCCGCAGCCGTGGGCATTACGTTTGTGGTGAAGGAAGGCCCGAAGGTCAAGGTCGGGAAGATCATCTTCCAGGGCAACAAGAACATCAAGAAGCGCATTCTGCGCGCGGCGATGAAGAATCTGAAGCCGATCGGTGTTCCTCACTCCATCTTTCTGGAAAGCATCTTCGCCAAGACGTACGACGCGACCAAACTCGAGGAAGACACCGAGCGGGTGCGTGCCGAGTATCAGAATCGGGGATACTTCAAGGTTGTGGTGAATGATGCGAAGACACAGATCCACGACACCGGGCACAAAGGCTTCCATATTCCCCTCGTGCAATCGGGGCCGGGAAAAGCAGTCGACATCACGATGCCCATCGAGGAAGGGGATCAGTACCGGCTAGGCAAGATTACGTTCAAGAACAATAAGGCGATCTCGAATACGGCAGCGTTGCGGTCAATGATTCCTCTGAAGGACGGCGACATCTTCAGCCGCGAGAAGATCGCGAAAGGCCTGGAGAATCTGCGGAAGGCGTACGGCGAGTACGGGTATATCAATTACACCGGTGTTCCGCAGACGACATTTGATGACGAAAAGAAGCTCGCGTCCCTGGAAATCGATATTGATGAAGGCAAGCAGTTCAGCGTGCGGCGCATTGAGTTCCAGGGGAATACGACGACGCGCGACAAAGTAATCCGCCGCGAGCTGGCTTTGGAAGAAGGCGGGATTTACAACTCTCGCTTGTGGGAGTTGAGCCTGCTGCGCTTGAATCAGCTCTCTTATTTCGATCAGCTTAAGCCGGACGATCCGAACGTTACGGAAAAGCGACTGGATGAGAAGAACGGGTACGTGGACTTAACGCTCCATGTCCATGAAAAGGGCAAGAACAGCATCGGGTTGAACGGAGGCGTAAGCGGGCTGGAGGGCGCGTTCATCGGTCTGAACTACTCCACCAACAACTTCCTGGGCCGCGGCGAGACGCTGCAGGTGCAGATCAGCCTGGGGAACCTGGCACGCAGCGTGCTGTTCGGCTATACGCAACCGTACATGTTTGACCGGCCGCTGCAGTTTGGATTCACGGTGTTCGGCAACAAGATCAGCTACAACCAGGCGCGACAGCTTTCGATCTTCAGCGGACAAAACCTGAACCTGCCCAGCGCGGTGCTGCAGAACTTGCAGAACTATTCGCAATCGAGCGCGGGCTTCACGACCTCGCTAAGCTATCCGTTACGGCGCTCGTTCAAGCGCGTAGGCCTCACCTATTCGTTCGACCGGTCGACGTTGCTACCGTTGAGCACGGCTTCGAAGACGCTGTTCGACTTTATTGCGTTCCGCGGCATTTCCGGGCCAAACGCGGTGAACGGAATCATCACCAGCAAGATCTTCCCGAACTTCTCCTTCAATACTTTGGACAGCGGCATCTCTCCCCATCACGGACACCAGTTCACGTTGGGGGCGGAGTTTGCGGGCCTTGGCGGCACCGTGCGGTCCATTCGGCCGATAGTCCAATACAAGCGCTTCACGCCGGTGCAGAAGGGACGAAACGCGATCGGGTTCAGCGTGAATGGTTCGTACATCAGCGGTTTCGGGGGGTTGGTCGCTCCGCCCTTCCAGCGCTTTTACATGGGCGGCGAAAACGATATCCGGGGATTCGACATCCGGTCCGTCTCGCCGGTTGCATTTTTGCCGAGTTCGAATGTCATCACCTTGACCAATCCGGACAACACGCCGGTGCTGAAGGATCCGTCGAATCCGCGATTGGGGAATTGGACGATCCCGATTCCGGTCGATCAGATCGTGTTCCCCGGCGGCGACCTGAGCGCGTGGGGGAACCTCGAGTACCGCATCACGATTGCGGGACCTGTTGTGCTGGCGCCCTTCGTCGATGCCGGTATCGACCCGATCATCAGTCGTTCGCAGTTGCAGATCGCGCAGGCGCAATATGATCAGGTCATTTCCACACCGTTCGGCTGCCCGCAACTGGACACGGGATTCAATTGCGCTGGCGGCAAAGTATTGAGCCCAAAGCCATCGCAATATCTGTCGGTGCTGGACGCGACGAACTGGAAACCGCGCATGTCCACCGGACTGGAACTACAGATGTTCCTGCCGGTGATCAATGCGCCGTTCCGAATTTACTGGGCGTATAACCCCTTGCGGCTGGATACTCCGGCGAATCCTCCGATTCCGATCACGCCGGAGATGTTCCCGGGCAGCAGGAATCCGCTGACGGGACAGTGGGAGATGACTGCGGCGGGAGCCTACACTTACAAGCTGGCGAAGCAGTCATTCGCGCCGAGTTTCCTGCTGCGCGAACCGCGGAAGACGTTCCGGTTTACGGTGGCGACTACGTTTTAACAGGTTTGACGCTGCTAGAGTGAGGTCACTATAATTACTGATGATTCACGCCATTGAGTGAAGCTTCAGAGTATGGACAGCACGTCTGTGCGCGCAGCGTGCGATGCTGGCGAGTCTAGTGCGCCTTGTCCGATGGCGGCCGCTACCGCAGCGGGGACCTCATTCAGTGCGGCCCAGCATTAACTGAAGAAACGATCTGAGAGCGAGATTTGGAGTCATTCGCGGAACCATGTTCCAAGGAGTTCAACCAATCCAATGAAAAGTAAGTTTCTGAGCTTTGTACTGGCGATGGCGGTGACCTTCACGTTTTCCGCATTCGCCCAAACCGGCAGTGCTGCTACTCCGTCTAATCCGGCTGCGACGACGCCCCCTGCGGCGTCTACGGCACCCACAACCGCCCCTGCCCCCACTGGTCCGGGGAAGGTGGGAACCATCAACATCCAGGATGCGATTTTCGCCTCCAATGAAGGCCGTCGCGACATGGATGCCCTGCAGAAGAAGTACGAACCCAAGCAAGCTGAGCTGAAGAACCAGAACGATGAACTTGAGTCTCTCAAGAAACAGATGAGCACTCAACAGGACAAGCTGAACGAGGAAGCGCTGGCCAACCTGAAAAAGCAGATCGATGGCAAGCAGAAGACCTTCGACCGCGCCGTTCAGGACGCGCAGGAAGAGGTCGGCAATCAGCAGCAGGAGATTGCCAGCCGGATTCTCTCGAAGATGGCTCCCATGATCGTCAAGTACTCGCAGGAAAACGGCTACACGCTGATCATCGACACCTCGAAGCCGTGGCCGCAGAGTCCGGTGCTGTGGTGGAACCCCGATGCGGTGGACATCACCAAGAACGTGGTCGAGACCTACAATGCGCAATCGGGCGTGCCTGCTCCAGCTTCATCGGCCGGCGGCACAAAGCCTGCGGCGAAGCCTCCAGCTACGACGACGCCGAAGCCGGCCACGCCAAAGCCAAGCGAGGCACCTAAATAGCCTGGAAGGGGACACCCCGCGTGTCCGAAAAGTTCCACAAGGCCGCGTAACTACGCGGCCTTTATTTTTTGTGCGGGTAGCGACAGGGTTTCATCCTGTGGTGTCCATAGCAGCAGACAGAGTTCACGCTGGAGGACGCCATGTTTGCCGAGAGCTTTCTAGAGACTTCATGGGCCGAGCGGGGACGACGCAGTTGCACGACTCTGACGTCGTTCGGATTGCAGGCAGTGATCATCGGACTGCTGCTGCTGATTCCATTGCTGACGACGGTGGGGCTGCCATCGGGGCGCGCTCTCAGGCCACCGATATCGCTGAGTGGATCTCCGCCCCCTCTCCGCCACGTCGAGCGCCAACGCACCACCACAATCGTGCAAAGCAACATTGCTGACAACGCGCTGATCGCTCCCCACTCGATTCCGCCGCAGGTCAGAATCATCGACGAGACGGTGCCTCCGCCCCAGGTGAGCTACAACACTGACCCGGGAGTCGAAGGGGGGACTGGCGGTTCGAGGAATGGTATTTGGGGGGCACTCAACGACTCGTTGAACCACGCTGTGGTTACGCCGGTTGCACCGCCGCCGACCATCACGCGAGAGTTCCGAACGTCGAAGATGCTGCAGGGCAGCTTGATTCGGCGTGTGGAACCGACCTATCCGCCTCTGGCTCGTCAGGCTCGCATTCAAGGAACGGTCGTACTGGTAGCGGTGATCAGCAAGGCGGGGACGATTGATAACCTGAGGCTGATCTCGGGGCATCCGATGCTGGTGCCAGCGGCGCTTGACGCAGTGAGCCAGTGGCGCTACCGGCCTTACATTCTGAACGGCGATGTCATTGAAGTGGAGACGCAGATCACGGTGAACTTTGTGCTGGGTGGACAGTAGTGACTCTGAGCCGGAGCTCTTGGTGGCGAAGGACCTGTGCAACAGCCGACAGCACTGATACTAGTGGACTGTCGCGCAGAAAGGGTTAGTGGTGGAAACGAGGGAGGCCTACGTTCAACAAACTCAACCGCGATTAAGCCGTTTCGTTTTTCTCAGCGCTCTCTGCGGACCTTCTCGGCGACCTCCGCGGTTTAAGCCTCTGTTTTCCCCCAGCCTGACTAAAATCCCAAAACCCAGAGGCCGCCGAGAACCCCGCCGAGTTCGCCGAGAAAAGCTATCTGACGACATGGTTCACCTTCTGCCAACAACCCACCGCTCGAAACCTCCTAACGAAATCCCTGCGACAGGCCACCAGAAGGGAGTGCAAAATCCTTGTCCTGGCGAGAGACGCCGCCCATGATGACAACTTGTTTGACGAGGTGATGGCGGGAGTAGCCCAAGCGTAACCTCGGCGCGCCCGCTGCTCCCGCTATAATCGCGAGAGTGGCAACGACTGCAGAAATCCTGAGCCGCGTAGCGACGCGTCCAACATGGGCTGACGTATCGCTGACAACTCTGCGGCAAAACTTCCGAACAGTGCAGAAGCATGTGGGCGCGGCGGTGACCGTTTGTGCCGTCGTCAAGGCCGATGCTTATGGGCACGGCGCGGTGGAGTGCTCTAAGGCGCTTGAAGCGGAGGGCACGAAGTGGCTCGGCGTTACCTCGCTCGATGAGGCGATTCCACTGCGGGATGCTGGAGTACGGGCGAACATTCTGCTGATGACCGGATTCTGGCGCGGGGAAGAGGGCGAGATCGTGCGGTTGCATCTGACGCCGACGATATGGGAGCCATGGCAGATCGAGTCGCTGGACAAGGCGGCCGCCGGACTGGGAGTGGCGCAGCATCCCGTGCATCTGAAGGTCGATTCAGGCATGGGTCGTCTGGGTGTCGCGGTGGACCAACTTCCTGGAGTGCTCAACGTCTTGCGTGAGGCGAAGCATCTTACGCTGGAGGGGTTTTCAACCCACCTTGCGTCGTCCGAAATCATGGATGCGCCATCGGTGGGTGAGCAGGAACGCACCTTCGAAGCGGCGTGGCGCATGGTGCGAGAAGCCGGTTTTGAACCCAAGTTTGTGCACGTTGCCAACACCAGCGCTGTGATCTCGCGGCGCGAGACCTGGAACACGATGGTGCGGCCGGGGGTCGCGCTGTACGGATACTACTTGCCGTTTCAGCGCGCGGGACGCGAGGTGAGCGGCGGCACGCTGCGGCTGCCAGTGAAGCCAATTCTCACCTGGAAGACACGAATCTTGTCGCTGCGAAATTTCGCAGCGAATCAGGCCCTGGGATATGGTGGAACTTACGTGACCCGAGCTCCGGCGCATGTGGCGGTGCTTCCGGTGGGATATGCCGACGGATACAATCGGCAGCTCTCGAATCGTGGTCGCGTGATTTTGCGCGAGCACTATGCGCCGATTCTGGGCAGCATCTCGATGGATTTGACTCTGGTCGATGTGACCGGGATTCCCGGCGTTTCCGTTGGAGATGAAGTCATTTTGTTGGGCAGCTGCGATGGCCTAAGTGTCGATGCGCTGGAACATGCCCGGCTGGCGAACAGTTCGCCGTACGAAATCCTCTGCAATATTTCAAAGCGCGTGCCGCGGCGGTATGTGAGCTAGGAAGAGCGGACCTCCGACCTCAGACTTCAGGCCTTCGTCCTTTCAACATGTCACGACATATCGTCCCACTCGAAAGCCGATTCCCTACTGCTAACCCTTACTTGGCGCCATTCGCTGCACCGCAGCTAAATGAGCCTCCTCCGCTTGCTAGACTAGACGGTTGCTTATGCCTTCCCGCTACGCACAGTGGATGTATGACTGGGAGCACCGGCTCACTTCGGTGGACAATAATCGCGTGGTGCGTCCGCTGGAGTGGGGAGTGGAGTGGGCGCGCGAGTGGCCCTGTCGCAACGGATGTTCTCCGGGGCAGGCGGCCGAGAAGCCCGAGGAATTCTTTCTGGATTACAACCGTCGCATCGTGGCCTCGAGCGATGATTTCTATTCCTATACAAAGCCAAGCGACTTCCGGCTGGAGCGGCGTGAGGTGCAGGTTTTTTCGACGCGCGAAGTGCCTGATCCGACACTTGAGGCCAAGGTCAAGGGGACGTTTGGGGAATTTCTGAGATTCACGTCTCCGGTGAGCACGCCGTATCCCGAAAACAATCTTGCGAATGCGCGTTGGTTTCCGGCGCGCGGACGGCGGGCGGTGGTGCTACTGCCGCACTGGAACTCGGATGCGATCGCGTACGTCGGCCTTTGCCGTGTACTGAACTTGCTCGGGATCGCCGTTCTGCGGCTGAGCATGCCATATCACGACATACGCATGCCGGCCGAAATCAGGCGCGCGGATTATGCGGTTTCTGCGAACATTGGGCGCACGCTCGATGCCACGCGCCAGGGCGTGATTGACATTCGTTGCTGCCTCGACTGGCTCGAACAGCAGGGCTATTCAAATCTCGGCATCGTGGGCACCAGCCTGGGATCGTGCTATGCGTTCATTGCGGCGGCACATGATCCGAGGATTCGGGTGGCGGCTTTTAATCATGCCTCTACGTATTTCGCCGATGTCGTGTGGCACGGGCAATCCACGCGGCATATCCGCCAGGGGATTGAAGAGCGGATTGATCTGGAGGAACTGCGGCACGTCTGGCGGGCGATCAGTCCGATGTCGTACTTCGAGCAGTTCTCACGCTGGCCAAAGAAGTCGCTGATCATCTATGCAGCCTACGATCTAACCTTCCTGCCAGAATTTTCGAAGCAAGTGGTGGAGGAGTTTGCACGGCATCGACTGGACCACAAAGTGGCGGTGCTGCCCTGTGGGCACTACACAACCGGCGAGACGCCCTACAAGTACATGGACGGGTGGCAACTAGTTTCGTTTCTGCGGACGGCGTTTTGAGAGGCGATCACCACGAAGGGCACTAAGGAACACGAAGTAAACACAATTGATTTCCGTCGTGCAACTTTGTGTCCTTCGTGATTAGAGCAGTTAGAATTGCGGGGATGGAATTCACGCATAGCTCCGAGTCTGAGGTCACGGAATCGCGCCGCGGGGAGTTCGTGATCAGTACAGACCGGGCGCGGCTTGATCTGGATGCGATACACGGATTCCTCACGAATAGCTATTGGGCGAAAGGGATTCCACGAGATGTGGTGGCTCGATCGATTGAGCATTCGCTGTGCTTTGGGATTTATCATGAGGTGGGCGAAAAAGCCCCACTTCTGGCAAAACCAGCTAGAAGTGGGGCACCCCAAGTCGGGTTTGCACGGGTGATCACCGACTTTGCGACCGTTGCCTATCTTGGCGATGTATTCGTGCTCGAAGCGTATCGCGGGCGCGGTCTGAGCAAGTGGATGATGGAGTGCATCATGCAGCATCCGCGGCTTCAGGGCCTGCGACGCTGGATTCTGCTGACGCGGGATGCGCACGGGCTTTATGCGATGTCTGGATTCACACCGCTGAAGGCGCCGGATCGCTACATGGAGTTGCATCGGGCTGACATATTCGAAATCAGGGAAACGAAATGAAAAACACGAAGATGTACCGTCCTCTGTACGAAGCTGATCCGCAGATTGCCGCGGCCATTGATAACGAAACACGGCGCCAGCACGAGGGGTTGGAGCTCATCGCTTCGGAAAACTTTGTCAGCGAAGCTGTGCTCGAAGCCGCGGGGTCGGTGTTTACGAACAAATATGCCGAAGGCTATCCCGGAAAGCGCTACTACGGTGGATGCGAGTTCACCGATGTCGTCGAGAACCTTGCGCGCGACCGCGCCAAGCAGCTTTTCGGGGCCGAACATGCCAACGTGCAGCCGCACGCCGGATCGCAGGCCAATATGGAAGCTTACGCTGCCGTGCTGCAACCGGGCGACACCATCCTCGGGCTGAACCTGGCGCATGGGGGACATCTCACGCACGGGCATCATCTGAATTTCTCCGGCAAAACATACAAGATCATTCCTTATGGCGTGACCAAAGAGAGCGAGACGATTGACTACGACGAGTTGGAGAAGCTCGCCGAGAGGGAACGGCCGAAGCTGATTATTGGCGGCGGCAGCGCGTATCCGCGGATCATTGACTTTGTGCGCATGCGTCAGATCGCGGACAAAGTCGGAGCGCTCTATCTGGTCGATATGGCGCACTTCGCCGGACTGGTGGCGGGAGGCGCGCATCCTTCGCCCGTGCCGCATGCGCACATCGTTACTTCGACCACCCACAAGACATTGCGGGGGCCGCGGTCAGGGATGATTTTGTCGAAGGCCGAATTTGCGCAGGCCATCGACAAGGTCGTATTTCCTGGGATGCAGGGCGGGCCGTTGGTACACATCATGGCGGCGAAGGCAGTTTGCTTCCAGGAAGCGATGCAACCCGAGTTCCGCGACTACGCGCGGCAAATCGTGGCTAACGCCAAGGTGCTGGCGCAGACGCTGGCGGACGAAGGCTTCCGTATTATTTCTGGCGGAACTGACACTCACCTCATGTTGGTCGATGTGTTCTCGAAGGGCATGCTGGGAAGCGAGGCGGAGAAGGCGCTAGGCGAGGCCGGAATCACGGTGAACAAGAATGCGATTCCGTTCGATACGAATCCTCCGATGAAGCCGAGCGGGATCCGCATTGGCACGCCAGCGTTAACGACTCGCGGCATGAAGGAAGCCGAGATGCGGCAGATCGGACGCTGGATCGCTGGGGCGCTATTGCATCGGACGGATGGAGCCGTGTTGAGCAAAGTCCGCAAGGAGGTGCTCGACCTGTGCGAGGCGTTCCCGCTTTACGCAGATCGACGGGCCAAGGCGCAGGCCGAAGTGCGGGCGTAATTCAGGTGAACATCCCGGGCTCAACTGTGTTTAAATTTCATCGGTGAAGATTGCCATCGATATCCGGCGGATGACGGAGTTTGGCGTTGGCACGTACATCCGCAATATTGTTCGTACCCTCTGCCGGCTCGATCAGGAGAATGAGTATTTTCTGATTGGGCCTCCCGCAAAGGTTCAGGAAATCGGGACGCTGCCCGCCAATTTCCGCAATATTCCGGCCGAGTCGCCGGAGCGTACGTTTCAGGGATACCGCGAATTCCGCACGTCATTGAAGCGGCTGAAGTGCGATCTGGTCCACATTCCCAATCTGTTTTCCGTTCCACGCCTGATGCCGTGCCCGTACGTGATGACGGTGCACGACATGCTGGAGCATATGTCGCGCGCGCAGCAGCAGACCGGGTTCTGGAGCGCGTGGCATATGCAGATGACGAGGCGCGTCCTGCGCGGAGCGTCCCGGATTTTTGCGGTCTCGAAGTTCACGCGAACCGAGATCGAAAAGCTGTTCGAAATTCCTTCCAGCCGGATCGAGGTCGTCTACAACGCCATTGACGAGCGGTTTCTGCATGGGCATGCCAGCACCGCCGATCGCGAACTGATCGAGCAACGATATCAGGTGAACTATCCATTCCTGTTGTATGCCGGACGCGTGAGTCCGCATAAGAACGTGGTACGGATGATCGAGGCGTTCTCGGCGCTGAAGACGGAGCTCGAAAGGGACCAGGCATATCCCGACCTGAAGCTCATCATCATCGGAGACGATCTGTCGGGAAATCCTGATTTGCGGCGGACCGTGGTGCGCAGCGGAGTGCAGAATGACGTGCGGTTCCTGGGGTTCATCCCGATTGAGGTGCTGCGCATCTTTTATGACTTGGCGAAGATTTTTGTCTTCCCATCGTTATATGAAGGATTCGGTCTGCCACCACTGGAGGCCATGGCGCACGGAACGCCAGTGGTGACTTCGAACGCCACTTCGTTGCCGGAAGTGGTGGGGAATGCGGCCGTGCTGGTGAATCCCGAGAACGTGTTTGAGATCATGCGGGCGCTGCATCGCGTCCTGATGGATCAGGCGTTGCGGGAGCGCATGAAGGAGCGCGGATATAAGCAGGTAACGCGGTTCTCGTGGGAGAGTTCGGTGCGGCGCGTGTTGGCAGCCTACCGGGAGGTCGCGCAGGGCGCGCCCGCCGAGTCAAGCTCGCACGCTGCGGATTGAAGAGTCAGCTACGCCGGAGCCAGCCGCAACCACCTATCATCAGAAGTCGCTCAGTTAGAAAGTCAAAGTCCCCATCCCTTCGACTTCGCTCAGGGCAGGCTCTATCGCAACAAAACGCGACAAGGATGGGGCACCCACACGAGTTCGTCCTTCTCGGTGGCCGCATCTTGTAGGCTGGGGAATGCCGGCGCTACTTCAGCAGCGGTTGGCCGGGGGACATGATCGAGAGTTTGTGCAACTTGGCGGTGATGTGGGTGCGGTCGGCATCGGTTTTAGCAGCGGCGAGACGCTTGCGCAATTGAACAATCTTTTCTTTGCGGGTACGACGCCGGCGAATCTCTGGCCGGCGACTGGGTGCAGACATGCGGTGCTCCTGGATTCCTGAATTGAAGTGAAGCGGCTGAACCCAAGCTCACAGCCAAGGACAGACGCACACTTCATTCAATCTGATCGTGGGGCAACTGTCAATTCTCGCGTCAGCCCTTTTTGCCGACCGCAAGGCTAGTGCGATTGAACTCCGGAGTCGCTGCTGAACTCTCCTGAGCAAGCGATTACGGCGTCCCAGTTGGCGATCGATGAGGCGTGAGGATATACTCCGCGCAAACGCCGAGCTAGCGCTGAAGGCGTCGCATGCAGCGGAGCAAGAACCGGCTTGCCGATCAAGTTCCTTCAGGCGAACCCGCTTGCTTCCGGAAACGCGCGCTGTACCTGGTTGCGGAAGGCGACTCGAACTACAACGGACTTCAGGTGGATTTCCGGCAGCGGCAGTGGCACGGCCCGCAGTTCGATGCTAACTACACATGGAGCCACACGCTCGGTCTCACCACTCCCAATAACTGGCAGGGGGCAGACCTACACCTTCACTCTCCACAATGTGCGCTTGGGGTATGGCCGTCGCTCTTTGACATTCGCCACTCGCTCAACATCAACGGCACCTATGATCTTCCCTTTGGCAAAAGGAAAGATGTTTGCGAGTAAAGGAGGGGTCGTCGACAGGATCGTGGGTGGCTGGACAGTGGGCACGGTATTCATTCTCGTCGACTCGGAGCGGAACACTAAAGATCCGGCGTTCGATCACACGCGCCTTGCCGTCGCCTTGTCTCACGCCGATCGGAAGGAATATTCCCCGTGTGTTCCGGCGCAGCAGACCATTCCACTCTTGGTTCGGTGGATGCTGGTGCTGGAAGGTTCAGACGAGAAGATCCTCTATTTGGCGAAGGGTGTTCCGCGAGAATGGGTCGCGTCCGGGAAGCCGATTGAGATTCAACAGGCTCCGACGCGCTGGGGGCGGGTGAGCTTCAGTCTCATCACGAAGCAGCAAGACAAATCCGTAGTCGGGCACATTGAGTTGATAGGAGCTACGGCTCCAAAGGAACTACACTTCAAGCTTCGTCTTCCGGCGAGGATGGCTCTTGAGCGCATAACTGTGAATGGTGAACCGGTCTCTCTGGGAGGAGTGCACGGAGATACTGTGATGATCGGAACGAAAGGCAAAAAGCAGTTTGAAGTTGTGGGGCAGATCAGCTAGAGCGCGAATCGGGAGGCTGATGGATGTTCACGATTTCGAGCGCCGGCCTGCAGGCTCCAACTCGTGTTGTGCTTCAGCTCGTTTCTGTTCGAGCACTTCTTTGAGCGAGTGACCGGCATGACGGATGTGTTCTCGAAGCAAGTCGCAGGCAGCGACAACGTTGCGTTGGCGGCACAGTTCGAGAATCTGGTGATGCTCTTCGTTCGCCCGTTTCACGCCGTGCGTCAGGTAAAGCTGCAGGCGGGTATAGCGTTCTCCGCTGTTGTTGACGTTGCGTATGACGGCCATAAAGCGGGGCTGGTTCGCCCGCGAATAGAGGATGGAATGAAATTGCCAATTCAGTCGGCCCCAGGCGGAAACGTGCTCCTGCTTGCGCAGTTCGCTCACGTACTTACGCAGCACATTGTCGGCTTCATGGAAGTCCTCTTCGGTAAGATGAGGTATCGACAACTTCAGGACTTCCGGCTCGAGCAGGGCACGAATGGAAAACAGTTCTCCAATGTCATCCGGCGAGAGCGCCGGAACGATCGCGCCGCGATTGGGAACGATTGCAATCAGACCTTCGGCATCCAACTGGCGCAAGGCCTCGCGGACCGGAATGCGACTGACTCCGTACTGCGTCGCGATGGCGTCCTGACGGAGTTGAGCTCCTTCAGGAATTTCGCCTCGGATGATCTGATCGCGCAGCTTGTCGGCTACGGCGGAAGGCAGCGACTGGCGCGGGATGCCGGAATACGATGCGCTCTCCAAGTCCATGTTCGCCGACCTCAAGCTCCTGGGTGGAAGTATACCGCAGAATGTATGCAAAAGGTGACTCAACGATTATGAATGCTGCTCGAGGAAATGTATTATTTTCATTAGCTTGGAGTATCCTTTCTTCTTGGGTGGGACGAAGAGGAATGGGCCAAGATTGACGGTTGCATATTGTATCCATAAGATGATTTTGCCGGATAGACGGGGTTAACACCAAAATGTGTTATCCCCAGGCGAGCAAACAGAAAAGTGATGGCAGCCAACGGATGGCAACGGGTTAAGGTTATCGACTCCCACACTGGGGGCGAGCCGACGCGACTGGTCGTGAGCGGTGGCCCTGACCTGGGCAGAGGTGAGTTGGCCGACAGATTGAACGAGTTCCGTCAGCACCACGATAGTTTCCGCTCAGCGGTGGTGAACGAGCCGAGAGGATCTGACGTGGTGGTCGGCGCATTGCTTTGCGAACCTGTCGACGCGACCTGTGCTGCCGGTATCATCTTCTTTAACAATGTGGGTTATCTCGGAATGTGTGGTCACGGAACCATCGGCTTGGTCGCGACGCTGGCGTATATGAACCGCATCACGCC
The DNA here is from genome assembly GCA_020073385.1 of Terriglobia bacterium. GTDB lineage: Bacteria > Acidobacteriota > Terriglobia > Terriglobales > Acidobacteriaceae > Sulfotelmatobacter. Next base: position 66,671 of record JAIQFH010000013.1, on the reverse strand, counting down.
GGGCGAGCACCGGATCGAGACACCCGTCGGCGTGGTATCAGCGGTGTTGCACGAGAACGGCAAAGTCACGGTGAACAATGTCGCCAGCTACCGAAGTGCTGCCAATGTAGCGGTGAAAGTGCCGGGCTATGGCGAAGTGCGGGGCGATGTGGCGTGGGGAGGCAACTGGTTCTTTTTGGTGCGTAAGCACGACCTGAGTCTGACCCTAAAGAATGTCGATGAACTGACGACATTTACGTGGGCGATAAGAACTGCGCTGCGAGAAAGCGGAATCAGCGGCGATCATCGAAAAGAAATCGATCACGTGGAGCTCTTTGCACCATCGCAGATCCCGGGAGTCGATAGCAAGAATTTCGTGCTCTGTCCCGGCAAAGCTTACGATCGCTCGCCTTGTGGAACGGGCACCAGCGCAAAATTGGCTTGCTTGTACGCTGACGGAAAGATCAAGGAAGGCCAAGTCTGGAAGCAGGAAAGCATTGTGGGCAGCGTTTTTGAAGGCACGGTTCGAGTGAAAGACAACAAGATCTATCCGAGCATTACGGGATCGGCTTTTGTGAATGCAGAGGCGGAACTGATTCTGAATCCGCAGGATCCTCTGTGCATGGGCATCCGCGTCTGATGGCATGAGCAAAGAAACTTACGACGTTGTGATTGTCGGCGCCGGGATTGTTGGAGCGGCGTGCGCGGATGTCTTCGCCACACGTGGGTTGCGAGTTGTGGTTGTCGATCGAGATGTGGTGGGAAGCGGAGCTACCGCTGCCGGCATGGGGCACATCGTTGTGATGGATGACTCCGATGCTCAGTTTGCGCTCACAAATTATTCTCAGCGGCTTTGGCACGAACTGCGGCCGGACCTGCCCGAAGATGTCGAATACGAACAATCGGGAACGATCTGGGTAGGAGCAGATGAAGAAGAGATGGCCGAGGTGCACCGCAAACGGGAGTACTACCAGAAGCGAGGAGTCGCCGTGGAAGTGATGGATGTCTGCCATCTGAAGGAGGCTGAGCCGAATCTGCGCGATGGTTTGGCGGGTGGTTTGCTGGTTCCCGGAGATGCGGTTTTATATCCACCTTGCGCAGCGCGTTTCCTCATCACCCGCGCGCAACAGCGCGGGGCCAAGCTCAGGCTCGGTGCTTCCGTGGTGCAGATCTCAGAAGGCAGTGTTCGGCTCAGTGATGGTCAGGAAGTCGCGGGTGGCATCATCGTGAATGCCGCGGGAGCAAACGCCGCAGAGCTCACTGCGGGCATTGACGTTAAGAAGCGCAAGGGGCATCTCGTCATTACGGACCGTTATCCGGGATTCCTTCGTCATCAGCTAGTCGAACTCGGCTATCTGAAAAGCGCGCACTCGGTATCTCGTGACTCGGTGGCTTTCAATGTTCAGCCCCGCCGGACCGGGCAGATTCTGATCGGCTCCTCACGGCAATACGGAGCTGAGCACAAGGAGGTCGATCAAGTCATGCTCGCGCGCATGGTGCGGCGTGCGCAGGAATATATGCCGGCACTCGGGTCCATGTCGGCTGTGCGCGTGTGGACGGGATTCCGGGCGGCGACCCCTGACAAATTGCCACTGATCGGGCCGTGTCCAGGATACAAATCCGTGTTTCTTGCCACCGGACACGAAGGTCTGGGAATTACGACATCGCTTGGAACCGCGAAGCTTCTGGTGGATCAGGTGACGGGCTCGAAGCCGGAGATCGCCGTCGAACCTTATCTGCCTTCGCGGACGGCAAAGGAATATGCCCATGCCTAGCGAGTTCACAGTGCGGGTGAACGGAGCGTTAGTCTCGGTGTCGGCAGGCGCAACCGTTGCGGTGGCGATGGTGATCGCTGGACAGCCTTGCCGCAACTCGGTGATGGGGGAACCGCGGGGTCCGTTGTGCGGGATGGGGATTTGCTTCGAGTGCCGCGCCGTGGTCAATGGAATACCACATTCCAGAACCTGCCAGCTCTTGTGTGAGCCGGACATGGAAGTAAAGACCGATGAATAACTATTCACGAGAACAATTCGACGTTCTTGTCGTGGGCGGAGGGCCGGCTGGTATTGCGGCCGCCGTCCGCGCTGCGGAGAGCGGCGTCCGCGTCGGAGTTGTTGACGAGAATGTAGTTCCTGGAGGCCAGATTTGGCGCGGCGGACCATCGGAAGGACCACATTCTTCCGACGCCTCAAGTTGGCTTCTGCGATTAAAAAAAGCCGGCGTTATCGTGCTGTGCGGAAAAAGAGTATTTCATCATCCCGAAGCCGGCGTCATCATGGCGGAAGGACTCGATGATGTTTGGGAGTTGAGTTATCGCAATCTGGTGTTGGCCACAGGAGCGCGGGAAAGATTTCTGCCATTCCCAGGCTGGACACTGCCGAACGTGATGGGCGCAGGCGGATTGCAGGCTTTGGTGAAGTCGGGTTTGCCGGCTCAGGGCAAGCGCGTGGTCGTCGCGGGCACCGGGCCTCTTCTGCTTGCGGTCGCGGCTTACCTGCGCCAGCACGGCGCCGAGATACCGCTGATCTGTGAGCAGACATCATGGAGGAGGCTGGCGCGGTTCGGCATGTCGCTCATGAGCCATCCTGGAAAGATCACCCAGGGGCTTCAGTTGAAGAGAGACATCGCGGGCGTCCCGTTCGAGGCCAACAGTTGGATTATCGCAGCTCATGGTGAGAAAGCCCTGGAAGGTGTGACCGTTTCGCACGCCGGCCGCACTGGAGTTATCAAGTGCGATTATCTGGCGTGCGGCTTTCATCTTGTTCCCAACACGGAGCTCGCGATCCTGCTGGGATGTCGAACCAGAAACGGCTACGTACAGGTGAACGACCTTCAGCAGACCACGGTGGAAGGAATCTTGTGCGCAGGCGAACCGACAGGCATCGGCGGAGTCGACTTGGCCCTGATTGAGGGACAGATTGCCGGACTGGCCGCGACCGGCCGAACCTCCGAAGCGCAAGCGCTGTTTCCCAAGCGGGAGAGATTCCGCCGGTTTGCGCGCCTGCTGGACGCAACATTCTGTCTGCGCTCGGAACTGAGAAGCCTGCCGTCGCCGGACACTCTGATTTGCCGATGCGAAGACGTTCCCTACTCGCGGCTTCGCGAGCACACATCGTGGCGTTCCGCGAAGCTGCACACACGTTGCGGAATGGGGCCTTGCCAGGGAAGAATTTGCGGACCAGCCACGCAGTTTCTCTTCAAATGGAACCCGGATTCCGTTCGCCCGCCGCTCTTCCCGGCGCGAGTTGAACTCTTGGCTGCGCAGCCGCAGTCGATCCCAGAAGTGACAGGAGAAATTCAATGAACTGGAAAGGCGTCACGCCGGCAATCACAACTCCTTTCAACCAGAATCTCAGCGTCGATCATGGATTCCTTGCGGAACATTCGCGCTGGCTGCTGGAGAAAGGGTGCGCCGGCGTAGTTGCCTTGGGGTCGCTGGGCGAGGGCGCGACACTGTCGTTCGACGAAAAGACTGAAATCCTCCGCACGCTCGGAAAGGCAGTGAATGGCGGCGGGACCCTGGTCGCCTCGATTTCGTCTCTCACGACTTCTGAGTCGGTGTCGCTGGCGAACGCTGCGAGCGACCTGGGCTGTTCCGGGCTGATGGTTTTGCCGCCGTATGTGTATCTCGGTGACTGGCGCGAGATGAAAGCTCACGTTGCGTCGGTGTTCCGCGCTACGCCGCTCTCCTGCATGCTGTACAACAATCCGGTCGCATACGGAACTGATTTTCTCCCGGAGCACATCCAGGAACTTGCGTCAGAGTTCGAGAACTTCAGGGCGGTCAAGGAATCGAGTACCGACGCGAGGCGAGTGTCGGCGATTCGCGCGCTTGTCGATAACCGGGTCGAGATTTCCGTAGGTGTGGATGACGCGGTACTGGAAGCGATCGGCGTGGGCGCGACAGGATGGGTTGCTGGCCTGGCGAATGCGTTGCCGCGCGAGTCAGTGGACCTTTTCAACCATGGAATCCGGGGAGAAGATCGAAAAGCGTTTGAATTGTATCGCTGGTTCCTGCCCCTGTTGAGAATGGATACGGTGCCAAAGTTCGTGCAGCTCATCAAACTAGTGCAGGCCGAGGTCGGGATGGGAACCACCCGTGTGAGGCCGCCGCGATTGGAATTGGTGGGGAGCGAACTCGAGCAGGCGAAGAAAATCATCCGTGAAGCATTACGAGCGCGGCCGGAATCTGTCGCTTCGTATGCCTTACCGAATAGGAAGTGAAACTTATGTTGGGTGAGATGGCAAAACTATCAGGGCGCTCGCTGGTTGGCTTTCGCGAGGGTGCAGGTTCGGGAAATCCTCTGTATGCGCATGACCCAACCACCGGTCAGCAGTTGCAGCCGGGGTTCATTCCCGCTACGGCCGAGGAAGTCGACGGTGCCGTACAGCTCGCGGCCGATGCATTCAAGACCTACAGCCGCACATCGGGCCGGGAGCGCGGTGCGTTCCTGCGAAAAATTGCGGACAGACTTGAGTCCATCACGGGTGACATTGTCGAAAGGGCTGCGCAGGAGACGGCGCTTCCCGTAGCGCGGCTGCAAGGCGAGACGGCGCGCACCTGCCATCAGCTTCGGTTGTTTGCCCAAGTTGCGGAAGAAGGCTCGTGGGTGAACGCGCGGATCGACCACGCTGATCCGGAACGCAAGCCCCTTCCGAAGCCGGACATTCGCTCACTGATGCGGCCACTGGGGCCGGTGGTGGTGTTTGGGGCGAGCAACTTTCCACTGGCTTTCTCTGTAGCCGGCGGAGACACGGCGTCGGCGCTGGCCGGTGGGAACACGGTGATTGTGAAGGCACACGCCGCTCATCCCGGCACCAGCGAATTGGTCGGTCGCGCACTCCAGGAGAGCGTTCGCGAATGCGGCATGCCCGAGGGCGTCTTCTCCTTGCTTTTTGGACACGGTTCGCAGATTGGAATCGCTCTGATGAAGCACCCTCTCGTGCGAGCGGGTGGTTTCACCGGATCACGAACGGCCGGGCGAATTCTGATGGACGTGGCTGCTTCCCGCCCGGAACCGATTCCTTTCTATGCCGAGATGAGCAGCACCAATCCGGTCTTCATTCTGCCGGGAGCTTTGCGTGAGCGTGCCGATAACATCGCGTCCGGTCTGCATGCCTCCTTCACGCTGGGAGCTGGACAATTTTGCACCAAGCCGGGGATGGTGTTTCTCGAGCGGGGATCGGAGTCCGACAAGTTCGCCAAGAAATTAGCAGAATTGGTGGCTGGCTCTGCGCACTTCCATCTTCTGACTGGCGCGATCCATTCGTCTTACGATTCGGCCATTGCGAAGCGGAAGGCAAATCCAGCAGTGACAGTGCTTGCCGAGAAGCAGCATTCCGGAGCGGCAGGATTTTGTGCGCATTCTGCTGTATTTGAGACGGACACCAATGCGTTTCTGGGGTCCGACCTTGAGGCCGAGATCTTCGGGCCAACTACGCTGCTTGTTCGGCATTCCAGCCGCGAACAGATTTTGGAGATCGCGCGATCTCTGGAAGGCCATCTGACCGCAACCATTCACGGGACGGAACAAGACCTGCGCGACTTCGCCGATCTCATCGCCATTCTGGAGACCAAGGTCGGTCGGCTCATCTTCAACGGGTTTCCCACTGGTGTTGAAGTCACGCATGCAATGGTCCACGGCGGACCGTATCCTTCGACCTCCGATGGACGCTCCACATCCGTGGGAACACAGGCGATCTTCCGGTTCACACGCCTGGTCTGCTACCAGGGATTCCCGGATAACGCTCTGCCCGATGAACTGAAAGAGGCCAATCCGCTGGGGATTTGGCGAATGATCGACGGCAATCTGCGCAAGTAAGAAAGTTGTTCGCTTAAGTGGAACTGACGTGAAATCAGAAGAAAACGTTTGCTCAGTTTGCACGAGGGTGCCGCAATGGTGAACGCTGTGCTCTACCTTCTTGTAAGAAGTCTCGTGATGAGGAGCCCGCTGTGGGTTTGTTTATCAGCCTGCTTAATCCTGCCGTTGCAGGCCGCGGCCGGGAATGTAAATCCTGCTCAACTGGCGGAGAGCAAGACCGTCAAGCTGAACCCGCTCCCGCTGAATCATGTGAGGCTCACGGGAGGGCCGCTCAAAGCAGCGCAGGAAGCCGACGCAAAGTATCTGCTCGAGCTCCAGCCCGATCGTATGCTTGCGTTCCTGCGCCAGCGTGCCGGGTTGAAGCCCAAGGCCGAGGGCTACGGCGGATGGGATGGGCCGAAGCGCAATCTGACCGGGCATATCGCGGGTCACTATTTGTCGGCGGTGAGCCTGATGTGGGCAGCCACGGGCGACGCCCGATTCAAGGATCGCGCCAACTACATTGTTGATCAATTGAAAGAGATCCAGGGCGCGCAGGGAGATGGATACATCGGAGCACTCGAGGATGGCCAGGGCGTTGATGGGAAACAACGCTTCGTCGATCTGAGCAACGGGGTTATTAAGTCTGGAGGTTTCGATCTGAATGGCCTCTGGTCACCCTGGTATGTCGAGCATAAACTCTTCGCCGGGCTCAGAGACGCATACAGGTATACGGACAATGCAACTGCCTTGCAGGTGGAGATCAAATTTGCGGGCTGGGTCGAAAAGATTCTTTCGAAGCTGGACGACGATCAACTGCAAAGCATGCTGGGCACGGAATTTGGTGGGATGAATGAAGTGCTCGCCGAATTGTATGCCGACACGGCAGACCCACGCTGGCTCACGCTCGCCGATAAGTTCCACCAGAAGGCGATGATCGATCCACTCTCAGAAGACAAAGACGTCATTTCTCACACGCACGGAAATACCCAGGTCCCGAAGCTCTATGGTGTGCTGATGCGGTACGTGTATACGGGCAATACCGCCGACGAGGAGGCTGCGAAGTTCTTCTGGGATCGGGTGGTCTATCACTACAGCTTTGCTACCGGTGGCCACGGAAAGAACGAGTACTTCGGCGAGCCAGACAAATTTAGCGACATGGTGGACGGGCGTACGGCAGAAACGTGCAACGTCTATAACATGCTGAAGATGACGCGCACGCTTTTCTCCATCGAGCCCGATATTCGCTATGCCGACTTTCACGAGCGCGCACTTTTCAATCACATTCTGGCCTCGCAGGATCCGAAGGACGGAACTGTTACTTACATGCTACCCGTCGGCCGAGGTGTGCAACACGAATATCAGCGCATGTTTGAGGATTTTACCTGCTGCGTCGGTACGGGCATGGAAAGTCACGCGCTGCATGGCGCGGGTATCTACTACTACAAAGGCTCCGAGGAATTTTGGATTGGTTTGTACGCCCCGTCGATTGCCAAGTGGGATTCAGCGGGCGTGGAAGTGGAGACGATGACGGACTTTCCGCTCGGGTCTTCTGCCTCGGTGAAAATTCGAACTAAAACGCCGAAACAATTCACGCTCGCACTGCGCAGGCCATATTGGGCGGGGGTTGGCTTCAGCGTGAAGGTGAATGGCGAAGTGGTGAAAGATCTTCCGCCGGTGGATTCTTACGTCAAGATCAACCGAGCCTGGCGGCAAGGAGACACCGTTGAACTCAATCTCCCAAAGGTGTTGCGTACCGAACCTCTGCCCGACAACCCGGGTCGAATGGCATTCCTGTGGGGGCCGCTGGTAATGGCCGGGGACCTTGGTCCTGAAGTTCATCAGGACGACGAGGAGAGCATGCCCGCGCCGTCGGCTCCGGCCTTGGTGGTTGCGAGAGAGCCAGTCGGGCAGTTCCTCAAGCCAGAAGCTGGAAGGCCCGGCTGGTTTAAGACGAGCGGCGTTGGACTGAGTCAGGACATCGAGTTTGCTCCTTTATACGAACTCCCGCGCCGGAAATACGCAGTCTATTGGGATGTCTTTACACCGGAAGAGTGGAGTAAGCGTTCCGCCGAATACAAAGCTGAGCAGGAGAAACAACAGAAGCTTCAGGCAGCGACGATCGCCTTTGCTCAGCCGGGCGAGATGCAGTCGGAGCGCGATTTCAATGAACAAGGAGAGGACTCAGCCCCTCTGCTTTGGCGCGGCCACCATGGGCGAGGAGGCAAAGGCTGGTTCTCGTTCGACATGCCGGTCGTGAATTCCCTGCCGATTGCCTTGTGGGTGACCTACGGTGGCGATAGATGGCGAAAGAGCACACTCGATATCCTGGTTGAAGGCAAGAAGATTGGCGATCACGTAGAACCGCACCTCAGCCCAGACCAGGAGAAGCAATTCGTAGATGTCAGCTACGTCATCCCGGCGGAACTCATTACAGGCAAGAGCAAAGTGACGGTTCGCTTCCAAGCCACGGATGGAAATGACATCGGAGGCATCTTCGGTGTGCGAACTGTGCGGGCAGATGAAGCGCCTTAGCTCGCTTTTCAGATCGATCGTAATCGTAGCCGACTCTGCAGCGATCGCGCAGGCGCTGACGCTCACCGACAGAAGAAGGAAGGACAACCCGCAATGATCAGCCAAGTACCTCCCCGGTTACGTCTGCTGGCATTGAGTTGCTGTGCCGGACTTTTGTTTTCCGTGAGCGTTGGCCCCCTCGCGCAGGAACCGAAGAAAGCTCCTCCACAGCCGGGGCCGATGCTCGCCGATGGAGTCGAGAACTTTGACACGCCAGACTTTCAGTTGTCACTCGTGCGCTCTTCGCAGACGGCAGCAGCCCTTCATCCCAAGACAGACGCACAATTCGATTTCACGCCGGGGGATCGCCTCACCGAACGTTCGCACGACGGCTACTATCATCTGGGTGACATCGACATTCGCCTGAGAGCCGGGAATGGCGAGTGGAAAGATTACTCAACAGCTCTCCGCCGAACTCCCGCAAAGAATGCGCCCCACGAGAGCGGCGTTCTCGCGGCGGCCGATCTGAGTAATGCGTTTTCCGACTCCATTCCCGTGCAGGTCATTCGCACTTGGCGTGTCATCAAGGGGAAGCTCACTCTGCGTTTCACCATTGCGAATCACACGAACGCTCCGATCGAGATCGGCGGCCTGGGCGTTCCGATGGTCTTCAACAACGACGTGAACGAGCGCACCCTCGAGCAAGCGCACGCCATCTGCTCGTTTTCCGATCCCTACATCGGGCAGCAGGGAGGCTATCTTCAAGTCACCAGGCTGAACGGCCACGGGCCTGCATTGCTTGTGATCCCGGAAGGCAAGACCTCGTTTGAAGCCTACAAGCCGATTCTGAGTCCGCGTTGGAGGCAACATCAGGAGCCTAAGCCAGAAATCTACATGGACTTGACCCCTCGCGGAATAACATTTGAGGGCTTCTACGACTGGATGGTTGTCAGTCAAGCCTTCGCTGAGAACGAATGGAAGAAAGCTCAACCATGGAATCCGCCGACGTCGAAGATCCTGGCGCCCAACGAAAGCTGGAGCGTGGGCTTCCAGTTCGTGGTTGTCACTTCCATCCAGAATATTGAAGTTGCACTTGCAGAGAACCATCGCCCGGTCGCGGTTGGCATCCCGGGATACGTTCTTCCAAAAGACATTCATGCGGAACTCTTCCTGCGCTACTCGGAACCAGTGAAATCAATCGAAGTGGAGCCGACCGGCGCGATCGACATTCAGAAAAAAAGGGAAGCATCGAACCGCGAATTCACCGAATATGCGCTCACCGGAAAGCAGTGGGGACGTGCCCGGCTCACTGTCACCTACGCGGATGGACTCACGCAGTCGATCCATTATTTCGTCATCAAGCCGCAGGCCGAGGCCGTCGCCGATATGGGTCGTTTTCTCACGCACGAGCAGTGGTTCGATGATCCCAAAGATCCATTCCACCGCGGACCCTCAGTGATGACCTATGACCGGGAAGCCAACCATATAGTGACTCAGGACAGCCGAGTGTGGATCGCCGGTTTAAGCGACGAGGGTGGAGCAGGATCATGGCTCGCATTCGCCATGAAGGAATATGTGGAGCCTAATCCGGAAGAAGTCGCCAAGCTGGAGCAGTTTGTCGATAGCGTGGTTTGGGGTGGCATCCAGTTCAATGATGGACCGAAGAAATACGGAGTGAGAAAAAGTCTCTTCTACTATCAGCCTGATGAATTCCCAGCGAACTACTATCGCTCTGATCTCGATTGGAAGAGTTGGACGAGTTGGAGCAAGCAAGCGTCCGAGGCCGTAGATCGATCGTTCAACTATCCGCACGTAGCGGCCGCGTATTGGGTTCTTTACCGGCTTGCCCGAAATCACACGGATCTGGTCAAGCATCATCCGTGGGATTGGTATCTCGATCAGGCTTACCAAACATCGCTTGCGATGACGCGATTTGCGCCAGATCTAGCGCAATTCGGTCAGATGGAAGGCGACATCTTCGTGGCAATCTTGACCGACCTCAAAGCGGAGGGAAAAAGCGAACAAGCCGCTCAACTTGAGGCTGCGATGAAAGCTCGCGCCGACCACTGGAAGTCAGAAGCATATCCCTTCGGCAGCGAGATGCCGTGGGATTCGACCGGGCAGGAAGAGGTGTATGCCTGGAGCAAGTATTTCGGTTACAACGACAAGGCTGAAGTCACGGTGAACGCGATCATCGGATACATGCCGACGGTTCCGCATTGGGGATACAACGGGAGCGCGCGCCGTTACTGGGATTTTATATACGCTGCAAAATATAGCCGCATCGAGCGCCAGCTTCATCATTATGGATCGGGCATCAATGCCATACCGATACTTGCGGAATACCGCGAGCATCCCGATGATTTTCACTTGCTTCGCACGGGGTACGGCGGCGTGATGGGTGCGCTGACTGATATCGACGAACAGGGCTTCGATGCGCCCGCCTTTCATTCCTTTCCCGATATGCTGCGCTTCGATCCTTTATCCGGGGACAACGGGCCGAACTTTTTCGGACACGCGTGGAATACCGGAACGTACGTTGCCAACCATCCGGATTTCGGATGGATCTGCTTCGGCGGGAACATTTCGGTTGCCGGCGATGAAATCACCGTCGAGCCTCACGACGCTTCGCGCAGCAGGTTTTACTTAGCACCTGCCGGCCTTTGGCTCACATTGGCTTCCGGTCAATTCGAGCGTCTGGTTTGGAATAAAAGATCCGGGAAACTGCGAATCGCACTCGCGCCAAAAGACGGATTCACGCCTCAGGCGCGCATCCGGATCGAGCAACCGGCGCATCTTGCCGGAGTGCAGCCTTTTCACATGGCTGGCTCACCGCTTCTGGAGCGTGGAGCTTACGTAATCGCACTCTCCTCATCCGAGACTTGGGTGGAGTTGGCAAGATAAGGAGTCGCGGTGTCAGCGCGTTAGAGTGAATGTGCTCTGCAGTTGTATCTTGTCGGAAGAACCGCCGATCAGGATATTGAACAACCCTGGTTCAGCATTCCAATCTTTCTTCCCTACGTCGTAGAAGGAAAATGCCCGCCGATCGAGATGGATGCTCACTCGTTTGCTCTCTCCGGGCTTCAGACGTACTTTGGCAAAACCTTCGAGCTCTTTTAAAGGGCGGGGAATACTCGCATGCGGATCACCGACGTACACTTCCGCCACCTCGGCTCCGTTCCGACCGCCGGTGTTCTTGACCTCGAATGAGACTGTCACCGGTTGGTCAAGGCTTCCGGAAGCAGGAGTCACTGACAGATTGCTATACGCGAAGGTCGTGTAGGACAGGCCAAATCCAAAGGGAAAGAGTGGTTTGGTTTCGGAGCGATCATAGTGGCGGTATCCGACGAACACGCCCTCGGAATACTGAACTCGCGACTCGCCCTTTGCCGGATAGTAACTGTGGAAGACAGGGTTATCCTCCCACTGGCGCTCAAACGATACCGGAAGCTTGCCCGTGGGGCTGTAGTCGCCAAAGAGAATTTGCACTAGCGCGGTGCCGCCCTCCTGGCCGGGATACCAGGCGTCGAGTACCGCCGGAACCTTGTCGATCCATTGCGTCATATCGACGTTGCCTCCGGCGGTAATCACAACGATTGTGTTTTTGTTGACCGCACTGATCTGGCGGATCAGTTCGTCCTGTCCTCCGGGAAGCTGAAATCTCCGATCGAAACCTTCTCCTTCGGTCTTGTCGTCGAACCCAACGCAGATGATGACTGCATCCGCCTTGGCCGCCAGCGCTTTGGTTTTATTCCCAACGTATGAATCCGCGCGAGTGACTCCGAAACCCACGATGGCAGTGCTCACGGAGTCGAAATACTCGAGACGAATCTTATAGGCCTGCCCACGTTCCAGATGCTTGCTCCAGGTGTCCAGTGTCTGCAAATGAGGCAACCAATCGTCGATCCCTCTTTCATCGTCGATATACAGGCGAACTCCGTCATCTGCGGAGGTGAAGAACTGGTAATCTCCTGACTGCTTTGGAACGAAATATCCAGTCCATCGTACAGCGAAGTGATCTACCGGCTGGCCCGGAGCAAAACTGCCCTCTCCCCAATCGAAGTGCACGTGACGGTCGGTGCGAACCAGAACTGGAGTGCCCTTCAAATCCTCGTTGTCGAAATACTCTCCCTTCAGGCCATTTTCGCCTCCGGGTGAAGTCACGAATTCGGAGTTCTCAAACATCGGGTCGAGAACGGGAACGTCAACGTCATACAAGACTCTGACTTTTGCTCCGAGGCGATTGCTGATGCCTTCGAGATAGCTAACGGCGTTGAACGGCTTGCTCTCCGCGCTGCCTCCTCCGGAGATGACAGCCGGGTAGGCATCTGGCCCAATCACAGCGATTGTCTTCAGTTTCGTCTCATCCAGCGGCAGTAGATTGCCTGCGTTCTTCAACAGGACCATTGCGCCTCTCGCTTCCTCTAATGCGACTTGGCGGCCCTCCTGGCTGTAGAAGGGAATGCCGGTATCGGTCTGCTGCCGATCGAAGAATCCGAACTCGATGGCCTTTCGCAGTATCCGCCGCACCTTGTCGTCAATCGTCTCGATGGAAATCCTGCCGTCTTTGAGTGCGGGTAGCAGCGTTTCACGATTCATGAACGACGGAGACGGCATCTCCATATCCAGCCCACCATTCGTGCCAGCCACGCCGTCGTGAGTGGCACCCCAATCGGACATAACAATGCCATCGAATCCCCACTCTTTCTTGAGGATTTCATTGTTCAGAAGATTGTTTGCGGTCATGAAAACGCCATTGACCAGGTTGTACGCATCCATGATGGCGCCAACTTTGGCTTCCTTTACGGACGCTTCAAACGCCGGCAGATAGATTTCGCGCAAGGTTCGTTCGTCGATGTCGGAACTCAATGTCATGCGCGCGAACTCGGAGTTATTTCCGGCAAAATGTTTTGCCGTCGCAATGACTCCCTGCTCTTGAATTCCTTTGATCTCGTTGACTGCCATGCGCGACGCGAGGAAAGGATCCTCTCCAAAGTATTCGAAGTTGCGGCCGTTCATGGGCGCTCGATAGATATTCATTCCGGGAGCAAGTATGAAGTGAACGCCACGAGCTCGTGCATCTTCGCCCATGGCTACGCCGAATCGGTGGGCAAGATCGACGTCCCAGGATGCCGCTAATGCGATCCCGGCAGGATACGCCGTGGTGAGGCCGTAGTCGTGAACTCCCATGGGCCCATCCGACATTTTGAGCGATGGAACTCCCAGTCGAGGAATGGGGCGCGTATAGAAGTCGTTAATCCCGCCAAGAATCTCGATCTTCTCCTCGACCGTCATCTTGTCGAGGATCGAGTTGACACGGTTTTCCACGTCCGGCTTTTGTGGCGTGGACTGCGCCAGACAGCACTGTACTAACATGAAAAGCAGAACTGCAACTCGTTGATTTTTCTTCATAATTTTTGCTCGTAAGGAAGTTGAACGAATGCGAGTGGGAAATAGGTTGGGTTTTCGTTTGTTCGCTACTGTTTCCATTGGAAGGTTGCTACCGCACCCGCAGGCAGAGTGTAAGAGAAGTTCTGACCTTTCCAGTTCACGGAAAAACTAGTGGTGCTGCCTGAATTGAGCACGATCAGCACGATCGAGCCGTCGGGATTCTGAAAAGCCACATCTTCCACGCTGCCGTGGCCGAAGCTGTTGGAATCGATGCGGTAGGCCCCGGGAACGACAAACTTTGCGGCGTGTCCCAAAACGTAGTACTCAACATTGTTTGTGATCGTCGGAGGCGAGGTACTGTCGTCAATGGTTACAACGCCACGGCAAGTCGTGCAGCCGCCATTTTGCGGGCCTGAGTTCTGATCGAGAGCAAGGTTCCATAGCGCGATGCTGCGTGCCCAGTTGCGGGTCGCGCCGATCAACAGGTTTTCCGTGTCCCAGGCCAGGTCGCCGCCGAAGTTCGATCCGACGGTTCCTGAGCATTCCGTGAACCAGATGTCCTTGTTCGCGTAAGCGGTCTTTACTGTCGATTGCGCCGTGACGTCCCCCGCGTAGCAGTGAAACGCGCTTCCCGCGATATAGCGGGATGCCGTGGCATCCGCGAGCAACGTTTCCGCGTACGAAGTATTGTCCCAGTTGTGGTCATAGCCGAAGATCTTTACGCTGCTCAACCCCGCTGTATTCAATGCGGGGCCGAGGTGCGTGCCGATAAATGTGGTCTCGTCACCGGCGGCGAGGTACTCTGTGGGATAGCTGCTGTTCGAATTAAGCGGCTCGTTCTGCGCTGCAACAGCGTAGATCGGGATGCCTTGCTGCTGATAGCTCTGCACGAACTTGACGAAATATTGGGCCAGGCTGGGGAAGTACGCCGTGTTCATGTTTCCGCCGTTCATCGTGCCCGAAGTCTTCATCCAGGCTGGCGGACTCCAGGGCACGGCCGCGACCTTGATGGTCGGATTTACCGTTAACGCCTGCTGCAAGAGCGGGGTGAGATAAGCGGTATCGTGCGCGATGGAAAAGTTCGTGAGGTTGGGATCGGTTTGCCCGGCCGGCACATCGTCATAGCTATAGTTGCCGCTGGCCGAAAAGTCCGTCGCCCCCATCGGCTGGCGCAAAAAGCTGATGCCGATACCGCCAGTAGGGCTGAACAAACTCTGCCACAGACTATTTTGCTGCGCGGAACTCAGCTTGTGTGAGATCACCCACGCCGAGGAATCCGTAAGTGACGCTCCGAATCCGTCCATCTGTTGGTACTTCGTGGAGTCGTTCACCGTGATCACGAGTCCGGTGGAGGATCCACCCGTTCCGAATGTCACGCTCGGTTGTGTCTGGAGCAACATCGCGCGGTCGCCGGTCGTCTCCACGACCTGCACGGTTGGACCGGAGGGTCGAATGGGCGTAGTGAAATTCTGCCCGCCGGAGCAGGAATAGCAGCACAGAAGCGCGATGCAAATCATCAGGGGACCGGTCATACGACGGTTGAGAACCGTGTGCATCACCACTCCAGCAGATAAAGCCGTCCTACCACACCAGCCTGCGCGTTTACGAATTAGTGTCGCGAACATCGCGCCGGCAGAATGATTTGAAGATAGGAGACGGCCGTGAACCGGCCGTCTCCTCCATCGAAAAGTCAGTGTTGTAGAACTAGAAGTAAATCTTGGCGCCAAGCTGTATCACGCGGAAACCTCCGGGCGCCGTTCCGGGTGTGTCAGAGTTGGTGCCCCAGTTCGAATTCTTCGTGATACTGAACGGCGTTCCCGGCTGCCACTGCCATGGTCCGTTCTCAGCGAAGCCAACGTTCTTGTCGATGAAGTTGGGATGGTTGAACACGTTGAACGCCTCCAGCCGAAGCTGAATGTAGCGCGCCTCGTTCGATCCCACGGGAATATTCTTGAACAACGACATATCCCAGGTCTGCAATCCGCCCGTGCGTAACACATCCCGCGAAGGGCGAATCGGAGCTCCGATGGAGGCGGGATAAATCGGGTTCAGACTCTGGTCGAGTGTGTAGTAGTAAGGGATTGCGCCCCACATGTTTCCGCCGTTGATGGCTCCCGGCTCGCCCTGCCACCCATTGCCCAAATCGATTGGCGTTCCCGACGATAGATTGGTGACACCGCTGAGCTGATAATTATCGGTGACGTAGGAGAGCCACTTCGGTCCATTGAAGTGTTTGGTCAGCCCCGGCAGGTCATAGACGTAGCTGGCCGCAAAGACGTGCCTGCGATCCCAGCTCGCAGACCGATAGTCGAGCAAGCGGGGGTTAAAGGGATCCTGCGTGTCCTGATCTGCGTTGGCTGTAGTCTGCGAGTGCGACCAGGTGTACACAGCTCCCAAAGTCAGGCCTTTGGTAAAGCGGCGCTGGAGCGACGTCTGCAGCGAGTTGTAGTTGGCTGTCCCATCGAACTTCATATAGGACATCTGGGCGTAGCCTTTGTAGGGCACCAGGGGAGCATCGGTATACGAGTCGTGCCCCAATGCGCAGATTCCTGTGAAGCTGTACCCGGCAGCCTGATATGGCGAACCCGCCAGATTGGGATCGGTGCCCACTGTGCCGTTCCAACCGCAGGCATTTGGATCCTGGGCTGCCGCAGTGAACGCGTAACCGTAAGGAATGGCGTTGATATCCCGTGAAGTTACCAGGTGGCGCGATTGTGTTCCGACGTAGGCGATGTCGAGCGTGGTTCCTCGCCCCAGTTCCTGCTGCACTCCGAGACTGAAGCTGTAAACGGTGGGTACCTGCCCGGCTCGGTCGGCGCCGACGACGTTGCCGAGAACGCCTGTAGAGCCCTGCAGGGTGGGAAGGTCGGCAATATTGCCTGAACCAATCTGCGGGGTTTGAACGACGGCCGGATTGTTGAACACAGGATTGAAGATCAAGTTGCCCTGAACGCGATCGTGCATCATGCCAACACCGCCGCGAAGAATCGTCTTGTTGTTGCTAAAAAGGCTATAAGCAAAACCGAACCGCGGTTCGGGCATAATGCCGCGGTCATTCCAACCGCCCTTGGGAAGGGTTCCGTTGTTGGAGAACCGCATTCCTTCCAAAGGATTGCCACTTCCGGCGACGATGCCGCCGCCGCTGGTGATCTGAACAGCTTGTGCAGAAACGTAGGACCCGGGATCAAACAGCGCGATCTGGTTCTTGGCGTCGTACTGCGGAGGAATCCAGGCAAAACGCATGCCGTAGTCGAGCGTGAGCCGGTTGGTTACCTTCCATGTATCTTGGGCATAAAACTCCAACTGGTTATAACGGAACTGACCCACAGGACGCGCTGTAGACTGTGCAAAACCAGGACCGCCATTGAACATTCCGAGCAAAGCACTGGCGTAAGGGTCCCCGCAGAAGCTTCCATCCGGGCAACTCGAACTCGCTGTGGAACTAGCCTGAAACTGAAATTGCCCGTTGATGTTGTTCCAAGCGATCTGGTCCTTGCGATTGCGCTGATAGAACATCCCAAACTTCAGGGTGTGCTTGTTCCTTACCCAGGTTATGTTGTCGTTCACATTGATCGTGGTGTTGGCCTGGTGCCAGGGCATGGAACCCAGATAGCTCCAACCGAAGTTGACATTGTCCAGGCCGCCGAACCCCATATCCGGTATGGCCTGATCGGACGGAACGGGGAAAAGCAGCGGCAGGTCGATGCCATTCTTGCCGCGCGAAATGTTGCCGTTCGTTCCAGTTACCAGTGACTTCGTGACACTGGGTCCGACCGAGAACTCATTGAGCAGAGTTGAGGTGATCGTGCTTACGATGTTGACAGAAAGATTCCACCCTGGATGTTCCTGGAGGCAGCCTCCAGGGAAATTGATCGCCGCCAGACAATCCACCGCGCCCAAGCCTCCGGGCGAAAATGGGGCCTGCTCGTGGTCGCTATTGTGAATCCAGCGCGCGAATAGTCGATGGTTGCTATTAATCTGGTAGTCGGCGCGAAAAATGTCTTCCCGCCGTGGATCCGAATACGACAATGCGGTTGAATAGTTGTAGTTCAATCCGTTTGCACCGAAGCCCGGCACATTCGGCTGAGGATACAGGCTCAGAATTTTCGAGACCTGTGCGAATACTGCCTGCTGCGCTGCCGGCAGCTGAGCCGGATCGATCTTATTGCCAGGGAACGGAAGCCCAGTCGACGGGTCATAGATAATAATCGGCACATTGTTGCCGTCGACCGACTGCGAGAAATCGCCCTGACGTTCCAGATCAGTGGGTGTGTAGAACGTTGTCGTGTTACCGATAGGTATCAGTTGCCGGTAGAACTCCTGGCTCCAGAAGACGAAGAGTTTGTCCTTCTTGATTGGTCCGCCGAACTGATAGCCGAAGTAGTTATAGCGGTAAATGTAGGGAGCGTTCGGTTGCGTATTCAGCAGTTCGTTCTTCTTGTTGAACCATTCATTTGCATTCAGGCCGTCATTTCGATGGAAGAAGCGGCCATTTCCATGCCATGAGTTGGTTCCACCCTTCGTTGTGATAGCGATCTGTCCGCCAGCGGCTTTGCCGAACTCAGCCTGATAATTGGAGGTCAGAATCTTAACCTCATCGATGGCGTCCGGATTGAGGGTAACGTGGGTGCCCCCATTGTTTCCGGTGTCGACGTTCGAAGCGCCGTCGATGGTGAACTCATGCTGGTTGGAGCGCGTACCGTTGATGTTGACTGAGTCGAGGCCTCCTGTACCCGAAACGTGGCCGTCAACCATTCCAGACACGCCCGGTACCAGCTTCAGGTAATCGAGCACATTGCGGCCGTTCAGGGCAACGTCGTTGAGCTGCCTGCTGGTCACGACATCCGAACGTTCCCCGGAATTCGATTGCAGCTGCAACTGTCCTGCGTCAGCGGTGACGGTCACCGACTCCGTAGCTGCCCCAGGCGATAGCTCGAATTCTCCCGCGTTCAACTTGTCCGCCGCGCTGAGCCGGACTCCCTTGGACTCGAGCTTTTTGAAACTCTTCGCCTCGACCGTGATCGTATAAGTGTCCGGAGGCATATTGGGCACGACGAAGTCGCCGCTGTCACTAGTAGTGACGGTTCTCTGGGCACCGGTTTCCGGGCTCCTCACGGTCACGGTGGCGCCTGCGATGTAGGCCCCGGAAACGTCCTTCACGCGGCCAAATATCGTGCCCGAGGTGACTTGCGCGAACAGCAGCGCAGACTCCAGGCACACGAACAGCGCCACTCCAATGGCTGCGATAGTTTTTGTTGATCTGTTACTCCGAAGATAACCACTCATTTGCGGCCTCCCGTTCCCCGGCAAGACAAGCCTGCCTTCACCCAAATTGTTTCAGTGATTGTTTTGATCGGAAAAACGCATCATTGTAGAGCCGAAGCAGGCGAAAGTCTGCTATGCACAAGGCAGGCGGGGACACTGTACTTTTGCATAGGTTGTGCTGAGATTCCCGATGAAGAGGATGTCTTGTTAACTGATGGCTAACGCTGAGCCGGTTATTCCAATGCGATAATGCCTCGCTTCAGCGCGGCCGTGGCGGCTTCGGTTCGGTCCTTGACGTTCAATTTCTCCAAAACGTGGCTGACGTGGAGCTTGACCGTGACCTCCGCGATCTTCAAGTTCGCGGCAATCTCCTTGTTCCCCATTCCTTTCGCCACCATCTTTAAGACTTCTATCTCGCGACTGGTCAGGGGACGATGGGTCAGGTGCTCGGCCAGCAGAGGGGCGACCACTGGATCCAGGTAATGCTTGCCGTCGCGCACCTGGCGAATGGCTCGCAACAACTCCTCGCGCATGGCGCTCTTCAAGATGTATCCGCGCGCCCCAGCCTGCAAAGAGCGATAGACTTCTTCTTCGCCCGAATGCGTCGACAACATAAGGATGCACGCATCAGGGAATTCACGGGTGATCGCTGCGACCGCTTCAGCGCCGCTCATTTTCGGAAGTCGCACATCCATCAGCACCAAATTCGGATGGTGCTTGCGATACGCGCCGAGGGCATCTTCGCCGTTGCCGGCTTCGGCAATCACTTCCATGTCTTCCTCCGCGTTCAGCGACGACGACAGGCCCATCCGCACCATGAAGTGATCATCTACGACCAGAATGCGGGTCGGCTTCGAAGCAGTGATCAACGCGTCACCTGCTCTTTCACGGGAATCTCCACCGCGACTCTGGTCCCGCGCTGCGGTTCGCTCTCGACCTGCAAAACGGACCCCATGGAATGTGCGCGTTCTCGCATATCGAGAAGACCGAAGTGTCCGCTCGGCGTAGTGTCTTGTGGGCGGAAGCCTTGCCCGTCATCGGTGACGGAGAGGCGGACTTTATTTTCGTCGTACTGCAGTACGGCTTTCACCGAGCGTGCTGCGCCGTGCCGGATCGCGTTGGCCACGGCTTCCTGCCCAATGCGGAGCAGGTTCATCTCGATGGAGGCAGGCAAACGAACCGGAGCGCCGGTGACACTCACGTCCACTTTCACATGATCGTGAGAAGCCGCAGGTTGCACCGTCTGGCGCAAGGCAGACACCAGGTCTCCTTCCTCGAGCAAATGGCAGCGAAGATCCCAAACCGACCGGCGAGCGTCGAGCATGCTGTGCCGGCTCATGTTGCGGGCAGTTTCCAGAGCCTGCTGCGCCACTCGCGGTGCCTGCTGAAAACAGTCCACGGCCAGATCAAGCTGCATGGTGATGCCCGCCAACTCCTGCTCCAGGTTGTCGTGCAGCTCGCGGGCTATGCGGTTGCGTTCCTGCAGGACGCCTCCGCTGCGTATCTTCTGCCGGATCAGCTCCATCTGTTCGCGCAGCCTGCGCCCCAGCACTACGATCCACGCCATCACCAAAAGCAGGACTCCTACTGTGCCACCCAGCACCCAAAGCGTATGACGCAGGTTCCACCAGGATGGCGCATGTAAAACCACCAGATCGTGCGGGGTGCGCAGCAGCATGCGAAAAGCCTGCGGCACCGACCAAAGTCCTCCGCTCTGCACCAGACAAATGCCTGTCACGCGGACCTGACTGTTCAGGGGAACCGACAGCAGCGGCATTGCCGAGCCCACGGGCGACAACGTTGCATCGAACAAGATATGATCCGGCTCCTGCTGGAGGAGAAAACGCACTCCGTCCGCTTGCACGTCCCGGCCCAGGAGGGTCGCTTCCGTTTCGATCACAGCTCCGTCATATCGCTCCCACGGGACGGTAATGTCTAGACGAATAGCATCTACGGGCGCCTGCGAACCCAAACGATAGAACGCGGCATCTTTCAAAACGGGGGCGGACTCGCCCATGGCAGGGAAACCCACCGCATCAACCAGGTCGCCGACATTCAGTTTGGTCTCCTGTTCTGTAAGAACCCGTAGCCCCCTGCCTTCTGCCTGCAGGAACAAAGCCTTTCCCGGTTGCTGGTAACCCACGACTCCGCGAACGCGTACTCTGTGCTCCATACCCGGTCCAGGACTGAACGTTAGGAGCGAAGAAAGAGGCACAGCGCGTGCATGTGCTGCAACTGTGATGAAGCTCAATCGTGGAACGTAGAGCAACACGGCGGTCAATTGCCGCTGCGCATTGAACAGGCTTCCGCACACTCCTTCGAGAAGCACCTCGCTGTCGATCCATGATGAAAAATCCTGCTCGTCTGAAATTGGGACGCGAACGCTCAACAGTCCGCCGCCCGCGGCGATCCGCATGGCAAGTGTCGTTTCCCGCCACGATGTCCGGTCGACGGAAACCGCGCGTACAATCCCTCGAACCTGCACCCACTGACTATCCAATTGGCCGTCGGCCAGCTCGTCGAACGAATACGTGCGCGACTTTGGCAGAGGTGCTCTGCCGAGTGCGCGCGAGCTCTGCTCGATGACGACAGGCGCGAATTTTCCCGGTCCGGTAATTCCCTCAACCTCAATCAGATCGCCGAAATGATGGGTGAAGTGAACCGGTTGCGCACCCTCGACATAGACTCCAGCGGAGGAATCCTGCACAAAAAAGTCCGGCGCCGGAACATCGTCGGTCACTACGCCGCGAATGTGCACGGGATATCCCATGGCCGCCTGTTCGGGGCTCAGTTGCCGAACCTGGTCGGCATGGGTCAGCACAGGGAGCGAGCGGTTAGAAGTTTGCGCCCAGGAGGTTGTAGTGAGAGCCAGCAAGCAGACAACATTCGCTAAGCGGCGAACGATTTTACGAGCTTGCCCTAGATTAACCGGTGATTGAAGCATGGCCTGCATTTCTGCAGACATAGCCTATCGGAAAACATGGTCTAAGCAAAAGGCCGATCTCAAGCTCAGTGCGTCATGCCTTCCCATGCGATGTGCGTTCGCGTTTTGATCGCGGATGATTGTCTTGCCGCATGATCTCGAAAAGCGAATGAATTGAGGTCCGGGAACGTCCACTTTTGAATCACCGCGAGTGCGACAATCACGCTGCAGTTCGGACTGCGCGAAAGGCTCTCATGATTCCTCTTCGCACTACGGCGCTGATCTCGCTATTCGCTTACACATTTGTACTGAGCTCGGCTCCTGCCGATCAAAATGCGAGTCCGCGGGACAGCACAGAAGACATCGATCGCTCCATCAAAGCCGGGGACGACTTCTACGACTACGCGAATGGGAGTTGGCTCAGAACGGCAGTGATCCCTGCAGGTCAGGCCACCTACGATACCCGCTCAATACTGGTAGCGAGAACCACCCAGCAAGTCCGCGATCTCGTCCAGGTGGCCGCTGCGGCCCAGCCCGCCAAAGGTAGCGTCGTCCAGAAGGTTGGCGACTACTACGCGAGCTTTATGGACGAAAGTAGCATCGAGGCCAAGGGAATGACTCCGCTGGCCGATGAGATGTCCGCGATCTCGGCGATCAATAGCAAGAAATCCCTGTCAGCTTATCTGGGTACCACGTTGAATAGCGAGGCAGACGGGCTGACCGGCAATGCCGACCATGTTTTTGGCGTATGGGTGAATCAGAGTTTCACAGATTCGCAGCACTACGTTTTCCATTTGTTGCAGGGCGGTCTCGCAATGCCGGATCGCGATGATTACCTCGACCAGTCGCCGAAAATGTCAGCGCTGCGCGGGCAGTATCGGTCGCACATTGCAGCAATGTTGAAACTGGCGGGCATCGACGACGTGGAGACCAGGGCGGAGCGTATTTTGACGCTAGAAATCAAGATCGCTGAAGCCCACGCCCCGGATGCGGACGCCGCTGATGTGTTCAAGCAAAACAATCCGTGGAAGCGCACCGACTTTGGCGTCAAGGCGCCGGGCATGGATTGGGACGCCTATTTCAAAGCAGCTGGGGTTGCGGAACAACCAGAATTCATCGTGTGGCAGCCATCGGCTGTGACCGGAACCTCTGCGCTAGTCGGGAGTGAGAGCGTCGATCTGTGGAAGGACTATCTCAGGTTTCACTTGATCGAACACTATGCCAGTGTCTTGCCCAAAGCCGTGGCTGCCGAACACTTTGCTTTTTACGGCACGGTTTTGTCGGGCGTGGAGCAAGCAGCAGACCGGAGCCATGACGCGATCGCAGCTACCAATGCCGCTCTGGGACAGGCCGTCGGACAACTCTATACGCAACGTTATTTTCCACCGGAGGCCAAGGCGCGAGCCAAGGCGATGGTCAGCGACTTGATCGCAGCTTATCGTGTCCGAATTTCGAATCTCACCTGGATGTCCCCGCAGACGAAGCAGAAGGCATTGGCCAAGCTAAACGCGCTCCGGATCGGCGTCGGCTACCCTGATCTCTGGATCGACTATTCGACGCTGGAGATCAAGCGCGGCGAAGCTTTCGGAAATATGCGAAGAGCGGAAGCTTTCAATCGTTTGCGCAATCTGGCGAAGCTGAAACAGCCGGCCGACCCGGACGAGTGGAGGATTGATCCGCAAATCGTTGGCGCGGTCATTCTGTTTTCGCCGAACACCGAGACCTTTTCAGCAGGCATCTTGCAGCCGCCCTTTTTCGATTCCCAGGGCGACGCAGCTTCGAACTACGGGTCTGCAGGAGCAGGCATCGCCCACGAAATCAGTCACAGCTTCGACGAACTGGGCGATATTTACGATACCCAGGGCCGCCTCGGCAATTGGTGGACGACCGAGGATCTCGCCAAATACCACGCTGCAGCTGAGAAACTGGTGGCGCAGTTCAACGGCTACTGCCCTCTCCCAGATCTTTGCGTGAATGGCAAGCAGGTCCTGACTGAAAATATCGCCGACCTGGCGGGGCTGCTGACCGCCCATGACGCTTATGTGTTGTCGCTGAAAGGCAAAACCGATGTTGTCATCAACGGACTGACCGGCGAACAGCGATTCTTCCTGGCGTTCGCCCAGAGATGGCGGAAAGCCCAGAGCGAAGCCGTGCTTCGCCGGCAGATCAAAACCGACACTCATGCGCCGGGAGAATATCGAAGCGATACGGTGCGCAATGTCGAGGCATGGTACAAGGCCTACGATGCGAAGCCCAGCGACAAGTTGTATCTAAAGCCTGAAGATCGCGTTGCGATTTGGTGAAGCGACACCTGCATGCAGCAATGAGAAAATGCAATGGTCGTCAAGACAGAAGTAAGGGGATAATCGCAGTTTCGTCGACTATCGCCCAACCACCAGATGGCAGAGAATCTTATTCCGCCGGAACAATCGGCACGATCAGCACCGACGGATGCTGATCGTCATGGTAAATCGCATTTGTGGCTGATACGAAGTCCTGCGCGTGAGCAACGTCCAGGCCGGTATTCAAATTCCTGTCAAACCGCGGGAAGTTGCTGCTGCTGATCTCGAGTCGCAGAATATGTCCCTTGCGAAAGTCATTGCTTGTGGCCCACAGATCGAGTTCGAGTTTGTAGATCTGCCCTGGGTTCATTAATTCAGGCTTCTCCTGAGAACCCCGGTAGCGCGCCCGTATGATTCCTTCGGTCAAGTTCTGGGCGAAACCATTTGGCCACACATCCACCAGTTTGCCTGTGAAGTCGGTGTCGACCGCGGAGGACTTCACATACAGTTCAACGCTGATGGGACCGGTGACTTCCACGTCTCGGTCCAGGGGAGCAGTCGAATAGACCAGAACATCACTGCGAGCCTCGACGGGCCGCTGATCCCGAGGACCAGGAGCCAGATGTGTGGAGTCACAACACAAGGGCCCGCCGATCGTGGGAGCCGGGTTCGCGGGATCGTAGACGAACTGGTCCGGAGTTTCCGAACGCGGAGCGCTGGTCGCGAGCGTGCCATCGCCGCGCAGCGTGTTGGCCTTTCCGGAGGAGTGAAGGAAATACTTCGTGCTGACGGCGCGGCGGAGCGGCCAGTCATCCTCTGAACGCCATTCATTCTTGCCCATCACGAAGATCTTGACCGACTTCCCGGTGGCGAACTCGTTCTGCACGTTCTTAAAAAGGTAGTCGTACCAGGGCAGGATCAGGTCGTCGACCTCCAGATTCGCTGTGGGACCGAAGTCGACATCACCGATCTTGCGGCCGGAGCCAGCGTGTCCTCCGATAACGACCAGCAGTCGTTGGCCGTGCCGCGCTGCCTCGCTGGCGGCATGCTCTTTCAATCCCACATAATTACGGAGAGATCCTCCCAGGAAAATGTCGTACCAGGCCGCGATCGTGAGCGACGGGACGTTGATGTCGGAGAAATGTTCTTCGATCGACCACTTCTTCCAGTAGTCGTCGTAGTTCGGATGGGCAAGCCAGTCGAGAAAGTAGGGCGCCAGAGCGGTGGTGGAATCCGTTGCTGGGACACCTGGAAAGAAGAGTGGATAACCGGATAACGGTAGCTTCCAGATTCCGTTCAGCGCGTTTGTATTCTTCTGAACCGTACGCTGCAATGTGTCTTGTGCAAGTCCCGATGTCCACGACTCGTTGAACCACTGCTCGAACGCACCACCTTGGTAGGTCCACCCGTCGTGATAGTTGCTGGCGGTAACGTCGGGGCATATTCCGGCAAGATGAGGCGGGTGTGCGATGGCGGCCAACATCTGAGTAGCGCCAACGTACGAGCCTCCGAACATCCCGACTTTTTCGTTCGAATAGGGCAGTGAAGCTGCCCACTCCACCGTGTCATAGCCGTCGTTCGACTCGTTGCGGAAGGGATACCATTCGCCCTCAGAAGAGTACCGTCCACGCACGTCCTGAATGATGACCACATAGCCATGCGCGGCCCCGCGCAGACCAAAGTCGTCGCCTTCCTTGTTGTACGGAGTGCGCTGCAGAAGAACCGGAAATTTTCCTTCTGCCTTCGGACGGTAAATGTCAGCGCGAAGGATCACGCCATCACGCATCTTCGCCTGAACGTTGCGCTCAATAGTGACCTCATATGGATCGGACGCCCAGGCAGAGTGTCCGACGAGCATGAAGCAGAGGAGTGCGGGTGCCAAGGAGATTCTCACTTGTAGGCTCCGTTGGGAATGAGAGAAAGTATTCCGCATCGAATGCGCAAATTCAAAAGCCAGAACAGGATCAAATCCTGTTCTGGCTGACAAGTTATCAGAACTTGTGATTCGCTAGAAGGTGATCCGCAGCCGTAGCCGGACGGTCCGGCGGCTGTCAACACCCTCCTGCGGGAAGGTTTCGAATGCGCGTCCGAAATCGGGGTTTGGGTTGAACCTATCATCAGCAGGACCAGTGCGATCCGCGTTCATCTTGAGCTCCGGCGCGAACGTGCTGGGATTTATCCCGATGTTGAACCCACCGAGGTAGGCAAAGGTTCCGCCGCCGCCGGCGAAGTCAGCATTCGGGGCACGGAGGGGGTGATTGAAGAGATTGTTGAAGTCCGCGCCCAGACTGGCGACCACACGCTCGCCCAGATGAAACTCCTTGTGCAGGCCAAGATTCACGCCCCAAGCTCCGGGCCCCAAGAGGATATTCCGCTTGGCCACCTGTGAATTGGTAAATACATCGGAGCCCATGGTAGGCGCAGCAAAGGCGCTCGGATCGAACAACTGGTCTCCAACCTGATGGTTGTAGTTGCCCGTAACCAGCGGCCGGTAAGTGATGAAGTCGCTGAAGTCCCCCACGGCCGTCACGGATGTAACTGCGATGTTCCCGGGAAGAGTGGAGCCGTTCCCGCAGTTGTCACAGGTCCAGAACGGAGTAAATGAGGTGCCAGTTTTGGCGAACATCTGGAAGCTGGTCTGCCAGCCTCCGATCACAGCATCGGCCAACTTGGAAAATGAACTTCCGAACTGCCTGCCCCGACCGACGGGCAGGTCATAGATTCCGTAGAACACAAACCGATGGTGAGGTGCCCAGGAATCGGTGCCGTAGTCGCGTTCAGGATTGAATGGATCGTAAGCGACACCGCCAAGGCTGGAATTCCCAGAATCCAAACCACTGGATTTTTGGTCTAGGTAGGTATAAGACGCGTTGAACATCAGGCCTTGGCGATAGCGATGCTCAACCTGAGTTTGAAAAGCATTCGATTGGCTGTGGCCAAAGTTTCCGAAGCTCATCAGGTAATCACCTAGTTTGGGATAGGGCAACCGTGCAAGATCAGCGAGGGAAGGCAGACAGTCACCGTCGTCAACATTGCAGGCAGTTACTCCGTCTCCATACCCCGAACCAGTTGTGTCCTGAGTCGTGTCCCAACCAGTGTCGTTGGGTCTGAGTTCGTTTAAGTCCTTTCCGGCAATCAGCCCATGGGACGTTGTACCAAGGTAGGAGAAGCGGACCGCGGTCTGGAACCCGACTTGGCGTTCAAAGGTTGCGTTGTACTGCTGGATCAAAGGCTGGTGAAGAGTGACCGGTACAGCATTAACAGAGGGAAGGCCGTTCAACGAGCTGCTGTCGTAGTCACCTCCGGAGAGAGGAGTCGGCCAAGGCTGCATCGGTGTCCCCAGGTTCCTCTTCTGCAATGCCTGATTGAAGGCGTTGGTGGATAGCGGATCGCGGATGCCTTGGGCTGCGGATGTTGGGAAATTGATACCGTATCCGCCGCGCACCACCGATTTTTCTCCCAGCCGCCAAGCGACGCCGACGCGGGGTGCAAAGTTGTTCTTGTCGGTGCGCACCAACCCTCGGCCGATGCCGAGCCCTGATTGGCTAGCCGTGACCAGCGGCAGCAGAACCCCCGACGTAAATCGAGAGTCCAGGTATTGAGCCGTCTTGTCAGATCCAACCACGAAGCGGCCGGTGTTGTTGTTAAATGTGGGATCGAAGTTGAGCATGATGTCATTCTTATCGACGTATGGCGACACCAGTTCATACCGCAGTCCAAGATTCAGGGTCAGCTTCGATGTCGCCTTCCAGTCATCCTGGAAGAAGTAGCCTTGCTCCCAGTTGTGCACATCCATGGGCGGTCGTGGCTGGGCGATGTAGGTGGTCGTGGTGGGCGGAAGGCCTAATATGAATTCCGCAAAGGGGTCCGTTGTGGCGTCGTTACACGTTCCAGCACAGGCCGTCGGATTCGTGTAGGTCATAGTTCCGCGCGGATTGCCGCGGCCCGATGCGAAGCCATCCCATCCCACATTACGGACGAAGTCCGCGCCCATTTTAAGGCTGTGGTTGTTGATAACCCAGGTCAGCGTATCGCCAAAGGTAGTGGGGTACTGGCTTAGCTCACGTTGTGTGTTTCTTCCCCCTGAGGTGAACCCCTGATACGTGCTCCCATAACTGATTTGCGGGTGTCCATGGGTCTTGAGCTGGTCTTCACCGACCACTGCCCCATAGGCAGCGATAGCGCTGGAATCGAAGCCGATGCCGGAGAGGAAACCCTCAAGTGTTGTATTGCTGTGGGTGACCCTGTTTTCCCGGTTAAATCCGCCGCGCGCTTCGTTGATCAGATTGTTGTGAATCGTGCGCACATAGGACACGGAGACAGTGTTGTCGCGCGTGTCAGTCTGGGTGAGGCCCAGTCCCGTAAAAGGGGAGACAACGGACGAACCGGTGCCGACCCGAGCCTGCGCCTCGTAGACGACGTAAACGCGGTCTTTGTCGCTGAAGTCGTGATCCACGCGAAAGGTCCCTAGATCCCGCGTGTAGCCGCCAGGAAGCAGCGTCTGAAATCTTTGCAGAATCCTACCGTTGCTGGTATTGATCTGCACCGAGGGACTGATCTTTGGAAAATACTGGGCGATTAGCTGCTGTACGTTCGAATCCACTAGGCGCGAAGGGATGCTCACGAACTGCTGGCCAAGGCCACCCCAAGTATTATTAGCGATCTCGTTTGCAGTTAGAGTTATGCCCGCCGGTACGTCCGGAAGTAGCGGCTGAGGATCTGGAGCCACCACCTCCGGGTCAATTAACAGCGAGAAATCCCCTCCCCAAAGAGTGGGATGTGGCAATTTGTTGTTCGAGACGCCGACCGGAGATCGGGAATAGTTTCTCTCGTACGAAGTGAAAAACCACGTTCTCTTGAGCTTCGGAATCGGTCCGCCGAAGGACCCTCCGACGTCGTTGTAGTTGAAATATGGGGTTGGGTATTTGCTCTGGAAGTCATTGGGGACAAAATCCGCTAATCCCTCTTTGTCCTGGATCTGCCATGCAGCTAGAGCCGAATTCTTATTGTTGTAAAAGACCGACCCATGGAACTCCGAGGTGCCACGTTTGGTGGTCACTCGGATGTTGGAAATTCCCGCATATTCGGCGCTGAAATTGTTTGACAACACGTTCACCTCAGCAACCGCCTCAAGTGAGGGCTGACTCGTAGTAGGCTCGCCGAAGACTGTGTTCGTAGCGCGCTGACCGTCGAGCGTGAAATTGGCGCCGTAACTCTGGAATCCGAGGAATTTGTAGGTGCCGTCGTCGGTACCTTGCGTGATATTGGGATTTAGGTAGAGAAAGGAGTAAACATCCCGGCTGTCACGCGGCAGGTCGATCACCTCACGATTCGAGATCGTGGCAGTAATCGTCTGATCGGCCGTGTTGATGATGGGCGCCTCGGCGGTTACGATCACTTCCTCCTTGGCCGTAGAAACCTTAAGCACGGCGTTCGCACTGACGACGTCGCTGCCGGTCAGCGTCACCCCGGTAATGTCCTGGGTAGCCATACCCTGCATTGAGATCGTGACCTTGTAGACACCCGACGGCAGCCCGAATATCTGGTATTCGCCGTGTGAGTTGGTGGTCGTAAGTCGGGGGGTGCCCGTTGCCTGGTCGGTGATCGTCACTCGGGCATTGGGGATCAATGCTCCGCTGGAATCCGTGACCGTCCCTCGAATGGTGCCAAGATCGGTACCTTGGCCGAGCACAAAAACACTGCTGACGAGTGCGAAAGCGATCAGCGTACACACCAAGAGAAGACAACGCCGTTTCATAAGCAACTCCGTGAATGCATTAAATGAGCGACGCCGGACTTGTATCACAAAACGAAAGCAAAAACAAGCAAAAGAAAAATGTAACGCAAGGCAATAAAAAGAAAATCACAAGTCAGAAGGGGGCAATGGTAAGCAATAATTTGACCAAAGGCGCTTTCAACGAATAGACTCGGTCTGGCGTTCATGTCGAAATCCGACAATTCACGGCTGCTCGCCGAGGGCCGCCGCCGCAAGATCCTTGAATTGGTTGAGCTGTCTGGGCAGGTCACCATTCATGACCTGGTCAAAAGGTTCGCGGTTTCGGCAGTCACTGCTCGGAGCGACCTCGATGCTCTATCGAGTCAGGGCGCGGTGCTGCGCTCGCATGGAGGCGCGGTTCGCTACGCGCCCACT
This sequence comes from Terriglobia bacterium, assembly GCA_020073385.1. Taxonomy (GTDB): domain Bacteria; phylum Acidobacteriota; class Terriglobia; order Terriglobales; family Acidobacteriaceae; genus Sulfotelmatobacter. The sequence continues at coordinate 36,365 of JAIQFH010000013.1, read as the reverse complement.
CAAGACTATCCCTTAAAACTCAAGGCGACGTTGCACCGCTCGGAGAAGGTGCGCATCGGTCAGGCCGCTGCGCAGCTGGTACAGCCCAATGAAACCGTCATTTTGGATTCAGGCACGACGACGGCGGAGATTGCAAAGAGCCTGAAACGCGCGAAGCTCAAAGTATCGGTAATTACCAGCGCACTCAACATCGCGAACGAGCTCGTGGATGCTCCGGAAATTGCGCTGTTTATGCTGGGCGGCCTATTGAGAACGGTGTCTTACTCGTTTGTCGGACCGCAGGCCGAGGCCATGCTTCGCGAATTGCACGCCGACCGGCTGTTTCTCGCCGTTGACGGCCTGGACCTTGACGCGGGGCCATTCACGGCTGATGTACTCGAGGCGCAACTCAACGGGCTGATGATGAAAGTCTCGCGCGAAGTGACAGTCGTAGCCGATTCCACGAAGCTCGGCCGCCGCAGTCTCTTCCACATTGGTCCCCTTGAGAATATTCATCGCTTGATCACCGACGAGCACGCGCCCGAGAGTTTTACCGATGCGCTCCGCAAAAAGGGCATTGAAGTCGTCGTGGTCTGATCGCTCAAGTTGCAGCCCTGACTAGCGCGAGAAAGGGGCGATCGATGTAGGATTGTTTTCTACGCGCTTTACGAGTTCAAAACAAGCCTGCACCGATGGAAAGATGTCTTCGATTGTGGGTTCTGGGCGTCGACCTTGTTTGAACGCATCGACCAATTCGGCAGCCTCTCCGTAGAACCCAAAGATCACATCCTCCGGTTGGTCGTCTGCGATCTCTTCCTGCACAAGACGGTTCTTCTGATAGCAGCGTAAGAACCGCTGCGGTCCGAAGGGGCTGGTAACGACACAACGAAAGCCGTCGCCGATCAGTTCATAGGTTTCTTCAACCATGCCAGACGTCGGCAGCACATCAACACGGCCAACGATTCCCGCCTCGAATTGAATATCGATGACGAACGAGTGCGGGGCTGCCGGCGTGATTGCCCGGATGTTACTGGAGGCAAAGTCTCCGCCGATGAACCGAACCGTATCCAGGGCATGTATAGCTGTGAAACCGAGAAAATCTGGCTCGGTTCGCTGGTGCCGCAACATCGTTGCGCGCACGTAGCGAAGAGGTCCGGTGCTCTTCGTCCACTCGATTCCCTGTTTGAGTAACGGCATGAAACGCCGATTTACTGACACCATGTTGACTGTGTTCGTGGCCCGCGCAGCATCACGCAACACTTCGACCTCAGCGATAGACGGCCCCAGCGGCTTCTCCACAACGCAAGGAACGTGCGCCTGGAGGAGCCTGATGCCCACGGACGGAATATGTTCGACCGGAATCACAGCAATGCAGACATCGAGTCTCTCGCTCTGGAGCATGGCGTCCATATCAGAATAGGCGCGTGCGAAGCCGTACTTTTGACAGAACAATTCTGCCCGCTCACGGCGGAGGTCACAGGCTCCGACGAGGACAACGGCACCCGGGTGTTTAGCGGAATAGTGTGCCAGCGGAACTGCGTGGCCGACCTCAGAGTGCTCGCCGCAACCGAGCAATCCAATCCGAATGCTCATGGCGCGTAGTGTAGTCGATGCGAGCGGAGCATGCCACCGATCCCCAGAAATCGATTCGTTTGACGTGGCTCCTATAATTCTCCTCGTTATGAAGCTCTATCGAAATCATAGGAACTATCGGACTCACTCTCTGCGTCCTCTGTATCTCCGTTTCACCATTTGGGCCTGGTTGCTGATGCTGCCTTGCTCCGTCGCGCTCGCACAGACATCCGCCAGCTTAACGAGGCCACGGCTCTTGATCGGGCAAGAGGATCCTTTTACGGGTCTCTCGATCTTGCGAGCCAGATACGTCGCAGGCATGCGCCCGAGTGATGACATCGCCGGACAGGCTCTGACCTACCTGCTGACAAGCGATGAAACGTTCGCGAAACGGGCACTGGATGAGATGCGGCGAACGCACCTGCCGGAGAAGGTGGGATCGCGCACATACATGGATTACGTCCGCTGGTCGCTCGCCTTTGACTGGCTGTACGACTGCAATCAATTTGATAGCGCGCTAAAAGATCGCATCGCCGGCGAGTTGCTGAATGGAGCCGAGCGCATGTTTCAGGACAACGCACTCGCCGATCCCGCGCTGGTCTCGTATCACAATTACGCGGTCCGCTTTCTTACTCTGGCGACATTTGCGCTGACGGCGATCGAAGGGCATCCCTCTACCGAAGCCCGCGCTGCGGCGCTGCGTGACCGTGCCCGCCGTTCGCTCAATAATGTGCTCGCGATCAGCCAATTCGTGACGCCCGAGGGTGGTTATCACGAATCCATGGACTACCAGCGAATCACATTCCTGCCCATGGCGCTGCTGGCTGAGCTCCGAAGAACTACGACCGGCGATGATCCGGCGCGTCGCTTCACCGTCTACTCGCACTATGGCGACACCTACCTCTACAAAACACTTCCCGATGGAACGACGTCGCGCCGTGGAGACAACGAGTGGCCGTACTATCTCGCGCAAGACAATGACGTGCTCGGCTATACCGTGAACCGGTTCAAGGATCCCTACGCGGCCTGGATGCTGCGCAAGAGCGGATGGCCTTCCACTTCAAAATGGTACATCCCGATCCTGCAGTTTCTGTGGGACGACCCTTTGGTCACGCCGCGCGATCCTGCGCTGGCGACTGAGACAGAGTTGCCGCGTCAACATCTATTCAGTGGTGTTGGCGATTTGGTGATGCGAGATGGTTGGGGCCCCGATTCGACCTGGATCGAGTTCACGGCGGGACCCTACAGTTCGAAACATCAGCACCTGGATCAAAACCAGTTCACGATTTACCACCGCGGATATCTGGCGCTTGACACCGCGGCGGACTATACCGAGACCGAAAGTCCCAACTATCTCAACTACTACCGCCGAACCATCGCGCACAACACCATGCTCATCTACAAGCAGGGCGAGCCATTTTTTTGGGCGGAGAATCTCTGGCCTGCGGCCAACGATGGCGGACAGCGGATGGACTCGTCACGTTACTGGAATACCATCCGCAGCGTGGAAGATTGGGAGCAAACGCGTGACCTGTGGGACTTGGCTCGCATGCAGATTACGGACCATGTGCCTGGCGAGTTCCAATATGCACGTGGCGATGCCACCCATGCCTATAGCTCATCCAAACTCGACTTGTTCACTCGAGAGCTTCTTTATCTTCCACACACGAATACCCTCGTGGTGTTTGATCACGTGCGCGCCAAGGATCCCTCCTACAAAAAAGTATGGCTGTTGCACGGCGTGAATGAGCCGTCAGTTGACGCGACGCAGCCAGGACAAGACGAGGGCCACGGCGGCACTTTGTACACAAATGCCGACAGCTTCTCTTTCAAAGATGGCGGTGGACGTCTGCTCGTTCACACGCTACTGCCGCGTGAACACGAAACGGTGAAGCGCGGTGGGCCAGGCTGGGAATTCTGGACGCCGGGCGACGAGTTCGGTGGCGCGTGGGGCACGGGAAAGAACTGGCCTATCGAAGATGCGAAAGGCGGTCCTCTGCCCACCGATCCCTATCTGAAGAAGATGTGGCTCACGTTTTGGGGGAACGATCTCGATCGCATCTCACCCTCCAATATGCTGCACGTGGTGCCCGGATCATGGCGAATTGAAATTTCCCCCGCCAAACCCAGCAGAGATGATCTTTTCTTGAATGTGTTGGAAATCGGAAATAAAGGTGACGCCAGAAATCTTCACGTTGAACTGGCAGATGGCAGCAATCTCACAGGTGCCGTAATCGGAGGCCAGACGCTTGTGGTGTTCGCGACCGACCAGGTTCCGGTGACGGACGGCGAAATTACAGTACCTGATGTCGAGACTCAGACTCTTATCGCGACTGGGCTAAAACCAGAATCGAAGTACGAACTGGAACTCACGGGCGGCAAGACGAAAACATGGGGCGGCGGATTATTTCAAGGAGTTCATCTGTGGAGCGGGGCAGCGGACACCGATCGCGCCGGAGTGCTGCGCATTCCATTTGCCGGCCACAAAGACGGACGGCTGCGGATCCACCTCATCCGATAGCTACAGATTTCTACTTCGCATGCGAGGTGAAACGCCTAACGTTACACCCCCTTTCTCCAGCCAGGATCATCGTTCTTTCGCACTTCGATGGCGATCGATCCATCAGGGTTGAGCGGTTGTTCGCACGCCCATGCAATCGGGTTTACGACCCCAGGGCGAATCTCCAACTCTGCCGAGAGGTGAACCGTGCCGGTGAATCCTGCCGGCAAGAAGAATGAGGCGAGGCGAATGCCTCCACCGGACGGAAGTCCGGCATCAAGCGTGCCGCGCAATTTCAGCTTCCCGTCAGGGCTCGCCAATTGCAGCCAAAGCATGCCAGGAACTCCCGCAACCCCGCGATTGGACACTGCGACAATCACTTCGGCGGTTCCATGGCGTTTTCGCTGCCACACCCACGACGGCCGTAAGCGGTAGCCGAGATTCGTGCGCAGTCGCTCGAAACCGCGAGGATACATCTGGTTGTAATGCGCAAGGTTCGCAGACTCAGTCCACAACCCCCAGTAGTTCGCGCGCACGTCCAGCGTGTGCAGCATGTAGCTCTCAAGAATGTTCATTCCGCTCTCGTCTTTGGACAGCTTGGCAGTATCGTACTGACGAAAGTATCCGTCCTCGAGAATTGCCGCCAGCCACGGTGGCCGGTTCGCAATCTGGTCAATCTGGATCGGTTCCTCGACGATGATACTGTCCGAGCGAAGCCAGGCTCCGGCACTCATCGCCATGGCCAGGGTCTTGCGGTTGCCGACATTGCTGATGTCGGGCTGAGTGTTAAAGGCGAGAGGAGTTTTCTTCCACGTTTCCAGTTGGAGCTCCGTCATCTCAACAAATGTGCGCTCCGCCGTCGGGTAGTCGAGAAATGGATTCGGATAATTGCTGGTATGGCCTTCGCCCCAGAATCCATATTGCATGACGTCCGTCCATTCGATGAGTGGGTTTCCGTCAAACTCGGCTGCCAGCAGACCGTTGAGTTCGGCGAAAGCTTTCTGGAATTCCGGATGGTCGTAGCGCGGTTCAACCCATTCCGCGTTGCCTTGTCCGGGAATGCGGCCGATCTTGGCCGTCGGAACGCGCGAGCGCAAAAATTCTGGTAACGCGATCTGTTCCGGTTGGAACGAAGTATTCGAGATCTGCACTCGAAAGGCAACCCTCAAGCCGTGTCGCTTCGCAGCGTCAAGGGTGAGTCTCCACACGGGATCGAGGTCGAGCCTTCCCGGCCGGGACTGCACATTGCGCCAGTCGCAGCGAATGTAAAGAACGTCGACGAAGGGCAGACTGGAAATATTCTCCACGTGCTGTTCGAGCGTTTCACGCCCGGCGCGAGCAGCCAGTGACGGGCCGCTTTCCTCCCATGTGTATCCGACAAGTCCGAGGCCGGGATTGCGCACAGGCTTTTCCGATGGCGTGGTGTAGAGCGCGGTAAGCCATCCCTCATCCTGGTCGATGTCGAACGGTCCCTGTTCCAGGCGATCGTGCGAGGGTATGGGTGAACTGAACCTCTGGTTTCCGAATGCCTGCGCAAGTGCCGCGGCGGGCGCCAGTGCCGCTACCGCAGCCGCGCCCTTCAACAAGCTTCTTCTTTGCATGGGGAACGCCTCGCCACTTTGCGGTTGACATTTCTAAAACTTTGCAGCAGAGTGGTGACGCAAAGATAACGAAAGTAAAAGAAAGAATCAAATGGTAAACGTCAGGCTATGGTCTGCCTTCCTCCTTCTTCTTCTTACAGCCGCAGCTTTTGCAGTGCGTCCCGGGGATTTCAAGGTCATCGGTCCCGGCGGTGGTGGCGCGATGTTCAACCCGACGATCAGCCCTCATGACCCGAACACGGTTCTCATTTCCTGTGACATGACGGGTTCCTACATTACCCACGACGGAGGACAGTCGTGGCGAATGTTTAATCTGCGGGGCGTCGTGCGTTTTTTTTTGTTCGATCCGACAGATCCGAAGGTGATGTATGCGCAGGCGACCGGGCTCTGGCGCAGCACGGACAGCGGTGAGAGTTGGAAGCTAGTGTATCCCGCACCCGAAAAGATCAAGACCATCGTGATGCGATCTGATCACTCAGATGAAGACTTGGTGAGCGATGACAATCCGATGGGCCTGCTCACCGCTCTGGCGGCAGACCCGGAGAACTCCAAGGTTCTGTATGCCACGGGCGACAAGGCGCACTTGGCGCTTTTTGTCTCGCATGACTGGGGAAAGAGTTGGACGCGAACAGATGCTTTGGCTGAGATTCCCCGCCGCATCTGGATCGATCCGAAGTCTCCGCGCGAATCTCGCACGATCTACCTGGCCGGGCCGCAGTATGTATCGGTGAAAGACAGCGCTGGATTGCATAACTTTCCGGCGCCCAAGTCGGTGACATTCACAGATGTCTCAGCCGGCTTCACCGAGGGATCCGGGCAGGTGATTTATGGCGTTTCGGAGAAGGGCGCATTCGTTTCGAAAGACGGGGGCCGCACTTGGCACTCGACATCTCTTCCCGGCTCTGGAGCTCAGGTTCGGGCAGTCGCAACCAGCCGCCGCAACGGCAACGTGGCCTATCTGTCATACAGCGAGTTAGCACTCGACGGGAAGAAATGGATGGGGGTAGCGAAGACCGAGAACGCCGGAGAATCCTGGCAACTGGTCTGGAAGGAAGCTGATGCTGCCGCTCCCAATGTCCACGATGCCTGGATTACTCCGCGTTTCGGTGTTGTGTGGGGAGAGAACCCGCTCGCGCTCGGAGTCGCTGATCAAGATGCGAACCTCGCTTACGGCACTGATCTCGGCCGAACCATGAAGACCAGCGACGGTGGCGCCACCTGGTGGGCAGTCTATTCGCGGAAGGTGCCGTCGGGAGGATGGGTAAGTACAGGTCTGGATGTAACGAATGCATACGGAATCCACTTCGATCCGTTTGATCCCAGTCGTCAATTCATTACCTACACCGACATAGGTCTTTTCCGCAGCGAAGACGGTGGCGCGAGTTGGCAGAGCTCCACCGCGGGAGTTCCGTCCGGGTGGACCAACACCACCTACTGGGTGGCGTTTGATCCGAAGGTGCGGGGTCGCATGTGGAGCGTGAACAGCTATGTGCACGACCTGCCGCGTCCGAAGATGTGGCGACACACGGATCCGGCGAAGTACAAAGGCGGAGTCTGTCTGAGCGAGGATGGCGGAAAGACATGGCGCAAATCGAACTCAGGAATGGACGACACTGCGCCAACCCACATTCTGCTCGACCCCAACAGCCCGCCCGACGATCGCGTTCTGTACGTCGCAGGATTCGGGCGAGGTGTATATAAGAGTACCGATGGCGGCAAGACCTGGTCGCTGAAGAATCAGGGGATCATGCAGAAGCAACCGTTCGCATGGCGATTGTCCCTGGCCTCTGACGGTACTCTCTATGTGGTGATTGCGCGCCGTTCGGAGGACGGCAGCATTGGCACTCCGTATGACGGCGCCCTCTATTCCTCTCGGGACGGTGCAGAGCATTGGAATCCCATCCAATTGCCTCAAGGGGTGAACGGACCCAATGCGCTCACCGTAGATCCGAAGTCCCCACAGCGGTTGTATCTCGCAGCATGGGCGCGCGCCGCCGGCACACACGGCGACGGCGGCGGCATTTTTCTTTCCGAAGATGCTGGTCGCAGTTGGCGGCCGATCTTTGACCGGGACCGGCATGTTTACGACGTCACCATCGATCCCAATGACTCGAGTGTTCTGTACGCGTCCGGATTCGAGTCTTCCGCCTGGCGTTCGAACGATCGCGGCGAACACTGGGCCCGGATTCCCGGATTCAACTTCAAATGGTCGTACCGGGTGATTCCTGATCCGATTGATCACAATAAGATATACGTCTCGACCTTCGGAGGCAGCGTCTGGCATGGTTCGCTGTCGGGCCGGGACGAACCGTTGGATATCGCCACACCAGAATTGCAGCCTGGACGGGAATGATCCGGGTCGTTGCATCGCGGCTCAGCCGGTTGCCGCATCAGACAAGGATGTACTGGCATGTTTACCTCAACCATCGCGTCCCCCGAGTGGCTCCATGATGTCTGCGAACGACAACCGCAAGCTGCCCGATTGTTCCGTGCGACCGAAGACGAGCAGCGCAGTCGCGGCTACTATCACACTCTTCGGGAAATCGTGCAGCAGCCCTTCAGTTGGATCCGAACTGCGGATCAGATAGTGAGACTCGCCCCCGACTTGCGGTCTTGCGTGTCAGAACTCCGAAACATAGTCCTGACGGGGTCCGGGAGTTCCGAGTATGCGGGTCACTGTGCGCGTCTCGCGCTGCAGACTCGACTCGGAGTGAACACCCTCGCCATTGGCGGCGGTGCTTTGCTGACGCATTTGCATGCACTGCCTCCGGGACGTCCTGCGCTGCTGATTTCGATCGCTCGATCGGGCGACAGCCCGGAAAGCGTAGGCGCACTTTCCTTGTTGCTCAAAACCGATCCCGCGATTCATCACCTGGTCTTGACCTGTAATGCCGGTGGGAAGGTGGCGACGAACTTTCAACAAGACCCGCGCGTTCGGGTCGTTACCTTGCATGATGAGACCAACGATCGCAGCCTGGTGATGACGAGCAGTTTCACGAATCTGGCCTTGGCCGCCTACGCTCTTGGATTCCTCGACGAGCCTGAGCTATACACATCGCACTGCCGTCACCTGAGCAACATCGCAAAGCAGCTCTTGGAAACACAATTTGACACATTGGCGCAAGTCGGCGCCCTGGGCTTCAAGCGGGCCGTATTTTTGGGAAGTGGGCCGCGATTGGGCGCCATCCTCGAAGCGGCCTTGAAGATGCTCGAAATGACGGCAGGCCACGTCGGCGCTATGTCCGAAACCTACCTCGGTCTTCGCCACGGGCCGATGAGCTATGTGCACGCTGACACTCTGGTAGTCTGCTACCTTTCCTCCGATGCAACCGCGAGATCTTACGAGTGCGACCTCATTCACGAACTCAATCAGAAAGACCTGGGCATGACGAAGTTAATTGTGGGAGATGCGGTTCCTGCGGACCTGGCGCGAGATCGGGATGTGGTCATTGATTGTCCCGGTCTCGCCGAACTTGGTGAATATAGTGCCCCAGTCATCGAGGTCATCATTGGTCAGTTGCTGGGATTCTTCCGCTGCATGCGGGCAGGATTACGGCCCGATTCGCCCTCCGAGAGTGGTGTTATCAACCGCGTCGTGCAGAATTTCGCTCTGCACTTTCCTGCTGGATCGTCCTTAGGAGAAGGTCAGTGATCAACCGAAGAAAAGTGCTGCAAGGGCTGGGCGTCGCCATTGGAGCGGCCGCTCAACCACGTAGCTCACACGCTTTGGCATATGCAGCCGCGGAACCAACCGCGCAACAATCTGCTTCGGGTCAGCCCTTGGCGCTCGTCGATTTTGAACCCAAGAGTATGCTTCACGTCCAGGAGACGCACATTGACCGCGCCAAATTCCCGGTCATTGATGTCCATACCCACATCACCGTATCGGCGAAGTCGGAGAAGGGAATCGATCTCGGCGCGGAGCGGACCTACCTCGCCAAACCGGACGAACTGCTTCGCGTGATGGACGCCAAGAATATCCGGGCGATGGTCAATCTAACCGGTGGATTCGATGACGGGCTCGTCGACACGATTCGCGAATATGACCAATCTTATCCTCACCGCTTCTACACCTTCGCCGAACCGACCTACTCGCGGTTTCTGGAGCCGAACTATCCGCAGATTCAGGCAGACGCCGTCGAGCGCGCGCATCGCGCTGGAGCCAAAGGATTGAAGATCCTGAAGACACTTGGACTCTATCTGCGCGAGAACCTGACGTCAGGCAAATTGGTACGAGTGGATGATCCCAGGTTTGATCCGATGTGGGATGCCTGCGGCCAGTTCAACATGCCAGTCGCGATTCATGTGTCGGATCCCATCGCCTTCTTTACGCCGACGGATCGTTTCAACGAAAGGTATGAGGAACTCAACAATCATCCCGATTGGTCGTTTTACGGACAGGACTATCCCAGCAATGCCGAACTGCTTGAGGCACGCAATCGGGTATTCGCGCGGCATCCCAAGACGCAGTTCCTTGTCTTGCACGTAGGAAACTTCGCCGAAGACCTGGACAACGTATCCGAAAATCTCGACCGTTTCCCGAATATGACGGTCGATCTTGCAGCGCGAATCGGAGAATTGGGCCGTCAGCCGCGCCGAGCGCGGCGGTTCTTTGATCGCCATCAAGACCGCATTCTTTTCGGCACCGATGCGACGCCGCACGGAGACGAGACTCCACAGCAATTGTTCAACCAGAAACTGTACGAGATCTACTATCGCTTTCTTGAAACCGCTGACGAGTATTTCGACTACGCGCCGGCAAATGTGCCGCCGCAGGGCCGTTGGCGCATCTACGGCATCGAACTGCCCGACTCGGTGCTGCGCAAGGTCTATCACCAGAACGCTGCCCGCCTCTTAGGGATCACTTTATGATTCGACCGAAATTCGTCTTCTTTTTTCTCCTGTTGGCTGTTGGTTGCGCGTCGTCCCAAGTACGTGTTTGGCAGGGAACGTTGACCCTGCCGACGTATGAAGAAGGTGCGCCTGATCCTAATCCGCCATTCGATCAATATCAGAACACGCGCTTCAATTATCCGTACACGCTGCGCCGCAATCTGACTGATCACCGCACCGATCACGCCTGGCGCGCGCTGTTTCTTGAAAACGAATATCTGAAGTGCTCGGTGTTGCCCGACATTGGCGGACATCTGTACAGCTGCACCGACAAGATCAGCGGCAAGCCAATATTTTACGAGAATCCTTCCATCAAGAAAGCTGATGTCGCCTACCGCGGAGCCTGGGCGGCCTTCGGCATCGAGTTCAACTTTCCGGTTTCCCACAACTGGGTGACGGCCTCGCCCGTCGATTTTGCATTTGCGCAACGCGAGGATGGCAGCGCTTACGTTCAGGTGGGCAACGTCGATCGCGTGTACGGCATGCAGTGGACCGTAGAACTCATTCTGCGGCCCCACTCTACGGTCCTTGAAGAGAAAGTCACTCTCAACAATCGCAGCGATGTCAGGCACCGCTTTTATTGGTGGAACAATGCCGGAGTCCAGGTTTGGGATGACTCGCGCATTCAATACCCGATGCGCTTCACCGCCAGCCACGGTTTTCGCGAAGTCGAGCCGTGGCCGGTCGAGGCTGACGGCACGGACCTCAGCATCATCAAGAATCACACCAAAGGTCCCGTATCCCTGTTCGTGCATGGCAGCCGGGAGCCTTTCATGGGTGTGTGGAATCCGCACACGAACACCGGAATAGTGCACTACGCGGATTACGCGCAACTCCCCGGCAAGAAGATCTGGTCGTGGGGTTCCGATGCCGACGGACTCGACTGGCGAAAAGCTCTTTCGGACAACAACAGCATTTACGTAGAAATCCAGGCGGGTCTGCTTCGTAATCAGGAGACGTATGCCTTTCTTGAGCCTCGCCAAACGATCAGCTTCTCTGAATTCTGGATGCCAGTGCGAGAGATCGGCGGAATCTCCAGGGCCAACCTCGCAGGAGTTGTATATTTAAATCGCCACGGAAGCGCGCTTACTGCCAGCCTTAACGTGAACCAGGCACATCCGGGCGCAGCGATACGCATTGCGGTTGGAAATCAGGCAGTATTTGAGGATAAGGCCGACCTCACGCCCGAGCGGACATGGTCGCACGAGATCGCCAACGTTGATCCGCAACAGAAATACACATTCGAATTGCGCGACAACAAGGGAGCGGTTCTATTGCACCAGACCGAAGGTGCGTACGACTGGACTCCGCTCGAGGATATTCACGTAGGGCCGCAGCCTTCCCATCGCATCCCGGATCCAGAAAACCGCACGGAAGATGATTGGATCCAACTTGGGTCTGAGCACGAGCTCAATGGGCGGCTGCTGCAGGCTCTGCAGGCGTATCAAGATGCCATTGCGAAGTTTCCGGACAGCTTCGAAGCGCGGAAGGCCGCGGGACGCCTGTGCGCCAGCTTGCTGCGACATCAGGAGGCCAAGGGCTATCTCGAACCGGTGCATGATCGCGATACTTCCGATTCCGAAATCTCGTACTATCTTGGCATTTCGTATGAGGGTCTCGGCCAAACCCGAGAGGCGCGTGAATCGTATGAAGCAGCATATCGGCAGCCCGCCTACCGCGCCGCAGGAGGATTGCGACTGGCCGAGCTTCTGGCTCGAGACGGAGATCTGCAGCAGGCCGAGCAATTCCTGAAAGACGCACTTCGTGCGGCGCCCGATGATCTTCGAACGGCGGAAGAGTTGGTGGCTGTCCTGCGAGCCGAAGGGAAAACTGAAGAATCTCAGAGACTGGCAAGGGAATGGTTAGATCGATTTCCTCAGAGGTACTTCCTGCTCGAGCAAACTGTGAAGCCTGATCTGCACCATCTCGCCGATGATGCCGAGCGCGTCTTAAACGTGGTATCTGAGGAGATTCGGCTTGGACTATGCTCCCAGGCTCTTGATGCCCTCTCCCGGCAGTATCCACCTTCAGTTGCGGACGAAACTGAACCCGGAGCCCTTCCCCCACAGAAACACCCCCTGGTCAGTTACTACCGCGGATATTGCCGGGAGAAGCTCGGCGGCTCAGGGTCGGCCGATTTTGCTTCGGCCTCAAAACTCTCGACTGCCTATGTTTTCCCGAGCCGGGCAGAGGACATCGCCGTCTTGAACAGTGCCCTGCACTCCAATCCAGAAGACGCAACTGCCCACTACTTGCTCGGAACACTCTATTTCTCGCGCGGCCTGACGGACGACGCCCTGAAAGAATGGGAGCTGGCACGCAAATTCAATTCGCAAATTCCTGTTTTACATGCGAGCTTAGGGCGCGCACTTCTAAATGCGAAAAACGATCCTGAGGATGCGCTGACCGTGTTCCAGGAAGGCCTGCGAGCCGATCCGGCGAATGTCGAGCTTTATACCGGCATGGATCAGGCTTTGAGTATCTTGCGCCGACCTGCGCAGGAACGAGTGGCGGCACTCGATCGGTACCCTGACCGCGCAAGCATGCCGTCACCCCTCGTGTACGAGTTGATCTTGAATCTATCAGAGTCGGGTGAATACGAGAAGGCAGTGGCTCTATTTCACAATCGCTTCTTCCAGCGCGAAGAAGGCGGCACCAACGTCCGCCAGGTGTGGCTCGAGGTGCAACTGCAGGACGCCCTATCGCTCGCCCAACAGGGACATTGCTCAGAAGCAATCTCTATGGTCGATCACCTGAAAGATCCAGTTCGCGATCTGGCGTTCACACAGGATGGTCTCGAGCCGCTGTTGCACTCAGCTCGATTCAACTACCTCATCGGGAGTTTGTACCAGACCTGCAAGTTGCCCGAAAAAGCGCAGGCCAGGTTCAAGGATGCTGAATCACGCTCGGATCTGGAAGATGGGATCTGGGCATGGAAAGCCTCGCAACAATTGCCCGGCGTTCAGTCTGACCCGGCAAAGCAGAAGTTGGAGAACGTTCTGCAGCGCACCAGCAGCACCAGCGAAATCAGCTCAAGAACCGGATGGTGGCTGTACAACGCTGCCATGTTGGACCGCGCTCTGGGACACACACAGGAGGCAGAATCCGAATTCCGCCAAGCTCTTCTTCATCCGGATCAGCTGCTTACCTATCACTTGACCCGACTCGCGCGTTCCGAAGCTGCTCCGTAGGCCTGGACAACTATCGAGATATCGCGGTGTACTCCGGTACCTGCTTCCGCTTGCCCGCGGTCCTCATCAATCCCAGAGATACTCCAATCAATAGCGTGAGCCCCGCAAACCACACAACTGTACCTCGCTGATTTTGGGGAGCCGTTCCCAACAGCAGCAGGCTGAGCAAACCGATGGCAATGATGGTTCGGCTGAGGAATTGAAACACCTCACGAGTGAAATCCGGAGATTCCTTTAATTCCACCGCAACGTCGATTGGAGCATTCAGATTTTGGAACAGATGTTTGCGACCGGGATTGTCGCCGCGATCGAAAAATCCGCTGAGAAAGAACACGCCGAAGGATGATGGGATGATGATCGCGACTTGTTGAATCAACGACCAATGGAAGACGAAGGCGCCGAGAATTCCCAGGACCAGTCCGGTCAGAAAAGAGGCCAAGCCCGACCAGGTAGGTGTGCGCCGCACCACCAATCCTAGCAAGGCCGGTGGTCCGTAAGCCAACGAGATCAGCGTATTGAAGGTCAGCATGATCTGAAACACGCTCTTCCCGCTCGCCGCCATGATGGCCGCAATCGCGGTCGTCGTTGCGCCGATCAACAAGGTCGTGATCCACCCAACCAGCAAAAGCTCCCGGTCGCCGGCGCTCTTTCGGATGAGCTTCTGATACACATCTTTCGACAAAATTGCCGATTTGAGATTGAACTGTGCGGAGAGATTTGCCATCGTCGCGCTGAACATGGCGGCCAGCATTACTCCGATGAGGCCGTGCGGCAACAGTGTCAGGCTGGCAACGGCATAAGCCGCCTCGCTCGGATTCGCCAGCGTTGGCCAGACCGTCCGCAGGTCGGGATACAGCACTCGCATCGCCATTGGCGGGATAAACCAGAGAAAGGCTCCCGCGAAAAAGAGACCGCAGCACAAGAGCGCGACCTTGCGGGCGGAGCGCTCATCGTCAACACTGAAGTAGCGCTGCGCCATCGCGCTTGTGTTGTAGCCAAACGACACCATGACGGTCCAACTCAGCAGGTAGATCCAGCCAAATTCCCCGGACACGTGCAATGTCTTCATCTCCGGCGGCAGAGCATGGATTAGTCCGACCGGTCCGCCGACTCGCGCCAGAGACGTAATCACCAGCACCAGGCAAAACGGCATCAGGATGGACGCCTGCAGGAAGTCCGTCATCACAACGGCCCATAGTCCTCCAACCACACAGTAGAAGATGATCAGCGCTCCCGCGCCGATGATGGTCCAATGCACCGGGAATCCGCACGCCGAGGAAATGAACAGGCTCAGCCCATACAACGTGCTGGCGCTGGTAAACAGCTGGAAGAATATCGTGACCCAGGAAAATGTCTGGTGCGTCACCGGATTGAAACGGTCAGACAGATACTCCATGACGGTGGTGACGCGGCTGCGCCGCCATCGCTGTGCAAAGACGAAGTACCCGAGTAGAAAGCTGGCCGCATTGCCGATGTAGAGGCCGGTGGCCGCGATTCCCGCTCGATACGCTACGCCCGCTGCGCCCGTGAAAGTCCATGCGCTGAACCCGGACATGAAGCAACTCAAGCCGGCCACTAACCAGGGTACGCGGCTGCCTCCTCGGAAGTATTCCGCAGCCCCGCGATTGAAACGCATGACATAAAGACCCACCACGACCATCAGCAGGCCATAGATTCCGATCACCGAGTAGTCGACTGCATTTGCGCTGCTCATATGGACGCTTTCTTATACTGTCTTTTCGCATCAATTGGAAGCAATAAATAAACAAAGATAAGTATTCGCAGCCAAGGGATGCTACACTGGTGCGTCCATGCCCCCCAATGTTCTCGTCTCTGCGGGACGGTTGCTATTCGACTCCTTCTTTTCTGCGGATCACCAGTCGCGCCTAACCAGCATTGGCAACTGGCAGAGAGACTCCGCTCGCACTGCAGCCGCAGGCTTTCGTCGCAAGCTCACTTCCGCGGACGCCCTCATCACGACCTGGGACAGCCCACGTTTCGGGGACGACCTTGCCGACTTGGCTCCGAAACTCCGCTTCATCGGGCATTGTGGAGGAGAGGTGAAGTCGCGCTTTGCCGCATCTCTCTTCGAGGAGCTAACGATTACCAACGCAGCCGATCCCATGGCTCGCGCCACGGCAGAGCTTGGCGCGGCCTTTCTTGTCTACTGTGCCCGAGACATCGACCGCTATCGTGCCGCAGTCCGCCAATCCAACCGAATTTTCAGTGAGGTTCATGAGCACGGTACGGAGGAATTCCTCTACGGCCGGGAAGTAGCGATGATCGGCTTCGGGCGCGTTGGGCGCGCTCTCGTGGACCTGATGCGCGGATTCGATCTGAGGTGGATGGTTTACGATCCCTTCGCGCCGCGTTCTCTGGCCGATAGTTATCCGGTCGTCTTTTGTGAACTCGAACCTCTTCTTCGCATGGCACATCTGCTCGTCCTGACTGCGGCGCTGACGGATCAAACCCGAGGTCTGCTGAACCGCAAAACGTTGTCGTTGCTTCCGGATAAAGCGGCCCTTATCAACATCGCGCGCGGCGGTCTGGTCGATCTCGGGGCGCTAACCGCTGAAGTTCGACGGAAGCGCCTTCGCTGTGCACTGGATGTTACCGATCCCGAAGAGCCCTTGACACTGAATCACCCCTTGCGCAAATTACCAGGGGCAATCCTGACGCCACACGTGGGTGGTGGCGGCCGTCACGTGCGGCGCGAGATCGCCGATACCGTTATGAATGATCTCGAGAGTTTCTTGGCCGGGAAGCCCGTGCAAAACCGCGTCACCAAAGCCATGCTCGATAGGATGACTTAGCTGTGAAGATCTGCTTTTCAAGCCTCGCGTGTCCTGCCTGGACACTGGACCAGGTGGTCAACATCGCGGCTGGTTCAGGCTACGACGGCATCGAGTTGAGATTCCTTGAGGGGGAAGACTCCTTCTGGAAGCTGCCGGCATTGCAGGGCACATCGCTGCAAACTTCGATTCAAAAGATATCGGATCGTGGGCTTGTGGTTGCGTGCGTGGACACGAGTTGCCGTTTCCACTCGCCTGATCCACAGGAAAGAGCAAGCTGGGTCGAAGAAGGTGTGCGTATGGCCGAACTCGCCGCATCATTAGGCTCGCCCGCCATTCGTGTTTTCGGCGACAAGATCCAACCCGGTGCCGACCGTGCCTCCACCCGAAAATGGATCGCGGAAGGTATTCGAGAACTAGCTGAGAAAACCGCACCCATGGGTGTGAAGGTCTGGCTGGAAACTCACGGAGATTTCGCGTCCTCAAAGGAAACGATGTCTATCCTTGAAGAATCAGGCCGCGACAACGTTGGCGTGGTGTGGGATGCTGCCAACGCCTTTACCGATGGCAGAGACCAGCCGCTTGATGGCACTCACGCCTTTGGCGACAAACTTCAGCATGTGCACTTGAAAGACCTGGAATGCAGGGACACGCGCTGGGAGCTTGTCCTTAGCGGTGAAGGACAGTTCCCCTTGCGAGAAGTTGTGGCGGAGTTGGAGCGCCAGAAGTACGATCGCTTCGTCTCCTTCGAATGGGAGAAGAAATGGCATCCTCATCTGGCGGAGCCTGAAATCTCGATCCCACACTTCGCTCGTTGGTTTCGGCGGATTTCGGGGAATTGATCACGGAAATGCGAAGCTCTACAACTAGCGTACGCATGCTGCACTCGGATGATTTGTGCGCCGCGGTCGAACTCTCGACCATCGCAGGATGGAACCAGACGGTAGACGACTGGCGCATGCTATTGGATCTCGCGCCAGAAGGCTGTTTTGGAATTGACGCTGATGGCAAGTTGGTCGCGACCACAACCCTGTTCTCCTATGGACAGCAATTGGCCTGGGTCGGAATGGTACTGACCAAACCTGAATATCGCGGCCGCGGTTTCGCACGCACACTGGTCAGTCATGCGATGGAAACGGCTGATTGCATGGGCATCAGAACGGTAAAACTCGATGCTACTGACCAGGGACTGCGGCTTTACGAACGCCTAGGCTTCCAGTCAGAAGGATTAGTCGAGCGATGGTCGCGGGCAGGAATTTCGAGTTTTTGCGTTCCTGGTGGGAACTTCCGTTCCGATCAGCTCGGTTCAGATGCCGCTGCTTTCGGGAGCGACCGTTCGACCATGTTAGAAAGGCTGGCAACGCGGAGTCACGTGTACGTCGGCAGCAATGCCTATCTGTTTATCCGCTCAGGGCGCACAACAGCTTATCTCGGACCGTGCGTAGGAAGTGACCCCACTTCGACCCAAGCTCTAATTACGAGCATGTTGGAAGCATCTTCATCCGTCGCCTGGTCATGGGACTTGTTTCCGCACAATCGAAATGCCGTTGCCCTCGCCTCAGAACTGGGCTTCACCCGCCAGCGTATCTTGACCCGCATGAGCCGAGGCCAGACTTTGCGAGGCCGCGACGAGATGGTCTACGCGATTGCAGGTTTTGAGCTTGGGTAAATGACAAACATTGGGACAATTCAGGAACTCGAGGAGCATCTCTCGCGCCCAACCGATGCCGATGTTGCGGCGTTGGCCAAGATGGATGGCGACCTGCTGATTCTCGGCGCGGGTGGGAAGATGGGCCCCAGCCTCTGTCGGTTGGCACGCCGGGCTGCAGACGAGGCTCGGGCGAAACAACGTATCCTCGCGGTTTCTCGATTTGCAGACGAAGCCTCGCGCCACCATTTCTCCGCCCATAACATCGACACCATCGCCTGCGATTTGCTCGAACCCGGTGCGCTGGCCAAGCTACCCGACGCGAGGAATGTCATCTTCATGGCCGCCCGCAAGTTTGGAACTACCGGCGCAGAACACATGACCTGGGCGATGAACACGTTCTTGCCCGGTCTCGTCGCGGAACGCTACGGCGAATCCCACATCGTGGCGTTCTCGACCGGTAATGTTTACCCGCTGAAGCGCGTGAACGAAGGCGGATCTATCGAATCCGATCCAGTCGATGCTCAGGGCGAATACGCTCAGTCGGCGCTTGGCCGTGAGCGCATGTTCGAGTATGGATCTCATCGCTGGGGTACGAAGGTGGCGATTCTGCGTCTGAACTACGCGGTTGAACTGCGCTACGGAGTGCTCGTCGACATTGCCTTGGCAGTTTTCGAACGTCGCCCAGTTGATCTACGCATGGGGCACGTGAATGTTCTCTGGCAGAGGGACGCCAACTCTTACTGCCTTCGCTCGTTTCCCTATTGCCAGTCGCCGCCGTTGGTTCTAAACATCACCGGGCCCGAGACTCTTTCGGTGCGACTTCTTGCCGAGGAGTTCGGCCGCCGTTTTGGGCTGAAGCCTATCTTCTCGGGAGAAGAGCGTGATACCGCCCTTCTCAGCAATGCAGCGAAAGCGCATCACCTGTTTGGTCGTCCCACAGTGAGCGCTGAACAAGCCATCGACTGGGTCGCGGATTGGATCAGCCACGGCGGCCCGTTGTTGAATAAGCCCACGCACTTCGCTACGCGGGATGGAAAGTTCTAATGAACGTGCGCGAAAAACTGCTTTCCGGCCTCGTGATTCCGGCGCATCCGCTTGCGCTCACGGCAGAACGCAAATTGGACGAGCGACGGCAACGTGCTCTCACACGCTACTACCTGGCGGCGGGAGCAGGCGGCATCGCCGTGGGCGTGCACACCACGCAGTTCGCGATCCGGGATCCCAAATTCGCGTTGCTCCGCCCGGTGCTGGAACTTGCCATGGAAGAGTCTGCGGATAAGGAAGTAGTCAAGATTGCCGGAGTCTGCGGCAAACGGCAGCAGGCAGAGAAAGAAGCCGAGCTAGCCGCCACGTTAGGCTTCGATGTTGCTCTTCTCAGCCTTGCTGCCTTACGAGGCGAGCCCGTTCCGCAACTTCTGGAACATGCCCACTCGATCGCTTCGACTATTCCGATCATGGGGTTTTATTTACAGAGCAGTGTCGGAGGCTGCGTTCTGCCCTACGAGTTCTGGCGCGGGCTCGCAGAAATCGAAAATGTGGTAGCGATCAAGATTGCCCCATTCAACCGATATCACACGCTGGATGTCGTCCGAGCCGTGGCTCAATCAGGCCGTGCCCGCGAAATCGCGCTCTATACAGGCAATGACGACCACATTCTTCTTGATCTTGTAACTCAATTCGATTTTAGCGGCGAGAAAGTTCGCTTTGCGGGGGGATTGCTCGGCCAATGGGCCGTTTGGACAAAAACTGCGGTCGGTCACCTTAACCTTATCAAGGGCAGGCTAAGCCCCGTCCCTGCTGATCTGTTGACGCTCGCAGAGCAATTGACAGACGCGAACTCCGCCATCTTTGATCCAGCGCATAGTTTTCACGGCTGCATCCCCGGCATTCACGAGATCCTGCGCCAGCAAGGCCTGCTCGCGGGACGCTGGTGCCTCGATCCCAACGAAGATCTTTCTCCAGGACAGATCGAAGAGATCAACCGCGTCTGCCAGGCGTACCCACATCTGCAGGATAATTCTTTCGTGAAGGAACATCTCGATGAATGGCTTTCTTAAATTCTTGATCCTCGTCGTCGCGTTCGCCGCCAGTGCTTTTGCTGCAAGCCCAACGATCAAGGCTATGTGGGCAGAGCAAGATGCTCCTCTGGATACGAATTCATCCTCACAATTCTGGCGCGGCGCGATCCCCGTATACATGGACGCCAATTCCCACGGCAAGCCCGACGCGCACTATCGAACCGAGATTCGCATGCGGTGGACGAATCAGAATCTCTACATTCTCTACATCTGCCCGTACGAACAGCTCAATCTAAAACCGAACCCGCAGGCGTCCACCGAGACGAACGAGCTGTGGAACTGGGATGTGGCAGAGGCTTTCATTGGCAGCGACTTCAAGGACATCAAGCGCTATAAAGAATTTGAGATTTCCCCGCAAGGGGAATGGATCGATCTCGACATAGACCTTCACAATCCTCACCACGAGGAAGGTTGGAAGTGGAATTCGGGTATGGAAGTCTCCGTGCGAATCGATCAGGCGGCTCACGTTTGGTACGGAGCTATGCGGATTCCGTATTCTGCGATTGATTCACGTCCCGCGGCGGCGGGAAACGTTCTGCGGATAAACCTGTTTCGCAGCCAGGGACCTGCTTCTGCTCGACACGAGATCGCGTGGCAGCCCCCGATGAGTAATAGCTTCCACGTTCCGGAGCGATTCGGTCTGCTGGAACTCGTCCGTATCTCGGGCAGCGACGCGCCCCCTGCCGATGCTTTCCGCGTCCTTCCGCAAAGCTCGGCTCCCGGGCCAACCATTACTCCGTACTTGAAATATCAAACCGAACGTGCGTGGCATCAAGACGACCAACGTCGCAAGAGATGGGCCTCCCTCAGCACCGAAAATGACTTGCTGCAATTGCAGCAAGAGATGAGGGCGCGCCTGCTCGAGATGATCGGCGGACTTCCAACAAGAAAAACTCCACTCAACCCTCAGATCACTGGCCGAATTCAGATGCGGGGCTTTCACATCGAGAAATTGATCTTTGAGAGCTTGCCCGGCGTGTATGTCACTGCCCTTGTGTACGCGCCCGATGACGAAAACACGCGCCACCCCGCCGTTCTGGTTCCAAGTGGCCACTCCGCGAATGGCAAGGTGCACTATGGACCTATTTGCCAGCGACTGGTGCAGCGTGGATATGTTGTCATCAGCTGGGACCCGGTAGGCCAGGGCGAGCGCAGCCAGTTTTGGGACAGCAAGAAGGCAAAGAGTCGCTATAACTTGATTTGCGCCGAGCACGCCGTCCTGGGAAATCTGGCCTATCTTGCCGGAACGAACCTGGCGCGCTGGGAAATCTGGGATGGCATTCGTGCACTCGACTACCTGCTCACGCGCCCTGACGTAGATCAGGAACGCATCAGCATCACCGGTACGAGCGGCGGAGGGACCCAAGCTGCATACATCGCTGCCCTCGATCCGCGAATCAAAGTTGTCGCTCCATCCTGCTACATCACTGCTCTGTCCATGCGCATGTACAACCGCATCTTCAAAGATCCCGACAGCGATCCTGAGCAGGATCTATATGGGACGATCTCGAACGGGATCGATCATCCCGGACTCCTGCTGATGATGTATCCCCGGCCCGTCTTCGTAGCCGCAGCCGTATTGGATTTCTTTCCCATTGAAGGCACTCACCAGACATTTCGTGAGGTTGAAGATATTTACTCAAGGTTCGGGCATTCCGATCGAATCGCGATGCATGAGGGATATCACGGCCACGAGTACTCCATAGAAAACCAGACGGCGGCATTCCAGTTTCTGGATCATTTCAATGGTCTTCCGGATCGCCGAGACCTTCCGCCTGTTGAAGAATTGGATGAGAAGACGCTGCAATGCACGCATACCGGCCAGGTTTTGATGGACTATCCAGCCGCACGATCGCTCATGGACGTTATCCGCGAATACTACGAGGAACACAAGAAACAAGCTGGATCGACTCTCAAGCAACTCTACAACTCAAATCTTCGACCCGAAATTCAGTCGTGGAGCGTCTCGCCATATCAAGGTCCGGTGTGGGGCGCGCGGGAAATTCGCTGGGAACTCACCGGGCAATCGCAATTCGCCGATGTCAACATCGACCGGTATGTGATTCGCCACAGTCAGTATCTCGAAATGCCTCTTCTTCATATCCACAAAGGCGAGACCCGCCGCCCGGTTTTGTTCTTGCTCGGCCCCAGAGGGAAACTCACCGCAGAAGATTGGCCCGAAGTAAAGAAGTACCTCGATCAGGGGTACGACGTTGTATCCATTGATCCACGCGGGCAAGGCGAGACCCGGATGCAGTACAAGGCCACCTCTCAGGACGATCCGAGCCTGGCCCAGATGGATGCGGACGCTGCGTACGTCAGCCCAATCTCCGGAGTGCTGGCCGACTACGTCTACAACTCAGTGCTGACAGGCAGGCCATATTTTCTGCAGATGATTGAGGACTTTGAGATCGCGGCACGTTTCGTTCGGGAAAAGCAGAGCGATCATTCTGAGTTCGCAATTACCGGCGTTGGTGACACCTACACTCTTGGTAGTGGCGTTGCCGAAACTCTCCCGGACTTCACGCTGCTTCCCCAACCCAACGCGCAAGCTTTGAAGTGGTCAGAACTGGTGAACGAAAAAGTGGAACTCTGGCCGGTGCAATATCTGCTGCCGGGCGGAGCCTATGTTCATTGAGCCCCCGCCGGCAGCCAGGCTGCGGAATCTTTATCGAGATAAATCACTGCCCGGTCATGACCGCGAAGGATGGACGCAGGGACCATCGGGCTGATCTCGCCTGCAAGGCATTTCGCCACAGCCTGTGCTTTACGGGCATCCGGGACAACGCAAATGATCTCTTTCGCCTCGAGTATCTGCCGCACTGTCATTGACAGTGCGCGTCCCGGAACATCGGCCAGATTCTTGAACCAACCTTCACCCATCTGCTGTCTGCGGCACGCTTCGTCGAGTTCCACCACGATGTAAGCCTCCTCCGTTTCAAAGTCGGCCGGAGGATCGTTGAACGCCAGGTGCCCATTCTCACCGATCCCGACAAATGCCACGTCGATTGGCGCTTTCCGAATCTCGGTAGTCACCTCGGCAATAACTTGCTTTGGATCTCCTTCCCCATCCAGCAGGTGATAGCGAGAAATTCCCACTTTATTGATGAGCCTGTCGAGCAGATATTTCCGGAAACTTGCCGGATGCGTCGGGGGAAGCCCCAGGTATTCGTCGAGGTGGAACATCTCCACCCTCTTCCAGTCCACGCCGGGCGCTTTTGTGAGCTCCTCAAGAAACTCAAACTGTGACGCCCCGGTGGCGGCGATGATCCGTGCACTTCCACGATCATCGATAGCGCGCCGGATCGCAGTGGCGGCGTCTGTGGCCGCAGCTGCGGCAAGGACATACTTATCGGAAAAGACTCTGACTTTCACCTTGGCATCTCCTGTCGCTGAACAGTTAGCGCTCCAGTTTATCTGGGAAGCCATACCGTACTTGTCTGGAAGCCATCTCATACACTTGGTTTTGGGCACGGGTTTTGTGTAGGGCACCGGCTTCAGCCGTGCCGTTTAGATGCGCCAAAGGACGCCGGCTTTAGAGTGTGAGTACTGCCATTGAGCGCAAGCGGTGGAACAAGCACCACCAAAACTCCAGCCGTGTAGCGGCGAGATATGAAAGCCCGGCACGGAAGTGCCGGGGAAGTGGAACAAATGTGCAAGTCCCGTAGGGACGACACCCGTTCCCACGTACACTCTCTAGCCCTTGGGGAGCGCGCAGCTTGCTCCTCCCTCAACTCTCTTCCATTCCTGAGGCGCGAAGCAAGCGGCATCAGCCTGAATCATCTCGGCTTCTCAGAAAGAATCCGGACGTTTCGTACGGAGTTAAGATGTTTGCAAGCGGCGTTTGAATGGAAGGCAGACTGTGACAAACGGAATTTTCGTGGGACTCTCGACAATCGACGTCGTCTACGCCGTGGATCATTTCCCTTCACCGAACAAAAAAGTAGTGGCCCTCTCTCAGGACGTGCACGTCGGCGGACCAGCGACCAATGCCTCCATCACATTCAGTCACCTTGGTGGAGCAGCAACTCTAGTAACGGCTGTCGGGCGTCATCCGTTAGCCAACCTGGTGCGGCAGGAACTTGAGCGCTATTCGGTCCGGCTCATCGATCTCAATCCCGCCTTCGACGACGTACCCGTCATATCGTCGATCTCCGTCAACAAAGCGGGAGAGCGCAATATCATCTCTGCCAATGCAACCCGCGTGACCGCCCTCGCCGCGCAACTCGACGAAGCCGCCTTCAAGCAGGCATCCGTGGTCCTGGTGGATGGCCATTACATGCAGGTCTGCCAAACGTGGGCCGGGACGGCCCATGCTCGGGGAATTCCGGTGGTGTTCGATGGTGGAAGCTGGAAGGACGGAACCGAAGAACTGCTTAAGAGGGTTGAGACGGCAATCTGCTCGGCCGACTTCTTGCCCCCCACGTGCGCGACTGAGAACGACGTCCTCAGCTATCTGAAAAAATGCGGCGTAACCAACATCGCCATCACGAGGGGATCTGAATCAGTACGTTTTGTCTCCAACGTCGCCTCTGGCGTCGTACAAGTCCCCCAGGTCCAAGTGGCCGACACCATGGGCGCCGGGGATATTTTTCATGGAGCCTTTTGTTATTACTCCTCCATCGGGCTTGGGTTTGTGGAGGCTTTGCAGTCAGCAACCAGGATCGCTGCAGAATCCTGCCGATTCCGCGGAACGAGGGAATGGATGAAATAAACAGTTTGTGGCAGCCGGACCTGTATGCCGAATTTCCCAGGTCGCGTTGCAAACAAACAACTTATTTAGAATCAATCGTCGTGAAGTGTCAATGATGTCAACTTTGGCAGTGATGGCAGGTTTTGCGTCACACCGGCGTCACAATCCATTTCAACGAGCCGAGTTGGAGGCCCGCAGATCTAAGGGGCACTGAACAAAACCCGTATGGCCTTAGGTTCGTGCCGACTTACTTAGCCGTTCAACCTTGAAACACGCCTCCTTGACGAGGCGAGGAATGGGTGGGTGGGCGAACAGTGCTTTCTTGCCTTAACGTTCACATTCCATGAATCAGGGCTTGGAACCGCGGATGATCGCGCACCGATGACAAGTCGGGGTCGTTCTTGATCCATGCCTTGTTGCCATAGCCCAACGCGAAGGCCTTTTCCAAACAAGCGATGGCTTTGTCGCTCTCTCTGAGGAGTGCGAAGACACAGGCGACATTGTAGAGAATCGGACCTTCCTCAGGCTCCAAGGACAAGGCGCGGTCTGCCCATTCCCGGGCACGAACCCAGTCGCCGATGCCGTAAAGAGCGCTGGCTCCCGTAGAGAATGCCTTCACATCGTCCGGGTGGCGTTCGAGCTGATGTTCTGCCTTCTGGACACCAAGCCGGAAGGCTTCGCAGGCATCTCTTACGCGGTGGAGTGCCTGAAAGCAAAGACCACGAAGCGTGTGGGCTTGATAGTCGTCCGGGTTTGCTTGACTGGCGCGGGCAAAAAGCGAAGCTGCTTTTTCGTATTGTCCTCGTTCGAAGCACGATCGTGCGTAGAAGTAATAAGCCTCAAAAAGGCGGAAATCCAAATGAATAGCGATCTGGAATTCCTTCTCAGCTTGCTCGTAGTTCTTGTTCAAATACTCAGCGAAGCCACAGGAGGCGTGCGCCTCCGCCGATTGCGGGTCCATACCAGCGGCGCGACAACTCGCAGAGAGCGCTTCGCGAAGATTGTCTAGACTCGAATCGCTCCAGATGTACAGAAAACAGCAGCAGTCTGCCACCCCGGCATACGCACGCGCGTAGCCCGGATCCAGTACGATGGCACGGGCGAACATCTGACGCGCAGACTCCAGGCCTTTGCGGGTCATTTGGTAGAAAAACTGGCGGCCCCGCAGGTAGTAATCGTATGCCTGAATGTTGCGGGTCGGTGTCTTCTCAATCTCGTGTTTTTCGCCTTCCGTGAGCATAACGCTCAGAGCTCGGGCAATGTTCTGGGCGATCTCGTCCTGAATGGCGAAGACATCTTCCATTTGCCGATCGTAACGCTCTGCCCACACGGAGTGCCCAGTACGGGCCTCCGCCAGTTGCACGGTAACACGCAGACGACTATCAGCCCGGCGAATGCTGCCCTGAAGCACGTAGGCCGACCGTAGCTGTTGACCAACCTGTGCAACCTGTGGCGTTTTGTCGCGAAAGGCAAGCACCGCAGAGCGCGGAACAACGCGCAGGTTCTTGATCTTTGCGAGTTCGGTAATGACATCTTCGGTCATGCCATCACGAAAATACTCGTCCTCTTTGGCTCCACTCAGATTCTCGAAATACAGGACGGCGACAGACCGATCCGGTTGGTCAGGAAGAGATGCATCGAGCAGATCGTTGGCGCCCGACGAAGCTGCCTGGGGCTCGATCCGTATGACCGGTGCGACAAAGCGATACCCCGCTCTCGGCACCGTCTCGATGTATGACTGCCCTGCGGCATGCTCCCCTAGCGCTTTGCGAAGCAACGAAACGCTCTTGTTAAGGTTGTTTTCCTCCACTACTGTGTCGGGCCACACCTGCCGCAACAGGTCTTCCTTCTTGAGCAGCCGGCCGGCGTTCTCCACCAGCACACATAGCATCGCGAACGCCTTCAGCTGGAGAGACACCTCTACTCCATCGCGCAGAAGCCGGTGTTCTGCAGCGTCGAGCTCAAAAGGTCCGAACTGATAGCGCGTCCCCACGTGAGGCATACGGATCAGAAAAACGTAACAAAAAAGTCACCTGGCTGGAAGGACATTCGGGAGACCGATGCCGCCTAATGGTCTCGGCTCTTCCAAACTTGAACGACAAGATAAGAACCAGAAAAGGAAAAACAGTATGTTGAAAACAATATGGACAGGAGCCGTGACAATGGCCATAGCTCTATTGACTACTCTCTGTCTCGTAGGCGTTTGTCCGTCTCGAGCCCTCGCGCAGGCTGGCCACTCGTATGCCATCACAACGCAAACGCACGACATCACGGCGGACCATCGGAGCACAGCGAGTGCATTGCTCACGATTGTCCGGAATGCGACTGAGCGCTTTAAGGATGTGTCGGTAGCTGAGGCTGCGGGCTATACCCTCCAATTCGGTTGCGTGAGTGGGGACACTGAAGGGGCAATGGGCCTTCACTTCATAAACAGTGATCTACTCAACAGCGGAATCATCGATGCTACTCGTCCCCAGATTGTGATCTATGAGCCGCTGCCAAACGGAAGTCTGCGGTTGATTGGCGCCGACTATCTGGTTCTCGCCGACACATGGAATTCGGCGCATTCGTTTCCACCCGAACTGATGGGACAGCTTTTTCACCTGTTCGATGCTCCCAATCGATTTGGGCTCCCCGCCTTCTACACCCTGCATGTTTGGGCTTGGAAAGAAAATCCCAGCGGCACGTTTGTGAACTGGCACCCCAACGTTTCGTGCCAGTCATTCTCTGGACAAAACCCCTGAGTCCAGATTGCTGGCTGAGAGGAAGTGTTTTGTTTATCGAGTATCGGTCGCCATTGCGCTCGCTCAGGCACGCAATGGCGACAACCGAAACTACAACTTTTGAGGGAGGAAGTTATGTTAAGCCGAATAACGGCATTCTTGTACGGCCTTGCTTGCTATCTGATGTTTCTCGTGAGTTTTCTGTATGCGGTGGGCTTTCTGGGAAATTTTGGCGTGCCGAAGTCGATTGACTCCGGAGCGCAGGTGCCTTTCATCAAGGCATTGGCCATCAACAGTGCATTGCTGGGTCTATTTGCTGTTCAGCACAGTGTGATGGCACGGCAATGGTTCAAGCGCGCCTGGACCAGAATCGTACCTGCGCCCGTTGAGCGCAGTACCTATGTGTTGCTCTCCAGTGTCGCGTTGCTCCTTCTGTTCTGGAAATGGCAACCCATGGGTGGCGTGGTCTGGAGAGTGGAGAGTGCCATAGGACGCTTCACTCTGTATGGTCTGTATGCGATTGGCTGGCTGACCGTGCTCGTCGCGACATTTCTCATCAACCATTTTGATCTCTTCGGCATGCGCCAGGTGTGGCTGCATCTGCGCGGGCGCGCCTACACATCCCTTGTGTTCCGCACGCCTGGGCTCTACCGCTACGTGCGGCACCCGCTGTATCTAGGATGGCTGCTGGTGTTCTGGTCTGCGCCCGCGATGACGGCTGCGCATCTAGTCTTCGCTGTTGCTACCACCGCGTACATTCTCATCGCGATTCAATTCGAGGAGCGGGACCTGGTCAGAGCCCATGCGGAATACGCCGAGTACCGTCGCCAAGTGCCTATGATCCTGCCACTCGGGTCCGCTCGGCGGCAAGAAACTTCAAACGTCCCTAAAACGCCTGCACTCGAAACAGAAGCGTAGGCACAAAGGAAAGGTGAATCGAGATGACTGCCCTACTTGCACAAATAGGAGACGTGGAGACAAACGCAATCGAAGGCGTAGCATTTCGGCGTGCCACGTTGGAAGACGCGGAGACGATTGCGAGACATCGCCGTTCGATGTTTCGCGATATCGGGTATCACGATGAAGTAACTCTCGAGTCCATGATGGAGGAGTTTCTGCCATGGGTCAAAGAGAAGATCGCATCGGGCGACTATCTGGAGTGGCTGGCTGTCACCGCCGGTGGCTTTGTCGTGGCGGGTGCCGGTCTTTGGCTAATGGACTGGCCGGCACATATGGTGGGCTCCGGCTCACGCCGCGGAAATATTCTCAACGTTTACACGGAGCCGGGATTTCGCCGCAGAGGGTTGGCCCGGTGCCTGGTCGAAGCCGCCCTCCATTGGTGCAAAGCCAATGAAATCGACATCGTGATTCTGCACGCGAGCCAGGAAGGCCGCAGGCTGTATGAGTCTTTGGGCTTCCAGACCGGCAACGAAATGCGGATCAAACTTTGAAGGAGAGCAAATGTTCAAGGGCGAGCTGGTTTCGATCCACATTGCTTCCGCGAAGGAGCAGCCGATGCGACAACTCGAGGAGGTGAAGGCCATCGCCGGAACCGGCCTTGAGGGCGACCGATACTCGATTGGGGCGGGCACGTTTTCCAAGCCTGGACCTGGTCACGAAATTACGTTAATTGAAATTGAGGCCATCGAGGCTCTGCGGGAACAGCAGATTGTGCTCGCTGCTGGAGACGCTCGACGCAATCTGGTAATCCGAGGTGTGTGCCTCAATCATTTGGTGGGGCGTACGTTCCAGGTTGGAGAAGTGCGTCTACGCGGCGTCAGATTCTGCGAGCCGTGCTTGCATCTGCAAAGACTCACGTCTGCCGGCATATTGAAGGCGTTGGTTCATCGCGGCGGACTGCGGGCCGATATTGTGAATGGCGGAATAATCCGTGTCGGTGATGCCATAACCGAGTAAGCCCACACGGCTTGGAAATAGGATCAGTTGTCGGAATTCCGAGAGTGTGTCACACCCGCGTCACAACGAGCTTTGCGGGCTTTGGAAGTGATTGAAAGTAAAGCTATGTTGGCAGCCGGACCTATAAGCCGAATTCTTGCGGGCTGCCTTTTGCAAATTATAGATGTGTCAAGACTTACCCTGCAAACCCCTGGCGTGCAGGGGGATAGCCGGATTCTCAATAGTCTCTAAAATTCCCGCAATTCTTCCTGGAACCCGACAGACCGGACACCAAATGGACACCAAGGAATCCTTCGCCCTCTTCGAGAACATGCTCCAGTACCCCGAAAGCCAGCCCGATGCCACCGAACCACTGTCTCTGGACTGACCAAGATGAGTGCTCCCTTCCAGCCGGACCAACGGCGGCGAGCTAACAGCCAGAAGAGTCTGCCCGCCGGCATGAGCTTCGGACGAGGATGCCAGCGCTTTAGCGCACTCAACTGCTGCCGCAGTGCCAAGTTCTCCATCAAGAGCCTTCCACGGGAATGAATACAGCGCAAGACCAGACCCAGCCAGAGGCGGAACATGCGCCATGTTGATAGCAGATAGGAGCTTGTGGACGCACTGCCAACCTGTTGATTTCGCGGGTGGGTAGGATTTTGGCGAGCCACAGGGTTCATTTAGTGCCTGGCTCGGTCGTCGAATTCACTTCGGACTGTCCTGACCACCTGGCCCATCAGCAACCCGAGTTGGTCGGTGCCGCTATAAACGCGCCGTACGAACCCATGCTGATCGAGCAGGATGTAGCGCGGCAGGCTCAGTTTCGAGCCGGACGGCGCGAGCCTGAAGGCATCGTACAGATTCGAATTCTGGTCCCAGACTTGGGTCCAATTCATTTCATGAGTACGGCTAAATCTCTGCCACTCGTCTTGATTTGCGTCCTCATTGATGCTGATGAGCAGGAACTGGTCTTCGGGAAAGAACTTCGAGAGCTGCCGCACTGCGGGGAGAGCCCGAATGCAGGGAGGGCACCAGGTCGCCCAGAAATCGAGTAACACGAAGCGTCCGCGCAGGGAGTCTGAGCTCACAGCGTGGCCCGTACTGTCGGTAACCGTGAATTGCGGGACGTGAGACTTCGGCGTGACCGGGAGATCTCTTGCCGACTCGGGGTTCGCTGCAGCAGCATTGATGAAATCCCGAAAGGCGGCGTCACTTTCCTTTTGTCTGTCCTGACCCAGTAGAGCATAGGCCAGGTTGAAGTATGCGAGGTCGTACAGCGGATCGAACTTCACCGCCTCACGGAATGATTCCTCCGCTGCCTGCAACTTCTCTTTATCGGCAGCGCCGTTTGCGGTTTCGCGAAGCCACGCCGATCCGATCATGTAATGCGCCTGGGCCCGTGCGTGATCATTGGTGACAAATTGCAGCTCCAGCGTGAACATCTGGCGCGCGGCTTCAAGATGTCCCATCTGCAACTCGGCCAACCCTATGCCCGCGTTCGTCTCTGCCGTGGGCTTGCCCTGTAATGTCTTGGCCCGTTCGAAATGGACTTTGGCCTCGGGATAGTTGCCTTGCTGCAGCAGGCTCGTTCCCGCCTTGATTTCCTGGGCGGCGGGATCTTGTTGATTGTCTCCGCCTTGGGTGGCGGCGGTGCAAGCAAGAATCACAAGGAAGTTAATTGCGCAGCAGAGGGCGCGCCCCGTCACTCGAGCGCTCTGATTGAGAGCAGTGGCTCTCTGCTGCAGGAGTATACAGCGATCATTGCGGGCTCGGTATGGAGCGACCATGAAGATACCGCATGAGTATAGGTCAGTCCCCAAGGAGCGCAACAGGACAAGTAAAATCGGTGAAGCCTATTCCGGATAGCCTTGGTTCGGTTTCACGATTCGAATTCGATGATCTGAGAACCTATGGTGTGCCCCTGGTAGTTCGGTCTTGGGCATGTGACAGGAAGCGCAGTTCGACTTAGCTACGCGGCAGGGTTTTGCGCCTGGCTTCCCTCCTCCATGGCAGGCCTGACATTTGCCGTCGTAGGTCGAGGTCTCGGCGACCAGTTCACGGTGAGGGTCGTGACAAGCGAGGCAGCTGATTCTCGGATCATCCGCGTCGTAGCACTTGCTGCCGGCCAAGCGATAGGGCTGGAAACGCACATTGCCAATCCCGAGATTCGGCTGCAGAACAATTTCCGCCCACGTCCGATGACACTGCCCGCAAAAATCTGAGATTTTCTCCGCTGCAAGTCCGCCGGCCATCGACTTTGGGATCGCCGACGTCACACCCTCGCCAAACTGAATCGTAGCTAACAAATGTGACTCGCTGCCTTCATGACAGTGACTGCATTGCACTCCCGGCCTCAGCTTTTCCGGTGTGAACTGGCCGTGTGATACCGCCTCTGTGGAATGACAGCCAAAGCAGGTGAGCTTGTCCTCGAGAGTCATCAATCGGCCTAACGCCTCATTCAGGCTGGCTGGAACCGAATTTGCCGAACCCAAAGTGGGCCCCAGTGCATTCAATTCGCGGTAATAGCTGACGCGGCTCTCATAGAGTTGGCCATCTTTTTCCAGAATGTACGTCTGCCCGATGGAAGAGCTGGCCCCCATCGCCCAGCGAACTGGCGCAGTGATGGTCTGCGTACCATCGGTAACCGAGTACTCGCTCTGATTGCCCTTGCGTTCGATTCGGTACGAATATCTTCCGACCGTCACAGCAAGCAGAGGGTGATCGACCAGTACCTTGCAGTCCGCGACCGTCTCAAGGGCCTGTCCCATCGACGTATGAGGCTGAGTCTTACCCTGTGAATGGCAGGAAGCGCAAGCGTTCGCGGCGGTGTTGACCGCTTGGGCGGGGGCGACAGCGGGAATAAGAAACACAACCAGTAAGGGCCGTATCACGATGAAACGCAGCCGTTTGAAATCTCGATCCACTTGAAAACACTGCAGCGCGTATCGGTACCACAGGGCAAGTCGCAGTTTGCCCTAGACCTGCAGGTCTTCCCATCGAACCTAGAGAGCCGGGGATCAGGGTTGAGCTGGAACGGCACTCATTTGCGACTCATAGTACGCGATTCTAGCGCGGAGGGTTTCTGAAAGAGAAACATCGTTTTGGCCTGAAGCAAGGGCAAAAGCCCGCCGCGCGGTCTGGGCTGCGTCGGGAAAGCGGCCGACCTCCGAGTACATGGCTGCAAGCATCATCAGACTTTGGGGTTCGTTCCCGCTCCAAAGCTGCACCGCCTTCTCGCATTCCCGAATGGCTTCGGGGAAACGATGTCCTGCGGCGAGCAAACGACAGAAATTGAAGTGGTACTCGGGAGAATCGGGCACAAGCGAAACGGCTCGCTGCAGGTGCGCGATACCGTCATCAAGCTTGCCGACGCGGGCGAGAATGATGCCGAGCATGTTGTGGGCATCAGCAAAATCCGGATCAAGCTCCAAAGCCTTCTGGATATGCTCGATGGCTTCGTCGGTCTTTCCGATCTCCAGTAAGCTCGCCGCCAGATTGCCCTCGGTTAAGACATCTCTTGGATTAAGCGCGAGCGCCTGCTTTGCTGAATTTATGGATTCCTCTGCATTACCGGTCCGAGCGAGTGCAATCGAGAGGCTCGCAAAGGCAGAGGCATTCGAGCCATCCAATTCAATGGACTTGCGGTATTGCTGGATCGCTTCTTGCAGTTGGCCTCGCTTGTCGAGAGCGTAGGCAAGATGGTAGCGAGCCTTGCCATC
Source organism: Terriglobia bacterium (assembly GCA_020073385.1). Classification (GTDB taxonomy): domain Bacteria; phylum Acidobacteriota; class Terriglobia; order Terriglobales; family Acidobacteriaceae; genus Sulfotelmatobacter. The sequence continues at coordinate 3,077 of JAIQFH010000013.1, read as the reverse complement.
GCCTGGATCGAGTTCAATGGCTTTGCTCCATTCGAGCGCGGCCCCGGCGTAGTCGCCCTTGCGAGATAATTCTCCGGCAGCATCTGTGAGCCGATAGAACTCGGTTGCAGGGGCGTCCATCTTGGCCAGCCCATCCCGAGGAATATTGATGAACTCGGGGATGTTCACTCCCCGATTGGCGGCGGTCGCATTCTCCACCAAAATGGCCGGGGAATCCTGGCCATTCTCGTCAATGTGTGTCAGGAAAAGCTGCGTGTAAAGGGAGCGGCCTTTCGAGGAAAAAGCGAGCCAGCGGCCATTGGGAGAAAACGTGTGCCAGGAATTCATGCGGGACAAATTGCAATTCAGACGCCTGGCCGTGCCGCCTTGCAAAGGAACGATGTAAAGCTGGCTGTCTGGGCGCATGAGCAAACCATTGCGATTCTGAACGAAAACAATCCAGCGGCCGTCCGGAGAGACCTTTGGAAAGTTGTTGCTCATTCCGTTTTGCGATGCGCCCTCGATTCGTTCCGGCGTTCCACCCCGACCTTCGTTAAACGGAATGCGATAGAGGTCGTATTGGATCTGCGTTTCGTCCGAAGAGTTCGCAAACTCCGCTACGCCCTGCCCTTCGTGATACGGTTCCCTGGCGGCAGCCTTGGAGAACACCAGATACTTGCCATCTGGGCTCCAGAACGCGGCAGCCTGTACGTAGGCCGGGTCGTCGGCTCCCGCTAGCGGTTTCAGCTCGCCGCTCGCCTTGCTATACCACGCGAGAATCCCTTTGGTCGGATAGAACACCTGCCCGAAGCCATAGTCGCGATAGAAGCCGTTGTAGAAGCGGCTGTCAAAATCCTTGATGTGCGAACCGGGATTCTCTATGGAAGTAATCACGTACTGACCGTCAGGGGAGATCTGCGACATGAAGCCGAAGCGTTTGCTGGCGCGCTCCTCGGCAAAGGAACTCCAGCGAATCACATCCTCGTTGCGGATCGAGGTCTCCCTTTTGAGGGGCACAATGCCGTACAGTCCCTTGTCGTTACCAGGGCCGTCAACATCCAGGCCCATGGTCGCTCCGTCACGGGAAAAAGAATGGCAGTTAATGCAAGTAGGCAATCCCTGCATCATCAAGCGACTTTCGGATTCCCCGACATAGCGCAAGCGCCATCCGATGAATGGAACAGCCTCGGTCGGGATGGGCATAATCAGTCCCTTTTCGCCTGTAGGAACCGAGATCAGGGGCACGTCGCGGAAGAAAATCGGGGCTCCAACCGGGTCCCTGGAGGTCTGAATCATGACTTCCCCTCGGGACAGCTCTTGCGTCATGCCCTCATCGGAATAGCCGGTAATAGTGACAGTTGCCGCCTTCTTCAGGGAGTGGCGGAGTATCGCTTCCCAAGTCGCAGTATCGGGTTTCCAGGTGTGGCCGGCGGCTTGTTCCGGCGTTAGCGTTGGTGGGACAGCACCGGCTTTCGCGCACCGTTCGTCGATTCTGCCGATCTGCATCCTCTCGCCCTTGGATTTGATCTGAATGTCAGAGAGATGGCCCGCAAACTGGACGTCAATTCGCCACACTGTGGCGGAGGAATCCGTATCGCGCCATTGAAAGGTGGGGGGTGCAAAGTCGGGCGGGAACAGCGTGTGGTTGGATGGATAGTCGACCGTGATGATCGCGAGGTTCGCTCTCGGATTGTCACCGGCCAGAGAGCGATTAGCCTTAAGGCTTCCAGCAGCGCAGAAAGCAATGAATGCACTAGCCACAGTGATCAGAGTGAGTTTGAACGCCACGGTTGTCAGGGTCGGCCAGCGTGTTGGAACAACGGCTGAAATGCAGGACTCACGAACTTGTGTGCGCACAAATACTCCCGTAATGATGCAGAAGAGCTCTTTACTGCGGCAAGCGCGGTGAGAGTCCTCTATTGGCAAACGTGGCCGTTCCCCTGACGGAAGTGCCACAGTTGGGGAGTATGTCGCGCCAGCGAAATACGGCGCTGTGATTGCAGTCACAGGATGCTGTCGGATGCCGTGCAACGGGGCAAGCTCATCTTGCAAGCGGGGTTGCGAGTTGCTTGGAATCCTGCTTTTCTTGTATGCGCTGCTCCTGCTCCCCTGGGTCAAAAACCCTCTGCATGAGAACGGCGGCAACGAGCATGAAGCATCCTCCGGCAACAACAGCGGTCAGCCGATTGTTGCCCAGCAAATGGTTCATCACCCAACCGAAGAACAGGGAAGCGACAATTTCGGGCGTGACAATGAAGAAGTTGAAGATGCCCATATAGACGCCGGTTTTCTCCTTGGGCAGCGATCCCGCGAGTACCGAGTACGGCATGGCAAGAGTGCTGGCCCATGCGATGCCGACACCCACCATAGTCAGTAGCAGAACATATTTATTGTGGATGAAGGCAACGGAGATCAATCCCAGGCCGCCTGCGACGAGGCTGAGGCTATGAGTGTGTTTGCGCCCGAGCAGGCTAGCGATCGGGGGAAGGAAGAAGGAGAAAGCAAAGCAGACCGCCGAGTAAAAGCCGAAGCAGATGCCACCCCACTCGACGCCGGCCGAATAAAGAGGCGAGGCCGTGTCAGGCGCAGCGTAGACGTTCCGCGCGACGGCCACCGGAAAATACAACCACATGCAAAAGAGTCCTAGCCAGGTAAGGATTTGCACCGGCGCCAGCTGCTGCATAGTCTTTGGCATCTTGGCAATGGAATCGAGGATCTCTTGAGCGTTTGCAACTAAGCCGCGCTTCTCCCGTTTCATGCGCTGAAAAGCTTCGAGGTCATCCGGGGGAAATTCCTTAGTTGTGGTGATGGTCCAGAGAACCGCGCCAAAAAAAACGGCGGCTCCCGTGAAAAATGAGAGGCGTACTGTTAAGGGAATAGCGTGTCCGGCTGTGCCTTTGCCCAGATGGAACCAGTTGGTCAGCATCCATGGCAGGGCCGAGGCGATGACAGCTCCGAGTCCAATAAACAGGCTCTGCATGGCGAAGCCGCGGGTCCGTTGCGATTCCGGGAGCAAATCGGCGACGAAAGCACGAAACGGCTCCATGCTGATGTTGATCGATGCATCCAGAATCCAGAGGAGACCTGCAGCCATCCAC
>JAIQFH010000012.1 GCA_020073385.1 Terriglobia bacterium | reverse complement strand
ATTGAGTCGGCCCGGCAGGTACGGTCTGAGATTTGGGTCAGGCCAGCAACGAGCACTGCTGATGCACGGCCTGCAAATCCTCGGTCATCAGATTCGCGTAGCGCCGAGTCATCTCAAGGGTGGAGTGTCCCAGCACCTTCTGAAGATGGAACACCGATCCTCCCCGCCGAAGGTAGTTGACTGCGAACGTGTGCCGGTCATGCCGAATTCGGCATGACAGCCACTATGCCGAATCCGGGACTACGCCGCATCGGGTTTTGTCGAAACTTGGATCAGGATTTAAATCGCGGCTGACCCAGTTTCGCTATTCGGCACCTATGCGGCATAGTCCGGTCTATCTCACAGACTCTTCAGAAAACCAAGCAACTCATCATCCGGTCGGTAGAATCGTCGCTTGGTTGTTATGGGTGTAGTCTTCGCCAGCACTTTCTCTTTCAAAGCGAGGTCGGCATCGAGGTAGATCTGAGTTGTCTCGACCGACTCGTGCCCGAGCCAAAGTGCAATGAGCGCGCGATCCACTCCGGCCTGGAGCAGTTCCATGGCGGCTGTGTGCCGAAGCACATGTGGTGAAACATGCTTCTGCAGCAAGGAGGGGCAGTTCTTCCGTGCCACGGCAGCGTACTTGGTTACGAGATACTGGACAGAGTCGGAACTCAAGGCGCCACCACGTGTGCTGGGGAACAGGATATTCGAGTCTTCTTTGCCTTGTTCCTTAATCCAGGCCGCGAGGACACTGACCGTCGGTTTCGCCAAAGGTGTGCATCGCTCTTTCCGTCCTTTTCCTTCACAGCGCACGTGCGCGCCAGAGCGGAGCGTGATGTCGCTCTGCCGAAGGCTTGTAATTTCGGAAAGTCGCAAGCCAGTCTGCACTGCGGTCAACAGCAGAGCATGGTCGCGACGCCCCAGCCAAGTGTTCCGGTTAGGCGCTACCAACAGAGCCCTGATCTCGGGTCGAGTCAAAAAGTCTACCAGGGGTCGAGGCTGCCGCTTGTTGGGAATGGCTAGCACCCGCTGGATGAGAGCGGAGTGTTGAGGGATTTCCAGGGCGGCGTAGCGGAAGAATGACCGAATCGCCGTCAGACGTAGGTTTCGGCTGCGGGCGCCATTGGCGCGGTGATTTTCTAGGTCATGTAAGAACACCCCCAAGAATGGCGCATTCAGGTCCTCCATGCCGATTTGTGAGGGCGACTTGTGCAATCGTTTTTGCGCGAAACGCAGCAGCAAACGGAAAGTATCCCGATAGGAAGCGACCGTGTGCGGACTCGCCTTTCGTTGCGCGATCAGACGTTGTGTAAAGAAAGATTGCAATAAGGCTGGGAAATCAGGAAATTTCTTCATAGAAGCCCTCCCCACCTCTCCTCCATGCGCTTTCCAGCCGCTCCCATCAGTTCCGGTGTGCTGGTGAGATACCAGTACGTATCGGTGACATGTGCGTGGCCGAGATAGGTCGACAGAACGGGCAAGCGTCGTTGGACGTCCTTTCCCTGGCGATACCAACGTACTAATGTTTGGACCGCAAATCGGTGGCGAAAGTCGTGCAGACGCGGGCCATGGCTGGCGGAAACCTGACGCAGTCCGATCTCGCGTGATAGGCGGTAAAAAGTTCGACGGACATCTCCGCCGTCCAAACGCGTGCCGCGGCTGGACACGAAGAAGTGCAAAACTGGTTTTCTCCCAAAGAAACGATCCCGGCGCGCTGCATACGCGGAAAGGGCTTTTCGAGTGGAAGGATGCAAAGGAACTAATCGTGACTTGCCGAACTTCGTTCCATGAATCGTGAGTATACCTTCCGACCAATCAACATCTTTTATTTGCAGATTGAGTGCTTCGCTGATTCGCATGCCGGTCGTCGCCAGTAGTCCGAACAGACAGTAGTACGTCCATGGCTTCAACGTGGAAGTCGAGCGCAGATTCTGGGCAGCTTTCAGCAGTTCTCGGATTTCTGTTGCCGAGTACAGATAAGGTCGTGCACGTAGGGCACGATAGGGCAACAAACCCAGCGGTGGTATCTCCGTGGTGGGATCTTCGCCGCTGCGGTAGCGGGCGAAGCCCCGTACCACACGCAGGCGAGCGGCCCATCGGGCCGGCTGGTGGTGCTGATGTTGCGTCGCAAACAGCAATGCCAGGCGGACGGAGAGACGAGTGGATCTTTTCTTCCTAAGAAAGGAGATGAACTCCCGCAAGCAACGCTCATGGTCTTTCAGCTTGAAACCCAGGCTGCGTCGCAGTGAAAGATAGTCTCCGACGGCTTGTCGCAGGTTCTTCATCGGGCACCTCCCGGCCAGGGGAGTGCCAGAGGGCGTAAAGCGGGAAGGTCAACCTTGGCATAAATAGCGGTGGTATTGGGACTTCTATGGCGAAGCAGTTCGCCGATTTCATCCAGGGACGCACCCTGCCGGATCATGCTCGTTGCCAGACCGTGGCGGAATAGGTGAGCACCCTTGCGTGCGGACTCCACTCCCGCTCGTTGGAGTGCCCTCCGAACCACAGTGCAGATCGATTGTGAACCGGCAAACTCTCGCCGCGGAGCCCGGTCGCGAATGAACACTCTTCGACCGGAGCAACGGGGGCGACCATGGCGCAGGTACAGCGCAACAGCTTCACCTACATCCGGCGGCAGTGGAAGCTGATTCCAGCGCCCTCCTTTCGCGCGAATGGTGATCCGTGCCTTCTCCCAATCGATGTCTTCGAGATTCAGTGCAACGACTTCGCAGGCGCGGAGACCGAGTCTGGCCAACAGAAGCAAAATCGCGTAATTGCGTTTTCCGATCGGAGTTTCTCTGTCACTGCAATCCAGCACTCTTTGAATGCTGCAGGCGGGGAGAAACTTGGGCAGGCTCGAGAAGGACCAGCGTGCTACGGTGGGCACACAAATGGCAAGATCGGTCGTGATTTTTCCTTGGTGTAGCAGATAACGAAGAAAAGATCGAAGGGCTGTGACCAATAGCTGCGCACGTCCAGGACTGAGTTTGTGAGCCTGATGCCGGACGAAGCTGGTTACGTCCGGAGCACGCAATTGAGAAAGACTTAACTGCCCTTTTCGGAACTTTGCAGAGAGGAACTGAGTGATGAAACCTACATTGTTGACCACCGTGGCCTGTGTCAGGCCGCGTTCTTCTAACAGGTACAGCTGGTAGTTGTTGATCAGTCGTTGTTGGGAAGATAATGGAGTTTTCTTTTGGGGCGGAACAACTCCCTGCTGGCGAAGCACGTAGAGGAATCGATACAGTGTGGCAGCGCTACCACGTCGTACCGACCTTGAGTTCTGCTGACTCCGCAAAAATCGCTGCACCAGCCTCTCGTCAAGGAAATGGATCTCGGTTTGCCTCCTCCAGAGCCACTCGGCAAACCTGGTGATTAGTTGCGTTTGATTTTGAATGGACCCGGGCGCATATCCCAACTCCTTGATCAGTGTCGTGAATGTGTTTTGGTACCCGGCCCAGGGGCCAGGCTGCCTGTACCGCGAAGCAAAAGGTTGTTTTTTCATCCTGCAAGGATGACCTCTCGCTTCTTCGCAGACTATACCGAATCACTAATTTGCAAACTGCCGCAGCTTGCGGACGTGGCATAAGCATTCGGCGTAGTCCCGGATTCGGCATAGTGCCGGAACGTATGCCAACCAAAATGGCCCACGATTCCGACCTCTTTCGCCGCCGGTTCCAAGTGCGCCTTGTAAAGCGAACCTGGCCAGTACGGCAGTTTCCCTCCGCTGTGAGGGCTGGCAAAGACCCAGTCCTCATCCGTAGGGTAGGGACTTTGCAGCCGCCAATCCCACAGGACCTTGGCCAATCGCAAATCGAGCGGAACCGGTTTGCGAGAGGCTTCCGTTTTGCAGTCGCCAACGTGCTGCATGACGATCGAGCGAACGACATGGACCACCATCTTCTGAAGATCGATGTCGCTCCACTTCAGACCGAGCAACTCGCCGACTCGAAGGCCCGTGAACACGGCGACAAAAACCATCGTCCGTGTCGGCTCCTTCAGGACGCGGAGAAGTGCTGCGACCTGCTCGATTGAAAGCACAATGGGAATCCTCGTGCGCTTGGCACTTTGACGTACCATGCGAATCGGGTTTGCGGCGACAGCTTTTTGAGCCCCCGTCTCGTTCGGATATTGTTCGAGCGACCCAACCATCAGATTGCGTCGTCTCCGCCTGCCATCCGACTGGAGCTCATACCACCGATACTCCCAAGTCTTCTTGCCGCCAGAGCGATCAACAAGCTGAAGGCTGCCTTGCTGAAATCTCGTCCGTCTCATCACGGTCCTCCGTGGTTAGGGACGGTACGGATAGCTGCCTAACTTTAACCTCAAGTCGACCCACGCGTCGAGATCGGATGTGCGAAAGCGCCACAATTTTCCGATTCGCATCGCGCGGATCTCGCCCTTGCGAGCGAGACGCTGAAGTGTTTTCGGATGAATTTGCAGCAGCTCTGCCGCTTGATGTGAATCAAGGAATCGTTCGAAATGAGGGACAGGCTGGGTGACTGGTGTCGCTTGATGCATCTCGCTCATATCAACCCCACAAAATGCAGAGTCGAGACGTGGCTGGAATCAAAGACTCGTTTGGAAACCGAATTCGTCGTTCGGCTCCATTCGATCGACTTCGAGATCCTTCACTACTCGGCTGGTGTTAGTCATCGCGTCTAGAACAGACGAGAACATACTTCGTATAGAAACTGTATAGCACGCAATTGTTGCTCGCGATCCAAGAATCTGTTTTCCTTTCGCCGCGAAAAAGCATTTAAGACATTTGAAGGCATTTAAGGCGCTGTAGGCACTGTAGGCGCTCTAAATCACTGGAAGTTCCTGATAGGTGCGATAGCTACCTATAAGTGCTTTTAGGTTACTCGCAGAGACAAACGCATGCATCTGAGCGACTGATAGCTGTCGGCAGACACTCCCGTGATCACCGCGAGATTTGCCTTCTATCTATAAAAGGAACCTGCAAACGGGAAAAGTATCGAAAATATTTTCGAGCGCTTTCGAATTGTCCCGCCGCAAGTCCCGTAGTTCAGTCGGGGGCCGTGTCTCAGGAAAACGTGCCATTTGGAACGTCGTTCCGGGTGGCTTGATGCCGCTGGCTCGATTGCCGGCGTACCGGAACATCTTGTTACCATCTACGCGTAGTGATTCTTGCTTGAGGAGCTTGCGGATTGATGCAAAAGGTTTCCTGCGGTCACGAGAAGAATGCGTTCGGTGCGCCCCTGTGCGTGCATCTGCGAAGTTGTCGCGAGCCGTGGCTCAAATATGTCAAGTGGTTTGTCGGCTCGGGTCTTGACACCGAGTTTGTCTGTGTTACATGCGCGGAAGAACGTGAAAAAGGAATCTCTACCGAGGCCGCATTCGTATGTGAAGAATGCTTCCAATATGCCACGACCGAGGTCGGGGACCTTGTAAGAACGGGTGGACGGCCCGAAAGTCGGACACTCTCTGAGCCTTTTGACCGCGCGGTTTGCGAGACGCTGATTCCGAATGAATGCAAGAAAATCATAGACATTGCCCCGATCAAGCATGACAGTCGAAGTACGTGGCTGCTGCTAGGGGAGGACGGTGGGCTCTGGCATCTCGACGCGCAGAATGGGGCATCGGAGCTTGTTGCACGGACAAAAGTACCTTCGGAGGTTGCTGGCGATGCGTTCGCTGGTCATACGCTCACGACTCGACTACATGCAACTCAGGATGGCGTATTCGCCGCAGTTCTGAACGACTACGGACGGCACGGTCAAGTGATCGACTTACGCTCTGGGAAGACCACCCTAAAATTGGACGGCGGAGACTATCATCCCGAAACTGTCCCTTTCTCTTTTGCATTCGCTACCTGGCGAGGACAAGCGGTTGTCATCCATCGGACGGCATGGAACCGGTTGGATGTCTCCGATGCTTCAACCGGAGGGCTTCTTAGCGACCGTCGTCCAACGAGCTACCGAAACGGCGAGCAAAGACCGGAGCATTACCTTGATTACTTCCACGGAGCGTTGTTCCTGAGTCCTGATGGCGCTCACATTGTCGATGATGGTTGGGTATGGCATCCGGTGGGCATACCGGTCGTTTGGAGTGTGGACCGTTGGCTCTCCGAGAATATTTGGGAGTCCGAGGATGGCCCGACAAAGAGAGATGTATGCGCTCGAAGCTACTATTGGGACCACGGAATCGCGTGGTTGGACGAAGGAACAGTCGCCATCGGGGGAATCGGAGATGATGATACTGAGATGGTTGACGGTGCACGTATTTTTGATATTACGTCGACCGGCACCGCCGGCCCTAAGTGGCGTTCCGACTGGTCGTGGGCGCGCGAAATATCTGCGTTCGCTGGGCCGGCCGGCAAATTCTTTAGCGACAAACAATACCTCTACTCCGCCGGAAAGGATGGCCTGTCTAGGTGGGATCCAAAAGCTGGTGTCCGAACCGGGCACATCGAGAATTCTTTTCCCAGCCGTCACCACGTGTGGTCCGGCGAGTTGGTCGAACTGTCCGACGGTGCGCTTTTAAGATGGAGTACAGCAGAGAAAGTTAGTTAGGACTGACCTGCCCCCACTCGCAACAGCATGGCCGGGAAGCGGCTCGCGTCAAGGCTCTCCGACCGCTTCGCGGCGCAGCGGACGCGGCCTTGACACGAGCCTTTCTTCCCGGCAATTTCTCCGCTATGTGGGGAATGGTAGGTGTGAAAGCCAGTCCTCATAGCCCGAGGCTGTGACCGATGTCCTGCTCAATACCACGGTCTGCGGTTCTTCCGGTGTCGTGCATCGGTGTGGGCGTTGAATGGTGCTCTCCGATGTGAGTTCGATGATTCCCGGCGAGACCAGACTCGTGGCTCATCTCCGGTGCTTTGTCCAAGCCATGCTCATGTTGCTGCTTTCTGACCAATTCCATTGCAGACTGCCGCGCTGTAGACACACCGACCGACTCTCGAAGTAGTTCGCGGTCGCTCGTCACGACAGCTATCTCGCTGCGCCCACGGCTAGCCGCTACATAAAACAATTCTTTCTTCATCGCATCTGCGGAGATGATGACATTGTCCACCGTTTTGCCTTGGCTGCGATGGGCTGTGATGGCATAGCCGTGTGTGAACTCGCGATAATTGGCCGGGATCGTTCTGCCATCTTCCAGACGAATTGCAGCCTCATCCACAGATTTCACTTTTACCAACTCTCCGTTCGTGGCTCGAAAATCAGGGTCTCGACGGTTTGCAGTAAGCATTAAGGTGTCGCCGGATGCAACGTCGATGGGTTTGCGTTCGTACACTGAGAAAGCGCGCACGCTACTTGGCGAGATGGAGACCTCCTCCCCGGTGTCCTTGCGAGCGACCAGAGATTCAGGTCGTACCCGAACAACTTCGAGCGACTCGTGGCGGTTTGCCACCGGAGTGTTTCGGTTGAATTGAAGCACGAGTCCCTCTTGATAGTTGGAAATGTCCTGCTTTTGCGCCGCTGTCCACTGAAGCGAAACGTACGTATCAAAGTGGCGGCCCCTACCCAGTTCACCATGTTCCTTTCGATCTTGACGAACTGCTTCGTTGATGTGAGCAATCTCTTCGTGCGTGCCCGCCACCACGAGCGTGTCCTGTCCTTTCATTCGGAACTCACGATGCAATTCTGCGACTACTTGACTTCGGTCAAAGACGTGCACCTCACGAACGGCACCGAGCTCTTCCAGTTTGGCAAAACCTTCCTCTGGAGAGCCGCGCATGATCTTGATTGCTTCTCGATAGTCCGGATTGGTCTGGCGCTGCACACCAGTCAGCGAAATACTTTTCAGGCCCGATTCCGTTTCCAGAATGCGCAGGGCATCGGAGGCCTCGACGCTGCGAATCTGCCGAGTGTCCCCAGAGAAGATGATCCTTGCACCATGATCTTCAGCCAGATGCAAGAGGCTCTGCATCTGCTTGCCAGAAACCATGCCGGCCTCATCAACGATCATTACCTTCCCGACTAGCACACGCTGTGATTCCTGATCTTCCAGCAATCGCGATACGGTCATCACGTCACGAAAGCCAACTTTCTGCAACTCGTCAACAGCGCTACGAGTTGGAGCCACGGCCACAACTTGTGTTCCGTTTTCTCTTAACCCACGATCAATTTCTCGCAGCGTTGCTGTTTTGCCGGTTCCTGCCGCACCTCGAACGTTGATAGCCAGGTCGGTAGAGTCGAGGACGATCTCGACTGCCCGTCTCTGCTCATCTCGCAGTTGGGGCACCGGTTCAAAGTGCGTACCGTTGCCGAGTCGGTCGTATCGATCTAGTCCGCGGTTGACGACTGCCACCATGTCGCGTTCGCGGAGGAGACTCGCGTGCGTTGCGATCTCATCACCGGCACCAACTAGATTCCCACTCGTGCGCTCTCGAGAAAGGATGCCCTGGAGAGCCGACAACTCCACCTGTCCACGACCATGTCGGAGTGCCTCAGTCAGGACCTCGTGCTCTTTGGCTACTGACAGCCGTTCGAAGATGTGTTCCTGAGCATGGGCGAGCGATGCCTAAGCAGCCCGATGTTCAAGTCGAAGTGGCGAGCTTTGTTTAAGTGCCTCTTCACTGACGTTGCCAAGCATGTTCCGCTGGTCCGGAGTCAGTCTCTCCAATTGGTGACAACGGAGCTGCTCCGTCGAAATCTCTTGAAGTTTGTCTGCCCGCGTCTCACGGATGAGGACCGCGACCTCATTATCAGTTGGAGCGCGCCCACGCTTGTGAGTGAATTCCTGAATCGCGGCATCGCGCTGGGCACTTCGCCTACTGTAGTTGCCGAGGATCTCCTGGGACAGGCCGGCGATTTCAAATCCCTTATCTTTGCCGGCAACGTCGCGACGGTTTTCAATTTCATAACCTAAGGCGCGCACTTCGCGAGACAGCGCATTCCGGTAGACCTCGGTGAGATAGCTGCGGCGCTCAAACAAACCGGAGGCTTGGAGTGCCTTCCATCTAGCCTCTGTTCCATCGTAGGTAAGGTTGGCAGCCACCGCATGCGTGTGGAGCTGGGGGTCGAGTTCCCGGCTTGTGTCGTGTGTGTAGGCGGCCACGACCCAGTTTCCGGTCGTTCGATTTTCGTTAAGGCCAGCCAGTCGCACCCGAGTTGCAGAGTATTTCTCCGCCTCCTGTAGGGTTTCGCGAACAGCGGTTTCGTGCGCGGCAATCAATCTCTCGTCGCCGCCTACAATTGCCATGACAGAGACGGACTTTGGTGCTGAGAACGTCATGTCATAGAGAGACCGCGCCTTGCTTTGCTCGGCTCCATCTGAGGAGATGCGATCGGAGCCTTGGCGCTGTCGGAGAAATTCGCCCGTGGAGGGGTCGAGTCCCTGCCGGAGCGATTCGAAATCCTCGGACGTGACTTTTCCTGATAGGCCTAGCAGTTCAGCGCCCCGACCATGCCACTGGCCTTCGACGGTACGCTTTTGATCGTAGTAGTCACTCTGTTGGAGATGTCGCTGTGCGTAGCCTTCACCGCCGGTCATGGCACGAATCGTCAGCACGACCCGACGCTAGCTCTGTTCGAGATTAGAGATCAACTTGTGAGGGGACACAGCTGGTACACAGATGAGTCTCAGGACTGCCAAACACCCGTGCAAGTCATACAAAACATCAGCTACAGTGGGTTGAGCTGTGGGTTGGAAAGCGTGCGCCGGAAAAGCGAATTGTGCGACGCCTCAGACGCCTGCGCGAATGCACGCGAGTATAAAACCATTCAGAAATACTAGAGTGCCAGGATTATGGCTTGCCCCAACCTTTGTTCGGAATACGACCAACACCCTCACGAAGGGTTATCAGTTGGTCGGCAGCCAACTCCTTGTGGTTCTCATGCAGGCCGCTGGGCCAGAATACTTCGATATCAACTGAAGTGACAGACCCGAGGCCAAAGTGTGAACGCGAATCATTGCACGAGTAATAGCTTGATTGGCTGACCATCGCCTGCACCTGTTTCTTGCTCCCGTAGTGAACGATCACGCGAGCGCCTATCGCACTTCGATTGGACTTCACTCCTTCCAGTTTCACTTTGATCCAGTGCTGCTTTGGATCGACATCATTTCGAAGGAGTGATGGCGGCTCGTTCATGTTCATGATCAGCACGTCCACGTCGCCGTCGTTGTCAAAGTCGCCGAAAGCGCAACCACGGCTGCTGTGAGGATTTGTTAGGCCCGTTCCGCCCTGTGTGTTCAATTCTTCGAAAGTTCCATTCCCCAGATTGCGAAACAGAACCCGCGGTGTCTTATAGGGATATTGCGGGAATTTTCGTTCAACCTCTGGATAAACACTCCCGGTCATGACAAGTACGTCGGGATAGCCATCATTGTCGAAATCGATCAACCCCGTGCCCCAGCTGGTGTAGCGCGTTTCCACTCCGACTTTCGCCAACCGCGTGACGTCTTCGAAGTTGCCTTTCCCGTCCCCTCGATAGCAGCCTGCCGTATCGCCCGCAAAATGCGTCTTGAAGATGTCAAGGTGCCCGTCAAGGTTGTAATCACCTATCCCGACTCCCATTCCAGCCTGCTCCATTCCGTCATCGCTGAGGGCGACACCGCGCATGACGCCTTCTTCGCGGAAAGTGCCGTCGTGATTGTTCATGAAGAGCAGGCTGGGAGTGGAATCACAAGCGACGAAGATGTCAGGCCAACCATCTTCGTCGAAGTCCGCGGTAACCACGGTCATTCCATAGTTCTCGCTGGCAGCGGCAATGCCCGCCTGCTTGGTTACGTTCGCGAACGTGCCATCCCCGTTGTTGTGGTAGAGGATGTGCTTGCCAGTCGGCAATCCGCGGGGGCCACAGTTCACAGGGATGCCCTTCCAGTTGCAGGTGGAGTTCTGGCCGGGCACAGGAGCGTGTTGCAGATCGAGGCGGATGTAGTTCGAGACGAACAGATCGAGATGGCCGTCGCGATCATAGTCCAGGAATGCGCACCCGGCACCCCAACGCAGCGGACCATCTTCCCAAAGGCCGGCTTGCTTGGTCACGTCGGTAAACGTGCCATCTCCATTGTTGCGGTAGAGGCGGTTCTGTCCGAAGTAGGTGCAGAAGATATCGTCGAAACCATCGTTGTTATAGTCGGCGACGCAAACGGCGTTCGCCCAGCCAACGGCCCGCAAGCCCGCTTTATCGGTCACGTCCGTGAACGAGCCGTCGCGGTTGTTCTTATAGAGCCGGTTGGTAGCCTCGGGAGGGTCTCCCTCGAGGCGGGTCCCGGACAATAAGAAAATGTCCATCCAGCCATCGTTATCGTAGTCGATAAAGGCGCACCCGCAGCCGTTGGCTTCGAGGATGTACTTCTTGCTCTCAATTCCGCCGTAAATGACAGGAGCGCGCAATCCAGCCTCTTGCGCAATGTCGGTAAATCGGGCGTTAAACGGCCGTCCGGAAGGGGGAGGCGTAAGTTGTGCTTTTAGATCGCGGGACGCCACGCCCTGCTGGCCGATTGCCCGGCCGGCGGCTGCGCATAGCGACAACATGACGAATGAACGACGGGTAATCGTCATACCTCAGGAGCAGTTCCCCCGTTGGTTCGGAACACCGCAGGAATTCGCCTGCCCTACGTCCGCCCTCGTATGATTCTCGCGAACGAGTTCAGGAACGCACCTCGTGATAGACGAAATAGCGCTCATGCAAAACACTCGACAGAGGCACAAAGACCAGCGAGCGCTCCTGCGAGACCGCGCCGAACTCGAGACTTCCATGCCCGGGCTGTATCCAACTCGCCGGATCGTCAATCTTACCCTTGAATTGCAGACTTGGCGAAGGCTCCTGCTTTGTTTGTGACTGGTAGTGGCGATACCATTTTTCCCGCGGCTCAACTTCGCAGCGTGCGGCCAGCACGAGCGGGCCGTACATCACAGCCTGAAGGCTTTCATTGTCAGGCATTGGAGCTGCGTGCAGATGCATGGGGAGACTGAGTTCAATTCGATCTCCGTTCGTCCAAGGCCCGCGCAGAACCAGGTAGCTGCCGGCATCTGCAAAAGCGGGCATGGCGCGCCCGTTTATTTTTACCATGCCGCTTTTCGTCCAGTATGGAATGCGCAACTTGATATCAATATCAACCGGCTTCGCTGCCGAAACAGTAATAGTCGATCCCTGCTCCTCCGGGAACGAGGTCTTCTGGCTCAATCGAATTCCTATCTCCGGCCAGTTCAGATCCGACGCGATGTAGAGATTGACGAAGATGGAATTCTCATCGTGAAAGTAGATGGAATCGGTAAGCTTGGCGAACTCTTCCGCACCGGTGCCACTGCAGCACCAGAAAGAATCAAAAGGCTTGGCGAAAATTTTGGAGTACCCACCGCCCACCGGCAGGAAATAGACGGTTGTTCCCGTTTCTGGGTCGATGGTTCCGAGGCGGTGATTGAACAGGAGTCGCTCGTAATAGTCCATGTACCGGGGCTGCGGCGACCAGGCGAACAAGTGCCGGGTCAGCTTCATCATGTTGTATTCGCAGCAATCTTCTGCTGTGTCTCCACTGAGTTGCGTTGACAGTACGCCGGGATCCGTTCTCCAAAATTCAAAGTTGCTGATCCCGCCTGTGCAATAGGCGCGCTCGCTTGTCACTTCACTCCAGAAATAATCGGAAATATTCCAGTAGCGTTTGTCTCCAGTCACTTCATACAGACGAGCGGCGGCGATCACCTGTGGAATACGTGTATTCGCATGCAGGCCTTTGAGCTCATCGCGGTGCGCCGTGAGGGGATCGAAGAAACCCTTCTTATCGAAGCGCTGGGCGAGCCTCAGATATTCCTGCTTCCCGGTGACCGCATACAAGTTGGCGAGCACCTCGCCCATGCCGCCGTACTCCACCTGCAGCACGCGCTGCATCTGTTGCTCGCCCAGAGGGTCAGCCCAGGCACGAACCCAACCCGCCATCTTTTCAACCGTGCCAAGGGCCTGTTCGTTGCCCGCAAGCATGTACATGTCGAGATGGCCGGCCATGATCTTGTGATAGGTGTAGAAAGGGGCCCAGACATTGACTCCGTCGCGCAGACGGTCGAACCACTCGACCGGGAATGCGCTGAGATAGCCGTTCTTGTTTTGGGCCTGACACTTGGCCAACTCGGACACCATGAGATCGCCGTTGCGCTTCAGTTCTTCGTCAGCGGAACTGGCGAAAGCGAGCGCGCACGCCGAAAGGTAATGCCCACCGGCAAAATGACCGCGCAATTCGCAATCCGGCTTCTCCCACTCGCCGAGCGGTTCTGCGGAGGAGGGGAAACCAGCCGTCAACCGGAAAGTATGGAGCAACCGGTCAGGCGCCAGCGTCTTCAAATATTTCCGGTTGGCTTCGGCCGCCGCACGGAGTGGTCCCCTGTGAAGCCTGACATTTTGCATCGGGAAAGGACGCGATTGCAACGCAACCACCTCGCGCCCGACCAGTGCAGGAGCGCCGGAAAAACTGGCCCACACGCTGTGCTTTTTAGAAGAGGATACTGGAGGGGCAGGAAGAACAGCGCCTGCCCCTGCCATGACGGCAGAGGTAACAAACTCACGGCGATTGACTTTCTTCACGGCGATCTCCGTTTGAAGGGGTTCTATCACATGCTGCCGTCGTCGTGTACGGATACAGCCTTTCCCTCGAACTCGACAGTCGTATCGAACTTCTCGGGAGCTGCGATGCCGAATCCATTTGACTCCCTCGCGCGGACAATCCGAAACGTTTTATGCTCCAACATTCCCGGGAAGCTTCCGCGACGTTCTCCCACCGTCAACGTGGAGGCTTTGTCGTCCCAATGCAGGGGAATGACGGAGTACGCACCATGTTCATAGTCGTAATTGTCGCCTTCATCCTCATAAAGAGTGAAATCCCCATCCGCCCCGGGGTAAATGCGGATATCGATAGGATCTGCCTTGGCTGAAGCCGACTGCACGGCTGGTCCGAATGGAATGATTGAGCCGGCCTTGGCATAGATCGGAATTCTGTCGAGAGGAGCTTCCGCGGTGACAGTTTGGCCACCTCTCACGCGCTTGCCGGTCCAAAAATCTATCCAATCATGGCCTGCGGGGAGATAGAGGCTTCTTTGCGTGGCTCCCGCAGTAGTTACGGGGTTAATCAGTAGCGCAGGACCGAACAGAAACTGATCGGCGACCGCTTTTGCACCCGGGTCCGAAGGAAACTCGAGGGGGAGGGCCCGCATGAGTGTTTCCCCATCGTGGGTAACGCTCCAAGCAGCGGAATAGATATATGGAAGCAGGTGATAGCGCAACTCATCGAACTGGGTGGCAATGTCGAGAACCCGCGGACCGTAGTTCCAGATTTCGGCATTCGAAATCCATCCGTGCACCCGGAAGATCGGACAGAACGTGGCGTATTGGAACCATCGAATCAGCAGTTCGTGATAAGCCTCGTTCGTATATTGGTCCTTTGGACGAAAGAACCCACCGCCGTCCGTCGTCCAATAGGGTAGGCCGGACATGCTGAAATTCAGGCCTGCTGGGATTTGCCGTTGGAACGTAGTCCAGTTCGCGGAAATATCGCCGGACCAAGAGATCGCCGCATATCTCTGTTGTCCGGTATAGGCAGACCGGGTAAAGATCACCACTCGCTTGCGGTCTGTCGTCGAGCGCTGCCCTTGATAAATAGATTTGGTTACATAGAGCGGATAAGCGTTCCGCACCGACTCTCCGCTGCCCAGAAAGGTCTGGTGGCCCTTGAGGATGTCGAACTCCGGCTCTGACGCATCCATCCACCAACCATCCAGGCCGTAATCGAAGATGCCTGCTTTGAGTTCTGCCCAAAACGTTTTTTGAGCCTCAGGATTGAAGAAGTCTGTCCAAGGCGTTCCCGGCACCAGCAGCGACTTGGCGCTCATCCGCTTGTAAACGTCCGTGTCTTCGCCAAACTTCGACCACACCGAAATCGGCACGTGCTCGTCCATGGCGTGGAATTGTTCCATCATTCCCTTCGGGTCCGGATAGTTGGTTTCGTCAAACTTCATGGCATTCCAGCCGTACTTGCCCCAGTACTGCCAGTCCTGCACCAGGGCGTCGACTGGGAGGTTGCGTTTGCGGAACTCCGTCCCTACCTCGAGAATTTCTTTCTGGGTGTGATACCGCTCGCGGCACTGCCAGTAGCCATATACCCATCTAGGAAATAGCGGCGCTTGCCCGGTGAGCTGTCGGTAATCGGCAACCACGCGATTCAGTTCGGGGCCGTAAAAGAAGTAGTAGTCAATGGCCCGTCCTACTTCGGACCGGAAAGTAGTCGTGTCCTGCGGCGGGCGCACCGACAACTGAAGTCCGCCGGGGCCACCCTTGGCGGAAACGTCGAACTCCCTATTCGCATCTAGGTCGATGACACCGGACGCAGAACTGGGAGTCCACATGTTCACAAGGTCGATCACGTGTTTTCCGTTTACATCTACGATGAGTTGGTCTTTGTTGTCGCTTGCGAGCAGAAAACCGTAACTACCTTTGGCGCCCGTAGTGAACTTTCCATTGCTTGAGGCCGGATCAATGGTGATTTCCTTGTCCGCCGGGTTAAAGTCAGTGAGCGATGGATTGTTCCAGAGCAGGCCGTATCCCTTGCTCGATATCATGAAGGGAATCGAAATGTTGGTGTTGGCCTGATGAAGCCGGATCGGAACTCCGCGGATATTGAAGATGCCTTCCTGATGCTGCCCGAGCCCGTACTGGAACTCATCGGCAGGCGAGAGGAAGATCTGCTGGAGATCCCAGGTCTTCCTTTCAGCAAGCGCTGGCACGTTAAAGGCTTTGCCCCCCTGCTTGGGCTCGGCCAGCAAAGTCGTTCCATTTTTGGAAAGAAAACGTACCGCGCCCGTTGTCGCGTCGACTGTGATGGATAACGCGGATGTCACGAGGCTAACATCTTTCTTGTCAATTTTGACTTCGACATTATGGTTGCGACACGCTTCGATAACCACTGGCACCTTGGGCGCGGGAATCTCCGCCGTCGGACTGGCTATCACATGAATGATGCGGTCACCACAAGCTTCCACACGCATGCTTCCGGCGGAGGTTTGCAAGGTGACCCCATCTGCGTCCCGGTGCGATTCCTTGATGGCAAATTGAGTCTGTGCAGCCCCGGATGAAATTGTAAGAATCAAGAGCAGGACGACACCATACAATTTTGTCATGTTAGTTGGCAGTCCCGATATCCTTTCGTGTCTTGAAACTTTTGGCGGATCGCCGCTTCCCTTGCGCATTCCTACTGAAGCTCGCTACTGTCCTCTCCCTGCTGCATGGCAACCGTCGCACGCATCAATCCCTGCTCCTGCAATTGCTTTGAAACTTCAAAGGCTTGTTTAGCGGAATCGGAATCTCCAGTCTTCATGTACAAACGCGCCAACTGGTAGTGCAAGCTACCGTCTTTGTCACTCGAAAGGCCAAGCTTTAACTCGGCGATTGCCTGCTCGGTCCGATCCGTCTTGGCATATACATTCCCGAGCAAAGCATGTACGCGAGAAATGTACTCAGGCTTGGTATTGAGACTCTTCTTGAGGTACGGTTCCGCGGCAGAAAAATCATTTCGGGCACACAGGATTTCGCCCATCACTGCATTGAGTTCCGGATCTTCAGGATCTTTTGTCAGCGCAGCCTGTGCTACGCTCAGCGCGCCATCGCTGTCGCCGTCCGCGAGCATCGCGAGGGATAGTCCGAAGAGGGCTCCGCTATCTTCCGGTCGCAGTGCGAGTGCCTTCCGGTACTCCTGTTCGGCGTCTGGAAAAGCTCTTTGTTGGCGGTAAACGTCCCCCAACAAGACGTGCAGTTTGGGGGAGCCAGGGTCGGTTGTGCTCGCCCGGGCAAGAGCGTAGCTCGCCAGCTTCTGTGCGGACTTGGTCTCCCAATACAATCCCTCCACTTCGGTAACGGCATTTGCGGCCAGCTTGGCCGCCGCATCAAGAGCCCTCGCATACTCTCCAGTAAGAAATGAGCAGGAAGCCAGTAATTGGAGTTCTCGTACCTGAAGCGGTCTGGCAACGGATGCCAGAGTGTCACTGCATTCTCCGTAGCGTCCGCTTGCATAGAGTTTTTGTGCACTGGCGTTCGCCGGTCTCGCTTTTGGTGCAGGGGCGGACTCCGTTAGCGAACTAAACGATGAGGTCGTGCTGTCGCCAGATGAGGGACTGCGAAAAAGGTTCACCAGTGGTTCCGGAAGGTCCCTTACCGATTGCCGACGTTCCAAAACACCTAGCAGTTCTTCTCGTTTTGACAGAGGCAGTCTCGCACAGAACAGTGAAATGTTGGCTCGAAGAAATCCATGATCGTTCTTCCAAACTTCTGCGAATTCCTGTGCCGCTTGTTCCGAGATCCCCTGCTCCAAATGCAATCGGGCCATCCCCAACTTCGCAACCAAAGAGCCAGGATTCTCAGCGACCTCGGCCTTGAACTCCATTTCCGCCGCTGCCAACTCATGCCGATTCAGCAAGACAAATCCGTAACCCGCGTGCGCGTTGGGGAGAGGGTTGCGCACGGCCAGCACCTTCTTGTAGGCATCTTCAGCTTGAATAAACGCGCGCAGATCGGTGAATGTTTCCGCCATCAGAGCTTGCACATACGCTGAGTCCTTGTGACGCGTCAAAAGTATCCGGGCATCTGCTTCCACTTGTTCCAGGTAGCTCACGCCGAGGTGATACCAGGCGTCTGCGTTTCCGGGTTGGAGTTGGGATGCGCGCGTATAGGCGGCGGTTGCCAAGCGCGTCCTTCCACTGCCGGCATAGGCCTGGCCGAGCCCAAGTTGCACTTGTACGTCGCTGGGTTTCTTGAGCGCAGCGTGGTTGAAATACGGGATCGCCTGGGCGAAACGTCTTGCTTTGACCAGTTCAAGGCCTAGGAACAAATTGGGCACAAACAGATCGGCTTTCAGTCGCAGGGCCTGTCGAAAAGCGTCGCTGGCTAGTTCATCGTTTCCGACCTGGTAGTACATCAGGCCGAGGTTAGCCTTGAGTTCAGGAATTTCCGGACGGAGAGTTGCTGCTTGTCTGTAGAACTCGGCGGCGGCCTGAAAGTCGCTGTTGGCCTGGGCATCTTTTGCCGAGGACAAGAGCGATTCGAATTGCGCCGCCGTTTGCGGGTAGATGGCCGGCGGCGCAAAGCAATAAATCAGACAGCAAAAGACGAAACCTACTCTGATCGTCCGCACGCATCACCAGTACAGCTTGAGGGCCGCCTGCATCTGCCGGGGCGAAAAGGATGAACCAATGGTTCCAAACGCTCCGCCGCCGTTAAAGGTATTGGGCGCATAGAAGTTGGTGTGATTGAAAGCGTTAAACATATCCAAACGGAACTGGAATCGAACGCTTTCATGAACCGGGAAATACTTCTGAATGCTGATGTCCCAATTGTTGTAGCCCGGAGCACGCAGATCAGAGAAATAACGCGGCGCGTTGCCCAGGTCGAATTTTGGTGCATCTACGAAGGCTGCAGTGTTGAACCATGCGGTGCGGCTTTGATGTGCCAGATGATAATCGCCGACAATGTTCACGTGTTGTCCTACGCCGAACGGGTTGGGAGCGGTGCCACCTGAGGTAATCGTCAGTGGGAATCCGCTCTTGAACGTCGCTACACCCGAGGTTTGCCAGTTCCCGACGATGGCATTGAGCACCTTATTCATTCCCGACCCATACTTTTTCCCCATGCCAACGGGAATCTCATACACGTAGCTCAACACGAAGCTGTGCGGCGTGTCTGTCGCGTCTACTGATTTCTCAGCCGCCAGGTTGTACACGTTGCGGATGTTTTCCGAAAAGTTGGAGGAGGCATTGGCCCAGGTCTCAGGTCCGCCAACGTTGTCGAGGAATTTCGAGAATGTGTAGGACGCCAATAACGTGAGCCCCCCCGAGAACCGGTGGGTATAGTTCACGTCCAGGGCGTTGTAATGCGAACCGCCTGCCGGCGGATCGACCTCATTGATATCGCAGAATTCCGGGTGCGGCCTGAGCAATTGTCCCGCCGCAACGGTGGGCTGATCAAGGCCACAACCGCTCGACGTGATTATGCCGGAAAAGGGATTTGCAACCGGGTCAAGCAGGGCACTTCCCATCGAGAAGTACTTGGGATCCAACTGATTGAGGTTCAGGCTGCCCGCCAGCGTGTGCACGTTGTGATTCCCCACGTAGGTGATGTCAATCACGTCGTGTGGCGTAGGCGCGTATTGGACTCCATACATCCACTGCTGGGCATAGTACGTTTTACGTTGGGGATTAACGGCACCCGTGCTAAATCCTACGTTGGTCAAAGCACCCAGCGAGTTCCCCGTGATCGGCACTGGGCCACTGGGGAATGCGTTGCTGAGCGAACACCCGTTGCAGGGCGAGATCCCACCATCGAGCGACGCAACATAGGGCGTGTTCGAGTTATATCCGGCAATCTGCGGCGAGTTGAGGTACTGGTTGGGGAAGAAAATGCCATAGCCTCCGCGCATGACGAGCTTTGGCATCAGTTGATAGGCAAACCCAATTCGCGGCGCGAAATGTTTGAGGTTGGTATCGTACTGGCCGCGATCACCCGAACTCGCAAACTTGACTATGCCCGTGCAACTTAGGCCCGCTGCAGCGCAGGCGGGGTTGGTCGAATTGTAGTCAAAGGTAAATAACCGGTCGTAGCGATCCGTCATAGGCTTCTGCACTTCCCAGCGCAGGCCGAGATTGAGGGTCAGCTTCCTTGTAGCCTTCCAATCATCCTGCACATACAGACCGTGGAGCCAAGTACGTGCGACATTATTAACGTTCTGTCCAGTACCTCCACTAGCCGGCGTGCCGAGCAGAATGGATGCAATGGAATCGCCCGTGCCTGCCGTGGGATTCGAAGGATCCGGCCCTGCGGTAAACGCACTGGAAAAGTTGAAGGTTGTGGGAACGATACGGCCGCCGTTCTCATCGATCGCAACGCCCATGTATCCGAATGACAACTGGTGCTTCCCTCGCACTTTTACGAAATCCACGGAACCGCTCTCCGCGCTGCGAGGAAATGTGGCTGTTCCGGCTCCGGCTAGCGGGCCCAAGCTGAGATACGGCCCGGCATTGATCACCGGAAACTGAGCTGAGACGGCATCGATAAAGGCGGGCAGACCGAGAGACGAGACCTTGAATCCGGCGCTTTGCATAACGTTGCCTTCAACCCACTTCGTTCCGCCCAAATTCAGGCTCATAGTGAAGGTTGGACTGAAAACACGACTAACACCAGCTGCGACGTCCCACCGGTTATTGGGATTTCTCTGTCCGGGTCCGGCGGGATTGCTGCTCCCGAAATAGGCCGGACTCTGATCTTTGAATTGTGTCTTGTGCGAGAATCTTCCATAGAGCCGGGTCGCATCGTTGAAGTTGTGGTCAACGCGCCCGCTGTACTCGTCTGAGTTGTTCGCAGCGAGGCCGCTCGCCGTCCAGTTTCCCCCTGCCACATTGGGTACTGGCGCAGGATAGAAGTTAACCAACTGCTGGCCAATAGGATCGATACCGTTGATGGAATTGGCGAGGTTGTTTCCGGCAATGGGATCGCGAATGAACACCGTACTCCCGGCGTCTGGTCCACATGTTGCGGTGACTGGGCGAGTGCTATATGGATCGTAGATTTGTCCAGCCAGAACGGGTCTGCACAACGCGTCGGTTGCGATCTGGGCACCAAGCACGGACGAAAAATCTCCTGAGCGGACAGATGGAAGCGGCACGGTCCCGACCGGTGCGGGAACTGGGTCGTTCTCGCGATGACCTTCGTAGTTGAAGAAGAAAAATGTCTTGTTTCGTTGCTTGTAAATACCCGGAATGTACACCGGTCCGCCAACCGAAACACCGAATTGGTTGCGATGCGTATTAGGACGTGGGGTTCCGTTGAGATTGTTGAAATAGTAGTTTGCATCGAGCGCGCCATTGCGCATGTATTCATACACATCGCCGTGCAGGCTGCTGCCGCCGGACTTGGTGACCACATTGATCACATTCCCGGTGCTCCAACCGTATTGGGCAGTGAATGAGTTCTGCTGCACCTTGAACTCCTGCACATTGTCCGGAGAAGGAACATAAATTACTCCACCCCAACCAGTGCTTGTATCCCAGGATCCGTCCAGAAGAAACGCGGTGGTTCCAAAATAGCCGCCGCCAAAGTTAAAGAATGAGACGTCCTGGTCGGCCGTGCCTTGGCCGCCGCCACCCTGAAGGACCTGTTGCTGGGACTGGTTGTTGACCGATGAGTTTAACTGTACGAAATTGAATACGTTACGAAGATTGAGCGGCAACTCGGTTACCTGTTTGGTCGAGACCTCAGCGCCGACATTTGCGTTATCCACATTGAGCAAAGGCGCAACAGCCACCACTTCGATTTGCTCGGACGACCCTATAGTCAACGTCACGTTTTGACTGGCTGACTGACCAACTGCAAGCGTGAGCCCTTCCTGCCTGGAAGTCTTGAAACCTGCCGCCTGTACCGTCAAAGTGTAGTTTGCGGCCGGCAGAAGCGAGAATGAGAAGTTTCCTTCGGCATCTGTCTTGAAGGTGCGGGCAATTCCTTTCTCTGGGCTGCTCAAAACCACACTCGCATTAGCAACCCGCGCACCGGAAGGGTCCGTCACGGAACCTGAGAACGAAGCCGTCGAAGCGAGCGTCTGGCCGTTTGCCAGGGGCAGAAGCGCACTGATCGAGAGGATAACTAGGATCAGGAACAGAAGAGTGGAAACACTTCGAAATTTGGGCATCGACGCGGCCCTCCTTGGTTGCCAACATCTAGGTTAGCGATAACTGTATCGAAGTCAGCGCATTTTAGTATCTAGCTACTAGGGCTTGTCAAGCACATTCTTGCGGAATCTTTAGCGATACCTTAATCCCCAGCCACAGATCGGTCCCCTCAGTTCCCGTTGAGGCACCAGTCCTTGTTTTTTGGCTCCATTTGGAAGATCGAGGAAGCGCCTGTTGTACGAAGTTCTGCTTCGGCAGAATCGCGCTGCCCTTGAGGTGACGGTTCGGGCAACCGGGCCGCGATGCATTAGTCTTAAAGGCCACCTGACGACCGGCTCTCCGAATCGCTCTTCGGTTCTCTCACGGCCGCGGCCTGCTTATAGGCACGTTTTACTGTGGCGCCATCGTTAACCCTTCGCGCCGTCAGGGTCGTTGAGCGCCGAAGTACCAGATTCGATTGAATGGCGGACACCTCGCGGGACGATTCGTTGGACCGATCCTCTACCGATTTGAGCAGCGCTTTGAAAGCAGCATTCGCGATATCAACATATGAAACTTGTACGGTAGTGAGGGGCGGGGTGGCGAACTGCGCGAGGTGGTTGTCATCAAATCCGACTACCGACAAATCCCGCGGAACGTTCAGGCCGAGTTCGAACGCTCTCCGCATCACACCGATTGCCGTCATGTCATTTGAACAGAGCACCGCCGATGGCCGCTCCGGTAAAGCAGCGATTACGGACAGAGCCTTCATGCCGGACTCTAGTGTGTGGCCTCCCTCCACGAGCAGATCCCGAGGTATTTCCAAATCGATTTCCTTCATGCACTCTTGAAAAGCGATCGTTCTCGCCGCAGCAGTTTTCAAACGCGCCGGACCGGTGATCAGGGCGATACGCGCGTGTCCGAGAGCCGCCAGGTGCTGCACAGCCTCTCGAACACCGTGTTTGTAGTCAATAGAAACCGTCTTCAGAAGGGGTCCCGGAGGTTCGTGGTCGAGCACGGCAATAGGTAGGGTTTGGCCTCTAAATAGCTCGATCAATGCGGTTTCTTTCTCAGAACTCAGAACTGCCAACCCCTCGACCCGGCACTCAATCATGCGCCGCACTGCGGCCTCCATCTGGCGGCGCTCGCGGGAGATTGAACTCAGAAGTATCTCGTAATTGTGCTCGAAGCTCAGGTTCTCAAAGGTTTGCAGGATCTGAGGGAAAAAGGGTTCGACGGTTTCGGACACCATCAGGCCGAGAATGCGGCTACGTCCGGAAACCAATGCCCGGGCATGAGTGTTGGGATAGTAGCCTACCGCTTCAATTACCTTCCGCACTCGCCTCGCCAGAGTAGGATCCACAGTGGGCGCACCATTGATCGTTCGCGAGACGGTCGCGGTTGAGACACTGGCGCGCTTTGCGATTTCCTGCAGGGTCATTCAAGGCACCCTGAGAGTAGATCGTCGGTAAAGTAACCGATCTGTCCCGCCCTCGTAATTGTGCGCAATGTAGAGCACATTGAAAATGAAAGCTTCAGGCTTCAGCCCTCACTGTGAGGCATGTTTAAAACGTCAAACGAAGTGCATAGGCATACTTCGCCGGGGACTGCGGAGGGAGTTGCACGTGCAAGCCGTCGGCGCGCTGCTCGAACTGCAACTTGGCATCGCTACCTAATAAGGCGATGGATTGGACTGGTTTACTGTCCACCGTCTTGGAGAGCGCGTGAATCACCGCTTCGCCGCTCGTAGGCCAGGCAAGTCCGATCGCATAAACGTCGTCGCCCTTGGTGGTAAAACGGAAATCTTCGGGAGTGTACTTCGCGGTGTCGGTGTCGTGAAACGACCCAGCCGCCACTTTCGTGGGGCCCTCGCCGTACGTCCTCCAAGGGCGAGTACCGTAGATGGCCTCTCCATTGAGACTGAGCCAGGCACCGACGTCCAGAAGCACCCGCTGTACTTCATCCGGAATGGTGCCGTCCGATCGCGGGCCAATGTTCAAGAGCAGATTCCCGTTCTTGCTGACGATATCAATGAGTTGATCGATCACAAATTCCGGCGATTTGAACGTATCGTCTTTGATGTAGCCCCAAGATTTATTGCTCACGGACGTATCGGTCTGCCAGTACAGGGGGCGAATGTCGCCGAGTTGTCCACGTTCCAAGTCGAGAACTGCAGAGTGCTCCTGCATAGCGTAGTCCTTGTAGTTGATCACGCCCACATGATCGCCATATTTCTGAGAGCGGTTGTAGTAGAAGGCGGCGAAGCGGGCGAGATTCGCCCGTATCAACGCCTGCCCGATCCACCAGTCGAAGTACACGATGTCAGGGTGATATTTCTCAACGAGTTCCGCTCCTCGCTCGAGCCAGTCATTCGTCCACGCCGGAGACACGTACGTGAAATCGTTGGCGACGGGAGTTCCCCACTTAAACACGCCGACTTGTGCCGGACCGTAGAAGGCGGCGTATTGCGGATCGTTCACGTCCGATGGGATCTTGCGGCCCACCCCCATGAAGAAATCGTGTTCCACTCGGTGCGATGACACTCCAAAATGCAGGCCTTCGGATCGTACCGCCTTGGCCAGGTCTCCAATCACATCGCGATGCGGGCCCATCTTGGCCGCGGTCCAGTCGCTCAAGGCGCTGTCGTACATGGCAAAGCCATCGTGATGCTCCGCCACCGGCACCACGTACTTTGCTCCGGATTTTTTGAACAGTTCGGCCCAGGCCGCGGGATCGAAATGTTCCGCTTTGAACATCGGCACAAAGTCCTTGTACCCGAACTTGTCTTGGGGACCATAAGTGGCAATGTGGTGCTTGTAGGCATCGAATCCGGGCTCATACATATTTCGCGGATACCACTCGTTACTGAAGGCAGGAACCGAATAGACGCCCCAATGAATAAAAATTCCGAATTTCGCGTCCTTGTACCACTCGGGCACCTCATATTTCTGAAGTGATTCCCAGTCGGGCTGGAACGGGCCCTGACGATCCACGTCGTCCACTTCTTTCAGGAGTGTGGCCCGTTGAGCGTCATATTTGCTGCTGGCCTTCTGCCATATTTGATCAATGGTGACCGGATCCTCTGAGGCGGTGGGAGCCGTGGCGCTCTGAGCGCAGAGATTAGGAAAAGCGGACAACACTAAGATAACAACGCCGATCCAACGAACTGATAGAAGTAAACGATCCGATAGCATCCTGCCCCTCCGTCAAACGTGAGATTGAACTTGTGGTGTGTCCCTTGTATCGCGCACCTTGGCTCCGGCGAAGGCGTACCCCGCGATGAAGACATACGCTATCAGCGGCACGACGAAAGCCGGCGCGATACTGTGACGGGCCTCAGCAATGAGGCCCATCAGCGGGGTGAGGACAGCGCCTCCGACGATTGCCATCACGATCAACGATCCCCCGAGCTTGGTGTTAGGCCCCAAGCCTTTCAGCCCAAGAGCGAAAATTGTGGGAAACATGAGGGACATGAAGAAACTGGTCGCGAACAGCGCGTATAACCCGCCCCAGCCTGGATGCAACATGGCAAACGCAATCAAGCCAACATTCACAACCGCATAGGACCCGAGCAGTTTGTGCGGCGCTACAAATTGCATGATCCACGCGGAGCTAAACCGTCCCACGCCAAAGGCTGCAAGCGTGGCCGTGAGGAAATAGCCAGCGACTTTTTCCGGTTGATGAGTGAATTCCTGCACATACTGAATGAAGTAACTCCAGGTGCCGACCTGCCCACCGACGTAGAGGAACTGCGCCACCACTGCCATCCAGAAATGTGGGTAGCGCAAGAGTTCGCGAAAACGCCCATGATCACCACCATCTTCGTGCTCACTACGAATGGGGGGGAATTTTGTCCGGAGAATCACCAGAGCCCAACAGATCGCGATGGCGCTCAGCACCAGATAGGGCTTGACCACCCGCATGGTCTCTGAGCGAAGATACGCATCGTACAAGTGCTGCGCCTTCAAGGCATCAATCTGCTGCGGACGTAACTCGACTCCGGAGAAGATGAATAGTGTACCCATCAGCACACCTGTAATCGAACCTAGCGGATTGAATGCTTGGGAGAAATTTAGCCGCCGTTCCGAGCTTTCCGGATCTCCTAGCTGAGCAATGAACGGATTGGACGCCGTTTCAAGAAATGAAAGTCCGCTGGCAATTACGAACAAGGCGAACAGGAAAAATCCATACCGGCCCATCATCGCTGCTGGCCAGAACAGAAAGGTCCCCAACCCAAACAGCAGCAAGCCAATGACAAATCCAGTTTTGTATCCCAGCCTGCGCATAAGAATGGCAGCCGGGATCGCGAGCAGAAAATAGCCCATGTAGAAAGCTGACTGAACCAATCCGGCTTCGAAGCGAGAGATCGCGAACGACTTCATAAACTGCCGGATCAGCACGTCGTTGAGGTTGTTCGGAATTCCCCATAAAAAGAAAAGCGCCGTTACCAGAACGAAAGGTACTAGATGTCCCGCTGGAAACAGGGGCGCGGCGCTCGGTTTGCCTTCAATCGTTGAGTCCGTGTCACTCGAAATTTGCACTAGAGAATTGTCCTTAGGCCTGAGAGTTCAGGAATCGCGTCCTCAATCCAGGCAGACCATAATCTTCTTGAATCCTGATGGATTCTCACTCCAGGAACGCAATGCATCTGCCGCTTCATCGAGAGGAACCACCAGGCTTACTGCTTGATCCACCGGGAACTTCCGGTCCTCCAGAAGCCTGATCACCGCCTGGAAGTCTTCAGGAAGAGCATTTCTTGAGCCGAGAATGTCCAATTCTTTTTGCACGAACAGCCTGGTCTCATAGCTCACCGGTTCCTTGGCATACCCGATGTACACCACTCTGCCGCTGAAGGAGACTTCTTCCACGGCGGCTCGAAACGTCGCTGGTGTACCAATCGCCTCGATCACGACGTCTGGACCGCGGCCTTCAGTCAGTTCCAGCAACCGATCGTGCAGCAATTCCCTCCGCGTATTGATGGTGTGAGCACCGCCCGAGGCTTGTGCAAGTTTCAGTTTTTCGTCGTCCACGTCAACACAGATCGTCCGCGCACCCCGAGAACTCGAAGCACAGACTGCGCCCAGCCCCACTCCGCCACAACCCATAATCAAGACTGTGTCCTTCGCGGCGACCCGTCCACGTGATACTGCGTGAAACCCCACAGTCAGCGGTTCAACCAGACACAATTCCTTCGTCGTGAGCTTTGCCGGATACAACTTCTCTGGCGGCATCACAATAAGTTCGGTGAGAGCACCGTCCCTCTGGACTCCGAGAGTCTCGTTGAACTGGCAGGCATTGGGGCGTCCCCGCCGGCATGATGCGCATTCACCGCAGCTTGAGTAAGGAGAAATGGCTACGTCCGTTCCGACAGACAGCCCGCTGCGGCTGCCTTGTACGACCGTAGCCGCCACTTCATGCCCCGGAATCCTCGGAAATGACACGAGTGGATTTAGACCACGAAAGGAATTCAAATCGCTTCCGCAGAATCCCACCATTCGGACCTTCAGCAATATCTGGCCATCCCCGGCTACTGGTTCCGGAACCGTCTCGACCGACGCATGCCCTGGCTTGTGAAGTACGAGCGCCTTCATTGTTGAGTGCGGACCTTGTGATTGGCGATCAAAGCCTACGCTTTCGGCTCTTCCTTGTTCGATCTCCGGATCTCATTGCCGCCCGAAGCTTCGTCTCGGACTGAGCATTCCAATATCCGCAGTCCAGTTCGAAAAATACGGATGTATACGGAATTCGCATTTTGGTTTTGACTACGAGCACTCGAAACAACTCGCCGGCGCGATCGAGCTTCGCGATGATCTCTTCGTGTGGAAGGACACGAACTTCGGGTCCCGTGAGAAGACCGCCGAGCCTTTCTCGGTAAGAATGAATGCCCGGAGCGTCTTCCTCACCAACAAAGGTCAACTCCTCGTCGGTATAAATGTTGGGTTTGATGTGCTTGCATCCGCCCAGAATGGCACAGGCACGTTCTAACACCGTGGTCTGTTCCTCGTCGGCAACAATCGTCTCGATCGCTTGCCTCGACTGCGCAGGATATGCCGAGTCCGCGATCACGAGCCAGTTGCGGTGCCCATAGAGTTCTAGCCGATCCTTCAGGATTTCTTCCCAGTTTGCATTCATTTGAGTACCAGTTCTTCGTCCGAGCAAACGGCAACCTTGCCACACTTGCCGGAAGCCATGAGGGCATATGCGTCTGAGGCGTCCTCAAGCGCAAAGCGGTGAGTGATGATATCTGCGGGATGCAAATTCCATCGCACGAGGCGCTCGACCAATTCCTCCATCAGCCAGGTCGACGTCACCCATGAACCATAGATCGTCTTCTGATCGTGAATGATGTCGGGCGACGGATTGAATTCGACCGTTCCTCCTTCACCGACGAAGGCGATTCTTCCCCATCTGCGCGTTGCTCGAATGGCGGTGGCACGCGCTCTTGCATCGGCAGAGCAGTCCAAGGCACGTTCCACACCGGAACCCCGCGTGAGTTCCTTGACCTGAACCACGTTGTCTTCACCTGCGCTTAGAACGACGTCACATAGTTTGAGAGACTCTGCCAAACGCAGGCGCTCGGGGACAATGTCGATTCCAACGATCATCTGGGCGCCGAGTTTGCGACACAATGCTGCAGCTGCCAGCCCCACGGGTCCCAGTCCCGTGATGAGCACAGTATGGTCGCCATTGACCCCAACCTTTTCAATGGCTTCGTATACCGTCCCAAAGCCACACGCAACCTGCGCACCATCTGCGAAAGAAAGCTGGTTGGGTAGCGCGATGAGATCCTTCTCCTCCGCAATCATGTAGTCGGCCATGCCGCCGTCGCGTTGCCAACCGTACGCACGCCGGTATTTTTCACTGGTGCAGGAAATCATGTAACCGCGTCGACAGTCGTTGCAGACTCCGCAGCCGGAGATGTGATACACAATGACCCGATCGCCTACACCAAACCGCCGACAGCCGGGGCCAACCTCCACAATTTGGCCGCTTGGTTCATGGCCCGCAATAACTCCTTGATAGCCCTCCGGGCCCTTGCCCAGGTGTTCGTGGTAAATACAACGAATATCGGAACCGCAGATGGTTGAAGCCTTTACCCTGATTAGAACTTCGCCGTGACCGGGATGAGGGATAGACAACGTGCGGAATTCAACTTTGCGGTTCCCGGGCAGAAATGCGGCTCGCATGTTCTGTTCCATGTTTTCACCAGCGGGGATTCACGGCGGGGTAATGTCGCCACTCAAGTCCCAAAGATCCTCCCAAGGCTGTCCATCCTTCCAGAGAAACACTTGACCCTTGATCAGCCGACAATTGCGGTCGATTGCGCTGATTTCTCCCATTTCGTCGTCACTCAATGGTTCGCTGACGACTCCTTCGAGATTGCTGAGATAGTGTCCTCTGTTGGTGGAAAACGGAATCGGTATCTGCCCACGCTGAACCGCCCATTTTATACAGACGACAGCCGGGTGTATTCCCAGACGATTGGCGATCTTAACAATCACCGGGTCTTGAGTCGGAACAGTATCCTCGGGCGTACGATCTCGCTCGGGCCGTCCTGGCGACCCGACGGGGCAATATCCGACCGGTACCATGCCGTTGGATCGGACGAAATCAAATAACTGGGGTTGCTGAAAATGCGGGTGCAACTCCATCTCGTTCACCGCGGGCTTGATGCGAGCGTCGCGCAAGAGCAGCTTGAGTTTAGGGACCGTCATGTTCGAAGTCCCGATGTGGCGAACCAGCCCCAGGTCGACCAATTCCTCCATCTTTCGCCAGGTCTTCATGAATTCGGCGTGGATGTAGGGTTTCGCATCCTTACTGCGCGACGTTACATCACACCCCGGTGCATGAAAATTCGGGAATGGCCAATGCACCAGGTAGAGATCCAGATAACTGATTCTCAAGTCCGTCAGCGACTTTCGACACGAAGCGATCACATCATTTTCGCCATGTTTATCGTTCCACAACTTCGAAGTGATCCACAGTTGCTCGCGTTGAAGATGCTTTCGCAATACCTGCTGGAGTGCGTATCCAATCTCGTGTTCATTGCCATACACGGATGCACAATCGAAGTGTCGATATCCAACCTCCGTTGCACCTTCTACCGCTGCCGCAACTTCAGCCGCCGTGACATGGTCCGAACCGAAGGTTCCCAAACCGATTGCTGGCATCCGGGCACCGGTGTATACAGTTCGGTGCGGTACCAGTGCTGGATCAACATATCCGTTAATCAACGGTCCTGAAGCGCTCCGAAGTTCCATTCCTGAACTCCTATGATTAAGTGACCGAAACCTCGAGCGTTCCGCGCTGTGCTACGCAGTTCCTTGACGCGGGAGCACGAGAGAGGCACACGCAAAGGACAATAATCGGTAAAGTTACCGATGTCAACAGGAAGCCAGCACTCTACGGAAAGAGTCTGGAAGGTCTCGCCCAAAAGAATTCGCGGGGGCTTGGATTGGATCTCCACGCTAAAGTCATCGTAAACACCAATCTTCGTCTGGTTCTATATACTGAATCACGATCTATGAGCACACGAATGAAGGATATTGCCAAGGACCTTGGCGTTTCGGTGATCACCATTTCAAAGGTTCTCCGTAATCATCCTGATATAGGAGACGAGACGCGCGCGCGCGTTCTGGCGCGGGTTAAAGAGCTTGACTATCGGCCAAACCTGGCGGCACGCAGCCTGGTCACCGGACGCACATATCTGGTGGGATTGGTTGTTCCGGATTTGCTTCATCCGTTCTTTGCAGAAATCGCCAAATCTCTTTCCGATGTCTTGCGGGAGAGCGGCTACTATCTGATCGTCACTTCCTCGGAGGAAGACCCGAATCTCGAGGAGCAGGAGATCAACCACCTGCTAGCACGTCGGCTGGACACGCTGATCATTGCCTCGTGCCGGTCGACTGTCGATCTCTTCTTCCGAATTGAAAAGCAGCAAACTCCTTATGTGTTGATTGATCGAAGCTTGCCGGGGCTTTCTGCAAACTTCGTAGGCGTAGACGACGATGCGGTCGGAATCCTTGCTACAGAACACCTGGTCGACATCGGCTGCAAAAAAATCGCGCACATTCGCGGGCCAGAAACCAGTCCTAGCATTCGGCGTATGGAGGGATACAAACGAGCACTGCTTCGAGCCGGTCTTAAAGTCACTGATGACTACATCATCGCCGAACGGAAGGGAGACGTGGGAACGAAACAGCGCGGTGCGGAGGCGATGGGCCAGCTCTTGAGTCTGAAGCCAAGGCCTGATGGGGTGTTTTGCTTCAACGATCCGCTTGCGATGGGTGCTATGAATTACGCGCTCGATCAAGGATTACGCATCCCGGAAGACATTGCGGTGATTGGTTGCGGAAATCTTCACTACGACGATTCTCTGCGCGTTCCACTCTCAAGCATCGACCAGCACAGCCGGAGAATTGGAGAGGAAGCTGCGCGCATCGCTCTTGGAATCCTGAACTCAAAAATTCCGCCCAAGCCTCAAACGGTGATACTGCAACCGCAGTTGATCCAGCGTCGATCCACAGAGAGGCGTGGATCAAAACGTGTGTCCCTAAACGCCAGGTCTCGTTCCTGACCCACTGCTGGCCGATTACATGCAAGCCCGCTTCTAGTTGGCATTCTGCCTTCGATTCGTTACAGTTATCGCTACACTTTTGGCGGATCTCGGAGTGTGCCAGCCGGAACCAATGTCGGGGTACCGGTTGAGATAGCTGCGTATGCTCACAAATCGAAGACGTTTCATCAAAACTAGTGGCAGCATGGCAATTGGCGCACTTGTGCCTTTTCGCCTTGTCTCTGATCCGAAAAATCTCCAGCCGTTTCAGTGGATGACCGGGAATTTAACTTTTTCGTTCGACGTACAGGCGGGAAAACTGCGCCAAAAGCGTCTACTCCCTTCAAGAAGCTCAGTTCAGCAAGACAATTCCTCCGGAGTCGAAGTCGCCCTGCAATGCAGCGGAGAGAATTCCCCAGATCAAGGTATGAAATCGGGCATGGGACAGCCCGGCGCCCGATTGTTGTTCGCTGGCTATAGCGAGGAGTCTACGGGCGCAGGCAAGCGGCTGATCTGCACGCACACAGACCCGCTCTTGAGCTTGCAAGTGGATTCTGTTTATGAGGGCTTCGACGGCGTTCCCGTGGTCCGGCGGCATTCACGAGTTACGAACAACAGTCGTGCAGCAATCGGTATCGAGTTCTTGAGTTCGGCGATGCTCCACGGCCTCTCCGCACCACAAGAATATGATCGCGAACTCCGCATCCATGTTGCGATGAATAGCTGGATGGCAGAGGGACAATGGCATACGTTTCGCCCGTCCGAGATGGGCTTCGTAGAAAACGAACGAACGAGCTGGTCTGAGGCAAGAGCTGGAAGCATCGGGAGTTGGTCGACAGAACGATACCTGCCCATGGCGATAGTCGAAAACTCGAAACTAGGGCTGGCCTGGTTCTGGCAGATTGAACACAATGGATCATGGTATTGGGAAATATCGAATGTTTCGGCGCGCAACAACTATGCGGATGACGTATACGCCTATCTCGGCGGTCCCGATGACCTGCACTCCGCAGCCTGGAAGCATTTAGAACCCGGGGCAACCTACGAAACCGTTCCTGTGGCAATCGGCTGTGTCGCAGGTGGATTCGACCAAGCAATAGAGGCGCTGACTCGATATCGGCGCGTTGCCTGCGTAAAAGCAAGCAGGAACAATTCGCGTTGTCCTGTCATCTTCAATGACTACATGAATTGCCTTTGGGGTGATCCAACAGAGCAAAAGGAATTGCCTCTTATTGCCGCTGCCGCGAAGGCGGGATGCGAATACTTCGTAATCGACGCTGGGTGGTATGCAGAAATTGAGGAGGACTGGAGCCCGACTATAGGCTCGTGGCAACCGGCTTCCAGTCGATGGCCGCACGGACTGAAATTCGTACTCGATCAGATCCGACGCAGCGGAATGATCCCGGGATTGTGGCTCGAGCCGGAAGTTGCCGGAGCGAAATCTCTTCTCGCCCAGAAACCAGACAGCTGGTTCTTCATGCGGCATGGCAACAGGGTGCTTAAGAATTCGAGATATCTGCTGGATTTCCGCAACCCAGAGGTGCGGGCTTATTTGGACGAGGTGATCACGCGCCTTGTAAACGAGTACGGCGTTGGCTATATCAAGATGGACTACAACGTCGATTCGCTGCAAGGAACAGAGCTCAACGCAGATAGTTTTGGACAAGGCCTGCTTGAGCACAACCGTGCCCATCTCGCCTGGCTCGAGAGCATTCTGCAGCGCTACCCCGAATTGGTCATTGAGAACTGCGGTAGCGGAGGCGGACGCATGGATTACGCAATGCTTAGTCGCCTGCAGATACAGTCGATGACGGATCAGGAAAACTATCGAAAGCTCCCCGCCATCCTGGTTGACGCGTCGGCAGCCGTTTTGCCGGAGCAATTGGCAATCTGGTCTTATCCCTTGGAGAATGCTGATGCCGATCAGGCCAGCTTCAATATGGTTACAGCCATGTTGTGCCGCATCCACCAAAGTGGACGACTGGACTCGATTTCAACGGAAGCGGGAAAACAAGTAGCCGAGGGCATCAGGATCTACAAAGAAGTTCTTCGCCGACACATTCCGGAAGCAGTTCCCTTTTATCCTTTAGGGATGTCTGATGTCACTAATCCCAACGGGCCAGTTGTTCTCGGGATACGCGCTCCGACGCAGTCTCTGCTGGGAGTCTGGCGACTCGACGGTCCGGCAACTACGACAATACCGTGGACGAATGCGGAGCCTAAACTGCTATACCCGAGTGATCTTGGAATCAGAATCGCGACCTCAGAAGGAACACTGCAGATTGAGTTCCCTCGAAGTCGCATGGCCTGCTTGCTCACTGCTTAGTGAGCCAGTTTGTGCTTTGATCATAATCTTGCAAAGTTCGCCAAACATCGCTCAATCGTCATTGGGCATAGATCGCAATCAGGGAGAGTTAAGATGAAACACCTTGGGATCGCAATCATGTTGGTTGCAAGCTTTTGCTGCGCGCAGACACCCGAAGAATTTCAGCCTTCTTCGACGAACGTTTGGGGAGCAGAGTATCCGCGTGTCGACGCTGGCGGAAGAGTGCAAATCCGCGTGAAAGCTCCAGACGCAACGAAGGTCAAACTGAATTTCTGGAGCGGGCCCAAAATCGAAATGGAAAAGCAGCCCGACGGTTTCTGGACCGTGACGACGCCCCCGCTTGTTCCGGGCTTGCATTATTACACCTTAACAATTGATGGCGCTGAAGTCAGCGACCTCAACACGCATTCGTTTTTCGGCGGGACCAAAGAGGCGAGTGCGGTCGAAGTTCCGGAGCCGGGTTCTACCTATTATTCGATTCAAGATGTGCCCCACGGCCAGGTCCGCGAGGTTTGGTATCACTCGAAGGTCACAGGCACTTGGCGGCACGCGCTGGTTTATCTACCACCGAATTACGATACCCGGACTACCGAGCGCTTTCCTGTGCTGTATCTGCAGCATGGCGCCGGCGAAGACGAAACGGGTTGGATTCGCCAAGGGAATGCCAATTTTATTCTCGACAATCTGATCGCGGCCCGAAATTGCAAGCCCATGATCATTGTGATGGCGTATGGATACGCGCGGCGCGCTGGCCAAGCTCCTCCGGATTTAACCGGAAAACCCTTTGGCTCTCCGGAAATGCTGAAAGCCATGCAGGACATGGCAGCCGCATTTGAGGACGATGTGACGCAAGTTCTAATTCCGTATGTTGATTCGACTTTCAGGACACTCTCTGATCGCGATCACCGTGCCATGGCGGGCCTTTCGATGGGAGGAATGCAAACCTTCCAGATCACCCTCAACCATCTTGACCTCTTTTCCTACATTGGCGGATTCAGTGGAGCTGGGGGGATGCTCGTTCTTGGCGACCGCAAACTCGATCCCAAGACGGATTACAACGGCGTCTTCGCGGATCCGGCAGCATTTGCGAAAAAGGTGCATTTATTATGGCTGGGGGTTGGGACGCAGGAGCCAGAACGGATGCGTGCGGGTATACTACGGCTCCATACCTCGCTTCAGGAGGCAAACATTCAGCACGTCTTCTATGAGTCACCAGGAACAGACCACGAGTGGCAAACATGGCGACGTGATCTTAAAGACTTCGCACCCAGACTCTTTCAATCCGGGGAGGCGAAATGAACTACCTCAGAAGAATCGCTTCGTCAGCGCTTGCTGCTTGTTTTGCTTTCCTGAGTTTCACCGCTTCTGCGCAAGACACCTCCAACTTGCCCTACATGAATCCCAAGCTTTCTCCGCAGGAGCGTGCCGCTGATCTCGTTCATCGCATGACGCTCGAGGAGAAAGGGTCGCAACTGGTAAACCAGTCGCGTGCGATCCCACGCTTAAATGTCCCGGCATATGACTGGTGGAGCGAGGCCCTGCATGGCGTTGCCGTTGATGGCACGACAGAGTTTCCCGAACCGATAGGACTCGCAGCGACCTTCGATACACCGCGCATTCACGAGATGGCAACCGCCATCGGCATCGAAGCGCGAATCGTTCATGTTCAGGCCGTGCGCAAAGGAACCTTCCCGATTTTTCATGGTCTCGATTTCTGGGCGCCCAACGTAAACATCTTCCGCGATCCGCGGTGGGGACGCGGTCAGGAGACCTACGGCGAAGATCCCTTTCTTAGCGCGCGAATGGCGGTCGCCTTTGTCACCGGGATGCAAGGCGATGATCCTCTCTACTACAGGACCATCTCGACACCCAAACATTTCGCCGTGCACAGCGGGCCCGAGCCCACTCGCCACTTCGCTGATGTGGATGTCAGCAAACATGACCAGCTAGACACTTACTTTCCCGCTTTTCGTGCCGCCGTGGTTGAAGGACACGCAGGATCGGTCATGTGCGCATACAACGCCATCAACGGAGAACCCGCCTGTGCTAGCCAGTTTCTCCTGCAACAAACGCTTCGCGGGGCATGGCAATTCCCGGGCTATGTAGTCTCAGACTGTGACGCGGTTCGAAACATTTTCCGGGATCACCACTACCGCCCGACTCAGCCGCAAGCCTCGGCAATCTCGCTTTTGCGCGGAATGGACAATGAGTGCATCGACTTCGCTAAAGTAACCGACGACCACGACTACCGCCCTTACATCGAAGCGGTCCAACAAGGATATCTACCCGAGACGTCCGTCGATACTGCGCTGGTCCGCCTGTTCACGGCTCGCATCCGCTTAGGGATGTTCGATCCCCCGGATGTAGCTCCATACAGCAAAATTGACGAGAAGGCCCTCGATAGCGCAGAGCATCGAGCTCTCGCGCGCCGGATGGCGAACGAGTCGATGGTGTTGTTGAAGAATGACGGCGTCCTCCCGCTCAAATCTGTAAGGCGCATCGCTGTGGTCGGGCCGCTTGCCGATCAAACTGCTGTTCTGCTCGGGAACTACAATGGCACTCCGTCGCACACCGTAAGCGTACTCGAAGGAATGAAAGCGGAGTTTCCGAATGCCAAGATCACCTACATTCCTGGAACTCCGTTCCTTTCCAACCATGGCGACCGTGTGCCAGCATCGGCGCTGACCACTCCTGACGGTAAACCGGGTCTTAAAGCAGATTACGGCTCCCGCACGGGGTTCGACTCCAAACCTACCCCACTCGCGTCGCGAGTTGAACCGGGCGTGAACCTGAAAGATGGAAACCTGCCCGAAGAAGCAAAGACAACCAAGACTCTGTCTGTCCAATGGAACGGTTTCTTGAATCCGATTGCCACAGGCGACTACCTGCTCGGCATCAAGGCCGATGGCTTCGCAAGAGTGTCGGCGAATGACAAGCTCGTTACACAAGGGTGGGGTAATAACACCCACCTCGGCCAGGTTCATCTGGAGAAGGGGCATCCAGTCAAGCTCGATGTTAGTTACAGCCGCTTTGAAGAAGGCAACCATGAAGCGCAGCTGATCTGGGCTCCAGTAAACAATGTGCCCGATCCTGCTGCGGTTGCCGCTGCCAAAAACGCAGACGTAATCGTCGCCGTGGTCGGAATCACAAGTCGTCTTGAAGGCGAGGAGATGCCGGTTGATCAGCCGGGATTCTCGGGGGGAGACCGCACCAGCCTGGACTTGCCCAAACCAGAGGAAGACCTGGTGCAGGCTGTGGCTGCAACGGGTAAGCCACTCGTCATTGTGCTGATGAACGGCAGCGCATTAGGAGTGAACTGGGAAAAGGCGCACGCCAATGCCATTCTCGAAAGTTGGTATTCAGGAGAGGAAGGCGGTGCCGCGATCGCTGAAACCTTGAGTGGAAAGAACAATCCTGCAGGACGCCTCCCGGTTACATTCTATAAAGATGTTCATCAGTTGCCCCATTTCGAAAACTACTCCATGAAAGGTCGTACTTACCGCTACTTCGATGGCGAGCCGCTGTGGCCGTTCGGGTATGGTCTGAGTTACACCACGTTCAGCTACGGCAATCTCGCGCTGCCGAATTCCCCGCTCAATGCGGGAGACTCGCTTGACGCTTCCGTCATCGTCACAAATACCGGCAAAACCGCTGGCGATGAGGTCGCGCAGCTTTATCTCAAGTTTCCCGATATTCCGGGTGCTCCAATCCGTGCACTACGCGGTTTCCAACGCGTCCATTTAGAACCAGGCGCAGAACAAAAACTCGACTTTCACCTGAGCCCACGAGACCTTAGCATGGTGACCGAGGACGGTGACATCATTGTGACCCAGGGCAAGTACACCCTTTCGATTGGGGCAGGCCAGCCTGACACGGGAACTCCCTCAATCAGCGGCAGTTTTGGTGTGCAAGGCCAAATCATTTTGCCGGAATAGTGCCCGAGACTGATTCTGTGGTCAAGATCGGGAGTGACGGCTCCTTCGACTTCTCGGTGCCAATGCGCAGCAATCATGTCGTCCTAATGTCTCTAGAGAAGATCAAGCAGCAAAGGCCGCCGGCATTAGATGAAGGAGGGAGGTAATCTTGAAGCGTCGATCCTTCCTGTTAGGCGGGGCATTTGCACTCGCGCTGACCGGAGTTGCCAAGTCCTTAGGACAGTCGCCGTTCTTTCGAGGAGAAGTCCCAAATGGGCCTTTTCAGCCATTTTGGGAGTCGCTGAAGTCTTACCGCTGCCCAGATTGGTTTCACGATGCGAAGTTCGGAATATGGGCGCACTGGAGTCCGCAGTGCGTGCCCGAACAAGGTGACTGGTACGCACGCAACATGTACATCCAGGGACAGGCTCAATATGAGTGGCACGTAAAACATTACGGCCATCCTTCGCAATTCGGATACAAGGATATTTGCCATCTGTGGAAGGCTGAGAAATGGGACCCAGAGGCGCTCATCACGCTCTACAAGCGCGCTGGAGCCGAATACCTTGTTGCCCTCGCGACGCATCATGACAACTTCGATTGCTGGAATTCCAAACATCAACCGTGGAACTGCGTCAACGTTGGACCGAAGCGTGACATCGTGGGGACATGGGCCAAGATCGCACGCTCCCACGGACTACGGTTTGGCGTGAGCTATCACGGAACTCCGCACCGCACGTGGGACGAGTTCCTGCCGGTCCGATATAAGAGCGATACCACGGGGCCGCTCGCGGGTGTTCCGTACGACGGGATGCAGACAATCGCAGACGGCAAAGGAAAGTGGTGGGAGGGCATGGATCCCCGGCTACTCAATGGCCAACCCCACGCGAAGAACACGCCTTGCCCCGAGTTTGTCCAGCAGTTCCTCCAGCGCGTTCAGGACGTGGTTGACACTTACAATCCTGACATTCTGAATTTCGACGACGGGGCACAGTTCACTTTTGACGATGGTGGCAAATGGGCTCCGGACTTGAAGGTGTGGCTCGGCATCCCTGATCTCGCGCCGCAAATCATGGCTTATTACTACAACAAGAACATGCAAGCGCATGCAGGCCGGCTGGAAGGAGTGGTTGATCTGAAAGAGGTTCCCGAGCCGGTGTGGGGCACGCTGACCCGCGACTTTGAATTTGGGATGGCGGAAGGACTTCAGGAAAAGCCCTGGCAAACCGAGATGTGC
The DNA here is from genome assembly GCA_020073385.1 of Terriglobia bacterium. Classification (GTDB taxonomy): domain Bacteria; phylum Acidobacteriota; class Terriglobia; order Terriglobales; family Acidobacteriaceae; genus Sulfotelmatobacter. The sequence continues at coordinate 93,845 of JAIQFH010000012.1, read as the reverse complement.
ATCGGAGGCTGGCATTACAGCAGGCGCCTTTTTGAAAGCCACGCTTATCAGAGAGCTTCTACAATAATTCCCCTATTCGTGGACATCGTCAGCAAGAATGGGAATCTCCTGCTAAGCATCCCGCTGCCGGGACATGGCGAGCCCGATAGCGATGAGATTGATTTTCTGAACGAACTTGCGGAATGGCAGCAGGTAAACAGCGAGGCGATCAAGGGCACGCGGCCATGGAAGATTTTTGGCGAAGGTCCTTCGACGGAAGCAAAGAAGACGCCAAGTTACGGGTTCACTCAACTCAAGTTCGATTCCACGGACATAAGATTCACCATTAAGGGTGAGGCTCTTTACGCCACCGCATTAGGCTGGCCGGCTGACGGCAGGATTGTCATCAAGTCGCTCGCTGAAAACGCCGCGCACTATCCTCGACAGATTCGGACGGTGGAACTGTTAGGAGCGAAGTCCGAGTTTAAGTGGACACGTGGAACACAGGGCCTCGAGATCCAGGTCCCGGATGTGCCCCCATGCAAATATGCATTTTCGTTCCGAATTCTTTCCGCCTGAAGAACTCGCCGGTTCAGGATTGAGTTCATATATTTAGAACAAAGGACATAACCTTGCGACGAAGCTTAGCTACGATTGCGTTATTCCTCAGCAGTACACTTCTTTTCGGGCAGAGTGCAGACCAACACCCGGAATGGCCCGGTAAGGGTCAATTGTTTGTTGGGACCTGCTATCAACCGGTGGACCGCTCACCCGAACAGATCCGCGCGGACATATCACTTATGAAGCAGGCTGGATTCACCATGGTCCGAATGGGCGATCTGTCTTGGGATGCCTTTGAGCCGTCAGACGGGAAATTTGAATTCGCTTGGTTCGACGACATTTTGAAACAGATGAATCAGGCGGGAATAAAGGTGATTCTCGATGTCGGCGGGTCGCCGGCACCGATCTGGCTTCATTTCAAGTATCCGTCGGTGAGTATTGTGGATGAGCATGGAGTCGTGCTCCACCCGGCGGAACGCTACATGGACGACATCAGCGACCCCGCCTACCGTGAGCACCTGATTCATTTTGCTGACGAACTGACCCGTCACTATGCCCGCAACCCCGCGCTGGCGGCAATCGGATACAACAACGAAATCGGCAATGGATTCATGTCTTACTCCGAAGCGGACCGTCAAAGATTCATTGCTTGGTTGAAGACGAAGTACGGGACGATTGATAATCTCAATAAGGCCTGGGCAACACAGCGCTGGTCACGCCACTTGAATTCTTTCGATGAGGTGCACTTGCCTTACGCGAACGGGCCCTCCCCGCCAGAACGTTACCTGGATCTGCACCGCTTCTGGTCCGATGTGACTGTCTCTGTCCTCGAAGATCTCGAGAAAGTACGTGAGCGCAATGTGCCGAATCTTCCCGCCATTTCCAACCTGTGGGATACGGCCGGACGCCGTGGCTTCGATTACCTGAGTTCCTACAAGAAGTACGTCAGCTACGGTGCCGAGGGATTCTATCCGGCAAACCCGCTCGATGTTTCCTTCGGCGCGCTGCTTGTAAAAGGAGATCTTTCCACTCCGGAATGGTTCAACGAATTCACTACCGGCGGTGGGGGAACGTATGGCGGCCCGAAAGGCATTATCCGCATGTGGGCTTATCTCGCCCTGATCGACTACGGACAAACCTTTCTGGCGTGGACCTTCAACACGCATCGGGGCGGGGAAGAACAGGCACTTTTCGGCTTGTTGGATCATGATGGCACTCCTTCATGGAAATATGCCGAATTCAAGCAGATCGCGAGCGAGTTCGCCAGACTGCAGCATTTCGGGTTTCCGCGCTATCGCAAACCGGAAGTCGCCATTGCATATTCCTTTGAAAGCAATATTGCGTCTCACCCGCCCGGACCAAGCAATACGGTCCGGCAATATTTCACCGTCGGTTATGCCGACCAGGTCAAAAGCGCCGTAGAGCCTTTTTTTGAGGACAACATTGACATCGCGCTCATCAACATCGGCCATAGCGCCCTAGACTACAAACTCGTAGTTGTGCCAGCAGACTACGTGATGGACGCTGCTAGCGCCGAGGCGATTCGGAACTATGTGCACAATGGCGGCACAGTGATCATGACCGCGTTCTCTGCCAAGGTGGATGAGAACAGTCAGTGGTTTGATACACCGCTTCCCGGATGCTTGAACGATGTGTTCGGGATTCGCACGTCGGAGTTCTACCGGCCGGCCTCTCCGCCAGAGATCAGTTTGAACGGCAAAGTTGAAAAAGCCACCATTGGCTTCTATGAAGTGCTTGAGTCCCACACGGCGAAAACAGTGGCGATGTTTGCGAATACCCCGGAAAAGTCGCCCGCCATCACAATCAACAATTTCGGCAAAGGACGCGCCATCTACGTCGCCGTTCCCGCGCAGATGCCGATACTTGCGCCGCTCGTACGCAGCCTTTACGCAGACCTCCGCATCGAGAGGGGACCGGAGACTCCTTCAGGCGTTTACGCGCGTGTGGTTGAAGGTAAAACGCTTTATGTGAATACCACCGCGGACGAGAAAACCATCACGATAGGCGGAAGCAGACGCGGCGTCATCAGCGGCAGATCGTACTCAGGCACCCTTCGTCTGAAGCCATACGATGCAGAGCTGGTGGAGTAAAAAAGCGAGGTAGCGTGCGTTCACAATTCTTGAGGAACATGCTTTTGGTGTTCTCGTCGGCCTGTTGCGCATTGGCATAGTCAAATTCATGCTCCGGCCTCGTGAATTTCAAGGCGCCAAATCGAAATCACAAAAGCTCCAGCCGTCGCAGCCGGAACGACGGAGAGTATTCCGTGGATCGGGCAAACCGCGCCACTTTCGGCCTACTGGCGAGTTGAGGGTGTGATGAATCGCCGAACCATCCTGTGTTGGGAGGAGAAGAGAAAGAGACACCATCCCTAAGCCTTCGGCTTAGGTTGGTGCAATACGCCCGAGCTGATTCGGATGTTCTTCGCACAAGCTCGAACAGGGTTCTAGTTCGTTCGGTCGGTGTCTCACGACCGTTCGAATGCGAAATGACGAAGGTCGCTGCTACCGCTTAAGGGGTTCTGTTCCTTCACTCAGGATCTTCAGATACCGTGAGTATCCGAAGACGCGGGCTCGGCGCTTTCCCGTGACCTCCTTGGCTATGCCGAGGCGAACCAGGTGATCCAATGCAACCGTTACCGTTGGGATGGACAGTTTAAGCTCCTCGGCAACAGCACCAATACCGACCAGCGGTTTTTTCTGCAGGTACTCATGAACACGCAATGCAGAAGACGCAGCGCGTCCGATTGTCTGAATGCGATCTCGATCCTTCGCAAAGAGAGTGAGAATCTGCTTCGCGGCCTCAGCGGCTGAGCGCGCCGTGATCTCCGTCCCTTCGAGAAAAAAAGCCAACCACTCTTCCCAGGCACCGTGTGTTCGTACGCGCTGAAGCAACTCGTAGTACCGGTCGCGATTACTTTTGAAGTACAAGCTGAGGTACAGGAGAGGTTCGCGCAACGCGTTCTTGGAGCAAAGCAGGAGTGTGATCAACAGGCGCCCGAGTCTGCCGTTGCCATCCAAGAAGGGGTGAATGGTCTCAAACTGCACGTGAACCAATCCGGCTTCGACCAGGATGGGCATCTTGTATTTCTCGTCGTGGAAAAAACTCTCAAGGCTGCTGAGACACTCCATCAATCGTTCTGGTGGAGGCGGAACAAACGCAGCATTGCCGGGACGAGTCCCTCCGACCCAGTTTTGCGATTGCCGGAATTCGCCCGGAGTTCTGTTGGCCCCACGTCCCCCGCGTAGCAGGATGGCGTGAATCTCGCGGATCAGCCGGAGCGAAAGGGGAAATCCGCCCGCGATTCGACGAAGACCATGTTGCATCGCTGCAACGTAATTTGAGACCTCCTCGACATCGTCTATCGGAACACTGGGTTCAGCGTCATTTTCAAACAGCAATAGATCCGAAAACGACGATTGCGTCCCCTCGATCTGCGACGACAGGAGGGCTTCTTTCTGGACATAGAGGTATAAGAAGAACTTGGTGTCGGGGAGCAACGTCGTTAGGCCATCGAGTCGGCCTAATGCCTGGTTGGCTCGGTCGAGATGCTGGTAGAGGCCCGCCAATTCCACAGGCGGATTGGGCGGCAGCCCTGGCGGGATGAACGCCCGCACTGATTCCCCAGCGACCGTGGTGGTGAGGTAGGTCCCCAGCCTCGACTTGTTTTCAGTGACCACTCGCGTTATGAAGGCTTCCTTTAATAAGTTTTTACGCTATTAAAGGATACGGCAGTATCTCTTAACAAGCAAGCCCTGCTCGACTTGGAGGGAAGAAGCACACCAGGTTGGCCAAGCCTCGAGCATCTGCGATTTGTCGCTGAGCACGGACGTTCGATCAATAATGACCGCGATGAGAAATCTAAACTGACACTTTAGATTTCTCAACACTCGATTCAATGATGCTTTCCACTTCGCTGCAGAATGACTTGCGGCTGAGGAGCTTTCTGTATTGGTAGCTGCTGTGTACTGGTACCTGGTGCCCCCGGTGCTACTTTAGGCACGCTGGCAAACCACGTTCCTAAGAAGAATCCTAGCGCTAATGCAGCACTTGCGATGACTGGCAGCCATACAGCCCAGACTTGTTTTTCCAGCCTTACAAGGAAGTCGTCCATCTGTTGTCGACGAGCTGCCATGTTTCGCAGGAGTGAGTCATTGACACTCTTGGTTTTCGCAACTATCCCAATGTCAGGGTGCGCCACTTCACGGAGCACATCCAGCAGTTGCTTCTGAACGGAATTCAATTCAGCGCAGGATTGGGAGAGGGCTGAGCCTGTATCTGACAGGCCTGACCGCTGAAAGCACTGCCGCAGACTCTCGCTCAGCAACTTTGCAATTCTGGGTGGGTCTAGCCCTGTTTCCAATTCCTTCGGCAATTGAGTGAGGCGTGATTCGAGTCGTGTTGTGTACGCTTCCATCCGCTTTTCGACACCACGGGCTTGCGACGCCGAGCTTTCCAGAATCGACCGTAGCTGCTTGCGCTCGGCAGCGATGGCCGCGGGCGTCTCTCGCGTGAGGAGCGCGAGGACGCCCATCGCTTCCAGCACGCGGAGCATCTCATCGTTTGGGCTGAGCGTACGCGTGTGCGCGATGACTCTGTAGTATTCGGCCTGGCGCTCCTCAGGGACCAGGCCAGCCAGTTAATCGAAGAGAGTGAGGTCTTTGTCTTGTATTTCGGTCACCATTTCCTGGTCACTCATGGCAGGAACATCTCCTTCGCCCGGTCGAATTCGGAGAAGAGACGCCGTCGATAACTTTCAGCACGCATTACGATCGAGGCACGCTTTAGTTCGTCAACCGAATTCTGCCGTGCGGCAACCTGACCGAGTCGTACTCCGTGCTGCCGGGCGGGATTCTCCAACTCGGCTAGACGAAATTCCATCCGAACCACTGTTGGTGATAGCGATTCCCGAAATCGAATCGCCTGCTCTGCGGAATCCCAGTAGCTGAAGTTTGACTGTGGGCTTGTCGCATTCTGGACGACAACGTACTGGACACGATCCTGCAGGCGGTTTGCCCAGGCAAGCACGCTTTCGACGCTGGCTGGGTCTGGCGTGATGACACCGACAGCAGTGAACCGCGCACCTGTGGCGGAAACGTCTTCATACATGGCGTCGAACCAATCGCTCGCCACCTGCCCGGAACCGGCCCCCATATCAGCAAGGATGATCGCTGTGCCCGATTCGAGATGATCGATGAAGGTATCCAGGCCCGCTGGCGTGTGAATGTTCACCTTGGTGACGGACCCATTGAAGAAGTGCTTCAACGATCCGCGAGCTTTGTTCTCCGTATCGAGGTCGAGCAGCGTGAACGGAATCTCGTGCGCTTCGAACCACTCTGCCAAAACGACCATCAATCCAGTCTTGCCGACTCCGCCCTTACCGCCCATTGTGAAAACGACGCGTTTGTTTCTGGTTTCAGTCTTCATCGCGATCCTCCTTGGCTGATGAGCTTCAATGGTTCGCTTTCTTCGAAGTGAAAGTGCTTCGGTTTGGACTTCTGCTGGATTGGCTTTGCTCTCAGTGCAGCAATTCGGGAAGCAACATCATCGGTGCTTGGCGAGATCGACTTCGACTCGGATTCAGGCGGCGGGAGTTCGTATTGCACCTGCTTTCGGTGTTTGGCTCGAACCTTCACGAAGGAATGTATCGTGCTGACTGCCACGTCGAGGCCGACACGTTCGTGGAGAATACGCACGATGTCGCGATAGGTGCAACCCTTGCGCCGCCGTTGGCGGATCAGTTCGCGGTGAGTTTCGAGTTTGGAGCGAGGCGGTTTCTGCGGGATCGTTTCCAGCAGGGAAAGAAGGGTCGGGTCCATGATTTTCAGGCTCCTTAGCACCTGGCCATCACAGTCCGTTAACAGTCCGATAACCCGTCTCCACAGTCCGATAAGGGCCCTAGAGCGCTATCCGTACCGTTTAATTTCAATCAGTTACGAACTCTAGGACGACTTTCACGGCGGTAACACGGGTTCAAATCCCGTCGGGGACGCCAACAAATCAAGTACTTGGCGGCGTCCGAGCAATTCTTCCCACGACATTCATGCGTGACCAACTGTTCCCGTGCGCATGATTAGGTCTGCAAGTTTTTCTTGCGCTTGGCGTTTCGATGGTTCAAATGCTTGTGTATAGCCATTCATCGTCGTATTAAACGACGCATGGCGTACAAGTTCGTGCACAACCTTCGCATCCACACCCAAGGACTTGACCAGACTTGAGAAGGTGTGGCGCCTATTTATCATGCGTAATAGGCGCCACTATTCCGCGTTCCGAACTATTACCGAGTGACTGGAGAGGCCTGTCGCGTTTAGGCCAAATGACTGCTCAAAGCGCGGATGGAACTCACCAACCACTCGGCATAGTTTTTGCTGGCCTACAGATTGTTGAGAAAGCCAAGGAGTTGGTCCCCTGGTCGATACCGTTTGAATTTGCCCTTCAAGGGCTTCGTTTTGCCCAGCGCCTTCTCCTTCATTGCGAGTGTGGCTTCCAGATAGATTTGAGTCGTTTCCACGGATTCATGCCCGAGCCACATGGCAATGACAGAGCGGTCCACTCCCCCTTGCAGCAAGTCCAAGGCCATGGTGTGGCGCAGGACATGGACGGTGACGCGTTTGCCTTTCAACGACGGACAGACCTCGGCGGCAGCTTTGACATGACGGACCAACAGGTAATGCACGCCGTCGGGGCTGAGACGCGTGCCTCGGGCATTGGGGAACAGAACCTGCCCGACACCGCGTGGCGGTTCGCGGAGCCAAGCTTTCAGCACGGCGACCGTAGGTTTGGCGAGCGGGACACAACGTTCCTTGCGGCCCTTCCCGATCACACGAACGTGAGCACCCGTAGCGAGCGTGACATCATCGCGGGTCAGCCCGGTCAATTCGGACTGGCGCAGCCCCGTCTGCGCCGCCACCAAGAGGAAGGCGTGATCACGCCGGCCGAACCAGGTGCGTTGATCGGGCGCGGCGAGCAACGCACAAGATCGACCAGCCTTCGATAAGAGGCCCAGTTCCTCGCGGTGTCGATGATCATGTCTGTTCAGCACATGAGGCCATGCCGGTCACGATTGTAGCCGAGCGGAAACCAAATACAGTGCCGTTTTAACTACAGGCCCACTTGCTGAAAAGTGAAATCCGTACAGATCGAGACCGTGCGCGCAATCTACTGATTGTTGTCCCACAACTGGTTCCTTCGTGGCCGTTTTATATTCTGGATACGTCAGGTCGCAATCGGCGGCGCTTCTAGAACACCTGTTACCCGAGATTCAGCAATTCAGCACACCTTTGGCACACTATTTTGGGGTGAACCCTTCCATTGAGACAGTTTGGAATTGGCACACATGCAATTCAATGGTTTTTCCTTCTCAGACTTTCTTTTCTCTTTCAAGATGACGCTCGGCTGGTGAAGCGGAGGCGAGCTCTGCTGGAGAGCAACTCGCCGAGGAATAATCAGCTGGAGACTCATCGGAACGATGAGCCGGGGGGCGGCGCTGCAATCGCTCCCCGTTACTGGTTCTTCGTCCATCGGACTGATAGATCTCCCCATGCCTGAAAAAACTCATGGTTGCTCCGGCACAATTCACCGCGGTACTCGCCTCTCGCTCGAACTCTTCCGGTGACTGATAGCCTAGCGCCGAATGTAAACGGTTCCGATTGTAGTACTGTTCGATGAAGGCTTCGATGTTACCAAGCAAGTGTTCTAAGTCCTGATAGTCGTTCGCATAAATCTCCTCTTGTTTGAGCGTCTTCATAAAGCTTTCGCAACTGGCGTTGTCGTAAGGGTTCGCCGGTCGACTCATGCTCGGGATCATCTGCCATTTTCGCAAGACCGTCGCGTACTCTCCAGAAGCGTACTGCACACCGCGGTCGGAATGATGCACCAGACCTGGCGGCGGCTGTCGCGCGCAATCGCCCGCGCCAGAGCCGCGATCGGCAACCGGGTCGCCAGTGTCCGGTCCAACGCCCAGCCCACCACTTTCCGCGAAAACGCGTCGAGAATTACCGCCAGGTAGACAAACTCCCTCTGCAGACGGATATAAGTAATGTCCGCTACCCAGAGCTGATTCATCCCCGTTAGTTTCATTCGACTGGCCAGGTTCAGATAGACCTCGAACTCGTGATCGGAATCCGTGGTCACCACGAACGCCCGCGGCTGTACAGCCAGTAGGTTGTCTTCGCGCATGATCCGCAACACGCGCTTGTGATTCACCCGCATCCCGCGTCGCCGTAACTCGGCGCTGATCCGACGATATCCGTAGCGACGTCGATGCTCGACAGCGATCTGCTGAATCACGCTCCGTGCCTCCATGTCTTCCTCGACCGGTGCTCGCTCCTGCAGAGAACGATAGAAACCGGCTCGGCTGACACCGGCCAGCTGACACATGCGCTCGATGCTTAAGCTGCCTTGCAAAGGCATCAGTTCTTGGATTTCGTCGTAGACGCCTTCTCGCCACTGATTCCGCTCTGCTGGCGTCGAGCCTCTACTTTTTGCAAGGCACCTTTGAAAAAATCCAGCTCCACAGTCTTCTCGGCCAGCAGTCGCTTGAGTTGGCTGACCTCTTTGCGGAGCGTGGATTCGCGCGGGTTTTCCGGCGACGGTTCATCGCTGATGTCAACCGGGTCCAGTTGATCGCGCCACTTGTACAACAGCCGCCGATGAACCCCCAACTCCTCCGACAGCGCTACGATGTTCTCGCAACGCTTCAGTCGCTCGACCGCCATTCGGCGGAACTCATTGGGATACCGCCCCTTTCGTCTCTTGGCCACCTGCAGTTTCCTTCCCCTGCAAAGTGTGCCTTATCCGACTGTCTCAAGTGAAGGGTTCAGTCCAATTTCCGGCAACGTTGTCATGTTTTCGCTGAGTTGGACGCTTAGCGACTGATGGAATGTCAGTCAGGTAGTGGGGCTTGATCGCAGGCACCAGCTTCAAGGCCAGCACCGTTGCGAAGACTCTTGAAAATGCCATGCTTACTTTGCCGGTCTGCCCTGATGCAGGCATAGTGCGACCAGATCCGAGACGTTCGCTTCGCCCACGCACATGACCGTGTCTGCGCCCCCCCAATAGATTTTCACGGTTCCATCGGACTCTGGAACGGCACCACAGGTGAAGACCACGTTGTGGACGTATCCAGTTATTTCCCATGCATCTTCCGGTTGCAAAATCCACGAGTCGCCCACACCGATGACCTTTGCCGGGTCCTCGAGGTCATGAAGAGCAACCCCCAAACGATAGACCGATCCATCCATAGTTCGGAAAACCCCGTGATAGATGGAAAGCCATCCCTGGTCCGTTTTGATCGGCGGCGCGCCGGGACCGATCTTCATTTCATCCCAGTGATATGGTTCAGGCTTCATGATGAGCTGAGATTGGCCCCAATAGCATAGATCCGGAGAATAGGAAATCCAGATTGACCAGGGGGCGATTTCCGAATGAGGACGGTCAAGCCGGGCATACAGTCCATCAAACTTCTCGGGAAAGATCACCACATTCCGATAATCCGCCTCTGTGATTAGGGAAACTCTTTCTACCTGACTGAAGTCCTTCGTCTTGGCCAGGGCGATCCGCACTCCATTTCGCGAATAGGCGCTGTAGGTGATGATGTACTCCCCTTCCAGCCGGGTCACGCGTGGGTCCTCCACGCCGAACTCCTCATAGGCGGCAAAGGGACTGTCCCTGTCAGGAATCAGAAAGGGCTTTGGATCGGCGGTGAAGCGGAATCCGTCGGGACTGCGTGCCAAACCAATGATGGACCGTCCGGTGCGGAGATGGGAGCGGAAAAGCATGATGTATTCGTTCTCATGCTTCACGACCGCCGCGTTGTGAACGGTTTCCACTGGATAGGGGATTTCGGCCTTGGTGAGGATGGGGTTGTGGCGGTACCGTCTGACAATGTCCGGCTTCATAGTCGTCTCTTCGCTTCCAGATCAAAAATCATCGAGTAAACCCGTTCGTATCCCTCCACCATGGTATCGATCGAAAAGTATTGCCGGACACGGCTGCGGCAACCACGACGATCGATTTCAGAAATTCGTCCAAGGGCCCGAACTGCTTCAGTGACGTTGTCAACCAGAAAACCGGTCTGCCCGTCCTTGATCACCTCACGGCAAGAGCCGAGATCCATCGCGATGACGGGCACGCCAGCGGCATTGGCTTCGACCAGGACAAGTCCGAATCGCTCCGGGATGGTGTTCAGGTGCAGTAGAGCTCGGGCTCGGGCAAACAGTTCGTTCTTGCCCGGCACGCCCACCGGTCCGATATAAAGGATGTTTTGATCGTCGAGATGGGGTTTGACCTGTTCCCGGAAATAGGCCTCGTCCTGGATAATACCAGCGATGATCAAACGCATTCCGCTCAGACGAGCAACCTCAATGGCCAGATGAACACCTTTATCCGGGTGGATCCGACCGAGGAAAATCAGGTCATCACCGCCGGGTTCCTGAAGCGGGTACAACGAGAGATCGATGCCGTTGTAGACGGTCGCCAGGTAATTCAGCCCTGCCGCTCGATCGGAGTCGCTGATGGAAACGAAGTATCCGTCACGATACTTCTGATAGACGGGCATGATTTTGGCTGACGAGAATCCGTGGATGGTAGTCAGGACCGGTGTCTTGACCAGCCGGCTGTAGGTCAAAGCCATGAAGTCGTAGTGGCTGTGGATGAGGTCAAACTCAGCAGCGCGCTCGAACGCTTCGGAGATGTGAAGGTATTCGGCTACTTTGGGATCGATGGCGGAATCCTCTTCATACCCCTTGTCCACCACGGCATGCAGGTGAGCGCGGGTCACAGAATCCCTGCTGGCAAACAACGTCACATCCCAGCCACGGGCGACGAGCCCTTCGGTGATGTTGCTAGCCACCGTTTCCCAGGCGCCGTATTGCCGAGGAGGCGTTCGCCAGGCTATCGGCGACAGGACAGCCACTCTTTTGTCGAGCTTTGTCATGCTGTTCGACGATCGTTCCTAGTGCATGGCAGCCAGCACTTCATCGAGGGGAACCGTAGCGAAACCGGTGGCGTGATCGGCCATGCCATAGGGAATGATCAGTTCGCCGTTGTGGAGGAGAGCGCCACAGGTATAAACGACGTTCGGCACGTACCCTTTACGCTCCCTTTGGTCCGGTTTGAGCAAGGGTTCGCGGAGGCGGCCGATCACTTTGCCGGGATTATCGTGATCGAGGAGGAACGCGCCGATGCAGTACGTTCGCACGGGGCCGACACCGTGGCTGAGGACCAGCCAGCCCGCTTCGGTCTCAATGGGGGACCCGCAGTTCCCAAGCTGGACCAGTTCCCACGGAAACATCGGTTTAAGGAGCACCTTGCGTTCATACCAGAAGTGGACGTTGTCAGAAAACATGAGGTAGATGTTCTCGTTGTCCTGGCGGGAGAGCATGGCATAGAGGCCGTTGATTTTCCGGGGGAAGATGGCCATGCCTTTGTTTTCCGCGGCCGGACCGTTCAGAGTGATGAACCGAAAGAGGAGGAAGTCAGAAGTCTCCACCAGCTCTGGCAAGACCACCTTGCCATCGAAGGCCGTAAAGGTGGCGTAGTAGACGTGGGTACCGTCATCGTTCTGGAAACAGACAAACCGGGCGTCTTCGATGCCGTTGCGTTGCGACGGCGTGGCCGGGAAAATGACGCGTTCACACAGCCGCTGTTGGGGCTGGAACTGAACCTCGTAATTGGACCGGGCCAGCATCAAAATTCCCCGGACGGCGTTCCGATCCGACAGGCGGGACTGCTTCACGTCGGCTTCGAGGTCGGCGCGCAGTTCTTCCAATGCAAACGACTCCCCCAACTTGTTCATAACCCGGCGCGTGAGTTCGTTGGTCAATCCCAGCTCAAAGAGCTTCCGCTCGAAGAGCGCCTTCTCGTAACGGGGGTTCGGGATTTGACGCGGCTCGGTGAGGAAGCCGGTTGGGGCTAGGACCTCGATCCCATGGTCGACGTGGATGATACCCGTCCGAAAAGTGATGGAGGAAATGTGTCCCTCCCCGGTGGCGCGCAAGCTGAGGATAAAACGCAAAGCGCCGGGAGGCAGGTCAGACTGGTCAGGGTGCGGGACGATGGACGGATTGAACAGGGCTGCGGATTCTAAGGAGAATTCGCAAACGAAATATGAGCCGATCAACAGCTTTCTTTGTTCGGAAATTTTCTCATCCGTCAACAGAAGGTCTCGGACCTGTTCGAATCGTTCCAGAAAGGATTTGTGGATCTGCTGGTGTCGCTGGGAGAATTCGGCGGATACTTCGTCCAGGAGAGGGCCGACCCGGTCTTCCGGGAGCGACATGATCCTGGCGATAATCCTGCCGGCCCGCTGGGGATCCTCCGGACTGAATGGCCGCAGCAGTACGCGGGACTGGTCAGGCCGGAGGACCGTGGGCGTGCGTTTGACGTGAATCGAGTTGGCGTTCATGTACTCGGTTATTCCAAAGATACGAGACCGGAAGCCGCGATTACCCTTAGGCGGCGATCGGTTCCTTAAAACTCGTCAGCATATTTTGCGCCAAGCGCATCTCCGCCAACGAAAGCAAGAAGGCCAGGGTTGATTCCGCTCCCTGGTTCCGGTTGACCCGATCCAGGTGCAACCCATCGCGGCAGCCGCCTGTTTTGGGAGAGCAGAGTTCCAATCCGAGATCGTTCCAGCCGATGAACCAATCGAAGGCGCGTTGCGCCTGCTCGTACCACCAGCGGTCCGACGTGGCGCGATAGGCTTCAAGAGAGGCTGAGACCATTGCTTGCGCCTCGATGGGCTGCTGGTCAAAGTTGGCGCGCATGCCGCCGCGGCGATAAAATCCGTTGGTGCCAATGGATCGAAAGTGACCCTTCTCGGAGATTTGCAATTCCGCCAGCCAGCGCAGGGCCTGCAGGCCTCGCTCAAGCACCGCTTGTTGTCCGGTTGCACGTCCGCTCAGAATCAGGGCGTGTGGGAGCTTCGCGTTGTCGTAAGTCAGATCCTCTTGAAACCAGCGCCAGTCCGGCTGGGCGGTCTTTTCGAAAAGTTCCATGAGCCGGGAAGTGAGTGTCTCACGGGTTTGGTTGACCAGGCTGTCACCGCTCAACCGGCGCAGGTATTCATGAATGCCGATAAGGCCGAACGCCCACGCTCGCGGGGAAGTGAACTCCGTCAGAGCTGGCAACGCCAGCGTGAAGAGTTGCCCAGCCATGATCTGGAAGCTCCGATAAGGCGAACGCCCCACGCCTACGCCCAGCGCCCAGAGCGCTCGCCCTTGACAATCCTCTGACCCTTGTTCGTCGAGCCAGCGGCGGTCGAAACCCAGGTGGTTGTGGAAGCGTTTCACTCTGAGATCGAACGCGTGGTACAAGAACGCCGCGTAGGTTGTGGCCAGCGTCCGCACGCGCTCTGGCTCTTCTCCTAATTCACTCAACAGTACCGCGAGGATGAATGCGCGAGCGTTGTCATCCGTGCAGTAGCCTTCCGAAAAATTCGGGACGGTAAAAATGGCATGCTGGAAGATTCCGGTCGAATCAGTCATCCGCGAGAGATGACTCAACTTCAACTCCGGCAGTTCCCGCAGCTTTTGGTCGAGCGTCTTCGTGGCGAGAGATTTTCGAGATCGCGCCGTCCCCTCGATTTGTGACAACTCGAACGAGCGCATATAGAGCCGCGCCACGTTGCTCCATACCATCTCACGGCCAAGCTTGTAAGCATTCTTGCGAATGGCATGCCGGCGGGTGTTGTCGCGCAGCAAACTAATCACCTCGCGGGCTATGGCCGGGGCGTCGCCAAACGGCACCAGCACGCCGTGGTCTGCCGCCAACAATTCTGCAGCGTGCCAGTACGGTGTCGAAATTACCACTTTGCCAGCACCAAACGTATAGGCTAGGGTGCCCGACGTGATCTGCGCTTCGTTGAGATAAGGCGTGATGTAAAAGTCTGCGGCGCCGATGAACTCCTTCAGATTTTCAAGTTCTACGAACCGGTTGTAGAAGATGACGTTCTTCTCGAGTTTGTTCTTTTTGGCAAGGATTTCGAGGCCGAGCCGGTAGGCTTCGCCATGCTCGCGTAGTTCGTTGGGATGGGTGGCGCCCAGCACAATATAAACAACGTCGGGAAACTCCGCTAGAATGTGCGGCAGGGCGTTGAGCACATATTCGATCCCCTTGTTCGGCGAAAGCAGCCCGAACGTGAGCAGCACCACCCTGCCTTCCACACCGAACTGGTCCTTGAAATAGGTCGGATCGACAAAACCTACGTCGGGAATGCCATGTGGGATGAGATCGATCTTGGCCGGCGGTGCCTGGTAAATCTCCTGCAACATCTGTCGCCCCCGCTCAGCCATGACCACGAGCCGGGTCGAGAGCGCGACCAATTCGTGCATTACGCGCCGTTGGTCGACTTTCGGCTCGCGCAAAATGGTATGAAAGGTAATGACAACGGGCATTCTCAATTCGCGCAGGAGTGCTAGGATATGGCCGCCGGCCGGCCCGCCGAAAATGCCGAATTCGTGCTGCAAGCAGACGATGTCCACGTCGCTGATGTTGAGGAAGTCCGCAGCACGTAGATAAGACGATAAATCCTGCTCCTCAATCTCGAAGTGAACCACTTCCGGGTACTCGTAGCCACCTTGAATGTCATTCACCGATACTGAGAAACACTGGCTTTGGGGATGCGCAGCTGCCACGGCGGCAAGCAGGTCAGACGTAAACGTAGCAATGCCGCACTTGCGCGGCAAGTGGTTGCCGACAAACGCGATCTTGCGAATTTTAGAACCTTCTTCCATGAGGCAGTCTTTACATTCCTCGCGCCAAGCGCTGCCATGCACAAGTGTCTGCGCGCCAACTGCAAATGTGCCGCCTTAGCGTGAAGGAGTGTCTCCGGGAGTGTCGATCCCGTCCTTCGGGCGTGGTTTTCAAGGCATGCGGCTCTACCGGTCCGATGCGGGTGGCAGGAGCGCGAGAAGAATATTCGCGCGGATGCAGTGATCGTATCGATGAGCCCAACCAAGCTATTCCTCGGCACGGTTGCATCCCTGCAGAGCCCGCTGCCGTTCCACCTGGCTAAATCATTGTACCTCGCATCGTGATAGGAGAAGCGATTTTTGAGCAGCCCGCTGGCGGCGGAATTGGCGCTGTCGGCGTCTGTTGTAGCCATGTTTGCAGAGAAACGGGAGTCGGGTACGGAGTATCATGAACTCGAGTCCGTTAGGAACTTGGGTTCGTTGGTATCTTGATTGCATAATGATGTATGGGCCTGAGGGTTCTCCAGGGTATGGGGCTTTTCACTAATCCGACAGCTTACCGGAGAACGTGGCGGGGAGAGGGCTCATGTTTGAACGGTACACGGAGATAGCACGGCGCGTCATCTTCTTTGCGCGCTTCGAGGCCAGTCAGTTCGGTTCTCCTTCCATAGAAACGGAGCACCTGCTGTTGGGACTTGTGCGCGAAGACAAAGCTCTCATCTTCCGGTTCCTGCGTTGTCATGCCTCGGTCGAGTCCATCCGCAGGCGGATTGAGGGACACATTCCCATCGGGGAGAAGGTCTCGACCTCGGTCGATCTTCCGTTGAGCAAGGAGTGCAAGCGGGTTCTGGATTACGCTGCCGAGGAGGCTGAGCGCGTTTCGCACAAGCACGTTGGAACCGAGCATCTTTTGTTGGGACTGCTGCGTGAAGAGAAGTGCTTCGCCGCCGAGATCCTGCACGAACGCGGCTTACACCTTTCGACCGTCCGCGAGGAACTGGCCCATACCAGTCAGGAAAAAGCTCAGCCCCAGCGTCATGGCGAATCTTCCCTGCTGAGTGAGTTCTCCCGCGACCTGACCCAGGCCGCGATGGATACGCAGCTCGATCCGCTGGTGGGACGTGAAAGCGAGTTGGAGCGCGTGATTCATATTCTCTGCCGCCGCACCAAGAACAACCCAGTACTGATCGGCGAGGCAGGCGTAGGTAAGACTGCTATCGTCGAAGGACTGGCGCAGCGCATCGCCGATGGGGAAGTTCCGTCGTTCCTGGCAGATGAGCGCATCCTGGCCCTTGACCTGTCATTAATCGTGGCGGGCACCAAATATCGTGGCCAGTTTGAAGAGCGCCTGAAGACCATCATGAAGGAGCTGATGGAATCACAGAACTCCATCATCTTTATTGACGAGTTGCACACGCTCGTGGGTGCGGGTTCGGCAGAAGGCTCACTGGATGCGGCGAACATTGTGAAGCCGGCGCTGTCACGCGGTGAAATTCAGTGTATCGGTGCGACTACGCCGCGCGAGTATCGCAAGTCGATCGAAAGAGACCGTTCGCTCGAGCGCCGTTTCCAGGTCGTCAAGGTTCCGCCGCCGGATGAAGGCGACGCCACCAAGATTCTGTTCGGCATTAAGGACCGCTACGAGAAGTTCCACGCGGTCACTTACACCGACGACGCCATCAACTTCGCTGTAGCGCATTCCAATCGCTATATTCCGGACCGCTTCCTGCCCGATAAGGCAATCGATCTCATCGATGAGGCGGGAGCGCGCGTGAAGCTGCGCCAGACCTCATTGCCTGAGGAGATCACTGAGGTCCAGAAGCGCATCAAGTTCATCGTCCACCGCATGGAAAACGCCATCGCGAACCACGAATTCGAGAAGGCGTGCTTCTATGCGGACGAAGAACGCAAAGAACGCGAGAACCTGCGTGCTCTTCGCGAAAAATACCACCTCGATGAATCCTCCACCGGCGTAGTCGGTCGGGAGGACATCGAGGATGTGGTATCGCGCTGGACCGGCGTCCCGATCACTTCAATTAAAGAAGAAGAAACCCAGAAGCTGCTGCGCATTGAAAAAGAGTTGCACAAGCGCATCATCTCGCAAGACAAAGCCATCAGCGCCCTGGCCCGGGCCATCCGCCGCTCGCGCGCCGGACTGAAGAGCCCGAACCGCCCGATCGGCTCGTTCCTGTTCCTCGGGCCGACCGGCGTCGGCAAAACCGAAGTCGCCCGCACCCTGGCGCAATTCATGTTTGGCAGCGAGAAGGCCCTTGTCCGGTTCGACATGTCGGAATTCATGGAGAAGCACTCGGTCTCGAAGCTAATCGGCTCGCCTCCGGGATACGTGGGCTACGAAGAGGGCGGCCAGTTGACCGAGCGTGTGAAGCGTGCGCCCTACTCGGTGGTCCTGCTGGACGAAATCGAGAAGGCGCACCCGGACGTGTTTAACATCTTGTTGCAGGTGTTTGAAGATGGCCAGCTCACCGACGGTCTGGGCAACACCGTGGACTTCAAGAACGCCATCATCATCATGACCTCGAACATCGGGGCCCGCCATCTGCAGAAACGGGAAGGCATGGGCTTCCAGTCCCAGAAGGAAGAGATGATTTCGGAGAAGGTCGAAGGCCTGGTCAAGAACGAGGTCAAGCGTACCTTCAACCCCGAGTTCCTGAACCGCCTGGACGAAGTTATTCTGTTCAACGCGCTGACGGAGAACGACCTGATTCAGATCCTGGAGCTGATGATCAACCAGTTGGACGCTAACCTGGCGCAGAAGTCAATCACCGTGACCGTAACCGACGAGGCCAAGAAGTGGGTCCTCAGTCAGACACTCGGCGATCGCAGCTACGGCGCGCGTCCGCTCCGGCGGGCCTTGCGGAAGTACATCGAAGATCCGTTGTCGGAGGCGCTGATCCGGGGCACGATCAACACCCGGCCGGCGTTTATCGAGGTCTTCCTCGAGGACACCAAGCTGTGCTACCGTCCCGTGGACTCGCAGGAGACCGAGGCCGTGCTGCTGTACGAGAACCAGAGTTTGCAAGTTTAATTGGCAGGGGCGCTCACAGTCGAAAGTCACCGCCTATGAACTCCACGGTACTTCCCGAGTAGTCGGCAAGAACGAGCCGCTAGCGCGGCGGACGCTGCGCGTGAGATAATCCGCCACGTATGAGGTGGCATCTGCCTCACTTCTCCGCAGCATTAGAAGTGCCTGCATTTGCGCTTGGGCCCGAACAAAAGGCGAAAAAAGACCCCATTCAAATCCCATAGCCAGCCGCATACCCCGCGCCCGCCGCAAACGCCAGCGGCTTCCTTCTAGCCACCTTCTGATTATCCGGTTGCTTAAGCAGACCGCAAGCTCTAGAGGCGCCGATTTAGTCTTTGCGCAACATCTGGTGCTTTGCTGAAGCAACCGGATAATCAGAAGCCACCTCATCGGAAACGCCTCGGAGCAGGATCTCTGTTCCACCCAAAAGTCTGTCCCGAGGCGTTTCCGATCAAGGCTAGCGGCCACACGGAAGTTGATTTCTCACTCCATGGCCGTGCCGCCGCCTTGTGAGATGCACCAAACTCAAACACTGGCAATTGCGCCGCAAACTGGGTGTCGATTCAGGATCCGGTTCGCGTCGCGCAGGGCCAGCTTTCCGGGGCGGCGGCGAAGAGTCCCGGCATGAAGGTCTATCGCGGCATCCCCTACGCTGCGCCGCCCGTGGGTGAACCGCGGTAGAAAGCACCGCAACCGGCGGCGTCATGGAAGAGCGTGCGGCAAGCCACGGAGTTCGGCAACGCTTGCATGCAGACTCCAGGTCCCGGGACGCCTCCAATTTATAAGTGGTTGGTGGCACCGTCGCAGAGCGAGGACTGCCTGTATCTGAATATCTGGACACCGGCGAATTCGACTGGTGCGTGGTGGCATCGGATGCTCGGTTGCGCTGGGAAGAGCCTGCATCAAACGTGCCGTCTCCTGATCCAACTCCAAGATCAGCTTCTGGTAGTAGCGGTATCCCTCCAGCGACTGGTTCAGGGTGAACAGATGCTCCGGCCGGTAGTCTCCAACGAGAGCCTGCGCCACCTTGTCCCGCGACCGAGCACCGCTACAACGTGACAGTCGCCACCATTGTGCGCAATTTGTTCAATACCACCAATCCAGGCTTGCCGTAGGCAATCTAAGTTCGCCCCACTTTGGACGCGCGAATTGGCTGGCTTCGAGCGCAGGTCCGGCCGATATGGCCTTCGGCAACAATCGGCGCGTGCAGTTCCAGCTGCGCGTTGACTTTTGAGTAAGCGGCAACGCCGGGAGGGCGCAAGAGGAGGACGCGCGAACCCATGACCGGGTCACCTCCACACCAACAACCACAATGCTGTTTTGTCGATTCACTTCCTGTCTTGGTAAAGGCCGCACCTCGTCCATGCGGAGATATTGTTCCAAGCGTGTTTACGCGAGTGCCGCCGAAACACTCGAAGCCGTTCTTGCTTGTTGACTGTATTTCGGTCAGCGTTGACCGTATGCAGCGCAATCTCGAGCCGGTGCGAACGCAGAGGGAAACCTGGCAGAAAGCGAATTGACGGACGTCACCTACGAGGCATTTGTCGAAGGCAGATTCGAAGCGCCCATGCAATTTGCCGCACCGTGCATGACTTGCACTTCGAGCCAAAGTACGAGGGAAAAAACCCTCCCTTAAGTTAGCGCCTATGGGGCGGTCCCCAAGGCCGCCGCAGGGATGTGCTACCAGCCGGTGCTCGTGTGCCTTCGCGCGTTCTCTCCGCCGAAAGTGGCCAACATCGGTGGCGCAAACTGCTATTTATAGCTTACAGCCGTGAGGACGGGATCGTCGACTGGCGCTACTGCCGGACCGGCAACCCAAAGGTAGACGTCGAGGTCGGCGGGACGCACCTTGGACTGATCTTCAATTCCACCACGCATATGCACATTGCTGATCGTCTAGCCTGCGCACGGGGAAAGGGCTCCTTGGCAGAAGCTCTAGTTCAATTCTCCGGCCGCAGAAGGAGGTTCTCCTCCCACTTCTCCACGCTAGGCTGAACCCGGCCCTGCAGCAAGCCGACGAAAGCGTCCAGGGTTTTCCGGGCATCACCAATCGGGTAATAAAATGCGTCCCAGTTATCGGAGTCCTCGCCGTCGTGATTCGGAATTACATATTGGAAGTGCCATGCCGCTTGCAGTTCGCGGTAAGCACTCGAGGCGCGAGTCTCCACGTTGTCCAGATCCGCTGCTGATAGTTCTCCTTTTTGCCGCCGGGTTCTCCTCAGGAGCTTGCGCCGCATGATTTCGGTGAGCAGTTCCTCCAGCGAGATATTACGCTCCGGCATCTTGAAATATGCAATCTCCTCTCTCGAAAGCGGCGATAGAAAAATACTCAGCCGATTTATGTCCGCGAGGTGAGGATGTGTCTGTAATGCTCGGGCCACGTAGGGGTTCCCTTCGAAGAACACATCGCCTCGATGCAGCAAAGACTCGAGTTCCTCAACATCCAGGGCCTGCAGGTCAGTGCGCACCTCCAGTACGGCGTAGCGATGGTCCATTCGTAACGCCTCAACGTGAGCCCGCTTCCGAAAATGATAGTCCACACCGTCGATTTCTCCGGGACGAGGATCGCGGCTGTTGATCAGCACCAACCTGTGGAATCGGTTGCGCAGCTCAGGATAGAACTTGCCCAGACACTCGTAGAGTGGACTCTTCCCTACACAAGACGGGCCGCTGAGAATTACTAAACGTCCGCTGTTGCCAGGGCTCATGGTTTATTGAACCTCGGTGAAGTCATCGAAAAACCAAAAAGTGATTTTAATAGACATCGCCGCGGATCACGCGCAGGCCGAGCCAATCTCCAGTACAGACCGCAGAACTCTAGCCAAAAGAAGAAAGGGGTCACAAAGCAGATGACAGTGCCACGAGTTCTGCAAATCACTCCATCGTGAAACCTGTTGCACCACACAAGAAGGCAGGCCGGGATCGTGCGAAAGACAGCACTCAACCTTTGCATCCCGCGTGGGCTTGAGTGCGGCGACGCCCGGCATCCGTCGGCAAGAGCGTCACAAAAGTCCAAGGCTCCGGCGCTCGCTGAAGGCTCTCATTTATATATCGCCAAATGTAGACTTCCCATGACTGATTCGGACTCCCATTTGAGACAGTTGGATCTTGACAACCTACTCATGGTTTAGCCAAGTCCTCTCGACTCATTCGCTCGAATTCATTCACGATTTCACCAAGCACGACAAATTGTTGTTGCCTACCTCGCGGGCGACAGCTACGCGAGGCTCATGCGCCCGAGTACTGTTCACCTCCGGGGGGCACTCCGATCGCTAAGCAGCCAATGCGTGCTCTTCCAGTGCGACTCTCCGCATAACCCGGTGACTCAATATTTCCGCTTCGGCTCGGAGCCAGTCGTCTAGGGAACGACCCTCGCACCTGTCGCGCTCTTCGTAGATTTGATAGGCGCGACGTCGGATTTCTTCTTCGAGTCCGGCGGGTCGGCCATGCGCATAGCTCGTCGCCTTGGTGACCGTCTGGTAGGCTTTCATGGCGTGACCTCCTCGATGAAATCATTGTCCGAGCAATCCATATCGTCTGTGACCCAACTCACGCTGCTCCGAGCGGTGATTCAAGGACTGACCAACGAGGCGCTGGAGCGCTTACTCGCCCCTATATTGTCGATTTTCTCCTGTGAGCTGATTGGAAAGGTTATGACAAGTTCAAATGCGCCATTTGAGGGACCTTAGGGCAGTATCGGCCAGTTGGGGTTAAGTAGCTGGCCATCTGTTTATCTTCCCTTCAGCTTAAATCAAAAATCGCACGGCTTTCGATTGTCAATTTTCTTGCGCTTTTTTGTTTGCAAGGACTGCGCGTATCGGTCATCGGTTGTGGCTTTGGATTGGCGCTTTCGGCAGCACCGCATGAAGGATGCCGCCAACGATCTGGAGTGCCCAAACTGTCACTCTGATCGTGTTGAGCGGGTTGCTCTCGACGTTTGCGGCCGGCGGATGCGGCACGCCTGGTTCTCGCGGGTTTACTTGAGCACGATAAGATCACGGCCGGTCGGCCCGAAGCTCCTGATCGAGGCTACGAGTCTGCGCTCATGAATGTCACCCAGACAGAGATTCCATAGTCTCCACTCTGCCAGTTGCAGTTGTCTCATGAGATGATCTGATATGTTCACGTTCCGGCACACCGGATTCACAAGAAATCGATATAAGGACTCTCAGGACATTCCCAAAGGGTTGGGCGACCACATTGCTAGGAGTCACACTCCTTGGACTGGGATCCCGCGTTCGGCTGTCCCTAACTTTACCGTGGACCGGGCACAACCACTCGGAGATGGTTCAGCATATCCTCGACAGTTCTGCACAGGTTGAATCTCGGTTTCCACCCCCAGTCTTTCCGAGAACACCTATCATCTATTATGCTCTTCGGCCATGAGTCTGCAATTTTCTGCCGCGCATCTGGCTTGTATGTGCACACGAAGCCTGGCAAGTGACGTTTCACCTCTTTCGCCAATTCCCGGGCGGAGAAGCTCATCGCAGCCAGGTTGTAGCCCAGGTGTGTGTGAAGCCGCGAACGCGGGGCCGAGGTGAATTCAATTGCAGCGCGGATGGCGTCGGGCATGTACATCATGGGGATGACGGTATCCGCAGCGACAAAGCACTCGTAGCGGCCTTCGCGTAATGCACCGTGGAAAATCGCCACCGCATAATCGGTTGTGCCGCCGCCGGGAGGCGTCTTCCAGCTGATGATTCCCGGATATCTGAGACAACGAACGTCAAGCCCGTACTTCACAAAGTAGTAGTTGCAAAGAAGCTCGCCTGTGACTTTGGTGATACCGTACATAGTATTCGGGTCCATGACGGTGAGCTGGTGAGTGTGAATTCGAGGCGTATGCGGCCCGAATGCGGCAATCGAACTCGGCCAGAAGACCTGTTCCATTTTGTGCTGTAGGGCAAGATCCAGCACGTTTCTGAGGCTCTCGATGTTGACGGACCAGGCGAGATTGGGATTCATCTCCCCGGCGGCGGACAGAATCGACACGAGGTGGTAAATGGAGCCAATGCGGTGCTTCCGGATAATACCTTCCAAGGCTTCGCGATCAGTAACGTCAGCGAGTTCAAACGGGCCCGAACCCTCTTGCAGAGGCTTGATGTCACAGGCAACTACATTCTGTGTTCCATAACGCTCGCGCAGCGCAGGCACCAGTTCGGACCCGATTTGGCCAGACGATCCGGTGACCAGGATCTTGCGTTTCGCACTCGACATCGTGAATGCCTCCTCGGGCTGTCACCTCATCAAGGTTTTTTCTTCGTCCCGACTCCACACGCCGGCGACTTGTTGCCCACATCGCGGACAGCGTCCACGTTCTATCCTCACGCGTGTCACGTCGAGACCGTAGCGTTCAATTAGCAAGGCATGGCAGGAGGGACAGTAGGTGTTATCGTAGCGATGCCCCGGCACGTTCCCCAAATACACGAATCGCAAACCGGCAGTCTTACCGATTCGCCACGCCTGTTCGAGGGTGGCAAGCGGGGTGGATGGCGCGCCGAACTTGTAAGCGGGAAAGTATCCGCTGATGTGCCAGGGAGTTTCTGGCCCCAAATCTCGCGCGACCCTCTCCGCTATTCCCCGCATGATCGCGTCAGCATCGTTCACTCCGGGAATAACGAGTGTGGTGACCTCGATGTGCACACCGCGCAAGCGGCCACCCTTGCAATTGGCCCAGACCTTCTCTACATCCACGCCTCTGCAGAACCGTCGGACAACCGCTGCATCTCCCTTGATGTCGACATTCATGGCGTCGAGCCCTGCTTCGATCAGCAAGTCCAGAGCCTCGGGGGTCATGTAGCCATTCGTGACAAAGGTGTTGTACAAACCCTGAGGGCGTGCCCAGCGAAATACGTCCAAGGACCACTCCAGCGAAAGAGTGGGCTCATTGAACGAGATGGAAGTGCCGCGACATCCCTTCCGTTTTGCCAGTGTGACAAACTCCTCCGGTGACATGTAGTTGCCACCAAAGGAAGGCTTGGCCCGGCTGATATCCCAGTTCTGACACCAAGGACAATCGAAATTGCACGACCAACTCCCCGCCGTAAGCGTCATGCTGCCGGGATAAAAGTGGTAAAAGGGCTTCTTCTCGATAGGATTCACGCTCAGAGAGGAGACGGCTCCGTAGGTGAGCGTTACCAGGGTTTCGCCGCGGTTCTGGCGGGTACGGCACCATCCGGTTCCGCCCGCCACCAGCAGGCAACGGCGCTCACAAATGTTGCAGCGCACTTTACTGTCCACGCGCTCTTGGAGCACCGATTCGCGAACAAAGCTCTGTTCGTCCGGGTCCAACAGCGTCATGGGTGGCCATCCAGCTCAGACTATATCGGCTGGGCTGGGAGAGTGCGGTGATCGGTATCACGACGGCAGACGGACTTCGAGCACATCGGTCGGCTTAGCCGAGGTAACGTGGCGGTTGAACTATTTCTTCGGGTATCCGACGGTTTGCGCCAGAATGATTTTCTGTTGCGGATGCAGCTTCATCACTTTCGCGAGAGCGCCTCGATCAACCGAGCCACGGACGACCGTGGCCAGGTTCTCGGACGCGCAAAACAGGTATACGTTCTGGGCGATGAAGCCCGCGTCCGCCGCCGTAAACAACTCGGTGTCCGGACCCGAGCTAGCCTTGGAAAGATCTGCCACGTAGACGAGGTCCACCGGTGCCGCAGCAACGAAAGATTGTGTGCCGGTGGCCGGACGAATGTCCTGTGCCAAAACGTGTTCGAGTCGGTTGCCCTTGGCGTCATAGAGAAAGAGACCGTCCGCCGTGGCTACGTAGATGTCGATTTCCTGCCAGTTCATCGCAGAGGGTGCGGTCCGCTTACCACCCGGACGATTCACGCCGAATGCTGCCCACAAGAGATTCGAGAGCAGTTGTTGTGGAAGCTTGTCCGGAGCAAAGTCTCGGGAGGTCTTTCGATCCTTGAGCACTTGCATTAGCGGTCGGCCGCCTTCAGTCTGAGGTGACGGCAGAGCGATAGGTTTCAAGTCTTGGGCGAGCAAACAGCTGACACAGACGAGCACGATACTGAACAGCGATTTCCGCATAGCCACCTCCTGCTTATGATGCCACTTGACTTCCTGGGTCCAGAACCGTGGGAGAGCGATCAGCGCATTCTCACCCACGTCGATCGGGTTCAGCATCCGCAACAGGCGAGAGACATCGAGCAGCCACTTCCGGCGGTACTGGATTGTAGAAAAATCCGGACGCCCACTCGAATCCCGTGATACGGGCAATTTGCGGAAGGATCTCCACGTGCCAGTGGAAGTCGTCTTCGATGGTGTTCCAATATCCTGCTCTGGGTCGCAGAAATGGTCTGTCTTGCAACGATAAGTTGTAGGGCGGCCCTCCCAGAGTATGATCCAACCTCTGCAAGACATCGCGCAGGATCCGGGCCAGGCCCTCAATCTGCGTCGGGCTGATACGACTGAAGGCGCTGTCGTGGAATTTGGGAACTATTGCCATCTCGAATGGAAAACGCGAGGCGAAAGGAGCGAACGCGACAAAATCCTCGTTCTCAGCAATCAATCGGGTTTTCTGCTTTAGCTCTTGCTGGAGCACATCGCAGTAGATGCATCGTTCCTTTAAAGCAAAATAATCGCGAGCCGTTATGAGTTTGGTCTTAACCGTGCGCGGCGTTACCGAGAGAGCCATCAATTGCGAGATTGAATGACTAATGGTGTGAGCGCCGGCTTCTTCGCCATGGTTCTTGAAGATCAGCACGTAGCGCATCCGCTTATCACCCTCCAGATCGACGATGCGCGCTATATAAGCTCGGATTACGTCACCGATCTCCTCGATTTCAAGTTCGTGGAGGCTACGGTCGTGGCGAGGCGTCTCGGCAACGATCTCGTGTGCGCCCACCCCGTTCATCAGATCGTGGAAGCCTTCGGCCCGCCGTCCCAATTCGCCTTCGATTCGTAATCGCGGGGCGACGTTTGGCACCACGCGTACGGACCAGCCGGACCCGTTCGCAGGCGAACCCGGCTTTCGAATGGCAAAGACTTCCGGGGGTGTGGAGGCTTCGTTTGTTTCGCAGAATGGACAGAAGGTTGTTTCCTTGAAGAACCTGTCAAAATGGAAATCGGAAGGACGGACCGCTGTGGAATCAGCCATGATCACCCAGCGACCGGTAAAAACGTCCTTCCTCATTTGGGACACTTGCACTCCAGCCCATTCCCGATTCCACTACCCTGCCTTTTCCTGCCGCCAGAGCATTTCAGCGTGGGTTGATTGTTCAAGTTCTGTGATTGTCTTTAGCAGCCATTCTCGAAGAGTCTCTTGAATCTCCTCGTTTGTACCCGTGCTGTACAAAGTGTTTAAGGTTTCGCCGGTTTCATTTAACGGAATGTAGCGACAAGGAATCGCTTCGTGATGGCTCTGCTCCGGGACAAAATCCAATAACACACAGTTGCCATGCGGGCAAGCCGACCACCGATCCTTGGGACAGCTCGGCGAGTCTTCGAAAATTCGCGCCGACCTCCATTGAATCGGGAAGCGGTAACCACCGCTCTCTAAGAACTGCAACTCATTCCTCAAAACTTGAAGTCTATCCTTGGTGGCTGCCATAGGGCCCTCCCGCTAAGAATCCTTTGCATCCTCCTTCCCTTCGGCGACTCCGAGAGCGGAGTTCATTCGAAGGACACGATTGCGAAGTATAATCCTGCGAACAAGACCACCAAGATGACAGCTATGCCCGCGAAACGGACTAACCGCGCTCGAATAGTGGCACGACCGCCTTCGGTCGTCTCGATTTGTTCGTCCAAAGTTTGAAACATGGCACACCCGCCTCTCCTGGAATGTGCCTCGCTCTACCCGAGAAGACCACCTGTCGGCCTACTTCTCTGCTCCGTGGCAAATTCGCACTCGTGACGCCGCCTCGTGCGGCCACTTTCCTCCGGATGCAAGAACAAGAAGAAGGAGAGCGAAGGGACCCTCCGTGCGCTGACTACGCGGCCTTCAGCGCCTTAGGCACATTCACCTTGATTTGTTTTGGCCTGGCTCCGGCGAGTTTGGGCATCTGAATCGTTAGTACGCCATGGGTGTAATTTGCCTCAATCTTCTCCGGATCCACCGTGTTTGGAAGCGTGAAGGAACGCGAGAAGGCGCCATAATGACGCTCCATGCGGCGGAAGTTTTCTTCTTTGATGTCCTTCGCGAGCTTGCGTTCTCCGCGCACCGTTAGAACATTGTTCTCGATCTCGACCTTGACGTCCTTTTCGTCAATCCCCGGCACTTCCACTTTGAATGTGAGTTTTTGGTCATCCTCGTAGATGTCCACGGGCGGACCGAACTCCCAGCCGCTGAGATTCTCTTCAAACGGCATCAATTGTGTCCTACCAAAGAAATTGCCGAACAGTCGGTTCATTTGCCTTTGGAGTGAGGTGAATTCCTGGAACGGCTGCCAAACGCGCCAGAGATTTCATAACATACCTCCTTGCAGGTCACTGCCATCTGTCATCCCCCTCTTCTTACAGAACGACCTAGGTTCACAAAAGTCAGTGATCGAGATCACTATGCGAAGTGTGTACCGGCAGCGATTGCGAAGGGGAGAGAAGGAACTCCCAAACCTGCATGGCCAGAGTCCGAGGCCACAGGTTTGAGATGTAAGGATCGTGCACTCTGTGCCTCCTATCACAGACACGGATCTGCCAGTTGCGAAAAGATTTAATTAGAACGAGCCGGGGAAAGTTTGGGCTTTTACCCAAAGGGGGTGCGTATGAAAAAAGAAATTACTCCCTTCCTTTTGCTGTCCCTCTTGCTCCTGTTTGGGTCAGCGGAAATGTCGGCGCAGGAAAAATCCTTCATCACGGTAAGAAGCAGCGAACTGAACAATGGCGTCGTGATCTTGGAGGTCCTGAAAGCAGGCAAGGCTTACCAGCTACAATGCAACCAAGGGGCACCGGGTTGCACGAACCTGAAAAACGGCAACTACCTAATGGTGGAGCTTCCGAAGAATTTCGGAATGTATGAGTGCAGGGACATCGAGGTCTATCCAGAATCCGCGGCTACGACAGACACTGCCCCGCCCGACAAGGACAAGAAACTCGGCGAATACTGCCTGGTGGAAAAGTGATGCATGCGGGCGGGCACCGATCAAAGCCCGAGCCATGGCGGAGCCAAGTATGGGCAAGCTTAAGATCGAGTACGTGGAACGCCCGCCTCGCGGCGCTGAAGACTTGCCGCCTGATGTTGTGGAGCTTTGGATCGGTGTTTCTGGAAGGAAAGTGGATGTTAACATCGTGCGCCGCGGCTTCGTTCTCGCCGATCCAGTGATGCACACAATCAGAGAGAGGATCAAGCGCCTTGCACTCGCGACCACGAACATCAACAAACCGCTGCCGGAGCGGATTGGCTTCTCTCCCGAACTCAGTCCTGACTGGCGCCAATTCCTCGATGATCTCCTACAAAAAGACGATTCTTGGTCGTTTCTGGTCAATTCTGGGACCAACTTAAGACCAAGCTGACAACCAACCGCTCGGGCCCGAATCATTCGTCGTGCGTACTATGTGTGACATGCATCACGGCGGAAAGCCCAATCGAATAGCAGACTTTGGAGTTGGCCCTACGGCGAGCTGTTGTAGCCAAGCTCGTCGCGGCCTAGTCTGGCCGTAGGAGGTCGCACATGGAGCCTTTTCGTCAGCACGTATTCATCTGCACCCAAGGAAAGCCCGAAGGTGCTACATCCTACCCTGGCAATGGCTCACGGCGAGTCTTGCAGGCCTTGGAACGCGAATTAGCCGGCCAAGGACTGGACGATCAAGTCCAGGTCACTACCTGTGGATGCCTCGGCTTGTGCGACGAGGGACCGGTCATGATCACCTATCCGGAAGGAGTCTGGTATCACAAAGTCAGAGAAGAAGATGTTCCAGAAATAGTGAATTCGCACTTATTGTCGGGCAAGGTTGTGTCGCGACTCGCATGGGGCGACTCGCACGCGATGTATGCACAAGCGAAAGAGCATCGCGACCACTATCGGGCGATGGTAAAGGCTAGAGACGAAACCGGCATTCTGCCCGACGATCTCAACGAGATGATTCGAGGTTTCATGTCCAGCAGGGCGGTGCTCACGGCGCTAGAAGTGGACGTATTTACGGCCGTTGCCGACGGTGCATCCGCAGAAAACGTGGCCCACAAGATTCATGCCGATGCGCGAGCGACGGAGATGCTGGCTTAGTGCTGAATTGACGGCTATCGTGCAATACATGACCCAGTCTGAAATGTGCCAGAACTGGGGGTACAAGCGTCTCGGACAACGCACGAAGGCACGCGCCATCGAAGAAATGAAACACGCTGAAGGATTGATTGAGCGCGTCATCTTTCTGGACGAAGTGCCCAGTGTAGACGTCGCTTTGAAGCCTCAGCTTGGCCGCAATGTACAACAGCAAATGGAAGTCAACCTCAAGGACGAACACGATGCCGTTCGCCAATATAACCAGGCAGTGAAAGTCTGCGTCGAGGCAGGAGACGAAGGTTCCCGCTTCTTGTTCGAGCAAATGATTAAGGACGAGGAAAGGCACGTGGACTACCTGGAAGCGCAACTTCATTCCATAGAAGAAATCGGGATCGCCAATTACCTGGCAGAACAGTTGCACGAATGAGATTAGGACCTGCGAGGCTGAGAACATACACCTTCACCCGTGCTAGTGGCGATCACACCCGTCGGCTTGTACCCATAAACCCTGCTGCCAAGGAGTTCTCCAGCTATTTTCGACAGATAGAGCACAGGTCGTGGCCAAATTGGTCGGCCCTCGTAACGAACTCACACGCAATATCCCCCGCATCGGGGGGTTTTAAGCAAGACGGAATTACTGGTTGAAAAGGGGCGGCGGGCCGACACCGCCCTGCAGCCTAGAACGACTGTGAGAACCGAGCTTCAAGGAATTCACCCAGCTTCGCCGTGGCTCTGAATTGCGGAATCGGCTCCAGTTCCTTGAATGCCGACGTGAACGCGTTGGAGAGACTCCAGATGGTTCGCGATCGGAATTCCTCGTACTTCGGCTCGAAGTAGAGGTCATGAACCGTGCGAGCAAGGTGCTTCGGGGCTTCGAGCCTGCCCTCGACGAAAGCCTCGTAGATGACGATCTTGGCAGTGACATCGGTGAGTTCGCTTCGTTGCCATGTCTCTACCTGCTTTTGCATCGGCTCGAAGTTCCGCTGCATCCGATCAACGCCCACCGAGATGCAATCGATCAGGGAAAATGACTTCGAGTGTTTGGCGAGCACCGGAGTGAAGTCTCCCGCAAACGCCATGTTCGAGCACACGAAGACGCGATAACCGCAGGTCATCGCGAGGCGCATGCTTTTGTCGTGCGAGTTGCGCAAGCCGATCGAGAAACGGCAGCCCTGCATTTCGCTTGCGAGATCGAGCACACCGAACATCTTCATGCCGTCCGGCGATATCGCGTATTCGTCGTGGACGACTCCGATGTGGCGAAACCCGAGTGTCTCGATCAGTGCCCGCACGATCTCGTGGTGAGGGATCGGGCGGTGAGTTTCGGTCGCCGGTGGTGTGGGCACCAGCATCAGTTCTTCGCGGCCAATCGTCCGGCCGCTATAGCCAATGAGCGTACTAGTTTCTGACATACTGTTTTCCTCCTTGTGTTTTGGGTAGAAATACGAGCTCTAGTTACGAAATCGGAACGCTAGCGCGGCATCTTTGAGGTGGTGTCGCGAACCGATAGACTTGAGTGTGGGTTCGACAGACAAGAAAGCTGGCCTCCGCCGGGGCACTCGAATTCCGTGCAAGATCCCTATCACTCTCACCAGCCTGGATCCGTCCCAACCGTTTTCCGACGAATGCTTGGTCATCCTGGTGAACCCCCAGGGATGCGCCGCACGGTTCGGCCGTCCCTTGGAAATTGGAGCGACGGTACGCCTGGGGAGACTTCCTCCGAGCGGGAACGTCACGGCGCGGGTGGTGAACTGTATCTCGATGGGGCAGTACCAAAGGCTTTGGCTGTTGGGAATGGCGCTGGACGAACCGGGCAACGTCTGGGGCATCCAATCTCCACCAGAAGACTGGGCGCTGTAAGGCGAAGACTGTTCTTACCGTCCTCTGAGTTTCATCAACCCTAACCGAATAGCGACGCCTGTTCCGGGACAGTCGGCCTGCAACGCGGCTTTCGGCCTGCCAGCGATCCTGGTCGTTGCCCAAAGACCAAGACCGAATCGCCAGCGATGGCCTCTTCGACGAGGGCGGCAGGACCGTGCTGGTTGGGCAGCAGATTGGCCAAGGTTTCGCTCGAGCGCGAATCGTCGAGGGAGCGAGAAGCTGCGGGAAATAGCTTCTGATGTTCTGCGCTCAGAGCTTTCCACACGGAATCAGCACTTTCACCGATGCCGTTTCTCTCGACCAGTTCCCGCGCCATCGCCGAGAGCATGTCATCGTCTTCGTCGATCGACTGCAGCCCCTCGCCGGCAAACTTGCCTTCCATGGTGAGCGCTACCAGGAGTTTTTTGCCCATCAGCCGCAAGCAGGCCGTCTGCATCGTGCCTTCGCAGCAAAGGAACTTCACACGCACCGGCCGCCGCTGCCCGATGCGCCAGGACCTTCGGCTGGCCTGTCTTAAGGTATGGAGTGAGTATCCCGATTCATAGAAGAGAATGGTCGGAAAATCGAGCAAGTCCAGGCCTGTTTCGACCAGCTTGGGATGCGAGATTACGACCTGCACACCGTCCTTAATTTGTCGCGCATACCAGGTTTCCCGTTTCGAGGTGTCCACGCTCGCGCGTAGAACTGCCGTGCGAATTCCTTCGTTGCGCAAAATTCGTTCCAGCCGGGCCGTCACGTCATGCTTTTGCGTGTACACGGCGAATACCTGGCAACGACGGCCTTCGGCGAGTTCCCTCTTGACCTCCTCGATCAGTTTCCGTTCCTTCGAGTAAAGTTGTTCTTCCGGAAGATCGCGTGTGTCCGCAATGACAAAGCGGACATTACGTTTAAGCTCGGGATCAAACTCGGTTCCGTACAGCGTTCCCAGCCCATACGGGTGGTCTGGATAGAGAAGAAGAGTGTTCAGCATCGTGCTCAGTACAGATCGATTGCCGCGGTGCTCCTTCAACGCCTTCCGGATGGCATCTTCCAACTCCCGGTAAGCCGCCATCATGAGCGGATCCATGGGCACGCTCAGATAGGTTTCTTCATAAGGCGGAAGTTCTCCTGAGATGTCCTCCAAAAAGACAAACGCGCACAGCTGCATCAGGAATTCGCCGAAGAGCAAGGGAGATGCTCCAGGCTTCCGCCGGACCGTACTGGTGGTCTTCGATTTGGAGCAGCGGTTTTCGGCAGGTTCCACTTTCGTGATGGTTTCGAGAACCCCATAGTCCTGGGTGAATGAACTTCGTCCGCTCGTCCCCCATTCGTAGCCGTGTTCCTTCATCCTGGCGGCTTCGAGACGAAACAAGGTGTTGAACAGGTCGTCCGCGTATCCCCCAAGAAGCGTACCCGTCAACCCCACAATTCGATCGGTACAGGACGACAGAGTACCGAGGGCGTTGCCTTGGGCTGTGTCGCCGGCAAGTTGGTGAATCTCGTCACAAATAGCGTAGTCAAACCAGCCCGGCATGTAACGACCAATGAACTCAATCGGGGCCATGCGGCGGATCTTGTCCGCATCGGCCTGCCACAGAGGGCTATGAAACGGCCGGCAGGACTTCCCTTCCCGGGTCTCGATCTTCTCCGCAATCTTGACCTTCTCAAACTCGGCAACCGTAAGGCGACCCGTATCCATGATGACTGGCCTGCCGGTTTCGGAATTGACAACGCAGCCCAAGTACGGTCCCGACCGTGGTACTCGGTATGCGTGGCGCCAAAAGTATCCGAGCTTCGCTCGTTCACGGCCCACGATGAACAGCGAAGGTCGACCACACAAGGATAACCAGCGTCTTCGGGAACTCGACGACTGTCTTCGCAAACGCAGTTCGCTCAGAGTCGTGCGGAAACCCTCCCGCACGATGCGACCCTGCCTAAGCCGCACTTCGTTTACCCCGTGAGACTTGTTCTCGTCCCCTCCATTCCGCAAATCATCGATCAGGAACACGCGCACCCCGGGCAGCGTAAGAAAAGCTTCCCGCGCCCACTTCTCCACCAGGTGCGGGGGCACCATCGCCAAGGCCGTAAACGGCTTTCCTTCGCTGTGGACGTGAACTGCCCCCAGCGAGATCAATGTCTTTCCCGTCCCGCATTCAGCGACCACCATGGCGGTCCGCGCCTGCTGCCAGCGTTCGGCAAGACCCATGATCGCGATGGTTTGCGCGGGAAACGGCTGTCGCAGCAGGCCCTCGATCCGCGGGGAAACTGGATCTTCGAATTGATGAAGTGCCGGATATTGTTGAAGAATGCGCTCTCCCAAAAGATTGCTATGAGCGCGCAGATAGTCGTAAATCGTGGACGGTTCTGGCATGGGAAATCCTCGAGCCGGGGAAAGATTTGCGGAAGAGAGGACGGGAAAGACAGCGAGTAACGAAAAACGAACGAAGGGCGAGGCTGGGATCTAGCGGGCTGGAAGGAAGAGGTCTCGCAGATTCAAGCTGGGCCAACGGATCGATCCCGTTTCAGCGGGAAAATTGACGGCGCCACTTTCAACTGCCCAGCTGAGCCAGTCGAGGAACTGTTCTTTCTCCCCTTTAACAATCACCGGATCACATCCAATGCCAAGGGCAGAAATCAATGCATGGTGCGTGTTCAATTCGTCTAAGAACCAGTCGGCCCATTGGGGGATTCCGGGAATTCCATAGATGTGGGCGATGGAAGCCCAGACAAACCGCCTGTCCGAGCCTGCCAACAGAGTCCTTCCCGAGCCCACTGACATATTTGCGGAGGCAAATTCCTCCGACATGCCGACGAGATGGCGCAAAGGCTTCTTTCGCCCAGCCAGCTGTATGGAACCTTTGAAACACTGCGCATTCCGCTCCAGACATATGCGCGTCGACGGTACGTCGGGCCCCTCGACCATGAACCGGTCTTGCATGGAAATGGCCGCGCTGATCGCCTGAATCTGCGTATCTCCGCCAATGACGGAAATCAAATGTGCCTTGGCTTGTCGCGGGGGATCGGGCAGAACCTCTCCAATAAAACGGTCCAGACGAAGCTTCACGCTTGTCGTGGTTTTCTCCGTGCTCTTCACATAGGTGAGCCAGCCAAAGCGGAGGTAGGCGTTCTTCATCGTTCTTCCTTTTTCTCGTGAGTCAGAATCTGGGTTCTTCCATTGGCGAAGACCAGCGTCAGTTCGTGCGAGAACCGTTCCCGGTCGTGGAGGATCCTGGTGCCATCCTCTTCCTCTTCTTCCCAATGATCCGTGAACTTCACCGAACGCCAATGAGCAATGTGTCGGTCCTCTCCCTCTCCGAACACTCCGTTCAGCATTCCCGCGGTACAGAGCAGTCCCACATGTCCGCCGTGTAGTGGCGTTAGCGGCCGGCCGCAGACATCCCTTTGCCTGGGGAGAAGAAACCGGCTGGCCTGGCGGTAGGCCGCTGACTCGAACAGCAGATCTTCCACCTCATCCAAAGGAATCCCAGCATGGGTCAACACGATTAGCTCTGAACTCGGGACTTCGTATTTAACGTCGGGAGTGCCGCTCAAAGGGGGAAGGTCGGGCCGTGCTGCCAGGTTTTCTAGGTATCGCGTCCCTTCCAGCAAGGCGGTGTCGGAGAGGTGGACATGTCGTTTGCGCCGAGACGCCAACACAACGATCTGCTTGAATTGCAGGCAGGCCGGTTCGGTGAGCCGGTACACTCGCAAGTCGGTGAATTGTTCGCTCAGCAGTCTGGCGCTCTTCGCCAGGCGATTTTGCGGGACCACAAAAAGCAGAACACCAGTCGGCTTCAGCCACCGATAGGTATGCTCCAGAAACACGAACTCCAGTCTTTGGTTATTACTTGCGCCCGCTTCCCAATCGTACGGAGGATTTAGATAGAGCAACGATAGCGATTCCGCCGCGCAGCGCACCTCCATCGTGTCTGCCTGCAGCGTCTCGATGTCCCCCGCTCGCGCCTGTTCTGCCCGATAGGCATCGATCTCAATACCATACGGGCGTGCGCGCGCACCGTGAACCAACTGAGCAAAGGCGGCCCCATCGCCGACGCAGGGATCGAGCGCGGAGAACTGCTCGGGGAAGGCGAGCCAATTCCTTAGGCGCACCACCTCGGCCGCAGGAAGGGGAAAGAAACCTAGCTTGGTCTGACCGTGTGGACGCACGAGTAAGCCTCCTCAGGAACAAGATTGGCGGCATCATTGGAAGTTGAGCCGTCGTCGAGCGGCTTCCTTTACCCGATGTGCGGATTTACGGCGCAGTTTGTGTCGGCAACGTCGCGGATGGCAGACGGATCTTTCCAGTGCGGAAACGGCTGTCGAGGTGATTGGCGAAAGTCGGTGATTAGATTGAAGATAAGTTTGCGGCGTTTGGAAAGTTTCTCCACCAACCGCTCCAGACCCTCCCGGTCTCCCTCGTACCACTCTTCGGGAATGTCGGCGGCGCACCGCCAAATGGTGTCGGCATCCATTTTCTCTGCCCTGCTGAGCGCCGGCTCAAACGATTCCCATCCGGTAACACGCTCGTAAACGCAGTTGTTCGCGTACACGCCTCGCAGAGGGAAATCGGGAAACGTCCACTCACCGGCGTTGAAACAGTAGCCCTGATCAATGAAGTTTGCGTGGTAACGCCCGCTTCGCGGCGACTTGCGCGAGAAGATCGCCTGCCGCCCATCGGCATTGCAAGTCCACTTGTCCAAGACCAGCACACGGGCAAAATCCGCAAGATTCGAAACACCCTGCAGCAGTTCGCGCGGCAGGTAGTCGACCGTCAGTCCAGAACCCTCGGTGCCGACATAAAGCGAGGCTAGTTGTTGCCGCTTTGACACGGGATCTCCGTACCGCCCAGCTGGATTCGCATCTCTGGAGTGTGCTCCACGAGCCAATCGGAGACCTCAATCACCTCGACGCGAGGCATCGGAAGACCGATGGCTAGCCCTAGCCTCGTAGCCAGGATCTCGTTGGCAAGTACGCGAATGTCTTGGGGATTGTTCTGAAACTTCGTTACGTAGGATGCGCCGTCCGACGCTCTGAGCAGTTGGGACTGCGATCCTCCTCGAAGTCTGCGCAGGTGCTGGACGGCGGAGATGCACTTAGGCACAGGTGCCTCCTCAGGTCGGTGATGTGGGGATCAGCGGAACAGGAACGACATGGATGAGGCGGGCGCAATTACTTGCTGTGTGCCGCCGTCACTTCGAGCGCGACCACAACTTCCTGTAGTGTCTTGAGATTGTCGATCTGGTCCAACGAACTCAGTTTCACGGACCGGAGAACTGCCACGAAATCTGCCAACCCGGCCTTGTCCCGTGCAGTCTTCGCACGATGCAGTCCGCGTGCGGCAGCTTGCATGTGCGTTAGGACTTTCTCCTGAATGGCCGGGTCATGGATATCTCTGGGGTTCCACACCCTCGCTAATGACTTCAGCAGTCCGCGGTACATGCGTTTGCCCACGACTCTCTCCATCTGTTCGATCTCGCAAACAAGATGGCCACGGTCCGTACCCGCATCCCCATTGGACCCATTTCCCGCAGGTGTTGGCCCGGACGATGTCGCGGCTCCACGCTTAGGCCGAAGGCCCTGCAGCCATCCTGCCGGCGTGGCCCACCCGGCAAGTTGCGGAACTGACTTGGGCCGCTTGCGATCGTCCAGATCAACCCAGGTTCCAGTGAAGTAATACAGATAACGGCCGAGGCCAAAACAAGCCGCGGCCCGCTTGAAGGCTTGAGCTTCTGCTGCCGTGCCAGCATTCTCGTCATCGGCCCACTCTTCTCCGGTAGCGGAGTGTGAGCCCAATCCGAAGATCGTCAGCTCGCACGTGACCAGCACCTTCGCGACGATCTTCTGGTCTTTGCTCCGCTCGAAATTCGCGCTGGTGTGAATGGTGTACTTGCGCGTCCAGCCCGCGGGAGTGAAAAGAGTATTCAATCGGTCGGTGTACGCTCGCTGATCGGCATATGGAACCACCTGGCCGCGTGTCCGCTGTTCACCCTTTGTGGTGTTCGTCACCCGCCATTCGATTTGAGAAGGATCAAATGGCACTTCCAGTGCCGCCACGATCTCTTTCACCCTTTCCGCAGGAAGTTGAGCGATAGCTGGCCCACCCAACATGACTGGCGGTGTGAACGTGCTTCCCCGATCTTCGGACCCACGACCGTTTGGTGCGCTCATATTTGAACCTCCTCGTCTGGCGGACGCATTCGGACCACAAGACCCTTCCCTTCTGCAGCCCTTCTCTTCGCGATCCGGATGTAAAGGTGGATGACATGCAGAGATTCGCACCCTTCACAATTTCCATGTTGTGGCCGTCCATCTCGTGCCGGGTCATAACGCGGGTGGTAGCAACATTTGCCATCAAAACGAAAGCGGATTCTGAGTGACATCGCATGCCTCAACCATTCCCACGTAAATTGTGGTTTCGATTGAGCGCCTGGGCGACCAGCTCGCCCAATGGGTCTAAACCGGGTATCTCGCTCACGGCGATGAAGGAGCAGAGGCCATTCACCGGGATTGGCCGCTCATCTTCAATTCGGTAGCCGCAGTCGATATGTTGTTGTTTGCGTTTTTCAAACAGGTCGGCTCTGGTGGTCACACGAATTCGCATGACAATCCTCATTTCTGATTTATTGGGGGGTAGGGGAAGCCAGGCGAGAGGCGGGCGCAGGATTACTGGAAAGAACGGAGCGTTATTCAGTCCGTATCCAAGATGGGTGGTGAACTTGCTAGATGTTCTGGCGGACCGGGCCGGGAGATCCCTCCTGGGCACTGATCACCAGTCTTGGCTTGTGACGATTGCGCACTCGTCGCCAGTATTTCGGAGCAATCGGTAAGGCTTGTACTGCGACTATCGACGAAAAACTGATGAATGCGCCGTGATAAGAGATCGGCCCGCATCGAAACAAGCGGGCAAACGGGGCACGGGCGTGATTGGCCAACGTCGGATTGGTCGAACCGTTCCCCATCGGTCGACGGCGTCTGGGGCGCTGCAGAAACCAAATTCGCCGTTGCCAACTCATTTGTCCGGGTGGGTATTCTTTGGATTCCGCTTCAGGTCCTTCAGGTCGCTGCTACGTCCTAGAGCTTGTTTGTTCGTGACGAGGTCATCGAGGGAAATGAAGTTCACCGGAACACCGAAGAAAGTGCTCGCGACCCTCTTTCTCCAAGCGTCGGAAAACTGGACGCCTGTGATTTCGGTCAGGATGTCGATACGCACTGGAGCAATTCCGATCTGATAAACCACTTGCTTCTCGGTGAATGTTTCCAGCGTGATGCCATCATGGTCGAGGGGAGCGCCGAACTTCTTGAGCGCTCCAACCACGCGGAGAGAATTTTGCGGGGAATTGTGCACCCACACGTCGAGGTCTTTCGTATAACGCGGCTCGCCGTACTTCATGACTGCGAACCCGCCGACGATCAAATATTCAACCTCAAATTCGTTTAAGAGTTGTAGCAGTTCTTTGTAGTGTGGGCTTTCTGCCATGGCTGACTTCCTCGGCTAGTTCCACCATTTCCCATGCGGCAGAAAAGATGGCTTCATCTCCCTGCTCCTGCCAAAACTCGATGTCGAACGAACGATCGGGGAATCCATTCTCCACCAAGCGTGTTTTCCACGCCGAATTTTGAGGAATACTCATGTGCCCTCGCACAATTGGTCTTTAACATTATCAGGATATCAGGACGAAACGGCCGATTATCTTCCTGCTTGGCAGTAATCAGCCTCATCCCCTTACGGGGAGGTTTGGCTTTTTACGGCAGTGGTGTTGGCCGAAGCTTTTCGACAGCCCGTGTTCGCGCGCAGGCGTTGCCAAGTACTTGGGATGAAGACGTACGTCTGAGCTCAAAATCGTGTTCGTTTGTCTAGCGTGATCTCGCGGGTAGCGATGATTGCGCCTTACAACCAACGGCGGACTCTGGCCCGGTAGCTCGAGTACTGGTCGGGGAAGTTGCGCTCGAGGAAGCGTTCTTCTCGTGGGATCACAACCCTCGCGATGAAGCCGACAGCCGGAGCGAGGGTTACGAGCAGCCAGAGGTCATTCAACCAGACCGACAGTCCGAGCAGGAGCAGGATGAAAGACAAGTAGATGGGATTGCGGCTGAACCGGTAGGGACCGGTGCGCACGATCGTAGTACTGCGCTCGCTCCCCCGCACCGGGGTGCCAGCCGCTCGAAATTCTCGGTAGGAAAGAAGGAACAGCAGTACGGCGCAAAGAGTGACAAGGGGCCCGAGCCGCCGAAGGGTCGGCATGAAAGGCAGTGACCAAGCCCGGTTCACCGCGATCCCCAACAGAATCGCAGCCAGAAAGATCATCGGCGGTCTGAGCAAGCCGGGTAGTGGTCCGCCTTTGCTGGGTTGATTGTTCTCGGTTTGGCGCACGGCATTCATGATCGTATCCTTCCACTTGTCCTCGAAGGGTGGAAGGCATATTCTGCAACTTAAAGTCGACTTGAGGTCAAGAGGGAGAGAGACGTGGACATAACAGAGGTGGCACGGCTCTCCGGCCTTCCTGCCTCCACGCTGCGTTTCTACGAGGAGAAGGGGCTGATCGCCTCTATCGGCAGGCGGGGTTTGCGCCGTGTATTCAATTCCAACGTGCTGGAACGGCTGGCGCTGATCGCGGTGGGCCGCGCCGCTGGTTTTTCGCTCGATG
Source organism: Terriglobia bacterium (assembly GCA_020073385.1). Classification (GTDB taxonomy): domain Bacteria; phylum Acidobacteriota; class Terriglobia; order Terriglobales; family Acidobacteriaceae; genus Sulfotelmatobacter. The sequence goes on along the minus strand of JAIQFH010000012.1, from coordinate 53,872 downwards.
ACATCACGCTCATGTTCGCGCCAGACGGACGGCCCCGCATCGACCGGCGGATGCTCGCGGCCAAGGCAGCGGAACTAGACAGGACAATCCGCAAACTAACCAACATGCGGGACAGCCTGCGGCACGCCGCTGCCTGCCGTGCGCCGAGCCACATGGAATGTCCCACCTTCCGCCGCATCCTACGCGCCGCCGCGTCTGGGTCTTTTGGACCGCGAAGGAAAAAGAGTTTCACGGATTGATATAGCAAGGCCTATCTCTCAAGCGGTAGGGCATTTGCGCGCACACGGTTTGTCGGACCGACCGGATCCATGCGCGTCCCTCAGTTAGTATGGATTGACCTGTTGCGAAATCCTTTCGTTCGGAGTCGTCGCCAGTATTTGGGGTCAACACGCAGAGCCTGAACACTGGATAGTGAGGACAGACTGACGAATGCACCGTGATGAAAGATCGTCCCGTAGCGAAACAGCCTCGCCAGCAAGGCGAGCGCGTGACTGGCCAGGGTAGGATTGACGAATGGCTCCTGCCGCTCTAGTGCTTCCACGGCACTGCAGCTCGGCAGGTCATCTTCGTCGAGGTCGCCTTGAATCGCTTCGGGAAACAGTTCTGATACCGTCCGCAGCCGGAGCCTCTGCCGCCGGTTCCTACGGTTGAGCGGTTCTCCGAGTATAAATTGTCCGCTATCAGCGTTGTTGCCCAAGTCCAGCCAGTAGTCGACTTCACTCCAGTCCTCCACACATTTAGCTATCGCGGCACGCGCCTTCCGCGTGTCGACGCAGCCGATGACGATGTCTACTCCGTCCAGTCGCCGTTTTGTGTCAAGTCGCTCCGGGATCCCCTTCCAGTCCAGACCCCAAAACATGTTCAGCCGATTGGCGAGGACGATCGACTTGTAAAGACCAATCTCAGATTGACTAAAGGGCTGTCGGACGCAGTTCGTCGGAGAGATCACGTCCGGATCGAGCAGAGTGACGTGCAGGCCTTCCGGATGTCCGTATGCTAGCAGCGCCTGATGCAGGTACGGCAACCCCGCCGCAATCGCGCTCCCATTACCACCGCATCCAACGACCAGGGCGCGCACTCTGTGCTTCAGCAGTTCGGGATGAATATGGTGGGTTTCCATGAGTTCATCCTTCGCCTCTTCTCTCGAGAAATTCCTGCAGGGTTTGTTTGCTATCGGCCAGAAACTTCACAGGGAAGTTGCGCTTCCCCGCTGCCAGGCTTGACCACAAGCCAAGGAATCCGCGGGGATGCGACGTCAGCCTGACCGCGCCACTAGGATGAGTGAATTCACTGGCAAAATAGGCATTTTCCCAGCCCGACAGAGAGCCGACCTTTGTTTCTCCTGGAACCCGCATACTACCCAAGCAGACTCGTCCGTTTGCGTCCGTATTCCAGTAGGGAGCGTTCTTCAGCCTCGTAGTGGCTCTCGGCCGGCAGTCTCCTCCAAGCGCACGCACGAACAGCTCCCGTCCATGAATCATGAAGACCAAGCCTGGGTGTGGGTACATCTTGCCGTTCAGGTGTTTCGCTTCCGCATTTTCCTCGCCGAAGAACAGCACCCGACGTTGCGCCCGGCTCCACCATGCGACCAGCTCCGGGGTTCTGGCCAGCACGTATTCCGGCAAGACCTCCGCTCCCATCCTCGCCCCCAAGCCTTTGGCAAGCGTTTCAAGAAAACCAGTTGTAACGGATTGTCCGGCGCATAAATAAGGTGTTTCATGCCCTCGATGCTTCACTTCATGCAAGGTGGCAAAAGCTCTGCTCCCATCCTGATACAGCAATACCGCCTGATTCAGGGCAAAGGTTCGGTTATTGCCGATCCGCAAATAGACGTTCATGGCTGCTCCTCGCGGGTGATCACCCCGTCGGCATTGCCAGGCATTCGGTCAATCAACCGGCTTGCGGCAGCCAGCGTTTCGCACACGACTCCCAGCGTGCGGAAACCCTGCCTCACGCTGGCCGCATCGCAGAGCTTTAGCGGAATGATGAGGTTGGGTTGCGGCGTCACCTCCATTGCCGTCTGGGCCTCGTCATCAAAGCATCCGACGACAGCATCACCCGATGAGAAGGCTGCGAGCAGGCACGGCAGCGGCGGGTTCGAGTCCATCAACTGTTCTCCCATCTCGTCGTTGAATTCCGGCCGTTTCGCTTGTTTCGAGACGCGGCACAATTCCAGCACGCCCGTGATTAACAGGTTCACTTCCTGGTCCGCTACGTTCCGACCCAGATCCTTCAGTGCTCCGAGACTCATCGGCTGCTCTTTGAGACATTTCGGCGTGCAGGCTTCAATGTCTGGCACTTCGTATTGCTCCGCGTTCTCCTCGCCTTCGTACCACTCCCGCAGCATCTCCACGCGTTCTTCCGCGTCATGGTAGTCATAGACACGCACCCATCGGTTGAGGGAGCCTACGAAATGGTTAAAGAACGTCGCCGGCAGTTGCGAATGTATCGTCTCAAGCAGCTCAAGGACTGGTTTCACAACGACAAACGCCGCACTGTCTGGATCGACGATCACGTAGAGCGTCCCTTCTGGTCCCCGCTCATCAGCGTAGTCAACGAGTCGGTCGCTGAGCGTGACATCGAGATCAAACCGTCGATCAACCGCGGTCCCTCCATGCTCACGGGCCCACCGCTCGAGAGTCAGAGACAAGTATTTTGCCGCGTCTCGTCCGCTCCGTTCCCAGTCTTCAACGGCCGCGATGTCGGACTTCACCAAGATCTCTGCCAAGGTGACTAGTTCGCGGTCATCCGCGGAGAAACGTTGTTCGATTGAAATCTTCTCCAAGGTGGGCAATACGACTTCACATGCCGGGGCCATCAGGAGGCCGGCGGCAGGGTCCCGACCGGTGGCAAGAGGCGTTTCCCGGCGTGCCAACGGGAGCAATGCTCTACTGCTTTGGCGAACAGAGCCGAAGCTAGCCGCAGTTCCTGACATTCGAAGAATCTCCCTAACAGAGTGGCGTTTCGCAATTCTCCCTCCCGCGCCAACGATTGCAGTTGCTCGAGAACTACTGTCCTCTTGTAATCTTCGTTTTTTGCCTTCGTATTGTGAGCGTCTGTTATCCGCACTGCTCGAGCAGTTCGGGCCAGTCTTTTTGTAGTCATATGCACCAGCTTTTCCACAGACTCCCGTCTATCCCGGCCGAACTGCGCTCTGTGCACCGGGCAATCTCTGAGCTAGAATTCCCCCGGAGAATTCTTATGATGACGGGTCCAGCCTCCGCTATCAAAAAGGAAGCGTTTGAACTGATCGAGTTGCAAATCGACGCGCTACGACGGGAAGGAGGCCTGACGGCTTCCGATCTTGCCGACTACCACACGCGTTCCGAAAAAATCACGCGACTCTACCGGGAACTCGATCGAATGGCGATGACCAATTCGCGCATCAAGTTCCGATCCACCAGGGCGTCTTAGGTTCACGCTGGTTCGAGGGGGCCAGGCCGCTGTCTCGCGCGTGAGTTCCTCGCCGGACAGCGGCCTGTTGGAAGGCCTCGCTCCGACCTCATCTTGCCAACAACAACAGCGTTTGCGAAACGTATATTCCAATGAAGCGAGTCCTTCTTTCATGGAGCAGCGGCAAAGACAGTGCGTGGGCGCTGCACGTTCTGCGCAACCAGGGTGAGCATCAGATTGTCGGGCTCCTCACGACGTTTAACCAAGCCGCGGATCGCGTGGCCATGCATGCCGTCCGCCGCGAACTGGTCGAGCGGCAGGCTGCGGCAACCGGCTTGCCTCTTTGGAATGTTCCATTGCCTTGGCCCTGCTCCAACGAAGAGTACGAGATGCTGATGGCTGAGACATGTGCCAGGGCAGTCGCGGCCGGAATCGAAGCCATTGCCTTTGGCGACCTGTTCCTGACTGACGTGCGTGCGTACCGCGAAAAGCAAATGAAGGACACTGGTCTGCAACCAATATTCCCGTTATGGCAGCAGCCAACTCGAGAACTGGCCAAGAGCATGATCGCGTCCGGACTGCGTGCAAAGCTGACCTGTGTTGACACTCAGAAACTCGACGCTTCGTTTGTCGGACGCGAGTTTGATGGGGATCTACTGGCTGCTCTACCCGAAGCGGTCGATCCCTGCGGCGAGAACGGCGAATTTCACTCGTTTGTGTACGCCGGTCCGATGCTGAGTGGCGATATCCCAGTGTCTGTCGGTGAGAGCGTGGTGCGGGATCAGTTTGTGTTTGCGGACCTCACTGCCGTGATGGGTGGCGCTATCCCTTTGTCCCAATAGCTCTCACAAAGCTGTATTGCAAAGTCTCTCCAGTGCTCTCCGGTCCAGTAATGGCGGCCGTGGCCAACTCGGGATATTGGTGGCTGTAGATGGTTTTCACTTCTTCCGGCGTCATTTTCGGATCCGGGTCCGGAAGTTTCACGCCGTTATATGTGAATCTGCGAGACAGTACTTTTGCTTCGATCATGATGTTGTCGTTCTTCTCCTTTCGTCTTCGGCCTGCGCGGACGCCTCTTCAAGTTGGGCTTGCGTGGCGAAAAGGCTCGGGGTCGTTACGGCTGCGGCCACGACTGGCCCTGCTGGATCTTCTTTCTTGGTGGCAGCTGGATCAGTCTTGGTGGCCTGCGCTGACTTCGCCCTCTGCCGTGCCGCCTTTGCCGCTGCATCCATTTCCGCCTTGGCCTCGGCCAATGTGCTGGTGAGTTCCGCATGCGACTCGACATAGCTGGTAAGTTGCTTGCCAAGTTCTGCATCCAGTTCTTCCGGTAATCCTGTAAAGCTCAGGGGCGTGGTCAAAGCTTGATCCTCGCCTTCCTTTAGCTTTGCGGGAATCACGTTCACCTTCAGTTTCTCGCCCACGCGTGAAACCGTGATGAGCAGCGTGCGCTGATTGAGCAATGGCATGAGTTCGACAAACACGTTCCCTTCCTCCTTAGTCGATCATTGAAACCGAAAGCGCCGGGACGGGCACCCAACCGCGCGGGGATGGGTGAGTAGGAGGCGGAGTGCGCCCGTCCCTGTCTGTGGCTCTGCCAATCTGGCAGAGGGTTCCACAGATCTCGCAAATCTCACGGGATTGTCTCAGGACAGGATCCGGCGGTTCTACGAGCAGCCGCTCGTGCTGCCACATTCCAAGCAGCGATAGCAGGAACCGTTTCTCACCATCAGCGACCCGCAGATCTGGCACGCGGGCGCATCTCCCAAGCCGACGATCTGTCCTAGTGCACTGTGCTCACGGCTTCATTGCGTTTCACCCAGCCGAGGCCGGCAAACGGCACAAACCAAGCTGAAGTGCCGAGAAAGAACACAGTGAAGAAAAGCAAAGCAGCGGCCATGCTAGAGGTTTGCGCCGCTCTCACGCCCGCAGCCACAAAGGGAGGACAGAGACTCACGCCCGTCAGAAAGCCCAGGACCGCCACGCCTGGGATCCTGTGTTTCCCCGCCGCACCGATGGTTACCAGCTCTGAAGTTGAGCATGAATGGGCACAGACCCGGCCAACCGAGTACGCATACTTGAGCAGCACACACGCCAAGAGCAGGTGAATCAGTCCGAAAACCCAAGAGCGCACCGGCGGCCGAAGGGACACCAACGAGCCGAGTTGCCAGGCCACCGCTGCGAACACCAGGTATCCGAGAAGTCGAGTTGCCAAGAACGCAGAGAGATAGCGGACATTGAGGCGCAGTCCAGCGCGCTCGGCAAGTAAGGAAGGAACCACTACAGGTCCGCAGGAGGCCACGCAGGCTGGTCCGGAAGCCAGACCCAAGACCAACGCCTCGCCAAATGCGAAACCCGTGGCCATAGTACGAAATCTAGCATTGTCCAATTCTCCGGTCTGTGATGTGACGCACGCGCTCGTGGTGGCGACGCTGCGCTGTCCGCAGCTCGGCCCAAAGCGGGGCTTGCGCGGTGTCGCATAGCTGCCAAGAAGAGATGGAAATCGTTCGGTCGGAAAGGAGCAACACACTATGTTCGGCTACATGAAAGCAGAACCAATTCTCCAATTGCGGCCTGCTTGTTCAATCGAAGAAGCGGTTCCGAATCTGATCCAGGCCACCGATGGGGCGCAGCCGGTTCGATGGCTGGAGTTCCCAGCGGCGATCCTATTGCTCGCAACTGTCACAGGGCAGCCAGAGTCGGGAGCAATCTACGTCCTGGATCGCAGGACCGGCACTTGGCTATGGATCGATTTCGAGGACGAGCAGTACGGCGGGTACGGGGTGAGTGATTTTGATCTCCTCGTGCACGAGTACGACTTCCTCAGTCTGGTGGAGCGTCCGGCTCTGCTGAGGGCGACGGCCGGCTGGGTATTGGAACCGCGCAAACCCGCTGAAATGGCTGCGCAGGCTTACAAATGAAAGGCTTGCGGCGCCCGTTTGACAGAAATTCAATCCCAACTTATCTACCACACAGCACCTTGGCCGCAGGCGCCGGAAAGGAGGAGGACCGTGGAGCGACGAATGGTTGCGCCGCCAGTTTTGGTGAAGCAGTACTTCGATCTGTTCGTGAATCGCCGGGCTTACACAGTCCAGTCCTTCCGGCCTCACCCGGAGAGCGGCCGTCATTATTACTATCGCCCGACGGCACGCAGCTCGGGAGCGGCACGCCAGCTCGACGAGAAAACCATCTCGGATCACCTGGAGGGAAAGATCACGATTGGCCTATACGCCATCAGCCCTTCCAGCCAACGCTGCAAGTGGGTCGCAATCGACGCGGACTACGCGAACGCTATGGAAGATCTGATCAAGCTTCAGTATCAGCTCACGCGAGAGCGCGTGGATTCAGCCCTGGAAATGAGCAAGCGAGGCGGCCACCTTTGGATCTTCCTGGCTGTACCGTTGCTTGCGATAAAGTGCCGGATCTACATCTACGACCTAGCCTCAAGGCTGGGCGTGCCCGTGAAGGGTTCAGGTTTGGCCGAAGGAATCGAGATCTTTCCCAAACACGATGCGATCGCGCCTGTAGCATTCGGCAATGCCATCCGTGGTCCACTGGGAATCCACCGCGGTGCAAAGCGACGCTTCTGGTTCTATGGCGCCGACTACACGCTGGAATCGCAAATGAAATTCCTCAACAAGCTTCGAAAACTGACAGAAGAGGAACTCGACCGGTTTACTGCCGGCAAAGAACTGCCTGCCAACGTCGTAAAGCCTCGACATGACGGGGCGCCAATCGGCGATCAGCTTAGGAGAAGTCGGACGAGGTTCTGCATTCTCGACCACGTAGGCAAGACCAGAATCGTGGGGAAGAACTACGTGGCTCAATGCCCATCGTGTGCGCAGTCAGGGCGCGACCGTGGCGGTGACAACCTGGCTGTTCTCGTCTCAGATCCACGGTTCTATCAGTGCTGGGCGGGTTGCAGCAAAGAGATGATCCGGGCAGCAGTAGGATGCCCAATCGTCCTGCGGCAGAGCGCATAGATATAAGGAGGGAACCTTCATGGCCAAACACAAATTCACAGGCATGGCTGGACTGCCGCTCTCCAGGCGGGCACTCAGGACGCTAAAGGAACGAGGTATCTACGCACACTCGCAGCTGAGTGTTGAGCACCAACAACTGGCGAAACGTCATGTGATCCGAGGCCTGGAGTCGGGGGGTTGCGCTGGCGATGTGGGCCGGTACGTCACTTTCGCAGATGAGCACGGTCTGCCCCTGGAGTATCTGCATCCAGTCGAGGCGATCGCGGTGAATGGTCTGCACGCAGTCGTCATCTCCACCGCCATCGTCCGCGTGGACATGCTCCGGAAGGGGCGAACCTACGAACTGCTGATCACGCGCCACTCCCTAAGTTCAGTGCCAGACGGCCCGCAGCCGCAACTGGAAACCGAGATTCTCTTCCGAGGTTTTCATGGTCGTTTGGAACTGGATTTGAGCGGAAAGGACAAGGCCCAAGCCGGCAATATGGTGCCGACGTTCTATTCACTAGCGGGTGAGGTCACCGCGATTCCTGAGATGTTCCTGCCACTGGTTCGTGCAACGACGATAGGTGCGAATTGCACCGGGTGTTCCCACACGCACTATTTGCGAAGGCCTCGCCCTCCTCTCAGTAAGCCCACGCGCGGCGAGTTGACAACCCAAGATGCAGTGGGCGGGGAGACTACCGCGACGTTAGCGTCGGCGAAAGAGAGCGTCTGAGGCAATCGCCGCCCCGGCAACATTGGAGAAGCACCGTGCTCACGAAGATCAAGCAAGGTTCATTGGTTGTTTGCCTGTTTCTGTTCCTTTTCGTCGTAATTGGCGGTGGTCTTCACCTTAACCCGGGCGGGGCATTTCTTGCGGCGGCGACAGGCACGCCCTTGGTAATCCACGTCTTCAATCGACGATGGTCAGAAAGGGGACTCGGGCACGATCCGACCCCTTCATCAAGGAGTCCTGGTTCCGTGCCCAGTGTTGCCGAAGTGCATGGCGACCATCCCCGTGTCTCCGAAATTGAGACCTTCGTCCGAGAGTGAACCACTCAGATGGATGCCCAGCAGGAATACTCAGAGACAGCCGAAGCTCCGCGCCTGCCGGGCGGAGCGTGGATCTCTCTGATGCCATCGCTCTCCGATCTGGCTTTCTTGACACCAATCCTCGTGCTGTTCTGGTGCACGACGGGTGTGGGCTGGCTGCTTGCCGATTCCGATACTGGATGGCATATCCGAACTGGAGAATGGATATTGAAGAACGGGCGAGTCCCCGCGACGGATTTTTTCTCATTCACCAAGGCCGGCCAGCCCTGGTTTGCCTGGGAGTGGCTCTCAGACGTTCTGATGGCAGTCGTTCACAGACATTCTGGCTTGGCCGGAATTGTTCTCGCGAGCCTGGTGCTCCTGGGCGCCACATCGGCCCTTGTCTACAGGAGCACACTGGAAGAATCTGGGCATCGAGTGATCGCGATTGTTCTGACGGGGCTGGCAATGGCGGCAAGCACCGTACACTGGCTTGCGCGACCACATCTTGTAACCCCGCTGTTTGCCTCGGTATTTTGCTGCGTCTTGAACCGGACTGAGAAGAACCGAAGATCGGTGCTCCTCTGGATCCTGCCGCTACTCACGATGCCTTGGGTGAATCTGCATGGAGGATTTTTCGTCGGGATCATTTTGCTGGTTACCTATGCGATCGGAGCGGCGGCCGAAGAACTGCTCCACGGTCGAAGAGGCAATGCGTTGGTCCGAGCGCGACCGTATCTCTGGACGGCTGTCTCGTGCGCCCTGGCCAGCCTCGTCAATCCCTATGGATATCGCTTGCACCTCCACATTGCACGGTATCTCGGAGCATCGTTCTACCTCCAGCGCATCAGTGAATTTCAGTCGATCGACTTCCATTCATTCACTGCGGCGTATTTTGAGACGCTGCTTGTCTTGGCCATCGCGGCGGCAGTCTGGCACGGAGGCAAGGGAAGATGCGTCCAGGTGCTTCTGCTCCTGAGTTGGTCGCACTTGGCATTGTTCTCGGCACGAAACATTCCTATCTTTGCGGTTGTGGCCGCGCCCGGCATCGGGCTGGCGATGCGTGAGTGGGTGGAGTATGCGAGCTTGTGCTGGCCTCTCGAGTGGACGGGAAGATTCGGTGCGAGTCTTGCGGAGCTAGCACGGACTTCAGTTTGCGCTTTTCCTTGTACTTGGCAAGGTAGTACGAATCGTTCTTGTCGTCCCAGGACGCCGGATCCAGCAAGGTGATCTTCCGCTTGTGCAGCAGATATATTAGCGCCGTCAGATCTGTGTAACGCCGAAGATAGCCTTCACTCATTTGAGCAATGATTCAGCTTACCACTCGCCACGGGCCACAAGCTGGGGCAACTGCCCTCAAGTGACGCCCCGACATCCGCCACGAGGGTCCTTTGTTCCCAATCACGCACACTGCTGACACACAATCCGAGAGCGACAAGTGTCCCTGCCAGGGTGCCAAGTAGATCTACGGCTTATGGGCCGTCAATCGTCCATTCTGGTTGATCCCTTCTCTTCGTTGCACCACCAATGGACTGCTTGGATATTGTCCGGATGGTCATCTCTCCACGCTCCTCCCATCCCCTTGGGCTCTTTGTTGTGATTTAAAGCATAAAGTTGCCGTTTGGCAGGATTATGCTTTAAATCGTGTCCTTTTGAGGGTAGAGGAAATCAAGCCTGCGATGGGGAAATCGAAGAAGGATCCGATACGAGAAGAGCGGATACAGAATGAAATAGTCGTCGATGCGTACGGGCCGGAAGAGCAAGCGCTCGGGTGGTACTACTACCTGGAGAACGAAATCAGGTTTCTCTTCATGGCGCGCTGTATCGCATCCAAGGTGGTGTCGCCGGTCCGAAAGGGTGAAACGGTCGAAGTCCGCCGCTTGGCGCCTGAAGATTCATGTGTCCACGATATGCTGGTGTTAATTCGCTGGCAGGGCCACAATGTGGCGGTTCCTCTCTCCCAACTGGTTCCTGTCGATGCGGATCGATCAACGATTGAGGCCGTCGGTGACTGGCACTATTGGCTGTCGCAGGGCTGCTGCCTCTGACTCACACTGACGTTGAAAGCTACGACAGGCCTCTGTATGGTGGATCGAACACGCACATGGCGAAGCAGAGATTGAAATCGCAACCCACCTGGACCGATGTCAAGGACAAGCTGTACGCTTTCGATCGGGGAGGACTCCTGGACTTGCTTCACGATCTTTACGCCGCGCACAAAGACAACCAGGTATTCTTTCATGCCCGCTTTGGCCTAGGCGAGGACGTGTTAGAGCCGTACAAGGAAACCCTCGATCGCTGGCTCTGGCCTGACCCGTTTCGCAATCAGGACACATCTGTTTCAAAAGCGAAGCAGGCCATCTCCCATTACAAAAAGGCCGTGGGCAATCCCGCGGGATTAACCGAACTGATGGTTTTCTACTGCGAGCAAGCGGCAGGATACTGTCAGGATATCGGTTATCAGGAGGAAACGTTTTTCGACGCCCTGGTCCGCATGTTCGAGCAAGCCCTCAAGTCGACTCACACGCTTCCCGCCAATGGCCAGGATAGCTTCATCGCGCGGCTTGATCGTGTGCGGGAGATCAGTCATGACTTTGGCTACGGCGTCGGAGATGATATGGACTCTCTCCTGGCGAAGTACACGCGGCGCTCCAGTTCATAGAAACTGATTCGTAGTGATCCCAACAAGCCTTTTCCTACCTCTGTATGCCGAGTGCCTTGTGCGCCTCACGAACTATAACGCCGATGGTTTTCCGGTCTCGAAGAAATCTCTCACCAAGGCGCTCAACGATTCTTCCTGCCGAAGGATACAAACCTTGCTTATGGAATTCCTCGGTAATATCCGGAATGCGACGTAGCAGCAGTGCGCGTCGATTCGCGGTTTCGGCCATAACGGATCGGCGGTGCTCCGCCACGATGCGCCCCGCGATCGCTAGGAAGTGCACGCTCATGTACCGCACTGTAATTTTGAGGCGTCTGCAGACAGCGCGTAAGGATTGCACTGGCACCTCCTCAAGCGCCGCCATTGCTACCCTCTCCACATGAGCCCTTCGCTTCGTTACATCGTGCTGGCGGCTCGCCTTAAGCTGGCGGCACAGATCAGAATGATGCCTCCAGAGAACACCCGTATGCGCGTAGCCGAGATGGCGGCTCAACTCTGCGAGAGGCGGCACTGGCTGTTGAGCGAGGGCGTCTCTCAGGACCTGGCGTATCTTTTCCACGCGGCGGTGCCGCATCTGAGCGATCTTCTGTGTGATTGCTGTGCACAACTCTGGAAAGTCTCCTCGAAGGTGTTTATCGCTCCGTTGCCCCAGGCTTGCAGCGATCCTGTGGACTGATATTGGTTCAGCCGAGTTGAGAGATCGCTCCAACAGCTCCCTCGCTTGAATCCTGTTAGCCTTGGGCGTTCCCGGTTTATTCGAACGGTGCGACCGCCGATATCGGGCCGTTACTTTGTAGCAAAGCGCCCGAGCGTCTCTATAAAGGCTGTCGGTGGTCGTGTAACCCAGTCTGCGTGCGACGCCTATTACCGTGGAGGGAACGGCAGCATCAAGCGCTGCCAGAAGGGCTCGTCGAATCTCACTTCGACGTCGGGATGAGGAAAGACGATGTTTGCTACACACGGAAACGGCTTGCCCGGCGGCAGCAATCTCGGCTGATGTCGGTCCAGCCGGAGCGAAGAAGCTCGCAATCGGAACGTTTAAGTGTCGGGCGATTCGCAGAAGGTTCTCGATCCGAGGGACTGCCGCACCGGCAATCCAACCATGCAGCCCCGGACCAGGGCATCGCGTGTACTCTACGAAAGCGAGGATATTCCCGCCCGCAACTTCTTCAAGATAAGCGGTGAGAGTTCGGCGAAGCGACTCCCGAGCAGCCTCGGGGTCGATCGAGGGAAGCATCGCTAGCAGACTTCCAATCTGCGTACAAGTCCACGTCTGCTCCTCATCGCCGGGTTGTGGCTTGTTCCACTCGGCACGTGGTGAACCAAGCCAACCGCCACACCGTTCGCAGTATCCGGGCCGCGCGAAGACACCGAGTGGATTCAGTAACCGGCCACAGTGAGGACAATCGTGACGAAGCGGCCGCTGGTGTACTGAGCAATGGGATGATGTCTTGATTGCCCAGAGGAGTGGCTCGTAGACGGTTTGGCCGTTCAATCGCCAGTGCTCGTAGCACAGCGAGCACCACGCCCTGTAACGATGAAACAAATGATCAGGCAGCGCGCGACGAAACGGAACGAGAGTCAGATACTGCAGGTCATGGCGGCTCGTTGCCACTTCCAGAGCATGGACCCACGTGATCGCACGGTCGGTAACGCCATTCACGGTATAGCCGCAAACTCGAAATCCATGTCCTCCGCGTCTGCCAGCCTTGGCCGTCGCGGGAACGAGTGCACCCTTTGGATTGGGGACGTCTGAAAGCAGTCCCATAAGGTCTCCGACGCTCACGGAATGGGCTTCAGCGAGCCGGGAAACGTAGCCGCTCAAGCTTTCGACAAACGCAGTACCAACACCAATGGGCTCAAGCGAGTAAAGAAGGCTCCTCCGAGGAAGCGGGGAGCGCGAGATGGTCCACGAATCAAACAGTGGCTGCACTTGCATTCATTCGTCCAATTGCGTCACGTGTCGGAACTCGCTGGCCTGGCCTCCGGAGCCGGCCCAGTAAGGCTGGCGGCATCGGGTCAGTTCTCTCTGTTCCGCAGGAGCTCAAGCCGAGCTTTTCACGGAAGCGTGTTATCGCCTCGCGTTGCTCACATAGCTTGAGCTCGCCGTCGGTAATTTCCCTATGTAGTTGTTCGCATTGGGCAAGGCACAATGCCTGCGATTCAAGAGTGGCCTTTGTCAACTTTCGGCTACCCTTTCGAGACGCCGCTGTGGCAGCCCTCACCAACCATTCTTTCAAGATGCCGACGCAACCAACGCTCCGCTCGTATAAGAACTCCCACTCGCTCAGAAGATCTGACGGCTCGTCAAACGGAAGCTCCTTCTCGAATGACTGCACTACATTGATGAAAGTTTGTCGATCGTCCGAATCTTCGGCGCGGTAACGAGCGAGGTGAACATCTACACTTCGCCTGCTCAGTTGCCCATTCAGATTGCGAAAGGCGAGCAGGTCGTAAGTGCCGAGCAAAACGTGTACGGTCTTGGTTTGATTGGCGATCGACTTGATAACGTCCAATTGATCGAGAAGGCGGCGACCTGAAGCAATTTTGCCGAGGTGCTGGGCTTCATCAATCATGACCGCAACAGGCCGGCGATAGCGGATAGCCTGCTCCACCGCGTAACGGAATTCGGACCCGACGGCTCTGGACGCTGGCATGAAGCGCAGGATAGATCCCTGAGACGCTCCCTCTGCGTGTCGATGCAGCTTACGGTTGATCAGAGGCTCGTCAAGTTCGTGGAGGAGACGCGTGTAATGGTCACGCCAGTTGAAACTGCCGGACTCGGGAGCGACTGCTTCAACGCTGACAACTGGAACCCGCGTAAGATCGTCGCGGAGTTCGCTCAAGAGTTCCGAAGCGATCAGTTGCTCGATCTTCAAGCGCAGAGTTGTCTTACCGACCCCAGTCGGGCCAAACACGAAAATGAGCGAATTCGGCTCAGCTCCCTTTATCGCATTCATCAGCGTCTCTTTGGCTTCGACAAGCCGAGGGTGTGCCACGGTGTAAGAGCGAAAACGTTCGAGACATAATTCAGGACCGCTCAGTTTTCGAGACAGACCAACTGTCATCAGAAGTCTCCATAAACCGCGGTGGCTTCAGTTTGCATCGGTACTGATGTCAGCGAAGTTGCAGTCTCGGTCTCTGACGCCCAAGATGCCTCTTGCCCGGAGGCCGGAGCCGGAATAAGCATGAGATCATTTTGTCGAAGTGAGCTACTCTCCCTGTCGCGCAATCGCTGAAGAAGGCACTTCTCTTCGGCGTCAGCTGATTCGAGGAAGTCCGCCAGTTTCCGAGCGGTCAGAGTGAATCGTTCTCGGGAGTGTAGCTGGCTTCGACGCCGTATCTCCTTCGACGCCAACATGAGTTCCTTCTCTGTGCGGCCCTGCAGCGCCACATAGTGCTCCGAGTGACATTCCGTCCAGCAATTACTCACGAAGGCATAAGCAGTGCCGATATCAAAAGGGTCATACCGGACCTGAACATCTTGATTCTCAACACTGGGATCACGGAATGCCTCTGCCCAGTAACGCACGCAGTTAATAATGATCCCGCGGCCGGACACCACCTTCGCACTCCTGCGCTGAGTTGTCGGGAGCGTAGCCATCAAGAACGCCTGATCGTAGGCGATGAATCTGTTCGTACGAGCGCCCGAGCTTTCGAAACCCGCGAAATAAGCCTCTCGCGGCGTTTGCCCGAGAGCCGGATGCTCGATGGTGTCGTAGATTTCGAACAGGAAAGACGAAAGATAGTCATGAAGACAACCAAGAGGCCATGCCGCCTGGCCCACAGGGGCGTTGCTCTTTGTGACCTGCCGAACCTGGCGCATGATCTGAGTGTTGCCCTGCAGGTTGTGAATAAACTGGGTGTTTGTGGTACCGAAGAGCCGCTCACAGACGGAGCCGAAGCGGGCCTTCGCAGGTGGCCGCGTTTTCTTGGTGCATTCATAACGGGCCAGGAGCGTCTCGAAGTATGTGCTCTCGAACTCGCGGCCGCCATCAACGACGATAGTCTGCGGCAAGCGACCTTGGCGTCGAACACAATCACGCAGAATCATCATGCAGGATCGGTAACTTGGGTCGTCGAACGTCAGGTAAAGGGCAAGGCAGCGGCGTGAAAAGGCATCAGTGAGAATCGTCATCCACGGCCGCCCGAGTGGACGGCCTGTCTGGGAGCAAACCACTTCAACGTCCAATTGCGTGTGATCGATATGGCCGATCTCGAAGGGGCGGTCCCCGTGGCGCGGCGTAGTCCGTTCCAACTCGAAGTGGAAAACTGCATGCGCATAGGCGGCACGTCGGCCTTGCCGCCTTAATGTTTGTTCGAACGCTGGACGCTCTCGTGTGGCAGCACAGAACGTAACGTAGCTCGGTGCGAGGACGCCAAACTCGTTGCACTTTTGCTTCAGCGCTGCCCAGGAGGCAACCTTCGTCTTTTGCCTGAGGTTCTCGTAGTCGTTCTCCACAAACTGGATAAGCAAATCACTCGACTCGTCGGGCAGGCGGCGCGTACGGTTTCCCCGCTTACTGGTTTTTGGCAACAAGCCCACATATCCGCTGCCGTACTGCTCTTTCGCAAGCCGGTACTGTGCTATCCAAAGACGCATCGTCCTCGCCGGGACAGAGTGCGTAAGCCCCTCCCCTGCGAGGCGGCGTTTCACAAGATCGAAGCGCCGGTTTGCGGCGGCCAAATCCTTCTCACTGGCCGCTGCCAGGAGTCGGAAAGCCTCACCGTGTATGTTCAGTGTTTCACCATGCGGAGCACTAGCGGCTCCATAGATCGCCTCGCTGTTATCTGATCCATGGTGAGCAAGGGCGTACGCTTCGGCAAGTTCTGCGTTGGCGAAAAGTCGGACTCGATCTGGCTCAGCAATCGCAGCTGCAGTCAGGTCCACGTAGATCTTGCCGCTTGCGATCAGCAAGTAAATCTCGTCGGGTTCTGCAACACCGCGAACCTTCTCCAACAACTCATGTAGAAAGATCCCAGGCTCTACTTCGACGGCTGTTTTGATGGCCGGATTAATCACTTCCACGACGTCCGGCGAAGCGCATCGCAGATAATCTTCCAAGAACTGAAGGTTTCTTTGGAGAACCCAATCAATCTGGGCTGAAGACCAGAGTCTATAGGTCAAGCCCAGTGGGGAGGCATATGCTTCTCCTGGGAGACAACGCCAGTTGCCATCAGTATCCCGGAGGTAGCGGTGTGGACTCTTGATGGCTAGCTTCTCGAGATCTTCCGGAGTTTTGCATTCCACCCATCCGGCCGAATCTTGGCGAAGCACAAAATAGTCTGGGGTATGCATCACGGACAAGCGTTTTCCGTTTGCCGCGTGATAGGCGAGTGGAATAGGCGGTGGCTGGTCGTAGTATTCCAGCACCTGGGGATCATGCTCCGCTCCATAGACGAAGGGCAGTTCGACCCTGTGACTTTCAAACTGGATGGTCATGCCCATCTTGCGGCTGGGATAACGTCCCGAGACGTTGTGACGACCGCCTCCAACGTGGCGTGAAGGATTATGCGATCGTGCCGCAGCAACCGTCGCGCGGGCCTCCGCTGTCAATCCGAGCCGCCCACACCAGTCGAGAAAGCCGCCCTCATTGAGCACGTTGCCCTCCACCGCCAGAGTGTCAAGGACGCCGTTCGCTATTTCCGCATGTGCAAATCGCGCTCATTCTTTCGCGCCAATGCATACCTCCGACCGGCCTCAGTCATAAGCCTCTGAAGGTTGCGGCCGTTTCGGATGGCCTTTTTCAGGTCCGCAGCCAAATCGTCCGGTACATAGATGGAAAATCGCTGATTCCTGTTGCGACCATACAAAGCGTAGCTGGAATGCCCCTGACCCGTCTCGCAAAGCTGGCAACGTTCCCGAATGCAGGGACTTTTCCGCAAGGACACAGATCCCACTGCGATCGGCCAAAGATCCCGCGTGGCCTCCCGGAACCAGCGCCGCACATCCTCGGGTGTTTCTCTTCTGTTCATGTATAGGTGCACAATAGCACACATACACTGAAGCGCAAGAGGTATCTCTCGGCCGTGCTATTTCCGCTCTTGGTTCAGGAGTGGTAAAGAGTTAAGCAACTGCTGCAGGAGTTTCCTGGTCGATCGTGTATCCGATTGCACCGTAACCCTTCAGCCGGCGCTCATACATCCGTTCCAACATCGGAACCCAGTCATCCACGTAGTCATAGACTTGCACCACCCGCTTGTTGTCATGAAGGCGGTGCAACCGCCCCACGTATTGCTGGAGCGTTCCCTTCCACGAAATAGGCATCGCAAGGAATAGCGTGTCCAAACGCGCATCATCAAAGCCCTCGCCGATGTAGCTGCCAGTCGCCAGAATGACGCGCGGCTCATCCTCTGGCACAGATGCGAGACCTTCAGCGATGCTACGCCGCTGCTTTTTCCTCATGCCACCCTTAAGGACAAAGACGTGCTTGATCTCACCATTCAGCTTTGCCGCGAAATACTGGAGGTGCTCGGTTCGGCTGGTCAGGAGAAGCGGAGAGCGACCCGCCTTAACGGCATGGATGAGGTCTGCGGCAATCAGCTCGTTGCGAGTTGTGTCACCGACGAGCCCAGAGTAGATGTCATGGATCGTGATGTCGGCAACGTCAGCTCGTGTTCGAAACTCGGTGTGACGAGGAATCACCCTATGCTCGAACGGAGTGTTCTCGGTCATCGTGCGGGCGCTCATACCGAATCGGGTCGGTCCGCATTGCATGTAGATGATCGGATGGTGGCCGTCTTTCCGTGTGGGTGTCGCCGTCAAACCAACGACGTACTTAGCTTTCACTTGCTTCATAACCTGCTCGAAGGTAAACGCGGAGATGTGGTGGCACTCGTCGACAATCACCTGACCATACTCGGCGACAAAATCCTTCACCTCTTCTTTGCGATGCAAGCTCTGGATGACCGCAATATCCACCTGTTTGGTCCGGTCCACTTTGCCACCGCCGATCTGCCCAATCCCATTGGCTGGCAGATTCAGGAACATGGCCAATCGCTCGTGCCATTGATCGAGCAACTGTTGGCGGTGAACCATGACCAACGTGTTGACCTTGCGCTTCGCTATCAACCATGCGGCGACAGCGGTCTTCCCGAAAGCCGTCGGCGCACACAGGATCCCTTCGTCATGCCGTGTGATCTTGGCGACAGCTTCCAGTTGCAGCGGCCGTAGGTCGCCTTGGAACTCCGCTTCGATGGGTGTGCCCGCACATCGTTCATCGCGTACTTCTGGGCGGATCCCGTGATCTTCAAGCACGGCGACGATCTCCGAGAGGCAGCCTCGTGGCAAAGCTACGTGCTCTGCGAAATCCTCACCACAGGCAATGACGCGCGGTTTTGCGTACGTTGAGAGACGCATCTTCTGAGCCTTGTAGAACTCGGGATTCTGAAACGCTGCCAAGCGGAGCAACCGGTTCAACATGGCAGATGGAAGGCCCTTCTTCTCCACGTACACGAGGTTCGCACGTACGATCTGAACGCTCTCCGGCAACGGCCCTGGGATTGGTCGGTTCAGCCATTTTTTGGAGGGCGGAAGAGTCCATGGGTCTTGCCTGTCCTCGTCGTCCGTGACACTAGCCCGGACGCCGATCAAATCGCCCTTGCGTTGTGCTTCGGCAATGATTTCCTCGGCAACCACCATCGGCACTCGTTCGAGTGCCGCCAGGAACGCCCACTGATCCGGGTACGGCTGAAAGTTTGTATCGACAAAAACACTGTTGCCAGCTTTCCGCGGTACCGCTTGAAGCGGGAGCCCAATCAGGTTTCCGAAGCCGCCTTTGGGCATCGTGTCCTGGCTCGGGAAAAAACGATCGTAAGAATCCAGCCCGAGTTGGTGACGCCGTTCCATCGTGCGGGTCAGAATGGCACAGCCGAGCTTGCGCGCGGTGATCGCTGGGACTGGATGGTCGAAGAAGACCCAGACGTGTCCGCCCTTTCCAGATCTCGAACGCTCCAACGCTGCCGACACGTTCATCTCCTGGCACGTATCCATGAATGCGCTTGAATCTTCCTGCCAAGTCTTCTTATCGAAATCCACCGCCAGAAACCAGCAAGTTTCGTCCACCAACAGCGGATATACACCGATGGTTTCCTTCCCTAGCAGATGATTCTCGATCACAGAATCGGTCAGCGGAAAATACTTCCGCGTCTTCTGATCGACTTTCTTCCGCTCTTCCGGCCTGCTCCTGTTAATCGCTTTCCAATCTTTCTGGGCTGCCGGTGAGTAGCCCGACCGTCCGTCTGGGCCCTCCCATCGTCGCGCATAGACATCTTCTCTTCCTCGAAAAAGGCTCCGGAAAAGAGCGATTCTCTTTCTGGCCCGTCCCTGCCTCTCGTCCGAAGACAGCACGTCGATAGGTTTGACACAGGGCTGCATCACTGTTTCAGTTGGCGGAACCGGGATACTGTGCTGCGCTAGAAGCTGCCGCAGACGAGCATTCTCCTCCCGCAGCCGCCTGCACTCTCCATCGATAACCTCGAACGGAACGGGTTGTGACGACTCTCTGCTAATCATCCCGAACTCACCTTCGATAGGCCGCAGATCAGAACGTGAATATTATGCTCGCACCCAGCCAGAGGCGGCACAGGCTCACATCCGCAATCGCGGCAAGGTTATCCTTTATCTCTGAACCCGTGGGGTACACCGCTTCGCACAAACCCACTACTTGCAGCACTCCATCCGGCAACATTATGCGGTAAATCCGGCAAAGATATGCTTAAAACCACATTTGTGATCGGGGACCACGTCGTTGTAATCCTTAAAATCTTCGTGGCAGATGGCGCATATCCCGCCTTGCTCTCTAATTTTTCGATTTTGCAGTTTGCGCATTTCGGCTGGCGATCGCAGTTCCCGATACCCTCGCGGGTGGTGCGGATCGTCAATCCTCTGGATTCCAAGTCGATCAGCTTGGGTCTGGGGAGCACTTCCCGACCACAGCAAGTAACAGATCTATGGATTGGGCACAGTTCATTGGTGCGAAGTCTCATGGCAATTCCTCGTGATGAGTTGGTCAAAAATGAAAGTGGTGGGGCATGCTTAAGGGGCGAGAGCCGTGAATCTAGCGCGGGCTGCTACAATTCCTGCCCGAGAGGAATCAATGGCGAACCTGGCTAAAGTGGTCCAGCAGCTGAAGCAGGAAAGGGATCAGGCGCAAAGGAGAATCGAACAGCTGGACGAAGCTCTGAAGGCGCTCGGCGGTCTCGGTGGGGTGCGCGGAGGGGCCACAAGAGTCGGGCGCGCTCAAACACTCGGCAAGAAGCGGAGAACCATGTCAGCTGCAGCACGCAAGAGAATTGCGGCGGCCCAGCGCGCACGGTGGGCGAAATGGAAAGCGGCAAGGCGCAGTAAGCAAGCATAACCATGTGCGGACGCTATCGGCTCACCGCGAAGGAGCGCTATCTTCGAGACCGCTTTGGTTTCGATGAAGATGAAGATGTGTCTTGGACGCCCCGTTGGAACATCGCTCCGACGCAGCCGATTCCTATCGTCCGCCAGCACCCGAAGGAACCGAAGCGCACTTTTGGATTGGCTCGCTGGGGACTCATCCCGTACTGGGCCAAAGACGCGTCCATCGGATTCAAGACCATCAACGGGATGTCCGAGACTGCCGCGGACAAACCAGCCTTCCGTGACGCCATGAAACATCGCCGCTGCCTGATTCCAGCGGACGGCTTCTATGAATGGGTGCGAATCAGTTCCAAAGAGAAGCAGCCCTACAATTTCGGCATGGCGGACGGCTCAGTGTTTGCCTTCGCTGGATTGTGGGAGCGATGGCGAGATCCGGCCGGAGAAATCGTCGAAACATGCACGATCCTTACGACCAAGCCGAATCCACTGATCGCTAGCGTGCATGATCGCATGCCGGCGATTGTCAGCGGAGATGACTACGAGCTGTGGCTAGACCCAGGCGTGACTGACGTGACACGCATTGCCGACTGTCTGAAACCTTTCGACGCCAGCCTGATGAAGAAGTATCCGGTAAGTTCACGTGTCAATCGTCCTGAGAATGATGACCAGGAATGCGCTCGGGAGGTTCCCGTCAAGGAGACTGCTCCGACACTGTTCTGAAGTCTTGATAGAGGGCCAGATGATGAGAACTGGATCTGCATGAGGAGTCGACACGCCACTCCCATTTTACAGTTCTGCATGTGGGAAAAGGTCCGCCTGCCCAGCATCAAGTTCTCGACCCTGAAAGTTGCTCAAACCCACCCCAACCAGCCGATAGCGCTGCTGTGGACTGAGTTCCACTCGCTCCCGAAGACCCAGCGCGATGTCTGTCAGTTCTTCGCAGGAGCAGGGAGGTGAGCCTGGGGTATGGCTGCGCGTGAGAATCTTGAACTCGCTCGTCTTCAGCTTCAGAACTACCGTGCGCGCAATCCGCGACTCTTTACGCGAGGCGGTCCAAACCTGTTCTGCGAGCCGCCGGATCATGGGTTCAGTTTCAGCCAAAAGAACGTCATGTTCGAAGGTATCTTCGGCAGAGATCGATTGCGTAGGCCGGTCCGGAACCACCTCACTGTCGTCGATTCCGCGCGCGAGCTCGTACAGGCGCCGGCCATATCTGCCGAACTCGCGTTCGAGGACCGATAGATTTAGCTTTCGCAAATCTGACACCGTATGTATTCCGAGTTTCGCAAGTTTTTCTCCAGTGACTTTGCCGACTCCGGGCAGGCGTCCAACCTCCAAGGGCAGAAGAAACGCATCTACCTCATTGGGCTGAATGACAAAAAGCCCATCGGGTTTGCGCCAGTCCGAGGCCAGCTTGGCCAGGAACTTGTTGGGCGCGACTCCTGCCGAAGCCGTAAGATTCAACTCCTGACGGATTTGCTCCCGGATCGTGCGCGCTACGAGAGTCGCGGTCGGTAACCCTGTCTTGTTCTCCGTGACATCGAGGTACGCTTCGTCGAGCGATAGTGGCTCGATCAGATCGGTATGGCGCTTGAAGATCTCCCCCACACTGCGCGAGACGGCCCGGTACCGTGTGAAATCCGGAGCGACAAATACTGCCTCGGGACACAAGCGCTCCGCTCGCATCGCTGGCATGGCCGAGCGGACGCCGAACTTCCTGGCCTCGTACGATGCCGCGCAGACAACAGAGCGGTTGCCCTTCCAGGCCACGACCACCGGCTTGCCGCGTAGTTGGGGATCATCGCGCTGCTCGACGGAAGCGTAAAACGCATCTAGGTCCACGTGCACGATTTTGCGGGCGCCCATTTCGCAACCATACTAGCCCGGCTCCCGGAAGTGTGTGAATATGGCGCTATATCAGGCCGACTGCAAACTGCCGGTGCGGTAAATTCTAGGAATGCAGGCCGCTACGAGCTTCTACTCTTCGCTTGCGATTTTCGTCCTCTTGCTGCATGCGCTGTTCATTTTGTGGGTAGTGTTTGGCGCTCTGCTGACACGCTCGCGTCCGATTCTGCGCTGGCTGCACATCGCTTCCCTTGTCTGGGGAATTCTTACGGAACTGCTTCCGTGGCCGTGTCGAATACATCAAGCGGCGTTTGGATCAATCCGCCTTCCAGGAAGCCCTTCGCACGAAAAACTTCTCTTTGGTTCCCGCCAAAATCGCCCGCGACAAAACGTTCTTGCTCGACCGCTTTGACCAGAAGCGTGCCGATGCAACTTACTCTCTGCTGGCCAAGAATGGCACCTTTCTGCAAAAACTGCTGGAGGAAGTCCCCCGGGCGCGGACCCTCGGGGTGCGTATCCTGGCCGGTACGGATATCACGATTCCTTTTACCTATCCAGGTTTCAGTCTGCACGATGAACTGGGATTGTTGGTAGGAGCTGGCCTGACTCCGATGCAGGCCCTTGAAACGGCCACGACGAATCCCGCGCTGATACTGAACCTATCAAAGCAGTGGGGTCGCGTGGACGCGGGGTTCACCGCGAATTTTGTTGTGCTCAGTGCCGATCCTTTGGCCGACATTGCTAACGCAAGCAAGATCGAGAGCGTCGTAGTGAATGGTACTTGGCTTGATCGGTCACAGCTTGATCAAATGCTGCGAGACGCCAAGCCGCCTGTGGCTGCGGTCAAAGCTCCTCGGCACTGAACAATCGTTGTTCGTCCCGGAGTTGTAGCTGCATGGTTCGTGGATAGTCGGAAACATGGACAGGGGACGCCACTCAGCGCGGCGGCGGCTTTTGCTTTGCCAAATCGGAGGAGTCGAAGGCGGCTTTCGGCTTAGGGCGCGTACGTTTTGGCGTAGCTTTGCGTGACATCGTTGTGGTTCTCCCTGAAGGCGCTACGATGTTGCGCCTCTGAGAGTAATGGCGTGGTCAATTCTGCTATTTTTCTCCTTGAAGCTCGATCCCGCCACGGAGGGCAGCTTCTTCGAGGAATGCCTTTAGGGCTCTTGCCTTATCCCTGACCTCAACTGTTCGCCCTGTTTCCACTTTGCGGATTGACCGTCTTACAGTTGTGGCATCAAGCAGGGCTGCGGCCCTGCAGAAGTAACTCTTTGACCTACCGTCATCGTGACCTTCGAGCATGATCTTGAGCAGCGCCATCCGCTTCTTCTGGCGCTTCACGAATTCCCTGATTCCTCTTTCCTTTATGAATCTGAGGTTCGGTAGCATCTTCCTGGAAGGCGGGTACGATGACGATTCAAGCTCGCGGTACTCCTTCTCGGTCTTGAACTTTGAGCAGGGAAACTCCGAACATTGACCGCAGACTTCCAAGCCCTTCCTTTTCACACAGCAGGTGATGAAGGAACAAGATGGATGTTTATCGGAGAAACCTGGACCACCGCATCCCGGGCACCTGGACTTGCCGCTCGTATAGAATCTGGGGCATAGACCACAGTCCAGGCCGCATACCCCGATGGACCGATAGCGCTTCAGTTGCTCCACTACACCAATATTACGCTCCGATCATCTTCGGTTATTCGCGAAAATCACCATAGCGCTCACAATCCCACAGTCGGCCTTTCCGCGGACGAGTTGTCGCCAACGGAAAGTTGGAAGCTCCAGTTCGGACTTCGGGTGTCCGATAGCTTGAGACTCGTCACCGTTGTCGGTAAGGCCGGGTCCAGGCTATTACAACTAAGCCGTCCTGACAGGCGCGTGCCTCCGTTCGACGACCCGGCAAATTGGCCGCTTGGATCTATCTGCGTTCCTCTTTCGTTTGCCGGAACGAAACCATCCCACGTGCCATCGGGCAATGTCTGTAGTCGAAGGATGTAGAGATTGCCGTCGTCGGCCCGCACCTTATAAAAGACGCTCTCTGGCTCATACCACTGATCGAGCACCGTTTCCACGCGTCACGCAAGAACGCCCATCATCGATCGAGACACGTACACGGCACCTTTGGTCCAATTTCCTTTACAGGACCTAACCACCCTCCAACGCCCGTGCGATCTCGTCCCGAACGGCAGGCGTGAGCGGCCCGACGTTCCCATTTGTCACGATCATGATGCCCTCATTCGACGGGCGCACCTCGCCAATCACGACGACCGGAACGCCCACGGCCTCAATCGCAGTCCGGACCGAGTTCGCTCCTTCTGGCGCGACTGCGATCAGCAATGCGCCAGACGCAATCAGTTTCAGCGGATCGAGCCCGAGTGCACTGCAAATTCTATCGGTTTCGGGAAACACGGGAATGTGGTCGCGAATGACCCGAAGTCCGAGACCCGCCGGTGCCACCAACTCGAACAGACCTGTAGCAAGCCCGCCTTCGGTCGGATCGTGCATCGCATGCACAACCTCGCCGACATTGGCAGCCGCGAGCGCCGCACTCACCACGCTGATGCCAGGCTCAATCAAGAAACGCGCGGCCCGTGCCAGAAGATCGGCATCAACCCGTCCCTGCAGCCGTTCGGACTTCTCTTGGGCAAGGATTGCGGTGCCCTCGATAGCCACTCCGCGTGTCAACAGGATCTGATCGCCAACAGCGATGCGAGTTTTCCGCACAAGGCGAGTCGGGGCGACTTCGCCGAGCATCTGGCCGACCAGAATCGGGCGGTCGATACCTTGGGTGATTTCTGTGTGCCCGCCGCCGAGCGCAACACCTAGCTCCTCGCACGTGGTCCGCAGATCACTCATGATCGTTTCGGCCAGTTCGGGCGTCGTACGGTTCTCCGGAAGGAGCATGACGACGAAAAACCATAAAGGGTGCGCGCCTAGGACGGCAACGTCGTTCGCATTGACGTGAACCGCATAGCGCCCGATGTGATCCGTGGCGAAGGTGACGGGATCCGTCGCCACGACGAGAAAGCGATCGCCGGCATCGATGACGGCCGCGTCCTCGCCAATCTGCGGTCCGATCAGCAGGCGGGGATCATGTTTCGGCGGTTGCTTCAGCAACGATCTCAAGTGCTCAAGCGGAAGTTTGCCGACTGGCAGAATCTCCTTCGGCTGGCTGTCTATCACACGCTCACTCTCGGCCAGGCTCAGATCCTTGGTGCCGGGTGTTGCCTCACGAGGAAGCCGCCGGGTTGGTGCGCGCTTGACCATAGCAAGAGATTCCATTTTAGTTCGTGGTAAGTTGCCGCCAAAGGTTCAGTGTTGAACGAGCAAATCTCGTGCGCGTCGAATCGCCCAGACGAACCAATCTCTGTGCCCTTAATCACTGTATCCAGCTCCACATTTAACTTCACCGCTCCACTATGTCCAGCGTCACAGCGAGACGGCGTCACAGGCGACTAAAATTCAGTGTTCGGATCGAAGAAGGGAGAATTGAGACACGGGAAACGTTCCTTCCATGCGGTCACTCGATCGGCACACCGTCCTTGTCGGCGGTGGCGTAATTGGGGTCTGTTGCGCCTATTTCCTGGCCAAGCGCGGTGCAAGGGTCACCGTTCTGGAGCGGGATCAGATTGGCAAAGCAGCCTCCTTTGGGAATGCCGGATCCATCGCTCCCGGCCACCCCCCAATCAACAAACCGGGCCGCGTCCGCCAGGCCCTCAAATCGCTCTTTCATCCACTCAGTCCCTTATATGTAGCTCCCCGATTCGATCCAGCGCTTGCGAAGTGGCTCTGGTCGTTCAGCCGCACCTGCACGGAGGAGCACGTTGAGTTCGCGATGCGGACTCTCGCACCCCTGGGCCACGCCAGCCGTACGCTGTTCGACGAACTGATCCAAACAGAAAAACTGCGTTGTTGGTTTTGCCGCGACGGCTATTACGAGATCTACCTCACCGAGAGAGGATTCGAGTCAGCCAAACGCGAAATCAAATTGATTTCGGGCTGCGGGTTCCATCCAGGAGTGATGTCGGGAGACGCACTACGCGAGCGGGAGCCGGCGATTAATGACCGTGTAGCGGGCGGAGTCTTCTACCCAGAAGCGGCCACGATCAATCCTTACGAGTTCGTGACGGAAATGGCGCAGCGAGCTGAGCACTACGGTGTGAAATTCCAGACTGCCACCGGAGTCGTGGCATTACGTAGCGCGGATGGTCACATTCGCGGCGTTCAAACGCGGAATGGTGAGCTGATCGAGGCCGATTCCGTGGTTCTGGCCGGCGGCGCCTACAGCGTGCCGCTCCTCCACGCGCTTGGCATCCGCTTTCCGTTGCAGGCGGCCAAAGGGTACCACCGAGACTGTGAATCCAAGGAGGGCGCAGCGCCACTTCTCAGTCACGCCTGCGTGTTGGGAGAGAACATGGTGTTTTGCACTCCGATGGACGGGTTTGTGCGCTTCGCCGGCACTCTCGAATTGTCGGGCGTAAATCACGAGATCAGACAGCCACGTCTCGAGCAACTCACCAAAGCCGCCAGCCGGTATTTGAAAACCATGGGAGATGCGAAGGTCAAATCGGAGTGGTGTGGTTTGAGGCCGTGCTTGCCCGACGGCCTTCCAGCCGTGGGTGCAGTCTCGCGACACCCAGGCCTGTTTGTTGCGACCGGGCACGCCATGATGGGGCTTACGTTGGGACCGGTGACCGGGAAGCTGATAGCTGAATACGTTCTTGACGGTTCACCGGGCATGGACATCAGCGCGCTCCGTCCCGAACGGTTCTGAGGACTTGGGTGGACGGCAAACTGTCCAAAGGCGAAGCGAGAAAGGCCCGCGCAGGGCGCTGCCGTTGAAGCTGCTTGAATGAGGCGACTAGAATCGTCTCAGAAGGGGGAGTCATGCCCCAATACGAGTTTTTCTGCCACTCCTGCAACCGGCCATTCTCAAAGACGCTGACTCCTGCGGAATACAAAGAAGGCACTGTGACGTGTCCGGAATGCGGCAGCAAGGAAGTCGAGCAGAGATGGTTCTATGCGGCGGCGGACAGGCGGAGCGCGTAGACGCCGGCAGTAGCGCGCCCTGTTTCATTGCGAAATGCCTCTCCTTCCTTCCGCTTTCACCCTGACATTGAGCCCTTCGACGTCACTGCGCTGGCACTCGACAGAGCGTAGACTTTTAGTGTGTAGGCCACGAGTCCGCATGTGGCCAGAGATCTGCAAGAGAGAGCAAACTCGTGAGTCGCTTAAGCGAGCCGCGATCAATAACCCTTGAGAGCTGCAGCACGCTCGGGTTACGATTTGCTCTCGTCCTGTTCACCTTCGTCGTAGTTCTCTTCGCGCAAGATCATGACGAAAACTTTCGCAAGGTCCGCGAGGATATGGTGCGGACGCAACTCGCCGGCGGGAGTTGGGGAGTTGAGGCTCTACGCGATCCGCGCGTACTCGGCGCTTTTCGGGAAGTGCCCCGGCACCGCTTTGTGCCTGACGCGCTCGTGCGCCACGCTTACGAAGATCGCCCCCTGCCGATCGGATATGGCCAGACCATCTCACAACCTTATATTGTGGCCAAAATGACGGAGCTCATCGAGCCGAAGAAGGACCACCGTGCCCTGGAAATTGGTACCGGTTCCGGATACCAGGCTGCGATACTCTCGCGGTTGGTGACCGACGTTTACACCATCGAGATCATCGAACCACTTGGTGTCGCGGCGCGCGAACGGCTCGCGGGGCTCGGCCATAGGAATGTTGAGGTGCGGGTTGGCGATGGCTACTACGGCTGGCCGGAAAAAGCGCCGTTTGACTGCATCGTTGTGACCGCAGCAGCGGACCACATCCCGCCGCCGCTGATCGAGCAGCTCAAGCCGGGCGGGCGGCTCGTGGTTCCGATTGGCAATCCTTTTCAGACGCAAAGGCTCATGCTGGTAACCAAGGGCAACAAAGGTCCGCGAGACATCCGAGTGCGGGACATCATGCCCGTGAGATTTGTTCCGCTTCTCTCGGGGTCGAGTGGGCAGTAATATGACAACCCAGACCGCATGCTGTGCTGATGCGGCCTACAACAAGCTGCGAGTTGATCTGTTTTCTACCGCAGGATTGATCACTTCTCAGTATGAGGCGGCGGGAGGTAGTACTTCTTCTGATATCGGCGGCGGTGCTGGGCGATGAGGTGGTTCTGGTACGCGCATTCTCTATCGGCCTGTGGCACCACTTTGCCTACATGGTAATTTCGGTCGCGCTGCTCGGTTTCGGTGCGAGCGGCACCCTGCTGGCGGTGCTAGCGCGAAGGAAAACATCACTCGATAAACAGGGTCGCGGAGCTGGGTGGCTCGCGGCTGCCGCTGTCCTGTTCGCATTAACCCTTCCCCTGGCATTTGCGCTGGTGCAGACGATTCCCTTCGATCCGTTTCTCATCGTCTGGGACAGGCGCCAACTGCTTTACCTGGGTTGCTACTACCTGGTCATGTTTGTGCCATTCTTTGCAGCGGCGACCGCGATTGGTCTGGTGCTGATCACGAAGTCAGAAGAAAGCCCGCGACTTTATTTCTACAACCTACTCGGCTCTGCGGCGGGGGCAGCGCTGGCCGTTGGCCTGTTGGAGATCGCGCCAGTCGAACAAGCGGTCCTGGCCGTAGCCGGACTGGCTCAAGGCGCCGCCCTCTTTGCTCTGCTCGATGTTGTGACTGTGCACACCGCGCGGCGTGCTCGGCTATTGGCGGCAGTCGCCATTCTCGCCATGTTCACGCTGACACTCCACTTCACAACGCGTCCACCTGTAGTGCGCCTCTCACAGTACAAAGGACTGACCTATGCCCTCAACCTTCCCACAGCGTGCCTGCTGGCCACGCGCACCAGTCCGATTGGACGGATCGATGTGGTTGAGAGTTCCGCCATTCGGCAGGCGCCGGGCCTTTCTCTGGTGACCCCACAAGATGCGGCTATTCCCCCGCAGTATGGCTTTTTTGTGGATGCGGAAACAGCCGGAGCCATCACTGCATTCGACGGCAACACGACCGCTCTCGGCTATCTCGACTGGATGAGCACCGCCGCCCCGTATTTCGCTCGTCGCGATTCACGCCGAGTGTGTGTGCTCGGAGCCGGCGGCGGCGCAAACGTCCTTCTCGCATTGCGTCACGGTGCCCAGCATGTGGATGCTGTCGAAGTGGATCCCAATGTCGTAGAGATCCTTCGCAAAGACTTCCACAAATTCAGTGGCGGACTCTACGAACGAGCTGATGTCCACGTCCACGTGGCCGAGGGACGGGCATTTCTTGAGTCAGCCGACGGACAATGGGACATAGTCGACATTTCACTGGTGGACTCGTTTGCTGCCGCAGCGGTCGGCTTGGGTGCGGTGAACGAGAGCTACCTTTATACCCAGGAAGCACTCGCCACCTACTTGCAGCACCTGCGCCCGGAGGGTGTGCTATCGGTGACGCGGTGGATACGTACGCCACCGCGTGACGAAATAAAGCTTTTTGCCACCGCCGTCGCAGCACTAGATGGCATGGGCCTGAACCCAACAGATCGACTCGTCCTGTTGCGAAGTTGGGCAACGGCGACGCTGTTGGTCAAACGGGAGCCGTTTTCGGCAGAAGAACTGAATGGGCTGCGGCGCTGGTCTGAAGAGCGTCTGTTTGATGTTGCTTATTTCCCGGGCATGGGAACTGGCGAAGGCAATCGCTTCAACGTGCTCGAACGCGATTCATACGCGCAGGCTACGAATGCATTATTGGCCGGTGCTGCACGACGGGAGGAGTTTTTCCGTGAATATCCATTTTTCGTCACTCCGGCGACGGACGACCGCCCATACTTCTTTCATTTCTTCCGCTGGCGTGCTCTACCGTTGATGCTCAGCAAAGCCGGGGTGGCATGGGTCCCCTTTGTCGAGTGGGGGTATTTGATACTGGTGGCCACGCTGCTTCAGTCCGCCGTGCTGGGTGGACTCATGATTGTATTGCCATTGACCCTGCTGCGGCGCAAGGGGTCTTGCCACCCACACTACTCTCGCGGCTCACGGCTGCTGGTTCTCGCCTATTTCCTGGCCTTGGGCGTTGGCTTCATGTTCGTGGAAATGGCTCTGATCCAGCGGCTCGTGTTCTTCCTGGCCAATCCTGTTTATGCAGTTGCTGTCGTACTGGCTGGACTGCTGCTCGTCGCGGGTCTAGGCAGTGGCTGGGCTGCTCGGCTGGTCGCGCACGGGCACTCGGTGAAGCGGCTTGCCTTTGTGGCTGCGCTCGCGGTGGCGACCATCTCTGCCATCTACGCACTCGGATTGCACCCGGCTCTCCGGACATTGCTCGGCTTGCCGCTTGCCGCGCGGGTTGCCGTGGCCTTCGCGGTCATGCTGCCCCTTGCAGCCATGGGCATGCTTTTTCCACTGGGCTTGCGCCACCTCGGCCGCATCCATGCCGAGCTCTTACCTTGGGCTTGGGCCATTAATGGGTGCGCGTCGGTCGTGGCCACGTCGCTGGCAACACTTGTGGCGCTAGGGGCTGGACTCGCAGTTGTGTTGTTCGCCGCATCAGCTTGCTATGTAGTTGCAGCTCTGGCGGTGCGTCAATGGGCGTCCGCTCCAGTGCCGTGATCGCCAACAGGTAACTTCCTCTTCCCGACTTGGTTCTGCGTAGTAGTCTGTGCAGCATCCTGATTTGTCTGTTCCTTGGTTGCCTCGGAACGGTCTCCAAACCATTTTTCCAGATGTTCGATCTGACGCTGCAATTTCTCCCACTTGATGAGTTTTTTTGCCATATAGCGCACACCATCTCTTTTCTTAAGCTGCTAAAGCTGGTCCCTCGAGTGTGTAGCCTTAAAGGTGCCACGCTCCGATCGACTCCACATCCGGCAGTTCTGAAAACTTCAGGATTTTCGGCTTGACCAGCCGTTCGAAGTCCGCATAGGAGACTTGAATCAACTCATTGTGGGAGCCGGCATTGAAGGCAATATCCTTGTCCTTGGTAAGGCTCTCGTCAACATAGACAGCCATCCCGTAGAGATTCCCAAAGGGCGGCATGGCACCGATCTCGCACTCCGGGAACCGGTCCTTGAATTCTGATTCTCTGGCGAGACTCACGCTTCTCGCGCCGGTTGCAGCTCGCAACGAGGAAAGATCGACCTCGTAGGAAGCGGGAAGGACAGACATTGCCAACTCGCTGTCGATCTTTATAACGACCGTCTTCGCCAACTCCTTATTGGAGATGTGTGTGAGCGCCGCGATTTCCTTCGCCGTATAGGCAGCCGCGTGAGAGATGGTCGTATAAGCGATACCTTGACTGTCGAGGAATTCTCTTAATTTCTTTGCTGGCATGTGGACCTCCATCCTGCAAGCCGTCGTGCCCGTGGCTGCCTGCAGGAGTCATGTCTTGCACAATGGCTCGCGTTTCCCTGGTGGGGCGCCGGGTCGAAATCATCTGCGCTCCACTTCCTCGCTGCCACAGCGTGGACAGATGACCTTGCCTTCGTGGTATTCGATGGGAGCCGGCGCCTCTGAGAGGGGTTTACAGCAGCGTGGCAGAAGTACTCGGAGTGGGGCATCAAAAGCTGGCCCTCCGCACCACAAATCAATTCTAGACCCCACCGGAACACGGTTCAATCTGAGCGGCCAGATGTCGAGTGATCTGTGATCAGCACCGGAGCAAGGGTTCAGTGTGCGAGACATGTAAAACAAAGCCCCGGCTGTGCCGGGGCTTGCGCAGATACACGTACGCTGGCACTAAGCGGCCTTTTTCATCGGCTGGGCAGTTAGCTCCGCTTCCGCGTGGAGCCAATCATCAATGTCGTGGCCGTCTTCCCGGCCGCGCTGCTCATACATTACGTAGGCCCGGCGGCGAATCTCCTCTTCGCGCTTGGGGTCGGCTACAACGTTAGGGGTAAGCTTGCTCGGATCTTGTGCCATGGCACACTCCTTTCTGACTTGTGTCGTGGAGAAACTACTTTTTCTCCTCCTTTTTGGTCGTCTCCTTCATTTCCTCTTTCCCCATCTTGACGGAAACGACATGGACCTCATTCTTCGCAGCATCCAGGTGGGCTTTGAGCGTTACGTCGTGTCCTTCGTGGCCTTTCAGAGCTTCCGGATTGGTGACCGTCCAGCTCTTGTTGTCTTTGTCCACGAAAGTCTTGGCATCGGCACCGACTTTTCCTGTGACGGTGACCGCCTTCGCAGGTGCTTTCTCGGCCTTTGCCGTCTCCGGCGTTGTTTGAGCTGCCTTGGTAGTATCCTGCGCCAGCGCCAGCAGAGAAATCGCCAGCGCGAGCGCGAAGGAAAGGAACAATAGCTTTTTCATGGGACCTCCTTTTCGGACAGACCTGTTTCGCGGAACGCGAATCGGTTAGATCGTTCCCTACGTTCCGCTCCGAACATCAGTCGTGCGGGAAGATTGTGTTTTCTGGATAGGAGAAGTCTGCGCCTCCCCAGTGGTCGAGGTCAAGGACGCCCTAGGTGGGTGGGAGAGTGACCAATACGCTTGCTTTCTGAGAAGCGGATAATAGATGTAGTGCAATAGGAGTTTCTACACGATAGTTGCGGATTGAAACACTTCAGCCGGTAATGTCCTGTGCCGGAGGAAGGAGGATTCTATGCTCATTCGCAGCATTTCTCTCATCGTTGGACTAGTGGTTTGCCTCGCCATCTTCGGTGCGTCCCAACAAAAAGAAATCAGACACGTTCCCGTAAAGTTGACGTCGCCTGCTTCGGGTCCGAAGATGTTCAAAGCCTACTGCGCTGTCTGCCACGGCATCGACGGAAGGGGCAACGGTCCGGCTGCGGAAGCCCTGAAAGTGCCGCCGTCAGACCTAACCGCACTTGCGAAGAGGAATGCCGGTAAATATCCATCCGACCACGTTACAAGCGCGATCCGGGGTGAGCTGCACCTGCCACCGCACGGCTCGAAAGAAATGCCGGTTTGGGGCGCCCTGTTCTGGGCATGAGCCAGGGACACACCTCCGAAGTGCAGTTGCGGGTCAGTAACCTGAACAAGTACGTCGAATCGCTGCAGGCGAAATAACGGCTGCAGTTTCGGCTGTCGGTGATTCGGGGGAGGCCTCTATGAAAGTCAGCGAGATCATGACCAAGAACCCTGTGTGTTGTTGGCCGTCCAGTTCGACGCTCTCGGCCGCGCTGCTGATGCAGGAGACCGATACTGGAATTGTTCCTGTCATCCAAGATCCATTTACTCCAAGATTAGTCGGCGTAGTGACCGACCGTGACCTTTGCTTGTACGTGGTTGCCGCCGGCAGGGATCCCTCATCCAGTTGGGTCGATGGATGTATGCGACCAGACCCGGTATGCTGCACCGAGCAGGATGACATTTTCTTTGCCCTTGATCTCATGAAAACAAATCAGATCCGGCGTTTGCCGGTGGTGAATGAAAAACACGAAATTGTAGGCATGTTGTCCCTTGGCGACCTGGTGCGCAAGGCAGGAATCGAGGCGAATCTGGTTGTGAGGGCCTTGCAGACCATCTGCCAGCCTGCGCACGCAACTGAGCAGAAGATTGAGAGGATCATTACAGCGGCCTGACGACCGCGACTGCTCATAAGAGAAGTGTGAGGAGCATTCTGCTTTTCTTTCCTATGATCGACAGCTACCCCTTGATGACGGCGAGAGGCTCCAGCCTGGCGATCTTCCGGCCAATCCCAAGCTTGTGGACCACTTCTACTACCCGCGACACATCTTTGTACGCCGCCGGAGCTTCTTCTGCCAGCCCACTCATCGATCCCGCACAAATCAGAATTCCTCGGCTCCTCAACTGCTCACGTAATGCTGTTCCACTCACCATCTTCCTGGCTCTGGCTCGGCTCATGACTCGGCCCGCCCCGTGACACGTGGAACCGAAAGTCTGCTGCATGGCAGCCCTCGTACCGATCAGAACATGCGAGGCGGTGCCCATCGAACCCGGAATGAGGACCGGTTGACCGAGATCGCGTAGATCGTCCGGAAGGACGCTCGACCCTGGGCCGAAGGCCCGAGTCGCGCCCTTCCGGTGTACGCAAACTCGGACCGAGCGGCCATTTAGCTCGTGCTCTTCAACTTTGGCCATGTTGTGGGCGATGTCGTAGACCTGGTGCAGCTCAAAGTCCTTGATCTTGCCCGCCAACACTTCCCCGAAGCTCCCCCGGATCAAGTGTGCCAACAACTGCCGGTTGGCAAATGCGAAGTTGGCGGCACAGGCCATGGCGCGGAAGTACTCCTGCCCATCGTTCGAATCGAATGGTACGCAAACCAATTCGCGGTCGGGCAACTCGATGCCGTAGTCGCGTGCGGTTTTCTGAAATCGGCCAACGTAGTCTTCACAGATCTGGTGGCCGAGGCCACGAGAACCGCAGTGAATCTGGACTGCGACATTGTCTTCGTAAATGCCAAGACGAACGGCAGTGGCTCCATCGTAGACTTCAGCCACTCGATCCACCTCAATGAAGTGGTTTCCCGCGCCTAGTGTTCCGAGCTGGTTTCGTCCGCGTTCGCGCGCTCGGTCAGAAACGAAAGCAGCATCGGCACCTGGGATTCGACCGAATTCTTCGGTACGATCGAGGTCGTCACACGAGGTATATCCTTGGCCGCTCATCCAGCACGAACCTTCATGCAGTACCTGGTCCATCTTAGTGTTGCTCAAATGCAATTGTCCGTGAGCACCCACGCCGCTCGGGCAGTTTGCGTACAAGCGAGAAGCGATGTCCTCCAGGTAAGGTCTGACCTCCTTAGCCGAAACTAGCAATGCGAGAAGCCTTACGCCGCAGTTGATGTCATAGCCGACGCCGCCAGGGGAAATCACGCCTTCCGGCAAGCGTGTCGCTACGACTCCCCCGATCGGGAAGCCATAGCCCTGGTGAATGTCGGGCATCGCGATGGCGTATTGGATCACCCCAGGCAGGGTGGCCGTGTTCACAAGCTGCACGATCGAGTTGTCCAACAAAGCCGCATCTAGCAGATCTTCATCGGCATAGAGGCGCGCCGGCACACGCATGTCATTGCGAAATGTTTTGGGAATCTCCTACACATGTTCAGCCACGCGCTCAACGTGTTCTTTGCTAAGCATGGCCGTCTCCGCAGGAACGCTACACATCCACCACGATCTCAGCTTCAAGGCCTTCGGAGGTCTCGCGTATTTTGAGATTGTGAAATGTTACGGCCTTGATGCGGGTATAGGTTCGGTCACACTCCCGTGTTTCCACTCGCGCCAGCAGACGATGATCCTTGAGCTCATCAATGTGGAACTGCTCACACACAAGGTGGTGCGCCTGATTCAGGTACAGAATTTCGTTGAGCCAGTTCACCAGCAGCGACTCGCCATCAACTCCTTCGACCGCGATCTCTCGCGTTTCCACTCGTTCCGCAGTCGTTTTCGCTCCATCTCCGTCCAGCGCCTGCATAGCGCGAGCGGCGTTTTCGAGTAAGGCCACCATGTCGTGGCCTGTCACGCGAAACGCTCGGTCAGCCGTGTGCTCGATTTCCTCAAAGCTCATCATCCAGGCGCCTCACCCACCTGACGAACTGTCAGGCGCGGAGTTCTTGAATCGCCGTTCTCCGCAAGCGGCTCAATATTGAATCGAGCAGCATCTCCTTCTTGCGCAGGTCTTGCTTAAACTCGCGGGAGTCCGTGTGCGAAATCTCCTTCAAGAGCTCTCGATGACGTTGCTCCAGAATGTCTTGCAGAAACTCCTGCTCCTCAGTGTTCAGTATCAGTTCCATAATTCCACCCCACGCGTGTCCTCTGCATTCAAGACCCTGATCAAAGTCATGCATGCGCTTTGCGGAGAAGCGGCATAACCGCGGCCAAGCCATCAAGGCAAAGGCGGCAAATCACTCGACCAGGCGTCGGCTGCGATCAGCCAGTTTTGACCCACGCGCCTCCACACCGTGAGGTATTTCCCATGGTCCTCCCTCTTTGGGCCTTCATTTTGCGGAATAGCCATGCGGTAGGTGCCTACATCCCAGGCAGTGGGGCCTTGTTGTTTGATGTAGGTAACTTCGAAGGCCAGGTTTGACACGCCATGGCTGAGCGGCGCTTTCAAGTACTCTCGAATCGCATCGCGTCCATGAACGGCCTCGTGATGGGGCGGGAGGTAGACTGCATCCTCAGCATAGACCGCAGCCACTCCGTCCAAATCCCCCGCATTCCAGTGCCGAGCCCACTCATCCCCCATCCGGCGGATCGCACCGGCAGCACTAACCTTACCTACCCTTCAGGCCGTGCGCCGCACTTTGCTCCCGGTGACTGTGGCACGTTTCTTAATAGCCGATCGCATAGCGTCCTCCCTTCGGACAGATCACAACGAAATCGTGACATCCTCTTTCCGTCTGGGTCCTCTTTTCTTAGGAGAATTCACTACTTCGACTCGCCCCGAGGGCCAGAATGGAAAACCGGTCCGACGGTCCGCTTGAGTCATGTACGACGTTTTTATCGACGCCTTCCGGTTGGCCAGAACGCGAGCCGCAGTCACCTCGGATAGCGCTTCGCCACGGTTCGAGAAATGTCTTTTCATCCCTGCCTCCTCGTAGAATGCGATGGCTCGAAACCCTTACGCCGCGCGCGGCATCGGGCTTTCAGCGTGTTGCAGCAACC
Source organism: Terriglobia bacterium (assembly GCA_020073385.1). Taxonomy (GTDB): domain Bacteria; phylum Acidobacteriota; class Terriglobia; order Terriglobales; family Acidobacteriaceae; genus Sulfotelmatobacter. The sequence continues at coordinate 17,089 of JAIQFH010000012.1, read as the reverse complement.
CTTGCACATCTTCATCGCTGACCTGCGTGAAATCCCGATACCACTGAGACACTGCCAGGAACATCTCCGGCTCTTCCACGCTGATAACTTCATCGGCTTCCATTCGGATCGCGCTGCAGCCCGAGGCTGGGGCGACGGGAACTGCAACTACAACGCGCGTGGCGTTTTTCCGGCGGATCGCTGCAATTGCGGCTAGAATGCTGCATCCCGTCGCGATGCCATCATCGACGAGAATGACGGTTTTTCCATTCAGTTCGAGCGGCGGACGGCCGCCGCGATATGAGTTTTTGCGGCATTCGAGTTCCTTCTGCGCGTCCGCTACTACCTCTTGGATATCCTGCTCCGAAATCCCCAGCAGTTTCATGAGCGAGAGATCGAGAACTTGTACGCCACCCTCGGCGATTGCTCCCATAGCCAGTTCTTGCTCCCATGGGGTGCCGAGCTTGCTCACGACAAAGACATTCAGCGGAACGTGCAACACGTTCGCGACTGCGGACGCCACGGGCACGCCACCCCGCGGAAGTCCCAAGACCATCACGTCCCGACGACCCGAGTATGCCGCTAGTTTGCTCGCAAGCATGCGCCCGGCTTCGGCTCGGTTCGCGAACGGAAGGGCGTCAAGGTCTTCGTCTTCTTCTCGAAACAACATGGCTTGCCTCTTGCCCTACGCGTCGCAGCGCTCGCTTCGCGTAGGCATGCCTATACTGCCTCGGCCCAAAGGCCGCTTCTTTCGAGCCAGACCTGGTGCTCGTTTTTCTTAGGCCGCTACAACCGGTTTCGCCGGGCGGATCTCTTCTTTCTTTTCTTCCGTCACGGCGGGCCGCATACTTGCGAGCTTCGCCAGCGCCTTTCCCGTCAAAATCGTTAGGTGGATCGTTGCGATCGCGCCCAGAATGGCGGGCACGATGTACACGTTCTCAACCTTCCAGAGCCAGTGTCCAAGCACCGGGGAACCTAGCCACGCTCCCACCCAACCGACGATCAATTTCCCGACGAGAGCGTCGTTACCTTCGAGAAAGCGATAGCGAATCACGTAGTGGTAGGTAGCAGCAACCACCGCTCCGATGAAAGTGAGAATCAGAAAGGAAAGCAAGCTCATTCCCAGCATAGGGCACCTCCTCAGGACCAGGGGAGACCAGGATGGGTCTTCGTGAAGAACGAGGTCCAGAACTGGGTCAGATCAACAAGGCAGGCTAGAACCTCAGGAGCCGAGATTCGGCCAGCCAACGAGGTTTTACAGCTAGGACTATCTTACGCCGTTAATCACTTCCACACTCCATTTTCCAACTGCATCGGTAACCGTGATCACAGACAAGGACATGTACGCTCATGGAAAATGTGGCAGAGTGAAGAAGTCAGCATCTCAGGTGTGAAAGATGCTCTCCGTTCTATTCCTCGGCGCCATGGTTGTGTGCAGTAGCATCTTGACTGATTCATCCGATGCCCCACCGTTGACGAGCGTTACCGTGACCATTATTCCTGAGAAAGCAACTCTATTTGCGGGTGAAACGCTGACGTTTCTTGCAACGGTCGTTGGTAGCGACAGCAAAGCCGTGAATTGGTCGGTAGAGGAGGAGGACGGTGGGGCAATCACGAGTCTGGGGCAATATACCGCGCCGAAGATTCAGGGCATTTATCACATAACTGCGACCAGCAGGGGTAGGCCAGAAGCGATGGCCGTCGCCACCATCACTGTCCTTGCTTATTGCGACCCGCTCCCCGCAGCCTTCAGACCGTAACGTGATTCGCGCGTGGCTGTGTGGCACCAGTCGTACAGACACTGAGTAAGAGCAGCGGTGGTATCTGAGCCAATCGGGAAAGGAGTTCGAATATGAAACGAGGTCCCTCCTCTCCATGTGATTTCTGCGGATCCGTTCAGGGGCTTCAATGCTATCCAACGGACGTTCCGGGAGCCGACTGGTATGCCTGTGCGAACTGCGTCGCACTCATCCGGATCGAGGACTGGGACAGCCTTATCGATCGGAGCGTAGCTGCCTACGCAGCACTGCGATCGATTCCGGAAAACGAACTGAATGCACTCCGCCAGCAAGTTGAGAGTCGCGTAAAGTCGTTCCGTACGTTCTGTCTCCTTCCAGTCTAGGCGGCCGCATCGGTCGTTCGACCCAAGATCATGGCCACTCATTGCGGCACGAGGCCACACAGCAAACTCGATCGCCAAGGATTGCCGCCAAGCGGTCGCTCCTTGGGTCACTGACAAACCGCCATTTTCTGAGGACCATAAATAAGGGCATTCCGCAGAATACCCCGCGGATGCTCTTCACGGCGCAGAGGCGCGTTCTATGCAGCTACACCTAACAATGGACGAGTTCGAACTGTTGAAACGGCTGGGCGAAGACGAGGGGCGTTTGCCCTGCGATGCAATGCCTTCGCTTCCGCAGATCTCGGGTCAGGTTCGTGTGCGGGATGAATTGGAAATCGGTCGCGACCTAGTGGGCAAGGGGCTCTCTCGTAATTTGGAGTTGGGCTTCTATGAACTCGAGGGCTTGGCTGATTCCCTCAACTGGCGCAGGAGACAGCTGATGAGCGAAATCAGATGCCTGGCAGAGCCTGCGGCCAAGAAAGACCTCGAACGCCAGCTGTTCGTTTTGGAACATTTCCTCGACAAAGTGACCGAGGCCTGTGCGATGGTCTGAACGAACATCTGCTAGGCCGTTCAGCTGACAGTCGCCAATTCACTCGAGTCCTTCCGACAACCGTTGCAACCATTCTTTCGGGGCCGCGAGGGACGGTGTCATTGACTATCAGCGGCTGGTCGCCGTTCTCACTTACCGGAGGCTATATGACTGCTGATCGCACGATCCTCAAGAAGATGATTCTCAACGCTCTGTCGGGAAAAGGTGCTCATGTCGCTGTGAAGGACGCAGTCGCCGGACTCGACTGGAAGCTCTCTGGAGTGCAGCCTGAGGGTGTGTCGCACTCCATCTTCCAGCTACTCAATCACATGATTTACTGGAATCAGTGGGTGGTGAAATGGCTGGCTGGAGAGAAACCGTCGGTGCCGAAACACGCTCAGGGCGGCTGGCCGGGCAACACGGCGCCCCAGAGCGCTGCAGAGTGGCGCCAAGCAGTGCGCCGGTTCGACCAGGGGCTGCAGGAAATAACTCGCGCCGCAGGGGAAACAGACCTTCTTGCCAAACGCGGAACGAAGACGCCGCTGGAGATGCTGCAAACGATCGCCTCGCACAACAGCTGTCATCTCGGACAGGTCGTTGTGTTGCGGCAGAGGCTGTGTGCGTGGCCGCCTCCATCCGGCGGACTCACTTGGTAGCCGAACTCAGAGGGTGAGTCTCAATTCCCGGCCCGGCACGGAATGCATCTGCTTGGTGACGAACGCCGCAGGCGGCAAACGCTAGAGGCACGCCATTTATTCTGCTGGAATGGGAGCGCAGCCATGCAGCGAGCGCGTTTTCGATTCTATGCCGAGCTGAACGACCTGCTCCCGCAGCCGAAAAGAGGACAGTGTTTCTCTCATGCGTTTGAAGCCGTCGCATCGGTGAAAGATACAGTCGAAGCGTTCGGGATACCGCACACCGAGGTCGATCTCATTTTGGCGAACGGCAAGACCGTAACTTTTTCCTACCTCCTGCGAGATGGAGACCGAATCAGCGTGTATCCGGTGTTTCGTTCGCTCGATCCTGGTCCACTCAGTTGTCTCCAGCCGAGATCAGGGGGCGAAATGCGTTTCGTTCTCGACACGCATCTTGGCAAGCTCGCGGCCCACCTACGAATGCTGGGATTCGACAGCGTGTATCGCAACGACTGTGGGGACGAAGTGCTCGCGCAAGTCTCGGCAGCCGAGCAACGGACCTTGTTGAGCAGGGATCGTGGTTTACTAAAGCGCAGCCTGGTGACTCACGGCTACCTGGTGCGTGAAGCGCAGCCACGAGAACAGCTCGTGGAGGTGCTCCGGCGCTTCAATCTGTCCGGATCAGTTGCTCCATTCCGTCGCTGTCTCGACTGCAACACCCTGCTGCAAGCCGTTCCCAAGGACCAGATCAGCCATCGTCTCCCTCCAGAAACGAGGAAACACTACGACGAGTTCCACGTTTGCCCAGGATGCAACCGTCTCTACTGGAAGGGGTCGCACTACCAACGCATGGCAGTTCTTATCGGGCGTATGATTGATTCGGTGAGGCCGGCTGCCCCGAAGAGTCTCGATCACTGAGCACTCTGGCCTTAGGAACCGAGCGGCTCCGGTAGAGGTGGGCCATGCCTGTACTGATTTTGGCCATTGCCTCATTTCTGGCTGTGACTGCGATTCTGGTACCCCTGATTGCCGTTACGCTCGAATCGCGTGCAATCCGTCACAACAGAGATCTTCAGTTAGCCCAGCCGCCTCTCCTCTCGATTTCCGAAGCATTCGATCCTGTCTATTCGGTTCTTTGGCAAGCTCCGATTGCTGCTTTGGAGTTGATCGACTCAGGCAGCACCTCGGGCATGCCCGCTGCGAGATTGCGCCCGATTTATGAGCAAGCTGCTGCTCGTTTCCCAGAGATATACGAAGGTGGTGGGTTCGTGCCATGGCTGCAGTTTCTGGAGGAAACGCAGCTGATCTCCTGGCATGGCTGTAATGTCGTGCTCACTCCTGAGGGACACGCATTTCTCAGGTTCCGATTTGTTACCGACGCGATGGTAGAAGTCTGACATAGCAGACCGTCGCCCGTCAGGTCAACGTGGCAGACTGGCACTTGGACAACGAAGGAGGTGTGCTGTATGGCTTGCTCGCAGTTTGGCGCGGAAGCCTGCGGCCCGGCATGATGGCGCATGCGGGGTCGGATATTCTTAGTGGCATCTTCGGAATCTAACAGCGTTTAGTGAGCCGGTTCCACGCGTATAAGAGTCTGGGCCATATGGGTAGCTACAGTGAGACGGCCGAATGATCGACTTCAGCTCGCTCTACAAGAAGTATGCGCCGGACGTGTACCGATTCGCGCTGTATTTGTCCGGCGAGCGTGGGGAAGCCGAAGACATCACTTCCGAGACTTTTGTGCGCGCGTGGACCTCACCCGAGCCGATCGAGATGGCCACGGTGAAGGGCTACCTCTTCACGATTGCGCGCAACCTGTTTCTGCAGGGACTGCGGAAGAAATCGCTCCACGTCGCCCTCGTCGACGACTTGCACGATCCGCAAGCCAGCCCCTATGCGCGAGCCGAGCAGAAGGAACAGTTAGATTTCGTGCTGGCCGAACTCCAAAACCTACCGGAAGCGAGCCGCGCCGCGCTGCTCATGCGCGCTGTGGACGGAATGCCGTACGAAGAGATCGCGCGGGTACTGGATATTTCTCTCGCGGCAGTGAAAGTGAAGATCTACCGGGCTCGTCTCGCGCTGGCTGGGATACGAAATGCATAACAGGGCCGAGTAGGAATGCGAGTGACGGAGGTGGAGAATGAACGTTACACGGGAAGTGATCCTGGATCTTCTGCCGGTCTATCTTGCGGGCGAAGCCAGCCCCGCCACGCGTGCACTTATCGAAGAATACATGGAGCAGGATCCGGAGTTGGCGCAGCGCATCCGACTGCAATGGGCGGACAAACTGGGCAAGATCGCACCCTCCGCGCTTCCGCCCGATCTTGAATTGCGATCGCTCCGTCGCACGCGTGCGCTGATCGGCTGGCAGAAGTGGCTCTTCGGCTTCGGAATCTGTTTCACAGCAGTCGCACTCACCAGCGAAATTTCTTTCCATGAGGGTCGCATCAAGGAGTTCCATTTCCTCATGCGTGATTTTCCCGCTCAGTTCGGATCCTTTGCGGTGCTGGCGATTGCCTGCTGGATCGGTTACTACTCCCTTCGCCGCCGCCTCCGCACATCCAAGCCGACTAGCGAATGAAATCGGGCTTACGCTGGGACGATACTGACACCAACTCAGACAAGTGGCTGGCCGACCTCAGTATCCAGGAAAGGGCTTCGCGGAGATGGCCCGGCTTCTGGCCTACTTCGGGAGTTGGTGGGCGGGCCGGGAGTCAACCCGGATTTGCAGCTTCGGACGCTGCCGTGTTGTTCGGTTACACTACCCACCCATCTGGAACTCGCGCCGGGAATCCAACCCGGATCTCATGATCTGGTGAACAAGGTTAGGACCGAAGCGTCATCATGCCTTGGACCACGCGAGCCGAATTAATGTGGAGGGGATGCAGAGAATTGAACTCTGATCTCAAGGTTCGTAGCCTTGCGCCCTCATCCGTTGGACCACATCCCCACATTGGAGGCGGCAGAGAGATTTGAACTCTCATCGTCCGAGGTAGAAGCTCGGCGCATTGTTCCGTTATGCTATGCCGCCTCTTTGTTAACTGACTCTGGTGCGGGATGTGGGAATCGAACCCACTTCGTCTCGCTTAAAAGCAGTAACCGCGCCTTCGGCGGGGTCACTGGTGCCAGAAACTTGTCGTGAGCCCTGAGTTTTTGCCAAGGTGGTTAGGGATCAGTTCGGCAAGCTAAGGCCGACTCGCACTTGGCGCTTCTTTGCCCGGTTAAAAGCATGGCTCCGGTACTGGCGATCGCTGGTGTGGTGGCAAATGCGGTTCAACAAACCGCCTCTTTGACCCCGTTGGGGAGATTCTTAAACCTTTCGTCACCGGGCCGAACTCGATCCTAATTTCCATCGAGGAGATCAGGATGTCAGAGGAGAAGCCGTTGCGGAACCGAAAAGAACGCAAAGAGTTAGCCCGCCGATTGCAATCAGAGAACCCAGGGCTGGACGTAGTTCATCCTCATGCCGCGGGGATTGATGTCGGCAATGAGGCCCACTATGTTGCCGTCAGGCCAGACCGAGACGCGGAACCGGTGCGGCGGTTTGAGTGCTTTACTGCCGACCTGTATCGCCTGGCAGCCTGGTTGAAAAAATGCAAGGTGAAGACCATCGTCATGCAGTCGACCGGGGTGTACTGGATTCCGCTCTACGACATTATGGAAGAACAGGGCTTTGAGGTCTGTCTGGTCAATGCACGGCACACCAAGAGTCTGCCGGGACGCAAGAGCGATGTGCAGGAAAGTCAATGGTTGCTGAAGTTGCACACCTAGCAGCCTCATGTTTCCAGGCTTATCATGGGGTGAAAGCACATCGAGGAGGGGACGCAGAACCCATGGACGTACAGTCTCACTGGGAAAAGATTTACACGGAGAAGGCTCCGGACGCGGTCAGCTGGTACCGTCCGCACCTTGAGACCTCGCTCAAGCTCGTCGAACAGGTAGCTTCGGGACCCTCTGTATCTATTATCGATGTTGGTGGTGGCGAATCCACACTGGTCGATGACCTTCTCGCCCGCGGATACGACAACGTCACCGTTCTTGATGTTTCGCAGACCGCGATTGATGCGAACAGGAAACGGCTAGGGAAAGCCGCCGAGCGTGTCCGGTGGCTCGCCGCCGACATCACCAAAGTCGACCTGGAGCCTTCTGCTTACGATGTGTGGCACGACCGCGCGGTCTTTCATTTTCTTACCGCGCCGAGCGACCGTGTTGCCTATGTCCGCCAAGTCGCTCGCGCGGTGAAACGCAGCGGCCACGTTATCGTCAGCACCTTTGGACCAGAAGGTCCGATGAAATGCAGTGGGCTCGATGTTGTGCGCTACGATGCAGAGTCGTTGCACAGGGAGTTTGGTGTGCATTTCCGCTTGTTGGGGAACTCAAAGGAGTTGCACCACACGCCATTTGGGACAGTCCAGCAGTTTCTTTATTGCTACTGCAGGCTGGAATAGAGTCAAGTCTTTCGGTTCACCGATCCTCACGCCTATCTTTATCACCTTCGCAATTCTGCGAAGCGCCTCATCTTTCCAGCTCCTGATTGCGCCTCCCCCTGCTGTGAAGGAGAGGAATTTTCACAGCCATTTTGGCTGAGATCGCTTATCATGAGCGCGACAACTTTCTGAGTTGTTTGGGCTGCGTGACTGACTGGCAACAGGAAACTCGCGGCCTATTTCTTTGGCCCGAGTTGTGGGACATGCCGGTGGGTTCTACCCGCACCGACGAGCACCGATAGTCCGCAGATCGAAGCACTTCCGGCAAGCACACTCGAAGCTCCTGTCACTGGGGATCGCCAAATGACCGCATTGGCGACAGACGAAACGCCCGTCCGAAAGGGCCGCCATCGGCTTGAACGCGTCGCCCGCCACGCAGTACGGGCACCGAACTACCGTCGCATTCATCGCGGTATTCACGACTTGGACCTGCTTTGTCCTAGAGTTCCGCCGCCGTAAATTGTACGCGTCGGCGATTACGGGAATGTGACAATTCGCATGAGACGAGTTCGGCCGCTCTGCGCACCCAGCTTGATGGCGAGGACATCAGCAGCAGCCACAAGCCTTGCCACGCATGGCTTCGCGACCTTCCCAGATGATGAGCGGTAGCATGACCAGTGCCGCAATCGAATCGGCCCATCGAAAGCGCCAAATGGTGTTCATTGCCAGTCCAACCAGGGCAATCCCCGAAAGGTAAGCACACAATGCAGACTCAGCCGCATCTGCTCTTAGCGCCGCACTTCCAGTGACTGCCGACAGTCGTCGCTTTTCTCGTGCCAGCCAAGGCATGATGCCGGCCGCTATGACTAAAAGGGCGATGCCGATGAAGGTGGGCCTCGGTTCGCTGTAGCCCAGAAGGCTCAAAGCCGAAATGAGGGCTACGAGCGCAGCCAGGGCAAAAAGTAGAGCCCCGGCGATTCGAGTGGCCAGTCGTTCTGCAGATTGGTGCGCGGCGTTCGCACGAAATCGCCATAGGACTACGACCGCGGAGAGGAGTTCGATGGCGCTGTCTCCACCGAAAGCCAGCAGGGCGGGGCTATGCGCTTGCGCGGCGGAGAAAAGGGATACAGTAGCTTCCACGCTCATCCAAGCGATGGTGATTGTCTGCACGCGCCGAATTTGCCGGACGGCGTCTGGAGCAGCGATCTGCAAGACGGAAGCCACCTAGGTGAGGATATCGCACAGTCTCGGTTTTCTCTTGGCTAGATCGCTGTGCTACTATCTGCGGCGCAGCCGCTCGTGAGGCCCCGTCAGCAGGCATGAGCTCTGGCGAGCCGTCCGCGACCGAGCCCGTGAGCGGCTTGCTCCTGACCTCGGTTGAGGTTCACCCGTCTGCCAGGTTTTTTCATGTTTGACCCAATAAATGCGAAGAGCAAAGTCCCGGACCTTTTCGACGAAAAGAAATGGCGGTACATCTGGCTGCTGTACAGTGCTGGTGTTTTGTTGCTCCTCGCTCTGCTCCTGTTCAGCTTCAGGCTTTGGTTATTGCTCCGACATTGTCGCTGCGGAACCTGAGCACGTCTAGCTTCTGCCGCGCGCCTTCTTCCGATCCCAATCAGCCGGCAGTCAGCAAAAATCCACGCTGTTGAGTGCCCTAGTCGAGCCGCGGCCGGTTTGTTTCGTGCGCTGCGCTGCGTCCACTTCGTCCAGCGTGCCGCGGTGCCCCAGCAATTCTTTTGCGGGCAGCGACTGACTTTGTTCGGCCCGCCTTGCCGAATATCTTGAGCGCGCCTGGGATTGGAGCCTAGGACCAAACTAAGTGTCGTTTCGGATATTGCCTCGGAGGGAATCCAGTGCTAGGCTTGGTGGCGAACAAAAGGCGAATACAAACCGGAGCCCGCATGCCCGCTTCCCAGTCCTTAGCCCCGCGCCCACCAGCGAGTCTTGAAACTGTTCACAACATTCTCGGATCGCTGGTCGAGCGCTATCGCCAGGAAGAAGTGCTTACTGCGGTCCGGCAGATCCCAGCCCGAACGGCCAAGTTTCGGCCCATACCAGTGTGGGTGACAAGTGCCTTGTCTGAGGCGTATCGGGCCAAGGGAATCCGGGAGCTGTACTCGCACCAGGCAGCTGCGGCCGAACTGGTGCGAAACGGCAGGAACATTGTCGTGGTGACGCCGACAGCGTCGGGCAAGACCCTCTGCTACAACTTGCCGGTCGTGAATGCGGTCCAGGAGGATCCCGATACTCGCGCACTTTATCTGTTTCCCACCAAGGCATTGGCCCAAGACCAGCTTTCCGAATTGCACGACCTTTCGAAGCGGCTCGACGACCGCTTTGGGGTGTTCACCTACGACGGTGATACGCCAAGTGATGCGCGCAAAGCAATCCGGGAACGCGGACATATCGTCCTGACGAATCCGGACATGCTGCACACCGGAATTCTCCCGCACCACACAAAGTGGATGCGGCTGTTTGAAAACCTGCGGTATATCGTGCTCGACGAGTTGCACACCTACCGTGGAGTATTCGGCAGCCATCTGGCAAATGTGCTGCGGCGGCTGAAGCGAATCGCGAAATTCTACGGTTCCGATCCGCAGTTCATTTGCTGCTCGGCGACGATTGCGAATCCCGGCGAGCTGGCTTCCCAGCTGATCGAGAAGGAAGGCGAGGTTGTCGAAGAGAACGGAGCTCCGGCGGGAGAGAAACTGTTTGTGTTCTACAACCCGCCGATGGTGAATCGAAATCTCGGGATTCGGCGCAGTTATATCAATGAAGCAACACGAGTCTCGAAAGAGATCCTTGCCAGAAAGTTACAGACCATTGTCTTCGCCAATTCTCGGCTGCACACGGAAGTCTTGCTTACGTATTTGCAGCAGGCGAATCCTTCCAAGCCAGGACAACCGGAACCGATTCGCGGCTATCGCGGAGGCTACCTGCCGGGAGAACGGCGCGAGATTGAACGCGGTCTGCGCGACGGACGCATCTTGGGAGTAGTGGCCACAAACGCTCTCGAACTCGGGATCGACGTGGGGTCGTTGGATGCCTGCGTAATGGCAGGGTATCCGGGAACGATTGCTTCCACTTGGCAGAGAGCAGGCCGGGCAGGACGAAGAACCGGGAGTTCGTGCGCCGTGTTCGTTGCGTCTTCGGCTCCGCTGGATCAGTTCATTGTGCAACACCCCGACTATTTCTTCGGAAACTCGCCCGAACACGCCCACATTCAGCCGGACAATCTTGAGATTCTTGTCAACCACTTGAAATGCGCGGCATTCGAGCTGCCCATTTCGACTGATGAGCGGTTCGGTAACGTCAATCTACGGGAACTTTGCGAGCAGCTTGGGGAAGCAGGGTTCCTGCATCAGAGTGGCGGAGACTGGCACTGGATCGACGAAGCCTATCCCGCCGACACGATCAGCTTGCGTTCCATCACGTCAGACAACTTCGTCATCATCGACACGACTGGCGAAGACCGTGGCAAGCCCGAGGTGATCGGTGAAGTCGATTTTTCTTCTGCGCTTACCACTGTTCACCCGAAAGCGATCTACATCCACCAGGGCCAGCAATACCACGTCGAACAGTTGGATTTCGACAAGCGTAAAGCCTACGTGAAGCCCGTCAACGTGGACTACTTCACGGACGCGATTCGTTATACCCAGGTACGGGTACTTGAAGTCGCGGAAGAAGAGACCATTTCGGATCCAGCGGGCCGCACCCATGGCGACGTGCTCGTGCGATCGCAGGTCGTGGGTTTCAAGAAGATCAAATTCTTCACCAACGAGAACGTGGGCTCGGGAAAGCTTGAATTGCCCGAAAACGAGATGCACACGACCTCGTTCTGGCTCACGCTAGGACACAACCTGCTTGCCGAATTGCCGTTCAGTCTCTCCGAGCGTCAGGGCGGGATCTTTGGCTTGCTCTACGCGCTCGGGTCCATGGCAACGCTGCTGATGATGTGTGATCGGCGGGACCTTGGCACGGCCGTTGGCGAACGCCCGCCGAGTGCGGCGAGCGAGATCAACTGGGAAGATTTCGCATTCCCGTCGAACACATCCGAGACCAAAGAATTCTTTGAGCCCAATCTTTACATCTATGACGCGTACCCAGGCGGGATCGGATTCAGCGAGCCGCTGTACCGAACTTGCGACACGCTGCTGAGCCGCACTCTCGAACTGATCAGCGCGTGCCCATGCGAGAACGGATGCCCTTCGTGCGTCGGGCCCACTGCTGATCGCAGGGAGAGAACCAAAGAAGTTGCCCTTGAAATTCTTGGGAGATTGTGCCGAGACGCTCAGTTCACAGCTACGAGGACAGCAGAAACCGCATGAGCATGCGATACGTGAGTCTTGACCGGATCCAAGGGCTGAAGGCCCTTCGGCGCTCCTCAACGCCGAAAGCGCCGACGCGCGACTGGCAAGCGTCTTTGCTGGACGACTGCGGGGAGTCGCACCCCCGCACAAAGACGATTCAGTATGATCCGGACCGGTTGTCCCAGATTCTCGGAGCCTCGCCAAAGACGAATCAGTACGGAGACTATCTTTCAGTGCGCTGTTGGTGCGCCCAACCTCCGCGCTATTGTCCAGAACTCCGTGCCCTGAGGTTGTTGATGCCGGACGCTCTCGATGAGATCGCTGATCCCGAGCAGTGGCTCTTTCTGGATACGGAAACGACAGGTCTAGCCGGTGGCAGCGGCACGTATGCATTTCTCGTCGGGGTCGCGTGGTGGGACGGAGGCGGCCTTGAGATCGAGCAGTTCTTCATGCGCGAGTACAGCGAGGAACGCTCGTTACTGTTCGCCTTGCGAGAGCGGATCGCGGAACACCCGGTACTCGTTACCTTCAACGGCAAATCATTCGATTGGCCACTGCTCGAAACCCGCTATCGCATGAGCCGCAAGATTTCGGTGCCGGCTCCGCGCGCCCACCTCGATTTCCTTCATCCCGCGAGAAATCTATGGCGGCTGCGCCTGGGGTCTGTGCGGCTGTCGGAACTCGAACACCATGTTTTGGGCTGGGACCGAGGAGCGGATGTTCTCTCCGGTCAAATACCGCAAATCTACTTCGATTATCTTCGCGGCGGCCCAGCCGAGCGGCTGGTTCCAGTACTCAACCACAACCAGATGGACCTGCGTGGCCTGGCAGCCCTGTCGAGCCGGATTCTTTCGCTGCTCAGCGGCGTCGAAGAGTTGGGGCAGGACGGGTTGGAGCTGTTTGGCGTGTCTCGCATCTGCGAAAAGCGAGGGGAGCACAGTCGAGCCCGCAAACTCTACGAGAAATCGATTGCGTCGGTGCTGCCAACGGAGACAGACCGAATCGCCCGGCGCTCGCTTGCCCGTCTTGCAAAGCGGGAGGGCGATTTCGAGTTGGCTTGTGAGCTTTGGAAAGATGCACTCGGCAATTCAAGGCATGGCTACGAGGCCTACGAGCAGCTGGCGATTTACTACGAGCACAAGGCTCGTGATCCAGAACAAGCCCTACAAGTAGTCCGGCAGGCAATCGATGAACTTCGTCGCGCAATTCAGACGGGTGATATCGCACCAGGTCCCTATTGTGAGATCAAGGTGAGGTTCGATCGTCGAATCGAGCGCCTGGAACGCAAGAGCCGACGCCCCCTACTAGATGCTATGTCAGCACGAGCTCAGGCATAACGGTGCAATGAGATGGAGGAAGGACGAAAACGGGTCTTAGGAATCATGGCCAGCATTCTGGTCTCGCGTCATCTAAAGACGACGGAAGATCTGCACGACAGCCGGCCCAGCCCGCGCACAGAGGCGCTGGTCGGCTCGGCTGTGCAGTGGGCCGAGCGGATCATGAGAAGAATTGACGGGACGTTCGCAAATTCAGCGGATGATAAACGATGGCCGCGAGCTTAGAAGAGACGCTGATTGTTCGGTGTGGCGCCATGTTGGTCGAAGAGGCCAAAACCGTGACCCTCGAAGGCGGAGATTTTCCGGTGCGAATCACCCTCAGTGGGCGACGCTACCTTGCGCTACGTGACGCCCCTGTTCGTATTTGCGAGTTTGTGATCAGTGTCATTGAAATTTCTCTGCGAAGAGAGTAAAAGCAAATTACAGCATTTTCCGAGAGTTGCTCCTCGCCAGCATCCCCCGGCGGAATACATCGCAAACAACTGGACTCCCGTGGCGGGTCACGGGCGCACCCTTCCACCTAATCAACCGAAAGTACGGGGCATCCCATGCTCGCCAAATATGCCAATCTAACCTGTTCGGCTACCTTTCGTTATCTTCATGAAGGAAAGCTATTCGCGATCGAGCCGAATGCCGACTCGCTAAAGCGGGGACCGCCAGCTGATCCGGAATATACGGGCAAGTCCCAGAGTCCCCAATATTTCTGGTTGTGCTCCTCGTGCTGTTCTGCCATGACGGTTGAATCCGATGGGGACCACGGAATGAGCGTGGTGCTTAAGCGAGAAATGCTGCCGAGCATTTCCGTGATGGAGAATAGCACGCCGATAGCGGCCTGAAGGGCTCGATCATGGTTCAGGTCTCGCTGTTTTGGAGGTGTGTATGAAAAGGTACAGCGCACTCGATATCCTAAAAAACGAGCTGCGGTTTGTGCAGAAGGGGGGCTACCGCGCACCGCTCGTATGGAGGGCACCGCTGGTCTTCGAAGACTCACCAACCTGCCCTAGAGAATCATGCGCTGCTTGCCCGGAGACTGACTGCGTGCTGATGCGGTTTGTTCCGAGAGGATGCCGTTATGAGGCTGCCCCATGTCGTCACATTCCCCTGAACGGACTGGGAGAAACGGTCGACAGCCTCTACAGGACCGGAACAAACGAAGAGATTGAGCAGACACTTCAAAGCTGGCTGCTGGAGACCATCGGACAACTCGAAGAGACATTCGAACAACCGCGGTTCGACAAAGCAGCTTAAGAATGCGCAACGGGACCAGCGACTGGCCACGTGGGCGGTTCCATGATCTTAAGGACTTTTGGAGGTGAATCGTGCTCTGTGTCGAGGAGCAAACTCGCCTTTCGATCAAGAATATATTGCTCGCCACAGTCTTTTCCGAACCTTCGCCAGAGATCCTGTCCTACGCAGTCGGTTTCGCCCGGCGTTACGGCTCAACCATGTCTTTGACAGGCGCAGTCTCTCCCGGTGCGATTTGCGAGATCATCAGGAATCGGCAGGTCGACTTGGCCGTAATCGGTACGCATGCTCAAGAGATGCGGAAGTCAGACCTGGATTCGGCGGCCGAGGAACTTCTCCGCACCGTGCCATGTCCCGTGCTGATCATTGGGCCGAGGGTTACCCAGATGGAACTGGCAAAGGGAGAGCTTGAGCGAATTCTGTACGTTACTGACTTCACGACCAGCTCTTTGGACGGCGTGCCGTACGCACTTGCCTTAGCTCAGGACCACGACGCACAGCTCAGGTTCGTGCATGTCGCTGAGGAAACCACCATGGGCCCCTTCCATTTCGGGAACTCCAGGACTGTGGCTTTTCGAAAACGGCTCGAAAGCCTGATTGCATCGGGAAAGGGTCTCCTGCAGGAATCGGAATCTGTTGTTCAAGAGGGCGATCGGGCGGAAGGATTGGTCCGGATTGCATCCAACCTCCGTGCGAGCTTGATTGTAATGAGTGCAGGCGGGAATCGACCACCACTGTTGTGGCGCACTGCTAATCAAGTGGTCCGGCGTGCGCACTGCCCCGTGCTTGCAGTGCGGGGCGCTTCGCCTGAATATTCGCGAAGCGAAGTGCAGTGAATGAGATCCTCCACTGACGGGAGTGCAAGTGTGTTCTTCAACTCTCACGAGTGGAGCGAAAATAGCCAAGCGCGGATCCGTACCGAGGTGGTCGATGTCTCAGTTCCGTAAGGATGTCTTCACGGGACGATGGGTGATCGTGGCCGAAACTGAGACCGTCCGAACCGAAAGTTTCCGCTTCAAGAAATTCACCCGCGAAACCACATTTTGTCCCTTCTGCGAAACCCATGAAGCTTCTACGCCACCGGAAATCTTCGCTGTCAGACCGGGCGGTTCGCTGGCGAATGGCCCGGGGTGGAAAGTCCGGGTCGTCCCGAATTCGCAACTGCGGTTGAGGGTTGAAGGTGAACTGAGACGGCGCCCTGAGGGATTCCACGACTTGATGAACGGCGTGGGTGCCGACGAGATCGTCGCAGAAACACCACGGCACGACCGCAGCCTCCATGAGTTGGAGGTGAACGAGATCGCGGATGTCATCCGGACCTACGTGGCCCGTATCCTCGACCTGGAACGGGACACGCGGATCCGGTACGTCCTGATATTCAAGAACCACGGCGAGGACGCCGGGGCACACACTATCACCCACTCGATTTCGGAATTGATGGCCCTACCGGTGACGCCGCGTCTCATTAAGGCGAAACTCATGGCCGCACGCGACTACTTCACCTTGAAGGAGCGCTGCATATACTGCGACGTGTTACACCAGGAACTTGGGGAGCGGCGACGTTTGATCGCGGAAAACGATGATTTTGCGTGCCTGGCGCCGTTCGCCTCAGGTTATCCGTTCGAAGCCTGCATAATCCCGAAAGCCCACTGCAGCGCATTCAGCCGGATCAATGCCGTGCAGATTGAGAATCTCGCAAGGATCCTGCGGGACGTCCTCCGGAGATTGGAGCACACGTTAGGTGGTCCACCGTATAACCTCTCGCTACAGGACAGACCTTTCCTTCGCCCACGCGAGGGCTACTGGAAGACGATCGAAGAAGACTTTCACTGGCACCTGGAAATCCTCCCGCAACTCATTGGACTGACCGGCTTCGAGCGGGCCTCCTGGTTCTTCTACAACCCGGTACCCCCGGAAACGGCCGCCCGATGTCTTTCCGCGTAACCAGCGTAGGTCCTAACAGCCTCTTGTGGCGGGATGCGAACCGCAGAAGGGATCTAGTCGACGGCAACACGACGCAAGAGCTTGAAGTCGTCGAGAAGCTTCGCCGTGCCCAGCACGACACTGTACAAGGGGTCGTCGGCAATGCATACCGGGAGGCCGGTTTCTTCGCGGATTCGCTTGTCGAGATTTTTCAGCAACGCGCCGCCTCCGGCGAGCACGAGGCCGCGCTCGCTGATATCGGCGGAGAGTTCCGGCGGAGTGCGCTCCAAGGCTACACGGATGGCGCTCACAATGGCGGTCACGGATTCGTTCAATGCTTCGCGGATCTCGCTGTCGTCCACGGTGATCGTCTTGGGGATACCCTCGATGAGGCTTCTCCCCTTGATCTCCATGGTCACCGGCTTCTCGAGTGGAGCTGCCGATCCGAGTTCGATTTTGATCTTCTCCGCCATCCGCTCCCCGATCAGCAGGTTATATTTCCGTTTCACATAGTTCACAATGGCCTCGTCCATGTGATTACCGGCGATGCGTAGCGAGCGCGAATAGACAATCCCGGAC
>JAIQFH010000011.1 GCA_020073385.1 Terriglobia bacterium | reverse complement strand
GACAGAGCCTCGGGTTCGGCGTACGAGAGTCCCGCGCGCCGCATGGCGACGTGCGCCCGTGGCCGCTCCGGGACGGCCGGACGGCGCACCGGTACCGGGCGAGCGCGCCGCCTGATCGGCGATGGAGGAAGATCCCATGAAGTTCATCGTTCCGCCCCAGAAGGAAGAGAAGCAGGACCGAATCTGCCCGCTCGCGCACACGATGTGCGCTCTCTGCTCGGAGGATCCCCGCTTCTGCATGTAGGCAGACGCCGTCCGAGTGGTGCGCTTCCAGATTCGTCCCGGCGGCCGCTGTCCCGGAAGACGGCCGCCGGGATGTCCTACCGTCCGTGGTCCCGACCCGGCGCTTGCAGCGGGAGCTGGAGTGAGCGCGGTTTCCGTCACTCCGTCTTGAGGAGAGCCAACCCCGCCGCTTCGAGAGCCTCGTTGGCGCGCGGCAGCTCGGTCCCGAGGATCTCCTCCCACTGCCGAAGTCCGATCGCGACGAGCTTGCGCCGCTCGACGAGGCCGGTGAGCGCGTCGGCCGTCGGGGTCCCGTCGGCACTCTCGATGGCGGACTGGAGGCCGGAGAGGGACGACGCGAGCTGGCGCAGGCTCGTGGGCGACGACTCCGCCGCCTCGAACCCCTCCTCGCCGCCGCCGGCCGCTGGCGAACCGGCGACACGGTCGATGGCCTTCGCGAGCGCGTCGAGGGCGAACGCGGCGGCGCCCTTCGCGCCGTCGCGTAGGTCGGCGAGCTGCCTGCGGAGGGACTCCGCCTGGCGGGCCGCCGCCGCCACGCGCACCCGCTCGGCCTGCACGCCCCTGGCCGTCTCGAATTCGAGGACGAGGTCGGCATCCGTGACGGAGGACGAGAGGCGCGGGTCCCTGACGACCGCGAGCGGCCGTGCGACGGACTTGCCCGCGGCGCTCACGCGGACCGTGTAGGAGCCCGGCGGGGCCCACAGGCCGGAGCTGCCGCGCGAGCCGCCCGCGGGACTCCCGAGCTCCCGCGGGGCGGCGTAGTGGAGGTCCCAGATGAAGCTGTGCAGCCCGGCCGCGGCCGACGGCGCCTCGCGCACCGCGACCCAGTCGGGCGTCGTGCGGAGCCGCTGCGGATCGGGGAGCTGGACCTTGTCGTCGCTCGAATAGCGCCGCACGAGGTCCCCGCCCGCATCGAGGATCTCGATCGTGAGCGGCGGCGGCGCATCGGTCTTCAGGAAGTAATCGATCGTCGCGCCGAGGGGCGGGTTCTCCGCCATCGGCTCGTCCTTGGGCTCCGGGGTGCCCTGGAACCCGCCGGCGTGGAGCCGCACCGCGGGTCGTGGCGCGAACAGAGCCAGCTCCGAGGCGGCGGCCGCCGCGTCCAGCTGCCGCAGCGGGGACAGATCGTCGAGCACCCAGAACGACCGGCCGTGCGTCGCGACGACGAGATCGCCGTGGCGCACGTCGATGTCGCGGATCGAGCAGTTCGGCAGGTTCATCCGAAGCGGCTGCCATCGCTCGCCGTCGTCGAAAGAGACGACAACGTAATTGTTGATACCAGGCGCAGTAGCGTTTAGAGCGAGTGAAATCTGAGACAGACGGAAATGACCCCAAGCGGCGGGCCCCGAGTCGGTAAATTCGCCTTTCTGTAATTTCGTGATATCGAGCGACAGGAGCGTCTTCATGGGGACTTTACTTCAGGATGTTCGCTACGGCTTGCGCATGTTGGTCAAGAAGCCCACATTCACGATCGTGGCTGTCCTGACGCTGGCTCTGGGTGTGGGCGCCAACACGGCCATTTTCAGCATCGTGAATGCCGTGTTGTTGCGTTCTCTGCCCTACCGCGATCCCGATCGTTTGGTACGAATCTTCTTTAACGAGCCCGGCGTAGGATTGCGGGACGTTAGGTTTTCCAAGCCCGAACTGGATGACCTGCAGACGCGATCGGGTGTATTTGAAGATGTGAGCCCGATCTTTGAGGGTAGCGAGGATGTGACCGGGGCCGGACAGCCCGAGCGTGTCGAGGGGGTCAATGGCAGTTTCAGCTACTTCTCCATGCTGGGTGTGACCCCGCAAATTGGACGGCTGTTTGGTCCGCAGGACTTCGTGCCTGGTTTCGCCGCAGAGGCCGTGATCAGCGATGGCCTGTGGCGCCGCGCCTATGGCGCCGATCCGAATGTTGTCGGCCGTACCATCCGGCTCGACAATGATCCCTTAACAATTATTGGGGTTCTGCCACGCGGATTTCGCCATCCTGGACCGACGACTTCCGGCGACGCGGAAGTGTTCGGCGCCGGCGGATTTAGCGGAGATCCCTTTCCCCCGCCAATGCGTGGTACCCGGATTTTAGTATCTGGAATCGGACGACTTAAGCCTGGCCTGACGCTGGCGCAAGCCCAGGCGCGGCTGACTGCCATGGCTGCCCAAATACGCCACGACTTTCCTACCGACTACCCGTCGCAAGCGCAATGGACAATTGAGATTCAACCATTGCAAGAAACTCTGGTGGGCAAGGTCCGGCCCATGCTGCTTGTGCTACTGGGTGCGGTAATCCTGATCGTTTTCATCGTATCGTTGAACATTGCCAATCTCCTCCTGGCGCGCGCTTCGGGGCGACAACAAGAGATGGCGGTGCGGTCAGCGCTGGGGGCGAGCCGCGGCCGCATGGTTCGCCAGATGCTGACCGAGTCCATGCTGCTGTCGTTCATCGGCGGTGTCGCGGGAATCGTAACCGCAGTGGGTACTTTGGGTTTCATCATGCGCTTTGTGCCATCGAACGTTCCCAGGCTCAACGAAGTACGAATTGACTGGGTGGTGCTGGCATTCGCCCTGCTGATTTCCATTCTCACCGGCTTAATGTTTGGACTTGCTCCAGCGCTTCATTCGGCAAAAGCCGCTCTTTACTCGGCCGTTCGTGAAGGCGGTCGAGGGTCCGGCTACAGTACAAAAACCGGCCGATTGCGGGATGTTCTAATCGTTTCTGAACTGGCGTTCGCCGTCATACTGATGGTCGGAGCCGGCTTGCTGCTCCGTACGCTGCGGGATCTGCTGCAGGAAAATCCAGGCTTTAATCCAACTCAAGTTGTCACGGCAAACATACAACTTCCGAATCCCAACGAATCGGAGGAGGATCCGTATCTCGATATTCCTCGCAGAGCCACCTTTGATCGCGAGTTGCTGCGGCGCATGAAGGCAATTCCGGGAGTGAAATTCGCCGCAATCACCTCAGCTCTACCGACCACCAACACCAACCCCAACGCCGTCGGCGGCATAGCCATCGAAGGCTTCGCGATTGAAGATAGACCGGTCGAGTCCTCGCAGGATCTGAGCGCCGAGAGAATTCGGATAAGTTCCGATTATTTTAAGGTGTTACAGACGACGCTCCTGCGCGGCCGCTCATTCAATGAGGGCGATGAAGACGGCAAACCCTTGGTCGCTATTATTGATGAAAGCACTGCGCGTAAGTATTGGCCAAACCAAGATCCCGTGGGCCGCCGAGTGCGATTCGCGCGAGACCGTACCAAGCCATGGACGACCGTCGTGGGTATTATTAAGGATATCAAGAGTGACGGTCTCGACATCGATGGAGTTCCTCACATCTATGTTTCGACCTATCAAGACAACGGGAAGCGACTGAGTGTGGTGTTGCGGACGTCTCTGCCCGCAACCCAGCTCGAACCACAGATTCGGCATGAAATCCAGAGCATTGATCCCGGCTTGCCCGTATTTGGTGTTTCTTCTATGAACGACGTTCTTGATCGGTCACTGGCTTCACGCCGTTTTTCTGCCGATCTGGTGGGCGGATTTGCTGGACTGGCGGTGCTTCTGGCCTCCATCGGAATTTACGGCTTGTTGGCTTATATAGTCGGCCAAAGGTCGCGCGAGATCGGTATCCGCATGGCCCTGGGCGCGCGGCGGGACGACATTCTGAGAATGTTCTTACGCAAGGGAGTCGCGCTTGCTGGCGTGGGCATCGTTGCCGGAGTGGTGTTTTCTGCATCCACCGCGTCCATGATGGCAAGTTTGCTCTATGGGGTGCGCCCCCATGATCCGGCTGTGTTTCTGATCGTGCCTCTGCTTTTACTTGGAGTGGCCGCGCTGGCTAGCTATCTCCCGGCACGCCGCGCGACGAAAGTGAACCCGATGATTGCCCTTCGCGAGGCATGAACTCACCGGTTTACAGCCCGTCCGTCAATACTTGGTTGCTTATCGTGCCTCATGCCCTCGCAGTGATAGTTAAGTCCGCGGCGGACGCGATCTCCCAGCCGTTTGAATACTCGCGAGTGAGATATGCCGGAGAACAGATACAGACACCGGGTTACAGATTGGCCTGTTCAACTGCCAGTGTCACGGTTTGATTTGCGACCACCTTCGTTGGCACTTTTCAGATGGGCATGAGCCGTGATCCGTTTGTGATCCATTTGTGATCCGTTAACACTGCTCACCACTGCCTTGCACTGCTTTAACGGTTGCCCGCCGTGCCTCTATGTTGTTGAAACTACGTGTACCCCAAAATTCGAATCCTATAGCGCCCACCATCTTTTCGCCGGTTTGGCCAGGGCGGTACCCGGCTGCCGCTGCGGTTCGACCTTCTACCTGTCTTCCGATCTTCATGCGGTCCCGCGCCCGTTTCAGAGTGATGAAGATCGGCAATTCCTATCGGGCTTAAACCAAAGATCTAGAGGTTCGGATGCCTGAGAACGGATCCCGGCTCCTGCGGGTGACGATCAGTTCCAGACGCAAAATTCTCCCCGGAGACGTAGAAGACGACCCGAAGCCTGAAATCCGACAACCTCACACTCGGCAGATTTCTCTAACCTCGCAGGAGGAATCGCATGCCGACAAAAACGAAATCATCAAGACGCAAATACGGGAAGGCCGCGGGCAAAACTGTTGCCAGCGCGATGCGCCGCAGGAAGCGTGGCACTTTGAAATCGGGACCGGGGGGCAGAGGGGGCACAGTCAAGAGCCGTAAGCAGGCCATCGCGATCGGCCTCTCGGAAGCCAGAAAAAAGGGGGCTAAGGTGCCGGGAAGGAAGGCCGCATAAAGAAGAACCTATCGTTGACTCACAGCACGGCCGTAGCTTTCAATCGATTCCGATGAGCTCAGATCCGGCCGTGATCGTGATTGGCGCCGGCGTGGCAGGACTGGCGGGCGCGTGCCAGTTGGGCCGCACCGGCATTGCTGTGCACATCATCGAAGCTCGTGATCGCGTCGGCGGTCGCGTGTTCACTCACGTCGATCCAGTTTGTGACTGCCCCATCGAACTGGGAGCCGAATTTATTCACGGCAAGCCTCCGGAAATCTGGGAACTTCTTCGTAAGACGAAAACGGATATCACCGAGGTCCAAGGCGACGCGTGGTGCGCCGAGGACGACCGCCTATCCCCGTACGGATTTTGGAACGACGTCGACGAGATTCTCCAGAAGATGGACGACTCAAAGCCCGACGAGTCATTCGCTGCCTTCCTCGATCGCTGCTGCCGCCATCCCAAGCCGCAGGCCAAACAGCGGGCGAAGCAACGCGCTCAAAGTTATGTATCAGGATTCAATGCGGCCGACCCTGCGCTAGTCGGAGTTCATTGGCTGGTGAAAGAAATGCGAGCGGAAGAGAAGATCGAAGGAGCCCGCGCCTTTCGCTGCCGCAACGGATACAAAGATCTGCTCGATGTCTTCCAACAGGAGTTGAAGAACTACAACATCACGGTACAGACCGAGACGGTAGTTCAGCAGGTGCACTGGAAAGCAGGGAACGTGAAGGTCGACATCCGCGATAAGAACAGCGAATCGACTCTCGAGGCTCCGCGAGTTCTGATAACACTGCCGCTCGCTCTTTTGAAAGCTCCCGTTGGGCAAGCGGGCGTCGTTCAGTTCACACCCGAATTACCCCGCCAGAAAAAGGACGCTCTGGACAGACTGGAGATGGGAAAGGTCATCCGCGTCACCCTGCGTTTTCGCGAACGCTTTTGGGATTCGATCAAGCCACCAGGCGCGCGATCGTCTCTATCGAATATGAGTTTTCTCTTCGGTCAGGACGACTGGTTCCCTACATGGTGGACTGCGAATCCGGCAAAGAGCCCGATCATCACTGGTTGGGCGCCGTTCCGCTGCGCCGAGCGTCTTTCAGGGAAGAGCCACTCATTTGTGGTGGAGTATAGCCTGCAGACGCTGAGCACGCTCTTGCGCGTGAGTCAGTCAGAACTCCAGAACATTTTGGAAGACGCCCACTTTCACGACTGGCAAACAGATCCGTTCTCACGCGGAGCCTACAGCTACGGAAAAGTGGGGGCCAACGAAGCGCAGCAGGTTCTTACAGAACCCATTCACGACACGCTCTACTTCGCGGGCGAGGCAACAGATACAACCGGGAACAACGGAACCGTGCACGGCGCGATCGCCAGTGGATATCGCGCCGCGAAGCAAATTCTGGACGCAACCGACACAAGGTTGCGCTAAGACGAACTACTGCGCAGTCTTCTCAACATCCCGCAGACGCGCTGCCTTGCCGCGCAGCCCGCGCAGGTAGAACAGTCGGGCCCGGCGCACCTTCGACGAGCGCACCAGGTCCACCTTATCGATCACCTTCGACTGGATCGGGAAAATTCGCTCGACGCCCTGTCCAAAGCTGATCTTCCGCACGGTGAAGCTGGCCTGCGGCCCGTTATCGCGCTTGATCACCACGCCTTCAAACGCCTGCACGCGCTCCTTGTCGCCTTCTTTGATCTTCACGTGGACGCGTACCGTATCCCCCGGGCGAAACGCCGGAATGTCTGTGCGCTGTGTCTTCGCGAGTAGCTTCTCAATGATTAGGTTTGACATGTCGTTACCCTTCGTCTGTTCTATCTTAATCTCGAACTTAATCTTGTCATCCTGAGGCCCGCGCTTTTGGGTCGAAGGACCTATGCACCGCTGGCCCCCGGCATGAACGTCCAAGTTCTCCCTCAGAACTAGGAGGAACTCCTGATCCGTTCCATTATCTTTCTATCTTCTTTCCTGAGTTCGATGCCCTCCATCAAGTCCGGGCGGTTTCTCAGCGTCTTCTTCAACGCCTGCTCACGCCGCCAGCGCCGTATCTCCTGATGGTTGCCGTTGATCAGCACCTCCGGCACCGTCATCCCACGAAATTCCGCCGGACGCGTGTAGTGCGGATAATCCAGCAATCCGCCGGAGCCACAGGTCGAATCCGGCCCGTCAGTTTCACCGCCACTGACATCCGCCGTGAACGATTCCTGCCGGGTCGACGCTTCGTTCCCCACAGCTCCCGGCAGCAAGCGCGTGACGGCCTCGATAATCACTGCAGCGCCCAGCTCGCCACCGCTCAGCACGTAGTCGCCGATGGAAAGCTCGCGGTCGGCGAGAAACTCCGAAACGCGCTCATCGACTCCTTCGTAGCGGCCGCAGATCAGGACGATTCGATCCAGCGATGCCAGCTCCGACGCGATCTTCTGCGTGAACCGCTGCCCTTGCGCCGAAAGCACAACCACGCTTTCCTTCACGGTACCGGCCAGCCGCTGCTCGCGCGGGGCAAGCTGCATCTGTTCCAAACATTCAAAGATCGGTTCCGGCTTCAGGACCATGCCTTCGCCGCCGCCGAATGGGCGGTCATCCACACTGCGGTGCTTGTCGTGCGTGAACTGCCGCAGATCGTGGACTTCAATCTTCACCAAGCCCATCTCCGTGGCCCGGCGCGTAATCCCGTGATCCAATGGCCCGCGAAAGAAGTCCGGGAAAATCGTGACAATATCGGCCTTCATGCGGAACCCTGAATACTGATCCCTAGTCCCTGCTTCTCTGATGCTGCTTCTCTTCCGCAGTCAGAGGCGCATTGATCTCCAACATGCCCTCGGGAAGCGTCATCCGCACCTGCTTCCGCGGCAAATCTACGCCTTCCAGGTAAGCCTCGGCGAACGGCACATCATATTTCTTGCCGCCAGCGCCAGCCACTGTCAGCAGCGGAGCTTCGCCGGTTCCGAACTGCACATCTTCGATCCGTCCGATCTCGTTTCCGTGATCGAAGACCGCGCATCCAACCAGATCGCTGACGTAATTCCAGCCCGGCTCCAGCTCTGCGCGCTCAGTCCTTGGTACCTGCAACTCAGATCCGATCAGAGTCTCAGCATCCGACATCGAATCGACGCCGACAAACTTCAAAACCAGCAGGCCCTTATGCGGCCAGAGACTTTCAATCTCCACTTCGCGCCGCGAGTCGCCCGACTTGCTCAGCGCGAACAGCTTCATTCCTACGGTAAAGCGATCGGGAATATCGCTGTGAACCTCTGCCGCGACCTCACCATGCCGTCCTTGGGTCTTCACAACCCGGGCCAACGTGATGAACTCCGTTGATTCCGGCACGAGACCCTACTCGATGATCTCGAGCTGATACCGTTTACGCGCCCGATGTCCCGCAGCGCTCAGCAGGGCTCGCAATGCCCTCGCCGTTCGGCCCTGGCGTCCGATCACTTTGCCGACGTCGCTCTCGGCGACTTCCAGTTCGATCACGTCATCGTCGAACTTCTCGACGAAGACCTCATCAGGCGCGTCGACCAGCGACTTCGCGATCAACTCGATGAGCGCACAAATATCTCCGGAAGATTCAGGCATAAATTCTCACTGTGGAAACGAGATCTGAACTTGAGGAGCCGCGGTCGAATCTACGCGGCGGGAGCCGGTGCCGCGGCTGGGGCCTTCGCGTACAGCTTGTTCACCCGCTCCGACATCTGCGCGCCCTTCGATACCCAGTAATCCACCCGGTCGCGCTTCATCTCGATGCTGGCCGGATTGGTGCGAGGATTGTAGGTCCCCACGACTTCTACCGGACGGCCATTGCGCGCCCGAGCCTTCTCAATCACCACAATGCGATAGTGCGGTTGTTTGCGCGCACCCATGCGCGACAGTCGAATCATTAACACGAGACGTATATCCTTGTTCCGGAAGAGTCCGGCGAGATCAAGACAAACTATTATTATGCAGGAGCTTAGCCCGAAAGGCAAGCTCCTGTAGGGGCGGACGCCTCAGCCTGCCATTGCTGCCATTCTCTCCCCGGCACAACTCCCCGTGATCCTCTGTGCCCTCCGTGGTGAACAATCGTCCACCTGACCTTGTCGCCAGCAAGCACCTGCGTACAATCACTGACATCGCCCCGCAAGGGCACTAGATTGGCGCGTTCCTCACGCAGAAGGAGTTCGATATGCGCGGCTTCATGGCGGTGGTGGTGCTGTTCCTTTCTATTCCGTACGTGGTCGCCCAAAACAGCGGCGACCCGGCCCTTCAGGTTCATCAGGATGACGGCGGCAGCGTTTCCGTCCGCACCATTGGTGGATGGATGAACCAGGATTCTTCTCTCAAACGCACTTGGTTCGTCGTTGATGATCCGAATGCTCCCGCACGCCTGGAGCGCGCCGGCGTCTTTCCGCGTCTGGACGAAAAAGAAGGAGTGCACTATTTCGTGCCGGTTGCAACCGTCTCCCCGAAGCAGGCGATCTCCGCCGTCGAAGTCCGTTACATGCTCTTCGACGTTTGGGGCGATCGCATCCGAACCCTCTCGGTAACCCGTCTCGTGGACTCTGCCACCCACATTGAGGTGCGGGAGAGCAACCGCTTCCCGGCACTGGAATCGGAAGCGGGCCAACTGGTGATGCTGGTCGCCTTTGTCGCGCACGTCCGCACCGCCGACGGCCGCACCTGGGCTTTCGATCCGCCGGGAATGGTCCGCCAGATCAGGGACTTGGGCCTCAATTGCGCGCCTGCAGATCTGGCTCCGGATGAGCAGAAACTCATCGATCCCCAGAAGCTTTACTGGACTTACGCCCCTGCACGAAGACAAGCCGCCACGAAAGACTCGCAGCCGTCACGGCCCTAGTTTCCGGCCGAGGAACGAATTGAAATCGAGTCCGAATAGACCGAACGCAAACGCGAGCGAGCTGGAAGACTCTGTCCAGTCGCTGAACTGGCCCACTCAAGCCAACATCGGGCTTGAATGGGCCACCCGTCCCCTCCCCTGTTTCGAAACCTATGGGTTGTACACCATGTAGTTGAAGTGGCGGCCAATCACGGTGCACCCATACCTGGACCAGAAGTACGCCTGCACGGTGTGGCTGCCGCTTGTCAATCCGCTCAAACTCTGCGAGCTCGTGGCCATGACCCAGGTACCATCCGCGGGGGTTATTCCCTGGTAGCCATAGCAGTAAGCGTCTGCTCTTGCCCCGTCCACAAACAGGCACAGCTCGAATTGATTGCCGGTGGTGCTTCCAGAGCCGTTGGAAGCCCACATATCTGCCACAACGGTGCACCCAGTCTTGAATGACGGCGTGCAGCTGACGGTGATCGGATTCCCGATCGCCACCATCGTCCCAGCCGGAATGCCGGTTGAGACACTAACTTGGTTATCGATGTACGTTCCCTGCAGCGTGCGACTTTGTGCCATCGCACTCAGACCCGAAAACAAAACCACAACAGCGGACATCAGCTTGATTCTGAACCCTCTAGGCATGGTTCCTCCTGTTTGGAATGGATTGTGTAGGCCCTTCTACTCCTTAAGGCGAAATTCGAAGAGGAATTGGCTCAGCGTTTCAGGAAAGTCATCCGAACACGTGTCGGAAACACGGGGACATCCATGGGGCCGGGTGGCCCACCCTATCTGAGTGGTTTTTCTTTCTCGTTTCGAGACTGTGGGTAACTGGAAGGATTCTTAACTGAATTATTTCGACGTTGGCTTGCCCAGTTCTCTACGTCCCGACTCAAGTCAAACCGTCTTGAGTGGGCCACCAGCCAGCCACACAAGCTTCTGTGATTAGGAACACTTCGTCGTCTCAGACCTTCGAAATAACATCAATTTATGTCCAAAGTGGCAGCACTCATTCAGTTCTCGCAGGGGAAGCAACCTGCCCAGACGATGATTAAGAGATTAGTCCTTGACGGCCTGTCCGTCGCAGAGAACGGAACGAATTTCGACTCCGATCGCCAGGAACTGTTTATGATGTCGATCACCGAGGAAGGCCGTCATTACCTTCAGACCGCGCTGAGTGACATGATTAGGCGCATCTCTGAGGCAAACCCGCAAGATCAGCAAAGGATCGACAAGCTGACAGCCGCGAGACGGAGTATCGAAGCCGCATTGAAATGAGAACGCCCGGGGCACAATCCTAAGAGGAGTTCCGTGCGAAAGGACGGGCCAGCCCCCTACCCGCCGAGCTCAAGTCCACGCTGAAGAAACGGCTACTTTGTGTCCTTCTCGCGTTCTGTCTTGTTGTCAGCTAGGAACTTTTGAACGTAGGGAGTAGTGCGGACGAACGCCAAGCCGGAGGCGTCATTGAAGCCTCGCTGAATCAGGATTCCAACGATCATGCCCTTGTCCGTATATACCGGACTGCCGCTCGCTCCGGGCCAAGCGTTCTTGTCTACTATCAAGTCTCTCGGACCAAGGTTGTCGCCCACCACACTCCTGTAAGCTCCTATTGTTCCTTGCGAAGTTATCGGTTGAAGAAATTGGAGTGGGAATCCGCTGAAGGCTACTGCTGTTCCCTCCGCTTGAGGCTTGGATTCAAATTCCGCAACCACTGGCTTCTTAGTTATTCCGTCGACTGTAAAAGGGTTTTCCTTCAGAGTACAGATTCCGACATCGGTATCATCATTCCACCAACATTGCTGGATTCCTATAAGTCGAAGCGGAAAATCTGGGTTCGAGGAATCCCATCCATCTCGCGGGACGTAAATTGCTTGTATTGCGCACACGGGAACTCGGCCCGTCACGAATAGACCCTTTGCTACGTGCCCAGCCGTTACGAAACTGCCGTCATCAGCGACAACGAATCCCGTTCCTTCCACCGAGATCAAGTACGCTTGCTTTGAGTCAGGATTTACACCAACGCAAACGACCGGTACGAGAGAACGCTTAAGACGCTGAATGGTCTCTATTGTTACACCTTGAGCGACAGCGTTTTCGCCGCAGGACAGAACCAAAAGTCCGGTAATCGAACAGACACCTAGCAATGAGACAAGACGCTGGCGCAGCATTCTCTTTCCTCCAAAGGTTTTATGAGAGCATTGTAACGGTGAGATCGAAATGTGGATTGAAATGTTGAGACAGGCATGGAATGTTAAGGCCGGAGCACCCTCAGTTTCGGAAAGGGAAGAAGAACAAGCGCGGGCCACCCGTCCAAAAAACGCCGGGTGCCCCATCCTTTGCGCACTTTGCAAAGGGTGGGTCAAACCGGACCTTTCCTTCTAAAGATTCTCAAGAAAGCTAGGCCGACTCCTGCGCTTCCATGTAGGCGCGCAGGATGGCGTTGATACGGGTCTGGTATCCGCGCTCGCGGCGGAACCATCGCAGCAGGTCGGCATCAAGGCGCATGGTGACGATTTCTTTCGGTGTGGGCAGGACGACTTTGGCGGTCCTCCAGAATTGCGCATCGGTGGCGCGGGCCTCGGGATCGGCGCCGATGCCTGTCGCCAGGTTTTCAGGTGCCCAGCCGCAAAGCGGCGAAAGAATGCAGCCCAGCGCGCAAGCGCTGGGTAAGCGCAAGAAACCGGAACTAGTCCCGGAGGGGACGACAGAAAATAGACGCGGGGGCGTTTCTCTAGTTCTCCGGCGTGCCGTGGTGACGAAACTCACAGCCTGATGTGACATTCGCCCTTGCGCCCAAATTCAAAAGCGCAGATCATAGCCAAAGCGAAAGCAGTGTAAGCAGGAATCGGCCGACAGGGCCTAAGTCCTTGCGGCTCAAGATTTTGCCCCTAAGTTATTGAGCGCCATAGATTACTTCGAGATTTTCCGCTTTATCGCTGATTCCAATAGACCGGGAGGGGGAGGGGGTACCCCCGAACCGCACCCATTCCCGAAATGAAACTCTATTCGTGAGTTGTCATCCTGAGGCCCGCGTTCTTTGCGGGCCGAAGGACCTATGCAAATTGTTGACAGCAGTAATAGCGCAGGCAAGGTGCATAGATCCTTCGTCGCAAAAAGCGCTCCTCAGGATGACAAGCGTGGAGTGCATTACGCGACGGCTTGTTCTTTCGTCCGATCCGTTTGCGCAGCTTTCTTTCCCAGGAACTTCACAAGCGCCGCATTCACTTCTTCGGCGTGCGTCCATGCGACGTTGTGCGGACCGTCCTTGATCACGACCAACTCCGCGCCCTTGATCAGCTGTGCAGTTCTTTGCCCAGCCGCCGAAAACGGCACGATGCGGTCCGAGTCGCCGTGGATCACCAGCGTTGGCACGTCGATCTTCGCCACATCCTTGCGGAAATCTTCATGCCACGTAGGCACGCACGCCAGACTCGCGTGGGCGGAAGCGATCGCAGCGGTGTTCCAACTCGCCTGAATCGCCTGCTCGCTGACGCGCGTTCCCAGGTGAACGTCAGTGTTGTAGAAGTCCATGAAGAACTTGGTGAAGAACGCGTAGCGATCCGCGGACACCGCCTTCTCGATTCCTTCAAACACCGCACCGTCAACGCCCTCGGGATTGTCTGCGGTCTTGAGCAGATACGGAGGAACGCCGCCCATGATCACCGCCTTGCTGACATGCTTCGTTCCGTGCTTTCCGATATAGCGGGCCACTTCTCCGCCGCCCATCGAGAAACCGACAAGAACGAAATCCTTCAGCTTCAAGTGCGTGATCAGGTGATGGAGATCTTCTGCGAAGGTGTCGTAGTTGTATCCGGTTGTAGGTTGGCTCGATTTGCCGAATCCGCGCCTGTCATAGGCGATCACGCGATATCCAGCGTCGAGCAGGACTGGCACCTGTTTTTCCCATGACGCGCTGCTGAGCGGATAGCCGTGGATCAGCACCACAGGCTGTCCGGAACCGTGGTCTTCATAATAAAGATGGATGGAAGTGGAATTCTCTTTTCCGACATCAACGTAGGACATGGAGCGCCTCCTGGCAATTGGTGAAGGACGAAGTTAGCTGGTGGTTGAAGATTGTGCTGTTCAGTAGATGGTATACCTAACGGCCAGGTTTCATCTTCTGGATGACTTTTCAAGGGATTCTGTACTCCTGCTAGACTCACAAGGTTCGGGAGGTCGCAAGTGCAACCGGTCTACATCCTCTCCGCAGTCCGCACACCGATTGGCAAATTCGGTGGTTCGCTCGCCACGCAGACCGCAGCCGACATGGGCGTGGTCGCCGCGAAGGCCGCCCTGGAGCGAGCCAACGTTCGCCCCGATCAGATCGAAGAGACGATCTTCGGCAACGCCCGTCAGGCAGGCGGCGGGCCGAATCCAGCCCGTCAGATTTCGGTTCGCAGCGGCGTGCCGCAGGAAGTCCCCGCCTTCACGGTGAACAAGGCTTGCGCGTCGGGAATGAAGTCGATCGCGCTCGCCTACCAGGCGATCCTGCTCGGCGAGTCGAGTTGCATCCTTGCTGGTGGCACCGAGTCCATGTCGCGGCTTCCTTATTATCTCGACGGAGCGCGCTGGGGATACCGTCTTGGCAATCAGGAACTCGTCGACGGCATGTATCGCGATGGATTCTTCTGCCCCCTCGCCAAGATGGTCATGGGCGAAACGGCGGAAGTTCTGGCCGAACAGTACAAGATCACGCGCGACGAGCAAGACGAATTCGCCCTCGTGTCACAAACCCGTGCCGCCCGCGCTATCACCGCCGGACGCCTGGACGCGGAGATTGTCCCAGTAACGATCGAGGGTAAGAAGGGAACAGTCACCTTCGCCCGCGACGAGCATCCGTTCCCCGACGCGAGTTTGGAGAAACTCGCTAAGCTAGCTCCTGTTTTTTCCAAGACCGGAACCATCTCGGCGGGAAACTCTTCGGGTATCACCGACGGTGCGGCGGCCATGGTCATTGCCAGCGAACACTTCGTGAAGCAGAACAATCTCAAGCCGCTGGCCCGGATCGCCGCCGTTGCTTCCGCCGGAGTCGATCCGCGCACGATGGGTATCGGTCCAGTGCCGGCACTCCAAAAGCTCGCAGACAAGCACAACCTTCGGCTGCACGAATTCGGCCTGGTCGAATTGAACGAAGCCTTCGCCGCCCAGGTGCTGGCCTGTGATCGCGTACTGAACTTCAATCGCGATCGACTTAATGTCAACGGCGGCGCAATAGCGCTGGGACATCCCATCGGCTGCACTGGAACTCGCATCACGGTGACGCTCCTGCACGAGATGCTGAAGCGCAACACAAAGAAAGGTGTGGCCACGCTGTGCGTCAGCGGCGGCATGGGGATGGCGCTCGCGCTCGAGAATGTGGTCTAGTGGGCTGTCGTACAGATTTCGAGCGATTGGCAGAGGTGAACCGTGGCATCAGATAGTTTGGCCGGACGGGAAGAACAAGAGCTCAGAACCCGGAGGTCGCCGAGAACTGCCGCAGAGAGCGCAGAGAAAAGCAAAATGACTTTACCGTGGTTGAGTTTCTTGAAATAAGGATCGGCGCGTTTTCACCACTAACGCTTTCTGCGCGGCAGTCCGCTAAAATCTCATGCCGGACGGGCCGCAATTCCGTGTCGCCGAAGCATCCGACGCCGAGCTGCTCCTCGACTTCATGCAGGCGTACTACGCTTTCGACGGCCACGGGTACGATCGCGGGAAGGCGCGTGCTGGTCTCATCGCGCTGCTGCAGAATCCTAACTTCGGTCGCGCATGGCTCATTCTCGACGGCGATTCTCCTGTCGGGTACGCGGTACTTTGCTTCGGCTACAGTCTCGAATGGTTGGGCCGTGATGCCTTCGTCGACGAGTTCTACTTGCGCGAGGAATATCGCGGCCGCGGCTGGGGTAAGAAGTCCATGGCTTTCCTGGAAGATGCCGCCCGGCAACTCGGGGTAAGAACGCTTCATCTCGAAGTTATGGAAGGGAACAGCGCGGCGTTGCATCTCTACGAGACAATTGGATTCCACAAACACCAAAGCGCTTTCCTGTCGAAGTGGATCGACCAGAATGACTCCAAACCCGAGCGGAGCCGCTAGTCAAGACGGCGAATGCTTCGCGAGCGACAATGGAACAAACATCCGATTAGCGCCTTGCTGAGCATGGTCACATCTTTTCACCGAGACATCCCCTGATTGTGTAAAATGCCTGCGGCCAAAAAAGGAGTCCGGCAAAAAACCGGAGGAGGATCGCATGAATCCACTCTGCCGTGCAGTCAGAGGGCTGTTCGCAGTGCCGGTCGTTGTTGTGGCCGTTCTCACCATTTCACCCTTCGTATTTTCACAATCCGGCGCCCCCGCCACTGAAGACAGCCCCGTCTACAAGGCATTCACTCAGTTAAAGGGGCAATCGAGCTATCGCATGACCATCAACATCGAGTCCAAGGACCCCCGCATGGCTCAGATGGCGGCCATGGGAATGGGCATGGGGGCGATGGAAAAGTTGGTTCAGGGAAACACGACGCAAGTGGTCATGCACATGAAGATGCCAGCCATGGATCAGCGTGGAGCAATTGACGACTGGGAGATCCGTGCAGTGTGAAAGACGGTCGTGCCGCTCGCTTGATCACATCACCAGCCGTGCCGCGTTTGCTCAAACGCGCCGATCAGATGCTCGACATGCAGATGGCCATGATGGAGAAACAGGCTGCCACCAGCATCGCGCAGGCCTTAGCGGAAGGACCCTTGGGGGCGATTAGTGCGGCCGTGCAGGGAGCTTCGGCGGCAGCTAGCATGGGAGAGGCGGTTGCGCTCAAGAGAAAAGCCCATGAGTTTTTCTCCTGGCAGTGCGTGCCGGGGGCTGGACAGTCCGCAGAAAAAACTACACCGCAATTGACCGACCTGCGCGCGGTTGCTGATCAGAAGCTGGGAGAAACAAACGCCGCTGCTTACGAATTCTTTGTCAACGAAAACGGAAAGTCTCAAGGTCCGGTACGATTGTTCGTGGCCAAAGACAGCGGATTGCCTCTCCGTATAGAAATGACCGATCCCCAGGGACACGGCAGCGTTCACATGGATTACACGGACTTCAGCAAGACCGTTCAGATCGAGGTTCCTGACTGCCTTTCGAAGTAATCTGACCATTTGATCGTTGGCGTCCCGGGTCCGCACTTTGCGTGGCCCGGGAGCCAGGTCGCATTGCACCGCCGATATCCCGCCACTATACTCAATTCAGAATTCTTCTCCGGAGCAGTGATGCCTCTATCCGCAGTGATCGTCGATGACGAGCAGCTTGCCCGCGACGAACTTGCCTACCTCCTGAAGAATGCCGGTGAAGTCAACGTGGTAGCTCAGGGCAAGAATGGGCTGGAGGCAATCAATCTCATCAAAGAACATAACCCTGACCTGGTTTTCCTCGATGTGCAAATGCCCGGGCTCGACGGCTTTGGAGTAATCAAGAAACTGCTCGATAAGAAAGTCCCGCTTCCCAAGATCGTCTTCGCGACGGCCTTTGATCAATATGCGGTTAAAGCTTTCGAGGTGAACGCGGTTGATTATCTGCTGAAGCCGTTTGACAAGAAGCGCGTCGCGCAGGCCATCCAAAAGGCGCGAGCCCAGCAAGATGCAAACGCCGTTCCTAGCGAAAAGTTCGAGACGCTGGTCCGGATGCTCGAATCGCAGAAGCAACCGGCATCAAAGGTCCTGCTCAAAGCGGTCGGCCGCATGTTTCTCGTGGACCAGAAAGATATCTGCTACGCGTGGATTGAAGACGGCGTGATCACAGTCGTGACTGCGGGCGCAGCAGGAATGGAGGGACAATCCAACTGCCGGACGCTGGAAGAGTTATTGGACAGTCTCGACACGAACCTTTTTTGGCGGGCCCACCGCTCGTACCTGGTGAACATCAACCGGATCCGGGAAGTCGTGCCCTGGTTCAAGAGTTCGTACCAGCTGCGAATGGACGACAAGAAACAAACCGAGATCCCGGTCAGCCGCGCCCAAACCAAACGGCTTCGCGAGCTCTTCGGACTCTGAACCTGCCCCACGGCGCTCCCGCTCCATCTCCGGCTCACCCAGCGCTGCCGGGTCCACGTTTTGCGATTGCCGAACGCGAGCGGTAGTCCGCACCCGTTCTGCCAGGTCTAACAATCCTTCGATCAGTCTTCCGGTGTACATAGATCCCCGCTTACAACCTTTTGAAAGAAATGCCGGAGAGCGGCGGTGAGAGAGATCGCCCCTCTCCGGCGTTGGGGGAAGAGCTTACACGGCCAAAGCCTCCAAGGCTGTTCGGTCCTTGATGACGAGCATAGGTCCGTCGAGACGTATCAACCGCTTTCTTCGCAGAGTACTCAGAAGTCTCGTCACTGTTTCACGGGAGGCTCCGATACGCATCGCCATCTCTTCGTGGGTCATTGGTGTTGGCTTGCAGTCCGTCTCGGCGTCATCTCCTTCTCGAACCGCTTGTGAGAGCAATAATCGTGCCAGTTTCCCGGCAGACGACCGGGTCAGTACCAAATCGTGAATGTCGCGATGCGCCGACTGGTAGTCGCGGCTGAGGCATTGTGCGGTGTGCAGTCCAATCTCGGAGTGGGTCTGTATGAGTTCCAAGAAGTGCTTTTGATCAACAAAGCTCAAGTGGCACGGAGTCGCCGTCTCGGCAGTCGTTTCATAAGTCACGCCCGAGAGCGCCGCGCTCAAGCCCAGCGCTTCCCCTGGCCCGGCGGTCTTGAGAATCAGGATTTTGCCTTCGCGCGACGTCGTCGAAAGGTTCACCTTTCCCGAACACACGATGAACACTCCGCGTGGGGCTTGTCCTTCCACGAACAGGATGGCGCCGGCGGGCAGCACGCTTTTGTGGCTCGCCTTGCTCAATGACTCCAGTGCCGGCTGGGAAAACGCGCAAAAACGCCCGCTTCCCCACTCGTGACACTCACCACAATCTTCAATAATGTCGAGCCCGTAGGGTGCTTTCATTTCGTCCTCCACTCGAGGTTGGCGTTTCCTGGGAGCAGGTGTTTCGGCAAGCCCGATTCCGCCCAGGTGTCGCGAACTGGAAAGCAGAGCCCGGGCGTGCGACCGCGTCTCGCTATGGGTGCTCTGCGCCGCCGCAAGGAGTTCCCATCCCGCGCTCGGTTCTTCGCTCATTTCCCACTCCATGTGACACCCGAACAGGAAGAGCGGATCAATCTCCTGAGGATGGGTTTGGACTTTTAGTTTTGGCGCACTCTCTGGGATTGCGATCTGGCGAGCGGCCTCCAGGATCGTCCATCTGATTTCAGGCTTGCTTCGATCGCCCATCGATCGACAACGGTGTGCTCTCGGGACTGTGACTACGGGTTCTAGACTGCGGCTGGAAACACTTGAGGTGAGTGTCTGAGTCGCGCTTAGCTGTAACACTGCTATAACTCCACCCGTGGCGGCTTGAGCCACCTTCGGGTCTGGGACTCGAGGATTTGAATATCTTTCTGCTAGGCGGGACGCGCAACCTCCGGCCAGAGGCAGAAACGGATAGCTTGTGCACGTGGCGTTCCGAAAATGGCACTGCAAAGGCGAGCATGCAACTTCCCTGTTTGGAATGAGTTCCGAAACAGGATGCAGATCTTAGATGGTTCGATTTCTGCCGCTTTCTCGGCAGCCGCCGATTAGCCGTCAAGCAAAAGGTTTACCGTGATTTGCGCTCGGGGTCGGAGTAGTCCTCGCGTGTGATCCCCAGTCGCTGCATCTTGGACTGTAAGGTTGTCCTTTTCAGGCCGAGTCTTCGAGCCGCCCCTTCGGGTCCCGACAGAACTCCTCGCGTTTCTTTCAGCACTCGTATGATGTGTTGTCTTTCTGCCGTATCCAGCGTTCGGTCGTCCCCTTCGTCTCGGGTTTTGCCCTGTGCCCGCAATTCCGAAAGTGGAACTCGCAATGCGTTTCCCTCGCTCAGAATCACAGATCGCTCCATCAGGTTCTCAAGCTCGCGAACATTGCCCGGCCAATCCCATTGCATCAGGGCTCTCATGGTTTCCTTGGGGATTGTTTCGATATATCGGTCCATCCGGCGCGCGAATTTGTGGACGAAATGGCGGATCAGCAACGGGATATCCTCGCGACGCTCCCGCAACGATGGCACGCGGATCGGGAAAACGTTCAGCCGATAGAAAAGGTCACTGCGAAATTCGCCCTGGGCGATACTATCTGGCAGGTTCCGGTTCGTGGCCGCCACCACCCGCACCTTCACCTTGACGGTGTGGTTGCTTCCAAGGCGTTCGAACTCCTGATCTTGCAGCACGCGCAACAGCTTGGGCTGCAGCTCAGTCGAAATCTCACCGACCTCGTCAAGAAACAACGTCCCCCCATGTGCGAGTTCGATGCGCCCGATTTTGCGGCTAATGGCGCCGGTGAAAGCGCCTTTCTCGTGCCCGAACAACTCGCTCTCCAGCAGACCAGTGGGGATGGCGGCGCAGTTCACTTTGATGAACGGCCCATTCTTGAGGCGGCTCATCCTGTGTATCGCATGGGCGATGAGTTCCTTGCCCGTTCCGGTTTCCCCAAGAATCAGTACGGTCGCTTCGCTGATCGCCACGGTTGCAATCTGGTCGAACACCTGCTTGAGCGAAACACTGTCTCCGATGATCTCGGGAAACTGCCCTT
Organism: Terriglobia bacterium; assembly: GCA_020073385.1. Lineage (GTDB taxonomy): Bacteria > Acidobacteriota > Terriglobia > Terriglobales > Acidobacteriaceae > Sulfotelmatobacter. The sequence goes on along the minus strand of JAIQFH010000011.1, from coordinate 112,830 downwards.
CGGTGCGGGTTTCGCCCTCAAGGTATCTCCGTTCCTCTCCCAGCCGTTGCTTGAGTTGTTCGATTTCAGCCGCGGTGCGGCGATTTTCAATGGCTGCCGCCAGCTGGGTTGCAATCTGATTGACCAATCCCACATCCTCGGTGCGGAATGCATCCGGGCGCGTGCTTCCGAGAACAACGACCCCTAAGGGTCCCTTCGGGCGCATGAGCGGCACACAGCAGAGGGATTGGAGTCCCTCAGCCAACAGGCCTTTCGCGACTTCATCGTCGAAGCCCTGCAACTGTTCCTTCGAGAAGATCATCGGCTTGCGCTCTCGCATCGACCGTCCAACCGGATTTTCGCTTGGGCTGACTTGTACCGTGGGCATCAGACCCTTGCTCAGTGGAAAGTCCGTCGCCTGGTACACGAGGAGCCCGGTGCTGGCGTCATGCAGCGCAAATGTGGCAAACTCCTGATACAGCACCCGGCGAAGGCGCGCGGAAACCCTCGGAAAGACCTGGGCCACATCCCAGTTCGACAAAAGCAAGCTGTTGACATCGCTCAACATCTCCAGCCGGTTGGTTTCCTCATGCAACTGCCGATCCAGCTTCTGCACCGACTCTTCCAGCACTCTTGGCGCCGTCATCTCCTGTACAACCGCTCCAAGCCGGCTGACCGTCCCTTGCGCATTCACGATGGGAACGTAATGTGCGATCCAGTGGGCGCTTTCCATTTTCGAGAGAAGCTTTCCGGAGACCTCGAATGCCACTGGCTCCCGGATCTGCAGTACTTCAAAAAACTTCCTCTCCAGCGGGCCGGCAGCTTCTCCCAAAATCTCCCGCACAGTTCTTCCCAGGTGATCTTCTGCGGGGACGCCGTCCATGTCGGCCAAGGTTCGGTTAATTGCGATGTAATGAAGGCCAGTATCGAGAATGCAGAGCCCGACCCTCGATGTATTGATGTAGGCGGATGCCAGCTTGTCGAGCTCAGTTAGAGCTTCCGGATGTTGTGATGACGTCGTGCGCTCACTCCTCATCGCGAAAAAACCTCAGCCAACGGCGCGGTGTGCCTATGCGCTGTCAGCCCTCTATGAGTCTCCGGAGTGCCCGCAGAGTCTCCGGAGTGCTCGCAATTTTCCTCTTGTTCTGATGCCCATTCGTTAGGCCGCTTGTCACGATGGGAGTTTTTGCGATGAAGGCCTTGAAATCGATGGAAAGCGGAATCCTGAGGATGGCGTGAAGATGAATGTGCTCGAATTGGTGACGATGGCAACCGTAACTAAGGGCTCTGCGTTGGCCACACCGACGTACGGTGCCGGACGACAACCCGCGCCTGCAGCCGCCAGTTTTCAGCTCGGACTGAGTAATTGAGGGATTCACTACTAACAAATACTCCTATAACCGCCTCCCCCTCAAAAGGCGGATCGTTCCTCTACTCGCTTGGTCACCGGAATTATACCCATGCCGTCAAGCGGCACACATTAGATTTGAGCAATGTTGCGTTTTCGTAATTACAACTTGGATTCCAGGTGCTTCTGAAGTATTGCCAACAAACCAGTCTCGTCCGGGAACTATAATTAGAAAGATGGCGAGGGGATGGGAGAGCAAATCCGTCGAAGCGCAGCAAGCGGAGGCCAACGACAAGCCTGCGGAATCCCGGCCCAGGTTGACACCCGAAGCGGCCGCTCACGTCAGGGAGCGCGAAGCTCTTCGATTGTCCCGCCAAAGAGTGCTGCAGCAACTCGAACGCGCAGTGAATCCGCGACACCGCACGCTTCTCCAGAACGAACTGGCCGATCTCGATCAAAAACTCGCTTCTATATGAGATCAAGTTTTTTGTCATTCCGAAACGGCGTTCAGCCGTTGAGGAATCTGCTGTGGCCTGCAGCGCCGCGGTGCCAACCACCAGCAGATTCCTCCCTTCGGTCGGAATGACAAACACCGGGATGCCACAAGCGTCACGTATAATAATGACTTTATGACAGCCTACGTCTACGTTTCTCTGAAAAAGAGTGTTCTCGATCCCCAGGGCAAGACGATTCATGGCGCGCTCAAGAAGATGGGCTACAAAGGATTGGAGGGCGTTCGCCAGGGAAAATATTTCGAGCTCACGCTGGACGAAGGCCTGAGTCGGGAAGAAGCTCAGTCCGAAGTCGAACGTATCGCCCGCGAGGTCCTGACTAATCCCGTCATCGAAGAGTTCCGTTTCTCCCTGGCTGAATAGCTGGGTCTCCGAGGTCGAACATGTGCGGTATCGTCGGTTACGTCGGCAAGAAAAGTGTCGTTCCCGTCATCATTGAAGGCCTGCGGCGGCTGGAATATCGCGGCTACGATTCAGCAGGAATCGCGGTATCGGGCAACGGAAGTGGTCTGGAAGTCCGCCGTGCTGAAGGCAAGCTGCGGAATCTGGAAGAGGTGATCCGGCAGAAGCCACTCCATGGCACCTACGGCATAGGCCATACCCGCTGGGCCACTCACGGCCGACCCACCGAAGAAAATGCTCATCCCCATCGCGACTGCACCGGCAGAATTGTGGTCGTGCATAACGGGATCGTGGAGAACTACCTCACCCTGAAGAAGAAGCTGATTGAGGAAGGGCACAAGTTCACCACCGAAACCGACACGGAAATCATCGCGCACCTCGTCGAGAAGTACTCCACTCCCTCGGGAGACGGCCATCGTGTATCGCTGGAAGACGCAGTTCGTCAGACGGTGAAACAGATCTCTGGCGTATTCGCGCTCGCTGTGATCTCCACCGACGAACCGAACAAGATCGTCGCGGCGCGCAACGGGCCGCCGACCGTTATCGGCCTGGGCAACGACGAGTATTTCGTTGCGTCCGATGTTCCGGCACTTCTGCAGCACACGCGTGACATTTTCTTTCTTGCCGATGGCGACATGGCCATCGTTACCGCAGATGGCGTGCAACTCACCGATTTCGACGGCAAGCCCGTCGTCCGACAGGTGCAGCATGTTACCTGGGATCCGATTCAGGCGGAAAAGGGCGGATTCAAGCATTTCATGCTCAAGGAAATCTACGAGCAGCCGCGCGCCGTCCGTGATACCGCACTGGGTCGTGTTTCACAGGATACCGGACACATCTTTCTGGACAAGATAGAGATCACTGAAGACGAGTTTCGATCGGCGCAAAAGATCAACATCCTTGCGTGCGGAACCAGTTGGCACGCCGGGCAAGCCGGCAAGTTCATGATTGAATCGCTGGCGCGCGTGCCTGTCGAAGTCGACTATGCCAGCGAGTGGCGATACCGCAATCCCATCGTCGAGCCCAACACGATTACTCTGGTGATCTCGCAGTCTGGTGAAACCGCCGACACCATCGCCGCGCAGCGGGAGGCTAAGTCGAAAGGCTCAAAGACGCTCGCCATTTGCAACGTTGTAGGTTCGATGATTACGCGTGAAGCTGCCGGAACCATCTACACGCATGCTGGCCCTGAAATCGGCGTCGCCTCCACGAAGGCTTTCACCGCGCAACTTACCGCTCTCTACATCTTCGCCATGTATCTTGCGCAGGTCCGCGGCGTCATGCCTCTCGAGCAGTCACGCGCGGCCATGCTGGAACTGACTCGCATTCCGGCCAAGATTGAGAACATCCTCACTCATGACCCAGCGTGTGACGAACTGGCCAAGCGCTATCAGAAGGTTCACGATTTTCTTTTCCTTGGACGCGGCATTCACTACCCGATCGCTCTCGAAGGAGCGCTGAAGCTGAAGGAAATCTCCTACATTCACGCCGAAGGATATCCTGCCGGCGAGATGAAGCACGGACCCAATGCGCTGATCGACGAGAATCTGCCAGTGGTCGTCATTGCGACTCGAGACGTGAACAATCCTGACGCAGTGCTGCGTTACGAGAAGACCATCTCCAACCTGAAAGAAGTGAAGGCGCGCTCGGGAGTTGTCATCGCGCTGGCTACGGATGGTGACGAAGAAATCAAGGAAGCGGCGGACCACGTCTTATATATTCCGTCTGCGCCGGAAGAACTCTCACCCATCCTGGAGATTGTTCCGCTGCAATTGCTGGCCTATCACATCGCAGTGCGCCGCGGTTGCGACGTGGATCAACCGAGAAACCTGGCGAAGTCGGTAACGGTGGAGTAGCGCTGAAGTGTCTAATACTTGGCGGCTTCGATATCGGTGTGCTTGAAGTCAGTCCCCTTGAAGAGCAACGGTTCGTCCAGATCTCTTGCCAGTGCGTAGGCGAAGCAGTCCCCCAAATTTAGTCCTGCCTTGTGCCGTCCTTTGCCAAAGTCCCGGTAGGCTTGCCGCGCAATCTGTGCCTGTGTCTCAGTCACTGCCTGAATTGTCACGTGTGACGCACGAAAGAAATCGTCAAACCGCCGACTTGCGACGGGGTCCTTCCCGCTCTCGATGACGACCGCAGCCTCAACATAGTTGACGGCAGACACACGACGGCTTCCGGCGGAAAACATGGCTGCCGCCAAGTCGCGTGCCTCAGGCTCGGCTCGGAGCATGGCGATGATCGCGGATGCGTCGAGGATCATTTTGGCAGTCCCTGCTCGTCGTACAGCAGATCCCCGTGATCGATCGATTTGTACGGCTCCTTGAGACGAGCCGCACACTCTCTTCCAATCTTCATGATGCGCTCGACCATCTCTTCTTTGGATTTCCCACGAACCCGCTCCAAGCGTTCGCGAATCGCTTCATTCACGGCAACCGTCATGCTCTCGCCGGTCAGGCGCGCTAGTTCGCGCGCCATGCGGTGAGTTTTTTCATTCTTGATATTCAGGCTCATGGAGCCATTCTACCATAGCTATCCACCATTCTACCATCTACAAAGGAATTGTTCACTCTTGAGCTCAATCAAACGGTTTCTGTGAAGGTGTACTCGTGCTGCCCGTCGCGAATGACCAGCACCCGCTTCCCGGAACGTTCCCCTACCACAAATTCAAATCCTTCAGTTCCCGGATCGATGGTGATGAACGATGTTGTCCCATCGTCATTCTTGCGGGACGCCACGCTGCTCTTCCACTCGCCGAGGTCGAAGATCGTAGCTCCGTTGCCGGACCGCACCTCGAGATCGCCGAGTTCCTTGCTCGAGTAGTGCTTGGCCAAACCAGCCGCCATTTCAGGTGCTGCTGGGACCACCAGCCGTTCCCGCTGCTTGGCGAGTTCAGCCTTGTGCGCAGCCGCACTCGAAGCGATATCCGCCTCAGCTTCGGGTTTTCCATCAAAGAGAATTTCCAGCAGTCGTCGGCTGAGCGGACCTTCAAGCATGCCGCCGTTGTCAGCGTTGGTAAGCAGCACAGCCCCGACGCCATACTCAGGTAGCGCCCACCAGTTGCTCTTGAACCCGGACATGCTGCCACCGTGACTCACCACTTGAACGCCATAAGTATGGTCGGTGATCAGGCCCATTCCATAGCTCGCGTCCTCGCCGAGTTGAACCTGCGGCGTGCGCCGCATCAGCAGGTTCTCCGCCGATACGAGGCGCTTGCCGCTCGGCAGCTTGCCCTGTGCCAGTTCAAGTTGGACGTAGTGACTCAGGTCTGCCGCCGAGGTCCACACTGCACCCGCTGGACGCGCCGGCAGAATCGAATAATTAATGTCCATACTAGCGACGCTAGGCTTGCCATCAATGTCGTCGCCGTGCGGCGTCGCGTGATTCCCCGCCAAAGCCTTTGCATAGTCGAAGGTCGTCGATTTCATCCCCAGCGGATCGAATATCATTTGCTGCATCGCCGCGTCATAGGCCGCGCCAAGTTCGCGGTCCGGATACACGATGTGTCCGCCGATGTACCCTGCGGCTGCTGCCATCAGATTGCTGTACTGAAAGACCTCGCCGAACTTGCTCGTGGGATGCATCGTGCCGAGCAGAGTTATCTCAGATTCCGGAGTGGCGTTCTTGTATTCAAAAAGCCATTCCAAATCCTGGCGCGGCAATCCCGTGCACGCGCAGATCAGATGCTTAATCAGAACCTTCTTCGTCGTGTCGGCGTCGCCCAGTTTGAAGGTCGGATAAACCTCAATCACCGGCTGATCCCATTTCAACTTCTTCTGATCCACAAGCTCGGACAGCAGCAGCGTGGTCATGCCTTTGGTATTCGACGCCGCCATGAACACCGTGTTCTCATCGACGCGCTCAGGCTTTCCGAGTTCGCGGACTCCGAATCCGCCTTGGTACACCACCTTGCCCTGATCGATGAGCGCGATCGAGACGCCGGGAATCCCCAGTTGCCGCATCGAACTCTCAACGAATGCGGTGAGCGTCGCGATGCGCTCTCCATCCAGCGGATGAGCCTTGCGTCCCGCGAACGACTCGCGCTTGTAGCTCTTAGGACGCAGACTTTCGAAGACCAGCCCCACCGCCGCCGAGCGCTTCTCTACAGTGGGGTCGGTGCCATCGAGAATCGCCACCGTCCACGAAGTTCCCGCTCGTAGCGCCAGCGCCACCACCGACGCTCTCTCGTTGGGCGAGGTTTCATAATCGAAAACCTGTCGTTCGTCCCACCCCTCTTTTGCGGGGCGAGGAGTGACGAGCTTTACGGGACGTTTCGACTCCGGCTTGTAGGCCGCCCAAGCCGCCGTCACCGCAGCTGTCGCGTCTCCGGCCGGTGCGTCGAAGATCACGATGTGCGTATCCGTTTCCGGCGGTTCCAGGATGACGAGGTTCTTTCCTGTTGTGATCGACCATTCTTTGGGAACGGTGAATTTCGCCCCACCCGGCGTCACCCGCGGCGTATCGGCGGATACACGTTCGGGCGCGCTTCGTTCTTGAGTACCCGTCAGCGGCTCGGTTGAAGATGACGCTTGCAGAAGGACGTTCGTTTGAAACGCGATGAGAACCGCGAGGGTAACGAAGGCGGGACGAAAACGCTTCATGAGATCGACCTTTCTAGTGCATTGAGCCGGTAGTTCGTTAATCATGTGGTGCTTTGAAAGGGCGCGGCTTCAGCGTGTGCTCGAGAACTTTCAGGCGTCCCTCCGGGGCGCAAATCCTGCCCGCTCTCACAGTGCGGATTGAAATGCGGTTCTCACGCTCACTCTTCAGCCGCACCGTATGGGCGCCATTAAGAATTGGGCTGAAACTCCGAGGTCACCGAGTGTCGTCCTGGCTGCCACGTCTTCAATGAGTTCCACAATTAGCGTACTAGGAACCTTCAGAAAATCGGCACCAACAATACCGCGTGGGACGGGACTTGTAAAACTCCTCAGGACGCCGTCCGCATTGCCGCCCTGAGCCTCCACAACGCCGCCGCTAGCGAAGCCAGCGCCAGCCCCCAAATGGCGAATGCAGTATCCACCACCCACCGCGGTGCGGCCCCGACTCTACGTAACAAGAAGGGAAAGAAATTCCACGTCGTGATGTGTACGTAGTCCCACTGGTCGTAGCCCATGTCGTCGGTGTTGAGTCCCCAGGCGTCCATCTTCCCTAGAGCGAATGCCACGATGTTCTTGAACCGCAGCGCGATCACAAACGTCGGATGGCCCAGCGTTTCCATCTGATAAATTTCCAGCGGCAGCCAGAACATGAGCGATGACAGTTGAACGACGAAGCTGACACCGATCAGGACCATCGCCGCCGTCCACATCCATCGACCGACGTTAGCCCGCTGTTGCAGCAGCAGGGGCACGGCGAGCATCGCTACCATTTGCACTGCGCTCGAGACGTAACGGTCGCCCCACGCGAAGTCCCCTGCCCAATACGTGTATCGCGCATAGAAGGTGAGATAGCCGGTGAGCAACAGCAGGGAACTCACCACGTAGGCGCGGACCACGCCATCGAGTCTTCTCCACAGCATCACGATCAGCACAAGAGCGAGCACAATCAGCGGATCAAAAAGAAAGATCGACTTCTCCGGCTTGAATAATGCCCCGAGAACTCCCTCGTGTAACGGCGTGCTCCACGGGAAGTTCGCAGGCAGCGTGGGATCCTGCGCCCGCTGCTCGCGCGCAAATATCGGCAGATAGGTCTGTGTGAGTGACCCGAACCGGTAATAGCTGTAAAGTCGCTCGGCAACAGCAAAGAGCGCATAGACGGGGACCGCAACCTTGCAGTAGCTTACGATCCGCCGCCACAAATCCCGGCCTCTCACGCGCTCGAACCAAACCACCATCAGCAGAAAGACTGCCGCCGCTATCACATCGATCCCGGTGGTCACGCGGGTCAGGAGATTCAAGCCCAGCGCCGTAGAACCGATCCACAACGCCCGTCGGCTTCCGCTGCGCAGCCACTCGTACTGATACGACAGCCCAACCAGCGTCAGCAGCAGGATGTAGTTGTTTTCCTGCATATTTTGCGTGTAGTGCAGGTGCGTGGTGCAGAACATCAGGGCCAGGATGCCTGCTACCGCTTCATTCACCGTGAATCGCAATTGCCGCAGGAAGCGGAATACGATCAGCGCAGTCAGTACACTGATCAGAATGTTCATGCTGTAGCTGACCAGGATGCTGCGCACCGCCGGATCGTCCTGATACTCCGAAAACATGTGCCAGTGCGACACCCAGGTTGCGACCAGATCCGCCGGCAACATCAGGAGAGACTGCCCGATGCCGTACCAGCTATAAATCTTGCCGTCCCGCCCATGCAGACCAAACTCGGGATACTCGTTGGGAAACACTTGCGGTTGCGAGGTCCACAGCCAGTGCGTGGTTTGCAGCCGATGCATGGTATCGGCAGTGCCCAGTTCGCCAGATTGCACTACGAACGCGAGCAGTCCCGCCACAAGGCACAACAGGAACAAAGGATCACGCAGCCACCGCTGCAACCGTGAGTTCATCGTTCTGGATGGTAATACAAAGCAGGCGTCGGACCTCAGGCGTCGGACCTCAGGCGTCGGACCTCAGACCTCGGACCTCAGGCGTCAGACCCCAGACCTCAGACCTCAGACCTCAGACCCAACACCCAGTTCCCAGAGATGATGTCGACAAACCAGGCTGAAGTCTGAGGTCTGAAGTCCGAGGTCCGCCGTCCGAAGCCTGACGCCTGACGCCCGCCGCCTGAGTTATCCTGTTGCGGGGAATTCCATGCCTTACTGTTCCTTCTGTGGCACCGCGCTGGCCGCGGCGGATGTTCGCTTCTGCTCCGACTGCGGCAAGCCCGTATCCGGCGCGAAGACAACGCCGATCCCGGACGACGTCGCAACCATCGATTACTCGGCTACTGCGACCTCGCCCGTGCCTCCGCGCCCACCCTCGTCATCGTCGCAGCGTTCCTCCTCCCGGACTTCCGCCTCGATCGATTACCTCGTCAGCGAGGGACGCTTCCTTCCCGGCCGCCTCATCGCCGGGCGCTACCGCATCATCGCGCTGCTCGGAAAGGGCGGCATGGGCGAAGTCTATCGCGCCGATGACCTCACTCTGGGACAGGCCGTCGCCATGAAGTTCCTCCCCGAAGAGGCCACCAGCCACGAAGGGATGCTCGAGCGATTCAAGAACGAAGTTCGCATCGCGCGCCGCGTCTCGCATCCCAATGTCTGCCGGGTCTACGACGTCGGTGATGTCGATGGCGCCACCTTCTTCACCATGGAGTACGTCGACGGTGAAGATCTGGCTTCCCTGCTGCGCCGCATCGGTCGCCTTCCGCCAGACAAGGCCGTCGAGATGTCGCGCCAGATCTGCGCCGGGCTTGCCGCAGCCCATACCAAGGGCGTCCTTCACCGCGACCTGAAGCCCGCCAATATCATGCTCGATGGCCGCGGACAGGTCGTGATCACCGACTTCGGCCTTGCCGGGGTCGCCGACGACATTCGCGGCTCCGAGGTCCGCAGCGGGACTCCCGCCTACATGGCTCCCGAGCAGATCGAGGGCAGGGAAGTCACCATGCTCAGCGACATCTACGCGCTCGGGCTGGTGCTCTATGAGATCTTCACGGGCAAGCGCGCATTCGCGGAAAAGTCGCTGGGTGTTCTTCAGGGTCACAGTGATCGCACTCCGAGCCGTCCTTCGTCTGTGGTCCGAGACATCGATCCGATTATCGAGAAGGTTATCCTCCGCTGCCTTGAAGCGGATCCTGCCCTGCGTCCGCCCACTGCTCTTGCCGTTTCGGCGGCGCTGCCGGGCGGAGATCCTTTAGCCGCCGCTTTGGCTGCTGGCGAGACTCCATCTCCTGAAATGGTCGCCGCCGCTGGGGAGACAGTTGGTCTCCGCCCGCGAGTCGCCCTAATCTGCTTTAGTGCCGTACTTGTCGCTTTGGGCTTGGCCGCCTTTCTGCAAGTGCACTACAGCGGACTCGAGCGGATGCATCTGGAACAGACCCCTGAGGTACTCGCGCAAAAAGCCCGCGAGATCGCAGCTCGACTGGGATATCCCGATCGCCCTCTCGATAGCGCGTATGGATTTGATTACAGCGGAGATTTCCAGGAGGCGGCAGAAAAGAACGACAAGCCCCGTCCTGACTGGAATACGATCCTTTCCGGACGTCCGACTCTTTTCTACTTCTGGTACCGCCAGAGTCCCGACTACATGTTTGCCGAGGGATATCGCGATCAATTGCTGAATCCCGGCATCGTCACCCGTAGATCACCTCCCACGACGCTCTCCGACATGATCGGCGTGGAGCTTGATCCTCAGGGCCGCCTCATCAATTTCGAGGCAATCCCGCCGCAGAAGATGGACGCAGGAGGACCGGTTGTTGCCTTCGATTGGGCCATGCTCTTCTCCGAGGCGGGATTGGACCTGTCGAAATTCCAGAAGGCTGATCCTCAATGGAACTCTCTCGCCGTGTTCGACACGCGTGCCGCCTGGACCGGGGTGTGGCCGGGAACCTCCCGTCCCTTACGAGTCGAGGCCGCGGCGTTGCGCGGGAAGCCGGTCTACTTCTCGCTCATCGGCGATTGGACCAAGCCCAATCGCGTCAAGGAACCCGCAGAATCGTTCGGCAAGAAAGCGGGTGAGATTCTTACGATCGCATTAATCGTGTCGCTGTTAGCAGGTGCCGTTTTCCTGGCCCGTCGCAACTATCGCCACGGCCGCGGCGATCGCGAAGGTGCGTTCCGCCTAGCAGGCGTCATGTTCGTGCTCGATATGATTCTCTGGCTGTGCCGCACTCACCTGACGCCCAGCTTCGCAACCCTTGGACTACTTTTACTGGCGCTGTGCAGTTCGCTATTCGTTTCAGCGGTAACCTGGATTCTCTACCTTGCGCTGGAACCCTGGGTCAGGCGCCGCTGGCCCCAGACGATGATTTCCTGGTCCCGTCTGTTGTCAGGGCAGTTGCGCGATCCGCTGGTCGGGCGCGACATTTTGTTCGGTGTAATGCTGGGCGTTGTCTGGATCCTCATCTTCCAACTCCACAACATCCCACTCATGCGATTGGGTAGCGTTCCTCCACTCGGAAATACCGAATACCTTCTGGGCGCCCGCATGGCATTTGGAGCCTGGTTGAGGCAGATCGCCAACTCCATTCTGGGTACGCTGGAGTTCTTCTTCCTGTTGCTCGGACTCAAGTTCGTGCTGCGCAAAGACTGGCTTGCGGCGATTGCCTTCGTCGCGATCTTTGCGGTTCCCAGCGGACTCCTCGATTCCCATCCCAGGATCGAGTTGCCCACGCTGATCCTGGTCTATTCGATCGCTGTGCTGATCGTTTTGCGCTTCGGCCTGATTCCGCTCGCGGTGGCGATTTTTACCGTCGACATGACGTTAAGCCTCCCGCTTTCCGGCGACATTTCTGCCTGGTACATGGGTAATTCCCTGGTGGCATTGTTCAGCGTCGTCGTAATTGCGGTGTGGGGTTTCTATCACTCGCTGGGCGGACAGCCCATCTGGAAGGTGGAGATGGAGTAATCCGTCAGGGCTCCTTTCAGGACGGGGAATTGGTGATGCCCTTCCGCAACCTAATGCCCTCCAGCCTCATCTAAACATTGACAACGATTCACTCAAGTCCTATCATGTGGCTGATATAAAAGCACTTCCAGGCAACAATTCGCTGTTGATAAAGGACTTATCAAGTTTAGGAGGTTAAAGGTTTATGGGTAAGATTATCGGAATTGACCTCGGTACCACCAACTCCTGCGTAGCCGTCATGGAAGGTGGCGAACCCAAGGTCATTGCCAATGAAGAAGGAGGGCGTACGACGCCCTCGGTAGTCGGATTCACCAAGACCGGCGAGCGGCTCGTCGGGCAGGTTGCCAAGCGCCAGGCGATCACCAATCCCGAAAACACGGTCTACTCGATCAAGCGTTTCATGGGACGCCGCTACGACGAAGTGGGCGAAGAAATGAAGATGGTGCCCTACAAGGTCGTTCGTCAGGGCGACCACGTCGCCGTGCTGGCCCAGGGCAAGGAATACACTCCGCCGCAGATCTCGGCACTGATTCTGCAGAAGCTGAAGAAAGCTGCGGAAGATTATCTCGGGGAGAAAGTCACCGAGGCCGTTATTACGGTCCCGGCGTACTTCAATGATGCGCAGCGCCAGGCCACCAAAGACGCCGGACAAATTGCCGGCCTCGAAGTGAAGCGCATCATCAACGAGCCCACGGCAGCGGCGCTCGCCTACGGTCTCGACAAGGGCAAAGACGAGACGATCGCCGTCTATGACTTCGGCGGCGGAACATTCGACATCTCGATCCTCGAAGTCGGCGAAGGCGTCATCGAAGTCAAGGCCACCAACGGTGATACCCACCTTGGCGGCGACAACATCGACCAACGCCTGGTGGATTGGCTCATCGACGAGTTCAAGAAAGACGAAGGCCTCGACCTCCGCGGCAAGGGCAACGAAATGGCCCTGCAGCGTCTGCGTGACGCCGCCGAGCGCGCCAAGATCGAACTCTCGACCACCATGGAGACCGAAATCAATCTGCCGTTCATCACGGCGGATGCCAGCGGTCCCAAGCACCTGGTCAAGAAGCTGACCCGCGCCAAGCTCGAAGGCATGGTCGAAGACATCATCCAGAAGTCCGTCGGCCCGTGCAAACAGTGCATGAAAGATGCGGGTGTCGATGCCAGCAAGCTCAACGAAGTCGTGCTGGTCGGTGGACAGACCCGTATGCCCCGCATCCAGCAGCTCGTCAAAGAGCTCTTCGGACGCGAAGGCCATAAGGGTGTCAACCCTGACGAAGTCGTCGCGGTCGGTGCAGGCATCCAGGGCGGCGTGCTCAAGGGTGAAGTGAAAGACCTGCTTCTGCTCGACGTGACCCCGTTGACGCTGGCGATCGAAACGCTGGGCGGCGTCGCGACGCCGATGATCCCCCGCAACACGACCATTCCGACGAAGAAGACGGAGACTTTCTCGACCGCGGCCGACAGCCAGACTTCGGTGGAAGTTCATGTCCTGCAGGGCGAACGTCCGATGGCGGCGCAGAACCGCACCCTCGGCAAGTTCCACCTGACGGGCATTCCTCCGGCTCCGCGTGGGGTGCCGCAGATCGAAGTGACGTTCGACATCGATGCCAACGGCATTCTGAACGTCACCGCGAAAGATACGGCGACACAGAAGGATCAGAAGATAACGATCACGTCATCCTCTGGTTTGTCGAAAGACGAAGTCGAGCGCATGGCGAAGGAAGCCGACGCGCACGCAGCCGAAGACAAGGCAGCCCGCGATTCGATCGAAGCCAAGAACCAGCTCGACTCCATGGTCTACAACATCGAGAAGATGCTGAAGGAGCATGGCGACAAGATCTCCGGCTCCGAACGTGGCGACGTCGAAAACGCGCTGGCCGATGCCAAGAAGGCGCTCGAGTCCAACGACAAGGCGCAGATGGACAAGGCTCGCGAAGCCCTGACCACCGCCTCGCACAAGCTGGCCGAGCAGATGTACAAAGCCGCCCAGCCGCAAGGCGGAGCGCAACCGGGACCAGGCGCAGGCCCAACGCCGGGTGCGGGGCCGAGCGGCGGGGACGGCCAAGCCAAGAAAAAAGACGAAGGCGTAATCGACGCTGAGTACGTGGACGTAGAAGACAAGAAGTAAGCTGTCAGCGATCAGCTGTCAGCTCTCAGGGATTGTCATCCTGAGCGAAGTGGATGCTGCGCGGTACGCGCGGCGTCCGCGCAGTCGAAGGATCTCTACGCTTCAAGCCGCACTCGCAGGTAGGGATCCTTCGACTCCGTTGCCGCCCGCTTTCGCGGCCGTCAACTCCGCTCAGGATGACAACGAGGTTTTGGGGACGTAAGTTTTGGGGACATGAAGAGAGGGGGACAAGTTGGACTTTCAGCTAAACAATGAAACGTATTTCATCGACCTTGCCGAAGAGGAGGGCAAATGGCTCGTCTTGGCGGAAACTCCCACGGGAGTGCGCCGCATCCCGGTGTATGTGGACGCGCCAATCGCAGAGGACGTGCCCGTGCTAATCGAAGACAAGCAGCGCCGCGAAATCGTGAATTAACATGTGGGGCGGCCTGTCCGCGTCGTACGGATGAGCAGCACCTATAGACGATAGAAATGGCAACGACCACCAAAAAAGATTATTACGAAACTCTCGGGGTGAAGAAGTCCGCCTCGACCGAGGACATTCGTAAAGCCTTCCGCAAACTCGCCCGCAAATACCATCCCGACGTCAATCCCGGTGACAAGTCCGCAGAAGAGAAATTCAAGACCATCTCCGAGGCGAACGAAGTCCTCAGCGATCCCAAGAAGCGCAAGATCTACGACCAGGTCGGCTTCTACTCCGACAATATTGATCCGGCGACGGCGGAAGCCTACGCGCGCGCGGGCCAGTCGGGTGGCGGATTTCCGGGAGGCTTCCCCGGCGGTGCCCCGCAAGGCGGCCAGGGCGGCGTCCACTTCGATTTTGATGGATTCGATTTCTCAGACCTGATGAATAATGCCGGCCGCGGACAGCGCACCTCCAGCGGCAGCGGGGGCGGCAGCTTCCGCGACATCTTCGGATCCATCTTCGGCGGAGGCCGCGGTGCGGCCACGGCCGAAGGTCCTGAGCCCGGCACCGACCTCGAATATCAAGTCAACGTCCCCTTCTGGACCGCGATCCGTGGGGGCGTTATGCGCCTCAACATCACTCGCCAGGATGTCTGCTCCACCTGCCACGGCCAGGGCGCGCTCGAAGCGCCGGGCAAATGTCCTGAGTGCAACGGCACCGGACAGATCACGCAGACCGGTGGACGCATGAAGTTCAACGTGCAGTGCCCGCGCTGCCACGGAACCGGAAAGAATCTGACTACCTGCCCCACGTGCCACGGCGAAGGCACGGTTACGCACACCGAACCGCTCGAAGTACGCATCAAGCCCGGCACCCGCGACGGCCAGCGCATCCGCGTCCCTGGCAAGGGAAACGCCGGAGCCCACGGCGGAGCGCCCGGCGACCTCTACGCCATCATTCGCACCGGCGATCATCCAATCTTTCACCGTGACGGCGACGACATCTCGCTCACTGTTCCGGTCAGCGCAACAGAGGCGGCTCTGGGGGCGAAGATAGAAGTCCCTACCATCGACGGCCGGGCTCTGCTGAAGATTCCCCCGGGCACACAGTCGGGCCAAAAGCTGCGCTTGCGAGAGAAGGGCGTCCCGTCAGCGACAAGAGAAGGCGCGCGCGGCGACGAAATCGTGGAGATCACAGTCCACGTCCCCATGCCGCGAGACGAGCGGACAAAAGAACTCCTCCGCGAACTGGCCAAGCTGAATCCCGAAGACCCGCGTGCGGAGTTGTGGTCGAAGGTGTAGCAGTTTCCCTGTGAGTCTCTGTGTCCCCCTGTGGTGAGCGCTTTTCCCAAATTGAAACTGAAAGACATCTTTCACCACGGGGATCACAGAGGAACACAGGGAAATCTGTTATGCATGACACATGGCTACTCCGGCTAGGTTCCATTCCTTTCGCGTAAACGAAATCACCGGCGCCGTTGTGAATTCCGCGATGAAGGTCCACTCCCTGCTCGGTCCGGGCCTGCTGGAAAGTGCCTATCAAGCCTGCCTCGCCCACGAACTCCGAAACTGGGGTCTCGAGGTAGCAGCTGAAGTCCCGTTGCCCGTTATCTATCAGGGCCAGAAACTCGAAGTTGGATACCGGATTGACCTGGTTGTGGAAGGCAGAGTCGTCATCGAAGTGAAATCCGTTGACGCGATTCACCCCATTCATGAAGCTCAACTTCTTTCCTACATGCGCCTCAGCGGAATCGGCGTAGGTCTGCTGATCAACTTCAACGTGCTTCAATTACGTAATGGAATCAAGCGGATGGTCGACGGCAAGGACTGGATGAAGTAGAAGCTCACCACAGGGGGCACAGAGGTGCACAGGGTTCCGGGGGAACGCTCGTAAATAGTTGACTGAGTCAACTGTTATGCTTATGCTGTTTTGGCATGGCTCTACCTGAGGCAGTCTTTTCGACGCACGGCGATCCCGTACAGACCGTCCGCCGTTTCAATCGCTTCTACACCCGACAAATCGGCGTCCTGCAGGAACACCTGCTGCAAAGCCAGTTCTCCCTGACCGAAGTGCGCGTCCTCTACGAACTGGCGCACCGCGAGAACGCCACGGCCAAAGACCTATGCCGCGACCTCGGTCTGGACCGAGGTTACGTGAGCCGCATGCTGCAGAGCTTCGAGACGCAGGGATGGATCAAGACCGCCCCGTCCCCCGACGACCGCCGCCGCCAGTTCCTCTCCCTGACGGCAAAGGGCCACAAGGTTTTCGAGCCTCTCGAACGCCGTTCCACTGAAGAAGTGGCCGCCATGCTCGACCGCCTTTCGCCCAGCCAACAGAAGAAAATGCTGGTCGCCATCCGCGATATCGAGTCTGTTCTGGCTCCATCGCAACCGTCTGTCGAGCCCTGCATCCTTCGCCGGCACCGCCCCGGAGACATGGGCTGGGTCGTCCAGCGCCACGGCGAACTCTACTGGCGGGAGTATCACTACGACGAACGCTTCGAGGCGCTCGTAGCAGAGATCGTCGCCGAGTTCATCCAGAAGCTGGATCCCAAACGCGAGCGTTGCTGGATCGCCGAGAGAAACGGCGAAAACGTCGGATCTGTGTTTCTGGTCAGGAAGTCCTCATCAGTCGCTAAACTCCGCCTGTTACTGGTTGAGCCGTCCGCCCGCGGCCTGGGGATCGGCGAACGCCTGGTCGAGGAATGCGTCCACTTCGCCCGCGAAGCCGGCTACAAAAAAATCATGCTCTGGACCCAAAGCGAACTCGCCGCCGCCCGCCACATATACGAGGGCGCGGGATTTCGGGTCGTTGACAAAGAGCGCCACGACAGCTGGAGCCGCAAGAACCTCATCGCCGAAACCTGGGAAGTTATCCTCTGACTGAAAAAGCTTTGTCATCCTGAGCGAGGACTGTTCTTTGCGCGATAAGCGCAAAGAACAACCGCAGTCGAAGGATCCCTATCACCTTCCCTCAAACTGACGCGACACGATAGTCTCTCGGTGTCTATTCATATAGGAATCTGATATGCGAAAGTGGGCCATCGCGGGCGCGGTACTGGTCTCGCTTTTGCTCATTCCCCTACGAATCGAATACCGGCTGGCTCACCCGACCGTCCCTCCCGGAGTTCAACGATCTGAGTGCCTGAGTCCTTCACCGGAAGCAGAGAGCAGCAACGATCGGTTCACTCGTCTGGGCGGTCGTGAAACTCGCTACCCTCATGCCCAATGGACAGGTGATTTCTATACAGCCCCAAAGATAGCCCAAGGCCGCAACCTGAACACCTATGACAAGGCCCAAATAAGGGATTGGGAGCACTTTCATCCGTGGGAGAGGTGGGGCAATCCGGTCTTGGCTCAGGCTCGACAGTTCTTGTGGGAACACTGGCGTGATCGCCGGAGGGCGTGTTTGACCCTGACCCAGAGCAGCGTCGATTACACAGGTACCTCCCACATCTTCGTGGAACCAGATGACAGCGGTCGGTGGCGAATTTACCGGAGACACCTCGACCGCCGTGAGTTAATCGACAAACCAACCGTGTATTCGCTGAGCTGGGTTAAGCCAAACGGATGGGAAGCTCCCGGTACCACAATTCCTGCGACTCAGAAACCTGATCCGCTGAACAACGAACTTGAGTTTCACGACGTCTGCGGA
This sequence comes from Terriglobia bacterium, assembly GCA_020073385.1. Classification (GTDB taxonomy): domain Bacteria; phylum Acidobacteriota; class Terriglobia; order Terriglobales; family Acidobacteriaceae; genus Sulfotelmatobacter. The sequence goes on along the minus strand of JAIQFH010000011.1, from coordinate 94,904 downwards.
GAGAGACTGGGGCAGTTCTAGCCGGCGTCTGAAAACGTGATTGCTCATTGCTCACCGCTCCGCATTACCCTCGTACCACTCCCGCCGCGTTACAAAAATTTGCAAAAAATCTCAAAAAATTCTTGCATCTGTGGAAATTTCCCGTAATCTCACAACTGCGAACTAACTTCGCCGAAATGCCCGGGAAAACGCATCAAACCCGGGAGCCGCGAGAAACAAGTCTTCGATCAGCAAGTCATCGATCGAAGACACAAGGGAGACGCGGTGGTGAGAGTGAGTCGCTTGAGGAGGCAGCCATAGAAATTGGCAACAGCTAGCCGGCAACAACTCGAAAATTCCCAATCCCTCGCCGTCGTCCCCAACCGGAAGAAATTCGTCCGCCTCACGCTTTGGCCCTTGGTCGCCGCCACCTTCTTTATGGTGTCGGGCGGAACCTATGGCACCGAAGACATCGTGCACGGCGCCGGTTACGGACGTGCCATCCTGATCCTGCTCCTGACGCCGCTCCTCTGGAGCCTGCCGACCGCCTTCATGATCGGCGAACTCTCCAGCGCGCTGCCCTACGAAGGCGGATACTACGCCTGGGTGCGCCGCGCCATGGGCAACTTCTGGGGATTCCAGGAAGCCTGGCTCTCGCTCGTTGCGTCAATCTTCGACATGGCGATCTACCCCACGCTGTTCGTCCTCTACCTGGACCGCCTCTTCCCGTGGTTCCAGCAAGGACATCGTGGGCTGTTCGTGGGAATGGCGGTCGTCGTCGCCTGCGCCCTACTCAACATCGCCGGTGTGAAGGTCGTCTCCAACACCTCCCTCTGGCTGTTCTTCGCCCTGTCGGCGCCGTTTCTGGCGATCGTCTGCATCGCTCCGTTTAAACTCGGAGCTCTCGCGGTCGCAACCAAACCGTCGCACTCCGACGTCGGCATCCTTACCGGATTGCTCATCTGCATGTGGAACTACATGGGATGGGACAACGCCTCGACCATCGCAACGGAAGTCGAAAAGCCGCAGCGGACCTATCCGCGCGCCATGCTGGTTGCCGTCTTCATCGTTGCCATCAGCTACATCGTTCCGGTCGGCGCCATGTGGATGACCGGCCTTCCAGCCAGCTCGTGGGATACCGGCTTTTGGGCCGACGTCGCCGGAATCTTGGGTGGCCCGCTGCTCCGATTCGGCCTGGCCCTCGGGGGCATGATCAGCGGCTTTGGCATGTTCAATGCCCTCGTCATGAGCTACTCGCGTTTGCCTCTGGCCATGGCACAAGATGGCATGCTGCCGAAGGTTTTCGGAAAGCTGCATCCCAAGTCGAAAGCTCCGTGGGTGACGATTGTCGTTCTCGCCTGCTTCTGGATGCCTTGCCTGCTGCTAGGTTTCGAGCGCCTGGTCACGCTCGACATCCTGGTCTACGGTAGCAGCCTGTTCCTGGAATTCCTGGCTCTGGCCGTGCTGCGTTTCACCGAGCCGACGTTGAAGCGTCCATTCAAGGTTCCAGGCGGCCGCTTCGGAGCAATCGCGATCGGGATTCCACCGATGCTCTTGCTGGGATTCTCCATCGCTCGCAGTCAGCACGAATCCATCCTCGGGATGAGTTCGTTTGCTTTCGGCATGATCCTGATCGCAGGCGGATTCGTCGCCTATGCGCTGAACCATGCGCTCAAGCCGGCCGGATGGGCCGCACCGCAAAAGCACAAGCCGCAACCCGCCGCTTAGCTACGTTGCCACGGATTTACGCGGATCAACACGGATTACAATCCGTGAGTATCCGTGTGATCCGTGGCCAATTGCTTTTCTGCTATAACTAGTCGGGATGACGAAGCGCAAATCCAAAGGCGCCTACATGATTTCCGCGGTCGCTGAAATGTACGGCATCCATCCGCAGACGCTGCGTCTCTACGAGCGCGAAGGTCTGCTCAAGCCATCTCGCACCGAAGGCAACACCCGCCTGTATACAGACGAAGATCTGCTCCGCCTCGAATTTATTCTGTCGCTCGCCCGCGACCTTGGCGTGAACATCGCGGGCATGGCCATCATCCTGCAAATGCGCGAGCGCATGGAAGAAATGCAGCGGCAGATCCAGGAATTCGTGCAGTACATTCAGCAGGAAGTCCTGACGCGCGCCAGCGCGGCCGCCGATCCATCGAAGGGCGCAATAGTCCCCGTCCGCAGGCCCATCGTCGCTCCCTTGCAGCCGGCGAAGAAACGCTGATTCGCCAATTTGTGCCCGAACGTGCTGTCATCCTGAGAAGGGCGCAAGCCCTTCGAGGGACCGTACGCGATCATTCGTTTGGAAATGCCGTTGTAGGGACTCGTCGTGCGGCATGCATCTAGTGGTCCCCGTCCACATCATCGCCGGTTTCCGCTAACGTACGGTCCCTCACTGCGGCTTCGCCGCAGTTCAGGATGACATCACAGTGAGCGTATGATGAAAGGCTTCGCTATGCTCCCGTTCAAGCTAATCTACAGCGATGCCTACTACCTCCCCATCGGCAATCACGTCTTTCCCGCCGAAAAATACCGCCGCATCCACGATCGCCTGATCTCAACTGGGGTGGCTGCTCCGGAAGATTTCCTCGAGCCTCAGCCCGCGACCGATCAGGACATTCTCCTGGTTCACAAGCCCGAGTACGTCCAGAAGCTCAAGACCGGCACGCTCAGCCCTCGCGAAGAAATGGAAATGGAGGTCCCCTACTCCAAGGAACTCGCTGACGCCTTCTGGCTTGCTGCCGGAGGATCTATCCTGGCCGCGCGTCAGTCGATGACTGACGGAGTGAGCATCAGCATCGGCGGAGGATTTCACCACGCCTTCCCCGATCACGGCGAGGGATTCTGCATGATCCACGACGTCGCCGTTGCCATCCGCCGCCTGCAGCGCGATGACAAGATCCGCACCGCCATGACGGTTGACTGCGACGTCCACCAGGGCAATGGCACCGCCTCCATCTTCGCCGGCACGCGCACCGCCAGCGCGCTGCTGCCGTCGTCATCAGTGTCAACAGTCGAGCATCCGAAAAATGCTCCACGCGGAAAAATGCGCGGAGCCCACGCCGGCGACGTGTTCACCATCTCGCTCCATCAGCACAATAATTACCCGTTGTGGAAGCCCCCGTCCTCAATCGATGTCGATCTCCCCGACGGTACTAACGACGAAGATTACCTCGCATGGCTCGATAACGCCCTCAGCTCCGGCCTGCGCCAGTTCGAGCCCGACCTGATCTGCTACGTCGCCGGCGCCGACCCATATAAGGAAGACCAGCTCGGCGGCCTCAACCTGTCGATTGATGGACTCAAGAAGCGGGACGAGTTGGTGTTCCGCGTAGCCCACGCCCGCAACATTCCCGTCATGGTCACCTTCGCCGGAGGCTACGCCCAGAACGTCGAAGACACGGTCACAATCCACAGCAATACCGTGATCGCCGCCCGCGAAGTGTTCCGCAAGCGTCGCTGAATCTCAAAGTATTCTCAGCGCCCTCAGCGGCGGTTCTCCGCGTCCTCGGCGGTCCAAGGCTCTGCCGACCGAGGAAAAGGCCTCTCTCAGCTGTTGTATATTAAAAGCATAAATATGCTTGTAATATCAAAAAATATATTAAGATGACGTAAAGTAGTTATTATAATAACTAAATATAAAGTGTATTTTAGTACGTATTATAATGGCTAATAGAATTGACAGGCATAAAAGCGCGTTATGAACGATAATATTTCCAACCTGCAACATGATCTAGGCCATCGCCTCCGCCAGTTGCGACTTGCCCGCAACCTCGATCAGCGCACGGTCGCGGACAAGGCTGGCATCTCACTTCGCGCCTTGAGCAAACTGGAGAACGGACAAGGTTCTACGCTCAAGACATTCCTGCGAACTTTGCGCGCGCTCGACTACGTCAAGGGCATCGACATGATTGCTCCCGAGCCAACGGTCAGTCCGCTCGCGCTCTTGAAGAATCCGCTACCTCCGCAGCGCGTGCGGCGGCCTCGGCACACCAAGGGCGGCGCGTGAATCCCGTAGCCGCCATTGAGGTGCGAGCATGGGGCGAGCGTGTGGGTGCTGTCGCACGCGACCCGCGCCTTGGCTATTACGCGTTCCAGTACGCGCCGTCGTGGAAGCGCACCGGCATCGAGCTCGCTCCTCTGACGGTCCCACTCAATGACCCGGATATCGTCATCTTCCCCGACTTGCCGGAGCTCACTTTCTACCGTCTTCCCGGCCTGCTCGCCGACGCGCTGCCCGACGCCTTCGGCAACGCCCTGATCGACGCCTGGATGGCCAGGCAAGGCATTGCGAAAAACGAAATCACCACGCTCGACCGCCTGGCCTATATGGGTAAGCGCGGCATGGGTGCGCTCGAGTTCCATCCCGAACGAGGATCGCATCGCGAAAGTTCCGCGCCGCTCGAGATGCGAACTCTCGTCGAAGAAGCCCGCAGGCTGATCGAAGGGAATCTTTCGGTGGATCGCGAAGCGCAGGCCGCATTGGCGAACATCCTCCGCGTCGGAACCTCTGCCGGCGGCGCGCGCGCCAAGGCGGTCATCGCCTGGAATCCGCAAACCAACATCATTCGCAGCGGACAATTCGACGCCGCCCCCGGCTTCGAGCACTGGCTCCTGAAGTTTGACGGCGTCGGTGTTGATGCCGAACTTGGCACCGGCGGCGACTACGGCCGCATCGAGTACGCCTACCACCTCATGGCGCGTCAGGCCGGCATTGAGATGGCCCCGTCCCGCCTGCTCGAAGAAAACGGACGCGCCCACTTCATGACCCGCCGCTTCGACCGCCAGATCGTCAACAGCCGCACCATCAAGCACCACGTCCAGACCCTCTGTGCCATGGACCACCTCGATTTCCGCCAGCGGGGCACGCATGCCTACGCGCAACTCTTTCTGGCTATCACGCGCCTCAAGCTGGGAGATGACGCGCTCGACCAGGCCTTCCGCCGCATGTGCTTCAACGTCATGGCCCGCAACTGCGACGACCACACCAAGAACTTCGCTTTTCTGCTGAAACAAGGCGGCACCTGGGAATTTGCGCCCGCCTACGACGTAACCCACGCCCACAATCCCAAAGGCGAATGGACCTACCAGCACCTGATGAGCGTGAACGGCAAATTCAACGACATCACACGAGACGATCTCCTGGAAGAGGGAGACCGTTTCATGGTCAGAAGGCCCAAGAATCTTGTGTCAGATGTACGCGATGCGATAGAGAACTGGCCAGCCCACGCGAAGGAGGCAGCGTTGCGCGAGTCCACCCGCGACAGGGTAGCCGCCGACTTCCGCCTGCTGTAGAGGTTAGATCGCAATCCCGGGCCGGGAAGTTGACATCAAGGCAGCCTGGACTCGATCGGCGTCTTTCGGATCGAATTCCGCAGCAGCGCATCAAACCAAATTCACAACTATGAACGTCAGCCCTACTGAAATTACTCACAGCGAGCTTTACGGAATTCTGCTGAACTCCGTCGCACCGCGGCCAATTGCATGGGTTTCCACGTTAAGCGCCGCGGGGCGGCCCAATCTTGCGCCGTTTTCTTTCTTCAACGCCCTGTGTGTCGATCCGCCGTTGCTGGGCTTCGCCCCCGGATTACGCCAGCCCAAGCAGGGAGATGGTTCCCATGGCGAACCCAAAGACACACTGCGCAACATCCGCGAGACGAAGGAATTCGTGGTGAACGTGGTCACCCACGACCTGCTGCAACCGATGAATGTGACAAGCGGCGAATATGATCCTTCGGTCAATGAATTCGAGCTGGCAAAGGTCACTCCGTTGCCCTCGAGACTGGTACGACCCGCCCGAGTGGCAGAATCGCCAGTGAGTTTTGAATGCAAGCTGTACCAGATTCTCGATTTCTCTCCGGCCCCAACGAGCGGCAGTCTGGTGATCGGCGAGGTTGTCTCGATTCACATCGATGATGCGCATATAAAGAACGGGCGCCTGGACCGGAATTCGCTCGACCTGATTGGACGGATGGGCGGTATCCAGTACACGCGCACGGCCGACCGGATCGAGCTTGCACGGCCAAAGGTTGGATAAAATCTGTTGTTCTCTCTTTGCCGATCAGCGTCCGCCCTGCGCTAGCCTGACTGCTAAAATAGCCTGATACATCTATGTTTGAGAATCTCCAGGAAAAGCTCCAACGCGCTTTCAAAACGCTGCGCGGCCAAGCTACGCTCACCGAGGAAAATATCGACGAGGCCCTGCGCGAAATCCGTATGGCGCTGCTCGAGGCCGACGTCAACCTCAAAGTCGTCAAGCAGCTCATCGATCAGATCCGCGCCAAAGCTGTCGGTCAGGAAGTCATGACTGCGCTCTCTCCCGGAGAGCAGGTCATCAAGATCCTCCGCGACGAACTAGTCGAAGTCCTCGGCAAAGACACCGCGCGCCTAAAGTTCGCCTCGCAGCCTCCGACGGTTGTCCTGATGGCCGGACTGCAAGGCTCCGGCAAGACGACCACCTCGGGCAAGCTGGCCAACTGGCTCAAGCAGGGGGGACACCGTCCGTTGCTAGTCTCCGTCGACGTCTACCGCCCCGCCGCGCGTGAGCAACTGAAAATCGTGGCGCAGGCTGTCAAAACCCACATCTATGAAGGCCAGGTGGATGAAGCCAATACCGCGACGGTCGAGCGCCTGGTAAAGGAAGCCCGCCGTGAAGCCGTCGTGACCGGATGCGACGTCCTCATCGTCGACACCGCTGGCCGCCTCCACATCGACGACCAGCTCATGGACGAGATGCAGTCGCTGAAGAAGCTGCTGAATCCGTCGGAAATCCTGTTCGTCGCCGACGCCATGACCGGACAAGACGCCGTCCGCTCCGCTGAGGAGTTCCACAAAAAGCTCTCGCTCACAGGCGTCGTCCTCACCAAGATGGACGGCGACGCCCGAGGCGGTGCGGCCCTCTCGATTCGCCAGGTTACCGGGCAACCCATCAAGTTCATCGGCATCGGCGAAAAATATGACGCGCTGGAGCCTTTTCATCCCGACCGCATCGTCTCGCGCATTCTCGGCATGGGCGACATCCTCTCGCTGATCGAGCGTGCCGAAAAACAAATCGACAAGAAGAAAGCCGAAGAACTCGCGACGAAGGCCCTCACCGGCGATGGTTTCTCGCTCGAAGATTTCCGCGACCAGCTCCGCCAGGTCAAGAAAATGGGATCGATGAAGAGCCTGATCGGCATGCTTCCGTCAATCGGCCCATTCTCCGGACTGCAAAAGGCCGCCGACCAGGTGGATGAAAAACAGGTCCACCGCGTCGAAGCCATCATCAACTCGATGACCATCCACGAGCGCAATCACCACGAGGTGATTAACGGTAGCCGCCGCAAGCGCATCGCCCGCGGCTCAGGCACCAGCGTGCAGGAAGTGAATAATCTGCTCCGCCAGTACGCTCAGATGAAAAAGATGTTCAAGCAAATGGGCAAGCCTAGCTTCGCCAGAAGGCTGGCGGGAATGAAGATGCCGGGGATGTAGGCCGAGCTTTCAGCTGTCAGCCATCAGCTTTCAGCAACACCCTTGGGCGCTGTCATCCTGAGCGGAGTTGCCGCGAGCGAAGCGAACGGCAACGTAGTCGAAGGATCCCTACCATGGGATACGACGTTCACATCACGCGAAAGATCGCGAACGGTCCGGAGATATCGCTGGCGGAGTGGACGGAGTATGTAAAATCCGATCCAGAAATGCGTCTCGATGGTTTTGCTCAAGCGGCCAATCTGAAGACCGATGAGACGATTCGTTACGAGAATGCAGGCGTGGCGCTTTGGACAGCATATTCTCAGAAACCTAACACGCCGTGGTTTGACTACCGTCGTGGAAAGATCGTGGTAAAGAATCTCGATCCCGAGATCCTCGCGAAGATGTGGCAGATCGCTCAAGCACTGTCCGCCAACGTGCAGGGGGATGAAGGTGAGATCTACGATCAAGCGGGGAACGTGGTTGGCTAGTCAATGAATTTCTTCTCATGAAGTGGCGTTCACTCGAAGAATCCGGCCCGTCGACTGATCTTCGTCCTCTGCGCGAGATCTACGCCGAGCGCAAAGAGCTGATCTCGAAATACGTTCCGGCCGAGACGCAGAACATCCACGCGCAAGCTGTTGCCGAACTGAAGCAGCGAAATCTCGCAGCGAATATTCTCCCCATTGGCGCGAAGGCGCCCGAGTTCGAACTACCCGATGATGATGGCAAGATCGTCCGCTCGGCCGACCTGCTCGCCCACGGACGTCTCGTCCTCTGCTTCATCCGCGGCCGCTGGTGCCCCTTCTGCGTCGGCCAGATGGAAGCCATGAACCTCATCGTCCCGCAACTCGAGCAAGCCGGAGCCTCGCTTGCTGCAATCTCCCCGCAGACGGTGAAGCAGTCCTACTTCATGCACGATCAGCACAAGCTGCGTTTCCCCTTGCTCTCCGACGCCGGGAACAAAGTAGCACGCCAGTTCGGCCTGCCCTATCGCGTTCCGGCCGCGCAGGAGGCCATCTACCGCCGCGCCCTTGTGAATCTGCCTTTCACCAACGGCGACGACAGTTGGGAACTCCCCATTCCCGCAACGTTTATCGTGGACCGCAACGGCACAGTCGTCTACGCCTCTGCGAACGAAGACTACACCAGTCGCCCCGAACCCATCGGCGTTCTCAACTCTTTACACATGTCATCCTGAGCGGCGGCGAAGCCGGCGCGAGGGACCGTACGTCATTCGGGTTTCGATACTGTAACGAGGAGTGCTCACAATGCCTGCAGCAATGGTGACCTCGTTTGCGGCATCGGTACTGCTTGACCTCGTGCGGTCCCTCAGAGGGCTATCGCCCTCCTCAGGATGACATCGGCGGAAACGTGCAACGACATCGCCGGAAATTCAAAGCGCGATACACTAATTCCTCATGCACTACATTTACGGCATCAACTCCGTCAGCGAAGCCCTCAAGGCCCGCGGACGCGCCTTCGAATGGGTCGGCATGGCCAAAGAGCGCCACGATCTCCGCTTGCAGCGCTTGATCGAGGATTGCCGCAAGGTCGGCATCCCCGTGCGATTCCTCCAGCGCACCGAACTCGACCGGATGGCCGGAAACGCCTCGCACCAGGGAGTCGTCGCAGTCACCTCAGCCAAGCAGTACAACGACCTCGAGGACGTCATTGCCGCCAAGCGCGGCAAGTATTCTCTGATCGTCGTGCTGGACGGCGTGGAAGATCCCCACAATCTCGGAGCGATCCTGCGCACCGCCGACGCCGCGGGCGCGAATGGCATCGTCATCCCCGAACGCCGCGCCGCCGCGGTTACCGGAACGGTCACCAAAGCCTCCGCCGGAGCCAGCGAGCATCTTCCCATCGCGAAGGTAACGAACATCTCGCGCGCCATCGAAGACCTGAAAGAAAACAACATCTGGACCGTAGGCCTCGACGAGCGCGCCACACAAACCTACGACGCGCTCCACTACGACATGGATTGCGCCCTCGTCTTGGGCGGTGAAGGGAAGGGCCTGCACGACTTGGTCAAACGCAAGTGCGACTTCCTGGTCTCGATCCCCATGCTAGGCAAGGTCCCGTCGCTGAATGTCTCAGTAGCCGCCGCGGTCGTCTTGTACGAGATCGTGAGGCAACGCCGCGCCAAGCAGGACCCATCGGAAACAGAATGACGTGTGCCGTGAAATCTCTGTGCCTTCTCTGTGTTCTCTGTGGTGCAATCTCTTGCTTTTCCCTCGACCGAGAAGCGTTTGCGATCACCAACTACGATCTAAACGTGCAAATTGAACCGGAGCAGCACCGCCTGGGAGTCCGCGGAAAAATCACGCTGCGCAACGACACTCCCACCCCGCAGAAGATTGCCGTCCTGCAAATCTCCTCGTCGCTGGATTGGCGTGCCATCCGAGGCGCCGACAAAATGCTCCAATTCGTGACCCAGCCCTACACTTCCGACATCGACCACACCGGCAGCTTGTCGGAAGCGATCGTCACGCTGCCGCAGGAGATCGCGCCGCACGGGACAATCGAGCTGGAGATCGCCTACGAGGGAGTGATTGTGCTCGACACGACGCGTCTGACGCGCATCGGCACGCCGGATGACACGGCGAAGAACTCTGACTGGGATCGAATCGACGAGAAATTCACGGTCCTTCGGGGTGCGGGATACGTCGCGTGGTATCCGATCGCGACTGAATCGGCGAATCTTTCGGAGGGCGAGAGTTTGTTCGAGGTGCTCAGCAGGTGGAAGATGCGCCAGAGCGGTTCGAAGCTCAAGATTCAGTTCGCAGTGACAGGGAGTTATTATCCAGAGATGCCGGAAATGCTGTTTGACGGAATTATTTGTCCCGTCAGCAGCTTCGAATCAATGGGCTCGATCCAGCATGTAATTGCCGATTGTGTTTCTCAATCCCTGGGGTCTGATACGCCCACTGTTCTCATCGCTGATTATCAGGTTCTGCAGCAACCCGCATTCGAAGTGCGTTACTTGCCAGTCCATAACTTGGCAGCATCAAGTTTCGCCGACTCCGCTAGGGCCGCAAGTCCATTGGTTAGTGAATGGTTCGGAGCTGCGCGGGAGCGGGCTAAGATCGCGGACTTGCCCTATGCAGACGCTGCTCCGTTCGAGAGTGGGGTTCTGCTGTTAACGTCTCTTTCGACCAGCGATCCCAAACTCGCCGGTCTCGCCGCAACTCACCAGCTCGCCCACGCATCTTTCCTTTCTTTCCGCCCGTGGATCGAGGAAGGCCTTGCGCACTTTGCGCAGGCTCTCTTCCTGGAACAGCAGAAAGGAAGGCAAGCCGCAATCGATTACATGGGCCTGCACCGTTCGGTCCTGACCAAGATCGAGCCGACCACCACCGCACTCGACTCCGAACAGGAGAGGCACCGCGCCCTGATCAACACGGTCAACGAGGGGCTCTACCGCAGCAAGGCCATGTGCGTGTGGTGGATGCTGCGCGACATGGTCGGCGACTCCGCGCTCAAGAAAGCCTTCACCGCCTACAAGCCGGAGCAGGATAACGATCCTACCTACATGCCGCGCCTGATCGCCGCACAGACACAGCGCGATCTCCAGTGGTTCTTCGACGATTGGGTCTACCACGACCGCGGCCTGCCCGACTTCAAAGTGGAATCCGCTTTCGCCGCCAGCACGCCAACCAAGTCGTTCCTGCTGACGATCACACTCGATAATCTCGGAACAGCAGGAGCCGAAGTCCCCGTCACCATCAAGTTCGCCGGCGGAGAGGTCACCAAGCGAATCGAAGTTCGCGCCAAGAGCAAAGCGACATTCCGCGTAGAAACTCCCGCCAGCCCGCAGGAAATCCGGGTCAACGACGGCAGCGTCCCCGAGAGCGACATGACGAACAACACCTTCAAAGTAGGCCGACCACAGAACTAACGCTCTCCGGATTCGGCAACCCAAAAACTCCTTGTCATTCCGAGGAGCGAAGCGACGAGGAATCTGCGGTCCGCCGGCACACAGCAGATTTCTCGCTCCGCTCGAAATGACAACCTTCTTCGCTATTGAATCGGATTGCGTCTTTTTTCGAGCACCTCCGTGGTAACTTAGTCGGTCGCGGGAGATACACTTGGCATACATCCAGTTTCTTGGCGCCGCTGGGACCGTCACCGGCTCGAAACATCTCATCAACACCGGCGATCTGTCCGGCAAGAGCGGCTTCCAGGTTCTGATCGATTGTGGACTCTTCCAGGGTCCAAAAGAGTGGCGCGAACGCAACTGGCGCGACACCCCCATTCCAGCAAAAGAGATCGATGCCGTCATTCTTACCCACGCGCATCTGGACCACTGCGGCTGGATCCCCCGGCTGGTCAAAGAGGGCTTCCGCGGCCCGATCTACGCCACGTCGCCGACGATTGATCTGTGCAGCATCATCCTGCCCGACTCCGGCCACCTGCAGGAAGAAGACGCGCGCTTCTATAACAAGATGAAGAAGTCGAAGCACGATCCCGCCCTGCCGCTCTACACATTTGAAGAAGCCGAAAATTCGCTACAGTATTTCAAACCCGTTCAAGTCGGCGAAACCATCAAGCTGTCTTCCGACCTTTCCTTCCGCTTCGTTCGCGCCGCACACATCCTGGGATCATGCATGGCCGAAATTTCACTGAACACAAACGGCGCAACCCGCCGCCTGCTTTTCACCGGAGACATCGGCCGAGTCCAGGATCACAAAGTCGCTCCCGGAAAAGTCGTACACTCCGGTCCTCAGGAAGGTGAGGCGGCGGACCTGGTCATCATGGAATCCACCTACGGCAACCGCATGCATCCCAAAGAAGATCCGCTGCCGGAACTCGCGTCGCTGATCACGAGCACTGCGAATCGGGGAGGCAGCGTCATCGCCCCGGCGTTCGCCATTGAACGCACACAGAAGTTTGTCTTCATCCTCAAGCACCTGATCGAGTCAGGCCAGATCCCGCGTCTTCCGGTCTTTTGCGATAGTCCCATGGCGATCAAGGCCGTGGAAATCTTCCTGAAGCACGACGAAGAATACAGCGACGAAACCCGCGACATGATCCGCAAGTATGGTTCGCCGCTGACGTGGCCGGGATTCACCTTCGCCTCCACGCCCGAAGAGTCGAAGAAGATCAACGCCAACATGATGCCGTCGGTCATCATTTCTTCCAGCGGCATGGTCACCGGAGGGCGCATCCTTCATCACCTGGCGCAGCGCCTCCCCGACCCGCGAAACCTTGTCTTGTTCATCGGATTTCAAGCTCCCGGCACGCGCGGCTTCACCATCAAGAGCCAGTCTAACGAAGTGAAGATATTCGGCGACTACGTTCCCATCCGGGCCCAGGTCGCAGCGCTCGAACAGTTCAGCGATCACGCCGACCCGCCCGAGTTGCTGCAATGGCTGCGTACATTTCACAATCAGCCGGCAACCACATACCTGGTCCACGGCGAACCGGATGCGTCCTCTCAACTTCGGGACGTGATGAAGAAGGAACTAGGCTGGAACGTTCAACTGGCGCAATACCTGGAAAAAGTGCGCGTAGACTGATTTTCCTTCGTGGACCTTAGCCTGCCCTGAGCGAAGTCGAAGGGTGCCCTTTGTGGTTCGTGGGGTTCTTGGCGTCGCGTCACTGAGATGAGCTGAAGCGGACCAGCGCGTCCAGCTTAGCTGCCGCCGCGCCCGAGTCGATCGACTTGGCAGCGAGTGGGACCGCGCCGGCAATATGATCCGCCCTGCCCGCCGCCACTAGCGCAGCCGCGGAATTCAGCAACACCACATCCCGCCGTGGAGATTTCTCCCCACTCAAAACCGCCCGAATGGTGGCCGCATTCTCAGTGGCATCTCCCCCTGAAATTTCCTGTAGCGCAGCGCGTTTCATCCCAAACTCTTCCGGTTCCACTTCGTAGGACCGCACCGAGCCCTCGCGCGCCTCAGCAATCCGCGTCACGCCCGTGATCGTGATCTCATCCAGCCCATCCAGTCCATGCACGACGAGCGCGCGCCGCAACCCCAGCATGCTCAGAGCCTCGGCTAATTTCTCCACGAGTTCCAGCGAATATACGCCCACCACTTGCCCGTTCGCCCGCGCTGGATTTGTGAGCGGCCCAAGCAGGTTAAACATCGTGCGCATCCGCAACTCCCGGCGCACGCCTTGCACCTGCTTCATCGCCGGATGCAGATTCGGCGCGTAAAGAAAGCAGATTCCAACTTCGCGCAAACACTGCGCCGCACGCTCGGGTGAAAGCTGGATATCGACGCCCAGAGCTTCCACCACATCCGCCGACCCACATTTTGAACTGATACTGCGATTGCCATGCTTGGCCACCCGTACGCCCGCACCCGCCGTCACCAACGCGGTCGCCGTCGATATGTTGAAAGTCCCGCTGGCATCGCCGCCGGTTCCGCTGGTATCCACCAGCGATGATCCGTCGAAAGGCTCATCGAGCAGGGCATCGCGTCCAGTCCCGCTCACCACAAGCGCGTCGGCGGACGAACGTTCAATTGGCAGCGGAGCCGCGGCGGCGCGAATGGCTTCCGCGAATCCAACAATCTCCTCCACGGTCTCGCCCTTCATGCGCAGCGCGATCAGCAAGGCCGCAATCTGCGCGTCGCTGCACTTTCCGGTCAACACTTCGGCCATCACGTCGCGAGCCTCGCCACGACTGAGTGACTCACTGTGATTAGCCAGCCGATGGAGGGCGTCGAGGATCATACTTAAGGCCGCATTGTACGGCATAACGCTGCGGGAGAGCGCTCAGGCGACACTGGAATACGGAGGAACGTCGGAGGTTGGCTAATCAGGATGTAACCGGGATGCCGCGAAGGCGTTTCTCAAAATGGTCGCGCCAATCTTCGGGCAGCGCCGGAGTCGCAATAGCCTTGTCCAGCAGTTCGCGATTGTACCGATCGTCGACGAAGACGTGGTTCATCTCCGCGATCGTGATGGCCGCCGGCTCCTGACTGCGAATTTCGAAGGAGTCTCCAGCGGTAGCGACTCCCTCCCGTTCCACCGAGAAATAGAACCCGCTGCGCCCGCTCCGCAGAAAGCGCGCCAGAATATCATTGCGCCGAAACTTGGCCGCCAGCTTGTAGCAGGGGATGCGCGGTTGCCGCACTACGATAATGGCTGACCCGATCTGCAGACGATCTCCCACGTGCAGGTCGCGTTCGAACAGCCCTTCGGTCGTGAAGTTTTCCCCAAACATACCCCACGGAAGATTCGTCCCTGGCAACTCCTCCTGCCAAAATCCGTAGTGCTCCGAAGGATAGCCGTAGACCGCCTTGTTGGGCCCGCCGTGCACGGCCAGGTCCGCCTGCTGATCGCCATCCAGATTGAGCGTCCGCAACGGCACGGGGCCGGACACGGACGTCTTGAAAATGCCAGTGTTGATCGTGTTGCCGTTGTACACAGTCAGGCGAGGCCGCGCGACATTCAGGGAAACGAGTTTCATCAGGATTCTTCCCGAGCCACGTGCTCGATGCTAGTGAATCTTGGATGTAGTCTCCAGCGGGAAGGGCGCAGGAAGTTCGAAGTTCTTCTGTGCATCTCTGTGCTCTGTGGTGATAGCTTTTTCCGCACGCTACACACCGTTTGCCCAACTCTCATTCTCTTCTATAAAATTGAAAGTTTGCTGCCCGCGCCGCGACGCCGCAAGCAGGTGTCCCTCCGAGTCTTAACTGAAGAGTCATCATTATGAAAATTCATGAGTATCAGGGAAAAGCAATCTTAAAGAAGTATGGTGTGACCGTCCCTCGCGGGTCAATGGCGACTTCCCGCGAAGAGGCCGAGTCGGTCGCAAAAGAATTGCTGAGCTCCGGTTCTTCCGGAGTCGTAGTCAAAGCCCAAATCCACGCTGGAGGCCGCGGCAAAGGCGGCGGCGTCAAGATCGCCAAGTCCGTCGACGAAGCCGCCGACCTCGCCGGCAAGATGCTCGGCATGAGGCTGATCACGCACCAGACTGGCCCCGAAGGCCGCATCGTCCGCCGTCTGCTGATTGAAGAAACGCTGCCCATCGAGAAGGAACTCTATCTCGGAATCCTGGTCGACCGCGCCGAAGGCAAGCCCGTCTTCATGGCTTCGGCCGCGGGCGGCATGGAGATCGAGCAGGTCGCCGCCGAGAATCCCGACGCGATCCTCAAGCAGCATATCGATCCCGGCATGGGGCTCGAAGCCTTCCAGGCCCGCAAGATCGCTTTCAAACTTGGTCTCAGCGCGAAGCAGATCACTCCCGCAGTCCAGTTCCTGACCAGCCTCTACAAGGCCTTTCTCGATACTGACGCGTCGCTCCTAGAGATCAATCCCTTTATCACGACGACCGACGGTCGCCTCTTCGCCCTCGATGCCAAGATCAACTTCGACGACAACGCGCTCTTCCGCCACGCCGATCTCCGCGAACTGCGCGATATCACCGAAGAAGATCCGCTCGAAGTCGAGGCCTCGAAGTACAGCCTGAACTACATCAAGCTCGACGGCAATGTCGGCTGCATGGTCAACGGCGCCGGACTCGCCATGGCCACGATGGACATCATCAAGTACGCGGGAGGCATGCCCGCGAACTTCCTCGACGTCGGCGGAGGTGCCAGCTCCGAGCAAGTCGCTCACGCGTTCGAAATTCTGCTGAGCGATAAGAATGTAAAGGCCGTGCTGATCAACATCTTCGGCGGCATCCTCCGAGTAGACACGCTGGCCACCGGAGTGGTCGAAGCCGCGCGCAAGACCAACATCAAGCTGCCCATCGTTCTGCGTCTGGAAGGCACGAACGTCGAAGAAGGCAAAAAAATCCTGATGAACTCAGGCTTCAACTTCGTCGTAACCGACACCATGAAAGACGCCGCGGACAGAGTAGTAGCAGCGGCGCGAGGCACAGCCGGCGTCACAGAATGGCGCTAGGTTTTCTCTGTGCCCTCTGTGTCCCCTGTGGTGAAAGGTTTTAGGAACTTTACGAGGTACTTTTCATATGGCAATCCTGGTTAATAAAGATACGCGAGTTGTAGTCCAGGGCCTCACCGGCCGCGAAGGCACGTTCCACGCGAAGGCCAGTGCCGCTTACGGCACCAAAATCGTGGGAGGCGTAACCCCGGGCAAAGGCGGGACCACGCACGAAAGCTGGCCCATTTTCAACACTGTTCGCGAGGCTGTCGACAAGACAGGCGCCAATGCCACGGTGATTTTCGTTCCGCCGCCGTTCGCCGCCGACGCCATCATGGAAGCCGCTGACGCCGAGATCGACCTCATCGTCTGCATCACCGAAGGCATCCCCACGCTCGACATGGTCAAGGCCTGGGAGTTCCTGCAGGACCGCCGCTCGCGCCTGATCGGCCCCAACTGCCCCGGCATCATCTCGCCCGGAAAATGCAAGATCGGCATCATGCCGGCCTCGATCCACAAAGAAGGATCGATCGGTATCGTCTCGCGCTCCGGCACGCTGACGTACGAAGCGGTTCATCAACTCACGATGCGCGGCATTGGCCAGTCGACAGCCATCGGTATCGGTGGCGATCCCATCATCGGCACCAATTTCATCGATGCGCTCGACTTGTTCAACCGCGATCCCGAGACCGAAGCGGTGATCATGATCGGCGAAATCGGTGGTAACGCTGAGGAACAAGCTGCGGAGTTCGTCAAGACGCACATGAAGAAGCCGGTCGTCGGATTCATCGCCGGCCAGACCGCGCCTCCCGGCCGCCGCATGGGCCATGCCGGCGCCATTATCTCAGGCGGCAAAGGCACCGCAGCGGAGAAGATCAAGGCGCTCGAGGCGGCGGGGATCAAGGTAGCAAAATCCCCGGCCGCAATCGGCGAGACTCTAGCCGCAGCAATCGGAGTAAGCGTGTAATGCGTAGAGACGTAGCTGGCTACGTCTCTTCTCGCCACGAAGGTAAAAGCCTCCGCTGGCAAAAGACGTTGCAAGCAACGTCTCTACAACGAACGACAAAACGACCAAGGATCAAAGACCGAACTTATGAAGACTTTGCAACGCACCCTGACCATCGTTAAACCCGACGCCGTCCGCAAGAACGCCATCGGCGACATCATCGAACAATTCGAGAAGAATAACTTCCGCATCCTCGCCATGAAGATGCTGCAGATTTCCAAGCATCAGGCCGAGCAATTCTACGCCGTCCACGCCAGCCGTCCGTTTTACAACTCGCTGACGGATTTCATGTCGAGCGGCCCGATCGTGGCGCTGGCGCTCGAAAAAGAGAATGCCATCGCCGACCTGCGCAAGCTGATGGGCGCCACCAACCCGGCCAATGCCGAGGATGGCACCATCCGCAAGAAGTGGGCGACCAACATCGAGTACAACGCGATCCACGGTTCCGACGCCGAAGACACGGCCCGTTTCGAGCTAAGCTTCTTCTTCGCCGGCTACGAATTGGCGAAATAATTCTCAGTTCTCGGTCGCTCAGTTCTCAGTCACTCAGCGCCGAGTGCGGTTTTGCTGAGAACTGAGAACTGACAACTGAGAACTTCATTATGCCGATGGTCCAAATCACGATGCTCGAAGGCCGCACCGCCGACCAGAAGCGCAAGATCGCCAAGCGCATCACTGATGTTCTGGTGGAAGAAGCCGGCACCCGTCGCGATGCCATCGTCATTGCCTTCCACGAGGTCTCGAAAGAGAGCTACGCCTCTGCCGGGGAGTTGATCATCGACAAGACTCCGAAGTAGCCCGCCTCTTCTTTCTCTAATGGATCGCTTCTAACCCGGGCAGATGATTCGCAAGGGCGAGGCTTCAGCCGCACCGTCCCGAGCTTGTAGTTACCGCCGAATTACCCTCGTAATAATTCTCGCGCGCGCCTACTATTTATACTGCGCTCGAAAGCGAGGGAGATCATCATGAAAACGTGGACAGTGGCCGCTGCTCTGCTTTTTGTATGTACCTGCGGTTTTGCCCAGACGGAACAACCGGCTCCCGCAAGAAAACCCTGCGAAGACCTGAAAGCTGAAATCGCCAAGAAGCTCGAAGCGAAAGGCGTCACATCCTACACACTCGACGTCGTTGATAAAGGCAAGGAAGGCGATGGCAAAGTCGTAGGAGGTTGCGACGGCGGCACGAAGAGCATTGTGTACAGCCGAGGCACGTCTTCTGAATCGAAGCCTGCGGAAGCGAAGAAGCCCCAATAATCTGCCTAAGAACATGTAGCCCGGACGCCGTCGTCCGGGGTTGCGCGTGCAGCGCGCAATGTAACGGCCGGCGCCAACTATAACGTGGGTCCCGGGAATTCCCTCGCGTCGACAACAACAAGCTACCCCAGCGGCTCGAACAAATGTCCTTCCACGCGATCCGCGATCTTGGGCAGTTCCTTCTTCGCGTGCTGCAAGAAATGCGGCGCGGTGCGATGGGCTTCCAGCGCGGCATCATCCTTATATTGTTCGTAGATAAAGAAGCGGCGGGGTTCGGTCTTGTGCCGGTGCACCTGGTACATCGCGCAGCCGGGCTCTTTGCGTGAGTGCTCGGTCAACTTTTCGAGAAGCGCTGCAACGTCAGCCTCGTGTCCAACTTTCGCCATCCAGGTGACAGCCAACACCACCATCGCTTGCTCCTTCCAGCCCGGCGGGTCTGCCGGGGGAAGTCATTCTAGGCTTTCTTCGCGGCGACCTTCAACTCCGTAATAAACTCGTCGACCAGAATCGTATGGTCGCGGTCCGGTCCGGTGGAAATCATTCCCACCTTCGCCCCCGACTCCCTGGCCACGAACGCCAGGTACTCGCGCGCCTGCTTGGGCAACTTGTCGTAGTTGGTGATGCCCTCGGTGGAAGTCTTCCACCCGGGCATCTTCTGATACACGCATTCGATCTTCTCGTAGCCGCTGGCCTGCGCCGGAGCCTCGATCGTCGCCTTCCCGTCGATCTTGTATCCCACGCACACCGGAATCTCCGCCAGATCGTCGAGCACATCCAGTTTGGTTACGACCAGCCACGACGTTCCGTTGATCATTCCCGAATAGCGCAGCAGCGGCAGGTCCAACCACCCCGTGCGCCGCGGACGTCCCGTCACTGCACCATACTCGTTCCCGCGCTTGCGCAGATTCTCGCCCGATTCCCCATGATCCTCAGTTGGAAATGGCCCTTCACCCACGCGCGTGCAGTACGCCTTGGTGATGCCAATAACGGACTTGATTGCATTCGGCGCCACGCCGGTGCCGATCACAGCCCCGCCGGAGGTCGCGCTCGAAGATGTCACAAACGGATACGTCCCGTGATCGATGTCGAGCATTGTCCCCTGGGCGCCCTCGAAGAGAATCGACTCGCCCTGCGTCAGCGCCTGATTCAGCAGCACCGCGGTATCCGCCACAAACGGCGCAATCTTCTCCGCCGCCTGCGCATATTCCGTATACATCTTGTCGGCATCGAGCGGCTCGGAGTTGAAGAGCGCGTGCGCAATCATGTTTTTCTCGCGCACCGCATTCTCGATGTGCTTCTTCAGCAGATTCAGATCGAGTAAGTCGGCTACCCGCAGCCCGCGCCGCCCCATCTTGTCTTCGTACGCCGGACCAATCCCACGTGACGTTGTGCCAATCTTCACGCGTCCGGGTGCATTTTCCGCCGCCAGTTCGATCATGCGGTGGTACGGCAGAATCACCTGTGCGCGATTCGAGACAAACAAATTCCCATCGACTTGTACGCCGGCTACGCGCAGGGCGCCGACTTCTTTCAAGAACGCCAGCGGGTCGAGCACCACGCCATTGCCAATCACGCTGCGGCACCCGGCGCGCAGCACGCCGCAGGGCACGAGCTGCAGAATGAACTTTTTGCCATTGATGATGACGGTGTGGCCGGCGTTGTGTCCTCCGGCATAGCGGGCAACCACCTGAAAGCTCTCCGACAATACGTCGACGATCTTTCCCTTGCCCTCATCGCCCCACTGGGCGCCAACGATCACCGCGGTTGTACCTTTTTTCAAGTCCAGCTCCGTCAGGGGAATTCGGCCGGCGCATGGCTGCGCCGCTCCCGGGTTCGCACACTCCTCACCCGCGGGGTGCCATCAAAAAGATACTGGGATAGAAAGCGGAGAAGCGTGTACGAGGTATCTTATCGTGCCAGCGCAGCGAATGGCAACGCGCGAAAGAGCTTCAACCACGAAGGTCCGCGAAGGAGAGGGATGTTTTCCTTCGTGAACTTTAGTGCCCTTCGTGGTTGATGATTTTCGCTTTCGGTTAGAATTGCAACTTCGGAATTCATCCCATGCCCGCCTACTTTACTCCCGATCTCTTCCGCTTCCTCGCTCGCCTTAAACGCAACAACAACCGCGAATGGTTTCAAGCGCGCAAAGATGAATACGAAGCCGTGGCCCACCAGCCCGCGGTGCGGTTCATCACAGATTTCGCTGCGCCCTTGTACAAGATCTCTGCCTATCTCGTAGCCGATCCGCGTTCGACGCGAGGATCGCTGTTCCGCATCTACCGCGATACGCGCTTCTCGCCCGACAAGCGCCCTTACAAAACGCATATCGCGATGCGCTTCTCACACCGCGGCAAAGACGTGCACTCGCCCGGCTTTTACCTTCACCTCGAGCCCAACGGATGCTTCGCCGCATCGGGCCTGTGGCATCCCGAACCGCCCACGCTGCTCAAGGTCCGCAGTGCGATCGTCGAGCGTTCGGGCGAGTGGCGCCCCGTCCGCAAACTCCTGAACTGGGACGACGCCACGAAGCTCTCCCGGCCCCCACGCGGATTCCCCAACGATCATGAGTTCGTAGAAGACCTCAAGCTGCGCGACCTGGGGACGGCGATTGAGTTCACCGAAGCGCAAGTCTGTAGCCCAAAATTTATGACGACGTTCGCCACAGCCTGTCAAAAGATGTCACCGCTGGCCAAATTCCTAAGCAGCGCACTAGGCTTGCAGTTCTGACTCTGGCTTATGTGGGGACAAGCCGCCGTAGCCTGCCCTGAGCGAAGTCGAAGGGGCTGTCCGTCGAGCGAAGCTCGACAGTCCTACTGTTCCCCGCGCTGCTTGCGAATCTCCTCCAGCCTCCTCTTCAGATACTCCCTATACTCCTCCTGCAACTTCGGGTCCTTCGGCGATCCGTAGATCTCCGACGATTTGTACTTCCCTTCGTCGAACTTTTTCTTGGTCCATTCATCATGGACATGGATGTCATCTGCCCTGTCGAGTACTTCCTTCACGAACTGGGGAGGAATGAAGTAGACGCCTTCGCGATCGCCCACGACCAGATCCCCCGGCATCACCGTGACCCCGCCGATCCGCACGGGCACGTTAATACCGGTCAGCATCACATTCCCGATCGGAGTAGGATCCGCCGAGCGGAAGTATCCCGGCATGTCGATCTCGGCCAATCCGTCCAGATCGCGAATGCTGCCATCCACCACAAGCCCGCCGCCTTTCGTAGCTTTCATCACATAGTAAAAAAGATTGTCGCCCACGATCGTGCCGTCGACTTTCTTCCCAAACAGATCGACGACCAGCACGTCTCCAGGCTGAAGCATGTCAATCGCAGCTTGATTTGTCAGGCGAGGCAAGCCGCGTTCCTTCGCCTTCGCCTCCGCGACATCCTCCACGTCGGCGCGGCGCGGCATGAACTGCACCGTGAACGCCCGCCCCACCATCGTCTTCCCCGGATGCAGTACCTGAAATCCGTCTGCGTACTGATTGTTGAATCCCTTCTCTTGCAGCGTGGCCCACACTTCTTCCGACGAAAGACCGCGGGCGCGCTCGATCAGCGCATCCGGCACTTTCGGCCTCCCGTCGGGGAACCTGTCGAAAGAAGACTTCGCTGTGTAATCGATAAGGTCTTGCTTCGGGAAGATAAACAGCTGAGCATGAGCGCTGGATCCCAGCACAAAGGAAATCGAAAGAGCCGCGCTGATAGTTGCAGCCGTGCGCCTGGCCGCACGCGAGAGGGAGGTCATTTCGCAGTCTCCTGGGTCGATAGATTTTCGACGTCTGCCGTCGTCGATGAGCTTACAATTCTATGTTGCATGAAGTTACTTTGCGATCCAATTCAGCTCCGCTGAGACGCCGCCCCGAAACGAGCGGCACTACGATATACAAATAGTTCGGGCGCCGCGCGATCCATCGTATGCCATACGAATGATCCGAGAACACGAAATGATCGTATGCTCGAAATGATCGCACGACGAGGAATGATCGCGCGACGGAGAATGATCGTACGACGTGGAATAATCCATAACGTGGAAGAGCGGCTCTTTCAGGGCCGCGTAAGTCGCTCTGAATTTAAAGGGCTTCAGCCCCAGTGGTCGCTTTTCTCGAGCCCCATGATAGAAACGTCTCATCGAACACCACGCTGACAGGAAGCACTCATGAATAAGACAAGCAGAGACATGTTCGACCGCCGCGACATCCTGAAAGCTTCTGCCATGGCGATCGGCGGAGCCATGCTCGCCAACCCGGTTGACGCCTACCCCAAGGCAGTCAACACTAACTCAAGTCCCTCCACTCTGAAAATCACCGACCTGCGAGTGGCCACAGTAGTGAAGCCGGGTCCGAGCCCGTGCCCGATCATTCGCATCGATACGAACCAGGGAGTCTCCGGACTCGGCGAGGTCCGCGATGGCGCCAGCCCGACCTACGCCTTGTTCCTCAAGAGCCGGATCCTAGGCGAGAATCCCCTCCAACTCGACAGAATTTTCCGCAAGATCAAGCAGTTCGGCGGACACGCGCGCCAGGGCGGAGGAGTCTGCGCAATCGAAATGGCGCTATGGGATATTGCCGGCAAGGTCTACAACGCTCCCGTGTACGCGCTGGTTGGCGGTGGCAAGTTCCGCGAGAAGATCCGAATCTACGCCGACACGGCTGAGTCAAAGGATCCGAAAATCTACGCCCAACGCATGAAAGAACGCAAGGAAGTTATGGGCCTCACCTGGCTCAAGATGGATTTGGGTGTCGAGATGGTTTCCGACACTCCCGGCACCGTCACCAATGCGAGCGATCTGAATCAATGGCAGGCCAACCAACTTCCCCATCCGCTACTGGGTATGGAGGTAACCGACAAAGGCATCGCTATGCTCGAGCAATATGTCGCCGCCGTGCGCGACGCCGTCGGCATGGAAATCCCGCTGGCAATGGACCATCTCGGGCATCTGGGCGTGAAGTCGATCATCCGACTGGGCAAGGCCTACGAGAAATACAACCTGTCCTGGATGGAGGACGTCATTCCCTGGATGTACACCGACCTGCTCAAAGAGATTTCCGATCAGAGTCCGACGCCGATCCTGACCGGTGAAGACATCTATCTGAAGGAGCCGTTCCATGTCTTGTGTGAACGGCACGCGGTGAGCAAGATTCAACCGGATCTCGCCACCTCCGGCGGCATTCTGGAGACGCACAAGATCGGCGACATGGCGGAGGAGTTCGGCGTCCCCATGGCGATGCACTTCGCCGGCACTCCTATCGCCTGCATGGCAAACGTGCACTGTGCCGCCGCCACGCAGAACTTCCTGGCACTCGAAAACCACTCGCTCGACGTGCCCTGGTGGTCCTCCCTAATCGAAGAAGGAGTAAGAACCCCGATCGTCAATCACGGATGGATCGAAGTCCCCGACCGCCCCGGCCTGGGCGTGACCCTGAACGAAGACGTGGTGCGCCAGCACCTCGCCCCCGGCACCGGCTACTTCGAGCCCACAACCCAGTGGGATCAAGAGCGCTCCTGGGACCGCCTGTGGAGCTGATGATTTCGTAGTAGTTTTTAAGGTTTTTTGTGGGGACAGCCGCCTTCGGCTGTCCGTCGAGCGAAGCTCGACGCCTATGTGGATAGGGCAGTAAAGAGCAGCGTCTCCGCCGAGTTAGGCTACCCATTCCAGAAACTTAGGCGTTTGTAGCCCGACTGCCGCGGTTGTATACTCAATTCCCAACACCATCAAACCAACGGTTCACCAAACTCTGGCCAACGGCGAATTGGGTACGCCCGGATACGCGGAGTTTTCGTTTTGCACCTCAGAGCATTGCTAGCAAAGGTACTTGGCGATTCCTCGTTTCCGTTCCCTCAACCTGCACGGGGACGAGCAAAGCCTTGGTATAGCTCCTTCCGGAGAGAGCCGGAAAGCGGATTGCAACCCAGTTTTAAACAACCATACCCGACCTTGAGGTAATCCCATGCCACCGATTGAGATTCTGAGCGTCGAAGAAGCCAGCGAACACGCGGCTCCCACGCCCATTCCGGCGAAGGACCGCACTTCCGCCCGGCGACGGTTTTACGCACTGTCACTCAAAGATCATCTCCGGCTGCTCTTGCCGTTCCTGCTTGCAGGCGCCGTAGGTGTGCTCGCGCGGGTGAAGTATCCCTACTGGTGGCCAGCCAACGAGCTGGTTTATTTTCTAGCCGACGCCTTGATCGTCGCCATGATTTTGGGGATAGCTTTCGACATTTTCTCCGCCAAGCTGCTGGTGGAAAGAATTTCTGACGGGCTGGCGCAAACCCTCGTAGGAAGAGGTCTGCCTGCCGAAATGCAAGGACTGGTCCGCGATGTTGTTTCCACCGACCTGGTGCGGGACCACTATGTGAAAAGCTACGCGTTTTCGACTCCCGAGGACGGACGTATCCACGTGAATGTCGAGGTTCGTTACGAGATCAGAAATTACTCGGAAGCGGTGCGCGACTATGCGCCGGAGTTGACCGCCGAGACCTTTTTTCAACCTGAGTTTCGCTTCCTGGAGTACGGAATTGCCGGAAGAAAACTCTATACGTTTTCTGACGAGAACCTCGCCTCCAAGGTCGAGATTGAAGACACGCTAGGCGTGACTCGAGTCCCCAGAAGCGCTTTGACGCCCCTGAGTCTCAAACCAGTCGGGGCCGGAGAGAAAGCCGCCTGCCAGGTCACGTGGAGGTACGGCTTGACTGTGCCCGAGCAGTACTGCGACGTAACCGATCTTGAGGAAGCCACACTGGGAGCAACCTTACATGTGGAGGCCATCCCCGAAGAACTCGAATTCGTCTCGGGGTGCGACGCCAGCCTGCACCACGAAGCCGGCAGCCAGTCGTGGTACTTCGAAAGGGCGTTCATTGCGGGCCAGCATCTTCGCGCGTGGTGGTTTCGCCGCAAGCCTTCAGCTCGAATTCCGCGTTCCCGTAACTGAGAGCCATACACCCACACGATCAAAGCACGTCAAGGCTCGCCACTCGTCACTCACCGCAGCCTTGAGTATTCCGCCTTGGCTTGCCTGAGGATCGGCACGTCAGGGTCTGCATCTTTCCAGAGGCTAAGGAACTCCTGGTAAGCCGCCTTCGTCGTTTCTCCTGACATAGCGAAAGCCCGGCCGAGTTCCCAGCGCGTCAGCACGGGGGATGGCAAGTCCCACGGTATCAGCAGGTTACCAACTCGCCCGGTGCGTGCGGTTCCGCGTTCTGATTCTTTGGTTTTTCTTTGGCTTTGTTTCGTTACTTCGCATCCCGAGGCCTGTAGCTTCTGGTCAGGCGAAAGGCAAAGGCGAATGTCATGTAGGGCCATTATTTTGTGTCGCTGGCTGCCAGCGCGACAAGCAGGGGATCTATGAAACACAAGATTTTCGTTCGACCATACCCGGCTAATCGAGGCAGAAAGGGGAAATCGAGTGGCAACACGCTTGGATAGAGAAATTGAGCAACTGGAGAAACTCGTAGAAAGGTGTCTGCACCTGTGCAACGCGACGTGGGATGGAATCCGTTGCACTTTGCCAGCAAACCATGAACCGACAAACTCTCACAAGTTTCCGATTGAATCTCTGCTGACCCCAAGCCTGCAGGGAATTGGAGGGCATTGGCACAGCACGTCGGAATGAATCACATTGAGTCAGGAGTATTGAAAAACCGCTAGATCGCTGGGCCTGGGCACATTGCGTAAAAGGTGACATGTGTCCATCCATCAGCCGTGAACACGTCTATGCGCAGCCGGGGTAGACCGATCACGCATGTAGAATGGTCCCGCATGAATCATATTCTTGTGATTGGAGGAACCGGCACCATCGGCCGCCAGGTTCTCTCCCAGTTGGTGGCCAAGGGCGCGCAAGTCCGCGCGATGGCGCGTAACCCAGACGCGGCTCGCTTGCCACCACAGGTCGAGGTGGTTCGCGGGGATCTCACTCTTCCCGGGACCCTGGATGGATGCCTCGACAGCATCGATACGGTGTTTCTGGTGTGGACCGCGCCGCCATCCGCTGTTGCCCCCGCTTTGGAACGGATCACGAAGCACGCACGGCGTATTGTATTCCTCTCAGCACCGATCAAAACTCAACACCCGCTTTTCCAACAGCCCAATCTGCTCCGAGCGATGTTTGAGCAAATCGAGCGGTTGATCGAGACCTCTGGCGTTCAGTGGACATTTCTTCGGCCCGGAATGTTTGCCGCAAATGCTCTAACTTGGTGGGCACCGCAGATTCGCGCCGGCGATGTCGTGCGCTGGCCGTACCTGGCCGCTCCTACAGCTCCGATAGACGAGCGTGACATCGCCTCGGTCGCGGTCCGCGCGTTGTGTGAGGACCGACATGCCGGTGCAGAATATGTTCTGACCGGACCACAATCGCTGAGCCAATCCGAGCAGGTGTCGACGATCGCCGGCGTGATCGGCCGCACGCTGCGCATCCAAGAGATCACACCTGACGAGGCGCGGCGTGAGTTACTCAGGATTGGGCCATTACCGGCAGTAAACATGCTGCTCGAGGCCTGGGCTGCTGCAATCGGCCAACCTGCGCACGTCACCTCCACCGTCGCAGAGATCACAGGAGCACCCGCAAAGACGTTCATCGAGTGGGCCACCGATAACGCTGCAGAGTTTCGGGCGTAGCGGCGCGTTACGAACACCTGCGAAACCGACTTGGACTCTTTGCGGCACAGCCCGTCTCGCGAGTTACGACGATTACGGCCTGGAGCACGCTCAATCCGCAAGTTAACAGTTGTTGTCAGACGTTTACCCATTGCAGTCTCTGTTCTAATCCTCAAAGAGTCGGATATGGAAGCTAAGTCCCTCGTGTGTTCAGCATCACGCCCAACCGTGACGACTGTCATCGCGAGGCGTAGCCCAGGTGGAGAGGCTCTAACCTGAGGCTTTCTGAGTCCTGCCTTAGCCCATAGCCAACGCAACTCGGGAAAGCATTCCGACTCCCGCGCCCGCATCCCGGACCATGCGCGAACATCGGAGTTAACCAGGAACATTGTTGTTCTAATGTTCGTAGAATCAGTTATGAGGCGATTTGTCGGCAGCTTCGGCGAGGTGTTGCGTGCCATGTGGACGCACAAACTTCGCTCCTTCCTCACGATGTTTGGTATTGCCTGGGGAGTGGGATCTCTGCTGCTGCTGGTTGGATTAGGAGAAGGTTTTCGCGCGGGCACGACAAAAAGCATGGCGAGCTTCGGCGAAGACTTCATGCAGATCTACAACGGACGAGTGCCGGCGCTTGGTGGCAGCCAGCTCTCCTCTCGCCAGTATTACCTGAACTACCAGGACTATTTGGATATCCGCAGCTCGCGGTTTGTCCGTAATGCCTCGCCAGTAATCTACCGCGGTGACCTTCGACTGGTGAGCGAGTATGGCAATAGCAACGGCTATGTGGATGGCT
This sequence comes from Terriglobia bacterium, assembly GCA_020073385.1. GTDB lineage: Bacteria > Acidobacteriota > Terriglobia > Terriglobales > Acidobacteriaceae > Sulfotelmatobacter. The sequence continues at coordinate 66,989 of JAIQFH010000011.1, read as the reverse complement.
CCGAGCCGCAGTTCTCGGGCATTCGCTACCAGCCAGTAGACCAAGGACGCGCTTTGAATTGGAACGACGAACGCGAGCGCCACAATGTCTGCATAATCGGGAACGAATTTGTGCGCATATTGTTCCCTGGACGGCCGGCCGTAGGTAGCACACTGCTCATCAATGGCGTGCCGTTCAAAGTGGTTGGCACGATGGAGAAGGTGGGTCACGGAAACAACAACGGCCAGAACATGCGCCTGATCATGCCTTATACCACCATGGAAACCTATTTCCCGATGCAGGGAGCAGGCAACGCAAAAGCGGTGAAATATGTGGTCTACCAGCCGATCACACGGGAGCAGCATGAGCAAGCCAAGAAGGCCGTGCGGAGTATCGTGGCAAGAAATCACGGCTTTGATCCCGAGACGCCCGACGCCTTTGACGATTGGGACTCGATCGCCAGCGCTGAGATGGTCGGGAAGATTTCCGATGCCATGGATACATTCCTGGGAGCCGTCGGTCTGGTGACACTCGGTCTGGGCGCAATCGGAGTTGTCAACATCATGCTGGTATCGGTGACGGAGCGCACCCGCGAGATCGGCCTGCGCAAGGCTTTGGGCGCCACCAAACGCAACATCTTGTTCCAGTTCTTTCTGGAAGGGCTGACGCTCACCGGAATTAGCGGCGCGGTTGGCGTGTTCGCCGCCTACGTGGCTACCAAGTTATTCGGACTGGTGCCGCCGATCGATGGATTCGAATTGCCTCACATTTACCCAGCGACGGCTGTGCTCGCCATGGGCAGCCTTGCCTTGGCTGGCATTATCGCCGGACTTTATCCCGCGCGGCGGGCGGCCTCTCTTCAACCCGTGGAAGCCCTTCGACAGGAGCAATGAATGATCCGGGCGAAAGATGTGTTTGCCGAAGCCTATCGATCACTCAGGAACAACCGTCAGCGAAGTGCGCTGACCATGCTGGGTATGGCCTGGGGGATCGCCACCGTGGTGCTGTTGCTAGCCTACGGCACAGGTTTCTCAACGGCCATCGTCAACATATTCAGGAGCTATGCCAGCATGTCAGCGATGGGTATAGCGGGCGGGCGCACATCTATGCAGGCCGGAGGAAACAAGGCCGGTACCAGCATCCGTTTGACCAGGGACGACATTGATCGTGTCCTGGTGAATGTGCCGGAGGTGACCCGCATAACGCCGGAATCGTTTTTCGACGCGCCCGTCAGCTATGAGGGACGTTCCTACACCTGGAGAGTGGATGGTGGCAATCCCTCGCTCCAGGAAATTCAAAACCTGCAACTGAGCCTCGGTCGTTTCTACAGCGCAGAAGATTTGCAGCTGCGCGCGCGTGTCTGTGTGCTGGGCTCGGAATCCAGGGAAAAGCTATTCTCCGGCCGTTTCCCCTTGGGCGAGAGGATTCGTATCAGCGGCATTCCTTATGAAGTAATCGGCGTGCTTAAGCCCCGACCACAGGAAGGCACCGAGAACAGCATCAACCGCGTCGTCTACATCCCCTTCCCCACCATGAGTGACTTCCGCAATACGTACTACATCGACATGATCTGGCTGGATTTTCTCGGCTACAACTATGGAGGCGTCGAGAAGTCGGTTCGCAATACGCTGGCAGCACAACACAACTTTCGCGCCGACGATAAGCGGGCCCTATTCGTTTTCAGCATCATGGAGCAGCTTTCGCAATTTCGCATCATTACGATGGCGCTTCAGGTGATGCTTGCCTTTATTGGAACTCTGACTCTCGGAATTGGCGGCGTGGGGCTCATGAACATCATGCTGGTGAGCGTAACCCAGCGAACGCGTGAGATCGGGGTGGAGAAGGCGTTGGGTGCTCGCCGCTTCGATATCCTGCTGCAGTTCTTGTCCGAAGCGCTCGCGATTACCTTTCTTGGCGGCCTCTTAGGTATAGTGCTCGCCCACATCATTTCCTTCTCGGTGGGGAACCTCACCTTTTACAGTGCGCTCGCCCAGCACGGAGAGGCGGGCGACATTCGACTCATCATTTCACCGGTCAGCGTATTGGTTTCTACCGTGATCCTGGCTGTGGTGGGATTGGTGAGCGGCATGATTCCAGCCATACGTGCGTCACGGCTCGATCCTATTGAGTCATTGCGCTACGAATAGGTCGCGGCTACTTTGTCGCTTCGATCCACTCCTGCTCGCCGCGTTGAATAACCGCCTCGCGATCCTCTGGCAAAATCCATCGTTGTTGGACGAGTTCTCCTGTGGCTTTAGTGAAGCGTGACATGTAGTCGTCGTGGCCGGCATAGCGTTCCTCAATCGATTTGCGTGGGTCAGCTGACTTCTCGCGCTCAGCAGCCGTTTTCGCAAACGGAATGTAAGAGATCTCGAAGGCGACTCGTTGATCTGGCGCGCCGATCGAGGGATCGCGCAGGTTCCAACTCGCATAGGTTCCCAACGGAACTGTGATCTCGGGCAAACGCACGCCGTCGCGCTCGTTGCCGTCGGCATCCACTTGCGGCACGAGCAGAGGGAAGGCCTCTCCGACCTTCGGCGGTTGGATGCTTAAGATTCCTTCATGCCACCTCGGCCCGTAGTCCAGACGATAAGCGGCACTGGCTTCGTGCGGCTGATTCACTCCTGGAATCTTTGGAAACGCGTACGCGCCCAGCGGTACGAGTGTCCCATCAGAGATTTTGGGATAGCTGCTTGCTGGCGGAAGTGTGCCGTTGCGCACCCATGCATCCATGTTAGCGATCATAGCGCGCCAGAAACACCGGATCGGCAGCGCCGACTGCCGCTGCTGCCCTGCCAGATAGTCCTGTCCTCTGGCTGGCGGAAACGGCCCGGGGAAATGCTGGTGCCCGGTGAAGTGGTATATGCGCACGTTCCCTGAAATCGGCATGTCCTGCTTGCCATCCGCAGTGGTGTGAATCAAAGCCGCTACGCGTCCCCAGTACTCGAACGACGTGTTGGAAAAGAAAATCTTCGGCAGAACTTTGTCAGCCGCGGCGCGATCGAGGAGACCTCCTGACTCGCCAGTGACAGGATCTTTCTCAGGCTGATCGGTGAAAGGGAATATGTCTGTCGGAAAGAAGACCGCCGACGTGGGCTGGGCATCGCGTGAGGGCTGCGCGAAGCGGTAGTTGAAACTGCCGCGGCCCGCGCCGGCCACGTGGGCCAGCACGCCATCGAGCGCTATCCTTCCTTCTTCGTCAGCATTGAAGCCCTGGTAGAGGAAGTCGCGCAGGAATCTTCCATTCTGCGATATGCCTTCGCCATACACACGTGCTGCGGGAGTGATGGCGTCGGGCGCGTGCTTGGCATACGCAGCGAAGTCACGGACGACAGCGAATCCGCCGCCGGCCACGACGGGATCTGCGACCGCGTACACGTACTCGTAAATCTTGCCCGCCTGGAAACCGCCGCTCAGATGGAGGTGCCGGTTACTGGGCGTGAGTTTGCCGTCCACGGTATGCGCGAACTGCCACTCCGAGCGCGGGATGACAGTGCGAGTTGACTCTCGCGAGTCGCGCACCGTGAGCGTATTGCGCGGATCGTCAGGCGCCGCCACGGGATATTCGCTCCCGCCGATCGCACCCAATATCAAGTGTCCGAGCGGAACCTCCGGCGTTTCTTTCGTCAGCATGAAATCGCCGCGCAACAGGCCGGTGATGATCTTGCCATTTTCTTTCGCGACAGGTGCGTCGAGGCGCAGCGCGTCGTCGCCGGACGCGTCCCACTGCCAGCCGAGGCTGACTACGGTAAAGCCATTGCGCAGCAACCATGCGTCTCCCGCGTCGTGGGCCGCGTCCCAATCGCCTCCGTCGACGACAGCAACAATGCGCGAGCGGCCGCGATTCGGATTCTCAAGGAGCAGTGTGCCGTTGCCCTTGTGCGAATCCTTCGGGCGGAGGGCCATGAAGGTAGCCGAGAACTCCACCTCGCCATTCTTTAAATTTACTGCGTTATTCAGATCGACGATGGGCTGATTGTGCGGATTGGCGACGGGAAGAGAAAAGTAAATCCGTCCGGTGAGGCGCTCGTAGGCGCCTGCTTCGCCGAATGTCTTGCCGTTCAGAACGTCCTGGTGAGACGCAATCTCGACGCGAACCACGCGCGCCGACACGGTCAGAGCGCTTAGCAGAAGGAGAAAAGAAAAGAGTCGAATGAAGAGCCGCATGCGCGGAAGGATAACACGCAGCGAATGTGTAGCCGCGGACGCCTTCGTCCGCGGGCAGACACTTCATTGCCCGTGCAGTTCCGTATGGTGGCGCTCGGCTTCGCCATCGCGGGACGGACCCCTCGACCTCGCTCAGGGCAGGCTGCGTCCGTTCCCTACACGAGCCCAGGGCTCGCGAGCACTACACTGCAACGGTCACTGGTTCGTTCGTTACCTCGACGCGCGCGAACTCTTGCACGCGGCGCGTCTTCAGTTTGCCGAGCACGTACTCCAGCAGAGGCCGGTCACCGCGCCGGATCTGCTGGAACTCGACTCCCATGCCGAGATTGTCGACGAGATATTTCACCTGCGCCTTGAGCGCGAGGCTCACGTCGAAGACGTTCAGCATCAGGCGGAAATCCGTGCCGGGACGCAGCGGTTCCATCGCAGCGAGGCGCGCGCCGTATTCAGAAATCTGCTGCACCTCGCCGGCCACGCGCAGCACGCCGTCGCTCACCTCCGCCTGTCCTTCGACGTAGAAACGAGGGCGTCGGCGCCGGTTCGCATCCGGCCTTCCAAATCCGCTTGATGACGTGCGCCGGTCCAGTCCATCGAGAATGACGGGCTGATACTGCTCTTCCATCTGACGCAACTCTTCATCCCAAGGCGTCCTACCCTCGACGCACTGCACTGTGAACTGGCCACGCAGAGAGGAAGCCGGATCGGCTGACCAGACGACCTGGCAGACCGCCTTGTTGCGCCCGCGCTCGACCATAACCATGTCGCCGATATTGAGGTCGCGCGAACTGAGCAGCCGTGCCCCATGCGGATGAATGTCGTACGTACACGCCATCTCGGGCGCGCCGCGACCGTCTTGGCCGATCAATGTCCAGCGCACGGGCAGCGCGAGATGAACGAGCTTGGTCGTCAGCAGGCCGTCTTCGGGCGACGCATTGGATTTGCCGGGCACGTCTTAAATCCCTATGAGCAAACTATCAGTGCATGTACGACCGGGCAATGTACGTGCGTAATCCAGAGGATGGTTACTGATTGGCGTTACCGAAGTGGAAGGCCTCGGACGGGTGAATCGAAAGCAGATTCCTCGCGGCGCTTCGCTTGCGTCGGAATGACAACGGAGGCGTGGTCAACCGTCCGGCTGACGGTGGCGACAGTGTTAACAGACGTTCTTGCGAATCTTCGCTTGCATGATTGACTCGTCTCGGTGAAGATGAAAGCAACTTCCTTGGATCTGTGATGAGGTCTCCCGTCTCGAAAGCACCGCCTGGGCATCCACTGTCTGCGTCAGCAGCCAAGCTACGGCTATTGAAGCGCCTGCGGTGTACTCTGCGTTATGAGAAAAAGGCATGGGAGTCAGGGGCGCGCCTGGTGGCCGGCGTGGACGAGGTCGGACGTGGATCGTTGTTCGGTTGCGTGGTGGCTGCGGCGGTCATTCTGGATCCCACGTATCGCGTGCGCGGATTGCGCGATTCCAAATTGTTGCCGCCGGAGCGGCGCGAGGCGCTGGCACAGCGCATTCGTGAACATGCGGTGGCGTGGGCCGTGGCCGCGGTGGACGCGGCACGCATCGATCAGATCAATATTTATCAAGCGTCGCGAGCGGCGATGCGCGACGCGGTGATGGGGCTTGCCCCAAAGCCTGACCATTTGTTGATCGACGCGCTGAAGATTGAATGCGAGTTGCCACAAGACGCGATCATTCATGGCGACGCGTTGTCGGCGTCGATTGCCGCGGCGTCAATTCTGGCCAAGGTAGAGCGCGACCGCATGATGTGCGAGTGGGACGCGGTGTTCCCGCAGTATGGATTGGCATCGCACAAAGGCTACAGCACGCCCAAACATCTGGCTGCCTTGCGCGAGCTTGGCCCGACTCCACTGCACCGGCAGTCGTTTGCTCCAGTGTGGCAGAATCCTGTGCCTCAGGAGGCCTTTGCCTTCATGAACGAGGAGGAGGCGGAAGTGCTTGCGGCTGAGGACCTTGCGGTATAGGGCGGCAGTTTTCCACAGTGTTCCCGAAGGAACATTTATTTTACAATATTGTATGTACATTTTCGCTGATTCCTGTAACTCAGGCGCGATGAATGGCTTATGAAGAATTCAAAAGGTGAACGCGGGTCACAATCAAAGGCAAGGGACGGCAAGGGAAACAGGCGGCGGCGTGCGGCGAATCGTCGCCGGCGGACGGCCCGGGGATTCTCCGGTTTGATGGGGGAGAATCTGCAAAAGATGAGGATCGCCGATCTTTATCGCCCATTAAAAAAACCGGTAACGCTGCGACTGGATGCCGATGTGCTGGCGTGGTTCAAGAAGGATGGGCGGCGCTATCAGACGCGAATCAATAGCGCGCTGCGCAAGGTGATGGAGCGGGAGATGAAACTTTCCTGAGTTTTGTGCTTTGACGCTCACAGCCTTTCGCAAAACGTGCGAGAAGAAAGAGCCTGCGTGACAAGGAGCACATTAGGATCTCGGCTGCTGCAGTGCCGCTTTACGAATTTCGTACGATCCCTCGCAGGACTATCGCCCTCCTCAGGATGACAATTCCCTAGAACGATGACAATTCTTAGCGAGCTCCGCCATTCCGCCATATTGTCTTCATTTCATCCAGTCCTGTGCGTTAGGTCACTGACACTCCCGGAGCGAACAAATTAGAACTTCTGCGGGAGATATGAGGGAGACAGGGAATCGTGCGGGCTTGTTACCTGAGGACAAACTGGTCGCTGAAAGGCCGCTCGACAGTGCGTGTTACATTCCAGCCTGCTTTTTGCGCCAAGGTCCCGAAGGCGGGTGAGCCGCGAGGGTGCAGGGCCGCACCGCCGGTTTGATACAGAGCTCGCGTTGCCTCATCCGCTCGAGTTACTGATCCAACTACTGCAAACACTGACCCCGAGTCTCGCTGCGCTCTGAGATTTGACACGATTTCTTGATCTGACCCGTATTCGAACAGCCCTCCTTCTGAGGAACAAATCGCCAGTGCATTCGAACTTCGCAAGTCGCGCAGCAGTGATTGCATATCGTCGGCATTCGACCAGTCGTAGCGGATATGACGGAAAGTGCAGCGGAGACCATTCAGCGGACCTCCGTTTTGCGACATCGTCTGCAAAGCCGCTTCACCGAATTTCGGACCCGTATCGTCTATATCGAGAACATCGATAGTAATTTTTCGTGCGGCGAGTGCGTTCGGTGATTTCTTGCGGAGGAGAATCAGAGCATTCAGACTGTCGACCGCGGGTCCGCCGGCGATATTCAGGAGATGCACCGGACGCAGCACATCGCGAGACAGAGTCTCGCCAAGGCTATCAGCCAGCATCTGCGCTACATCCTGCAGTCTCAGACGTACTCCGAGAGATGGCAGAGAGGCAGCTATCTTCTGATCGATGGGCTTGGCGTATGCTTTGCCCAGCATGCCGGGCCCGAGTTTCAGCAGGTAGGTATCCATGCCGCTCATGAACCTGCCCCGGCTTTGTCTGATGCCACGAGCGAGTACTGACCCGCGAAGCAAAAAGCGAAGAAGTGGAACTCGAATCAGTTTAGGGACCTGTTCAAGTCGCCGCGTTTCCTTCAGGAATGCCTGCACAAATTCTGCCTGCTGTGGAGCGGTCACGGATAATGCGAACACTGGGTTCGTCACGTCCACGATCGGTAACTCGACCCCATCCGCAGTTAACGCATAGTGGACCCCGGGCTTCCTGTTCGCTTCCAACAACGGACCCTTGATGGCCAACTCGGCTGCAACCTCCGAATCACTATCTGATGCCTGTATGGATGCACGCCGGCAACGGCAGTCGCAGCAAATGATAGATGTATTGCAGAGAAGCCGACGTGACGGATGCCTCCGTGGTTGCACTTCCGGCAAAATCGGCGAGAAGTGGGGGGAATGGTGATCATCGTGGTTAGTGTGTCGGAAATAGTGATCGTTAAGTATTGCGTTTCGGTCCGCGTGATCCGTGGTGTCTTGCGAGGAGGTCAAAGGCTTTAACCACAGAGGGCACAGAGGATCACAGGGGAAACCGGGAACTTATAAATGTCAATCTGCCTGACGCACTACGCTAGCATCTTTGGCTTGCAGGAATCCGGGCACGCTAAGGTTCTATGCGTTGATTGAGATCATGCAACAGTTGCGTGTTGTTATGGAGGGCGCGCTCGAGAATCTCTGCCTGCTGCTTCGCTGTAGGCCAGTCTTGTTTCTCGACTGCTTCGGTGAGGCCGGGAAGTTCGAGGTGGGCGTAGGTGTATCGGGCGCCGTAGAGGATGTGTTTGAACCACGGGCGTCCGGGGATTCCGTCGGGGTTGAGCCAGTTGCGTTCGACTTGCATTAGGCCGTGATTCAGGACGGAGGCGAGTTTGGGATCGAGAGGGCCCAACGAGAGTTTCTGTTTGAGTGATTCGTTCAGTTTTTTTCCTGCGGCTTCGAAGGCGTCGATGGCGGCGAGAATCGGTTTCAGGTCCAGAGCTGGCTGTCGAGCTTTGCTCGACCGGACAGCCCCTTCGACTTCGCTCAGGGCAGGCTGTGGCGGCTGTCCCCACATGTTTTTTTCGTTGGCCCGTGTGAGGTCATTTACGAATTGGCGGATGTTGCTTGCATAAGTCGCGAAGTCGAACGGGAGCAGGTCGGCATTTGCGAGGCGAAGCGCTGTGACTCCCCACAGTTGCGACATGAGTGTGTGGTATTTGTAGCCGGGGTCGCCGAAGTGATTCATCCAGTAGAAGTCATCGTAAGCGGAGTGGTAGACGCCGTAGTCGCCTTCGAATCCGAGACCGAACACTGGCATGCCGATGAAGTTGAGGAAGACGGTGTGATCGGAGCCGCTGCCGATGCGGGTGTCGGCGAGCGTTTGATTCGACGCGCCAGAGTCGCTGAATTGACCTGACTGCTGGCCTTCTTTCTTTTCGCGCTCCACCGTCTCCTTCCACGCTTCGTACAGAGTTTTGCCCGAAGGATCCTGCAGGGTGCGCGTGGTCTCCTCCAGCATCGGGGCGAGTGAAGCAACGGCTTGTCCGTGGAAATTCGGGCCGGAGGTGGCTTCGTCGACGTTGATATAGGCGACGGCCTTGGCGCGAAGTTCGTCGGCGAATTGTTCTCCCCATTCGGTAGAGCCGGTGAGACCGACTTCTTCGCCGTCCCAACTGCAGACCACAAGAGTGCGGCGCGGGCGTACACCTTTTGTTTTGAGTTCGCCGAGGGCGCGGGTGAGTTCCATCATGCTGGCGGTGCCGCTGGAGGGATCGACGCCGCCGAAGACCCAGGCGTCGCGGTGATTGCCCATCACAACCCATTCATCGGGCAAGTCCGAGCCGCGGATGCGGCCTTCGACGACGTAATAGGGTTGGATGCCGTTGTCCATTTCGATCTTGAGGTGGGCTTTCACGCGGCCGCCGCCGAAGTGATATTCGAATGGCAGGCCACCCTGCCAGTCTTTGGGAGCGACGGGGCCGTCCATGTTTTCGAGCAACGGTTTGGCGTCGTGCCAGGACAGTGGGAGCGCCATGATCTTCGGCGCGGACACCGCGTCTTCGATTGGAATTCGTTTTGCGCCGGGAACCGAGGCCCATCCCGGAGTTTGCGGATCGCCGGGGACCATGAAGTCGTAGGTGATGGCGCCGCGCTGGATGTGATATTCGGGGCCCCAGGGTCCGTCGGGATCGACCTTGCCTTTCTTGTAGCCGTCCTCTTGCGGGTCGCTGTAGACGAGCATCGCGGCGGCGCCCTCGCGCTGGGCGGTGAGTGCTTTGAATCCACGGTAGCTGTAGGGATTGGAGTAGCGCACGAGGACGATTTTGCCTTTGACGCTGATGCCGTTCTTGCGGAGCAGGTCGTAGTCTTCGGGATTGCCACTGTGGGCGTAGATGACGGGAGCGGTCACCTCTCCGGAGATGGACATGCCGAGCCATGCGCCGCTGATGGCCGGATTCTTCGAGTCGGGGTCGGCGTCGAGAGGAGCTTCACCAAGGAGCGCTTGGTAATGCGTCGGGGCAATCATCTCGAGCGAGGCCGACTTTGGATTGGTGCTGTAAACGTCGTAGCGGTGGATGACAACATCTTCGAGCCCTTGCTTCTTCCATTCGGCGGCGATGTAGTCGGCGAGTTCGTTGTTGCGTTTCGATCCGGCGACGTGAGGTTCTTGCGTGAAGATGTGGTGTTGACGGCGTTCTTCTTCGGGGTTGGGGATGGATTTGAATTTGTTCTCGATTTCGATTTCGTGGGCGGCGGAGGCGGGGGCGAAGCCGAGGATCGATTGAGCGGAGGCGATTGTGCAGAGGGACAGAACAGTAAGTGGCAGGAGGGCGGCGTGTTTGCGGGTCATGGAGTCTGTGTGGAACGCACACATGCTAACAGGAGTTCACATGTGTTGTGAGCTTTATACGGTGTTGTGATGTCGTGCGGATGTTTTGAGCTTGTCATCCTGAACGGCGGCGAGGTCGCCGTGAGGGACCGTACGACGGCGGGAAGCTTCGATGTGGTGGATGGGAATGCTCACGCTTCATGCAGCATTTACGGTCTCGGATACTGCATTGCCGCTTTATGCGGTTCCTACGGTCCCTCGGAGGGCTGGCGCCCTCATCAGGATGACATTACGGTTGATTCGAGAATTACATTCGGATGGGTTGCTTTGCGTCCGGCTGAAACTGGTGGCGCTGGTACCATCCGTAGCTCAGGTCGCGCCATTTCGGATTGCTCGACTCGATCAGCTTGATCTTCTCTTCTCGTCGCCAGGCTTTCATTTCTTTTTCGCGATGGATCGCGCTCATCACTGAGCCATAACGTTCGAAATAAACGAGATTCATCACGTTGTACTTTGCGGTGAATCCGCGGAAGGCGTGGGTTTTGTGTTGAAAGACGCGATGTTCAATGCCACTGGTCATTCCGATATAGAGGACACGCCGCTGGCTGGCCAGGATGTAGACGTAGTAAATCTTGGGCATGCGGCGAGGATGCTCGTGTACCGGGCGCTGGTCAGTGATGGTTGTCACATGATGCGCGGTGCCTTTCCCGATTTGGGATTCCTCTCCTAAGGGATGTCATCCTGAATGGCGGCGAAGCCGGCGCGAGGGACCGTACGATGGCGTGAAGCCATCGATGTTGTGGACGGGACTGCCCGAGATGCATGCAGCGTCGAGATCTCAGCTACCGTATTGCCGCTTTACGCGTTTCGTAGGGTCCCTCGGAGGGCTAGCGCCCTCCTCAGGATGACAATTCCGTAGAGATGAGTACTGCTAGAAATGACTGCCACTACTTTGTTTTCAGAATGTCGCTTAGCAGATCTGGTTTGGATTCGTCGCGGACCAGGTGGGGATACATTTCGCCGCCGTGGTAGTCGAGTTTGTAGGTTTTGTAGTAATCAGCGTTTTCTACCAGCAAGTCGATCGGCGTGGCGCTGTTCTTCGCGGCCTTGATCGCATCGCGGAGAATTTCCGGGGAGAAGCGGCGTCCGTTGACAGCGACGACTTTCATGCCCGGTCCGATGCCGGCTTTGGCAGCGGTCTCGCCTTCGATTGCGTCGGCAATGCCGCCATCGTCACGCAGGTTCAGACCAATGGAAAATCCGGCGGGAACGAAGTGGTACATGCCGGCGGAACTGCTGAGCATTTCCGAAGGATTCTCGTCATAGATGAGCTTCCATCCGCTGCCCTCGATGCCGCCGAGCGGCGCGCCGGGACCGTGATTGGTGAGGCGCTCGGTCCAGAAGCCGCGCCAGTCATAGGATACGACCTGGTTGAGCGCGCTCACCACATCGTCGAACGTGTAGGTTTTGAGCGCAGGTCCAGTGCTGGGTGCGCCGTGAAAGAGGTGACAGAAATCGTCGATTGACTTCTTGCCCTTGCTCTGCTGCCGGATGATGACGTCGACCCAGAGCCAATTGAGCGTGTCCTCATTGTAGAAGTCGGTGCCGCGACGCCAGGAGTACCACGCCTGCGGGGTGAAATAAAGCTGCGGGGCCGCATCGGCGGTGTCCTGCAAATTGCGCCACTGGCGGCCGGGCAGGTGGTCGAGCTGGGCGGCGGTCAAGGCAAGATCGTCGCGGTCCTGGTTGGCGCTGAGCAGGCCGCTGCGCGCGGTGAGCACGAATCCGAGATAGTTCGTCAGGCCTTCGTAAACCCAAAGCAGGTCGTCCTGCATGGCCTGCTGATAGTCGGGCGTGGCGAGGCCGGCCGGACGGCGATATTTTCCATTCCAGCTGTGCGCATATTCATGAGGCAAAAGTCCGGCGGAGAGCTTGCGGGAAGTGTCGTCGACCAGGGCTCGTTCATCGACGCGGCTGTCATCGGATTCGTGGTGCTCGAGTCCGAAGTGCGCAACGTGATCGCTGAGCGTGTAGAGAAAATGATAATCGCGGTAATGGTGCGCGCCGAAGAGCTTCTGCGCTTGGTCGACCAGGCTTTTGTAGTGATCCCAAACTGCTTGCGGAGGTTCGAGCGCGGCGGCGCTGTCGGCGGCGATGTCCATTTCGGTGGGAGGATCCTGCGCGAGAGGAACCACCTTTAGGAATTCTCCGGTGATTACGGGAGAGTCGACGAGTGTAGTGAGCGACACCGGAGCGAAGTGGATTTCGTTACCGCTCTGGCTGGCGATAGGAAGAGGCGTGCCAAACTTCCATCCGTCGGGAATCTTCAGCGACGCGGTGTAGTTAATTTCGTCGGACTTGTAGCCCTTAGGATAAAGCAGCACCTGGTTCCAGCTGATGACGGCAAGCTTGGCGGTGGCGGAAGAGCCGGCGGAGAATCCGCCTTCGAAGGTGGCGGGAGAGAGGAAGTCGAGATCGGCTTGAACTTCGCGGACGCCCTGCGGAACCTCGACGTGGATGGTGAAGCCGTCGAGCAGGTCGCGGCGCCACTTCAACGTCTGGCCGTTGGCTTTGAAGAACAATCCCGTGAGGTCGACGACTGGGCCATCGGGTGCATGTTCGCCGGGAATCCACTTGGGATAGTAGAGAGTGAGGTCACCGGGCGTGGCGGGAATCTGCAGGGTGGCGTGGAAGATCTTGCGGGGCGCGGCGGTGGCGTCGACTGAGATCGTGACGTTGGGGGAAGTGGCGGCATTGCTGCTGACGCATGTTACGAGAAGGCAGAGAACTCCCAGAATTTTAGAGACTTTCATTCTTTCGAGGCCCTCGATGATTGTGAAGTCATTTCAATGTCGCGGGATGATGAAATATAGCAGTTGAGTAGCGTTGGGGTACAGGAAGGAAGGGACGTAGGGATCCCTCGACTGCGAGGTCGCCCACTTCGTGGCCGACCTCTTCGCTCAGGATGACAAGTGGCATGCGGCGACAACGGGTGCGCTGGTATCATTCCGCTGAATGTCGCGACGCGGGAAATTTATTACCTTCGAAGGGCTCGACGGAACGGGCAAAAGCACGCAGATGCGGAAGCTTGCCGCGGTGTTACGCGAGGCGGGGCACAAAGTGGTCGAAACGCGCGAACCGGGTGGGACCGCGACCGGAGAGAGGATCCGGAGAGTGGCGCTCGACTCCGGAACGTCGGGACTGACACCTCTTGCTGAGATGGCGCTGATGTTCGCTTCGCGCGCGCAGCATATCGCGGAAGTGATCGAGCCGGGCCTCGCGGCCGGAGCTATCGTCTTGTGCGATCGCTTTACGGATTCGACCGAGGCTTACCAGGGAAACGGGCGGCGTCTGGGTAGTGACGCGGTGCGTGAGTTGCATCGGGTATTGTGTGGGAATCTGCAGCCGGATCTGACGATTCTGATGGACTCGAATCCGCAGGCCAGCCTGAATCGCGCACGAAGAAGAAATCAACGCGTTTCCAAGTCATCCGGCCGCAGCCACGATGAAAACCGCTTTGAGCAGGAGACTCGATCCTTCTTCGGTCGCGTGCGCGAGGGATACCTGGCGATCGCGAAGCGTGAACCCGGACGCGTGGTCATCGTCGATGCCCGCGGAACTCCGGCCCAGACACATCAGAAGATTGTGGAGGTTGTTTCCGGCAAACTGGCCCTGGCTGGCCTTGCCAGGAGAGTTCACCATGCCCGTTAACCAGCGCCGGTTGTCGCAGGCGTTATCTCCGTCGTGTATCACTCCATGACCTTCAGGAAGCTGCAATGGATGTTTCCGATTGCGGTCACCTTGCACAACGCGGAAGAAGCGATCTGGATGCCGCGTTGGACGGACGGCCATGCGATGCAATTTCCGGTGCATCCGCCCGGAGCGGCGGAGATTATAGCTGCGCTGGTTGTGTTCACGGTCGCAGCCTTCGTGGTGACTTATCTCAGCGTGCGTCACGGACCGGAGAGCATCTGGGCTTACCTGACATTCGGGTACATCGTTGCCATGCTGGCGAATGTGTTTGTTCCTCACGTGCCCGCGGCCTTTGTGTTTCGTGGATACGCGCCCGGATTGGTGACTGCGGTGTTGATTAACTTACCGGTGATGAGTCTTCTTACGTTCAGGATGTTGCGCGAAGGATGGGTACACGGCTGGAAGGTGGCGGTATTCGGAATCGGAGTTCCCCTTATTTTGGGCGGCGTCATTGTGGCGTGGCTGGCAGGCCGAATTATCTAGCAGATTGATGGTGTAAGCGAAGAGCGAGCCCTCAGGCGCTGAAGCGCGCAAAGAACGGGAGCTTTGGCGGCACGAGTGGAACTCGTGCCCTTCCCGGTATTGTAGCGGCCGTTCCGGTGTTCTTTATCCATCCCGGCGTTGTCGCCTGTCCCGTATTCCCTCCGATAGCGCCTCGGAGTATCCAAGGCGGGTTTGCTTTATCCTCATCCCATGCCCTTTTCTGACTTCCACGGCAACGCAGAAACCATCCATCGCTTGCGCGAAATGATGTCGCGCGATCACTTACCTCACGCGGTCGTGCTGGCTGGTGGGCGAGGGGCCGGCAAATACACCCTGGCACTGATGCTGGCGCAGGCGCTGAACTGTTTAAATCCCACGAAGACGGATGGGCTGCCGGATTTTTGCGGGACGTGCGCGAATTGCAGGCGCATAGCGCAGGCGGGCGATCTGGATGCGCGGTTTGCCGAGGCAGTCGAAGCGCGCGAGAACCTGCGCGAGACCGACAAGAAAGAGACCCGCATTCTGGTGCAGACGCATCCCGATGTGCTGATCATCCCGCCCGATCCGCCGCAGATGATGATCAAGGTCGACCAGGTGCGGCGGGTGATCGAGACCATCTACTATCGCCCGGCGGAGGGCAGGGAAAAGATCTACATCTTCACCGATTCGGCATTTATGAAGGAGGCGGCGAATTCACTGCTGAAGGTGCTCGAGGAACCGCCGGAGTTCGCTACGATTTTTCTGCTGACGGAGAATCCGGGGGAGTTGCTGCCGACGATCCGGTCGCGGTCGATGACCTTTACCCTGGGGGCACTCTCCGGGGAAGAAATTGAAAAGGATCTGGCGAAACATCATCCGGAATGGAAGGCGGCGCAGCGGGCGCTGGTGGCTCGGCTGTGCGATGGAGCCGTGGGGCGGGCGCGCGGTTTCGATCTCGAGGTTTACGTGGCGGCCCGCCAGCATGGACTGGCGATTCTGAATTCGGCTTTGCGCGGCGGCGAGCACAGCGAGCTGTTCAAGATCACGGAGTCGTATCGTCCCGGAGCCGAGGGGCGCGAGAAAACTGAGGCATTGATCCGGACGCTTTATTCGTTGCTGCGCGATCTGGTGTTCATCGATTCGGGCGCGCCGGAGTTAGTCCGTAACACCGATATTGCGGCGGAATTGAAGCGGATGGCGGAGTCAGCGGATTTCGCGTGGATTACGGCGGCGTCGGATCGCCTGGCAGAGGTCGAGCGCGGAATGCGGAGGAATCTGCTGCGCTCGTTGTCGCTGGATGCATTTGCGGCGGGACTGGAGAAGTAGGGCGATGGGTCAATGAGTTGTGAAGTGGTTTCGCGTCAATGAAAAGGCCTTCACTTCTTCTTGGCGGATAGGGTAGTGGGCCGAAAATAACGACTCTTATATTTCTATATCGTGGCGATGGTGCTGCAAGAGCAAGGCCTCTAACCGCAAAGTTCGCAAAGAACACCCGCGAAGAGCGCGAAGGGATATGCAACCCGAACGAGTAACGTCGATCTGATTTGTGACTCTCAAAGCCGTGCCCGTTCAAATCACGTTCGCGATGGCTTTTCAGCAGCCGGGCGGAGCTTTGCTCCGCGGACAGCCGATGGCGGCTGTCCCCACATTCCTGGTAACCACTTCTATGGTTACCTCCGACATCTCAAACCATAATCTTCGAATAACCTAATCTGCTTGCGTTTCAATTGCTTACCGCAAATTACTCCGCTGGTTCTACTCCCTTCGGAGAGATTGTGGCCCCTCGGCTCCCCGCCTATAATCGTCCTACTCTGGTTGATGGTTCTCCGTTCAGGTTCCGGGTAGAGCACGGGAGGGCGTAGTATGTCTGGCCGCCCTTCCAGCGAAGGATTGGTGAAAGGACAAGGCCCGGATATGCGAAAGCGCCTGCAACTAACCTGGATGCTGACGGCTTCGACAGTACTCGCGACCTCCTTCACTCTCAGTAGTACAGCGGCGCGCGCGGACGAAGGCGAAGGGCCTTCGCGCGGCATCGCCACCACCGAAGAGCACGGCCGTACGATTTACGTGAACGAAGATGCTCCGGCGAAGGAGCGTCAAGCAGCTCCGTCTCCGCAAGTGAAACGCTCTTATTTGGCGTACTGGAGCAGCAAAGAGAATAGGTGGAAGCCTGTCCCGGGAGCCAACACTGCTTCGGGCAAGGCGGCGCGCTCGGCGGCCGCTGAAGTTAGCCAATATTACGGGCACGAATCAGTGCAGTCGGCGAATGCGAAGATTCTGCAAGCCAATTCTCACGGACATCAGGCGTCGGCGGAAGAGATTGATCAGTCGATCGTGATGGCCGCAGCCCGGCACAATGTGGATCCCAACCTGGTGCGCGCCGTGGTGAAAGTCGAGTCGAACTTCAATTCCAACGCGGTGTCGCGCAAAGGCGCCATGGGACTGATGCAGTTGATGCCTCAGACCGCGCGTCAACTGAAGGTAAAGAACCCGTTTGACCCGGACCAGAACGTCGATGCCGGCGTGCGGCATTTGAAAGCGCTGCTGCAAAACTATAACGGTGACGTGAATTTAACCCTGGCCGCTTACAACGCTGGCGAGGGAGCCGTGGCACGCAGCGCCGGGGTTCCGCATTATGCCGAAACCCAAGACTATGTCCGGAAGATTACGCATCTTTACTATGGAGGCCTCGATCTTTCGCAAACCGGGGCGAGCCGCGATCCCGTAAAGGTTCAACGGGATGAGCGGGGCGTGCTTTACATCAGCAACACCGACTAAATTGGCAGCATCTGTTTACTAAGCATTTGAATTCTCTCAGGTACCCAGGCAGTTCAACTGCAGACGAGTGGATGATGTAGTAAGGAAGCGAGCCTAAGGCGCGTTTTGTTGCGTCGTAAAGAAGGCGACGCGTGGCGCGGCTTGCCCAGGTCCTTCGGCGGACAAAAGGCCGCCCGCCTCAGGACGACGATGGATTGAGCTTGAAAGTGACCCTGACCCTACGTGGCTTGAGCTGGGGAGTGCTGCTGTTCATGGCAGCGTTATCCGGGATGCCGGCGCACGCCCGTCCGCGTCACGGCGAAGCTTGGGCGCGGGAGCACTTTGCCGCCGCCGACCGGTTGCGGGAAGCTCTGAATGGACGGCCTCCGGCCGAGCGGACCCGGCGCGACTACCAGCGCGTCCTCAATGCCTATCGCAATGTCTACTATGGAGCCCCGACTTCGACCAAGGCCGATCCTAGCGCGGTCGCAGTCGCCGAAACGCTGGTTGAGATGGGCCGGCGCTTCGAAGATGACAAGATCCTGAATTCAGCGATCGCGCAATACAAGTTTCTTCGCAAGGAATATCCCGGCAGCAAATATCGTTGCGACGCTCTGTTCACGATCGGCGAAATCTACAAAGACGATCTCAACGATCCCGACCAGGCGCGCGCAACTTTTGAAGAGTTTCTGAAGCGCTATCCGCATAATCGGCTGGTCGAGGATGCGCAGCAAGCTATTGCTGAACTCAAGAAAGAGTCGGACGAGAACAAGGCTGAGGCGGAGAAAGACGCGCAATCGGAAAAGAAGGCGGAGGCGAGGCCCGGCGGCGGAATCGGCGAGAAGCCAAAGACGACGGCCCAAAGCGCCAGCAGCCCGCAACAGGAAACCGAAGAAGCTGGGAGCCCGACCGAAACTGCGGGCTCAGAGCCTCAAGAGCCCCATGGTCTTCCTCGGGTGACCGCGATCCGGCATTGGTCGAACCCGGATTACACCCGGGTTGCGATCGATCTCGAGAGCGAAGTGAAATTCGGGTCGTCGCGTATTTCCCATCCCGACCGCATCTTCTTTGACCTGCGTGACACCAAGCTTGCTTCCACCCTGGTTGGAAAGACCTTTGAAGTGGACGATGGCTTCTTGAAGAAGATTCGCGTCGCCCAGTTTCAGCCGGGACGCACGCGGGTGGTGCTCGAAGTCGATGACCTCTCCACCTACGAAGCCTTCCTGCTGCCGAACCCGTATCGCCTGATCATTGACATTCATGGCAAGAACGACAAAATCGCGCACGCGAAGTTGACGAAAGAAGAGGCCGCCGCCCTGGCCGATGTGGAAGTGCCTCCGCAGACGGAGACGAAGGCACATGTTCCGCAGCCCGTGGTGAAGGCAGACATGAAGGCTCTGGCGGGAAAACCGGTCACCAAGAAGGAAGAAATCCACGATCAGAAGGTGACTGCCAAGGACGAAGCGCCGGATACCCATGCAATGAAGGAGGGCGCGAGTGCCGGAGAGACCGCCAAAGCTGCGACCCCGCCCGTGAAGAAGGTCATTGTGGAGGCCGATGACGATGACGACACTGCACCGGCGACCATGGCAAAGGCCGAGATTCCCAAGCCACGCTCTTCCTCGAGGATGAAAGGCAAGAGCGGCAAGGGTGATAAGGCGGCGGACGACGAGTCGCCGGCCGAAAGCGCGATGACGGATGCCTCGGCGGCAGCTCACTCGAAAGGGAAATCTTCCACACGGCTGACCGCCAATAAGAAAGACTCAGACCTGGACATCCGGGTGGCCAAACCGACGGCACGTGGCGACCGTTCCCTGATTCGCACGCTGGGTCTGAAGATCGGCAAGATCGTCATCGATCCCGGCCATGGCGGGCACGATACGGGCACTATCGGACCCAACGGACTCGAGGAAAAGGATCTGGTGCTGGAAGTCGGACGCCGTCTGGGTAAACTGCTCGAGACTCGACTGGGCGCCGAAGTCGTCTATACGCGCAAGAATGACACGTTTATCCCGCTCGAGACGCGCACCGCGATCGCCAACCAGCAGCGGGCGGATCTGTTCATTTCGATCCATGCCAATTCCAGCAACGACTCGGCGGCGCGCGGGGTCGAGACTTACTACCTGAACTTTACGTCCTCGCCCGATGCGCTCGAAGTCGCGGCACGCGAGAATGCCGTCTCCGAGAAGTCCATCTATGAACTTCAGGACCTGGTGAAGAAGATTGCACTGAAGGAAAAGATCGAAGAGTCGCGCGAGTTTGCGTCCGACGTGCAGTCGTCACTGCACAGCGGGCTGTCGGCGAAGAATCCTGGGATTCGCAATCGCGGCGTGAAGAAGGCTCCTTTCATCGTGCTGATCGGCGCAAACATGCCTTCGATCCTGGCGGAAATCTCGTTCGTCTCCAACCCCGGCGACGAGCACCGTCTCGAAACCAGCGAATACCGGCAGAGGATTGCTGAATCGCTGTACCGCGGCATCGCCAAGTATGTGGATGGGCTCAGCGGTGTGAAGATGGCCAGCAAGCTGGACAAGACCGCAGGGCAATAGGCCCACAGTCGGTGTCGAACTGCCCTTTCAATTGGTATACCCTTCGACCATCAGCCATGGTTCACATGGGTGCGCAGATATCTCGGCAGAGGTATATCATTAGCTCATGAGCTGGTCGGCTGGCCTGATGACCGCTCTACCTATAGTCATCGTCGCGGCCTGGATGGCGACGCGCGGGGAAGGGCCGTGGACGTCGACACGCGTTCTGGGCCTGTTGCTGATCCTGCTTGGGCTCGCCTTTTTGACACTCGCCCGCATTCAACTGGAGAAGCGATCCTCCAGGCGTGAAGGTCTGGTGACTGGCGGTCTGTACAGCCGAGTCCGCCATCCTATCTACCTTTTTTCGTTCGTCGCCTTCGTCGGCCTACTGTTGTACCTGGATAAGCCGCTGGGGCTGCCGTTCCTGCTGCTGTTGGGACTCTTCCCCGTTTACCTCGCTCGCCGGGAGGAACAAGACCTCGAGACGCTCTATGGCGACCTATATCGCCGCTACAAACGGCGAACCTGGTTCTGAACCCAGATTTTGCAGCGTCTAAGCAGAGTGTTTGGTGGCGGACTACTTTTGGGCTTCGATCTTTTCGATCACGAGCGCTGTCGATCCTCCCCGTTCGAACACCTTTCCAGTAGCGGTAACTTTCTGTCCGGCGAACGGGAGGAGGCGTTCATTCTGCCCACTGGATGGAGTTGTGTCGGCAATGGGCCAGTAGATTGTGCCACTGTCGGTCAAAATCACCAACGGTGAGCCCGCCTTTGCACACGCTGTCGCACACTCGGAGCTGATTGGCTTCTTCAGGCCTTTGGTGAACGCGCACGCCGAATCCAGCACGAAGCCCTTAACCGTAGTTGGCTTGCCGGTGTCGCTACTCCAGGCCAGAATGCCGACAGCCAATGCTGCCCCCAGCGAAATCCTCATCGCACTGCGAAATCTCATTTGCCAATCCTCCTTGGAAATATCGCGTCAAGCTACTCACTTCGATGTCGAGGGACAATAATGCGAAAGCACTACGATTTCCAATTGGGAGCACACTCTCAGCGTCGCCGTTATTCAATCGCGATGCTCGTGACTGGATGAATTTCCATCCACTGAGCATGAAAAGTATCCTGCACATAGACTCCCACAATGCGGACATGCGACCCCACGGGAGGGATGGTGACCTTGTTGTGATAGTTGCTGCATGCTGTCTTGGCATCAGCTTGAGTCACTGGATACTTGCAGACGATTTCGAATACCAGGTTCCCGCCCTCGGCGCTAATGTTTCCGGCGTTCAATAGATTCTGGAACTGGGCATCCACTTTGAGCCACCCGTGGGTATCTCCATCTGCTTCGTGACGGATACCATCATGCTCTCTGCCGTTGGTCGCATCCACGATGGTTCCTGTCACCGAGATGCACTTCTGGTTAACGACAAGACGGTTCGAGTGGTACACGTGACTCCACAACGTGTCGTCGCATTGGCCACTGGGTGGCGGTTGGACGGGTGGAGCAGGCGGAGTTGGAGGGGGTTGCGACACAGTGACCCCGCTCGCCAAAACCCACCCAATCACATCCTGCTCTGTCTTAACGTGGTAGTAGCCGTTGTCCGCCCTCTTCCGGACTAGAGTTAACCGGTCGTCTTTGGCGACGTGGTCGATCGCTGGGCTTGATTTTGATGGATCGCGGCGCACAACGAGATTGCGCTTGGCGGTCGCTTCCTGAGCCCACATGCACGCGGCGCACGAAACCAACACCAGGCCCCACAGAACAACCTCTCTCAGAATGGTTTTCATCGCTGTCCTCCCTGATGAGTTTCAGAAAAAGACATGGGGACGTCGATTTGATCTTTTGCTTCAGGGACAGTACAACCCGACGCCCGCACTATAAACCAACGATCGACAGCAGGGCCGTGGACCTTCTGGGACCGGGAAATCATTCCATGGCAGAGGGAAGTGTTTCCGGCGAGTTCGGACTTGTTACGAAATCCGAACACGTGGTCAGCGACCCTTGGCTGAAGCACTCGACAACGAAGCTACGCAACCCCGCGTTGTGACTGCTGATGCGACTAGAAGATTGGCCAAAAAATCGTCGGACGTTTTTGGGAGTGTGGGCTCTGCTTTGTGCATCCTTTTGGTTTTCTTTTGGCGTTGTTTCGTTACTTCTCATCCTGACGCTTGTAACTTTGCACCTGCAAGACGAGGCTCAGCGCTCCGTGGCCGTGATTCTCGAATGTCCCAAGGGCGACGAACAGCGGGTCTTAGCAAATGTGCTTCCAGGAGAGCCATCAACAGCAGCCCGGCGAAGTTGAGCGTCGATTTTACAAGAAGGAGACAACTCCAATGAACAAAGCGCAGATTCTTACTCTTACCAGAAACGGGAAACAATTCGCGAGACAATGTCGGTATTCCGTGATCGCGTTCGCTCTCGTGAACGTTTGTTTCTTGCGCGCAGTGGCGCAAGAAGTCCACTCGCACCCTACGACAACCCAAGACCAACGCACCCAAGACCAGCAAAGCGCCCTGATCAAAAGTGTTCGGGAAGCCACGGAGCGATTTAAGGATGTCAGGGTGGCCGAGAACGAGGGGTATCGCCTTGAATTCGGTTGCGTGAGCGGCGACGACTTTGGCGCGATGGGTCTCCATTATGTCAATGACACTCTGGTCGGCAACGGAATCGTGGACGTCAACCGTCCCCAGATCATCCTCTACGAGGCGCAGCCGGACGGTAGTGTCAAACTGACTGGAGCCGACTATCTCGTGATCGCCAGCGCATGGGATGAGAAGCATCCCGGCACGCCGCCCTTTCTTATGGGACAGATCTTCCATTACTTCCCATCACCGAATCGCTTTGGACTGCCGGCCTTTTACACTCTGCATGTTTGGGCGTGGAAGGCGAATCCCAAGGGCGCATTCGTAAACTGGCATCCTAACGTGTCCTGCCAGTCATTCGTTGGCCAAACCACTCCGTAGCTTGGGGCGGTAGCCGGAGACCATGAACGGCGGCCCTGGGAATCGGAGGGGCCGCCCGGAATGGTCGAATGGGCTGTCTATTTCTTCATGCCCTTCATCTCTTGTCCGCCTTGGTGAAGGATGAGGTGAGTTACATCTCCCTTGTCGTTCTTAAAGAACTCCACTTCGGCGTCTACGACTTTCAGGAAGAATTTCGTCTCTGATTCGGCAAACAGCGGAAACTTACTTTGTCCGGTCGCCTGTGTCATCAGCTGACCGCCTTCGAGCGTCATCACGATATCGAAATTTGGCATCAGCTCATAGGTGCCGGCATATTTTTCCAGAATGGCAGGCGGGACTGGGATTTCCTTTCTCTCGGAAGGCAATACGACGTTCTCGCCGTGAGCTACCGCCGCGAGCTTGCCGGCGATTGCGTCTGGCGCTTGCCCGTTCAGGTTGGCCAGCACGACTACAGTCAGCTTATCCTCCGGATAGTACGCAAGGAGAGTGTTGAAGCCCTCGATCCCGCCGCCGTGATCAATCAATTTGTGTCCGTTCGACTTGTGTACTCCAAGCCCAAAGGCATAATCGTTCTTGAATGGCGTTGTCATCTTCTCGAGCGACGCGGAG
This sequence comes from Terriglobia bacterium, assembly GCA_020073385.1. Taxonomy (GTDB): domain Bacteria; phylum Acidobacteriota; class Terriglobia; order Terriglobales; family Acidobacteriaceae; genus Sulfotelmatobacter. Next base: position 43,492 of record JAIQFH010000011.1, on the reverse strand, counting down.
GACAGGAGTTTGCCGCCCATAAGACCTTGTTCCCAGCGCAGCAGGTCTTCCGTCGTCGAGTAGAGCGCGCCCGCCGACAAGGGTATGGTCATGTCGATATAACCGGCATTGGCCACCCCGTTCGGGCCCGGCGTGTAACCCGAAGCGCGATGCAGGATAATTTCCGAGTTGGAGTCGTAGCCCGAGTCCTTCATTCCGAGGTGATCGAAGATGTTCTCCTGCATGAATTGCCGGTAGCTCTGCTGACTGATCTTCTCGATCAAGTAGCCCAGCAGGACATAACCGGAATTGCTGTAGTTCCACTTTTCTCCCGGCTGAAATTCGAGCGGCTTGTCGCGAAAGCGCGCCACGAGCTGCTCGGGAGTTGCTGCAATCGCCTCCGTCGAGTGATAGTCAGGGAATCCGGTGAAGCTCGGAATACCGGAAGTGTGCGTCAGGAGATTGAAGATCGTCACCTTATCCCATGCTGCCGGCGCATCCGGCATGTATTTCTTCACCGGATCCTCAACCTTCAACTTCCCGCGCTCTTCAAGCAGCAGGATGCAAGCAGCCGTAAACTGCTTGGTGACCGAACCCAGGCGAAACTTGGTGGAAGGTGAATTGGGAATATCCCATTCCAGATTTGCCGATCCATAACCCTTGGTGAACAATACCTTCCCGTCGCGAGCTACCAGGACCGATCCCATGAATTGTTTTGCATCCACATAGGAGCGCACCACCTGCTCCATGCGGGTTACGTTGTCCTGCGCCAGACAGATACCAGCCAACAGGAGAGCGATTGCTGCCCTTCGAAGCATGGCACTCCTTCGAGCCCCAGTCGGACGCGCTCGGATCGTCAGCGTTCGCGATCCGCGCCATCGTTTGATTGCTGGACTGAGACGGCGCAATTATAGTCTGAGGAAAAATCGGCTACAGCGAATGAGCTGCCCGGCGCACAGAGTATCGGACCCTTCTAGCTAGCTGGTAAGCAATTACTTCAATTGACGAAACCATCCTTTTACTCATTGATCTATGAGCAAACAAAAGCATTGCACAGTCGTGTTCGCGACAGTCGTGAGTCTTGCCGTGATTGAAAACCACCCGTCCCTATTTTTGCTGAATTGACTCCATGTGCTTGGTGATGGCGTCTAACCGTACTTCTCCCCAGTCCTGGTCCGCTTCGACCTGGTGGAAGATCGGCCCCCAAATCGGCATCTCGCCATCGCCATGGGCGACGATTCCGGTTTCTTTCCCTTCAATGATCGCCCTTACCTGCTTGTGGGGGAATTTCCCGCCATTCCTTTGCGAGATTCGAGTCAAGTCTGGTACCGAATGCTTTAGAGAGGCTGACGCCGGTCCATGCCCTCGTCCATCAGTTCCATGGCAAGCTGCACAGTGGTATTGAAAAATCTTCGCGCCCTCGACGGGGTTACGCTCCGACGAAGTTGTCTTATCCTTCTGAGCTCCTGGCAGGAGAACGGCCGGGAGAAGAATGCACAGAAGTAGCAGTGACCATCGTTCTTGTTGATGCATTGCGCACCTCCACACAACGACTTTTCGATCAAGGTGCCGAGAAAATCCTTAACGTCGCCAGCTGGCAGCCCCCGTGCCAGTAGCGAGAAACCATTCTGCGCGAAAGCGAGATCCGATCGAGGCCCATTGAGAAGTGGCCCGACTCCCTGCCGTCGGGTTACGGCTGGGCGAGATGCCCTCGCCCGTTGAGGAGCCGGGCGCACTATTGCGGTATTCAGTTTGTCGGACCTCCTGCGACGAATTAGAGACCCTTGCGGCCTCCCCGTCTGTGATGTTCATCACCCGCATTGCGGCTAACGAGTAAGTGCGCCTCCGGTCGGGCTTATCGCTTAAAGGGACTATAATCATTCTTAAGAGCGGGAACGCCCGCTTGGACGGGCCGAGGTGGTTTATGACGCTGACTGTCGTGGCTATTATCTTCGGAATTTTCGCAATTGGTCTAATCATCCTGCTGATCTACAAAAGCACACTCACCATGCATAGGGATGACCAGTTGTTTCTGGATGACGCGAGTTCGCACATGCACGACGAGCAGACGGAACTGTTGGCCAAACTCAACCGGCTTACCGTCCCAGTGCGCGTGTTCGGCATCGGGTCTATGGTATTTCTGCTGGTGCTCGTGGGTGTGTGGCTGTACCAGGGCCTGAACGCGGCGTAGTAGGGCACTTGCGTTTCCGGCCAAGATCCTGGCGCAGTGCAGAGGCGGGGACGTGGCTTGTCGTTGGCGAGTAATCGTTACTCGCCGGATTTTGAGCGCTCTTGCACTCAGTGCTCCCAGTCACTGCAATGTGGAAAGTGTTGCGCTAAAAGAAAGGCAGGCCGGGAGTCGTCCGAAAGACAGCTTTCAACCCCAGCGCAAACCGCGCGGGCTGAAGGGCGGCGACGCCCGGCATTTTCCTCCACAAGAGTTCCATCAAACTCCTCAGCCTTGCGCTCTCGTTGCGCAGCATCGTGAGTAGAACATCCGATCGCTCTGTCTCTGGAATGTGAAGGCAGGCCAACGGCACGCGACGCGGTGGCATTCTTGGGCTGGAACTGACGTAGACAAGCCGAAGCGAAAAAGGCCAGCAGCCTTGCGAAGCGCTGCTGGCCAGTGAGTCTTACTCGACACGAACCTTATGATTACTGAATCGCGCTACCGACCTGCGAAAAGACGTTGTTCGCGTTGGATCCGATCAGGCGCACCGTTCCCACTACAATGACAAGAATGACTGCCAGCATGACGGAGTATTCGGCGATATCCTGACCGTTTTCCTCGGACCAGAGCTGCTTCAACCACGCGAACGAACGATTGGTGTTTTCCTCCATGGCTCTCCCCTTGATTATTGTGCAAGCGCTGAAACCAGAGACTGGCTAAGCGGCTGGACGGACTGGTTTGCCTGGTCGGCAAAGGTGAGTCCCCAAGCCTCTTTCTCCTGCGTCAAAGCCTGCAGTCCTACTTGAAACTCAGACGTGCCTTTCAATTTCTTCGTCCAGACCACGCGAAACTGCATTCGTCGCTGGCGGAAGAGAATCGTCACTTCATCCTGCGCACTCAACTCGCGCCGCACCGAGCCCAACCGTACACCAGTGGGGGTGACATCGAGCGTGTGCGCCAATTCCTCGAACGCCTTGCCGGAACAATCCTTGCCCTTAATCCTCACCGGGAGGACGGCCTTCGTGCGGCTTCCCCGGCGCTTGTTCGTATGCACACTGCTCACTGACATTCCTTCACCCATCAGTATTCTGCAAGCCTGCCTTCAATCTGTGAATGGCCCTCACGTGTAGGGGACCGGCACGAGGGTGCAGCCGCAGTTGCCGTCTTTTCGGGTACTTAGCCGCTTCCTGAGAAGAGCGTTACATCCGTGGTCAGGACGTCGCTGGCGCCGGCATTCCGAAACTTTTCTGGCACTCCTGTGGTCTAATGGTTATGCGGGTATTGCCCGCCATCTCATGCGATTTCCCCGTTTTGTACTGGTTTTTCCGATCTTAGGCTGCCTTTCTACGATGTTGTTGGCGGCATCGTCGCCTGCAGGACAAGCTCCTGCAATTCTTCCCCAGGCATTCGCCGGCTGGCAGATGCAAGGCACGCCGCAGACGAGCAGCAATGCCGCCACGGCCGATCCTACCAATGCGCCTGTGCTGACTGAATACCGGTTCACCGATTTTGAATCGGCCACGTACACGCGGGATGACGGGCGCACGCTGAAGATTCGCGCGGCGCGGTTTGCCGATGCCTCGGGAGCCTTTGGTGCCTACACGTTTTACCTGCAGCCAGAAATGAACAAGGAGCAGATCGGCGATCAGGGCGCTTCAGCGGGCGACCGGGTTGTTTTTTATCGCGGCCACGTGCTGGTCGACGCGCATTTCAGCAAGGAAACCCCGATGTCGGGAGCGGAACTGCGCGAGTTGGCCGGAGCTCTGCCGCGCCCCGGGGGAAGCGCGGGAAACCTGCCGTCCTTCATCCAATTCCTGCCACGCCGCCAGTACATCAGCAACACGCAGAAATATGTGATGGGGCCGGCTGCATTGGCATCGCTACAACTGCCGGTAACCGCCGATCAAGTCGATTTCGGTGCAAGTTCTGAGCTCACTGTGGGCCATTACCAGACACCGAGCGGCGAAGCCACTCTGGTTCTGATCTCGTATCCCACTCCGCAACTCGCAGCCGAGCATCTGCGACGCATCGAGACAGCTCATGGCGTGACTGACACGAGCCATAGTGGCGAATCTACGATCAATGGGTCGGGCACATTCTTTGACAAACGCACCGGGCCGATCGTGGCCGTTGCCTCAGGTGGAATCTCCGACAGCGATGCGAAATCCCTGCTGGGCATGGTGAACTACGAAGCCAGCGTCACCTGGAACTCTCCCACCGAGAATGCGCAAGTTCGCGACCTGTACTTGCTGATCCTCAACATCGTCATCCTCTGCGCGATTCTCGCCGGGCTCGCGATCATTGCCGGTGTAGCCTTCGGCGGATTCCGCATTCTGATGAAGCGTTTGTATCCCGACAAGGTTTTCGATCGCCCCGAACAGATGGAATTCATCTCGCTTCACCTGACCGAGACCGTGGTCGAGGAAGCCTCACGTGCGGGCGGGGAACAGGCCGCGGACCTGCCCAGGAACCCCTCATAACGCCCGGTAAGTGCCTTAGAAGTATTGGCTTACGACCGTTCTTAAGGCCCTCTGTCTCAATTTGGCACAGTTTTCGAGTGTGTTAACCCATTTCCTAAGTGATTGAAAACACTAGCATTTATTTCCCAAAAATCGCTTGACACCCCCGTTTTTCGGCTCATAAGATTTCCGCAGAAAGTTTTGACGGAATTTAAGCCTCCGTTGGAACTATTCTCCCTTGAAGAAAAGGCCGCCCAGTTGCCGGGTGGCCTTTTCGTTTTGGATATCATCGTGGTGAAGTGGTGAATCGATTCAGTTCAAGATGGAACTGTTGTGACGAAGATTCGTATCTATGGAAGGCGTTGACTAGATCCGACGATTTCGGATTGGAGGATTCATGTTCTGTGATCGATGCGGTGCTTCTGTAGAACCGGGCCAGGCATTCTGCAGCAAGTGCGGCAAGCAGATTGTCGGTTCAATTTCGGTCATGCAGTCCTATCCGAGCCGCGTGCAACAGCATGTGCATCTGCTCGGTATTCTGTGGCTCGCGATGTCGGCGTTCAACGCGGTGGGGGGCATTTTCTTGCTCATGCTGGGCAACGTTCTATTTCCGCATCTGCGTGAGATGAAGGACGTGCCGTCCGACGTGCCAGTCGGTTTTCTGATGGCACTGTTTACCACGCTCGGAATCCTCGTAGTGGCCAAGGCGGCGTTAGGGTTCTTCGCCGGTTGGGGATTGATGCAGCGAGAAACCTGGGCGCGCGTCCTGGTGCTGGTGCTGGCGTTCATTTCGCTCTTCAACATTCCCTTCGGTACCGCGATCGGAGTGTATACGCTGTGGGTGCTGCTGCCCGGCCAATCGCAGCAGGAATATGACGCTTGGGTTGCGGCCAAAGCAGCGTAGCCTGATGGCGGCCTGCGGTTCAGGCGTGTGGGAGAAAGTTGTGAGTTGGATCGGCCTCTCCGGAGTCAAATCGTACGATTTGGTAAACTATTGGAGCCCCACTAGAGGCCGACGTAGCTCAGTTGGTAGAGCAGCCGATTCGTAATCGGCAGGTCAGCGGTTCAAGTCCGCTCGTCGGCTCCATCCTTTGCAAGAGCGGAAGGAACGCCTCCTGGCTAGCATTCCAGCAACGCTGTCACGACGGTGCGCCATTCCGTCTCGAGTCCCTCCCGGCAGACGGGCTTGCCTGCGCGTCGGTACCAGTACGCTGCGTTGCCCGGATCACCTTCCTTGCGATGGAGATAGGCGTGTACCCATGAACCCTGGATGCCCTCGTCTTGCTGCGCGGATTCGTGCGCGCGCGACCAGTCGCCCTTGGCATCCCACCACAGCCCCGCAAGGGCGGGCGTAAGTCCGGCTGGCGGTTCGGTCGCGGTCAGTGATTGGCGAAAGTCGTCGAAGGTCATTGGAGCTAGCTGGCAGTCGCGAACACAACATATCCGGCGCTACGCGGTCGAAAATCTTGTCGATGAGTCTCCATGCTTCGGGCAACCCTCTTTTCAGATTCTGACCCACGGCCCAAAAGCTGGTTCCGCACTGCCTATTTTTCCTCGATCAGAATCAAGTCCCAGGCCTTTACGGTGATCTTCTGCGATTGTGTAACGGCCACTTGTGTCAGTAACTCCGTCCCGGCCCCGTACGAATAGGTAAACGTCTGCGGATCGCTCGAATAGTTCAGGTAGTAATGTACCGTCTTTCCGTTGCGATTCGTTCCATGCTTCGCACGCACACTCGCCGGAAGGTTCTGGTCCGGCCCAGCGACCCCGGCCCGCTGCAGAACCTGCAGAATGACCTTCGTCTGCAGCGCATCCGATAACACCGTTCCCTCGTACGTAAGGCTTCCTTTTCCGAAGGAATTCCGGGTAATCGCGGGATACTTCCCGAAGAAAGGGTGATCGTAGAACGCGATGGGCTCGGCGGTATCCACGGTGAGCATCTCCGCCCAATCAGAGACCTTGTTGCCGTCCACGGCATGAAAGGGATCGCCCTTGAGCGCCAGAGGCTGACGCAGATTGGAAAACTCCTGATAGTGGAATCCAGCAGCCTCGCGAAGCGGACCGGGCATCGTAGTCCAGCGCACCGTATCGAATTCGTTGGTGAATCCGCTTTTGAACGCCATTACCAGATGTCCGCCATTGCGCACGTAATCGACCAGCTTGTTCAGAAGAGCGTCGGTGGCTACGTACAGCGGCGGCACCACGATCACCTTGTAATCCGAAAAATTCGTGCTGTCGGGAAACACGAAGTCGATGCCGACGTTGCTCTCGTAGAGCACGTGGTACATCTGCTTCAGGATCGTCCGGTAATTGTCGTGGTCGTTGAACTTCATGAACTCGATGCCCCAGTACGAGTCGGAGCTGTACAGGATGGCGACTGGACTGGTGCGTTTTAGATTCGCAATCTGCGGCCCGATGCGGCGCAATTCGTGCGCCGTCTTGCTCATCTCCTGATAGGGCCGCCCGGGCTCCAGATCGTGACCGAGGATGCCTTTCCAGTAGGTTTCCTGTCCGTATTGAATCGAATGCCAGTGCCAGTACTCGACCATGTTCGCGCCCGAGGAGAGGTGCGTGTATACGTCTAGCCTCAACTGGCCGTCGTAGGGCGGATACTGATTCTTCGAATCCCACCCGATCGTGTCCGCATTCGTTTCCGTGATGAGGTAGTTCGTGTGCTTCAGCGAGCGGCTGTAATCGCCCTCGTACGACGAACCCTCGCCGTCGAACTCGTCCTGTGTGCCGTGATAAGGATTGGCGGCAACAATGTCGAGACTCTTCGAGATATCATTTTCGTTGACCTCAGGCCGCGGCGGTCCCGCAAAATCTTGCGTGACGAACTGATCCGGACGCTTGTACTGATTCACCAGCCCTGCTTGCCACGCCAGAAAGTCGGTCGTGATCCACTGCGAGTAGCGCGTCCATTCAAGCTTCCATCCCGGGTTGAGAATTCCGGCCTGCGGAGGAATCTCCGTCCAGTCGTTCAGCCGCTGGCCCCAGTAATTCAGCCCCCAATTCTTGTTCAGTTCGTCGACCGTCTTGAACTTGTGTTGCAGATACTCGACGAATCCATCCTGGATGTCTTTGTTGGCGGCCCCGCCCGGGGGCGTCTCGTTGTCGATCTGCCATCCGATGACGGCGGGGTTGTCCTTGTAATGCTCTGCGAGGTTACGAATGATGCGCTCGCAATAGAATCGGTACGTGGGATTCAGCAAATCGGCATTCTGCCGCATGCCATAGGTGATCGTGTGGCCATCGAGTTTTGTCATCACGATCTCGGGATGCTTCTTGTACATCCACGCCGGAATGGAATACGTTGGCGTGCCCATGATGACCTTGATGCCAGCCTTGTGCATCTGCTCGACCACGCGGTCCATCCACGCGTACTCGAAGCGCCCGTCTTCCGGCTCCCACAATCCCCAACTGGATTCGCCCATGCGTACGACCGAAATGCCGGCCTGTTTCATCAACTCGACATCTTTATCGAGACGCTCATACGGCATGTATTCCGGATAGTAGGCGGCGCCATAAAGAACGGTCTCCATCTTGTCGGGACGAAAGACGGCCTGCGCGAACATCGGTGGAAGAGTGAGAAGAGTGAATATAGTTGCGAGCAGAACCCTGTGATTTCGGATCATGTGTCCTCGTGGCATGAGTGGAAATCTTCGCGGACCATTGTTTTCCAACAAGCGGTTTCCAGCGATTTTCGACGGGAACACGGGTGCGTAGCTGAAGCCCCGTAGTTTCATGCAGTTATCTATACTACCCGTTCGTGCCATATCTGGCACGGATGAGCCATTTACCGGATTTGGGGTCCGGAATACATTAGCAATCGAGCAGCACTTGGGGGAGGGCTGATCAACAGACGTCCCAAGACTCAAATCGAGTCTGGGGCGTTTTGTTTTGCGCGCGAAAATCCGCGACAGGTCCAGGGCGATCTTAACTTAGAATGAATCGGGTGCCCCATCCTTGTCGCGCTTTGTGCGACAGGGTGGGGACTTTGACTTTTTGCCATGATATCGGGCATCTCGCCGAGCGCGAAGGATCGGAGCAAGAAGTTCCTTACACCCCTCGTGCCATGCCTAGCACGGAGGGGCCATTTACCGGATTGATGGTCGGGCATACATTAGCAATCGAGCAGCACTTGGGGGAGGGCTGATCAACAAACGTCCTGGGACTCAAACTGAGTTCAGGACGTTTTGTTTTGCGCGCAAGAATTCCATTCCATGTTCATCATCCGGAGTTGGCGCTGCATTGCCGTGATCTCGAGTAACTATACCCTCGTGCCATGGCTGGCACGGAGGGGCCATTTACGGGATAAGGGGTTAAAGACTAGATTAGCAATTGAGCAGCACTTGGGGGAGGGCTGATCAGCAAACGTCCTGGGGACTCAAACTGAGTCCGGGACGTTTTGTTTTGCGCGCGGAAATCCTAGTTCCCACGATTCGTAGAGACGTAGCTTGCTACGTCTCGCCGACAGTTCCGGCGACCCTTGAGTGTAGAGCGCCGCCGGCAGAGACGTTGCAAGCAACGTCTCTACAGAGCCCCATCGTCCAACTGCATATTTGGCCTCGGCTACCTTCTGGTATTTCAATGGTGTAGATTTATCTGCATCGCTCAACCCCAAGGAGCCTGCCGATGTCCGGAATCCCCCGCCGCGACTTCCTCGCCGGAATGGCCGCTATGACTGTTGTGAGCGCGACCTCCCGCTTCGCATTCGGCGAATCCGCCTCTCCATTCCGCGTCTCCGTGATCAACGACGAGATCGGGCAGGACTTCGGTCACGTTTGCGAAGTGGCCTCGAAGGAATTTGGCATGGGATGGATCGAGCTGCGCGGCATGTGGAACAAGAACATCGTCAGCCTCGACGAAAAAGAAATCGCGGAAACCCGCCGCCTCCTCGACAAATATCAGCTCAAAGTCACCGACATCGCCAGCCCCCTCTTCAAGGTCGACTGGCCCGGCGCGCCCAAGTCGAAGTACAGCGAGGCCAAGAGCTTCAACGCCAGCTTCACGCTGGCTGAGCAGGACGAAGTCCTCGACCGCGCCATTGCCATGGCCAAGGCTTTCGGCACCGACCGCGTGCGCTGCTTCGATTTCTGGCGCCTCGAGAATCAAGCTCCCTATCGCGATGCCATTAACGGCAAGCTGCGCGATGCGGCCGCCAAAGCCGAGAAGAAGGGAATCATCCTCGTTCTGGAAAACGAGCCCGCGTGTAACACGGCTACTGGGGCCGAGTCCGCGAAGGTTCTAAGCGCGGTGCAATCGCGTTCGTTCATGCTGAACTGGGACCCCGGCAACGCCGCTGCCAGTGGCGAGATCCCATTTCCCGATGGCTACAATCTGCTGCCCAAAGACCGCATCGGACATTGCCACTGCAAAGACACGGTGAAGAAAGGCGCGGGATTCGATTGGGCTCCCATGGGTGGAGGCATGATCGACTGGGCTGGACAGTTCAAAGCCCTCAAGCGCGACGGCTACCATTTTGCCGTGAGCCTCGAAACCCACTGGCATGGCGGAGGTACGCCCGAAGAATCGTCGCGCAAAAGCTGGACAGGAATGAAGAAGCTGTTGCAGGAAGCAGACGCGTTGTAGCCAGTGGCCAGTGGTCAGCAAGAGATCGAATCACAGTGGGCACTGATCACTGACTACTAGCCAATGACCACTGATCCCCGGAGGACTCCATGTCCGATCAAACTCGCCGCACCTTTCTCAAGCAAGCTGCCATCGGCGCTGCCGTACTCGCCTATCCCTCTTCGAAAGTCCTCGGCGCAAACGACCGCGTGCGCGTTGGCATGATCGGCGTAGGAGACCGCGGAAATGATCTGCTCGATCAGATCGTGAAAGTCCCGAACGTCGAACTCGTAGTCATGGCCGACGTCTATAGCCGCCGCCGTGACCAGGCCAAGAGCAAGGTCCCCGGCATGCAGACTCTCGGCGATCATCGCCGCCTGCTCGATATGAAAGACATCGACGGCGTCATTGTCGCCAGTCCGCTGCACATCCACGCCCGCCACTTTCTCGATACGCTTGCTGCAGGAAAGGATCTCTACTCGGAGAAGACCATGACCTGGTCGATTCCCGAAGCCGACAAATGCCTGGCCGCCGCCAAGGCCTCGGACCGGGTCGTGCAGATCGGCTTGCAGCATGAGAGCTCCGGCGCCCTGGTCGACACCAAACAACTCATCAAAGACGGCGCAGTCGGCAAGGTCGCCCACGTCGAATCCTGGATGAGCCGCAACACTCCCCATGGCAAGGGCCAGTGGGTGCGCCCCGTTCCTTCCGATTGCATCCCGCAGAACGTCGAGTGGAGCGCCTTTCTGAACGGACGTTCTGACCGCCCCTTCGACGGATTCAAGTTCATCAACTGGCGACTCTTCTGGGAATTCTCCGGCGGCAACTGCGCGGAAAACATGGTTCACCAGATCGCCTGGATCATGTCCGCGCTCGATCTTCCACTGCCGTCGGCTGCTTACATGTCCGGCGGAGTCTTCTCGGAGAAGGACGGCCGCGAAGTCCCCGACACGATCGCCGTCACGCTAGACTTCCCGAAAGATATCGTCGTGACCTGGCAGTCCACCTTCAGCAACCGTCACTACGAGCTCGGCGATCGCATCCTGGGCAGCGACGGAACCATCGAACACCATTTCGAGGAGCCCATACAATACTGGCCGGAGAAGACAAACCGTCCCACCGGCGAGGCGATGAAGGGCAAGACGCCAAACCAGAACCACATGCAAAACTGGATCGATTGCATTCGCACGCGCGGCACTCCGAACGCGCCTGTTGAGATCGGTTACCGCTCCGCCATCGCCGTTCACATGGCGAACCTGTCGTACAAGAAGAAGCAGCGAATTACGTTCGAGGAAGCCAAAGCGACTGCGCCCGAGTACTAACTTCGCCTAACCATTGCTTTGAAAGGCGACGGCTCTAGCGAAGCCATCCACTGCGGGTTTCGAGGCATTATGATTGACCCCAATGCCGCCAACGCCCGCAGCGCACTGGAAACTCGCTTCACTCCTCGGCCTCGCGATTTTCCTGTCCTTCATCTATTTCTACGAGGGCGGCGGATGGAATCAGAACTCCCGCTTCGATCTGCTGCGCGCGATTGTTGAGCGGCACACGCTCCAGATCGACGCCTACCACGAGAACACCGAGGACAAAGCCCACTTTCGGGGACACTACTACTCCGACAAGGCTCCCGGTCTAGTGTTTCTCGCCGTGCCTTTCGCTGAGGTGGCCCGCTCCGTAATAAGGGCCGTGGGAGTCGATCCGGAATCGGCGCGTGGGGAACATGCACTTTCCTACATCGTGACCGCCTGCACCGTAGCGCTGCCAGCAGCGCTGGCGGAAGTGTGCCTGTTCTTTCTCGCGCTACGATTTGGATCTGATGTCAATGGCGCGGCGTTCGCAACCATTGTGCTCGCGGTCGGAACGCCGATCCTGGCATACGCGAGCTTGTTCTGGGCGCATGCGCTGGTCGGAGCCTGTTTGCTGTTCGCTTTTGCGGCCGTGATGAAAGTGGGAGACGGCACGCGTGAGTTCTGGTGGGCTCTCGCTGTGGGACTAGCTGCGGGATGGGCAACCGTCACCGAGTATCCGGCGGTCCCGGCTTCGGCGCTGCTCGCGTTCCTGGCCCTGTCGCAAGCGTGGGTCCGAGGCAACGCGGCTCGCCTGCGCGTCATCGCTGGCGTTGGCATCGGCGCGACCGCTTGCGCCATTGTTCTGTTCAGCTATCTGCACGCAGCCTTCGGTGGTTTCCGTCCGAGCTATTCCTACTACGATCCCAACTCGTTTTCGTTCATGCAGCAGCAAGGATACATGGGCCTGACCTATCCCCATCCCGACCGCTTGCTGAAGCTTTTGTTCGGATGTTCCCGAGGATTGTTCTTCGCCTCTCCGGTGTTGCTCGCGGCGGTCCCGGGATTGTGGTGGTTAAGAAAAAGATTCCGGGGGCCGGCCCTCGTCGCCGGCGCTATCGTGCTCTACTACTTCCTCTTCAACGCATCGTTTTACTGGTGGAAAGCCGGCCTGACCTTCGGCCCGCGCTACGCTGGAGCGGCCATCCCGCTGTTAGGCCTCGGGCTCGCCGTGGCTTGGACCCACGCATCGCTGCCATGGCGACGGGTGCTGATCGGGCTGGCATGCTGCAGCGTCTTTGTCACCCTGATGGTCGTCTCCACTTCGTCGCAACTGGCCATGCAGGGCAGTTGCCCCATCGTGCATTCCTCGTGGCCGGCATTCTGGGCAGGCCAGATGGCCGCGAATCGCGAGTCGATGTTGTGGGTACCCGAGGCCAACGGAAGCTACGGAGCTTTCAATCTCGGGCAAGTGATCGGGCTTCGCGGTCTTGCCACCCTGATCCCGCTGCTAGTCATGTGGGCAGTCGCAGCCGGGCTATGGCGACACCTTCGTCGCGAAAGCTGATTTGGCCTACAGTCCGATAAATGTGGGGACAACCGCCTTCGACTGTCCTGCCGCGCGGCGGCGAAGAAAGAACTCACCGACCGCCCGCATCCCCCTCCGCTATCCCCACATCGAATCAGATGTAAGATAAAGATTCCGCCTCCGCGCGGTCAGAATTCATCCTACTGAGGTACTTATGGCGCACATGGTTCATTGCGTGAAGTTAAAGAAAGACATGCCCGGCCTCGACGAGCCCCCATTCGACAACGAACTCGGCCAGAAGGTTTACGACAACGTTTCCCAGGAAGCCTGGCGCATGTGGATGGAGCACTGCAAGATGCTGCTCAACGAATACCGCCTCAACCCTGCCCGCCGCGAAGATCAGGAAGTGATCGTCAAGCAGTTGGAAATGTTCTTCTTCGGCGAAGGCTCGGCCAAGCCAAAAGAGTACGTTCCGCCGGCGCAGTAGCCCCCGCCCTAATACCTATGCCATGTGGGGACAGCCGCCCTCGGCTGTCCGCGGAGCGCAGCTCCGCCGGTTTTCTGCAAGTTCGCACGCACCCACCGTTCTCTTTCCGAACAGGGGAGGCGCGCATATGGCACGTCAGAAGGGTTTCACACTGCTGGAGTTGATGATCGTGGTCGTACTGATCCTGGTGATCGCGGCGATCGCAATTCCCAGCATGCGCGAGGCGCAGATTCATGCCAACGAGGCTTCCGCCGTCGGTTCGATAAGGGCCATCAATCAGGTTGAGGTGCAATACCAGGCGACCTACGGTGGTTACGCGGAATCCTTATCCAACCTGGGTGGGGCCGATCCTTGCACCAAGTCCGCCGAAACAGCCTGCTTGCTCGATCAAAGCCTGGCCGGCGGAACTAAGTCCGGCTATCGATTTGTAGCCGTAGGTGGCAGCCCTTCGGGCGGCTTGAACACAAGCTACGTCGTGGGCGCCGCGCCAGAGGTCTTTGATCGGACGGGGAAACGCTTGTTCTGCTCGACTGACAAAAACGTAATCCGCACCGACCTGAATTCAGGCGGCAGTACGATTCCTCCAGGACCCGAGCAATGCGCGAGTTTCAGCGCGCTGAAGTAAGCACCGTAGCACCGCCGTTCCCGTCGGCTGTGGAGCGGTGTCTCGCCGCGCCGTGTCGATTTCTCCCGCTTCAGCCCATCCACGAACGCCCAATTCCCGATTTCGCCGCTGTTACCGGAAAGTTACCTATGCACCAATATTGATGCAATCTTAATCACCTCGTAACAATCCGCTGCTACAACAAAACCATGGATCCGCAGGTCTACAACACGCTGATCCTTTCGGACCTGCACCTCGGCTCTGACACGAGTCACGCGCGGGAAGCCACCCAGTTGCTCAAAAAGATTTCTTTCCGCCGCCTGATCCTGCTGGGCGACATCTTTGCCGATCTCAACTTTGCCCGGCTCACCAAGGATCACTGGAAGTTCCTCGGCTACATCCGCAAGCTGTCGAATCCGAAGCGCGGCATTGAAGTGGTTTGGGTGGAAGGCAATCACGACCATGGCCTCGCCAACATCATGTCGCACCTGGTCGGCGTACGTGTGTACCAACACTACGAGTGGGACTACCGCGGCCTGCGACACATCGCCATCCACGGTCACCAGTTCGACGGATTCCAGGTCAACAATCTGCGGATGAGCCGGTTGGGCACATCCCTGTATTTGCAACTGCAGAAGCTGGACTTCAAAAGCAAGCCGATCGCGCGCATGATCGATCGCTTGAATACGCGCTGGCTGCGCATGTCAACGAAAGTCTCGTCGGGCGCACTCGCTTTTGCAAGGCACCATGAAGCGCAACGGATCTTCTGCGGACACACACACGAAGCAACACACATCGAGAAAGATGGCATCAGCTACCACAACTCCGGAGGGTGGGTCGATTCCCGGCTCACTTACTTAACGATCGACGAAACGGGGGTACAAATCCATGAGTTCAACGAGCATGAATACAGCGAACGAGTTGACCATCGTGATTCCGGCGAAGAACGAGGCGAGGCTGATTCCGCGCTTGCTGACCTCGCTGACGAATCAGGATTACTCGAAGATGTCGAGTACGAGAGTGTTGGTCGCTGACGCCAACTCCACCGATGGCACTCCCGAAATTGTGATGAGCTTCCACGACCGCCTGAACGTCTGTGTCATCCGCGGCGGCATGCCTTCCTTCGGACGCAACCAGGGAGCGGCGCAAGCTGATACGCCCTATGTTCTCTTTCTCGATGCCGACATCGAACTGGCCGACCCATCGCTGATTCGCCGCTGTATGGAGAAAGCACAGAAGACGCAACTGCACTGTCTGACCACCAACATCGTGTGCAAGGGTGGAAGTTGGATCGACAGGCTGTTTTACGTAGGCAATGATTTCTTTCAGTATCTGTCGTACCTGCATCGCCCCTTCGCGACCGGCATGTTCATGCTGTTCGACACGATGAAGTTCTGGCAACTGGGGGGATTCAACGAAAAGATTCTCTTCGCCGAGGATTACCGACTCAGCCAGCAGGTCGATCGAAAGCGTTTCGCAATCGTGCGCGGCGGTGTCTATACCACCAATCGCCGCTTCAAGCGGATGGGTCATCTCAAAGTTGGATGGCTCTTCCTGAAGACGGCTATGAATTACTGGAACGAGAAACACTTCCTGCGCGACCACAAGTACTGGGCCAATGAGGCAGACAGCCTGCCGCGCGCCTAGGTTCTGCAGGCAGGTTTTTGTTGTGGCCACGGAGGATAGGGTTCAGCCAACCAGCTGAACCCTGTTCGCTTTCGGATTGCTTCAGAACCGGAGTACGACTCCTGTCGAGAGCCGCAGATTGTCTTGGGTTGTGCTGTAGAAGCGTGTCTGCAGATAGTCGGCTTCCAGGCGCACTGCGAGACCCTTAATCAGCCGGTAATCGAGCCCGCCGCCAATCGCCGTCGCAAACGAAGTATTCGCGGTACTCGGGAAGTCTCCGCCGTTATGTACGTGTGCCACCCCGATCATCGCCTCTGCGAACGGAGTGAGATTTCCCACGGGAATCGACAGCCGGGGACCGAAGAGTACCTCCCATTCATGTCCAGTGACATTGACCTTCACCGGGCCGCTGGGCGGCAATTCAGTGAAGCTCTGGGACCCGTAGTGACTGGCGAAATCGGTCACGATCCCCAGGTGGGGTAATACCTTGCCTTCGAGAGATGCCTCCCAACCGTTCAGATTGGGGCGACTCAGGCTTGAGTTAAGTCCGGCCCAATTCGTGTTTTCAAACGAATACCCGACGAAGATGTTTCCTGACTGGGCCGCCACGAAACTTACCAGCAAAAGCACGCTCAGAACGATATATGCCATCTTGCGCATGAAACTTTCCTCCTCCCGTTTTCGTAACCCTATTAGGAACACAAAGTTTTGGATGCGGAAAGGAGGACAGCGGATAGCGCAATTGGTACATCCAGAGGGAATGGCCGCGCTAGAAGCGCCAGACGATACCGGTTGACGCGCGGTAGTCGTTTTGATACGCGCTGGCGTAGTGCGAGTGCATGTAGTCGCCTTGCAGGCGCCACGAGAAGTTCTTGAACCAGAGCTTGTAGTCTGCGCCTCCCCCTACGTCAATGAGCAGCGGACGGTAAGTTAGCCCACTTGACGTCAGCCGTCGGAGGCCAGCCATCCCATGGATGAAGGGCCGCCACTTCCCCATGTTGCCCGAAAGGCGCGGGCCCCCGGCGATGTCGTATTCGGTTTCGCCGCGCCGGTAAAGGCCGCTGCCTTCGACGACCAGACCGACGTGAGGAAAACGAACGAATGGAAGCGCTTCAAACGAAGCGTTCCATCCTTTATAGCTCTGCTGGTTCGTTACGTTCGTCAGTTGAGCGTAGGAAACTCCGCCGTAGACGTTTCCACTGGGAAGAAGTCCGTTGAACTGTGCCGACATCGGAACGGAGCACAAAAATAAGGCCGCGAAGGCCAGCACAACGGCAGCGGTTTTTGGCACGAAACATTTCCTCCCCGGCCGGCGGGCCGGCAAAAAAAGGTATTTTAGTCAACGAAATCCGTTAGATGCAGTGTACCGGATGCACAAGATGTATCGCCTGACAAAATTTGTCTTTCAGCAAGGCCCGTTTTTGGCGCCGAATGGCCCGCAGCAGGTCGCCACGAGCCTCGGCGAAGGGCAGAAATTTACCGGATTTTCATGGTGCCAAAACCATGGGAGCCACGTCTATTCACTACCATGCAAAATATGAACATCAACTGCGAATCATGGGAATATCCAGTGGGGCCGGCGACGTTTTCGCTGGACAAGGAGTCGAAGTTGAAACTCAGTGTGGAAGCAAGAAATCATGGGGATGTTGTCATTGTGCACTGCCAGGGCCGGATCGTGTATCGCGATGAGGCCGCGGCGCTCTCGCGCGTTGTCGGCGAAGTTCTGCGGGACGGCAGCAAGTTGGTGCTCGATCTCAGCGGCGTAAGTTCGATTGACAGTGCGGGCATCGGAGAGTTGGCCTTGCTCCAAACCTGGGCCCAAGACAGGAACGCGGAATTAAAATGCGCGGGCCCGAGCACGGTAGTCCGAACGCTGCTAGAACTGACGAATCTGGATTCCGTCCTGGATGTGCATCCCACAGTCGAGAACGCACTGGAATCGTTCCACGAAGTGAACGTCTGACTTTGCTTGCGTAGGGGAGCGTGCGATAGCCGCAAGGTCCCCTACTGCCTGAGCCAAAACGGACCCAATACGCGCGCAGCCTGCGAAAATCCCGGTAATCCTGTTTGCTACTTAACGCCCTTTATTGCGCTTCGCGCAACCCCGGACGAGGCGTCCGGGGCTACACAATCTAGTTCTCTCTCTGAAAACGGTAATGGCCTTTGCGCTCCAGCGCCACGGCTTCGGCCACTTTCAAAAAAGCCCGGCCAGCATGGGACAGATTCGCGCCCTTTCGATAAATCAGTCTGAGCTTGCGTTTTAGCTGCAACTCGCGCACCGGAATCCTCACCAGCTCTCCGCGCGCAATCTCGGTCTCGACGCTGATCTCCGGCACCAGTGCCACTCCATTCCCCATCGCCACGAACTGCTTGATTGCCTGCAGCGTCGGCAGTTCCAGATCCATGTGCAGCGGCGTTTTGTGGCTCTTGAATAGCTGGATAACTTTTTCCCGGTAAGGCGAAGACACGATGTGCGCGACAAATGACTCCGCTCCGAGCTGCCGTATGCTCACCTGCCGGGCCGACGCCAGCGGATGCCTGGGCGGTACGACAAAGGCCAGCTCGTCAAGGTAGACCACTAGCGAGTGCAGATTCGGCTCCTGGGGTTCGTACGATAGCACGCCGAATTCGACCGCGTGCCGCACCACGTCGTCGGGAATGTGGCTGCCCAGCGCCCGTTCCACCGTGATCTTGATCATGGGATGCAGCCGCCGGAATTCGGCCAGCACCGGCAGCAGATAAAGCACGGTAAACTCGTTGGCCGCAATCACGAGTTTGCCTTTTTGCAGTTCGCGTAATTCAGTCAGGGATTCCGCCGCCTCGCCGCGGAGATTGATCAGTTTTTCCGCGTACTCATAAAGCACCTTGCCGGCATCGGTCAGCACCCCTTCGCGCGACGATCGGTCGAACAGCGCCTCCCCGAGTTCATCCTCCAGCTTACGGATCGTTTGGCTTACCGCCGATTGCGTCCGGAACAGTTTGTCGGCGGCACGGGAGAAGCGGCGTTCGCGGGCGACGGCGAGAAAGACTTCCAGTTGAGAGAGCTCCACGGCAGCTCCATAATGAAGTTGGACAAACTATTAGATATACTTATACTACAACATTGGCTAATGGTTACTGAATAAATATAAGTTTTGCTTCTACCTCCGATACCCGTAACATAGAAAGATCAGGCAAAAGCGTAGGCCGCGGTCGGCCACCCAGTCGTATGGCGAGTTGCCCACCCGGCAGCCGGCACGTCCGGCGCTACAGGAAATCATTATGGACAAAGCGCGAGTTACCGTGTTCGACACGACACTTCGAGATGGCGAGCAATCTCCCGGTTGCAGCATGAACCAGCAGGAAAAGTTGCGACTGGCCCATCAACTCGACCGCCTCGGCGTGGATGTCATCGAGGCCGGCTTCCCCATTGCCTCCGATGGCGACTTCGAGTCGGTGAAGGCGATCGCAGAAGCTGTCCGCAGGCCCATCATCGCGGGCCTGGCACGTGCCTGCCGTCCTGACATCGAGCGGGCCTGGGAGGCGCTGAAGCATGCAGCGCGGCCCCGCATTCACGTGTTCCTTGCTACTTCGGACATTCATCTGCAATACAAGCTGCGCATCTCGCGCGACCAATGCGTGGCCCAGGCGCGGGAAGCTATTCGCCTCGCCAAGTCACTGTGTAACGACGTCGAGTTCTCGCCGGAAGACGCCACACGCACCGATCCGGATTTCCTTTGCCGGGTGCTCGACGCCGTCGTCGAAGCCGGCGCCACCACGTTGAACATTCCTGACACCGTCGGATACACAGTGCCCTCGGAGTTCGGCGAGTTGATCGCCATGATCCGCCGCTGCGTGAAGGGAATTGAACACGTCACCATCTCCGCGCACTGTCACAACGATCTCGGCATGGCCGTCGCGAATGCTCTTGCCGCAGTAGCCGCCGGAGTTCGACAGGTCGAATGCACCATCAACGGCATCGGCGAGCGCGCCGGCAATGCGTCTCTCGAAGAGATTGTCATGGCGATGCATGTGCGTCCCGACCGCTACCCGTACGAGACCGGCGTAGCGAGCGAGCAGATTTTCGCCGCCAGCCAGATGCTGAGTGAAATCACAGGTGTCCCGGTGCAGCCCAATAAAGCCATCACGGGACGCAATGCCTTCGCCCATGAGGCCGGCATCCACCAGGACGGCGTCCTCAAGAATCCGCTGACCTACGAGATCATGACGCCGAAATCGGTCGGTGTCCCTGATTCCAAACTTGTGCTCGGTAAGCACTCCGGTCGCCACGCCCTCAGCATGCGCTGCGAGCAACTGGGCTATCAATTTGACCGTCGCGCGCTAGACGATATCTATCGCCGTTTTGTACGACTCGCGGACAAGATCAAGCACGTCGAGGATCATCACCTGCTAGAACTGATTCGTGACACGCACAAGCCCACCATGTCGGCGACGCCGCTGATCGAGCCCATCATTCCTGCCGCGAATGCTGCGGTGGTGAGCGCTCCAACGGCTGAGTCTGCCAGACCGGCGCCGGAAACCAATCCCTTCGGCGTGCCCCTGCCGGTGCAGTCGGATTCACAACACGAGCAGACGCAGCAGGAAGACTACCTCTGGGGCGTGTAGAAGGATTGGGTGATTGGGTAATTGAGTGATTTTGTAAATGAAACGACGCCGCCGCCAGTGAGAGCAATCTCTCTGCGTCCTCAGCGTCGTTTTTCTCCGCGTTCTCCGCGGTTAAGGTTTTTGCCTTTCGGTCCCATTATATTTTCCAGCAGTGGCGACTTTTCTCTCCAGCGCATACAATGACGGTTCGATCCGCCATATTCGAGCTGCAAAATTACTCAATTACCAGATTACTGAATGCTCTTTAGTCTCACGGTTCTCCCCGGCGATGGCATCGGTCCCGAGGTCACTGAACAAGCTGTGCTCGTATTGCGGGCAGTGGCTGACCGCTTCGGCCACCAATTGCAGCTTCAGCCAAAGCTCATCGGCGGGGCCGCGCTCAAAGCTGCGAACGATCCTCTACCGCCCGATACTGTGCAGGCTTGCCTAGACTCATCGGCGGTCCTGTTAGGCGCCGTGGGCAGTCCCGAGTTCGACAAGAATCCCGGTCATTTGCGCCCCGAGGCGGGATTGCTGCGCATCCGTCGTGAGCTCGGCGCCTACGCCAACCTGCGGCCTGCGGTGTTCTTTCCCGCGCTTGAAGACTCCTCGCCGCTGCGCGCAGAAATTGTTCGCGGCACCGACATCATGATCGTCCGCGAACTGCTAGGCGGGGCCTACTTCGGACAGCCGCGGTCGATCGAGGGAAAGCCGGGCGCGCGCGTGGCCGTCAACACCATGCGTTATGCCGAGCACGAGGTTGAGCGCATTGCACGCGTGGCCTTCGACCTCGCGATGAAGCGCAAGAAGAAAGTTCTTTCGGTCGATAAGGCAAATGTGCTGGAATGCTCGCGCCTGTGGCGTGACGTAGTGACGCGCATCGGCAAAGACTATCCCGAGGTGAAGCTCGGCCATCAGTACGTCGATTCAGCGGCGATGCTGCTCGTCCAGCGTCCCACGGATTTCGATGTGGTGCTCACCGAGAATATGTTCGGCGACATCTTGTCGGACCAGGCAGGAGGCGTCGTAGGATCTCTAGGCCTGCTCGCCTCCGCCAGCATCGGCGGCAAGGTCGGCCTTTACGAACCGGTCCACGGATCCGCCCCGGACATTGCAGGCAAGGGAATCGCTAATCCTCTAGGCGCAATTCTTTCAGCCGCCATGCTGCTGCGCCATTCGCTTCATCTGGAGAGAGAAGCGGCCTGCATAGAGCAGGCGGTCGCGACAGTCCTGTCGCAAGGCGCGCGCACCGCCGATCTGGCAGGCAAGACGCATCCGTCGATCTCGACCGCCGACATGGGTAGCCGAGTAGTGATGCTCGTGAAGGAAGTGAAATAAACGCGGCGGGACAAATCCTTCGTGAACCTTCGTGCCCTTAGTGGTTCCTGACTTTGGTGGGAGTTTCCCGAATCGCTGCCGTCTCAGGACTCGCTGCCGCACCCGCCCCTTCATATTCACCGGTCAAGGAATACCACCGCACCCGCAACATTTCCTGAAACATCCGAGCCCCGTCGATCACGGGATTAATGCGCGCCCCGCCGCTGTGTCCCCAAAGAACGGGAATTTCCTGAACCGTGAATCCCAGCTTGCGCGCAAGAAAGAGAATTTCCGGATCAAAGCCCCAGCGCTCGATCTTCTGCAGTGGGAAGATCGCCTGTGCCGCGGCCCGTTTGAATGCCTTGAACCCACACTGCGTATCCGCGAACTGCAGCCCGAGCGACACCCGCAACATCAGGTTGAAGATGCGACCAAAAAGCTGCCGGTGCAGCGGTTGCCGTTGCGTCTGCGTCTCGGCCCGCAACCATCGCGAACCAATCGCAATGTCAGCTCCAGCGTCAAGCGCATGCAGAAGCTTGGGAGCCTCCTCAATCGGCGAAGACAGGTCCGCATCGCTGAACAGGATGATCCGCCCCTGCGCATGCAACATGCCGTTGCGCACGCTGTATCCCTTGCCGCGGTTGCCGGGATTCTCCAGCAGTTTTACCATGGGGTCTTTCGCCATAGAGTTCAGAACGATCTCTGCCGTGTTGTCGCGGGACCCGTCGTTCACGACGATCACTTCGGCATCCCACCCCTGCGCGTGTACATAGGCGAGAACTTTCTCCAGGCTGGCGCCCAGGCGAGCGCTCTCGTTGTAAGCCGGAATGACGATGCTGTAGGTAGGAGGCAAATGAGTTCTCAGTTCTCAGGCGTCAGGCGTCAGGCGTCAGGCGTCAGGCGTCAGGCGTCAGGCGTCAGGCGTCAGGCGTCAGATGCCGATGCGCGCCTTTTCGCTGCTTGTCAGCAAGCATCGCCATTGTACTTTGTATGTCGTGGGTTTCGGAAATAAGAGATTCCCGCAAAATCGCGAGTGGAATTATGTAATTGTGATGAGGACCTGAGCAAGGATTCCGGTTGCAGTTCTCAGGTTTGAGCCTGACGCCCGACGGCTGACGCCTGCTTTCCTACGCCACCTGGCGCTTCTGCTCCAGCATCGAGAAATACTCAGCCACCAATTCTGCATCCCACAGCCCGCGGGCAGCCTCTTCGCGCATGGTCAGTGCGGCCGCGTCGTGGGTAAGGGCCGGTTTGTAGGAGCGAGCCGTGCGCAGCGCGTCATAAACGTCGACAACTTGCAGCACTCGCGGCAGCACCGGAATCTCCGATGCGGTCAGCCCGTCGGGATAGCCCGACCCGTCAGAGTGTTCATGATGGTGGCGGATAATCGGCAGCACCAGCCGCAGAGAGTGCAAAGGCTTGCAGATGTTTTCCCCAGTAATGGGATGGAGCTTCATGACATCCCACTCCGCTGGGGTCAGATCGCTGCCTTTCTTCAGAATCTCGTCTGGTACCGCGATCTTGCCCAAATCGTGCAGATAACCTCCACGTTTCAGGGCAAGAATGGAGTCCTCATCCATTGCCAGATGTCTTCCCAGATCGGAGGCATGCACTGCCAGGCGTTCGCAATGTCCCTCGGTATAGGGGTCTCGACCTTCCACAATCAGCCCGAGCGTACACAGAACCGAATCGGCCGTTTCCAGTTCGTCGGTGAACTCTTTCAGCCGTAGCAGCGACTTCACCCGGGCAATCAGTTCTTCGGCGAGCACCGGCTTGTTCAGGAAATCGTCGGCACCGGCCTCAATTCCGCGCACTTTGTCGCTGCTATCGCTTAATCCGGTAATCAAAACGAAAGGAATCAGCCGAGTTGCCGGATTCTCTTTCAGGCTGCGGCACAAGTCATATCCGGATTTGCCCGGCATCATCACGTCGGAAAGAATCAGATCAGGAGCCAGCTTCCGCACCTCCGCCTCCGCCTGCTCCGCGTTGGAGGCGGTGACCACGCTGTATCCGCGGATGGTCAGCAGCTGGCTCATGAGTCCAGCGATGCTGGGCTGGTCGTCGACGACCAGAATCCGTGGCGCGCGACGCCTTGGCAGTAAATCTCCCATAGTTGGATAAGAAGACGCTTCTTCCCCTGCAGTTGTCCGTGCTCCGGGACCCTGGGTACGCGAGGACGGGAAGCTATTCATAACCAAAAAACGTTTTTCCAGCCTAATCTTACCGCCATTCTCCACTTTTCGGGGGTGGCTGTCGAATTTTTGATCCTACCCGCGTTTGTGGACTGAGCCATGTTTTCCCAGATCGGCTCTCTGGCCCGTCAAATGTGACGCCAAACCTTGCTGCCAACCTACTCTTGTGCCTACTCTCGCTGTATGCGGAGCAATCTTATAACCAACTGTTCAACTCTCTTGTTCGTGGCTTTTGTACTTGCTGGCTCTTCAGTAGCCACTACAAAACCCCACGTCATCTCCTTCGGAAAATGGATGCCCGTGCCATGGACAGCAGGGACGACCGCTGACGACAAGGTGATGACGCTGAAGATTCGTCCTTTAATTGTGGATGGCCGAGTGCGGGAGTACGTGCTGGGATCGGCTCACGAGGTTACTGAGCGCCTGTTTGTAGTGCGTCGCGTCTTTCGCATAAACGACAGCCTCCCCGAGGATTCGGCCCCACGATGGCAATGGCAGCGCGGCGGTTGGCTGCTGGTCGATCGGCTGACCGGCCGCATTTCGCCCGTCAACCTGCCGGACTTCGATGTGGTGTACTCGGCCGCGACGTGGTTTCGAGACTACGTCGCCTACTGCGGAGTGTCCGACGACGGCAACAAGCGATTCGCCATCGTCGCCGAATTGAACCGCAGAAAGCCTGTGTTGAAGAAGGCTCTTCCGGCGGCCTTGCCTGACGACGCTGCGCCCGACTCAGCCTGTTCCGCGCCGGTCTGGCAGCGATCCCCGGTGCGAGTCAGCTTCGAAACGGCAGGCTCCGATAAACAAACCTTCGCCATTCGCGGACATGTAGCGGACGTGGTGACTGACGCTGAGGAAGACGAGGAAGCGAGCAAATAAGTGATTGCAGATTTGAGATTTCAGATTTCAGATTGAAAAAACTCGGGAGGGTGAGATAGGAGCAGATTCGCGATGTCATCCTGAGGAGGGCGGTAGCCCTCCGAGGGACCTTACGACATGCGCAAGTGGCAATGAAGTAGTCGAGATCTCGTGCGCCGCATGCATTGCGGGCCTTCCCATCCATGTCATCGAAGATTCCAGCCGTCGTTCAGGATGACATCGCAAAAAAGGAATCTTCAATCTCAAATCTGACTTCTGACTTCTAACTTCTGACTTCTGACTTCCCTCAATCTCCTGCTGCTTCGACTGCGGGCAGTTGCTCTGCGACAACCTTTTCCTTAATCTTCGCGCTGGTCACCAGGATCACCGATACCACCACGATCGCGCTTCCCGCCAGGATGAACCGGTCTACCTTCTCATGCAACACCAGCCATCCCAGAAAAACTGCGACGACAGGATTCACGTACGCGTACGTCGATACCTTCGAAGTCGGTACATGCTCGAGCAGCCAGATGTAGGCGGTGTATCCAATCCACGATCCGCAAACCACCAGATAGCCCACCGCCGCCAGGCTGCGTGGAGCCCATGTGGCATGCTTCAGATCGCCGTTCAAGAACGCGAATAAAAGATTCCCCGCGCCCGCCGCTGTAACCTGCCACGCTGTAGCGCCGAATACATCCATGCCCGATTGCCACTTCTTCGACAGCACCGAGCCCAGCGCCCAACTGAACGATCCGCCGATCAGACTGAGCGATGCGATGAGTTCCCGCCGACCCAGGCTACCCGCTTGCAGGTCCGGCCATACCAGGACGAACAGTCCGACTATCCCCAGCGCCAGCCCTGCCTTGCCGCGCCCCGAAATGTGATGGTCACCCAGAAGCAGCGAGTCGAGCACCAGAAACCAAAGCGGCGTGATTGCGATAATCAACGCAGACAGCCCCGACGACACGGTCAACTCCGCATACGACAGCGTCAGATTCCCGCCCATCAGCAGCAGCAAGCCCACAATCGCCGACAACGCGATCTGCCGCGGTGAGTACCGAATCCTGTGCCCGGTCGCCGCACACACTGCCAGCATCACCAAACCTGCCACCGAGAAGCGCAGTCCGCACATCAAGGCAGGAGGAATGGTCTGCACCGCGATATCAATCCCCAAGTAAGTCGAGCCCCAGAACAGGTACACGAGTCCGAAGGCGAGAATTACCATCCACCGGCTTGGGCGTTGAGCAGAATGCATTGATTTTGAGACAACTGGGGAGATTACAACATATCAGACGAGTGCGAATCGAGGTTGGATTCTAAAGTTGAAAAGCGGGAGTTAACGAGTGCAATGGCAATATTGTGAGTGCTATCGCGAATATTTCACCAACGGGCAGGGATGCATCTTGGTTGACTCGGCCGCGGCAGTAGTTGATTTTTCTTCATAAGAAGTCTGGATTCATGCGGTTAGCAGATGAGCTACTCTTTACCTGCCGTGCATTGCTAAGGCCGAGAGTCTGTACTAGAAGCGGCACTGCAAGGCATCTCGTCTCAGAATTGAGGCGTACTACTAGGAGTCCCCATGCCTTCCCGCGCTTGCGCTCTGTCGATCGCCAGCCTGCTCGCCGTTCTTGTCCTTCCAGGTTGCAACAACACTTTGAATCCCCTGTGCGGGAGTGCCAGGCCCGCCCCTGTGATTGGGTCGCTCTTACCCGCCGAGGTGACGTTCTCCGAAGTGCAACAAGGAGTAACGATCACGGTGACTGGCGAGCAATTCGTTTCTTCGTCGCAAGTGGTGGTGAACACCACTCCGATCGCCGCCACTATTGTGAGCCCCCAGAAGTTGACCGTAAAGCTCTCCTCAGCTGTCGTCTCTGGGCCGGGGTCGGTTAAGATCATGGTGCAGACTCCCAGCGGAAACTCGGGAGATCTGGGCTGCACCAGCGGAGGCCACAGCAGCACTCTCCTGTTGACCGTGAACTAAGGTCTGGCCGGGAAAGAAGACCATGTGTCAGAAACCGAGTGTCCCGCAAGCGTGTTTGGAAACTGGGTCGTGGTCGTTCGACCCCAACCTCGAAGCAGTATTCAGCATCCAGTCTGCTGCCATTTTTCTTTAACTCTGGCTGAAATCAATTTGGGGAGCCGAACATCGCAGAGTCACAGCTGAGTGACAAAGGTAGAAGACACGGACATGTGAATCTGTTCGTGGCGACAATTCTCCTCGCCGCATCGATGGCGAGCTGCAGTGGGCAGGATTACGGCTTCTTGCAGCCGACGCCGGAAGATCTTTGTAAATGTCTTCCAGTGGAACCAGACATCCTGGATTATCGACATGCCGCCAAGCATGTCCCGATACCGAAAGCGACTCCGCAAGAAGTTTCGGTAGAGACCATTCTTACGTGGCCTCAAGACATCTTCATTCCTCCCGATGCCCCGCGCAGTGGTCGCGAGCTTGAGGTTTTCCACATTGCCAATGCATTTTTGCAGAAGGCTAGCGTGAACGCGCTCGATTGTGACGTCTCGATGGAGATTTCACAGACTGCCGACAAAAGCTCGTTGCGGATGATCGTGGAAACCCCGGTCGACAGCGAATATTGCAGTGCTCGACAAACTCTGCAGGCGCAACTCAAACAGCATGGCTTTCGCCTTGATTCGCAGCACGGAGGCGAACTTCCCCAGGCTTTAGCCATCGACGTCGTCGGGATGGCATTCGAAGACTTCGAGCACGATCGCGGCCCGGTAGCGACTTTGTGGGAAATACATCCGGCAATTGTGACGTTACATTGACGTCATAGGCAAGATCGTCGTCGCGAATTTTCTCCGTTCCGTACCTGCCGCCATCTCTCACAAGCCTTTCATTGACTTGCCAGTTTCTTCCAACGTAAGATTTGGCGCCTGTAATCTACCCGACGCTACTATCACTGAAGCAAAAGACAACGCCGGAGTGTGGATTACAAAGCCCGAGACATGATCTGCGTTTGTCGTTGGAGCGGAGGGAACTATGCCACTTCGAAGAGTCTTGAACTGCCTCGTGTTCGGAGCTCTTGTCGCCTTCACCATATCCCTTCCCACAGCGGCGCAGTCGAATGCACCTTCGTCGAAAGCGACCTCGGCACCCGCGAAGCCAGCCGAAACGGCGTCGGGATACAACCAGCCGCCGAAAAATATTTTGGACGTAATGCACGCGCCCTCCCCGCCATATCCTTCGGTGAGCCCGACCCACAACGCGATCCTGCTTGTATCCTGGCAAGACTACCCTACGATCTCCCGAGTGGCGACGCCTTTTTTGCGGCTGGCCGGAGTTCGCGTCGAGCCCGGCAATCATAGCAAGCACGACACACCCGGCGGCTACGGCATCACTCCGTGCGCGCGGAGTTTCGACCTGGTACACATCGCCGACGCGACGCAAATCCATCTCGCGCTTCCCGCCGGCGCTTGCCCGGGCGAACCGACGTGGGCCGCCTATGGAAAACGATTCGCCTTTGTGAATATCGCTCCCGAATCAGTCGAGCTCTGGATTGGCGATGCCAAGACTGGAGCAGTCCATCGAGTGCCCGGCGCCCGTCTCAACCCGATGCTCAATGACGAATTGCAATGGATGCCCGACCAGAAAACCCTTCTGGTCAAACTGGTCCCCAAGGGAATGGGCGCGCCGCCACCCGAGCCCATCATGCCGATTGGCCCAAGCATCCAGGAGACCGAAGGCGAAAAAGGCCAGAGCAGCACCTACGAAAACCGTGACACGCTCGGCAACAAGCACGATGAAGATCTCTTCGATTATTACGCCGCGTCGCAACTTGCGATAGTCGACGCCGCCAGCTCCGCGATCACGCCCATCGGAAAGCCCGGAAATTACGAGTCGATCGATCCAGCGCCCGATGGTCACCACATCCTCGTCACCGCGATCCACAGGCCCTACTCGTACGTTGTGACCTACGAGCGATTTCCGAAAGAAGTTGAAGTCTGGGACGTCTCCCAGCG
The DNA here is from genome assembly GCA_020073385.1 of Terriglobia bacterium. Lineage (GTDB taxonomy): Bacteria > Acidobacteriota > Terriglobia > Terriglobales > Acidobacteriaceae > Sulfotelmatobacter. Next base: position 14,853 of record JAIQFH010000011.1, on the reverse strand, counting down.
CACTCACATTCTGACTCATACCATCGCATCCCTTCCCCTGGCGGATCGTGTTCCCATCGACGGAGTTCCGCTGGGTCCGCGTGATTTTTCCTGGCGTGCTACCGATCCCGCGACCCTCATCTATGCGGAAGCGCTCGATGGCGGCGACTGGAACGTGAATGTTCCGGCGCGCGACAAGGTTATGCTGCTGAAGGCGCAATTCGATTCGCCAGCGATCGAAATCATCCGCACCAAGCAGCGTTACACCGGCTTCGCCTGGGGCGAACAACCCAGCGTCGCCCTGTTGGCCGAGTACGACAACAATCGGCACTGGAGGAAGGCCTTCGTCCTCAACGTAGATGATTTACAACAGAAGCCGCGCCTGCTTTGGGATCTTTCGACCGACGAGCGATACAAGAACCCCGGCACCACAGTGAAGCGCCAGTTGCCGAACGGCTCGTGGGTGGTTCGCCAGGACGGCGATTCTGTCTACCTTGCAGGAGTCGGTTCTTCGCCCGATGGAGATCGTCCATTCCTCGACCGTCTTGATCTCAAGACGCTAAAGACCGAGCGTCTCTTTCGCAGCGATAAGAATTGCCTCGAGCGATTTCTTTCCTTCACCGGCCCGGACACGCGGACTTTCCTGACCTGGCATCAATCGCCCACCGAGCCGCCGAACGCGTTCACACGAACGCTCGGAAGCGCCGTAGACGCACCCGCGGGAGAAGCGACTGTTACTTCCACCAGCGTCGCGATCACTCACATTCCTGATCCAACTCCCGAAGTGCGTGCGATCAAAAAGCGGCTGGTCAAATACAAGCGCGCCGACGGTCTGGACTTGTCGTTCACGCTCTATACACCGCCCGGCTATCAGGAAGGCACGCGCGTCCCTACAATTCTTTACGCTTATCCTCTCGACTATGCCGACGCCTCCACTGCGGGTCAGGTCGCCGGCTCGCAGGAGACTTTTACGCAACTGCGACAATACAGATTGTTGCTGCTCGCCGGCTACGCCATCATCGACAACGCAGCATTCCCCATCATCGGCGATCCGAAGAAAGCCTACGACACTTATCTCGACCAGCTCGTCGCCGACGCGAAAGCCGCTGTCGATGAAGCGGTGCGGCTGGGCGTTGCCGATCCTGAGCGCATCGGAGTTACCGGCCACAGCCACGGCGCTCTCATGACCGTGAACCTGGTCGCCCATTCCGACCTCTTCCGGGCAGGAGTCGCAACCAGCGGCTCCTTTAACAAGACACTGACGCCTTTCGGTTTCCAGAATGAACGCCGATCGGTGTGGGAGGCCCCGGACGTCTATCTAAAAGTCTCCCCATTCTTCGTCGCCGACAAGATGAAGACACCGCTTCTCATCATGCACGGCGCCGAAGATGCGAATCCCGGCACGACGCCACTGCAGGCGCACAAGCTCTACGAAGCCATCCGGGGCAACGGTGGCACCGCCCGTCTGGTGATGCTCCCGCACGAGCCCCACTGGTATACAGCCATGGAGTCAAACGAGCAGATGGTCTACGAGATGCTCCGCTGGTTTGACAAGTATGTGAAGAATGCGCCGGCGCACGCCGCAGGCGGATCGCAGTAGAAGCGCACACCAGGGAACGTCTTGTGTAGGGGCGGACGCCTTCGTCCGTCCCGCGAGCGAAACGAGCGTGCCCGCCGCTGAGGTCGCGCCGGCGCCTTCGCGCAGGGCAGCCCTCATTCCAAGCCGCCGAACCAGAGATCTACTTCAACTTCTCGTATTCGGCCCGCGCTGCCTTGAGAATCGGCACATCCGGATCCGCGTCTTTCCACAGCGCGAAGAAATCCTGATACGCCGTCCGCGCTTTCGCGTTGTCCCCTTGCATTGCATAAGCGCGGCCGATATTCACCCGTGCCAGCGTGTAGATCGGATCGGTAGCCGATACCCCCTGATGATCGAGAATGCGCTGGAACTCGGCTGCTGCCTTGGCGCCATCGTGCAGTTTGAGGTAAGCCAGTCCCCGCAGGTGATTTGGCCAAAAACCCGATCCGTTGGGTCCAACTCCGAGTTCATAAGGACGGACCGGCTCCAGTGCGGCGATCGCTTCCGACGGCTGATTTTTCTCGAGACGCGACGCAGCTTCGATGATCGGAAACATGATCATCTGCAGATAACGGTTCTCGGGAAAATCGCGCCCCAACGCGGCAACCAGAGAAGCGGATTTTCCCGTATCCCCGGTGCATGCAAACGCTAAAGCGGCATAGGCCCGGACTTCACTACTGCTCGATATTTGCACGGCCTGGGAAGCTGCGGTCGTCCCGTAAGCCTGGTAACCAATAGAGCACTCGTTCACGGCCTCGACATCAAATAGCGCGCCGGCGAAGTCTTTGATACCCGCATTCAACAGTATGCTTCGCGCCTGCTGCCATGTAGCCCGGGCCGCCTTTACCTTTCCTAGCGCCTCCTGGCCGGATGCCTTAAACAGCAGCACAAAAGGTTCGTTTGGAGTGCCGCGAGACAAATCGACCACGTGGTCGTACGTGGCCCAGTCACCGCGAATGTAGGCGATATCAGTCAGCACCCCGCGCAGGTTGGGTCCGTCGATTTTTTGGGCTATCGCGCGTTCGGCAACGCTCTTGGCTTCGTCGAAACGATTCAGAGACAGGTAAGCGCCCGCAAGATTGGAATAAGCGTAGACATCTTTTGGGTCCAGCCGAACGGCCTCACTGGCGAGTCCGAGCGCTTTTTCTTGTTGACCGATGGTGCTATAGGCCAGGGCCGCGTTGTCGAAAGGCACGGTATCGCGAGGATATGTCTGCCTCCACTCGGCATAGGCCGCCAAAGCCTTCTCCGGATCGTGCGTGACCTCGTCGTAGTAATGCGCCTGGATGTAGAATTTTTCGCGCTCGCTGGCCCGATCGCGTAATTCATAGGCCTTCTTCAGCGCTTGCTGAGCATCAGTGAGCCGGGTCGTATTGTTATAGCAGACACCCAGGGTGGCCCAAGCCATCGCAAAATTCGGGTCGAGTTCGATGGCGCGCTTCAGGTGTGGAATGGCTGCTTCATCGTTTGTGTCTTGATGTTCCGACTGCCCTTGACTGAATTCCTGCAGAGCTTCCAGCGAGGAAGTTGTTGCCAGTTCCAGGGGTTTCGCAAACTGCTGCACCGAAGATAGCGATTCACCCATTTTCTGGCGCAGGCTGGAGGCGGCCTTGTCGAGCGATTTCAGCACTTGCTCTTTACTGTCGACCTCGACCTGCTCGCGGGCCAGCGCATCGCCGGTTGCGCCGTTGAGCGCCGACAGCATGATGACGTAATGGTTGCCAAGTCCTGCAATCGATCCCGTCAGCAGCGCCTTGATTCCTTGCCGCTGACAGATTTCCCGGGCAACGTCGTTCGTGACGCGTTCCTCCCCTGAGCGTCCCATCAGGCGCAACGCATCGTGGATCTTCGAATCGGGAACAATATTCAGATACGGCGACTGCTCGAGTTGCACCGCCAACGCCTGCTTCAGCGTGCCATCGAACACGGGATCGCCCGTCGTGTTTACGAAATCTGCCAGCAGCACACTGTCCTTCTCAGTGAGACGGCCGGACGTTCTCGATCGCAGATACATCCCCAGCCCGACTAGGACGACGAGCACTCCTGCCGCGACGGGCAGAATTATCTTCCGCTTGATGTTTGACTTGCTCTCGACGCTCGCCGCGGCCGGCGTCAAGGCTGATGAAGCCGAAGTCTGAACTGGCATTTTGGCGGAAGACGTTGTTCTTGCGGGCTGTGCCGGAGTTTCCGACGCAGCGGGGATCGATCCTGAACTCTGCGCAATGGCGCGCCCGCTGTCCGTGTCACGCTTCAATCGTTGCAGGTCGGCGCGAATGTCCGCCGCGCTCTGGTAGCGCAAGTTGCGATCCTTCTCCAGAGCCTTATTAATGATGTCTTCAAATTTCGCCGGGAGATCGGCATTCAGCCGAACCGGCGCAACCGGCGCGCGATTCAGAATCGCGTCGAAGATCAGGGCTGAGGTGTCTCCGCGGAAGGGCAACGTTCCGGTGGCCATTTCGTAAAGCACCACGCCGAACGAGAACAGGTCGGTGCGATTGTCGAGTTCCTTCCCCTTGGCCTGCTCCGGCGACATGTACGCCACAGTGCCGAGGGTAGAACCGGGGCTGGTCAGGTGCTCTTCCAGCGCGACGGCAGTAGGCGCCGTGAGGTCACCAATGTTGCCCGAGTCGCGCGGTTCGGCCTTTACCTTCGCTAACCCGAAGTCGAGAATCTTCGCGTGTCCGCGCTTGGTGACAAAAAGATTCGCCGGCTTGATGTCGCGATGAACGATCCCGCCCGCGTGCGCCGCATCGAGCGCGTCGGCGATCTCGATGCCCAGCGACAGAATGGTCTCCAGTTCCATAGGACGTCCCGCGATCAAGTGCTTCAGCGTCGCGCCGTCCAGAAACTCCATCACGAGGAATGTCTTGCCGCCATCCTCGCCGATGTCGTAGATCGTGCAGATGTTCGGATGGTTCAGCGCCGACGCCGCTTTCGCCTCCCGCCGGAACCGTTCCAGCGCCTGGCGGTCCTGCGCTAAATCTTCGGGCAGAAACTTCAGCGCGACGAAGCGTCCCAGGCGAGTGTCCTCGGCTTTGTAGACGACACCCATTCCTCCGCCGCCGAGTTTTTCGACGATCCGGTAGTGAGAGATGGTCTGATCGAGCAAAGAAGTCCCCGAATGCCGTGGTGAGCCATGCTAAGGCGCGTCAGCCCGTAAGTCAAAACAACGGTTGCGGAAGCGCAAACGGGTGTGGTTCGACCTATAGATCGGGGGGTGCTCCGGCAGTGGCACGGTCGCTTAGCGACCGGGACGGACGAAGTCGTCCGTCCGTACACTGGCGCTTAGTTTTGGCCTCCCGCCCCCCTGGTTCCCGGACCAGCTCGCGGGCGCTTGCGATTTCTCAACGTAGGCGGGAATCTTTCCGCCGGCCGCTTTCAGCACGTCGTTTTCCTTGCTGTGACGGTGCACCTGCAGCGTACGCAGAAAATGTACCAGATCCCAGGCGTCGTTGGGCTGAATGGTGTCGGCGAATGATGGCATCGGAGTGCCGTCGACGCCGGTCATGAAGATCTTGTAGATATCCTGATTGGTGGAACCGCATTTGAAGCGGGAATCGTCCCTACCAGCAGAGAAATCGTAGGGCCGAATGGGTTGATCCTTGCTATCGGTCAACGTAGACGCCGAAGGACCGTCTCCCTTGCCTTGCGGACCGTGGCACTTCCAGCATTCCAGCTTCGTGAAAAGAGCCTTGCCATGGGCGATGCTCTCGATGGTCACGGCAGGCTCGGCTGGAATCTTGATCGGCTCGCCGGCCTTTTCCTTTTCCCATCGCGGCGAGAACGTCTTGATATAGGCCACGAGGTCAGCACGCTGCTGATCGGAAAAAGTGTTCCAGACCGGCATAAAAGAATTCGTCACACCGCGCCCGAGGGTATTGAACAGGTCCTCATCCGTGGGCAGCGTGCCGGTAAGAGTAGATCGGCATTTGAAGGTGGCGATGGTGAAATCGCGGGGCTTCGGGTCCAACCACTGGGCGTTTTCGCCGTTCCCATCACCCTGGTCGCCATGGCAGCCAGCGCAGTAACGGCGGTAGTCCATCTTGCCGTCCTTGGCGTGGCCCGTCACATGTCCAATGTGACTCTCCATGGGTTTCAGCGGCTGCGCCGGGTGCGGGCCAACGTCAGGCGCATCCTGGGCTGAGGCAGGGAGGGTGCACATCGCTCCGAGAGCGAGGCACCCCAGTCCGATTCGAAACTTCCATGGTTTTGAGTTTTTCATCGTCGGTCTCCTCGTTTTCTCAGAAGGCGAAATCAAAGCCCAGCATGAGGCTGTTGCTGCTCAGGTCTGTCCCATCGGGCGCGGTGCCCCGTTGTCGGATCCACGAGTACTCGTTGTGGAAGGCAAACCCGGCACGGCTCGACATGAACGGGTTATAGCGATAGCCGAACACATAGTTGTCGATGTCACCCAGATTCGAGGGTGTCCCCGGAAGAGCTTGCTGCGACATCCGAACCCACTCGGATCGCTGGAAGATGGTGAACTGCGGGTTCCAGACGAAGTGGGTTTCGACAAAAGCTCCATTCCAGGTAGGATTGCGAGCTCCGGCCGGTAGCGCTGCTCCGCCGGTGTTGTTGTTGGCGGGGTCGCAGGTTCCCGTGATGATGTCGCCATAGCAGGCGCCGAACCAGGCATCATCGGAGCCGTGTTGGGTGAAGACCTGGAAGTCGAGGTGCGGTCCGAGATAGAACAGGCCCTCGAATCCTACGCGGCTGAAACTCTTGTTGCCGGTTCCCGAACCGAGGATGGGAGCACCATCGGCTGTCAAATAGGTGGTTGGGGCTTGGCCCACCATCGCATACCCGCCGAGGCGCTGCACGCCGAGTTTTCCTGCGCTGAAGGCTTGACTCCCGGCGAAGAATGCCGTGTAAGAGTTTTGCCCGTAGGGCACGTCCGGATTTCCGTCGGTCGAACTGAGTACCGCCGCGGACAACCGCGTACGGTCGTTGAACGAGTGGCCCATCCACTCCACACCGACCTGGTTGTCTCCGATCTGGCCAAAAATGTTGCCATCGTTAACCGGGATGAAGTGGAACAGTTGGTAGCCCCCGCCACTTCCCGATAGGGTCAACCCACGCTTTTCAGAGATGAAGCTGTCCAGCTCAAACTTCCCGACTTTCACGTTGAGCCAGGGACTGTGGAAGAGATTGTCGAAGCGCACGTTCACCGCTTCGATGTGGAACGATCCGTCCTCTTCGGAGGCAGGAACCAGCAGGAACGAGATGTTCTTCTCCAAGGTGCCGCCGGTCAGAATGTCCAGTCCGCCAAAATTGAATCCTGTGGTCGCCAGGCTGGCCACGCCGCTGGCCGTATCGGCAGCGATTTTGTTAGTGCTCTCGCGGCTCCAGAACGGCGTCATGCGCAACGTGATCGGCCAGTACGCCGGGTTCTGCCAGATCGGGGCATCTTTGTCGTTCATCAGTTGATAGCCGTTGTCTTTGAATTTCTGGCCGAAGTAATTGAGCATGGGCCAGGTTTCATGGCAGGCGGAACATCGCAGCCCATACTTGCGAGCGAAAGCCGGAAGGGCATTCGCGGATTGGCTGCCGCTCAGGATTAGAAAAGCTAGAGTCAACGCCGAAGTTGCAAGAGATTGAATCAGGCGAGCGTCAGACCGTGTCCCGACACGCATTCCGAACTCCTCATGCGATCTTGATTTGACCAACCGTTGGTTCCGAGTGAATCCCCGAGGAATGACTCTTCGAGCAAGAAAGCCGCGCTGAGCCCTTATATCTGGCTGGTAGCTGTTACGTGCTCAGCAATCGCAAAGAAGTGCGCAGCGGTGCACTGACTGCGGCGCAGGTGGAGTCTAGGCAATCAAGCACGTCCGTTACTTGGCGAACCGCAAAGGAGTTGTAAAAGAACTGCAAAAGAGTTGTAAGGGAGGTGTAAAAATTGAAAGGACTGTCGCCAAGAGAGATGGGGTTGCTCGCGTCAGCGGGCCGTAGTTGGGGGAAGCCAGGAATAATTCCTTCGTACTTAAAGGCGTGAAGCCAAAGATAATAAAGGTGGAAACCATCGTTACCAAATAGGGGGTTTCGCTGGCTGACGTAGTGCGGCTATAATCAATCAGTGATGTCGACCGCGAACGATGCTGCGCAAACATGCCAATTCGCGCGTTCCCTATGCCCAAGCGGGCGAGTGCTGGCTGCACTCGCTGGTGTGTCCGCGGCGGTATCGAGCCATTCTGCCCTCGCGGCTGCGTCCTTCACTCTTCGGTAGCGACTAGTTTCCTTCCTTCGCCGGATTCGCCTCGGCGGTACTTCGTCTGAAACCACGACGTGCGTCCGAGCCTGATCCATTTGTCCAATGGCCCGACGTGGCGGCCCTCAGGGGCTAAAGCCCGAAGATCAAAAAGCGGCCTTGGACAGCGCGACTGAGGTCGCGCCCTTTCAAAGCTGGCGATAGGCGGCGCGACTGAAAGTCGTGCCGACCCGAACGGAGGAATATCATGACTGCCATGACTGCTACGATTGGTCCCAAGATCAAGACCGCCCTGCCCGGGCCGAACGCCAAGCGCGTGCTCGAGGGTGATGAGCAATACATTTCACCGTCCTATACCCGGTCGTATCCGCTGGTAGCTAAGAGCGGGCGCGGCATCGTCGTCACCGACGTGGACGGAAACGAGTTCTTCGATTTTTCTGCCGGCATTGCCGTGACTTCTACGGGGCACTGCCATCCCGATGTAGTCGCCGCTATTCAACGCCAGGCGGGCGAACTCATTCACATGTCGGGCACCGACTTCTATTACGAGAACATGGTGCAGTTGGCATCGCGGCTGTCGAAGATTGCGCCGATGAAGGGTCCGCACCGCATTTACTACGGCAACTCCGGCGCGGAGGCGATCGAGTGCGCGCTGAAGCTGGCGCGCTATCACACCAAGCGGCAGAACATCATTGCGTTCTTTGGAGCGTTCCACGGACGCACGATGGGCGCGTTGTCGCTGACGGCTTCCAAGCCGCAACAGCGGCGGAGGTTTGCTCCGCTGGTGCCGGGCGTGACGCACGTGCGCTATCCGGATGTTTATCGCGGATGTGTCGCTGGGCAGCAGGAAGCGGAACAGTTTGCCTTGGGATGCGCGCGATTCATCGAAGAAAAGCTGTTCAAGACTACGTTGCCTCCGGAGGAAGTCGCGGCGATTTTTGTCGAGCCGGTGCAAGGCGAGGGCGGATACGTTGTCGCTCCTACCAACTTTATGCAAGAGCTACGGCGGATCTGCGACCGGCACGGCATTCTGCTGGTCGTCGATGAGGTGCAGAGCGGTGTGGGTCGCACCGGCAAGTGGTGGGCGGTGGAGCACACCGGGGTCGAGCCGGACATCGTCTGCATGGCGAAGGGTATTGCTTCGGGCATGCCGCTAGGCGTCACGGTGAGCCGCGCGGAGATCATGGACTGGGTTCCGGGATCGCACGCTTCTACCTTCGGGGGAAATCCTGTTGCTATCGCCGCGGCGCTGGCCACGCTGGATGTGATTGAGAAAGAACATCTGCTCGAGAACTCCGCGAAAGTTGGGAAGCACATTCTGGCTCGGATGGCGGATTGGCCTTCGCGACTGAAACTGGTCGGTGATGTTCGTGGACGCGGGTTGATGATCGGCGTCGACATCGTGAAGGACAAGGTCACGAAAGAGTATGGGGCCGCGGAGCGCGATCGCATTGTCGAGATGGCGTTCGAGAAGGGCATCCTGTTCCTCGGTTGCGGGCCTAGCACGATCCGGCTGTGTCCGCCGCTGGTTGTCACCAAAGAAGAGGCTGACGTTGCCGTTGATGTGCTGGAGGAGTGCATTTCGGCGGTCGGGAAGGGCGCATGATGGATAGGGCCCGGTTCTGCAAGCAGAGTGCCGGGCCCACTTCGATTGCAGATTTTCGATTTCAGATTGCAGATTTAGAATCGCCGGCAGTGCCGCTGACAGGCTCGAGAATCTGCAATCTAAAATCTGCAATCTGAAATCGACCTCTACTTCCCCACTACATCGACTTCGCCGTGCTTTTCTAATACCTGGATTCGGACTGGACCGGAGTCGCGTTCCAGGAAGAGGCTGACACGGCAGTCTTCGATGCGCAGGTCCCGGATTGAGAGCTGTGGGATACCTTGCGGCAGATAGGGGCGATCAAAGACCACCCGCCGGTTCTTGGCATCGATGGTGATGCCGAGGCACGCCTGCAGGAGCATAAAGACTGCGCCGGCTGCCCACGCTTGCGGCGAGCAGGCTACCGGATAAAGTGTTGGGCCTTGTCCCACGCGGCGATCGACTCCACAGAACAGTTCAGGCAGGCGCTGAAGTTCGACTGAGCTGCTGAGATCGAGCAGGCTCATCAGAATGCGCCCGGCAAACTCGCGGAAGTCGTAGCGGGCCATTCCTGCCGCGATGATCGCATTGTCATGGGGCCACACGGAACCGTTGTGGTACGAGAGCGGGTTGTAGCGGGCCTCGTGACAGCCGACGGTGCGAATACCCCATCCGCTGAAAAAATCTGTGCTGACCAGGGTGTGGGCGACGAGATTCGCCCTCTCGGGGCTGGCGATGCCCGAGAAGAGGCAGTGTCCGGGATTGGACGTGCGCACGCGGCATGGTTGTTTGTGGCCGTCGAGGGCTAACGCGTAGGTGGAGATTTCGTCGCACCAGAAGGCTTCCTCGAAGTGGTGCCGCAATTCGGCGGCTTCACTCTCCAGCGATCGTTGGCGTTGCATGTCGTTCCAGGCTGCGTAGATTTTTGCAGCCGCCATTTTCGCGGCATAGACGTACCCTTGCACTTCACACAGCGCGATGGGCGGATCGGCAATCGTTCCGTCGACGTGAAAGACGGAGTCGTTGGAATCTTTCCACCCCTGCTGGACCAGCCCCTTTTCACCGTGGGGAGCGTATTCCACGAAGCCGTCCCCGTCGACGTCACCGTAGCGGTCGATCCAGTCGAGGGCCATGTCGATGTGAGGACGAAGGTGCTCGAGGAATTTCACGTCTCCGGTGTAATCGAAATAACATCCGGCAAGAATCAGGAATAGCGGTGTGCTGTCGATGCTGCCGTAGTAGCGGCCGAAAGGAACTTCGCCGAGGGTGGCCATTTCTCCGCCGCGGGTTTCGTGGATGATCTTGCCGGGCTGTGCTTCGTTCTTCAGATCGATTTCCGTGGCTTGCGTAGAGGCCAGGAACAGCAGAACGCCCTTCGCGATTTGCGGGGCGATCCACAACATCTGCATCGCGGTGATGATGCCGTCGCGGCCAAATACCGTGCTGAACCAGGGCACGCCGGCGTAGGGATAATTTGTCTCCGGATTTCCCATAGTCATCATCTCGACGTCGGCGAGGGAGCGGCGGACCCAGGAGGTCAGGCGGTCGTTGGAACTGGAGATTTTACACAGACTGGACGATGCGGCCTTGAGTTCGGTCTCGGCTCCGGCCATGGCACGGGAGTATCCAATCGAGCGGTGATGGCTCTGGGGATTGCAGTCGACGGAGAGATGAAACGTCGCCGACTTGCCCGGGCCGAGCGAAGCCTCAAACTGGAGTTCGCTAGGAGTAATCGCGACCGGTGCGGGATCGGCCTGGATACAGGTGCGGCGGAGTTGGTGGTCGAGACCTTCGTAGGTCATCAGGATCGACGTGGCGGTGATCTCGTCCTCGAGGCGGCGGCCACGGTGTTCGCGGCGCATGCCACGGACTTCGAAGATGTCAGCGTAGTCGGCAGCGAACGCAATCTGGATTGGCACGCGTAGCGACTTCAGGCCGTAGTTGACGATGCGGAGTTCTTCGTGAGCGACGTCGCGCCACAGGAAACGCGAGCGGACCAGATGCAGCGTGCCGCGCGGAACCGCGATGTTTTGATTCTCCGTGACATCGACGTTCGCCAGATCCGCGACGAATGCAAAATTGTCAGCCTGGACGTTCGAGCTGAGCAGCAGCGGGCGCGCATTCCACAGGCCAAGGACGAACTCCGAGAGATGGCGGCAGCCGCGGAAGAAGACGCCATGCTCGCCGAGGCCGAGGGGTACGATATCGCCGTAGCGATTGAAAACGGCGAAGCATTTTCCGTATTTCAGTACTCGCGTCCGGTCCTCAGAAGGAGACGATCCGGCGGCTATGTAGTACTGCTGGGTGGTGCCAACTTCGTCCAACTGAGATCTCCTTCAGTGAGAGCGATGGATTCAGATTCTCGTTTGATGATGCGGTCGTAGATGGCCAGGTATTGCTGGGCCATGCGCTTTGCGGAAAAACGGTCTTCGAAGGCGCGGCGGCATTTGCGGCGGTCGATGGCGGAGAGGCTCTTCACCGCGCGGGCAGCCTCGTCGACATTATGTACCAGAAATCCAGACAGGCCGTCCTCGATAATTTCCGGGACAGATCCCCGCGGGTAGGCGATGACGGGAAGACCGCAGGCCATGGCTTCGATCAGCACGATGCCGAAGGGTTCTGACCAATTGATGGGAAACAGGAGGGCGGACGCATTTCCGAGAAATGCGTTCTTTTCCCGGTCGCTGATTTCCCCCACAAACTCGATGAGCTTGTGCTTGAGCATCGGTTTTACTTGAGACTCGAAGTAGCTCTTGTCGGCACGGTCCACCTTGGCGGCAATCTTCAGCGGAAGGCCGGCTCGTTTCGCAATCTCAATGGCGTCCTCGATTCCTTTTTCCGGAGAAACCCGGCCCAGGAACGCGAGATAGTTTCCCGCATCAAAGTGGGGCACAAAAGTGTTCTCCGGCATGCCGTGGTGAACGGTGCCCTGCCAATTGATCCACGGTAGTGGCCTGCGCTGAGCATCGGAAATCGAGACGACGGGCATTTCGGAAAATTCACGGAACATAGGAACCAGATCTGGAATATCGAGGCGTCCGTGGAGCGTGGTGAGTTGCGAAAGGTCCTCGCGGCGGCTCATCGAGAAGTGCAGGTAATCGATATGAAAGTGGACGATATCGAAATCATCCTTGCGTTGCAGGACTTGTTCGATCAGACGTAAGTGGTGAGCTAGAGGATCCAGGCATTCTGGGTCAAGGCGCAAAGCTTGCGGGCAGACTGGAACCAAGTGGGCGTTGGTGAGGGAGTCGCCGCTGGCGAACAGCGTTACCTGGTGGCCTCGACGAACCAACTCCTCCGTCAGCCATGACACAACTCGTTCCGTGCCTCCATAAAGACGCGGTGGCACGCTTTCGTAAAGTGGCGACACCTGAGCAATTCTCATTCGTACCTCGTGGTAACGATTTGTCGTGCGGGGATGCGAAATCCTCCCTGTTTGACAGTGAAGTCGGGTGCGGACGTAGCTGCATCCTCAACCAAGTCGCATTCGTCTTCCGGTCCTGCACGTAGAGCACTCGCGGAACTACCTGTGCATTCAGGATAAGTGGCGCTCTCGGTGCGAACAATACTGTGTTCCCTGCAAGGGATGCATAATCGGCAATTCCTGGCAATGTCATTTGGCAATGTCATTTGGCAATGTCATCCTGAGCGAGGATTGATCTTTGCGCGGTAAGCGCAAAGATCAACCGCAGTCGAAGGATCCCTACCCCGCCCCGCAGCGTCATAAGCTTGGCAAGGCGTTCTCACCTTACTTCGGAATTACGCAGTTGAAGCCAGCCGCATACAGAGACGCGTGGGGATTCCCGAAATCCACTCAGAGGCGAACTTTATGTTTCAATTCCCGGCAATGTCATCCTGAGCGAGGACTGATCTTTGCGCGCCGTAAGCGCAAAGATCAACCGCAGTCGAAGGATCCCTACCCCGCGTGCAGTGTCATGAGCTTGACAAGGCGTTCTCACCTTACTTCGGAGTTACGCAGTTGAAGCCAGCCGCATATGTGGACGGGTGGGGATTTCCGAAATCCGCTGAAGCGAGGACTCGTGCTGGAGCCCGAGCAGTGGACATGGAGCAGCTATCGCAGTTACGCGTTAGGAGAAGAGGGCATCGTGAAGCTGAATCAGTGGCCGCAAGCCTCGATGAAAGTGCGGGGCGTGGCTTAAAAGACTTAGCGGCAGAGAGCATCGACTCCCCACCCTTTCGCAAAAAGCGCGAAAGGATGTGCCACCCGCGTTCCGTCTTTCCTCGGTTTTTGGATCGTTCATCCTATAGTCGTCGCACACAGAAAATATCGACAGCAGAGGCAACAGTCATTCCAAATACCCAGCATTGTCAAAATTCCGAATGATGTCACGAATTCTCCCAGACATTTCAAACAGTTTGGCGATGACAGGCTCACCCCGAAGAGCTATAGGCTCTCCGAACGCTACCTCAAAGGTGAAATGCATGTGCTCGTTCACTTCACGTTCGGGAATGATGGCGAGTATGTCGCCTCGTTTCAACGGGAATTGGATGCTTGCCCGTGCGGTTTGAAAGAGAATAGCTTCCTGAGCCGGGGTATAGATCTGCTGTCGGATACCCAGGAATTCGCGTTTCAATCGTGCGATTTCACTTGGCGGCATGCTTTGTTGGCGGCTCGTCGAACCCACAGCGATCAGCAATTTGTGCTTGTCGATAATGTCCAAATCATGGAGCTGCCACAGAATTTCTCCTGCTCCTCCCCTGTATGGCTCGATCAGGTCGATTGCTTTTACAGTGTCTTGCCTCATTCCCTTTACTCGCCTGCCCTTGAGGGATTGGTATTCGGCGGCCGTCTCCGCAATGGGAAAATAAACACTTTGAAGATTTTTCGCAGTGATACCGGGGGACACGCTCATCGCTCGGTACGCCAAGTGATCCAACGCAGACCGCAAGTTGTGAACAATATCGCCAATTCTCACGGAGAATCTCTCATCGAGGTCCCACGCATCCGCGAGAAAGTAGACCCTCTGTCCGCTCTTAGAATCGTTCTTGGATTCGACGCGATAGCTTTTTTCCCGAAAGTCGGACCAAAACAGTTGGAAAGCTTGGATGTGCTCTTCTGCCCATTCTAGTTTGGCATTTAATGCGATGATGTCTTTTAGCGGTGCTGGCAAAGTTAAGCTCCGATGTAGTCAACCAGCCCAAACCCATTTAACAAAACGGATGATGGCCCAGCCTTCGAACTGCCGAAGCCGCCACTAAGTGTGGGTGCCCCGTCCTTCGCGCACGTTGCGAAGGGCGGATACCCGACAGCCGACAGCCTAGCAGCCCGTGGTGCAAGTCTGGATACCTGAAACAAACAAAAGATGGCGTGATCCACAGGAAGAGTTCGTAGAATGCGCGGATGGCGATGAGCAAGCGGAGTGGCGGGGAGAAGCAAGAGGACATATGGATTGCGCACACGGAGTTGGCGGTGGCGCCGGGCCATCCTTTCTATAAGCGGTTGAACGAGTTACTGGAGGGTGCCAGGTTCGACGAGTTTGTGGA